>CAWCGC010000024.1:0-60191 GCA_963794765.1 Bryobacteraceae bacterium | reverse complement strand
CAGCGGGCCATCACGCGACGTAGTTGCAGCTGGTGTTTCGCTTCAACGAGTTCGTTGACGAGACTTGCGGCGGTCGCAAAACGAACTCGGCGCTTCTGCCGGCACGCAGCCACGCACAATCCGCTCAGCAGATGCGTCTTGCCGGTACCGCACGATCCCAAAACATAATACCCATAGTCCGGAAACCGTAACCATCCACTACCCATTTCATCCGCTTCATGGGCAAACTCTCCGCGTTCACCGCCGGGCAAAGATGCCTCGCGGCGAATACATCTACTGCGAGCTGAGTGACGGAACACTTGGCGGGCTTCCAGCATGGATGGCCGATCCAGCTCGTGTTCCGAGTTTCACCCGCGGCGCTCCCATGCCATCTGCGCCCGCGCCCGCTGAACTCCGGTCATTACTCGACAGCTTGCGTCCGACCGTCAATTGCGGTATCGCAACACGGAAGGGAGGCTTGAATACCCCGTTTTCGTACGACGGAGATGCGATTTATCACGCCTTGACGGCGAAGGTGGAAAAACGCTTTTCAAGTGGGTTATCGATATTGGCGGCGTATTCCAAGTCCAAGCTAATTGACGTCGAGGACAACCTTACGCAGGTGCGGCCCGGCGCCATTAGCGGTACCACGGTACAGGATTGGAGCAACTTGCGCGCGGAGCGCTCAAAAAGCCTTTATGATGCGCCTCAGCGCCTCGTTGTGACGACGCTCTACGAGCTTCCGTTTGCGCAACACGGCGCAGTGCTTTACCGAGCTCTCGCGGGTGGCTGGCAGATCAATTCAATCCTGACGCTTCAGTCCGGGCTGCCCATCCCACTGCAATTGCCAATAACTTCGTGGGGTGCGAACCGGCCCAGCGTCGTTCCTGGTGTGAGCGATCAACCCGCCCAGCAGACGCTGAGCCAGTGGTTCAACACGGCGGCATTTACCGCGCCGGCGCCTTACACATACGGAACAGTCAGCCGCACGTTGCCCGGCATCTCGGGCGACGGGCTTTTCAGCCTCGATGCTTCTCTGTTCAAGAATTTCCTGGTGCGCGAGAAATATAAGTTCCAGTTTCGCGCTGAAGCGTTCAACCTGACGAATACTCCGACTTTTGAGATTCCCGGCGCGACCTACGGCACCCCGACGTTCGGACAGGTTACCGCGACTGCGTTTACGCCGAAGCCGCGCATCATCCAGTTCGGGTTACGGCTGATGTTCTGATATGGAGTGCCGGTTCATCCGGCGTTAACGCAACGTGCACAAAATCTCGTCCTGCCAACAGACAGGTGAGCTTACTACCTTGCGTTCGCAAACTCGCCGAAGTACGCACGGACGCTCGCGAAGGGTTCTTCCGTCGTGGTGCAGGGTACGGTCCGCACGCGCGAGGCCGAGGTGACGTGGTTCGCCACTGCAGCGCAGAAGTACGGCCGAATGCAGTCGGCAAGCTGCACTGCGGCGAGGGCACGGCGGGGCGAGACCTTGATCCGTATGCGCGAATTGCCGAGAACACGTTTGAATTACAGCTGGAAAAAATAAGGGATCAAAAGCTACAGCGGAGAGAACCTGCAGAGAAAGGGCGTTACACGTTCACGACGTTGAAGCACTTCGAAGTCTGCGTTGTCAGTTATGACTGGCCCGAAATGCCGTGCGTGCGGTTTCAGTGTTGGAGTACCCGGGCCAAACAGGCGAAGTCACTTCGCCGTAGCCGAGAGCCACGCTGCGTTTCATATTTCAGGGTAATTTCATCAAGCTTCGGGCGTTGTCGCAGTAGATCTTCCTCAGAATGCGCTCCGGGAGACCGATGCCGGAGATATACCAGCGACCCTGAGGTGTGATGTTCAGGGGTGCGTATGCGAAATACTCGTCTTCGGTCTCGAGAAAACGATAGTAAATCTCATACAGCTCTTCGCAGAAAACCTGCTGCGGCATATCCTTGCCACCAGGAATCGCGTCAGTTCCGAACAACACACGATCCTGGTATTTGTGCATAAATTTGCGCGCTGCTCGTGGCTGTCGGCCCAGTTCGTTCAGCCGTGCCGCCATATCTACATACATATTCGGATGTGCGTCCATGCATTCGGAGACGTAAGCCAGGTCTTCGGAATCCGCCATATGCAGACAAACAAACTGGGTGCGCGGGTGCCGGCGCATCACTCGTCGGCGCGCTTCCTGAAGCTCGTGGTTTGAAGGGAAGTCTGACCCGTAGAAAGACCAGTCCGGGTGGGCTTCAAGTTCATCCCAACGTTCGTTGAATCGATCTACCGGCAAAAAGAAGGCCCGCGGGTCTGAAGTGTGAATCGCCACCGGCATTCCCAGCGCGCCCGCTGCATCCCACATCGGATCGAAGCGCGGATCGTCAACGGCAATCAGCGGCCCTGTCGTTATTCCTTCCCGCAAATACAGACCCAGCGTCTTTAAAACCTTCAGACCGCGCGCACCGGCCGTATGAGCTGCGACGAGGAGCTCGACCTGCTGCTGTCGATAGCCCGGATGAGCCGCTCTGCTCCAGGCAGGTTCGGTGAACACAATGAACCTTTCCCTGTGCTCACGAACATGTCCAGACAGAGCATTGTCAAGAAACTCGCCGTGCCCTCCGGTCAGGTTGACCATGATCTCGACATTCACCGCATCCATCACCGGCAGGAGTTCCCCGGCAATAGCCAGCAGTTCGAATCCGGCAACGTGGTCGAGGTGGTTGCTCCAGGTCAAATGACTGTGAAAGTCAATGACCGGAAATCGGGAGCGCGTCACTCGGGTACTCGGAACCTGCAGCATGCTTTGTGGTTCGAAATCGCGGAGCAAAAGCTGTGTATCAGACATCGCTGTTCTACTTCGACCAGTCTGAGTAACGCTCGACAAAGATCTTGCGGCATTGCTCGAAGATCTCTTCTGGAAAGGGAAGGTACGGCGAGAGAAGCCGGAGCGGCATCCGGATACCTCCGAGCCGCACCCACATCTTGTCGTAAGCGCCATCCATCCTGCTGGTACCGCGAACTGGATCGTGAAACGCGTCCACGACTTGCATATATTCGGCCTGCGCCTGAAAGAGCTTATCGATCTGGCGAGTGCGGCCGTATTCGAACAGTTCTTTTGTCTTCGTCGGCATCATAGGCCCGAACGAACTCAGCAATGAACACTCACCGATGAGACACCCGGTCGGAAACATCGACTCGCCAAAGAAGTGTTGCAGCTCCGGAACCGTGCGCATCAATTCGATCGTCCCAGCAACAGTGGTCCCGGTGTTCTTGGTGGCTATTAGATTCGGAATTTCATCTACCACTCGCCGGTATTCCTGGGCTGTCAGCAATCGGCGGCTCCGCACGAGGTTGTAATGAAGAAAACCGCAGTCGGGGAACCGATCGCAGATGTCGTGGAAGAAGCGCATCATTTCGGCGTCGTCGAGAAGTCCCCAACTCGGCAGCGAAATCTGAAACAAGTGAAAACCGGCCTTATAAGCGGTCTCAATACGCTCGGTCACGTTTGCGGTGGAGAGACCGATTACCCCGACCATAGCTGTGACAGAGTCGCCGCTCGTTTCTTCGCGAAACACTCTCACGACCCGGTCGAAGCGAGCGCTGTCGACGGCATGACCCTCACCTGCCGTTCCGAAAATGTACAGATCGCGAAAACCCAATGAGAGAAGCTGGCGGATTTCTGCGCGGAAGAGTTCGACCTCCAGCTGTTCCTGCTCATCCCAGGGTATCTCGCAGCTGATCAAAATGGCTTGATGATGACGGGGTGTTCTATTCCGCAAGGCGTAAGTCAGTATACCTGCACGGCCGAATGTCTGGCGTGAATGTATTGTTGTATACGTTCGGAATCGAGTCTTTGACGGACAAACCTAAACAATGAATCGCGGCAGGCACATCCGCAGCCCTGTTCATGCTGTACCCCGTCGCTGAACCAAACGATGTCCTGATCGCCAGCAGCGTTCACAGAGAGAGAGAGAGAGAGAGAGAGAACAGCCGCATCGGAAGCAGGCCACTTTCAGTGATGATTCGACTTGGGAGTCGATCACAGGAATCCGCCATAGGTCAACTCCGCAGCAGGACGATAGCCGTCACGTATCACCGCAAACAAAGGCTGTGGAGCGCTCCGGTGAAGGATGCGATCCCACCGGAACTCGGTGCTCCGTTTACGGCAAGATCGTCCAACTCGCGGACGGCACCGACCTGATAGCCGTGTACTATCTTGACCGAGTTTTAATTCGGGACACGAGCTGCGGGTATCGCTGACTACGAAAAAGATGTGGCGATTCTTCGCGTATCGGGTCGGAATTGGACAAGAAGTCACTCGCCTGTTCTGCTCGACAAGCGGCTCATCGCGGTGCTTCGTAGCGGGAAAGCCGTTTCACTGTGGACGCTCTTCATCACATCACCGGGAATCGTGCGCATCCGACGTTTGGTATTCGCGCGAAGATCAGGAGCAATCTGGGGCGGAACTCGGATTTGCGATCTATCCTCCTTGCGGCAGACGCGAAGACCCGGTTTCGGCTATCCCTCTTCGGTCGAACCGGCGCAGCGTGACACCGGGACCCTGTACTACAAGTGTCAATGGCGCAAACGGTCCTTTCGGCAAGGACCCTGAAAGCCATGGCCGCTCATATCCGAAAGCTGTAGTTTGGTCAGTTCCGCGTTGAGTTGCAGGAAACGGCATCGTCTCAAACTGTCGTTCCGATCTCACGCGCGTGCCGCGACCGCAGCCAATGCCACACTGTTCCCGCATCGACCTCAGATCGCATCTCCGCGGGTCGAGTCGCAGTCAAGAGGCTGACACCCGCCCCGACCAAAAACAAGACAAGATTGCCAAAACCACCAATGGTCAGCTCGTCAAACGGAAAGTTGAATGGTGCCACATCCACTATTGGTCTCGCACCTTTCGTCAGCACCGCCCAGACTGTGAACACGGTGCTGGCCGCAATGCCGGCGTACACGCCTGTACGCGTCGCTCGTGCCATCAGGAAAGCCAGCAGAAACAGGCCGGCCAGACCTCCCGAGGCGATAGCCGAAACGGCGAACCACATGGACAGTGCACTCCCTTTCGAATGAACCAGAAGCAGGGCGGTCCCTACGTTGAGCAGACCGACAAGAACAACGATGATCCTCGCGGCCCGCAGTCTGTCGCGGTCGGTGGAGCGCGGGCGAATCGCTCGGTAAAAATCCTCAGTCGCAACCGAGGCCAGGCTGTTTAGGTCACTGGCGAGCATAGTCATCGCGGCTCCCGTCAGCGCTGCAAGAAGCAGGCCAAGTACACCCGCTGGCAGATGTGCGCTCAGAAAGTAAGGGAACATCTGGTCCGATTTGGTGATGTTGGTCGGGATCGCCTCGCCAGTAATTCTGAAGAATGACCACACGGACGTCCCTATAAGCATGAACAGCGCCCAGACAGGGACACACAGCAGAGCACCCAAACGAATGCCACGCAACGCTGCGATGTCCGATCTCGCGAGCAGATAGCGCTGTACCATCGTCTGATCCGCGACGTAGCGCTGTCCATACCAGAACAGTCCATAGAAGATCGCCACGGGAATGGTCGGGCGTGACCAGTCCCACCGAAGATCTCCGAGACTGAATTTGCCGTTTCGAGCTGCAACCGAGAAGACAGCTTCAGGCCCTCCGGCCGGAAGAAACAAGAGGAAACCCAGCGCCACGGCGATACCGATCCACATCACAAAACCCTGCACCACATCAGTCCATACGACGGCTTCAATGCCGCCGATGACGGTGTAGGTGACCATGATGACGGCCACACTTGCGATGACCACGGTGATGTTCCAGCCGGTCATACTCGAGATTGTAAGTGCCATCAGATACAGGACGAAGCCCATTTTCGAGAAGTGTGCAAGTGAAAAAGCCGTCGATGCATAGAGGCGCGCCGGGCGCCCAAAACGCTTCTCGAAGTATTCGTAAGCACTGACACCGACTTCTTCCCGATAAAACGGAATCACCAGTTTCGCGACCAGCGGCAATGTTGCCAGGACCAGAAAACCAGGGACCAGCAGGGACCAGTTACCAGCGTAGGAAGACCCCGGATAGGCGACGAACGTTACGCTGCTGATCATGGTGGCGAGCATGGACATTCCCATTGCCCAGCCCGGAACGGAACGTTTGGCTACGAAGTAGCTTTCCGTCGAGGTCTGGCGGCGTGAGAAGCGCAGGCCCAGTGCTGCCATTCCGCCGAGATATACGGCCACGACGATGAGGTCGATCCAGCGATTCATGATTCAGAGTTCCTGCGGAAAACTTCAATCACAGCAGAATTGTCCAGGGCGCCGAAACCGCGGTCCACTGCCTCTGCAAGCAGCGCGTGATGCGTTGCGGAGAGAGGCAGGCGCGATCCGGTCCGTCGCCCAGCTTCCAGTATCAGGCGTACGTCCTTCAGATGCTGGGCCAGCCGAGCCTCCGGACTGAAGTCGCGCGCCAGCATCTTCGCTCCCTTCACGTCCATAGCCCGTGAGTACGCCGGTCCCGCCTTAAGAATCGCAAGCGCACGGGCGGCGTCGATGCCGTTATTTTCTGCAAACGCGAGAGACTCCGCCAGCACCGCGCGATGAAGTCCGATGGCGATATTGAGTGCGAGCTTCATGCGTGTTCCCGTACCGGCCGGACCCGTGTGAAACACGTCTGGACTGATTGCATCAAGGATAGGGCGGCAACGATGGAAAGCTTCGACGTCGCCGCCACAGATCACCATTGCCTGTCCGGCGGCGACCTGTCTGCTCGAGCCGCCGATCTCGCAATCGAGATACGACACGCCGCGATTGGCAAAGCCTGCAGCGTGCCGTTCCACTTCGGTCGGGTCGCCGGTTGTAGTATCCAGGATGATCGTGTCGGGCCGCACTGTCGGTTCTAGAAGAGTGGCCACCTCGGCGACCTGAGCGGGTCCAGGCAACGACCAGATCATGCGTTCAGAAGCGGCCGCGACCTGCTGCGCAGAAGAAACGAATGTGCCCCCCAGATCGCTGAGCCGCTCACCCGCAGTCTCGTCCGGGTCGAAACCGCACAAGCCGAAGCCAGCCCGGGCCAGCCGGCGAGCAAGGGCCGTTCCCAGCAGTCCTATTCCGATCAGGCCGATCGTCACGTCAGAAGGTGAATCGCAGATTCAGCTGAATTACGCGCGCACCGCGTGTGCTCGTAAACAGGCCAAAGTTCGAATTCACGACGTTAGTCTGAAGCCCGCTCAGATTAGTGTGGTTGAGGGAATTCAACATCTGCGCTTCGATCTTACCTTCAACCTTCTCCGTCAGGAAGAAACGCTTCGCGGTTGCCAGATCGAGATTCCACCACCCGATATTGAACAACGCGTTACGACCGAGATTTCCGGGCCGAATCGGGACGCCGCTCTGGGCTCCGATCGGGACAGGAGCAAACACAGAACGGTCGAGATACCGCAATGTGGATTGATAGTTTTCGAATTTAGCTGTGCCGCCCGCGAAGTCGGCACGGCTGCCTTCAAATGCGCTCGATTGTGTGATGTTGATCGGATTCCCGGAACGTGCCGTAAATATTCCGGAGACCTGCCAGCCTCGCAGCAGATTACGCGTAACGGCCGAGTTGGACGAGGCCAATTTGCCGAAAGGCAATTCGTACAGGAAGTCGGCTGCGAAGTTATGACGAACGAAATCATCCGGCGGGCCCTTGTCTGCGCGAACGTTATAGATGTCCTGCACGGAGGTCGGCAGTAACAAGTCGGCCGCTCCGGTGTAGGAGTACGCGCTTGCCCAGGTGTAATTCACGCCAAGGCTGAACCCGGAGGTGAACCGCTTACGCAGAGAGGTTTGCCAGGAATGATAGGCGGTACTGTCTCCGCCATCGCGATATCGAAATTGCGTGTAGCCCGGAACTGGCCGGATGCCGGTCACCCGATCCACCTGGTTCCAGAAGCGCACGAGTTGCACGTGAACGCCTCGAGTTCCGACATACGCCGTATCGAGTGCAATCGCACCCGGGAACTCGTGCTGAATTCCGATAGTCCACTGATAACTGAACGGATTTGGAAAATCCGTGTTCACCGCAGTGTCGCCGACTAGTGTCGGCTGACCCTTGACGTATTGCCGCACCGTCTCATTCGACACAGGCCACCGGAACACGTTCCCGGAGGCAAGAACGTCCGTACGATTGACATTCACCCGAAACGGCTCATCGACAGCGTCCCTGACGAGGTCAACCGGACCCGCGTAGAGCGGAATGGGACTCACAAACATACCAAAGCCGCCTCTCAGCACAGTTTTCCTCGAGTCAGTCAGCGAATAAGCAAAACCGAGCCGCGGGGCGAAGTTGTTGGTGTCGGGCTTCCAGATCTCGTCAGGACTTGTATAGGGACCGGTGCCGAAAGGCTGCGCGCGGTTGAAGAGGCGGCTATCTCGCTCTTTGGGAACCGAGAAGTAGTCCCATCGCATACCCATATTTACAACCAGCCGCTGACTGATCTTGAAATCGTCCTGCAGGAAGAATCCCACCGTACTGGTGTGCAGGTCGAATTCCCTCACGCCGACCGTGACCTGAACAGCGTTGGGGATATTTGCAATCAGGTCGGCTTCAGAACTGTAGGTGAGCAGCGGGGATTCTGAATTCACGCGCCTCGCGTGCTGCTGCAGGAATATGCCGCCGAACTTCAGCGAATGGCGTCCAAGCTGCTTGCTGATACTCTCTTCCATGGACCACGTATAACCCTCACGGGCGTTCAACTCGCCTCCGACGGTGAAGCCGAGCCCTGTTATCCCGGTGTATGACGGATCACTCGCAGTCAGGTCGTAGTAATGGTCAATTCGAGGCACGCGGTTGTAGTTGACACCGAAGCGTGTCTCGGACGTCCAGGACGGGCTCGCGTGAGTCACGTTCGCAGTGCCTTGCTCCACGGCGCCATCCCACGTGCGGTAGTTAGCCGTTGGAACGGCGGGCGTGGCGCGAAAGGGGCGGGAACGCGTGTACCGCGTGCTCAGGATAGTCGCTGAAGTGATGTTATAGTCTCCCCGCACTGTTGCATGATCGTCTGTCCCTTGCTCGGTACCTGCGCCGACCCATCCACCTGTTATCGAACTGGCTGAGTACTGCTGGTTCGGCAACGGGAAAGTGGAGAACATCTTGTCATAGATGTTAGTTGCGGCTGAGATCCGCGCCCTGAACTCGGGAGTCGGAACCTGTGTATTCAGTGCCTGGAAGCCGCGCAGCCTGTAGCCTTCATAAGCGGCAAAAAAGAAGATCTTGTTCCGGATGACGGGACCGCCAAGCGAGCCTCCGAACTGATTGAACGTGAGTCCCGGCTTCGTGCGCAAGAACTGATTACGCGCGTTCAGGTCTTCCACGTTGTTCAACCAGAACCCGCTGCCGTGGAAACTGTTAGTGCCTGACTTCGTAATAATATTCACATTGCCCGACATTGTATTGGCAATCTCGGCAGAGGCGATACCCTTGGCAATGTTTACTTCAGCAATGGCTTCCATGCTTACACCCTTAATGAAGTTGAATCCGCCGCTCATCGAAAATGAGGGCTGTTCATTGTCCTGAGTGGCATCGGTGCCGTCAACGGTAATGCGCAGCGAAGAAGGCGGAAGTCCATTCAGGCGGACGGATGTACTACCCACCTGAGCACCGGGTGTGAGATTTACAAGGCTAGTCCAGTCCCGTCGCGTTGTGGGGAGTTCTTGTACCCGCGCCGCCTCCAGGTTAGTGCGCTGTTCCGCATTCGCAGTGTTCACCAGAGGTGTCTCGGCTGTTACATCGACGGTTTCCGTTACCTGCCCGATTTCCATCATCAGCGTCAGGCGGAGATCCTGACCGGCGGAAAGCGTCACCCCGGAGCGCTTCATAGTTTTGAAGCCTTTCGCCTCCACAGTGATCGAGTATTCGCCCGTTGGGAGGGACGGCAGCGATACCTCACCGGCAGCGTCGGCTTCACGCGTCAGGGTAGAGCCACGGTCCACATTCAGCAGCGTGACTTTTGCCGCTGGGATGACAGCGCCGTTTGGATCCACGACGGTGCCGTAGAAAGTGGCGGTGACGACCTGGGCCGCCGCGCTACTGATTGTTAAGAGCGATACCGCAGCCAGAACGAGGCTCTGTTTGAGCGTTCGCATATTTAGTCCCCCTGGGCAGGCCTCTGCCAGACACACCAAGGTGCCCGAAGCTATTGCGGCCTTGCTGGTTGGGACATTAGCAGATTCAGGCCTGCACAGGCGAGTGCCGGTTTGTTCCATTTCGTGCGGGAACGTTCCAGGCTCTCATGTTAGACTGGTTCGCGTTCCTTCATGGTGAGCGAAGACGGCATTGCGGTCGAGGATTGCCGGGCGGCGCTGCAGAAAGTTCTGAACAGCGAAGTCTTTTCGGGAAGCCGTCGCCTGGGTGACTTCTGCACTTACTCGGCTGAAGCGGCCATCGAGGGCCGAACCGAGGTGAATCAGTTCGAAATTGCCGATAAGGTCCTTGGGCGCGCCAATGATTTCAATCCCTGGGATGATGCGGCAGTTCGTAAACTTGGAACCCAGCTTCGGCACAAACTCGAGGAGTATTATGCGGGTCCCGGCGCCTCAGACAGGGTGGTCATCTCCCTTCCACGGCGCTCCTATGTGTTGCGCTTTCGAAGGCGTGAGGAAGAGCCGGCCGCGAAAGCCACGCCTCCCATAACTGTTGAATCCGATATCGTCCAAACTGACACCGAATCGGTGTTTCTGCGAGCTCCCGCCGTACCAGTCCGGCCAGTTCGCCCCATATGGCATTGGATTGCGCTGGGAGCGTTTCTCGGCAGCATTCCCGCGGTCAGCTGGCTGATGTTTGGACGGGGTCCGGACAAAGGTGGCACCATGGCGGCCTCGAGTTTTTCACCCCGTATTGTTATTCAGACACAGCGCGGCGATCTGCGCGGCAAGGAATTCGATGTCGCCCAAAGCGCAGTCCGGCTTGGACCGGTGCTTGGCGACGGCGAGGAAGCCATGGTTCGGCTGCGCTTCACACCCAGGTTCTCAACGCAACAAGCCGGACTAATGGCTCTTTATGACGCCGATAATTTTGTGCGCATCGGGCCGCACTTCAAGAACCGAACATTGATGGAATTCGGCTTCGAACAGGACGGCGTATATGAGGGTCCAAAAAGCACCTATGCGTTCGATCCTGTTGGCCAGCTGGGACAACCACGGTGGCTTGCGTTGCGTCGCTCCGGCGCACAATACAGCGGTTATCTGAGCAACGATGGTTTTTCGTGGACGCCTTTTGGAAGTGCACTGACTCTGCCGGACACATCAGGCGATCTGCACACGGCACTGTACGGGTTCAACGGCCGTTCGGCAAATCCGTCCGAGACGGCAGAGTTCGATCAATTTGGCACCGGTCTGGCATTTCACAATCGATCTGACGGCGCGTTTCAGGTGGCTCAATTTCCCGGCTGGAGCGTACAGCAGGATTGCACAATGCCGGTATCCGCGACAGTGAGTGGTGGCTTGTTGCATGTTGCGTTTCCTGCCGACGCAGTTGGTTGCGAATGGAAGCTGATGCGGCCACCTCCCCCGGGAAACTGGGCCCTCTCCCTGCTTATGGATTTTGAGGCGGTTTCCGGCAGCGCTGCTGGAATCGGCATCCATGGTTCGAAAGCGAGAACCTCGCTTATGCGCCGGGATCTCGACGGCCGCTCGATTCAGCTGCAGCAGAAGAATGACCGTGACACGCGAATCCCCGATTTTCCGGGAAATCCTCCCGTCCTGCTCCGGCTGGAAAAGAGCGGTGGTTTAGTCCGCGCGTCCGTGAGTCGTGATCTCGAGACGTTCCTGCCGCTGGGCGAGGTAGCTGTCGCAGATCTGGGCGATATCGAGCGTATCGGAGTCGTGACGTCAATTGCACACTGGACTACCCAGGAGAATCGGCCTCCCGGCCATATCTACTGGGTTCGCGTTGAACCTCTTACGCCTGGTTTTCTCACCGGACGGAACGTTCCGTGACGGGGCGGAACCTAATCACACTTTCAATATCCGGCGCCGCCACGTAGGCTCAAGACATGCAGGCACGGAGCATGGCGGTGGTGTCCGCCGCGGCTGTTCTGGTCAGCTGTTCTTCGCTGGAGACGCGTGCGGGATCCTCAGGCTTTACGCTCGACTGCCGTGACGATCGCGTCGACATCGTCATGGATGGTCGGCCTTTCATGGCGTTTCATTTCCATTCAAAGTGGGACAAGCCATTCCTGTTCCCGATTAAGACGATCTCCGGAACGGTCATTTCCCGCGGCTGGCCTGTGGAACCAAGGGATGGGGATGAGCGTGACCATGCATGGCACCGCGGCCTGTGGTATGGTCATGGCGACATCAACGGTGAAGACTTCTGGCGCGAAAAGCCGGATCGGTCTACGGCCCGCCTGGTTGTCGATGGAAAACCAAAAACGTCCAGCGGTGTCACCGGCGCACTCGATGTCAATCTCGGGATGATGGACCGAAGCGGCAATCGGATGGGGACCGTGGGTGAGCGCTATGAGTTCCGCCGGGAACGCAACCGGCTTCTGATCGACTCCCGAATCAGTGTCGCTGCCGACCAGGGTACTGCGCTTAAATTCGGCGACAGCGATGATGGTGGCTTCGGCTTCCGGCTCGCGACCGAATTCAGACAGGATCGCGGTGCAGAACTGATGAACTCGGACCGCCTGACCGGGACCGAAAACATCTGGGGCAAGCCCGCGCGATGGGTTAAGTACACTGCCACGATAAACGGAAAACGGGCGGGCATAGCAATGTTTGATCATCCGTCCAACCTGCGGCATCCCACGGGCTGGCATGCGCGCGGGTATAGCTTATGTTCGGCGAATCCATTCGCAGCGGGTTCTTTCTCAAAGCACAAAAGCAAGGACGGCAGCTATACCCTGGCGCCCCGCCACAAGCTGGACTTGCGTTATCTCGTTGTGGTCTACGACGACGACTTACCGGCTCCGGAAGCCGACACGATCTTCGCGCGCTTTGCAAAGGAGTAAGAGAAATGAACCGTCGTGAGTTTCTGGCTGCGCCTGGTTTGGCTGCGGCTGCGCTGGGGGCCTCCGCTCGACCGATCGGGGCAGCCTTTCTGGGAGCCAGCCATAGCCACGCGAAAGACAAGCTGAAGATCATTGCATCCTCGCCGTCCTTCCACTTGGTTTCCGTATGGGACGAAGACGAAACGGTTCGGCAGAAGCTCGTCTCCCAGGGTCTGAAGGTAGAGGCACCGGCCCAGATGCTGCACGACTCGGCGGTCGAGGTCGTGCTGGTAGAGTCCGACGTGCCGGATCATCAGGGGCACGCCAAGCTCGCACTGGAAGCCGGAAAGCACGTGCATGTGGAAAAGCCGCCGGCAACGGATGTGGCAAGCTTCCGTGAACTGCTGAACCTGGCTGAGCATAAGAAACTCGTGATGCAGCAGGGGTACATGTGGCGACATCACCCCGGATTCCGTCTTCTGCGTGATCAGGTGAAGAGCGGTACAGTCGGCGATGTGTATATGGTTAGTGCCGTCATGGACAAGACACTCGAGCCGGAACGTCGTCCCGAATGGGCGCGATTTCGAGGTGGGCAAATGTTTGAGCAGTGCTCACATCTCATCGATCAGCTGATTCGGCTGATGGGCCGACCCGACCGCATCACAACCTTTCTGAAAAAGGACGGGAAGTTCGACGACACACTGGCTGACAACACGGTGGCGGTTTTTGAGTTTCCCGGTGCAATGGGCGTAGTTTCCGGCTCTGCGCTCAATCCAGACGGCAATCGGCGGCGCAGTTTTACGGTCAGCGGTACACTCGGTACTCTCACGCTCGACCCCATCGAGCCCGGATCACTGTGGCTGGAGGTCAGGAAAAAGCCCCGGCAAAAACTTGAGACAGCACCTTACGTACGTTTCGAAGATGATTTCCGGGAACTCGCGGCAGCTATCCGCGAAGGCAAGCCCCTCTCAGTCACGCCGATGCAGGATCTGATTGTGCAAGAAGCGGTGATCGAAGCCTCGGGAATGTGAATGATGGCCCGAACGAATCGTAGACAATTCATTGCAGGTTCAGCTGTTGCGGCAGCAGCAGGCGCGGCTTCCCCCGCCTCCCGTATTGATTGCCAGAGCCACCTCTTTATACCCGAGCTGGTGGCCATGATGGAAAAACGCAAGACGTCGCCATACGTGTACCGCAAGGAGGGCAGCACGTATATCGTGGTGAACGACTGGGTGCGCCGGCTGAGGCCGAAGCACATGGATGTGGAGGCCAAGCTGGCCGATATGAACGCGTCCGGCATCAGCATGACTGCGCTCAGCATCAATGATCCAGGACCCGAACTCTTCGGCAAAGAGGGTCCGGAAGTCGCACGCCTGGTGAACGACGCCATTGGCGAGATCGCGAAGAAGCACTCCGACCGGTTCTTTGGGCTGATGGTGCTTCCGCTTCAGGATATTGACGCATCGCTGTCGGAGATGGATCGCTGTGCCAACAAGCTCGGGATGAAAGGTATCCTGCTCTACTCCAATCTCGGAGGTACGTTTCCTGACGAAGAGCGTTTCCGGCCCATGTTCGAGCATGCAGAGCGAATGGATTTGCCAGTGCTGCTGCATCCGGCCTACCCGATGACCTTTCAGGCGACCAGCGGCTACGAAATGGCAACGATGCTCGGGCTTATGTTCGATACGACCATCGCCCTGGCCGCATTATTCTTGCCGGCATGCTGGATCAGTACCCGAAACTCAAACTTGTGTGCCCACATGTGGGCGGTGCGCTGCCTTATTTGGTCGGCCGTATGGATCATCAGACGATGGTGCTGAAGCGCGGTGCGGACAAAATACGAAAGCCGCCGAGCGAATACCTGAAGCAGGTGTGGTTCGACACCGTGTCTCCCATCGGACTGGCAGTGAAGTACGGAATTGATTTTGCCGGGCCAGGCAAAATGCTGTTCTCGACAGATCACCCTTGGGTAGATCCGAAGATCATCGTCGACGTGGTCACGAGCTTAAAGCTCTCGCCCGATGTCGAGGCCAAAGTGATGAGTGGTAACGCGCGCGCCTTGTTCAAGTTATGACCCGACGGGAAGCCATTTTGACCGTAGCGGCGGCGGGCCTGGTGAAGGCCGCGGGACGCGCGCCATTCCGGCTCGCAGTCTGCAATGAGACCTTCGATGGTTCGTCGTTCGAAGAGGCGTGCAGGCTTGCCGCTGC
Source organism: Bryobacteraceae bacterium (assembly GCA_963794765.1). GTDB lineage: Bacteria > Acidobacteriota > Terriglobia > Bryobacterales > Bryobacteraceae > JAWXCM01. The sequence continues at coordinate 45,074 of CAWCGC010000024.1, read as the reverse complement.
AACCGGGTATACCGGGCTGGAGGTCATGCCCTCGACACTGGCTCCTGATCCCGCAGCACTCAGCGCCTCCAGACGTAGCGAGCTGCGCGCAACGATGCGGAACTCGGGGATCCTCTTCACAGGCTTGCATGCGGTTGTGTCGGCTCCCGCGGGACTTCACCTGACAACATCCGATGCATCAGTGAGACAGCGCAGCTGGGATTACTTCCGTAAGATGATCGATCTCTGCGCCGACCTTGGCACGGGCGCTTATATGGTCCTTGGCTCGAGCCGGCAGCGATCTGCCCCGAAGGGGCAGTCCGTTGACGACTCGCTGAAACGTCTTCGAGACGGGTTGGCAGAATCCGCTCCACACGCACAGGAACGCGGTGTACTGCTGCTGGCGGAACCACTGGCGCCACATCTCTCGAATGTCCTTACTTCACTCGGGCAGGCGGTTGAACTAGTAAGGTCGATCAATCATCCGTTTGTGAAAACGATGTTCGATACTCACAACGCGGTACGGGAGACGGAGCCGCATAATGAACTGATTCGGAAGTACGCGACTTACATCCGCCATGTGCATGTGAACGAAATGGATGGGCGTCATCCCGGCACAGGATCGTACGACTTCGGTCTTCTGCTGCGGGCACTTCATCAGATTGGGTACGACGGATGGATCTCGCTGGAGGTTTTTCAGTTCAAGCCGTCAGGGGAACAAGTCGCACGCGAGTCCGCAGCTCTGCTGCGAAAGCTGGAAACGTCCGACAAGTCGTAAACCAGGGGAGATTTTCAGGCATGAATCGAAGATATTTTTTGGGTACCGCGTTAGGCGCTGCCGCAGTGGGCTCACGTACGCGGGCGATGGCTGCCAGCGACCAGGTAAACGTCGCCATTATCGGGGTAGGCGGCCGGGGCCGCGCCATAATCAGTGACTATCGGCAGGTCCCTGGCGCAAACATCAGGTATCTTTGCGACGCGGATCAGGCTTCGCTTGAGAAAGCGATGGCAATTATGCAGAAGTTCAACATGCCGAAGCCGCAAACGACCACCGATATGCGACGCGTGCTGGAGGACAAAACTATCGATGCTGTCTCGATTGCAACGCCGGACCACTGGCATGCGCCTGCAACGATCCTGGCGTGCGATGCGGGCAAGGATGTTTATGTCGAGAAGCCGGCATCCCACAACATCCGCGAAGGGCGCTGGATGATTGACGCCGCCCGGCGGAATAACCGAATCGTGCAGGTCGGAACCCAGAGCAGAAGCCGGCCCTCCACGCTCCGTGCCATGGAATTCATCAAGTCGGGCAAGATCGGCAAGGTTTTCATGGCAAAAGCATGGGACGTGCAGTTGCGAGACTACATCGGTCATAAGGAAGACGGCCCGGTTCCGCCGGGAGTAGATTACGAGACGTGGCTCGGACCTGCGCCCTGGATTCCGTTCAACGAGAATCGCTTTCATTACAAGTGGCACTGGCATTGGCATTTCGGAACCGGAGATGCGGGGAACGATGGCGCTCACCAAATCGATATGGCGCGCTGGGCACTGGGCGTCGGGTATCCTAAGTCCGCGAGCGGCTGGGGGCGGAAGGTCTTCTTCGAGGACGACCAGCAGACGCCCGACAGCATGAACGTCACCTTCGATTACGGGGACAAAGCGCTGATCTGGGAGATGCGCATCTGGAATCCGTACGGCATGGACGATCTGGAAAACGGCGTTGCTGTGTACGGATCCGACGGTGTGGTCCAGATCGGCCGCTGGGGTCGGAAGTGGGGATATAAGGTCTTCGACAAAGCTGGCAAACTCGTACAGGAGGACGTGCCGTCGACCCCGGAAGGCAATACGGATCCCGAGAGTCATCATAAGAATTTCGTGGAATGCATCAGAACGCGCAAGCTGCCGAATGCGGATATCGGTATCGGACACATGAGTGCGATTCATTCCCATCTGGCAAACATCGTCGCCCGAACGGGACGAAACGTGCGGTTCGAACAGGAAACGGAGACAATCCTCGGCGATCCGGAAGCCAACCTGCTGACGCAACGCAAGTACCGAACTCACTGGGGCACGCCAAAGCCCATCTGAACTGTCCTTATTGCCGAGTGAAAAATCCCGGCGCGGACAAAGCAGAAGTTCGTCAGGGCACTCTCATTCTCCTGGTCCCGAACTGTCGTTCTCGCAAACTGCATCAGCGCTGGCACGGGTGACCGAACTGAAAGTCGAAGGCCGAATAGGCGTCAGGATCTGCCGCGGTCCTGATCTTCAGATGGGTTCAACGCAGGGACGCAGGCGTTTAGGTACACGGTTGAAATCAGCGGACAAGGGCTGGTGATCCGATCTTGGCGGCGTTCAGGCAGCGCGACGCTCGTAGCGATGATGCCTCCACCGACCTGCGGGATTGCGATGATGCATCCAGCGTCTCGTGCCTGCATTGGTCGCGGCTCCGGACTTCGTTTGCCAGCTCGAGGCGTGTCGTTGACTGCTGAAACAGGAACCGATGCGGCGATCAGCACCTCAACGGGACGGCTCGGGATAGTGACGGCGTTGAGCGCCGCCAGGCTCAGCGTGATTGAGTGGCTGATAATGAACGTCGTCACAAAACCCAGAGTACAGACCAGGCTTCGTCGCACACAGGCGGGAGGATCCCGCTGGCGGCCACACGCGACGATCGGTGCCGGAAGTACCAACACCAGCAGAAATAGCAGGTGATCTGTTCCTTCAGCAATGTAGCGCAGCCCGAGTCGGAAAAAGTTGAGAACTGAATACGCTTCAGCCATGCGAGCAGACTACTCGCGGCCCACGTTTCGTTCTGCTCTATTCCAGTTCACAGTCAGACTGCTGTTCATTACGCTTCTACCCCGTTTTCCGACTGGAAGGATCCGGCAAAATCCGTATGCTTATCAGATAAACCGATGCGCGTTTCATATGATGGTTCCTGACGATCCGATGTCGATTGCGGTGCCCTCAAAGTCGGTCGTTTACCAGAGCAGTTTAAGACCGAACTGGACGTTTCTCATGGGCGCGATCAGACTCGTAATCGCTCCGGGTCCACTGGCGATTCCCGCCTGTGACGGGAACGTGATCGTACCGTTGGCAGCACGTTGCGGAAGGAAGCCGCCGCCAGTGTTCAGTCCGCGATTCGGAACGTTGAACAGCGGAGTGTTCAGTAGATTGAAGAATTCTGCCCGGAACTGAAGCTTCACGCGCTCTGTAATTCTGAAATTCTTGAACAACGAAGCGTCCAGATTCTTAAAACTCGGACCTTCCAGAATGCCGTTACCTGCATTTCCGTAATGACATCGTTCGGGGAGAGAAGAGTTGGTACAACTGACCAGTTGAAACGCATCAGGATTGAACCACTGATTTACAGTCGGGTTCTCCAGCTCTCCGCTCGCGATTCGATCGGGTCTGACGGGAGCATTGCCTGTATTGATGATGTTGCCCTGCGTGACGGTAAACGGCAACCCTGAACGCAAGGTCACGATTCCGTTAGCCTGCCAGCCAGCGAATACCGCTCCCGCCAAGCCGGTCGACAGAATTCTGGGAGCGGGTATGTCGTAAATGAAGCTGGATACCAAAACGTGGGACGCATCAAAGCCGACGCGACCTTTTTCGGAGGTGCGGTCATACTTGTTCTGGTAGGTACTTGAGTTGATGCCATCGCCTTCATTTCGTCCGTAACCTTGCATGAGCGTCTTCGACCACGTGTACGCGAGGGTAAGGACAACTCCGTGAGAGTAGCGCTTGCGTACGCTGACCTGAAGCCCGTCATACCACGAGTTACCGCCACTGTCCAGGAAGCGGATGCGCGAAAGAGGCCGCGTTACGCCATTGTCGATGATGAATGGGTACGGCCTCCGGCTTTGGATCGTATCGGCCGGACCGGTCGGAATGAACGGGTCTGGGTTGTTCAACTCGATGGTGTTGTCCAGGTGCGTCGTCTTGCTGCCAATGTACGCGACCGAGATCGTAGCGTCCCATGGCAACTTGCGCTGAACGTCGAAGCTCCATTGAGCGACGTACGGCTGGAAGTTGTCCTGAGTAAGAACATTCGCATTCGTGAGTGATGTGGCGCTTGGTGTACCAAATGGATTCGTGAAGTTGTACACGGTCGAACCCGGAAAGAACACGCCATTTGAGATATTGTTCGCAAAGTTTATGCTTCCCGAAAGCGGCGGGTTCAGGTTCAGGATTGAGTAATTATTCAGCTGATGCACGTTGTAGTAGATCCCGAATGCGGATCTGATAACCCAATCATCTGTAAGCCGATACGCGAGGCCGATCCGAGGCATGAACTGTTTCTTCGATGGGTTGTAGAACTGGTACACCGTTCGAATCTGGTCGGGCACGAACTGCGGAGAATTAGTCCGGCCATTGCGCCATTCCGCACTGCGCCACAACCCATCCACATCGGTCGCTGGGCTGTTATATTCCCACCGCAATCCGAGGTTAAGGGTTAGGCGCCGCAGTGGCTTCCAGTCATCATTAACGTAGACGGCCGTGCGGTGCTGGAGGATATTCGTCAGAGGAAGTCCTTCCGGAGAATCCGTCGAAGTAGGAGCTCCGAGCAGAAACGCTGCAAAAGAGTTGCCCGCGACGTTTCCGTTGAAATTGAATCCACCCCGGGGAACATTGGCGGCGCCGCGAAATAGAGTCACTCTGCGGTAGTCAGCTCCGAGCTTGACGGTGTGCGCACCCGTCGTGATCGCCAGATTGTCGTTGATCTGATATACGCGGTTGCGGTCGAAACCATTGCCACCGTCGCGTTCGGCCGGGCTGAAGTATGGGGCGACACTCATTGTCGGAATACCAACCTCTCTTGGCGTCAGAGGCCGGTTGTTGTCGTTAAGTACATTGAAGCCGTGGATGCCGATGCCTTCCAGAGTAAAGTCAGTATTCGCACGCGGATTGAAGCTGTCGTCGCGCGACTCCGAGATCCCAAACCTCGCTTCATTAATGATGGTCGGCGAAAAGAGGTGCAGCCACTGCGTCGCAAGATTGTTGTTTCGACCCTGAACGAGATAGCTGAAGTCCGGACTGCTGGTAATACTGAACCACTGCGGAATGTTGGTGGCGTAGCGCGCAAATATTTTGTCGTTCTGACTGAACGAATGGTCGACCTTTACGAAGTACTGATTGTCATCGATCGAGTTTGTTCCTGGATTGCGGAAGTTGATCCCTGTCGTTGGGTCTGGCAGGTCGTTCTGGGCATGAGGGAAGTAATCGAGCAACGCCCTGGCAGTCGGTGAAATCCGGTTCTGCGGAATGATGTTCCCTGGGAAAGGTGTTGGATTCGCCGGATCAGACAACGGATCAAAGATCTGAATAGCCGGAAGCGGGGTGCCAGCAGCACTGCGGCGATTCAACAGTGCGCTGAAGTCGCCGTTGCGGAAAGCGTCGGTTGCCACAAGCGCGGTCGAGATGGCACCCGGCTCGCGTCGGCGCCGTCCTTCATAGTTGAAGTTGAAGAACGTTTTGTTCTTTCCGTTATACAGCTTCGGGATTATCACCGGCCCGCCAAGTACGAACCCAAACTGATTCTGACGAAGAGCCGTCTTCTTCACCCTTGGCTGCCCTGCAGGTGTGAAGTAGTTCTGGAAGTAGCCCTCCGCATCGAACTTATCGTTGCGAAGGAAGTCATACGCCGAGCCATGCAGATCGTTCGTGCCGGAGCGCATCACCATTACCAGCTGAGCGCCCGAGTTGAATCCGTACTCGGCCGAGTAGCTGCCCGAGATCACTCGGACTTCTTCCATTGCTTCCGGAGAGGGAGAGAACGGAACGGTGTTCACCCGAGCTTCGGTCGCGACAACCCCATCCAGCGTCGCGTGCTGGCTTACCTCACGTTGTCCGTTGGCGATAATTGCGATCGTCTGCCCGGGTATCGGCACTCCGCCGCCGGTGCCGGATTGCCCATCGTAGCCGTGCCGCGATCCGAACCCAACACCAGGATTCAGAACTGCGAAGTTGCCGACGTTGCGGCCGTTCATCGGAAGTTCAACGAGGCGTCTCTGCTCCACTGTGCCGCCGATAGAAGCTTCGTCCGTAGTTAGATTGGCTGCCTCGGCGGTCACCGTCACGCGTTCCGATTGAGAGCCGACCTGCAGACGGAAATCGACGCGGACTTTTTCGTTTACTTCGAGCGTGACTCCTTTTCGGGTCTCAGCTTTGAATCCAGGCTGGTCGACGCTAACCTGGTACTCCCCTATATCTAGCAGTGGAAACGCGTAATCGCCCGTGTCCGTGGTTACAGTCGTTGCCGAGACACTTGTTTTTACGTTCGTGGCCGTCACCTTTGCTCCGTTAATCGAAGCTCCCGAAGCATCGGTGACGGTGCCGAGAATGGAGGTAGAGGTCGTCTGGGCGAAACTAATGGCTATCGAAACCAGACACCCAAGGCCGACCGAGTAGAAACGCTTCATATGCAAGACCTCGCGCTGAGAGCGCAGCGGCTGCGCGTCTCGTTGTGAAAACCGCCGGATTAGACGGAGTATACACGAGGACAGCTCCGAAGCATAGACCTACCAATGTTTGTAGCAAAATTCTGATATCCGGTGTACGCTGGGCAATCAAGCTTGCAACAGCTCGGTTCGGCCAGGGTGTGTGTACGGGCAGCATTGGTGCTCACATCTCCGATACACTTCGCACGTGGGACCCATGCTGACGAACCGGTTAACCGAACGACATTCCGCGTCTGAAGTGAACGGACGCACTGCTGTCTGTCGACTGCCTGGCCGTGCTATTGTCGTGGATCGTTCGTCTCCATGGAGGCATACCCGTGCGACTTGGTTTTCTCTACAGCTTCACGTCGGCGATTCTCACACTGCTGACGGTGAACATCTTCGCAGATTCGCAGGAAAACCCCTTCGGTCTCGATGAACGCACTCCCTGGACAACATCACATCTGCAGGGCTACCCCGAACCACCGCCAGAGTATCGCCTTACCCGAGCATTTCCCCAAATCTCATTCAAGGGTCCTGTATTTATCGCACAGGACCCGTTGTCAGACCGGCTGCTGGTGGCAGAGTATGATGGCCGCATCTGGAGTTTCCTGCCGGGAGATCCGACTGGCAGGAAAGCTCTGTTTCTAGACATGGGCCGGGGCATCTCCGCTTTCTCTTTTCATCCGAAGTACAAAGAAAACGGATACGTCTTCGTGTTCAGTCACGCAGACATGACGCTCTCTTCCCGCATATCTCAAAAGAGCCGGGTCTCCAGATTTCAGCTGGAGACAGGCAGTAACCCGCCGCGCCTTCGCCGCGAGACTGAGACGGTCATCGTAGAGTGGCCTGCAGGTGGCCACAACGGCGGAGAAGCGATTATCGGCCCGGACGGCTACCTCTATGTCTCAACAGGAGATGGAACCAGCGGTTCAGATGTGAACGAATCCGGGCAAAATCTTACAGACCTCAATTCTGTGATGATGCGGCTCGATGTGGACCATCCAGATCCGGGAAGAAACTATTCAATTCCGAAAGATAACCCGTTCGTAAACACACCTGGCGCGCTGCCCGAGATCTGGGCGTACGGCTTTCGCAATCCCTGGCGATTTTCCTTCGATCCCAAGACCGGACAGCCCTGGGTAGGTGATGTGGGACAGGACTTATGGGAAATGATCGAACTCTCCCACAAGGGCGCGAACCACGGCTGGAGCGTAATGGAAGGGTCGCACCCGTTTCAGCCCGGCCGTAAGCGTGGACCAACACCCATCGTGCCGCCTGTCGTCGAGCTTCATCACTCCGATTGCCGGTCCATCACTGGCGGGTACGTTTATCAGGGAACCAAGTTTCGCAAACTCCGTGGACTCTACATCTATGGGGACTATCAGTACGGCAAAGTTTGGGGACTGCGCTACGACTATGCCGCCAACAAGGTAATATCCAACACGGTCCTCGCAACCAGTACAGTGAAAATCTCGAGTTTTGGAATCGGACGCGACGGATCAGTGTTTGCGCTCGACTATGATGCAGGCACCATCTCGCAGCTGGAGAACGCTCCGACCGAGGTGACGACGCATCCGTTTCCGCGCAGGCTCAGCGACACTGGACTATTCAGTTCTGTACCGCGCCACAAAGTGGCTCCCGGTGTGATGCCGTACTCCATTAACGCGCCGTTCTGGTCTGATGGGGCAAACAAGGAACGTTTCTTCGCACTGCCGGGAAATGCGGCCATCGAATTCAGTGCTGACAAGCAATGGGAGTGGGACGACGGAGCAGTGACCGTCAAGTCATTCTCATTGGACCTTGATGTGGCCAATCCAACGTCGAAACGGTACATTGAGACACGAATCGTTTTGAAACAACACGACCAGTGGCGCGGGTACACGTACCGCTGGAATGACCAGCAAACGGATGCGTTCCTGGTTGGTTCCAAAGGCATGGATTCCAGCTACGAGGTTAAGGACCCGAAGGCGCCCGGCGGTATTCGAAAGCAGGTATGGCACTTTCCCAGCCGCGATGAATGCATGTTCTGTCATTCGCGGGCGGCTGGATTCGTGCTCGGCCTGACAACGTCGCAAACGAACCGGGAACACCAGTTCTCAACAGGACGAACTGACAACCAGCTGCGTACCTATGCTCACATCGGAGTGTTCAAAAAGCCTCTTCCGAAAGATACAGCCAGCATGCCTGCGTACGCCAATCCTATGGACCCCACCGTCGACCTGCAGACGCGAGTTAAAACCTATTTCGAGGTAAACTGCGCGATCTGCCACGTCGCTGATGGTGGCGGCAACTCCCGGATGGAACTCGGGTCGAACACTCCGCTGGAGAAGGCAAGGGTGATCGACGAGCCGCCGGAACATGAGACTCTCGGCATTGCTGATGCCCGTCTGATCGCTCCCGGGGCACCGGAACGATCCGTGCTTTTCCAGCGAATCACTCGCAGAGGCGATAAGCAAATGCCGCCAGTCAGCACAAACAGAGTAGACGAGAAAGGTGCAGCATTGATCGAGAAATGGATTCGATCTTTGGAGCAGAAGTAGCAGGCGCGTTGATTTCAGCAGGCCCGAGGGTACAAGCGACCGTGGATCGTGCATAGCGTTCGCGCGGTCGCTTGCGCGGCGGTTCATTCGAGGATGATTACAATCGTCCCTGTTACGGATCCTGGAAACAGTTACGGAGCCTGGAAACGAGCGAATAAGTGAACAGACGACAATTCATCTCGGCAGGAACGGCGGCAAGCCTTCAGGTTCAGGCTCAGCCCAGAAAAAAGCGCATTGCAGCAGTAATTACGATGTACACGCAGGACGGCGCGTTTTACTCGCACGCTGCTGTGATCGCGGGCAGATTGCTCAAAGGTTACTCACCGGAAGGCGTATTCACACCTCCGCGAACTCAACTCGTGTCGATGTACACAGCGCAGGTTCCACCAACGGACCTCAGCCGTGGTCTTGCAGCGAAATACGGCTTCACGATCTATCCGACTATCAAAGACACGCTGACGCTCGGAGGCAACGACCTCGCGGTCGATGGAGTGTGTTTGATCGGCGAACACGGTAACTATCCCTATAACGATCGGGGCCAGCACCTTTATCCCCGGTATGAGTTGATGGAGCCGATTGTGGAAGTCTTTCGACATACCGGGAAGACAGTGCCGGTATTCGCCGACAAACATTTCTCGTATTCCTGGTCGAAAGCGAAGCAAATGTACGGATGGTCGCGGGAACTGAAATTCCCTCTGATGGCGGGTTCATCGATTCCATTGACGCGCCGATCACCTCTGCTCGAAATTCCTTATGGAGAAAACATAGAACATGCGGTCGCGTTGGGATACGGTGAACTGGACGCATACGGCTTTCACACGCTGGAAGCATTGCAGTGCATGATCGAGCGCCGCAAAGGCGGAGAAACCGGCATTCGCTCCGTCGAGTGGCTCGAGGGTGATGCCGTTTGGCAGTGGCGGGACGGCGCAGGAAAGTGGAGTGTTCCGCTCCTGAACGCTGCTCTTGCGCGCAATCCGACTTCGAAATCTGGCCGATTGGAAGATAATGTCAAAAAGCCCGCTGCCTTCCTGCTTAAATACCTGGACGGGACAATGAGCGGCCGCGTACATGCTTGACGGCCACGTCAGCGCCTGGAGTTTTGCCGCTTCCATCAAAGGCAGAAGCGAACCTCTAGCCACGTTCTTTGAGCAGGGGGATGAGTCCGGAAGCAGGCCTTTTCCGCATTTCGACGCGCTGGTACATTGCATGGAAGAAATGTTCATAACCGGAAATCCGCTTTATCCGGTCGAGAGAACGCTGTTGACTACCTGTGCACTGTCGATGTTGTTTGAGTCGCGCGCGTGGAAGCGGCCCGTCGAAAGCCGCGTATTAGAGATTTCGTATCGTGCACCTCGCGATACTTATTTTCAGCGAATATGAGCGTGGGAGTTGTAAGCGGCCTCGCGGTTTGTCGGGGGTTCAGCCTAAGACCCGTTGTATTACTGACAACAGAGCGCGAGGCAGTCGATGGTCGAGAATGTATTCCGCGCTGTCCGGCCCGTTCTCCTATTGACGACGTCTTATGAGACTAATGCCTCCTGATGTCGTGGCTCCGGCTCGGTAAAAAACGGCTTGGCCGGATCGATCCCAAGGTAGAGCAATCCACTCAGAACCAGCATCACCGCAAGCGGAACAAGCGCCTGGTTGTAACTGCCAAGCCACTTAACCAGATATCCGAATGCGACGGAACTGATGAGTGACCCGACTTGTCCAGCCATGTTCATGGAACCCGTCACTGACCCGGCGTGCCTGCGGCCGAGATCGAGACAGAGGGCCCACGTCACCGGAAGCATGAAGTTCATCGATGCCAGACCGAGACACAGCTCTGCTACAGCGACGAGATTGTCTACTGTGAACGAAGCCGCTCCAAGCAGTAAACCGCTGAGCATCAGACCGGCTGCTGCCGGCAAACATCGACCCGCGCGGAGTCCTGCACGGCGAACGAGAGCGTCACTGAGGAAGCCGCCGCCGATAGTACCGAACATGCCTGCAGCAGAAGTGATCGAAGCAGCGAACTTCATCGCATCCTCCGTAAGACCTCGTCCCATCTGCAGGTATGTAGGCAGCCACGAAAGGTAGAAGTAGCCGCCCCAGCAGTAGCAGTGGTACATGCCGAGCAACAGCAAATAGTTTCGCTGCCGCAAAAGATGCTGCCAGGGCACCCCGATGTGCTGCACCGCAGGAGTGTATCCGATTGCTTCGCGTTCCCGTTTTGAAATCGCAGGAACTTCTTGCGGAGAATCCCGAAATTTTGTGTACCACAACAAAGACCAGATGATCCCGACCAGGCCGAGGAGGAGAAATGCCGCACGCCAGCCGAACCCCTGTTGAATGGGTACCACCAACAGCGGCGTCAGGATACCGCCGAATCCGCTGGATATCCAGATGATACTGTTGGAGCGGCCACGTTCCGAGGGCGGGATCCAGCGTGAGATGACTGAAGCCGTAGAGGGAAATGCTCCAGCCTCGCCCGCGCCGAAAAGGAACCGAACTATCAGCATTGATCGGAGTCCCGTAACAAGGCCGGTGGCAAAGGTGAATGTGCTCCACCAGAGTACGATCCGGGTGATTACGCGTCGCGGGCCTATCCGGTCCGCGAGCATGCCCGAAGGTACCTCGAACGCAGCGTAGGCCAGAGTGAAGGCGCCGATCACCCATCCCCAGTCCGTGGTCGAGAATTTGAGGTCGGCCTGTATACGAGGCCCGGCGACCGCAATACAAAGCCGGTCCAGGTACATCACGATGATCAGTGAAGCAACCAGCCCTAACATACGGTATCGATACGGCATATCGCTTCTCAATCGTTTGTCCGCGGAAGTTGTGTTAGCGTAGCACGTATACCAAAGGCCGCGGTAGTCTGCCTGATGGACAAATCTAATTCATTCAATCCGGCGTTGACGCCAACCGCGGACTTCGATATCGCGGCGCATTTCCGTCTCCGACGCCACCTACTCTCCGCCGCTGGTTATCGCAAAGTCCGCAGTAAACGCCTCCAAGTTTTGAACGAAGTAACCCGGACGTTCGCCCTCGTCTGTTGGCTGAGCTCGCGTCAATCGCACCGAATCCACTCACAAAACATCACGACCGGCTGATACTAATTGACTTGACACTACCGTACCGAAAGAAATGACGACCTTGACAGGGAAGACGCTTTTGCTGGTTGGGCTGATGGGAACTCCGACGCTGAGCCTCCGCTGGACAGACCGCCACATGCTTCCACTGCCGGTAGCCGGTGGAGCTGCCGGATTTGTGGGCGGCAAACTGACCTATGCCGGCGGCACTGCGTGGAAGAATCACGTGAAGCAGTGGCTCAATCAGGTCCATATCTACGATCCGCGTGTTGATAAGTGGACGGAAGGACCATCCTTGCCGGTGCCGCTCGCTTACGGGGCGTTTGCAAACGCGAACGATTCGCTGGTGGTTCTGGGCGGTAGCGATGGCAAGAAGACCCATCGTGAGTGCTGGGTGCTGGATGCGGCCGCTACGTCGTGGAAATCGTGCGGTACAGCTCCAGGCGATACGCTGCTGGGGCGCGCAGAAGCCGTCGAAGGCAGGCTCTATCTATTCGGTGGCTGCTCCGATGTTGCGGACCTGACTCGCTGCAGCGATGCTCTGTACCAGCGGAGTCAGGATGGCAAGTGGAGTCGTGTTTCGACCCTGCCGCAGGGTGCCGTTGCCATGCCGGCCAAAGCGATGGTTGGTCGGAAAGTCTATTTGTTTGGTGGATGTTCGATGCCACGCGCTGGTGCGCTGATAAATCGGGATGACGCGTACGCGTTCGACACGACCGATGGGTCGTGGAAGAAACTGCGGCCGCTGCCGCACCCGAATCGCGGCATGAGTGCGACGGCCATCGACAACCGGCACATAGTCCTCTATGGCGGCTACCCGGCATCATCGCAGGAGGCTGCCGGCAAAGGTCCCGAGTTTGGGTTTACAGCCGATGTACTCGTGTACGACACCGAAACGGACAACTACGAACAGGTCGGGCAGGGACCTCTTGCGGCGGCAGGAGTCGAACTGCTGTACCACTCGGGTGTTCTGTTTGGGGTTGGCGGAGAGCAGCGGATGCGCGGCCGCTCCGACCGGCTGCTGACCTCTCCTGTCAAAGTGGGGAAATCTCGAACGGGCGCCTGACGCATGCTGACACCGGACGGCTGTGCTCGAAGACAGCAGCGACTGCAGAAGCGTATCGTCCGAACTCCGTTGCGATCTGTTCGTGACATGTAACAATCGTGCCGTCTACTACTTCACGGGATCGTTGACTCCCGATGGCTCGCCTGTGATCTTTGCGATGTGGCAGGATGGCAAGACTTTGCTTGTGACGCCATCTGCAGACGAAGCGAACGCGGGCGAGATCCGCCGAGTCGAGACCTACTCCATTCAGCGTGCGATCACACAGCCATGGCACGATGCGGTTCGCCTGTTCTCCGACGCCGCGTCCGTAAAGAAGAGAGTCGGATGCGCCGCGATCGATCAGGCGGGCAGCCCGTGGCTGCTAAAGGATGCTATTCAGGCAGATGTTTTCATCGATGCGGCGGACTTGATTCTTGGGCTCCGGAAGCGTAAAGAGGAGGATGAGATCGAAGAGATTCGAGCGTCATTGCGGCTATGCAAGGTGGCGTATCGCACGGCCCGCGAGGTGATCCGGCCAGATGTGACGGAACTGGATGTTTACAATGCGCTGCAATCGGCGATCAATCTCGAAGCTGGTACCAGCGTCCTGTTTCCCGGAGACTTCGCCTGTGGCGAGCGCGGCATCAAACAGGGTGGCGCTCCCACGCGGCGTCTGGTCCAGCCGCAATGATCTCTATATTCTCGACTTGTTCCCGGCCCCAGCCTTTTACTTCGGAGACACGTGCCGGACGTTCGCAGTCGGTGACGCTACGGATGCGCAACATCGCGCATGGGAACTGGTCTGCGGGGCGCTTCGGGCAGCCGAGGAGTCCGTTCGTCCCGGTGTTTATGCTCGGGACGTTTACGCGAAAGTAAAGGACCACCTGGACGGCGATGAGGTGACGCGCTCGACGTTCTGGCACCACGCTGGGCACGGGATTGGATATCGAGGTCACGAAGCACCTCGGCTGATTCCCGGTTCTGACGATGTCTTCGAAGTTGGCGATGTTTTCACACTGGAACCTGGCGTTTATTCCACTGCGCTGCAGGGCGGCATTCGCATTGAAGACAACTATGTGGTCCGGGAACACGGCCTCGAGAACCTGTTCGAAGACGTTCCGCGTGATCTGTGAGCAGACGTGAATGTACCTGGAGCAGGAAGTCTTTGCGCCTAGCAGGAATCGCGATCTTCGCCGCCATTGCCGGGCTCTGCTTCGCGGCTGCGCTCAGCGAATCGTTTGAATATATCGGTGGTGCCCGCGAAGCCGGGCAACCCGCGCAACTCCGAAGCCGACATGCTGCGGCTGCGCGATGGCCGCCTAATGCTGGCGTGGATCGACTTCCAGGGCGAGGCGGGCAGCGACTGGGCGACAGCAAACATATCCGCGATGTACTCCAAAGATCAGGGCCGTACCTGGGGTGATAAGTTCAGGCTGCAGGAGAATATCGGGCAAATGAACGTAATGGAGCCTGACCTTCTTCGGCTGAAATCCGGAAAGGTGCTTTTTCTCTTCTGCCGCAAGAACTCAGAGGCAGACTGCGCTCCCATGGTCCGCCTGTCCAGTGACGACGCAAAGACGTTCTCGCCGCCGAAACCAATGCCGATCACGCCGTCACCGTCGTATACCGGATTCAACCACGACCGGGCCATCCAGCTGAAGTCCGGGCGGCATTCTGATGCCGCTGTACTACACGCCGGATTACCGGATTCAAAAGCATTTGCTGACCCGTGTTTACTACTCGGACAATGAAGGCACAGACTGGAAGCCGAGCAGCACGATCATAGACATCCCCGAAAGTAAAGCAGGAGCGCAGGAACCAGGGGTCATCGAGCTGAAGTATGACCGTGTGCTCATGTGGATTCGAAACAGCACGGGCAAAATCTACTCCTCATATTCGACCGATCGAGGCGAAAACTGGTCGACACCGGAGCCTATGTCCGTGCAGGCGCCGCTGGCACCGCAATCCATCAAGCGGCATCCGGGAACCGGGGACCTGCTGCTGGTCTGGAACAATTCGCCGGATAAGCGTTTTCCCCTGACCACTGCGGTTTCGAGCGATGAGGGGAAGACCTGGACTCATGTGCGCGATCTCGATACAACGCCCGGCCACACATTCGCGTATACCAGCATCGAGTTCCTGAAAGACAGAGCACTTTTCACGTATTACGTCGGACCTCCGCCGGGAAGCAGGGAGGGACAGTGGTCACTAAAACTGAAAGCGGTACCGCTGGACTGGTTCTATCAGTAACAATGCGAGTCGTGGCAGGGGAAGGGAACACGCCGCTCGCAGCGCAAGCTCATTCGGCTACGCCGCCCGGAGACCCGCAGTGAGCCTGTCCGGACGCGTCGCAATGGTCACCGGAGGCGCGACCGGGATTGGGAACGGCATTGCCCGAGCCCTGTCAAAGCGGGGCGTACGCATTGCAATTGTGCAGCCCACAGTGGAGCAGGCCCAGGATGCTGCAAGAGCACTGTCTGGTGCCGCCGGCTTTGGTACCGACATTCGCGATCGCGATGCCGTCGAGCACATGACCGATGCGGTTATTGACAGGTTCGGCGGAATCGACATCCTTGTTAACAACGCGAGTATCACGGGAATGCGTGCACTCTCGGCATTCGCGGACGCGTCGCCAGACCATGTGCATCAGGTGCTGGATACGAACATAAAAGGCACGGTCTGGTGTTCGCAGGCGGTGGCACGCCACATGATTGCAACCGGCCGCGGAGGGAATATCGTGCACGTCGCGAGCGTAGGAGCATTTGCGGCGCAAGAGCGGGCCTCCATGTATTGCGCTTCCAAGGCCGCTCAGGCGTCACTGGCGCAGTCCATGGCCCTGGACCTGGCGCCTTATGGAATCCGTGTAAATGCAGTTGCTCCGGGTGACATCCTGACAGAAACGAACGCCGCGATCGTGACGGACCTGAAAGATATGGGAGGCAGCGGCAAATATCTCCGCGTCACGCCGCTGGGGCGCCGAGGCTCGCCCGATGATATCGGTGAAGCAGTCACGTTTCTCGTCAGCGATGAAGCTCGCTTTATTACGGGAACGGTGTTGCGGGTGGATGGTGGTTTTCTTTCGTATTAGAGGGGTGGGGAGGTGAGCTTGAAGCGCGCAGGATTGGTCGGATTCTTACATGAATCGAACACGTTCGTCTCGGT
Source organism: Bryobacteraceae bacterium (assembly GCA_963794765.1). Classification (GTDB taxonomy): domain Bacteria; phylum Acidobacteriota; class Terriglobia; order Bryobacterales; family Bryobacteraceae; genus JAWXCM01. Next base: position 28,831 of record CAWCGC010000024.1, on the reverse strand, counting down.
ACCAACGACGTATGAACACTTCGCATCGACATCGTTGACCCGAGGTCCCGACATGCTGGCTCGTTGGAACGGCGCTCATCACGAACTCGGCGGCATGTTCTCGGGGCTGAAAACCGCCGGCATCCAAGCCGTTCCGTGCATGGCCACGTTCGCCGTCCCGAGCGGCGCCATCACGGCGGAGGCGTTTGAGCAGATTACGGGCGAACTGCTGGATTCCGTTCGGGCGGTACTTCCTGTTGACGGATTGCTGGTGGCTCTTCACGGCGCCACCGCCAGCGTGGACTATCCCGATGCGGATGGTGACTTCCTGCGCAGACTTCGAGAACTTGTCGGTCCGGACCTTCCGATTGTCGTCACGCTCGATCTGCACGCGAATGTTTCTGAAACGATGGTGCGGCACAGCACCGCAATCACCGCGTACCGGTCGAATCCGCACCTCGACCAGGAACAGCGCGGAGAAGAAGCCGCGGCTCTGCTGGCGCGCATTCTGGCTGGCGAAGTGCGCCCGGTACAAGCGTTGGAGACGCCGCCGTTCTTTGCTCAGATCAGCCGTCAATATACGTCTGCTGAACCGGCGAGTCTGTTCTACCAGGATCTGGAAACGGTATTGCAGTGGCCGGGGATTCTGTCCGCCAGTGTCGCCATGGGCTTCTATTACGCCGATGTCGAGGAGATGGGAACCACTTTTCTCGCCGTCGCAGATGGTGACATGAAACTCGCACGCCGTGCCGCCCGATGGATGGCCGAACGCGCCTGGCAGCGGCGGGCACAATATGCAGGCGCACTTCCGGATCCGGCGACCGCCGTCCGCAACGCCGCCGCGTCTTCCAGGAAACCTGTCGTTCTGATGGATGTTGGCGACAACGTCGGCGCGGGAAGTCCCGGCGACTCTACCATCCTGTTTGCTGAGTTGATACGGCAGGGAATCGCCAACGGTCTGGTGATTCTTTATGACCCGGACGCGGTGAAGCAGTGCGTGGCAGCAGGTGTCCGTGCGAGCGTTGAACTCCGTGTGGGTGGCAAGACTGACAGGATGCATGGCGAACCCGTTCTGGTGCGCGGAACCGTACGGACGTTGTCAGACGGAATCTATATCGAGACGCAGGTGAGGCATGGCGGTTGGGCACACAACGATCAGGGAATCACTGCTGTTGTGGAAACGCCGGAGCGCCACACCGTCGTGCTCACCAGCCGTCGCATGCCGCCGATGAGTCTCGAACAGGTGCTCAGCCTCGGCATTCATCCTGAGCGGAAAGACATTCTCATCGTGAAGGGTGTCGTGGCGCCTCGCGCGGCATACGAGCCCATCGCCGGAGAGGTCGTACTTGTGGATACAGCCGGCGTGACCAGCGACAATCCGCGAAACTTTGAATATAAGCGGCGTCGAAGGCCGCTGTTTCCGCTCGAAGAGGATGCTGTCTACGAGGACCAGTGAGTGTCAGAGATGTGTTCGAACCCCTCAACTGTCGAGTTGACTGCGCGCATCCTGCCACGAATCTATTTTCTCTGTAATTTCGATCGGTAGCGGATTTGCGAGAGCGTTCAGCGCATTGTCAATCTGAGATTCGTCGCGGGCTCCGATAAGCGTGCCCGTAACGTCCGAGTTTTTCAACACCCACCCGAGTGCCAGCTGGACCATACGTATCCCTGTGCGAGCCGACAACTCGCACAATCGTTCCACAGTCGCAAAGTTCTGATCGCTGAAGTATTCGTTCGCGTGACCGGGGATCACATCAAACCGTGTGCCGAGCCGGAACGGGTCCGCCGCGCTGATATTTTCCTGCCAGGAAGCCTGCGCCCAACGGGCTATACGTGATGGCCGATATGCCCTCCTCGCGGCAGAGCGGCAGAATATCGTGTTCGATCCCGCGTCGAACCAGGTTGTACACAGGCTGAATGACCTCCAGCGGTGCAAGCGAGTATTGCTTGCTGAGCCGAACAGCATCCTGTAATTGCTGGAAGCTGAAATTGCTGCAACCTGCGATTCGGCCGTCCCAGCCTGCACGACTTCTGTCATCGCGGCCATAGCCTCCTCGAGAGGGACGTTCGCGTCGAAGTTATGGAACAGATAGATGTCAACATAGTCGGTCCGGAGCGGTCGAGGCTGGCGGAGAGCGCTTCTGAAAGATGATCTCGGGTGAAATTGCGCGTAACCTTGGTCTGCAGCACCACCTCTTTTCTAAGACCGTTCGAGCGGAGCCAGCGCCCGATGATCTTCTCCGATGAGTGCATCTCAGCCGGAAATGGGGTTGTTATCGATCAGGCCGAGGCCTTTCCGATACTCGCGCGCCTGCCCGCCACCGTAAGCTTCCGCAGTATCCAGCAGAGTGATTCCACGCTCGAAAGCATAGTCGAGGACCCGGAATGACTGAGCCTCGTCGATCTCCCGGCCGAAAGTGACGCAGCCCAGGCCGATACGGGGAATGTCCAGCCCGATGCGGGCTATGCGGCGCATTTCCATCAACAGGATTCTAACCGGCAGTCGAAATGTCCTCTCATGATATTCAGAACTGATGGGCACCCGAGTCCCACAATCGATGGAACTGTATCGCCGGGCAGGCGAGCGGATCGCGGGCAAGACCCATCTGTTCGGCCGCCGCGCGGAACTGCAGGCGTTCGGCGTCTCACCGATCTACAGCTGGCAGCAGCAGAACGGCCGCATTCGCGACGTGGACGGCCATGAGTACATCGACTTCAACATGGGCGCCGGCGCGGTTTTCCTGGGTCATGCCTACGATCCCGTCGTTCGCGCCGTGCAGGAGCAGGCTGCCCGCGGCACGGGGCTGACCATCAATCATCCGCTGGAACTCGAAGCGGCGGACCTGCTGCATGAACTGGTGCCGTGCGCGGAGATGGTGCGCTTCTGCAAAGGCGGCGGTGAAGCCAACATGGTTGCGGTGCGGATCGCCCGCGCCGCTACCGGCCGCTCCAAAGTGCTGTTCTCCGGCTACCACGGCTGGCACGACTGGTACATCGCAGCCAATCTCGCTTCGGAGCAAACGCTCGCGAATCATCTTCTGCCGGGTATCCAGCCGCTGGGCGTGCCGGCCGAACTTCGGGGTACCGACGATTCCTTTCGAGTACAACAATCTTGCATCGCTCGAGGCGGCACTCGAACGCCCATGCACGGCGAAGTCGCCTGCGTCATCATGGAGGCCGCGCGGTCCTTCCTGCCAGAGCCAGGGTTTCTCGAAGGTGTGCGCGACCTCACGCACCGTCATGGCGCAGTGCTGATTTTCGATGAGGTGGTGACCGGTTTCCGGCTAGCGCGCGGCGGCGCGCAGGAGTACTACGGCGTGACGCCGGATATCGCGACATTCGCCAAGTGCATCTCGAACGGATTCGCGCTGGGCGCAGTGGCGGGTAAACGTGAGGTTATGGAGGTAGCGCATCGATTCGTTCATCAGCAGCGTATACTGGGCCGAAGCGACCGGGCTCGCAGCCGGCAAGAGCCACTCTCGAGATCTATCGCGATCCCGATATATGCAGAGCCGTCTGGCAATTCGGCGAGAGCTTCATCGCCGGCTGCCGGCGACTGATCGAGCGAGACCGGCGTGGCTGCGAAGATAATCGGCCTGCCCCCTGCCCGACGCTTTGTGTTCGAAGGTCTGCCACCGGAGCAGCGCGACGAAGTAGTCACTCTCTACATGCAGGAGACGGCCAAGCGCGGACTGATCGGCGGCCCCGGGCACTTCTTTTGCCTGACTCACGATCAGCGCGATCTGGATGGCGCGCTCGAAGCCATCGGGCACGCTTTCACAGCGATCCGGCGTGCGCTGGATGAGGGCGATGTTCGCAAATATCTGGAGTGTCCGGTGCGGCAGTCCGGCTTCCGGCAGACTGGTGTAGATGCATGGCGATCACCTGGGAACTGCGCGATTACGATCTGGAATTCTTTGCTCGCGAACTGGATAGCTTCGTGCCGCCGCGCGTCTTCGACGCGCACGCGCATCTGTATCGGATTGAGCACTGGGGATATCCGCACCTGGTTGAGCGCGGGTCCGGCGGTGGCCGACCTGACGCCACGTTCCGCGATCAGCATGAGTGGCTGATGCCCGGGCGCGAAGTGACAGGGCTGTTCTTCGGCGTCGGCTTTCACCAGGGCTACATGGAGTCGAACGAATTCGTGGCAGCGGAAACGCAGGCTCCAGTCCCGGGACTTCTGCCAGATGGTGGTACCGCCTGATCTCGACCCGGAAGCAGCTGCGCGCCACCGCGCGAAGGCATGGGATTCCGCGGTCTGAAGGTTTATCACACGTTTGTGCCACAGAAGCCGACCTGGAACGCCGAGATCCCGCAGTATCTGAATGAAGAACATGTGCGCGTCGCCGGCGAAGAGGGCTGGACCATCACGCTGCACATGGTGAAGGATCGAGCTCTGGCCGACCCCGGCAACCAGCACTGGATTCGCCACTATTGCACGCATATCCAGGCATTCAATTGATCCTGGCTCATGCCGCACGCGGGTTTAACGCTTTTCACACAGTGGAAGGCATCGAAAGCCTTCGCGGATTGCGGAATGTCTGGTGCGATATGTCCGGAGTGACCGAGCCCCGCGATCGAAGCGATCATCGAAGTGCTGGGCCGGATCGCCTGCTGTGGGGCTCGGATTACCCGATCAGTCATCTTCGCGGGCGCTGCGTGTCGATTGGCGACCAGTTCGTGTGGCTGTATGAAGACACGCTCGATTGGAAGGCCGCGATGCCGCAGGCCTCCGCACAGCTCTTTCTTGTGGGTCACGAATCGCTGCGCGCGCTGAAGCATGCCTGCCGCCGCATGTGCCTCAGCGATTCACAGGTGGAAGATGTCTTCTATCGAAATGGAAAGAATCTGATGGACCTACATTGGGTATCCTGTGTCTTTGCAACAGCCGGACGGGAGCACCTCACTGTCTACTACTTTGATTTGTTCGTTGGCGTTCTCCCTGGCCGTGGTGCCTGGAAGTGTCAGCTTCACAGCTCTCTGCCGTGAACTCGACGCGCAGACACACGCCAGACAAAGCTACGATCACCTGCGGCAAGGCCAGTTGGCCGAAGCAGAACGCGAGATTCGCGAATCCATACGCCTGGCTCCGGACAATCCGCTGTATCACTCTGCGCTGGCTGGAATTCTGCATCGATCACAACGCCTTGAGGAGTGCGCGGCGGAGTATTCCAAAGCGTTCGAGGGTTTGCCGGAGAACAGCAGCGGGCGCCAAAAGATCAGCGCGCAGCTGGAGCAGGTTGACCTCGAGCTTGGGGCAGAACTTGCGAAAATCGGCCGCGACAAGGAAGGGCTCTCTATGGCGTCCACCGCGGCGCAACGCTTCCCCGAATCAGCCGCCATTCAGCAAATGCTTGGCTTTTTCCAAACGAAGCAGAGGATGAATGTTGCGGCAGTGAGTTCATACGCTCGTGCTTTGTCTTTGGACGCATCTTCCGCAGAGGCCAGCCTGGGCCTGGGTATGGCGCAATCGGGTGCGGGCATGTACCACGAGGCAATAGCCACGCTGGAAGCTGGCGCGAAACGATTTCCCAACAAAGCGCTGCATCTTCAGGCACTCGGCGTGGTGTTGCTGGAATCTGGAGATCGCGACCGTGCCGTGGCTGCGTTCGAAGAAGCCTTGAAGCTGGATCCGACTCTCGGCGAGTCGCACCTGCAACTCGCTAATACGGCGCTCGATGAAGGCGATCTCCGCCTCGCCACCCAACACTTGCGTGCAGCCGTTGCCTCGACGCCATCGGACAGTCGCGTCCATTTCGCACTCGCCCGGTTATACCGTCGTACCGGCGACAGGGAAGCGGCAGATCGTGAGATGAAGGCGTGGGAGGACACAAGAACGGTCCGACCACGATGAAACTGCTGCTTGTGACTGCTCTCCTGCTTGCGTTCTCACAGCGTCCTTCAGCCTTGTTTGAGAACACGACAGACGCCGCAGGAATCCAGTGGCGGCATTCAAACGGCGCATCACCGAACCGCTTCCTGGTGGAGAGCACGACCGGAGGCACGGGCTTCCTCGACTTTGACAACGACGGCTTACTCGATATTTTCTTCGTGGCCGGTGCTCCCGGATCGCAATGCGGCCTGTATCGCAATCTCGGCAAAGGTAAATTTGAAGATGTCTCCGCCAGAGCCGGGATTACGAAGCTGCCCTTTTACGGCATGGGTGTCGCTGCAGCTGACTACGACAACGATGGCTACACCGACCTCTACATAACGGGATATCCGTCGGGTGCGCTTTATCACAACAACCGGAACGGTACGTTCACTGAAGTCACGGCAGCAGCCGGAGTGGCGAACAAAGGCGAATGGGGCGCGAGTGCTGCGTGGTTCGATTATGATCGCGACGGCCGGCTGGACCTCTTCGTCGCCAACTACGTCGAGTTCTCATACGCTGACGCGAAGAAGTGCGAATTTGCCGGAGAGCGTACCTATTGTGCTCAAACCGAATACACCGGAAGCCGTTCACGCCTGTTCCACAACGATGGAAATGGCCGTTTTTCGGACGTGAGCGCGGCTTCCGGAGTGGCGGCCAGTGCGGGGCGAGCGCTCGGCGTAGTAGCGGTGGACGCCGACGGAGATGGCTGGACGGACCTCTTTGTGGCCCGCGATGCATCGCCGAATCTGCTGCTCATCAATCAGCGAAACGGCAGTTTTCGTGACACTGGAATCGACAGGGAAATTGCATATAACGCCGAGGGTGTCGCCCGTTCCGGCATGGGCACAGATGTCGCCGATTTCAACGGGGATGGCCTGCCGGACTTCGTCGTGACAAACTTCGACCACGAGTATCATGCGCTATACCTGAGCGACGCGAAGACTGGACCGTATCGGGATGCGTCCGCTTCGTCGGGACTGGCGCGTTTCAGCCAGCCGTACGTAGGGTGGGGAATTCGGGCCGTAGACTTCGACAGGGATGGTACACCAGACTTGTTGATCGCAAACGGTCATCTGCACGAGAAGATCTCGATATCAAATGCCGGTGTCAGCTACCGCGAGCAACCGCTCCTGCTGATTGGTGACGGCCGTGGACACTTCGAGAACGCGGAAGCTCGCGGAGGACCGGTTCTGAAAACTGCGCTCCTCGGGCGCGGTTTGGCGACCGGCGATTTCGACAATGATGGCGCAATCGATGCAGTCATTGCGGACCTCAACGGCAAGCCCGTACTCATGCACAACAGCGCTGGGGACGGTAACAACTGGGTGGGAGTACGTCTTCGCGGACGAAGCAGCAATCGTGACGCGATCGGCGCGCGGCTGCAACTGCACACCGCTGGCGGGACCAGAACACAGTGGATCACTGGAGGAGCGAGCTTTCTCTCCACCCACGACAGACGCATTGTCTTCGGACTCGGCTCGATGAAAACTGCTGGCCCGCTGGAGATCACGTGGCCTAACGGAAATTCGCAGACAGTTCGCAATCTTGCGCTCAACCAGTACAACACGATTGAGGAAGACTCAGGAAGCACTGACAAGATCGCCGCGTTCTGGCAAAAGACACGGGAGAAATTGGCAAACGAACCGATGGACCCGGAAGTGGAACAAGTCCGGGAGCCGTTGCCTTATCGCAAGTACCGAGTCACGCTGCGCGGGCTGAACGGCGTCCGGTTTCGCGCCTACATGGGAGTGCCCGTTCGTGGCGAATCTCCGGCACAACGGCTGCCCGCAATCGTGACAGCGCCGGGCTATGGCGGCACGCAGCAGGGGATCACGCTCGATGAATGCCAGCGCGGCTATGTCGTCCTGCAGGTGTTTCCCCGATCGCAGGGTGAATCCGAAACGCTGTGGAAAATTGACGGCCCGGAGAAGCTGACGTGGGGGATCGGTGCGCCGGACGGTTACTACTACCAGGGCGCGTATGCGGACGTCATCCGCGGCGTGGATTTTATTACAGCGCGCCCTGAAGTCGATCCGGGCCGCGTCGGCATCATGGGCACCAGTCAGGGCGGCGGGATCGCGCTGGCTGTAGCAGCTCTGGACGAGCGCATTCGGGCAGTGACCGCTCATCTTCCGTGTCTGTGTGACATGAGCACGATGGCCGCTATACCGGGGTCTCTGGTGCACACGATGCTGAATAAGGCAGCAATCAGTGTCGAGAGTGCAGGCCCGACTCTCGAATATTTCGATGCCGCCCGGCTTGCTCCGGGACTTCAGGTACCTGTGCTGCTTAGCGCCGGCGGAAAGGATCCCACCTGCCCAGCTGCCGCGATCAGGACGGTATTTGATCGTCTGCGGGGGATCAAGTCACTGGTGTCGTATCCAGATCTGCCGCACACCACGTCGCAAGGCTTCTACCTCCTGAGCTGGGCGTGGATGGACATGTATCTGAAGTAACCCGGATCACGTGTCCAGTAAGCTGGACCAGGCTCCGAATTTCAGTCGACCGCCGGTCGACATCTCGGGAACTTCGGCTATACTCGCCGAAAAGGTTTCGCGGATGGGAATCGGCCATGTCAAATAGAATGCGGATTTTCGGCTGTCTCTTACTGCTCGTCTTTAGTTTGCGGTTGTTGGATGCGCAGGTCGTCAACGCTACTCTGACGGGAATCGTAACGGACCCGAGCGGCGCCGCAGTCTCCGGCGTCAAAGTCACGGCCATCAATACCGGCACGAACATACCTCACGAAGGGATCAGTGATTCGGCTGGCACATACACGATTCCATCCCTGGTTCCCGGAGAGTACCGGCTGGAAGCCTCGCAGCCCGGTTTCAAGAAGCAGGTCATTTCGGGAATCGTGCTTCAGGTCGCCGACCAGGCGCGTGTGAATGTCACGCTGCAAGTGGGCGAAGTGTCGGAATCGGTGAGCGTCGTGGCGTCGGCTCCGCTAGTCAACAGCGAAAACGCGACGGTGGGCAGTGTCATCTACGGAGAAGCGGGTTCTCGATCTTCCGCTGAACGGCCGCAACTTCATGCAGCTCACGCTGCATGACCGGTGGCATGATCGAAGGCTGGCACCAGCAACGCGAAAGGCGGGATTTTGAATCGTGGATTCGCACCTTCGGCGGCAGGAATGCCGGCCGCGGAGAACAACTACCTGCTGGATGGCGCAGACAACACCGAGGCGTTTTTCAAGACATACAATGTTTCGCCCAGTGTGGACGCAGTGCAGGAGTTTCGCATTCAGATCGGCCAGTACTCGGCCGAGTACGGCGCAGGCGGCGGTGCGGTGGTCAACGTTGTCACGAAATCCGGCACCAACCAGTTCCACGGCGCCGCGTGGGAGTTTGTTCGTAACAATATTTTCGATGCGCGCAACTTCTTTCTCCGACCTAACCAGGACATCTCGCCCCTTCATCAGAACCAGTTTGGCGTAGCGGCCGGCGGCCCGATCATCCGAAACAAGACGTTCGTTTTCGGTGACTTCGATCTGACCCGGATCAGCCAGGGCCAGTTCACCAGCGGCAACGTTCCCACTACCGGCCCAGCGCGCGGGCGATCTGTCCGGCTTTACACAAAATCATCAGCGATCCGCTCACAGGCCAGCCGTTTGCAGGTAACATCATTCCGCCAAACCGCATCAGCCCGATCTCGGCGGCTCTGGCGAAATACTATCCGGATCCGAACGGAACGAACCCCACCCAGAATTTCAGCAACATTCTCTCGCTACAGAGCAATTCCGATAACTACCTGATCAAGGTTGACCACAGCCTGTTGCGCAATCAGAACCTGATGGGGCGCTATGCCAGCCAGAGCAATGACCAATACACGCCGGGAACGTTTCCGACAGTTGGCGGTCAGAAACAGCCGCAGCGATTTCAGAACGCCGTACTGGGTCTTGACCAGTTCCTTTACGCCGACTCTGTTGAACGAGGCGACACTTCAGCTACAGCCGAACCGTGAATCGTACGCAGGGACAGAATACAGGCAATCCGATCGCGGCACAGGCAGGCATTCCGTTTGCTCCGTACCAGCGGCATCAACTCTGGCTTTCCGGAATCCATTGGCTATCGGAACCTCCGCCCTCAGCGGCCTTTCGGAAGGGCAACCCTGGTTCCTGACGGTGAACACGTTCCAGTGGTATGACGGAATCACCTGGGTTCATGGGAAGCACACGATCAAGGCTGGCGCTGACATCCGGCGCATTCGGGCGGACGCGTTCATCGCCACTCATCAAAACAACGGCGTATACGTTCTCGGGTCAATTCACCGGGGATGGCTTTGCAGATTTCCTGCTTGGAATTCCATCGACCGAGTTCCTGGTGCTGGCTACGAATCAGCAGGGCCGTTTCCGCACCACCAGCCAGGCCTACTATGTACTCGATGACTGGAAGGTAAGTCCGTCGCTGACGTTGAACATCGGGCTGCGTTATGAATATTACGCGCCGCCGCGGGAATTGAGCGGATTGACCCCGATCTTTGATCCGGCATTGGGAGGACTCCGCTACCCGAAGCAGAACACTACCGCGCTTCCGTGGTACCAGGCGAACCGGCCCGATCTTCCTGTAGGTCAGCTGGATCGCGATACACGAGTACACGCCGGACAAAAACAACTTCGCTCCGCGCATTGGCTTGGCGTGGCGCCCGCTTAAGAACGAAAAGACCGTCGTGCGAGCCGGCTACGGCTGGTATTACTCACAGCCTCCAACCATCAACATCGTGCAAAACTCTCAAACGGGGCCGCCGTCACAGTTCTGGGCGAACTTCACTTCCGCAGTAACTACGCCTACCCTGGGCTACGGCGGTCCGCATGGCGTTTCACCGGATCAGGCGCTGAAGACCGCCACCTTCGGATTGCTGACCGGCCCGGAAGCTCATTTCCTGAATGCCTATAACCAGCAATGGAGCTTCAGCATCGCCCGGCAAGTGGGTACGACCTGGGTCTTTGAAGGACAGTACCTCGGTTCCAAGGCCACGCATCTGTACAACCTGTTCGATTACAACGCGACTACCGCGGGCACGACGGCTCTGGCGACGCGTGTCCCTTATCCGAAGTGGGCGCGCATTTACGGATTCAGCAGCGGCGCGAACGCAAACTACAATGCACTGATTCTTTCCGCCGAGAAGCGGCTGTCGCATGGGCTGATGTTCAAGACGGCGTACACCTATAGCAAAGCTCTCACGGGGCTGGGTGGAATCTCCGCCTCGGGAACAAACGCAGCCGTCCAGAATCCACTCGACCTTACGCACGAAAGCGGCCCCACGGCTGACCATATTCCTCATCGGTTTGTCGGTACGTTCACCTAGGAATTGCCGTTCGGTCCCGGACGTGCAATCGGCGCCGGTGTGAATGGGATTGCGGGCCGCCTGATCGGTGGCTGGGCAGTAAACGGAATCATCACCGCTGCTCAGGGCATGTACTTCAGCCCCACCGTCGGCACCCAGAATTGCAACAGCGGTTTTCAGATCACTTGCCGCCCGGACCTCATCGCGAATCCCAATGTTGGGTGGAAGCGGTGTGGATACTCCACGATGGACGGTGAACGGGTTTGACTGGCCGAACAACACTGCGAAGCACCCGGCTCAACCGCCCCGCTTCGGGACATCCGGACCGAATGTCATGCAGGGTAACGGCTTCCAGAATGTCGATTTCTCGATTCGCAAGGACATCCCGGTTTCGGAACGAATCCGATTCGAGTTCAGATTCGAGTCCTTCAATGCGCTGAATCACACGAATTTCGGTCAACCGACGGCGGCAGTGGACAATCCCAATTTTGGACGAACGTTCAGCGCATCGTCGCCGCGCCTGAATCAGCTTGGCCTGAAATTGTATTGGTAGCAGTTGTTGAGATTTTTCGTCCTCACCGCGATTCTGGCTGGCTTCGTTTGGCAGCCTGCCTCGTGCCAGTCTGCCGAAGCTGTCGCCGAACACGGCATAAGCTTACTGGAACAGGGAAGACTCCCTGAAGCCGAAGCACAGTTTGCGCATGCCCTTAAGCTGAGTCCGCGTTCATTTGAGCTGCACAATCTTTTGGGTGTGGTTCTCGATCAGCAGGGCAAGCATGATCAGGCGCGCGCCGAATTTGTCAGGGCCATAGCACTGAACAAAGGTTACGCTCCGGCGCATCGAAATCTGGGGTTGAACGCGGCGCAGCGCAAGGACTACGGGACTTCCGTTGCGGAGTTTGATAAAGCCCTTAGTCTTACGCAGGATGCGGAGACTACGGAAGCACTGCGCTTCGATCTGGCACTGGCACTTTACCGAAATGGCGAATATGAACGAAGTCTCCGCGTGCTGGGGCAGATTCGGAATCGAAACGCCAAAGACGCGGCTTACTATGCCCTGGCCGGGTCCAATTATCGCGAACTCGGTGATTTGGGCAGCGCCATCCGCGATCTGACCAGGGCAGCGGATCTGGACGCCGGCAACATCGATTATCTGTACGATCTCGCCATCGCGCTGATCCGGAATGGTTCGCATGCGGCGGCGATTGAACGATTGAATGCCGGCATTCAGAGTTGCCCGCGGTGTGCAAACCTGTATGCGGCGAGAGGTGTCGCGCTCTACGCGACAGGCAAAAACGAAGAGTCCGCCATGAATTATGAGAAGGCAGTCCAACTGGATCCGGGTGCCGCAGACATTCATATTGCACTGGCGGACCTGTACGTCGCAACGGGGGCGCTGGCACAAGCCGAGCCGGAATACGAAACTGCCGTCCGGCTGGATGGAGCCAGTGCTGCATATCGCGTGAAGCAGGCCCGAAACTGGCTCGGACTGAACAAGACCACCGAGGCCGAGAATGGCTTCCGAAAGGTGCTCGCCATGGATCCCTCGAACATGGATGCCTGCCTGAATCTCGGCAAGATTGCCGCCGCCAGAGGTGATGCCGAATCGGCCGTACGCAATCTGGAGAAGGCCGCTCAGTTGCAGCCAGGGAACTCGGCCGCGCTGTATCAGTTGGCGATGGCCTATCGCAAGTTCGGTCAAACCGGAAAGGCTGACGCCACTTTGGCACGATTTCGAAAGATCAAAGATCTGGAAAAGGACAGGAACGAACCTTGATCAAAGCGCTGGTTACGGGCATTCTCGCCATCGGCCTTCTGGCTGGAGGTGCAGTGGTTTCGGGCGATCGCTCCGTCGTAGTGAGCGGTGAGCGGCTATTTCCCGGTGCTCATTCGACTACAGGACAACAGGCTGATGGCTGTGCTTCGAGGCGGAGCTCCGCATATCGGGCGGCTGGGACGCCTCGACATCGTGACATCCGCGGATGAAGGCAAAACATGGAGCACACCGCGAACCGTCGTCGATGGGCCGGATGACGATCGAAACCCGGCGTTCGGGCAGCTGAAGAACGGGGATATCCTGCTGGCCTACGCAATCATTCATGGATACGACGAGACAGGGCTGAAGCTTCTGGCGAAACAGCGATCAGACCGCGACGTGGAGGGCGTATTTGTAATGCGCTCGAGCGATGGCGGAAAGACATGGTCGAAGGGAGTTTTAAGCGAAGGCATTCATGCGCTCCAGAAGGGCGGAGCGACGATTTCTCCTTACGGGAAGATCGTTCAGCTTGCCGACGGAACCGTACTGATGGCCGTGTATTTCGAATTCTTCGATGATCGGGGAAACCAGTCGTTCGTATTTCGTTCGCACGATGGCGGGAAGACCTGGGGCGAGCCGGTCCTCATTGGTGAGCACTCAAACGAGACCGGAATCATGGTTTTGCCGAGTGGTGAATTGCTGGCTGCACTTCGGTCGGAGAAGGGCGCGCACCTCTCTGTTGCGTCGTCGAAGGACAAGGGACGAACATGGAGTTCGCCCGTCCAGATCACGCGCGATAACGAGCATCCAGCGGATCTGATTGCGCTCGCAAACGGAGACGTCCTGCTCACGTATGGAGAGCGGAATCAGCCTTACGGCGTGGTTGCCATCAGGAGTCATGACGGCGGAAAGACGTGGGATGACACCACCCGTGTTGTGCTCGTGGATGACGCTGACAACCGTGACTGCGGATATCCGAGCTCCGTGCAGTTGCCGAACGGGAAGATCGTCACGATGTACTACCGGGTCGACGATGCAAAGAACGCGCCTGCGAGCGCAAAAGCGGCTGCCGTGATCTGGAGTACGTCAAAAGCGGCGGCGAAGTAGCGCCGGTCCAGCATTCTGGATGAGTGTCCAATCGGCTGACTCCTGAACGACCATCGTCAGCTATACTTCTGTCCATGGCGACAGGAGGTGTGAGTCCAGCACGTGTGCCAGAGCAGACACTTGACCGCATGCCTGCACCAGGAACTCAGTCAGTTCCTGCGCTCGAAAAGGCTTTGCAGATTTTACAGATGCTAGCCGCGTCGCGCTCCGGGCTGTCGCTGCAGGAGATCGTGCAGCGGACCGGGTTGCCCAGAAGCTCTGTTCACTGCATTCTTGTCACGCTGCAGCGTCAGGATTTCCTCTATCGGAACGAAAGCACAAGCCGATACATGTTCGGACTGAAATTATTCTCGCTGGCGAACATGGCGCTCAGCGGCCTGCGCCTCAGGGACCAGGCGGCCCCGTTTCTGTACAGCCTGATGCACCAAACGCAACTTACAGTACATCTGGCGATTCTGGAGAGGAATGAAGCTTTGCTGGTTGCCAAAGTGGATGCTCCCGGTATCGTGCGTCTGGCAACGTGGCTCGGAAAGCGCATGGAGCTTCACTGCACAGGTCTGGGAAAGGCTCTGATGTGTCATTGGGATGAGGAACGGATCGATGCGGTGATAGCGGAGCACGGCCTTCCGAGACACAACGACAACACGATTGCATCGGTCAAACGTCTGAAGCAGGACCTGAGCAAAGCGGCCGATCGCGGATACGCGGTGGACGATGAGGAGGATGAGATCGGGCTGCGGTGCATCGGTGTGCCTGTCTTCGATCACACGGGCAGCGTTGTTGCCGCGGTCAGCGTGGCGGGAACGACATCCCAGATCACTGGCGAGAACGTCAATGACCTGGCTGGGCGTGTGATAGGCGCTGCCGGCGAATTATCTCAGGTATTGGGCTACACGGCTAAGTAGGTGTGGTTGTCCAGGCCTCTGGACACGCGTGCGCACGATTGTGATTTCCTGCAATTTCGGCGGGCAGCGCTCCGGTATACTCGCCTCTGGAAACCGGAATGCGCTCGTACCCCACGTCGGCAGCGATCCTCGAACAGAACAAGAAGTTTATTCCAGGAGGAATTGCTTCAGTCAATCGTGCAGTCGAGCCCGAAGTCGTTTTCGTCCGCGGGCAGGGCGCTTACCTGTGGGATGCCGATGACAATCGGTACATCGACTACCATGCTGCGTTTGCGCCTCATCTGCTGGGACACAATCACCCAGCGGTCAGTGAAGCCGTCATCAGGACGATTCGCGACGGCGCAAGTCTTTACGGATCCGGAACGACAGTCCTCGAGGGCCGGCTCGCAGAACTCATCTGCCAGGCCGCTCCCTTCGTGGAAAGCGTGCAGTTACTGAACACTGGCAGCGAAGCCACCTATCAGGCAATCCGCGTTGCCCGGGCGGTCACGGGACGTGATCACGTGATCGTAATGCAGGGCGGCTATAACGGATGGCATAACGATGTCTCGTGCAATCTGATGACGCCTGCCGAAACGATCGGGCCGCGTCTGTCGCCCGGCGAATATCCGTACCATGCGATCAGCGCGGGAGTTCCCGTAAGCCATCAGCAGTTGGTTCATCCAGTCAATTTCAACGATCTCCAATCGGTCGAGTATGTCTGTAGCCGGTGCTCAGTCGCGGCCCTGATCGTTGAACCGATCCTGCAAAACATCGGCATTGTGCATCCACTGCCCGGATATCTGCAAGGTCTGAGAAACCTGGCGGACAGACATGGCTTTGCACTCATCTTCGATGAAGTGAAGACGGGCTTCCGTCACGGGCTCGGTGGCTACGCATCGATTTCCGGCGTTTACCCCGATCTGGTTGTTTACGGGAAAGCGCTGGCCAATGGGTATCCTATCGCCGCCCTCGCCGGCAGGAACGAACTTATGCGCTACTTCGTGCATCCTGATCCAAAGCGACGCGTGCTGCTGGCCGGCACGTATAACGCGCATCCGGTTCCAACAGCGGCTGCCGTCGCCACGATCGAGCAGCTTATGGCCGATAACGGCGCGTTGTACACTCGCCTGGAAGCGTTGGGTGCGCGGCTGGCTCGTGGTGTGGAACGGATCGTCGCGAAACTCGGGATCACCGCCACGCTGGCTCGACAGGGCTCAGCATTTTGTCTCTACTTCATGGATCACGCTCCGGTGGACTGGCACGATATCTTGGAGCATCACGATTTCGCGTCCGACACGGCAATTCGGCGCAATCTGGTGGACAACGGCATTTACTTCTTCCCGCTTGCTGTAAAGCAGGGTTCCATTTCTACGGCTCACACCGAAGCAGATGTGGACACGACGCATCGAACGCTGGGAAATGGCGCTAAAATCCGTCGCGAAGAAGACTGGCGTGCCGGCCTAAACCGAAACCCGAGGCATCATTCCGAAGCCGGCTCTGGTGTCGGGCCCGACAGGTAGAATTCCCACGCTCGTTCATGCAACAACTTCTCCCAGCGTGCCGCATCGCCAGGCTCGTAATCGTAGAATCCGCGGCCATTCAGCACTCCGCGATCATCGCGGTCTCGCATGGCGGCGAGCACGGGCGGAACTTCCGCTGTGTTCGAAAGTGTCGGCAATACGCCCTGCATCGCGCGAGCATACAGGGCAGGGCCTCCGGTGATGTCAATCCAGCGCAAGGGCCCACAGATCGAGGCCCAGATGCCGCATGCATTGCGAAACGCCCGATCGATGGTGGCCGCGTCCGCAACACCCGAGTCGAGCATGTTTACGGCTTCGCGGTACATGGCATAGCCCAGGCGGTTAACGATGAATCCGGGAACATCTTTTGCAACGACACATGGTTCCTTGCCGAGGGCCGTTGCAAGAGAGTTGGCCTTGGTCATTGCGGCATCGGACGTATGCTGTCCCCGAATCAGTTCCAGAAAGCGCGTCGCGTATGCAGGTTCGGCCCAGTGCATGCCGAGAAAACGCTCAGGATGCAGGCGGCCTTCCTGCAGCGTCGTAATCGGCAGCGCCGATGTGTTGCTCGCGATAGGAACATCCGCGCCGACAACGGCTTCGATCTGATCAAAAACATGCCGCTTGATTCCGAGGTCCTCCACAACACTCTCGATGACGAACTCGCACGCGCCGAACTCGGCGGGCGAATGCGCTTCCCTGAAACGTTGGGGCCAGCTACCGGCGATATCCTGAGCACAGCCCGGCACGCATCGACCAATTCATCCATCGCGGTTGCGATATAAGATCGCGCGCGCTCGTGGGTATCGGTGCCTGTCGTAAAACCGATCACTTCAAAGCCGTGTGCAAGCAGCGAAGCGGCAATTCCGCGTCCGAGAAAGCCAAGACCGGCAACGCCGATGAGAGCGGATTCCATGGCTCCCATTCTGCCGTACAACGACAGTTCAGGTGCGGAGGTGAAGTGAACATACAGGACGTTCGGACCGTGCTGCTGACCGGACCCAGCACAGACGACCCTTTTCTGCGTGAGGCTCGCCGTCGCCGCAGTGCCGCGTTCATTGAGATCCTCACCGACACGGAGCATATCGGGCTGGGGGAAACCTATGCCGGGTACTTTTGCCCCGAGGCCGTCCCTGCCATTGTGGAGTTCTTCAAGCCGGTGCTCATCGGGCAGAACGTCGACAACATTCCGGAGTTGTGGCAGCGAATGTACCACTGCGGCAACTTCTGGTGCCGCGTGGGCCTTGGTGCGTCTGTACTGAACGGTGTCGAGGCGGCGCTCTGGGATCTGAAGGGCAAACTCGACGGCGTTCCGGTCTATCGACTGCTTGGGTGGACGCAAGCACGATCGCCTGCTGGCCTACGCTACGGGAGGCCCGAGCAACTATCCCAAAGACCGCCTGGCGGCCAAGATCGATTTCTATCTGAGCCTTGGGTTTCGCGGATTTAAGGTGGCGACGGGCAGCTACTCACCCGAGAGCGGCTGGTACAACGCGGCCGAGGCAGCGGAGGCGGCAGATTTCGAAGCCGACAAGCTCGCGTTTATTCGGAAGCACGCCGGCAGCGACATCAACGTGATGCTTGATGGGCACATGGGCAACAGCTCCGGAAAAACGTGGACGCTGGAAATTGCGGCGGCCGTGGCGCGGGCTCTGGAGCCTTTCGGTTTGTTCTTCTTCGAAGAGCCGCTTCATTACACCGATCCCTGGGGCTATGCGGAGCTATGCCGGCAGAACCACCGTGCCGATCGCAGGCGGAGAATGCCTGACGGCCGCCTACGAATGGCGGGTGTTTATCGAACAGGATTGTTTCGATATCGGTCAGCCGGATGCGTCCTTCACAGGCGGGCTCGGTGAATTCATGAAAGTGGCACAAATGCTGAACAATCGCGGCCGCAAAGTGGCAACTCACGCATGGGGAGCCGGAGGCAGCCTGATGCAGAACGTGCATTGCGGATTCGCGGCAGAGAACACCGTCATCCTGGAGGTCGCGCCGAATTTCGCAGGATTGCATCGTGACATCATCGCCGGCAGCTTCGTCATGGAGGACGGATACGTCCTGCCCCCGGACTGTCCCGGACTCGGCATTGTGCTGACCAGACGAGATCAAAGAATCGTTATCCGTTCGTGCCCGGCAGCGGAGAATTCAACAGCGTGCCGGGAAAGGTCCTGACGGACTGAGCAAACGCTTCATTTCCCCTGCAACTGCTCCGGTGTCAGCTCATTCAACAACGGCTGCACGTGAGCGATTCTGTCCACATTCTGCAGGAAAATGTCCCAGACGCGATCGAGGAAGCGCGGGCTGAGCGATGATCCGGAGATGTGCGGCGTGATGATAACGTTCGGCATTGCCCACAATGGATGTTCCGGCGGTAGAGGGTAGTAGAAGTGGGTATCCAGAGCCGCGCCTGCAATCCAGCCTTCTTGTAACGCACGGAGCAGTGCGGCCTCCTGCATAATCGGGCCGCGTGCTGGATTCAGCAGAAAAGCGTGACGCGGCAGTGCCTGCAACTCGCGTTCGCCGATCAGGCCGGTTGTCGCCGGAGTGAGCGGCAAGGCAAGAATCAGAAAGTCCAGGCCGGACAAGAACTCCAGCTCCTGTCCAGGACCGAAGCGCCGGTCAGGAAGCACGCCTTCCGGGTCGCCGGTGCCGGGGACCACATACACGCCACTTCGTGGCTCCGATACCGCTGCGCGTGAACACGTGTACCCTAAGGCCGAACGCTTTCGCCAGTCGCGCTGTTTCACGAGCGATACCGCCGTATCCCCAAAGGCCGACCGTTAACCCGCGGATCTCGCGCTGGAAACGCGCCGAGCGATCCCAGACGCGCGCTTCCTGATTGCCGAACATCCCGCGCAGATCGCGAGCGAGAGCAACGCACATCGTGAGATTCCATTCGGCGATCGGAACATCGAAATTGCCACGGCCATTCGCGGCGCGAATCCCTTTTGCGGGCAGGTCAAGGGTGAACAACTGCGAGTAGCCCGCCGACGCGATCTGGATGAACTCGAGTTCGTTCAGGTCAGAGAAGTTGGCGGGCGGATACGTGCAGAAAAGGTAATTGACGCCGCGCAGCAGCGTCCGCCGGCAAAGGGCGGACTTCTTCTTTAGGCGCTTCGACCTGCGTACCTCCATACCGGGCATGGCACGAAGACGAGTCAGCGCCTCCGCGATGTGCTGGAACATCGATCAGTACGGTTTTGATGAGGGCCTTCCCGCAGCAAATGCAGCAACCGTCGCACTATGGGGCAGTCGATGTTCCTCGCGGCGCCGCATGAAGAAGTATGCGGCCAAGACAACAAGGCCTGCGGCAACGCACATTGATTGGAATGGTGCCGAACGCAAAGCCGAGTCCGTAATCGCGCTTCAGAAATCCGGCCCATGCGATGCCAATGCCGCCGGCAAGACAATTCATCATGTTCAGAATGCCGAGCCCGGTAGAACGAAGTCGCGGTCCGGCCACTTCGCAGATGATGGGACACTCGCTCACCGAGCCAATGCCCTTCAGAAACGAGTAGGAGAAGATGGACACGTTCAGCACGCCAAGCGAAGATTGCCACAGAAACGTAAGCAGGAACGGCGCGGCGCAAAAGTAACCGAGCGCAAGGAACAGTACACGCCGGCGTCGGGGAATTGGCCGTAAAACGATCGGATATGTATCCGCCCACGACAGCTCCCAGGATTGCTGCGGCCTGCAGCAGGGAAGAACTCGACAGCCCCGACATCGCGAGGCTGAGGTGGAAGCGGTCGTAAAAGTACAGTGGCAGCCAGTTCAGCAGCATCCACGTACCGACAGCGATCAGCATTGCGCTGACGATAACCGCGACGTAGGCCGGCATGTGCAGTAAATGAAAGACGCCAGCCAGCCGGAAGTCCCCGTTGAGGCTTCAGCCGGTTCGCGAGGAGCATCGCGGAGTACAAACATAGCCACGATCGCCAGCACAAACCCGAATCCGCCGAGAACGACGAAATCCATGCGCCACCCAAGTTGCTGACCAAGATAACCTGCCAGCGCACTTCCGCCGATCAAACCCAAATTCATGCCCGCGATATGAAATCCCATTGCGGTGGCTCGAGTCTCCGGACCGTGATGTTCAGCCAGAAGCGCGATGGCTGCGGGAAGATACGCGCATTCGGTGAGACCGAGCAGCACGCGTGTAGCCAGCAGTGCCGAAGAGCTGTGAACCAATGAGGTAAGTGCTGTGACTGCACTCCATGCCACCAGGCTGATGATCACAATGCGCGTGCGGGAGAACCGATCGGCAATGTAGCCGGCGAATGGCGATCCGATGGCGTAGCTCCACAGGAACAGCGACCCTATGCCGGCCATCACCGCGTCGGTGATGCCCAACTCGGCTCGGAGCAGCGGGAAGACCGAGGAGATAGCTGTGCGATCCGCGTAGTTGAGTGCGGCGATCGCGAATACCATGGCGGCTATCTTCCACTTGAGGGCCATGTGTTTGCTGACCATTGTCGTCCACTGCTGGTACCGGTCTGCGTTTTCGTATGGCCGGGGCATACAGGACGGTCCAGCGCTCTGGACAACAGACGGGATCGGCATAGCGGGCTTTATTTGATCAGGAGCCACTCCGAGCAGCGGTGCGAGATGTTGGCGTAGACGGAGATTTGAGAAGCCGACGGGCAGTGCATCGAACATCAGCACGGCATGACAGAGCGCCTGCACGTTTCGGTAACCGAACCTGAGTGCTGATACCCGCTGTTGACCGAGCTGTCGTGAGTGGTTCAGCTGTTGCAGTTACTCTTCTGTGAGGATGCAATCGTGTGAGATTTTCTCGACCTCCAGCAGGCGCCGGTTCGCCTCAAACCCGATCACTCGCAGTTTGTCGAGATTGCGCAGGCTCTTTCCGATGTAGAAGTCACGCGTATTGTTGATCGTGGTCTCGGTCCGCAGCGCCTGGCCTTCTTTGTGGTATTGCTTGACGCGCGTGCCTTTGCAGTCGACGCGGAGCGATGGAACGACACCGTCGGTGATCACACGGGTGCGGAACGTTCCCGGAGTTCTCTTTGTTACCCATCGGTTGAAAATGAGCTGCACCTGTTTGGGGCGGCCGATGTCGAGGTTTTCACGAATGACCTGTTCGAAGAAGATGCGGCCGCTGACCGGTCGGTCCAGCACCTGAGTGAGTGACAGTTCGATCTGCAGAATAGAAAGTTCGTAGCGATAGCCGGCCTTCCGGTCAGCACCGGTGAACGGATGTGGCAAGCGAGCCAGCCATTTGCGGAATAAACCGTCAATGCGTGCAGCAGAGAGACCGTCGCAGATGGTTTGCAGCCGTTTAGGCTTTTCACACGAAAGCACCCCGTTGTCCAGCGCTTTGTACTCGATGCCCACGCGCTCCAGTTGTCGTTTGGCGTATTCGTGCCCGTTCAGGCACAGTTTGCCGTTATACGGAAAGTACGAACAGAACTTCAGAAAGAATGGTCCGAAGTCCCGGTCTACGCAATAGAAATAGTAGTGGTTCACGAGGGCAGTGGACTTTACAATCCACGCGTATTTCGTTCTGGTCTTCGGGTTGTAGCGCTTCTCTGTTCGATACACCCGACATTTTTCCTGTGCCTTGCCAACGAAGACAACGCCTTCTTCGCCTTTGAACGTGCGTCTAAACCGGGCTGCGACATCATCCTTCCGCTCGCCCTTCTCGAAGGTAATCAAAGGAATCTGCTGATCGGCAACGAACTGCTCAACCGCCTGCACGAAAGCACGGGTGATCGGTTCCACCATAGCTGTCGACGGCACCTTATACCCACGATGATGCCGGATGAAGCCGAGAACGCCCTCGACGGTCTGCAGGCGAGGGACGTACACGTTCAGGTACATCCGGTCGATCCCTTCCACTTCCAGCACTACGTGCTTCTGCAACACTTCCGCGGCACTGCCCGGTATGCCGGAGCGCGCCGCATTTGGGCTCGGCTTCCCACGCATATACAGTCAGTATCACTTTCACGACCGCTGTGGTCCGGCGAAAGCCGGCCATTCATGCACATGCTCGTCGGTCTGAGGCGGAGCCTCGCTGGTGTGGTATCCACCGAACTGAATGCGCCCGCTATCCTGAACCAGGGCGAAAACGCAGTCGAATGAGATATCGCAGACTCGGCAGAACCGGACTGAACGTCTCTGAAGTCTCTCTGGGTACGGTCGAGATCGGACTCGACTATGGCCTTACGGACCGGCCCGATGAGAGCGAAGTCGCACGGCTTCTGCACCGTGCGCTCGACTTGGGAATCAACTTCCTGGACACTGCTCGCCTCTATGGCGAGAGTGAAGCTTTAATCGGACGAATTCTCGGCAATAGGCGCTCTGATTTCTTGATTTGTTCGAAAGTCTCTGCCGGAAGTGAGCCCGAGATGCGTAAGTCTGTGGAAACCAGCTTGCGAGCACTCAATCGGGATTCGCTCGACATGCTGATGATTCACAGCGCCGCAACGGACGTGATTGGTGAAGGAGAAGCTCTCGGTGTCTTGCAGAAGCTTCGGCGAGAAGGCAAGGTCGCCTGGATCGGCGCCAGCGTGTATGGAGAAGCCGCCGCATTGGCCGCTATCCAGACAGGTGAGTTCGATTGTCTTCAGGTAGCCTGCAGCGCACTGGACCGCCGCAACGAGCACTCGGTATGGGCCGAGGCGCAGGTCGCCGATATCGGGATTGTCGGTCGCTCCTTACTGCTCCGCGGAGCTTTGACGGATCGATACCCGCAGTTGCCGGATTCCCTTGCGGATCTCAAACGGGCTGTGCCGCGAGATTCACGCTATCGCCGAACAAGCCGGACTGAGTTTGCCGGAGTTAGCGTATCGCTACGTGCTTGGACAGAACTTGCCGCAAACCGCGCTCGTAGGCGCCTCATCCATGCAGGAAGTCGAGGCTGCCGTCGCGTTCGCCGAACGCGGCCCACTGCCCGAACGACGTGGTTGAGCAAATTCGGCACGTCACTGTTGCCGACGAACGGAACCTGAATCCCGGCACCTGGGAGTCGAAGTAAAGCGCGCTACGAGGGCAGGCGCAACGTTTTGTGCGCGTCGAGTCCGGCCCGGAGTCCATTTACCAGCGCACCGTGATCCCCGCCGCAGACGATGAATCGTGCGCCACGGTCGATCAGATTCTGAGCAGCATCCGGCGATCCTGTCGGCATGCCCCACCACTTCCCATGTTTTGCCGCTGCCGCCGCGACACGATCAATCGCATTCTGCATAGCCGGATGCTTCATCTGAAACGGGCACCCAAGGCTGATGGAAAGATCCCCGCCGCCGATGAACAGCAGATCCACGCCTTCCACGGCAGCAATCTCATCTACGGCATCCACCGCTTCACGATCTTCGATTTGCAGCACCAGGAAGGTTTCGCGGTTCGCGTGCTCCATGTAGGCGACAGGATCGGCTGCGCCGAAGTCCGCGTCAGACCCGGCTCCGTCGAAGCCGCGACGGCCGAGCGGCGGAAATCGGGTCCAGTCGACCCATTGCTTCGCTTCCGCAGCACTCAAACAATGCGGAACCATGAGGCCATTCGCGCCAAACTCGAGCGCCCGCATCGGAGCCGTATAGCCCGTCTTCAATACCCGAACCATGAGATCGATCCCGGCAGCACGACATGCGAGCGAGATGGGATCGAGGACGTCATAACCGAAGGCCCGGTGCTCCATGTCGAACCAGATCACGTCGTACCCGATCTGGCCGATCACTTCCGCAAGCCAGGGATCGCGTACACGACTCATTCCGGCCACACGGACGAGTTCACCGCCGCGCAGCAGCCGCAGCACTCTGCTATTTACCATTCCTACGCAGTGTAGACCCGCGATCGTGTCTTACTCTGCACGAAGCCTTCCGGACCTGATGTCACGTCCATAACGCTGGACTGATAACAATTAGGCACACGGCTTCGCTCTTCACGCAGGATTAGCAAGAGTTATCATGCGCCTATGTTGATTGAACGTCCATCGGACCTCGACGGACTGAAACAGCAGTTCGATGCCGATGGGTTCGTCAGAATCGAACAGCTTCTCGATGAGGGGGCGTTGCAGCGGTTGGACGATGAGCTTGCGCCGCTATCTGCGAGAGATCGCTCCACATGTACCGGCCACCGACATCGTTTACGAACCGGACGAACTGCCGGATGGCGTGTCGCGCCGTGCGCAATCTGTGGCGGATGGAAGAGCATTCGGAATTCTTCGGTGATCTGGCGCGCACGCTGGGACTCGCATGGATCGGACCGCTGGTGAATGGTGATCCCGTGTCGATGGGTGTGGAGTTGTTCGCCAAGCCGGGGCTTGTCGGTTCAGCTGTTCCGTATCACCAGGACAACGCGTACTTCAATCTCGAGCCACCCTGATGCGCTGACGTGCTGGATTGCTCTGGATGCCAGCACGAAGGAAAACGGATGTGTCTACTACGCACGGGGAAGCCATCGTACTGGTCTGCGCCGGCATAAGCCTTCGGGCGTGAGTGGGAACAGTATGACAGTGGCGACATCCACCGGAGCCTGGCGAAGTTGAAGAGGTCCCCGGCCTTCTTCCGCGGGGCGGCGCAATTTTGCATCACTGTCTTCTGCTGCACCGAAGCGAACGAAATCTCAGCCTCGCACTCGCGGCGTGGATTGCTGCTGGTGTTTCGAGGCAGCCACAGCAAGGTGGACCCGGACCGCGCAAAGACTTACGAAACCGTGGTCGCCGAGCTTGCGGCGCAACGGCCATAGCTGGAGTTACCGCCAGTCGAAAACCGCGGCCACCAGTTCCTTCGAGCGGAGCCGTGCAAGCTCATAGGCATCCCGCATGTGCTCCGCCGGAACCGATGCGTGATCAGCGGCGCGAGGTCGAGGCGCCCCGATGCCATCAGGTCCAGGATGTATTCAAGATTCCGGCGCAGATTGAATCGTACGTCTTCGGGACCACACTCAAGCGCGTGGCGCTGCACCAGCACCGAACAGCGCGAGCTGTTTGGAATAGAAGGGCATCGGGTGCAGCGGATTCCGTTTCAGGCATCGGCTGCAGCCGCCCGGGAAAGCCGAGAATGGACACGCGACCGCCTTTCCGAGCGAGATCCAGCGAAAGAAAGTAAGAATCCCACGAGTTGCTCGTGAGCACGACAATGTCGGCTTCCATGCCGTGGAAGTGACTGCGCATGGTCGCAACGGGATCGGGTTCATCCGCCAGCAGGCACGCAGTCGCGCCGACCGTAACGGCAGCTCGCGCGCGAATCTCTGAGTTAGCCAGCCCAAGTACATTGGCACCCATCGCGCGTGCCAGCGCGATTGTACTCAGGCCTATGACCCCAAGACCCACTACCACGATGTTTTCACCGGTCTCATAACGAGCCTGCCGAAGCGCAGCCAGGCCGAGACCAGTCAGGTAAGCGAGCGAAGCCTGCTCGGAATCCACAGCATCCGGGATAGGCACCAGGAGTTCGGAGGCATCTGCGATGAAGTGCGACAGATGCGGACGTATGGAGAACACGCGGTCGCCCGGCTTCAGAGAAGTCACGTCCGATCCCACCGCCATTACGCGTCCGGCATTCGAGTACCCGACGGCACGCGGATAATCAGGCGCTCCAGGAACATAAGTCGAGTCGCCGAGATAGTTGGCAAGATCCGTTCCGGTGGAAAGGGCAGAGACTTCGGTCTCGACCAGTACTTCGCCTGGACCGGTGCTCATCGGCAATGGAACCCGTCTCGATCCGCAAGTCGCCTGCGCCGTACAGTACAGCTTTTCGGATCTCCATCAGCGGACCATGCCTCTCGCCGCAACATCCCAGCTCCCTCGACTGTGCCCTTGCGGTGGTAATAGATGCGCCCGATGCATGTTGACGCACGCGCATACGTGATTGGGAATGATGGTCAGCTTCTGTCCGAGCTGCGGAGTCGGTGATCCGGGCGGAACCTGCATATGGCCGTGCTCTTCGGACATCGCTTCGAAGTGCAGTTCGGGCCGTTCCACCACCAGACCAAACCCGGTCTTTTCACCCGACAACCAGCGATCAGAGCAAAACGTCTTTGACCCGCCATCCACAATCGCGCGACCGGGGACGCTGTTGCTGACCACCGTCACAATCACACGCAGCGCACAATCGTCGAGACCGCACGCCCCCACGCCCAGCGTGTTCCGGTCATTAAACACGTAAGTGCCCGGACGCATCTCCGTCAAACCGCGGACCAGGTGGCTGTTGTATGCCGTGGGCGTGCTCCCGGCACTCACGACTGAACATTCAAGACCCGCGCGGCGTACCGCATCCGACATCTCACCAATGCGGTCGCCTAACGCGGCGAGCGCCGGCTCCTGCTCGGCAGGAATATTCCAGATATGACCTGGATAGGTTGTAATGCCAGCAAACTCGAAGATTGGGCAGTGTCGCAATTCCGCGCGCGAGAGATGCCATCTGCTCGGCGGTCTCCACTCCGCAGCGGCGCATGCCGGAATCGAACTCGGCAAGCACATGCAACGTGCTTCCCGCTGCAACAGCGGCAGCCGACAGAGCCTCGGCCGCGGTAAGCGAGTCGAGAGCTACCGTGATCTTCGCTTTGCGTGCGAGTTCCGCCAGCCGGGCTGCTTTCGCCGGGACGAGAATCGGATAATGCACCAGGATGTCATCGATGCCGGCGTCCGCCATGACCTCAGCCTCACCGACCTTCGCCACAGTAATCCCGGTGCAGCCGGACGCGATCTGCATTTTCGCGATGACCGGAATCTTATGGGTCTTGACGTGAGGACGGAGACGAAGACCATGCTCTGCCGGCATACTTCGAAAGGCGGCCGATATTGTTCTCGAGAATGTCGAGATCGACAACGACGGCCGGTGTATCCAGTTCCTGGATGTTCATGCCGAGATGCCGAGCAGGGACACGAATCGCGGTAAATCATGGCTTCAATCTGGTCTTCCTGCAGTCTGGGGAGCCGTGTACCCTCCAGCATGTCGTTCAGTCCGCGTATACCCTTGATGCTGGCATCCACTGTCGTGAACGGATAGTCGGTGCCGAACAGGACCTTGTTCCAGACGCCGTACTCCTGCACCAGCATCAGCGAGTGATACAGCTGGAAAGGACGATAGTGCAGCGCGGAGCAATCCGCATACACATTCGGATGCTTGCGGATGACGACAACGCTTTCGCCCTCATAAGGATGGCTCAGGTGAGCCATGATGATCTTCACATCGGGAAAGCGAATGGCCACCTCGTCGAGCAAAACAGGCCGAGTGCAGTCGCAGAGGAGCTTTGTCGATAAACGTCGTACCTGTGTGCAGAAGAACCGGCAGATTATGCTTCGTTGCGTACTGCCACAGATAATCCAGTTCCGGCGAATTAGGATCGAACCCGGCGTACATCGACAGCAGCTTGATGCCCTTCAGCTTCAGATCCTGGTGCCCGGCAATCAGCTCGTCCTGCCAGCCTGGCTGCGTCGGGTCGACGCTCATGAAGCCAATCAGCCGGTCAGGATGCGCGTTGACATAACCGGCGACTTCGGCGTCAGGGACCCAGACGCCGGAGAGCTTAGCCTTGCCTCCAAACACGATGGTCCGCGACTCCGATCCTGCCAGCTTAGCGGTGTCCTCGATACTCGTCCCAGCGAACGGTCAGGTCCACTTCCACGCCGTTGCGCGCGCGGCGGGCCTGTTCGACAAAGTCCGGCGTGAAGTGATTCGGGTAAGTAAAGAAATGGCTGTGAACGTCAATGATCATGTATCAATCTCCATATGGGAAGCTCAGCCGGCCCAGTCCGGGTAGCGTTGTTCAAAAATAGTACGGCACTCTTCGAATACTTCCTCGGCAAACGTTTCGTAAGGTGAGAGCAGGCGAAGAGGCATAGGCAATCCGCCCAGTCTGCACCAGCACTTTATCGTAAGCGCCATCCATCAGCTCGCGGCGGCGCAGAGGAGCGATTACATCCTCCACCATCGTGATGTACTCTTTTTGCATTTCAAAGAGCTTCTCGATTTGCCGTGTTCGACCCAGTTCGAAATACTGCTTTGACCTGGTGGGAATCATGGGTGCGAAAGAGCTGAGTAATGAGCACTCCCCGAACAGGCAACCGGTAGGAAACATGCTCTCGCTCGAGGAAATGCTGAAGCTCCGGCGTACCTGTCACCAGCGCGGCAGTCGTGTGTTACTGTCGTGCCGGTGTTTTTCGTGGCGGCGAGATTGGGGATCGCATCGACCAGCCGCCGATAATCTGCAGGCGTCAGGATTCGTTTTGTACGGCCCAGGTTGTAATGCAGAAATCTGGCGTCAGGAAAGGCCCCGCATACGTCGGAGAAGAACCGCAGCAGCTCGTTATCATTAAGCGCTCCCCAGCAAGGCAGCGAAATTTGAAAAACGCGAAAGCCCAGTTCCCAGGCGAACTGCAGGCGTTCGAGCACCTGCGCAGTGGACAATCCGATCGCTCCCACCTGCGGATAAATACCCGGTGCGGATGTCTCTTCGCGT
>CAWCGC010000023.1:0-436638 GCA_963794765.1 Bryobacteraceae bacterium | reverse complement strand
GTTTGATTTCAGCGCCAGAATGCCCGCGAACGGTTGGTAGAGTCGGCGCTGATTGAGGTTGCCGGATGTCGCCCCTGGACCATATGGAGCCGGGTTGATCTCTTCCGGGATCTGAAGATGAGTTCCCTTCGAGCCGACATAGGACGCCGTTGCAACGAACGCTTTGCCGACTTCCCGCTGAACATTGAAGTTCCACTGCTGCATGTATCCGTTCGTGAATCCGGGGTCGATCGTACTCGCGGTGACCGGAGTGACGAACTGGAAGTTGGTGGTCCCTGCCGGGACGCCGGCGATATATGTCTGAAGCGCGTTGGTGATGTTCGTGGCTCCGCGGTAGGGATCCGTCAGGCTGTACGGACTCTGGAGTGTTGTCCCGACCGAGAACGGCTGGCGGCTGGGATATGAGTTGTAGGGTACAAGCCGCGGAGTGTCGTAGAAGATGCCATAACCACCGCGAATACTGGTCCTGCCATCGCCAAAGGGATCGTACGCGAAGCCAAAACGCGGGGCGAACTTAGACCACTCAGGATCGATAATCGCGTCCGGGACACCCGCATCACCCGGGAAAACGAGGCCGGTTGGTGCGCTCGGGTATACAGTCGATTGCTGGCCTGGGTTAAACGCCGTCAGGCGATTGTTACGTTCATGCAGCGGAAGATAAGGCTCCCACCGGATTCCAAGGTTCAGCGTCAGTTTGCGCGTCACTTTCCAGTCATCTTCAAAGAAGAGTGCGGGGACGATTTTGCTGGTCCAGCTTTGGAGGATCGTGTTCTGGGTGACCGTGACAGGAAGGCCGAGGAAGAAGTCGGCATAGCCATTTCCCGAACCGCTGCGCGTTCCGTCGAATGAGAAAACGGGCGAGGAGTTGAAGTATTCGCGCCCGTTCCGTCGCGCGAAAAGCCACGAGAACCCGATCGAAAGCAAATGATTGCCCTTGTTCATGTTCAGCGAATCGACGAACTGGTAGTTCTGCATATAGCTAAAAAAGGCCGTGCTGCTGCGAATTCCTACCCCGCCTGAAATGCTGATGTTCCAATCCGTGGGACGGATGGCGGATGTACCACCACGCAGGAAACACAGCCAAGACCGTGCCCAATCCGGCGCCGCTGGCGTGACAATGGCGAGCGGATGAACGTATTGCATTGAACGTAAAAGTTGCGCTGTTTGTAATCGCAGGCGTAAACACGTACTGGTGTGACAAAGCCGCATTGTGGCTCACCCAGTTGTATGCGGAGTTGAACGCCATCAGCGCATCGTTGTTGGTGTAGTGATAGTCGTCCAGAAAGTACCGAAGCATCAGGCGGCTCTTGTCGCTTATATTATGGTCGATCCGCCCGGTGAACTGGTCGTCTTTATATGGAATCGACAGATTGTATGTGAGCTGGTTTGCGCCCTGGTTTGGAAGGGGCAGAAACGCAGACGCGAACTTAACGGCAACCGGATCAAGACGGCTGGATGGAATGATGTTGTTGGGAAATGGCTGCCCTGTCAAAGGATCCCTGACAGGGCCGGCGCTGAGGCGTGACGCCGAAAAGTCGCCTTGCCGTTCACGGTCCGTTGGAACCACGCTTCCGGAATTGGTGACGCCGCGCCGTTCGCGGTTGGCTTCGTACGCGGCGAAGAAAAACGTCCTGTTGTGGATGATGGGTCCACCCAAGTTTCCACCGAACTGATTCTTTTAAACGGAGGCTTTCCCGCGGCGAAGAAGTTGCGCGTGTTCAGGTGGTCGTTGCGGAAATACTCGTACAGCATTCCATGGAAGCCGTTCGAGCCGGATTTGGTGACCATGTTCACTGAGCTCCCGGCGTTCCACCGTATACGGCCGTGTAGTTGCTCGTGAGGATGCTGAACTCCTGGACGGCATCGGGATTGGGGAAGGCGGCAGGAGTGTTGTTATACATGTCCATGTTCACGCCGCCATCAAGGGTGTAAAGTGAAGCGCTCGGGCGGGATCCGTTGATCGAGAATGTCAGGTTCGTATTGACGGCAATCAGGGATGCCGCCTGGCCCTGGATTGCGGCGTCACACCGGGCAGCAGTGATTGAACTGCAGCGCCTGTCGCCCATTAAGGGGCAGATCCGCGACTCGTTTCGTGTCTACCGTCTCGTTGATTGCAGCGGTGAACGTGTCCACGTTGACGACGTCTGCCGACACCTGAACGGACTCCTTCACGTCGCCAACCTGCAACGTCTGGTCGAGTCGGGCCTGCTGCGCAATCTCAATACGCACACCCGATCTGACGGTCCGCCGAAAAGCGGGCGCTTCGAACGTTACGGAGTACTCGCCAGGACGGATATTCGGCAGAACATAGAACCCGTCGTTGTTGGTTACCGTCGAGTATGGCGTTTCGGTATTAGCCAGCGTTGCGGTAACGCGAACATTTGGAACCGGGGCTCCGGACGGGTCGCTGACCGTTCCCTGGAGCAAAGAGGTCGAAGTTTGTGCACCTGCGACGAGAGCCGCCGCAATGATAAGGCAGAGGACTTTCCCGTTCATAAAGACTCCTGAGACGCTTCTGACAGCGGATTGCCATGACTATATCAAATCGTCCCTGAACCCCTCCTGGGTTTGTTTTCACACTTTTCATGCAATTGCCGCACGGAATGGTCAGATTCGGTCGGCCGTTGTTCAAACAAATGAGCAAGATCCGGGTATTTCGCTTTTCGAGACGTCGGGTTCGTTTTGTCTTTCCGCGACCGCAGTGTTGTACCGTAACCACCCCCGGCGGTTCGAGACGCTGTCGGGTTCGTTTTGCAATTTCAGCTGCCAACCGAACCGAGAGCAATCCTCCTCCCACAACTTTCCCGGCCAAAATCTTACCATCCACCTCCAAATTTTCCGGCTGTTTCAGACGGTACTGCGCCGAGTTGGGCCCTTACAATTAGCACGAGATGACGGCTCGCGCAGGGACCTCTCTGGCACTTCGAATCATCGCAGTCAGCGCAGGTGTTGCCGCTGTAACAGTCGTCGGAGTGCGAGTCCTGCCGCTGAACTCGGCCACGATTGGTTTCGCTTTCCTGCTTCTCGTCCTCTCGATTGCGAGCACCTGGGGCTTTGTTGAAGCGGCGTGCGCGTCTGTCCTTTCCACGCTCGCATTCAACTTCTTCTTTCTTCCACCGGTAGGCACTTTCACTATTGCCGACCCGCAGAACTGGGTGGCGTTATTTACACTGCTCACAACGTCTCTGGTCGCCAGCCGACTTTCGGCCGCGGCCAGAGAACGCGCCAGCGAAGCGTTCAATCGCCAGCAGGATTTGGAACGGCTGTATTCTTTCAGCCGGTCCATCCTTTTGATTGACTCACGTCAACATTTAACCGGCAGCTGGCGTCTCAACTCGCTTCTGTTTTCGGATTCTCCGGCGTCGTTCTGTACGATCGCAGAACAGAGGAGACTCTGTCGCGCCGGTCCGGAGGAGTTCGAAGGTCTTGATGAACAGCTTCGGGACTCAGCGCTTAATGGAACATCGTTCTCGGATGCCCTGAAAAACAGGACGATCACTGCCGTAAGACTGGGCGCAGAACCGATCGCGAGCCTCGCTCTTCAGGGCTCACCGATGTCGGATGCTGTCGTTCAGGGCATTGCCAATCTGGTCGCCATCGGACTCGAACGCGCGAAAGCGCAGGATCTTGCACACAGATCGAGATCGCTCGTCAAAGCGAAGAACTTCGGACGACACTCATCGATGCTATGGCGCACGAGCTGAAAACGCCTCTCACGTCTATTCAGGCCGCAACCACGGGATTGCTGGCCAATCCCGATCAGCCGATTGAGGTGCGACTTGAGCTGACCCGAATCGCTGATGAGGAGACTGAACGCCTTAGAATCCTGATTGACGACACGATCGAGATGGCTCGACTGGATACTTCCACGATTGACGTTCAGCTCGAGCGGTTGGATCTCGCCGAGGTTGTACGCGAGACAGTTGCGTCTATAAGGAACAAAATCGATTCGAGGAGCGTGGTTTTCGTGCCTGACGCCGGGCTTACGCCGATACAGATAGATCGCCGACTGATCAAGCTGGCGCTGAGGCAGCTGCTCGACAACGCGCTAAAGTATTCTCCGCCAAACAAACCGATTGAGTTGCGGGTACGAGGAGACTCCGATCACCAGATACTGGATGTGACTGACCATGGTCCGGGCATTCCGGTTTCTGAGCAAGCACATGTTTTCGACCGATTCTGGCGAAGTCCATCGGCACAAATGCACATGCCGGGTACAGGTCTGGGACTGAGCATCGCCAGAAGCATTGCTGCGGCTCATCATGGAGAACTAACGCTGCACAGTACACCGGACGAAACAACATTCTCTCTTCGCCTGCCACAATCGAACGCACAGGGGCTATCGTGAGCGCCGGACGCATCCTTATCGTTGACGATGAACCACAGATCAGGAGAATTATGCGCACCACTCTGACCAGCACCGGTTATGAGGTGGATGACGCAAAGACGGGCGAAGAAGCACTCGAAAAGTTCAGATCTTTCCGTCCCGATCTTATCCTGCTCGACATGAATATGCCGGGCATCGGGGGCCTGGCTGCATGCCGCCAGATTCGGGCTGACAGCAATGTCGCAATCATCATGCTGACCGTGCGAGATGCCGAGAAGGACAAGGTGGACGCACTGGATGCGGGCGCCGATGATTTCGTCACAAAGCCATTCAGCACACCCGAACTTCTGGCACGAATTCGGGCTACACTCCGCAGACTGCCCGTCACTGCTCAGACACCTGCGGTAAAGTTGCGGGCCGGAGATCTTGTGATTGACTTTGCGGCACGGACCGTAACGTCCGGGAGCAAAACCTCTCACCTGACGCCAAAAGAACTCGATCTGCTTCGTTACCTTACGCAACACGCAACTCGGGCAGTTCCCCATCGTGAGCTGCTTCAGGCGGTGTGGGGGCCTGATTACGGCGATCAGGTTGATTACCTGAGAGTGTTCGTCAAGAGCCTCCGCAAAAAGATTGAAATGAATCCGGAGTCGCCGACCTACATCAGCACTGAGCCGTGGGTGGGCTACCGGTTCACAACGATGCCTGTCCCTGTTTAGGCTGCCTGCAGACGGTCATACTGCCATAGTCGATACGACGCATCACCTCTTCGGCTCCGAATTGGTTTTACTCTCGCTACGCAATTTGTACTGTCGTTCTTGACGAGTTGAATCCTCGATCTTCCGGAGATTGTTCGCGCCACCCCTCGGAACACAGGTTACTTGCGACGACCGCACACAGCGGCCCGGAGATTCGGCATTCTTTATAACTTCTTCATGCATTTTCTATGACTTATTCAGGGCATTCGAAATACGCTCGTTGATGAGAGGAGACGAACCGATGTCGCTGGCTTACGAAACCGTCTGGCCGGCATCGCGGACCACCGCGGAACAGCAACGAGCCGCGTCGGACAGGGCCGTCCTTCGGGTCATGGTCGTATTCACCACTGTCAACGGCACCCTCGCGGCGCTTAACGCAGCAGGACTTCTCGCGGACCGATTGCACGCTTCAATAACCCTTATCGTTCCCCAGGTGGTTCCATATCCGCTTCCACTCAGCAGTCCGCCGGTCCTGATCGACTGGAGTGAGAGGCGCTTTCGGACACTTGCGGGTAAGTGCTCTGTGGAAACAAGAGTTGCGCTCTACCTCTGTCGCGACCGGCAACAGACGATTGAGGCAGTACTCAAACCTGATTCACTGATCGTAATCGGATCACGTCGAAGGTGGTGGCCAACTGCAGACAGCCGCCTGGCTAAACGACTCCGGCGGGCCGGTCACGAGGTAATTCTTGCGGAAGTGGAGTGAACAATGATGCTCGACTTTGTTTATGGCGCTCTCGGCTGTCTGGTTTTGCTCGGCTGCTGGGCGTTCACAAAAGCGTGCGAAAAGCTTTGAGGGGATGCAGATGGATTACATCATTGCCGGCATTGCGTCGATAGCGCTCTTCGTCTATTTGATTTACGCTCTCCTGAAACCGGAGAAGTTCTGAGAGGATTATGACTACCGCGGGAATTCTGCAGGTTCTGCTCTTCTTCGCCCTGGTACTGCTGTGCGTTAGACCGCTCGGTGCGTTTATGGCCAGGGTCTTCGAAGGCCAGCGCACGTTTATGCATCCTCTGCTTGGGTGGCTGGAAACCCTCACGTACAGAGTCAGTGGAATTCGACATGACGTGGAGCAGCGCTGGACGACATACACAGCTTCGCTGTTGAGTTTCAGTTTGTTTGGATTCTTGTTGACATACGCATTTCAACGACTGCAGGGAGTACTGCCGTTCAATCCTCAGGGTTTCGGCACCGGACAAGTCACCCCGGATCTGGCGTTCAATACCGCCACGAGCTTTGTGACGAATACGAACTGGCAATCCTACAGCGGCGAATCGACGCTCAGTTATCTGGTCCAGATGGCCGCGCTGACTGTCCAGAACTTTGCGTCCGCCGCTGCCGGCATCGCGATCGCGATTGCGCTTGTCCGCGGCTTTGCCAGGCAGGAACGAAAGACAATCGGCAACTTTTGGGTCGACGTCACGCGCGCTACTGTCTATATTCTTCTGCCGCTGAGCGTTGTCGGTGCGCTGCTCCTGGTGTCCCAGGGAGTCGTACAGAACGTTAGTCCGTACACTGTCGCCACGACGGTCGAAGGCGCCAGGCAAACCATCGCACAGGGGCCAGTCGCATCTCAGGAAATTATCAAACAGCTCGGAACCAACGGAGGCGGTTTCTTCAATGCTAATTCCGCTCATCCGTTTGAAAATCCAACTCCTTTTACGAACCTCGTTTCGACGTTCCTGATTTTCCTGATTCCCGCAGCACTCACGTACACGTTCGGCCGGATGATAGGTGATGCCCGACAAGGCTGGGCGATTCTGGCTGCGTTCTCGGTGATGTCTATGGCAGGAGTCCTGGTCTGTTACGGCTTCGAACAGGCAGGCAATCCAATTCTCGCGAAAATGGGCATCCAAACGGCAGCCACCGAGGGACAGCCCGGAGGCAACATGGAGGGCAAGGAGGTGCGGTTCGGTATCGCGGCTTCGGCACTGTTCGCCACCGTCACAACTGACGCCAGTTGCGGAGCTGTTAACTCAATGCATGACAGCTACACTCCCATCGGCGGACTCGTGCCCCTGTTCAACATAATGACAGGCGAAGTAATTTTCGGAGGCGTCGGAGCCGGACTCTACGGGATTCTCCTCTACTGCATTCTCGCGGTATTCATCGCCGGACTGATGGTGGGACGCACGCCTGAATATCTCGGAAAGAAAATCGAGCAAAAGGAAGTAAAGATGGCGATGCTTGCCGTGGTGGCGACCGCATTCAGCGTCCTTGTTTTTGCGGCTCTGAGCTCCGTTATTCAATTCCCGGCCAAGGGTTACTGGAACGCGCCGGGCAGTGCGATTGCGAACCTTAACAACAACGGCCCCCATGGCTTCGCCGAAATCCTCTACGCATACGCGAGTGGCACTGGCAATAACGGCAGCGCATTCGGGGGTATTTCACCAAACACACCCTGGTACAACCTGACGATTGGCCTCTCGATGTGGCTCGGGCGGTTTGTGTTTCTTATTCCTCTGCTTGCCGCCGCGGGAAGCCTCGCGGCCAAACGGAAAGTACCTCCAACCACCGGAACATTTCCCACCCATGGCCCGCTATTTGTCGGGCTGCTCATCGGGACTGTCGTCATTGTCGGTGCCCTGACGTACTTTCCGGCACTGTCTCTCGGTCCGGTAGTCGAGCACTACCTGATGCAGAGCGGCAGGCTCTTCTGACGTGCACCCTCAACAGGAGATTGTGAAATGTCTACTCTGACAACACCGACCCCCAGTCTTGAGCCGCAGCCGCCTGCCGGGAATGCGCCTTCACTTCTGCCAGGGAGGCTCGCACACTCACGGCCACTGTTCGATCCCGAGATTGTGCGGCGCGCATCTGTTGCTTCTTTTCAGAAACTCAATCCTGGAGCTCTGATGAAGAATCCGGTCATTTTTGTCGTCGAGGTCGGGGCAATTCTCACGACCGTTTTTCTGATCCGCGACTTCGTGACGGCTGGCGGAGCGACTGGCGTTTCAGTTGCAAATCACCCTGTGGCTTTGGTTTACCGTGCTGTTTGCCAACTTCGCCGAAGCGATGGCTGAAGCCAGAGGAAAGGCGCAGGCGGATACGCTCCGGAAATCAAAGACCGACACAACAGCCAACAGGGTCGATTCGAAGGGGAGAATCGAGCAGGTGGCTGCCTCTGCCCTGCGCGCCGGAGATATCGTAATTGTCCAGGCTGGACAGTTCATTCCTGGTGACGGTGACGTCGTTGAAGGTATCGCCACCGTCGATGAGTCCGTGATCACCGGCGAAAGCGCCCCTGTGATACGAGAATCCGGAGGCGATCGGAGTGCCGTTACAGGAGGGACGAAAGTTCTCTCGGATCAGATTCGGGTTCGAATCACCTCAAACCCCGGCGAGACTTTCCTGGACAGGATGATTGCACTGGTTGAAGGAGCTCAGCGCCAGAAGACGCCGAACGAGATTGCGTTGAACATTCTGATCGCCGGTCTCACACTCATTTTTATGCTGGCTGTTGTGACGCTTCAGCCGTATTCCGTCTTCAGCGTGAGCCAGGCCGGTTCCGGAACAGTGCCCAGCGTCGCAGTGCTGGTCGCCCTGCTGGTCTGTCTCATTCCGACGACCATCGGGGGACTATTGTCCGCAATCGGCATAGCGGGCATGGATCGAGTCATGCAGCACAACGTGTTATCGATGAGTGGCAAGGCCGTGGAAGCTGCCGGAGATGTCAACTCACTGCTGCTTGACAAGACAGGGACGATCACACTCGGAAACCGGGAAGCTGTCGAATTCATTCCGATTGGTGGAGCAAGTGAGAGAGAGCTCGCCGATGCAGCACAACTGGCCAGCCTTTCCGATGAGACACCGGAAGGCCGATCGGTTGTGGTGCTCGCTAAAGAAAGATTTGGGTTGCGAGGCAGGCACGTTCCGGAGCATGCTGCGATTCCGTTCTCGGCGTATACACGTATGAGCGGAGTGGACATCGACGGCCGCGAGTTACGCAAAGGCGCAAGCGAGGCCATCATCAACTTCATCAGCGAGAGGGGCGGCAAAGTTCCTTCAGAATTTCAGGAGATCAGCGACCGTATTTCGCGCCACGGGGGCACTCCGCTGGCAGTCGCCGACGGCGGTTTTCTGTTGGGAGTGATTCACTTGAAAGATATCGTCAAAGGCGGAATGAAGGAGCGAATCGCCCAGCTGCGGCGTATGGGCATACGCACAATCATGATTACGGGCGATAATCCGCTCACGGCCGCCGCCATCGCCTCAGAAGCAGGCGTCGATGACTTCCTCGCACAGGCAACTCCAAAGGACAAACTGGAGTACATCAGAAAGGAACAGGCCGCCGGCAGACTGTGTGCGATGACCGGTGACGGAACGAACGACGCTCCGGCACTCGCTCAGGCCGACGTTGGTATGGCAATGAATACCGGCACAACGGCAGCCAAGGAGGCCGGCAATATGGTCGACCTCGACAGCAATCCAACTAAGCTCATCGAGGTGGTAGCCATTGGTAAACAGCTGCTGATTACAAGAGGCGCTCTGACTACCTTTTCCATCGCTAATGACGTTGCCAAGTATTTCGCAATAATTCCGGCGATGTTCATGGCAACGTACCCGGCACTGAGTGCGCTGAACATCATGGGGTTGCATACGCCTGAGAGCGCAATCCTTTCCGCTGTCATCTTCAACGCTCTCATCATCATTGCGCTGATTCCACTTGCTTTGCGAGGCGTGAAGTATCGACCTCTCGATGCGGCGAGTTTACTTCGCCGCAACCTGCTGGTCTACGGCGTCGGTGGCATCGTTGTCCCGTTTCCCGGCATCTGGGTCATTGACCGGCTGCTCGCGATGCTTCACCTCGCCTGAAGGAGAACAATTATGTGGGAACAGATTCTGCCAGGACTTCGCATAAAGTTATTTCTGACGCTGCTGCTCGGTATCGTGTATCCGCTCGCCGTCACAGGTGTGAGCAAGGTTGCCTTTCCACATCAGGCGGACGGCAGCCTGCTGGTAGCAAATGGACAAGTAATTGGTTCTGAATTAATTGGACAGAATTTCACAAAACCGAAGTATTTCCAGCCAAGGCCTTCGGCTGCGGGCACGGACGGCTATGATGCCACCTCATCAGGAGGTTCAAACCTTGGGCCAACAAGCCAGAAGCTGCACGACCGAATCCGCGCATCAATCGATAAATTCCGGAAAGAGAACCCGTATTACACGGGTCAGATACCTGCGGACCTTGTGACAACCTCTGCCAGCGGGCTCGATCCGCATCTAAGTCCGGACGCGGCACTGGCACAGGTACCCAGAATCGCCCTCGCGCGAGCAGTATCCGCAGACCGCGTTCGTGAGCTCGTCAATAAGCACACTGAGGGACCAGATTTCGGACTGCTGGGCGAGCCGCGGGTTAATGTTCTCCGCCTGAACCTGGCGCTCGATACCGCACTCAGTCACGGAAGTAAATGATGGCATACCAGGCGGAGCTCGGAATACGAGAAATGGTTTGTACTCGCGGGGAAGTGCGCCTCGCCCGATTTGCTCCTGGGGCTCGCGCTTCGCGTATGCAGGATTGACAGACGGCCGACCGAGGTGACACAGTGACACATGGGGTATCTCGGAAGACGCCGGATGAGCTTCTCAGCGAAGTTCAGGCTGAAGAAACCCGGGCAATCCATCGCGGTCATCTGAAGCTCTTTCTTGGTTATGCATCCGGAGTGGGCAAGACTTACCGCATGCTCGCCGAAGCACTGCGGCGTACCGAACGAGGTCAGGACGTTGTAGTTGGCGCTGTCCAGGAGCAAGCCCCACCCGAGGCACGGCAGTTGCTGAGCCATCTGGAAATCGTACCGATGAAGAGCATGGAACAGGGCGGCGCGATCGATGTTGACGCCCTGCTCCGCCGGCGCCCTGCAATTTGTATAGTGGACGGTCTCGCGTATGACAACCCGCCCGGCTCCCGAAATCAACACCGGTGGCAGGATGTCCGGGAACTCGTAGCAGCCGGCATCAAGGTGATTTCATCCATCAACATTCAGTACGTTCAGGAATTGCGGGAGGGAGTTCAAGCAATCACCGGAAAGCATGTTACGCAGACCGTTCCGGTCGAATTCATCCGACGCGCCGACGAGATTGAGATTGTCGATGTCCCGCTGGACGCGTGTGACGACCCTGCTGGCGAGCAGACGGGTAGAGCTAACAGGCTGGCGAAACTTCGAGAGATGACGCTGGTCCTTGCCGCGGATGTCGTCGACAAACAGCTTTCAGCGTATCTGGAATCGCAGGGGATTCGTCAGCGAGTTGCAGCGCAGGAACGAGTGCTCATCTGTGTCACACCACGCGCGAACGTGGATGAGATGCTGCTGACCGCTCAGGTAATCGTAGAGCGCTTTCATGGCGAGCTTCTGGCCGCCTATGTCAGGCAGGAACAGATCTCGGCACGTGATGAGGCTTTGCTCGAAGAAAAGATCGCGACACTGCGGCACGCTGGCACCGCAGTAGAAATTCTCGAAGGAGACGATCCGATCAAGTCGCTTCTCGCCTTTGCGCATACACGAGGGATTACGCAGATCTTTGTCGGGCACACGCAACGAACTGGCTTGTGGGCGCGTCTGCGCGGGAGTCCGGTCGAGAAACTGATCCGGGCATCGCGCGACATCGAGGTGCGAATCTTTCCCCATTGAGTAAGCAGAACTATGACCGAGCAGCCACGGGGGAAGCTAAAGATCTACATGGGTTACGCCGCGGGTGTCGGTAAGACCTATAAGATGCTCGAGCAGGCACAGGAAATACGGGCATCCGGCACAGATGTCGTGATTGGTTATTTCGAGTCCCATGGCCGGGCAGATACGATCGCTCGAACGGCTGGTCTCGAAGTCGTTGGCCGGAAGAGAATCGAGTACCGCGGAACGGTTTTCGAGGAGATGGATACGGACGCCATCCTGGGGCGAGATCCGGCCGTGTGCGTGGTAGACGAGTTCCCGCATACGAACGTTCCCGGCTCTGAGCGCGCCAAACGATGGCAGGATGTGGAAGTCCTTCGGGACCAGGGCATCGACGTTCTAACGACAATGAACATTCAGCACCTGGAAGGTCTCAATGACCAGGTCTGGCACATCACCGGGGTCCGGGTGAGAGAAACGATTCCGGACTGGGTGGTCAGGAACGCAGACGAAGTGATCATGGTTGACGTCACACCCCGAGCCCTGCTGCACAGATTGGAGCGGGGCGTTATCTATGGACGAGAAAAGGCCGCGCATGCCATGCAGAACTTCTTTCGGGAGTCTTCGCTAGTTGCCCTGCGAGAACTCACGTTACGTGAGACTGCTCACGAGGTAGAGCATCGCAACGAAGCCACTGAACAGGCGCGTTCCTCCTACACACGTTTCCGCGCTCTCCAGCGGAAATATCACAAGATTCTCGCCTTCGTCTCTGCGGACGCCACAACAGCTATTGCTATTCGCAGGGCACGCCGAGTTGGGGATTATCTTGGCGCCGACTGTTTCGCGGCAGCGTCGGTGACGCGCGGAGGTCTGACTACGCTAAGACCAGCCGAACGGGCATCAATTGAGAGGCATCTGAATTTTGCGCGGAACCTGCACATCGAAACGCGAGTGCTTGAGAGCGACCATCCCGCGCGCGAACTGATTGACTTCGCTCGTCGAAACGGAGTTACGCAACTCTATATCACCAGGCCCGAGCGCCCTTCAACGGGTTTCTTCTCGCGCAGGAACACAATATCGGAAATTATCTCGGAAGCCACGGATCTCCAGATCATCATTGTCTCCGCCCGCGAGCCGCTTACGCGGAACTGACGCCGCCCATCCGGCCGGGTTTCCTGACCCGAAGTGAGGCGGGGTAAGTCAGACAAGCAACTGCGTCAAAGCAAAGACTAGTCAAAGGAACGGGTTGAAAGCCAAGCCGCTTTGCCTGGCGCTCGAGGCGGTAATCGAAGATGGCCACACTCAGGCCCATCGACTCCGGAACATAACGGCCCGAGAGATTTGGGGCTGTTTTGTTGAAATGCAAGGCCCGTCTTCGCCGGGTTTAGCGCGACGAAGACGGGCTGCGGAGGCGGAGGTCAAGCGACCAGCGCCACGCGGAACCACTGGAACATCAGAACTGAAATCTAGCGACGATCTGACCCGAACGTGCGGGCCGATCGGCGAATACTCCGCCCTGATTAATGCGGCCGAAGCCTGATAGTGGAACGCCGGTTTGCGTGTTGCGAATCTGAGCCGCGAGTGAATTCGTGCTGTCCGGATCGTTGTACTCCATCCGGTTGAACACGTTAAAGAACTCGGCACGAACCTGAAGATTCATGTGCTCACGGATACGGAACATCTTTCCGAGGCTGAGCTGCTCATCCGGCCGCCGGGCGTAACGATAGTCGCTGTAGTATGCGGCAGCCGTACCCCACTGGCCGGGCGCGGGGTCCGACCACGCAGCGGGATTCAGAATGAAGTCCTTATTGGGATCGATGCAGTTGCAGTTCGGATCCTTCAGGAATAGCGGCTGACCCGGAACGCGGTTAGAGTTCGTACCGCGGAAGAGCAGCGTACTCAGGTTGTTCTGAGCCTGGGGAGTCCGAATCGGTTTACCGCTTGCGTACCGCAGGATCCCGCCTACAGTCCATCCACTCAGAACGTGCCGCGCAACGGCGTTGGTCTTCATAAATCCGTACGACGGCAGCTGATAGTTGAACGACGTCACGAACACGTGCGGCTGATCCTGAGCAGAGATCGATTTCTGCAGTCCGCGATTGAATACGTCGTTAGTCGGGACGGTGGTTCCGTCCTGATCCTCCACAGTCGTCAGATTCTTCGACCACGTGTAGGCCATGGTGAAATCGAGACCACTGGAGTAACGCTTCGTAGCCTGTACCTGCAAGGCATCGTACCAGGTGTTACCCAGCGGAGCCCACATGCTCGGAACGCTTGTGAACTGAGGATACGGCCGTAGAGACTGGGCCAGCGTCTGAGAAGCCGGAAAACCAGCGTACGGAATTTTGAAACCGCGAGCCTGCACGGCGGGCGAATCCATTCGCGATGTCAGGAGAGTTCGATCGCCTGCATTGTTGACGTCGAGGCCGAAAGAACGCAGACGGTCCGGCGTGAGGGCGTTGTAGTCGACGAGTCCATCTGCACGGAACCACGCACCGCGGTTTCCGACGTATGAAACCTCCAAAGCGAGGTTCCGTGTGAGTTCACGCTGAATGCTGATATTCCAGTTAT
Source organism: Bryobacteraceae bacterium (assembly GCA_963794765.1). GTDB lineage: Bacteria > Acidobacteriota > Terriglobia > Bryobacterales > Bryobacteraceae > JAWXCM01. The sequence continues at coordinate 422,370 of CAWCGC010000023.1, read as the reverse complement.
TGAGGCGCGGTGGACGCCCACCATTGGGGTCAAATATCGCCGTCGCGCTCTGAAGCGAGCCAGGCGCAACGCGCAGACCCGGATCATAGGTTGCTCCAAACAAAACCTGAGGATCATACAGTCCGGCTAGTCCGTTGCGAAGCAGCGTGGCGGGCTGACCGAACGAGGAACCCGCAAATGGTATGGAGTTGAATCCCATACCTTGCGAGTTGCCGCCGCCGATGTAATTAAACCCAGTGAGCTGCGCATAGGCGATGCCCCAGCCTGCGCGCACAACGGTCTTCTGGTTGATCTGGTAGGCAGCACCCAGTCGAGGCGCAATGCCATAGGGATAGGTACTCACCAGGTTGCAGTTGCAGCGCCCCTGGCCGCTTCCTTCGTAAATCGTCGCTCCGGGCAGTCCTCCGGCATTTGGGTTCGGAACCGTGGGGGCAAACATGCTGCTGCGGTTCCATAACTCCCGCGCGGGCAACTGCAGGTCATAACGAACTCCGTAGTCGAGTGTCAACTTACGGCTCACTTTCCAGGTGTCCTGCAGAAAGAAGCCCCACGTTGTACGTCGATACTGCGGCGCGGCGGTGTTGGCGATACTTGCTGTATCTACAGCACCAAGCAGGAAGCTTGCGTACGGATGCCCAATTGTTCCGCCGCCAGTTGTCGTGCTGTTGATGTAAGGCAGACCGGTCTCGGCGGCGCTGAAGTTGTAGATACCTGCAACACCACCGGTCGAGATATTGGTGAAGGTGTCGATGCGCCAGTCACCGCCAGCTTTGTAGGTGTGATTGCCGCGGATGTAGGTCGCATTCGCAACCGCGGTCGGCTTGTCCTGCAGGTACAGGGTACGATTCGTGGGACCAATGTTCGGCAGACCACCGAAGCTATTGCTCAGACCAGTGATGCGCGGAAAGCCGGTGCCCACCTGACCCTTGAATCCAAGCTGGCTGGCGTCATAGTCCTGAATCGACTGAGGTGACGCGTCAGGGTTGTGATAACGCTGATAACCGGCACCAAAGTGGAACAGGAGTGTTGGACGCGCTGTCCAGTCATGGTTTACGCGAACCGTATGACTGCGAATCAGCTGATCGCGCCGCGGTGAAATCGGGTCCGGCAGCCCGTCATCCTGGCCGTTGTCCTTGTCGGTCTTCTGGAACGAATAGTACACCGCCATCTTGTTCGAACCGTTGAAATTGTGATCGATCTTAAAGCTGGGAATGGCCTGAATTTTACGGAACGTATACCGCCGTTCGTAATTGAGGACCTGGTCCGCACTTGTGGTCTTCGGAACAAGGTTTTGAACGTTCTTCGCGACAGGGTCAATCCGGTTCGCCGGAATAACATTGTTTGGGAACGGATCGCGCACGAGCTGGCCATTTGCTATCCGCTCTGTCGCGGGATCATAAATCTGATTCTCGAGGATCGGCCGTCCCAACGGATCCGTGCCGAGGACACGGTTGGTCAGAAGCGCACTGAAGTCGCCGTTGCGCATCGCATCCGTCGGTAAGGTCCCGAGGCCGTTGAATTTGTTCTCGCGGTTGCGGTAATTCTCGAAATTCGCAAAAAAGAAAGTCTTTTCATGACCATCGTAGACTTTAGGCAGGATTACAGGGCCACCCGCGCTGAAGCCGTAGTCATGCCGGCGCACCTGTGGCCGGTCGCCCGGATTAGGATAACCCTGGCGCGCATTCAGTTTTTCGTGAACGAAATACTCATAAGCGCTGCCATGAAACTGATTGCTTCCTGATCGCGAGGTGAAGTTAAACAACCCACCGCCGACCTGACCGAACTCCGCAGAGTAGTTGGAAGTCTGCAGCGTGAATTCCTGAATTGCTTCCACCGAGGCCTGAGACTCGTCAGAGACGCGCGGATTCAGAGCGCTGGTTGTGTCCTGGCCTTCGAAGATGATGCGGAACGTGTTGCTGGGAGCGCCGTTCACACGGATGTCGTTCCAGCCGTTGAGACTGGCTCCCGGAGCAAGCTGCACGAAGCTGAGAGGGTTACGTACCGCGCCCTGTCCTATCGCGAAGTTCAGCGGGAGATTGTTGATCTGTTCTCCATTGATGGTAGTGCTCTGCGCCGCGTTTTCCGTTTTAAGCAGAGGTGCATCGGCAGAAACTGTAACGGACTCCGCCGTATTTCCGACCTGCATGACCACATCGACGCGTGCGGTCTGCGCGACCTGGACGGTGATGCCGGTTTGCGTGAATTTCCGGAAACCAGTGACCTCGACGGTCACATCGTACGTGCCGGACGGAAGAGACGGGATGGTAAAGTTGCCGGTCTCCGTGGTTTGTGTGTTGAACTGAACTCCGGTAGCCGTGTTATTGGCCACCACTTGCGCGTTGGGAATCAGTGCTCCTGCCTGGTCCGATACTGTTCCGGTAATCGTGCCTCGATCGCTTTGGCCGAAAGTCATGGCCGAAAGCAGAAGAGTCAGGCCGAGCGCCCTCAAGCTACGTAGCATGTTCACCCCCTGGATGTTTACGATTAATAGCAACCGTCCGGGGAAAAAGTCAACTAAATCTCTCGGTTTCGTGATGAAGCAGTACGCGGGTTGAGTTCGCAAATCGCTCAATTATCTGCGAGTTGCCGGCATGGCAGAAGTCGTACGAAAATTGGCCACGACTAGCGCGTCCGCGAGTTGTTGCGCGTCAACGTCGGGCGTGCCGATCACTCGCATCTGATCTGATAACACATCATCGGTAAGAGGCTGATCCTTCTTGCGGGTCTCGCTGAGTTTTGGGAAATTGGTCGCGAGATCCAGCAGAGTCGTTTGTACTTCGTTGCCGAATCCTGCGTCCCGTGAGGTCTTTGCATCGGACTGCAGATTCGCTTTGGCGCTCCCTCCCGAACCGCGCGAGCCCCGCGTAGCCGGCGCAGGGACCAGCCCCCCGCTTATCGTGCGATAGGATTCGAGTTCCGCCTCGAAGTTTGCGCGGTATGCGGCGAGAAGCGCTGGACGATGGCGAGCGGTTAGATCGGGAGAGCCAGCCACCTGCTGTGCCAGTTCCATGAATGCAAGGCGGGCCTTGTCGGCCTGATCCTGCCAGATCAAATCACGTGCTTTTATCCAGGATCGATGAAACGGAAGCGAGGTGTAGTCATTCCGTTCCGCACGCCAGTCGAGCTTGACCAGGCAGTGATCGTAATGAGTGAGCGGCTTGGCCGAATCGCGTGTTGGCCCTGAAAGTAGTTCTCCGTCCCTGGCCCAGAGCGGGTCTTTCAGCTCTCCCGGAGAGCAATTCACATAGGCAAGGAATCCTTCTCGAAAACTATTGGATTTGCCAGCGTCTCCTGCAAACTCGTCTCGGGCGCCGATACGCAAGTTGGTTCCGCTGAGACCAAGCAACCTGCCAAGGCTCGCTGTCACAGCGTTTGCCACGGGCAAATAAGCGCTCAGGCCCGTGAGGTCGAACGCTCCCGCGATATTTCCTAACAGTCCAAAGAACTCAGACGCCGCGCTTCCCGAAGGTGTCTGGAAAAGGCCTACAAACAGAGCGACATCTCCACCGGTGTACGGACATGGACCGAGTATTTTAGTGTTCCGATAATCAACATCCTGGTCCTTGAGGTAGGCCTGAATATTCGACAACATGTCCTTGCCCACTACGAATGGCACAGACTGACGCTGACCGCCATAGTCGAACTCGGCCGCTGCGACCGTTAGCGGCGCGATTCCCTGCCAGAGCTTGCGCGCATCCGCAAGGAACATCCTTGTCAGCGAAATGCTGAAGTACGACTGGTCGCGCTCGAAGACTCGGCTCGTATACCCCGGATCGAGCACATGGTCATCCGGAACCCGGGTATAGATTTTTTGCGTCGCTGGGCCATGCCACACGGATTCCAGCAATCCGGCGAGAGCATTCATCGTCTTCTTGTACTCCTGATTCTGACGGCGTAAACACAACCGTAAACAAGCGACAGCCGAACTTAGTCGGGATCCTGCAGCATCAGCATCGCGGCGGCCCAGATCCTGTCTTCTTTATGTAATTCCCGAATCCCACGACGAGTGGCTGTGAATGCTCGTTCCAGACATGGTCTGGAGTCATTCTGAAACAGCTGCTCGTAAAACGTGCTGGCGAAGTCAAGTGCCGCCTTGTCATCGATTGGCCACCGGAAGCCAAGGATCCCGGGTATCTGCAATCTGGCAAGCTCGAATACAAAGCCGGCCTCAGAGCTCTTGCACCCGCTCATGTAGAGAAATCGTGTCCTTGCATGTTCCAGCCAGGTATTAAAGATCTCGACATCCAGCGGCTCTGCGTACTCATTCGGGAATAACAGGTATCCCTTGCCAGCAGCCTCATCGTAATGACAATGACCCACATAGTGAACCAGGTCCCACTGTTCGGACCTGAGCACATCCTGGACATAGTTTCTGAAACTCTTGCCTGTAGGTGTATCAGTCGGGCAGAGACGCCTGAGTTGCCGTGCTTTGCCGCGCAGGAGAGCTTCGACTCTGGACGCCTCCTCTGTCACAAACTCGAGAGATGGCAACTGAAGCGGCTGACCGTCAGGATCGGTCAGCTTGTCTACTACACCCTCTGTGGGCGATTCGATGATGAGCGCGGTGAACTGCTCAGCCCGTCTTGCGCGATCACTGAAGAGTGCCGAACGTTCGAGGGCCGATTGCCCGGAACGAATCAGGCGGCGATACATCGGCACCTGGAGCATCCAGAAGCTTTCCTCCTCAGGGTCGGTAAGCGCTTCGAGTGCGGCGGGATGGACGGACTTCTCGATATTGAAACAAATACTCTTCTTTTCCCGGCCACCTGCTCGACCCTGCGCATACTGCAGCTCGTTGCTGAACTGCGGATTGCCGCGAAGGAGCATCATCCCGAAATCCTGTCCAATCTCAAGTAATTCCCGCTCCCAGTCGCCGTTGTTCACGTTCCGACCGAACCGCTGCGATCTGCTCACGAGTCTCGCTAACGAGCGGGGATCAACCTGTAATGACCCCGCAGGCTTGCTGTACTCGAAGCCGACGCACTTCAGCTGATACTCCCACGACTGTCGTTCCAGATTGAGGCTTAGAACGACCTTGACTTGTTTGGATTCCGCTTCCGAGTCGACCTCATCTTCTGTATGCTGAACCGCATTCCCCACAGCGTCCACAAACGCTTGCTCAAACGTTTCAGGTTTATCGATCAGCAGCAACCGGCAGTGTGGCACATGGTCCATGCGCGAAAGCAACTCATTCGTGACGGAAGGTGCGATCAGGATTTTTGGAACATCGGCGTGGCCGAGCTGCGCCAGTGACTCCAGAAAATCGAGACCTCTGTTCTCTCTTTCATTGCGGGGTGTTCGAAAATCCTGAGCGATGCTATAGAACACCACAATCAGCCGGAAAGGTTCTTCCAGCTCGTTCTGTGCGCGGCATTGATCGGCGGCGTGGGCCGCATTCCTGACTGGAACCAAAATCAAATCAGGGTACTTCTCATCCAGAACGCCGGCCATCAGATCCAGCACGTCAGCGTCGGGATGTACTGCGAGCACTCTGTGCATTTCACACCTCTACAGAAGCCAGCGGAAAATCGAGCCGAAATCGAATGTCGCCACCAGTTGTAGTCTCCTTGCGAAAGGAGCCGCTGTGCTGCTGCATAAATGTCTCGATTACTGTGCTGCCAAGCGCCATTTCGTGGACGGTCTCGCATACCATCTCCGGCGTAGTTCCGGGTGCAGGGACACAGGCTGGCTCGGGAGGAAACGGCCCCTCGATGTCAATGAGAAGCCGCTGATCTCTCGATGCGACGTTCACTCTCACTTTTCCTCCCGGCGGGAGAAAACGTTCCACGTACGAGATTGTGCTCTCGACGGCGAATTCGATCTCAAACGCGTCACCCCGAATATAGAGGTCGCCCGTATTCCCATTGCCCTGGTCCTGAAGTCCGCTGATCGACAACAAATCCTGAGGCAGATTGTCCAGTGTGCGTTTCAGCAAATCTCCGGCGTTAACAAGAATGTGTTTCGGAACTGTGGCGTCGGGGCCCTGACTATAGAGGGCCAGGCGATCGTAGGTGATGTTCACCTTCTTAAGCTGGACAAGAGTTTTCTGCAGAATAGTGGCGATATCATCACCGGACTCCTGAGTTTTTCGCTGAAGTCGCTGAATCCAGCTGCACGCAAGAGACAAGGGCGTCTTCGTCTGTGCCGCGATTTCACGGTACATGTGTCTAAGGCTCTCCAGCTCAGCAATCCTTCTCTGATGCGTGAGGTCCCTCGCGCTGATTACCCATGCTCCAAAACCCTCGAGCTCCCGGGAGCCGACGAGCACCGGCAGCGTAGTACCGTCCTTGCGCAGCATGGTCGTCTCGACACTCGCGACCGGCGCCTGGAGGAGCTGGCTGGCGATGTCGCGATTTTCGAAAAATGTGCTTAGGGGCGAACCAATCAGTTCAGCTGATGAATAGCCGAGCTGGGCGACGGTGGCGGCATTGTGCTCCACGATGTTGTGCATCGTGTCGGCGATGAGTACAAGACTCGGCGTAAGTTCGAATGCGCTCCCGATCACCGCTTTGTTCCAAACTGCCCCGAAAAGACCTCCAATTTCGTCGAGGAGACTCCGGAGACTCTCCTGCTCCTCCTCAGAAAAGGCATTCTCCCGCTTGTCTTCGACGTTCAAAAGTCCTGATATCCTGCCGTTCACGCGTATAGGCATGCACAACTCGGAGCGAGTCGCACGCCGCAGCGGCACGTACAAATCCCTGAACCTGGGGTCATTCCGGACGTCATCGATTACTACATCCTGATCCGTTCGGCACACATACCCGAGGATGCCCTTTTCAACAGACTGGGAATACGATTCATCCATGGCGTACTCAGCCGAAGTTGTCGACTGGCTCAGGAGCCTGACTTTACGGCTCGCTTCCTCGACGGTGTAAATTTCCACACTTTCCCAGCCATATTGCTCCCGCAGCTTCGATGCAGCAACGCTGCCGATTTCTTCCGTCGTGCGGCATATGAACATGTCCCGAATCAGATTAAAACGAAAAGCCAGCTCATCGTTTTCGAGATAATGCAGGGCCATCAAGAACGCTTTTGAGACTGGGAGAGCTTTCGCAACTTGGAGCTGTGCATCTGAAAAACCGTTGCAGTTCTTGGTCATGCAGCTGAAAGCCGCTACGACGCGACCGCCCCGAACGACCGGAAATCGAAGCAGCTGCTTGTACCCGGCAGCCAGAAAGTTTCTCACCGTCTGATCATCCTGAAGTTCCGGGTACTTCCTCAGAAAGTCATTGAAGTCCATCACTTGTACTTCATGACTCTGAACCCAGTCGGCCAAAGCACCGGAGATGAGGTACCAGCGCTTATGGCTCTCGACCTGTAGTTCCGGGTCATAAGAAAACAGGAGGCGTGAGTGTTTTCCGTTCCTGCTGACAATACTGAAAGTGCTGAAATCGAAATCCAGTAAGGGTCCCACGTGGCCACAAACCGCACGAAAGATGTCCGTAGCTCCTTGTGCTTCGTGGATCGCATCCTCAAAAGCTTCAGCACGCCGGTCGGTCTCAAGACTGCGAAGAATCGCCACCGATCCGGCGACTTCGCCATCGGATGAGATCATCGGCATCGCCGCAACTTTGACGGGTATTCGCCGCAAGTCAGGAAAATGCAGCACATCAATCTCATAGTCCGTGCTCAAACCCTGCTTCCGCTGGTCAGCCTGACTTAGGATGACCTCGACCGCGTTTTGATCTGCGACCAACTCTGCAATAGATCGACCCCGCAACGACGTGAGACCGTGGATTTCAGCAGCCTTCTGGTTATTGTCGATAATCGTCATCTCGGGAGATACACGCACCATCCCCAGGGATGATTTATCGAAGACTGCCGCCAGCCAGTCGTCGAATTGGGAAATGGCACCAGGTGGGATACGCTTGGCCAGACTCATCGTCAAACTCCCCGAAGCAGATTGCACCCGCTAAAAATACAACGTTCGAATCCTGCAGTCAGATGCGAGAAAATGACTCAATTCCGGACACGTTGTAAGTGCTTTTGTTCTGAAAGAGCCCCCGATTTACCGCGCTGTGTGATTCACCGCCCAGCTGAAATAGATCGAAGACACAACGACCGGGCTTGCAAGTGAAAATAGAATTTCTCGGCAGAGGAATAGCGAGACTGGAATGCGGGCCTAACAGTTCGTTGCTGCATTGCCCGGTTATCGGCCTGCGTCGCGCGTCCGCCGGGCACAACAACCCGTCGAGGGACGCTTCACTCCATGAAGATTGCGCTCGGGTGCATGATTTGGGAGGCTTAACTCGAGTAGCAGATGCGGGGGATGCTGCGACCTGAGCTTCATGAGTGTTGCTGGAAGAGGCGCGCCCATAACGGACGTCAGCAGGTTTTAAAAAAAATGCACGCCAAACTAAACAGGGAGCGGGATCCGGCGTTCCCCGCATGGGCGGAGTTCGGGTGCGAAAGATGAATCAACCGAGTGCGTCGGCAACCCTCGGCGGGATCAGATCTTCCAGTCGAAGCCGTCGAAACAGGGCGAGCGCCTGCGTGGCGGACAGGCACCCGCCACGCGGCTGAACACGCCGTCGAAATCAGGCCTTGGCAGTCTTCGAGAAGCTGGTAACAGCTGCCGACTCGTCCTCGAACGACTCAAAAATGGTGTAAAGCTTCGTAATCTGCAACAAATCCTTGATTCGCTTCTGAGCATTCAGCAGCTTCAGATCGCCGCCCCGGTTGCGAACGCTCGTGTAGCTGCCGAGCATTTCGCCGAGCCCGGCCGAGTCGATGTACGACACATTGGCAAGATTCAAAATCATTCGCGAATTCTTGCCCGCCTCTGCCAGTACCGTTTCACGGAGATGCCCGGTCGCCTCGCCGAGAGTAATTCGACCGGATACGTCAAGCACGGTAACATCGCCGACCATGCGTGGAGTGATAGTAAGACTCATACCGGGTGAGCATAACAGGCACACAACGCCGGTAGCAACAGGAATCTGTGATAAAGTCCTCAGTCACAGGATCTCGAGAGCCGGGACGTTAATATACAGGCAAAGTGCTAGCCGGCGCCGCCGCCACAGGAACCATGCCCTGGCCCGGCGGTCCATAGTAACGGCAACTTACTAACCCGTCCCGCCCGGTCCTCGGATCTCGCACCTTGGGAAGACGGTCCGTTAGCCTTCCGGCGCGACCGCCCAGCAGCATCGAAAACTAAACAGACTGGTCGACATTTCGTTGAACGCCAGAAATCACCTTCAGCTGGCATCGTCCGCTCCCGGGGCGGCTGCGACTTCCCCGGCATCATCGACTGTCCGGCAACAAACGGGCTCACGTCGGAATTTATTCGCGCTAAACGCACGCGAGAACACCTATCCACACTCCACTGCTTTCTCCTGCCCTCAGTCGGAGTGCTTGACGAATCGAAGTAGAGGGCGGACCGTTCCCGGCGGAATCCGGCAGTTGATGCCCCCGGGAGGCTCGTCTGGCAGCGACATTGCAATGACTGCACCGATTGTAAACAGGTGCAACGGACACTACAGTAAAAAGTTTGCGAGGCTCGCCGCCTGAGTTCCGCACGGAGTTCTTCCATCTGGCAAACTATCCGTTGTGGTCGCAACGCAACACAAGCCCGCAGCCCAACGTACTGGGTTCTCGGCTCAACCCGCATCAATAAAATGAATAATCCAAACCGTCTACTGGCTGCCCTGACGATTGCCGCAGCAACCATCTTGGCGCAACAGGTCCAGAATCCCGCCGAGGTACGCGCGGTTCCTCCGCCGGGTATCAAAATTTCAGATGCTGATCGTGAGCAGCTGACAACATCACTGAAGACGCTCGAAAGGACCATCGAGAAGATCAGCTCGTCACCACTGGTAACGGATGTGCGCGTCATTTCCGAGGCCGTTAAATACGCGCTCAGGTACGACGAATTTTTCAAACCGGAAGAAGTGACGAAGGCAAAGGAGTTGCTGGAAGCAGCGCGGGCGAGAGCCGAAGATCTGCTGAATGGGCGTGCGAACTGGGACACAGCTACGGGCCTCGTGGTTCGGGGATACGTCTCGAAAATCGACAAAAGCATTCAGCCGTACGGCCTCGTGGTGCCGCCAACCTACGCACCGCGGCTTCCACACAAGTGGCGGCTCGATGCGTGGTTTCACGGACGGAATGAGACCTTGAGCGAAGTTAACTTTCTCTGGGACCGCATGCGCAACCCCGGTGAATTCACGCCTGAGGACACCATCGTCCTTCACCTGTACGGTCGGCACAACAACGCCAACAAGTTTGCAGGCGAAGTAGATTTGTTTGAGGCGCTTGAGAACGTACGGCGCCATTATCGAATCGATGAGAACCGGATTGTGGTCCGTGGTTTCAGCATGGGCGGAGCAGCCTGCTGGCAGTTTGCTGCTCACTTTGCAGGAGACTGGGCAGCAGCAGCGCCGGGCGCGGGCTTCAGTGAGACCCCCGAGTTTCTGCATATCGAGCGGGATCCTGTCAAACCCACCTGGTATGAAGAAAAACTCTGGCACCTGTACAACGCCACCGATTATGCCGCAAATCTGTTCAATCTTCCGGTTGTCGCATACAACGGGGATATCGATCCTCAAAAGCAGGCAGCGGACATGATGGAAAAGGCGATGTCAGCCGAAGGCCTTCGGTTGGAGCGTGTCGTCGGGCCCCAGACCGGCCATCGCTATCATCCCGATTCAAAGCCACTGATCAACTCACGTATCGACGCTATCGCACAACGCGGGCGAGATCCTTATCCCAGGCAGATTCGGTTTACGACATGGACCCTTCGCTACAACCGCATGAAATGGATCACGATCGACGCACTCGACAAGCACTGGGAACGAGCCCGCCTTGATGCCGATGTCGACACGACAGAAAACTCCATTCGTATCAGGACCGAGAACGTGGCGGCATTCCACGTTGACGCCGGTCCTGGCGCACACCTGGTCAACCCGGCCGCGAAGATTACCGTGGTGATCAACGGAAAAAGCCTTCAGGTACCCGGACCGATGTCCGACGGCTCTTTATCGATCGCCTTGGAACGCAACTCTGCGAAGAACACGTGGACCGTCTCCGGCGATGACAGCAGCAGCCAGACACTCCGCAAGCGCCATGGTCTGCAAGGACCGATCGATGACGCCTTCATGGACAGCTTTATCTTCGTCAAACCAACCGGGCAGCCGATGAACCCCGGAATAACCAAATGGGTCGACGCGGAGCAGACTCGTGCAATCAAAGAATGGCGTCGTCACTTCCGGGGCGAGCCGCAAGTACGGAACGATTCGGAGATCACGGTCGAGGACATCACAGACTCGAACCTGGTCCTGTGGGGTGACCCCGGCAGTAATAAGATACTGGCGAGAATCGTGGACAAGCTTCCCTTGACCTGGACCACGAGTAAACTCGCAATCGGCACCGCGACAAACCTGAATCCAGCGACGCAGGTTCCGGTGCTCATTTATCCAAACCCGTTGAACCCGAAACGCTATGTGGTCGTGAACAGCGGGTTCACCTATCGCGAGTTTGACTATCTTAATAACGCCCGCGAAGTCCCGAAGCTCCCCGACTGGGCCGTCATAGATACAACCACACCTCCGGGCCCACGTTTTCCAGGAAACATCGTCGCAGCTGATTTCTTCGATGAGTACTGGAAGCCGGCAGTTGCGACGACAGCACCTGCCCGACCGAAGCGCAGCGCAGCACGGACAACCGACTAATCCCAGCAAGACAACGACGTTCCCGATATGAGAAATACTGCCACAATTCCCGCAATCAGACCGACTCGGTTCTGGCTCGCATACGCCGTGACATTCGGATGCATCGTGTATGGTCAGATAGCCGATTCCGCCCCCGATGTCGTTGCTGATATCCCCGTCAACTACACCGAGTCGAAAGCCGGAAGCTACACGTTGCCGGATCCACTGAAGCTCAACAGTGGAAAGCCGGTTACGGATGCGAAAACATGGTTTCAGAAACGCCGGCCCGAAATTGTGAGGCTGATCGAGGACAACTGGTACGGCAAGTCTCCCGATCGGCCGAAGGATCTGAATTTAGAAGTGACTGAGAATGCCGCCCCGGCTTTCGACGGTAAAGCGACGCGGAGTCAGATTACGATCTACTTCAACAAGCAGCGTACCGGTCCGAAGATGGACCTTCTCCTATACCTGCCTGCGAACGCGACAGGACCGGTTCCGGTGCTTCTCAATATGAGCTTCTTCGGCAACAATCTGACCGTTCCCACAGATCCCTACGTCAAGGTCGGCAGGCGCTGGGACCGGGAGTCACGGACGCAGGTTGCTGCCACTCCGATGCAGCGTCCCGCAACGGGTGGTGCGGCCCCGCCGGCGAACCGAGTTATGCGGGGCTTTCCCGTCGAGCAGTTCCTTGCCGCAGGGATCGGAGTTGCAACCTTCAATAAAGATGATTTAGCTCCGGACTTCACCCGGACGGAAGGGATGGGAGTCAAGGAGCTGTACCTTAAGGCTGGGCAAACCAGACCCGCAGAGGACGAATGGGGTGCGATCGCGGCATGGGCGTGGGGTGCGAGCCGTGCACTCGACTATCTTGAGACCGTCAATGGTGTCGATGCGAAACGGGTAGCAATACACGGCGTGTCACGGCTTGGCAAAACCGCGCTGTGGGCGGGGGCTTCTGACGAGCGTTTCGGAATGGTAATCGCCAGTTGCTCGGGAGAAGGCGGTGCGGCAATCGCAAGGCGCAATTACGGCGAGACGCTGGCACATATGGCCGCACCCACTCGTTTTCCTTACCAGTTTGCCGGGAACTATGCAAAGTACGCGACCCGGGTAAATGAGTGGCCCGTCGACGCAAACATGCTTATTTCTCTCATCGCGCCTCGGCCCCTTCTGTTGCAGACGGGAAACACGGACAAGTGGTCCGATCCGTATGGAGAGTTTCTTGCCGCGGTAGCCGCGGGACCGGTTTATCGGCTGCTTGGCAAGCAGGGATTAGAGACTACCAGATTCCCTGCCCCTGGCGAGCCGATTCTTCACGATCTGGCTTACTACATGCACGAAGGCGGTCACGGGACGGTGCCGTCCGACTTCGATGTATATATCCGGTTCATGAAGATGCACTTCATGCAGCACTGAGTTCTGGCTTAATCGCCTGTTCTGATCGCGTCTTTTAATCGAAGAACTGGCGGTCCTCTTCCGCGAGGTGCGTTTTCGCAGCAGCTGTACTGAACGTCACACCCAGACCAGGTCGGTCCCAGACGTCGATGAAGCCCTTCTTCACGATCGGATTGGGCAGGCCTTCGACGATGTCGTACCACCACTCGGGCTGGCCGAACGGGTACTCGAACGCGATGTAGTTCTGCGGCAGCGCGGCGGCCATATGAACGTGGGCGGCGAGTCCGATCAGGCCGTCGAAGATGCCATGCGGCGCGACCAGGATGCCGTGAATGATCGGCGTACTCCGCAATCCATTTGAGTTCCGCAATGCCACCGACGTCCTCCGGGTCGGGCCCAATGACGTCAACCGCCTGCTTCTCGATCAGATCCTTGAAATTCTGGCGCAGATAGATCTGTTCTCCGGTGTGGATCGGGACCGATGTCGCCTGCTTCAGGTCGCGAAAGAGCTCCGCATTCGGGTAGGGAGTGTAGTCGCCGGTGAGGATGTCTTCGATCCACGTGATGTGCATCGGCTCGCAGGCGCGCGCGAATGTGACCGCGTCTTTCATCATCCAGCCCGGGCCGCAGTCGAGCGCGAGGCCGATCTCGTCGCCCAGCACCTTCTTCATCGCTTCGACGCAGGAGATCACGTGCTTCAGGCCCGCGCTCGGTCATCAGACCGCGGTTCGGGTGCGACGCTCCCTTGCGCGGCTCGTCGTACCACATGTTCGGGATGGCGCCCATCATCGCGGGGTTGTGGAAGCCGACCGCCATCTTGATCAGCGTGAAGCCTTCTTTGGCTTCCTTCATCTTCTGAACGTTCTCGGCGTAATCCTGCGGCATCTGCCCCGTCATCGGCGGCCGAAAACCTCCGTTGTAAATGCGGACGCGGTCGCGGATCTTGCCGCCCAGCAGTTTGTAGACGGGCACTCCCGCGACCTGACCGGCGATATCCCAGAGAGCGATCTCGATCGCGCTGACCGCCGCGCCCCACGGCTTGAACGCGCCAAGCCGGCGGATCTTCAGCATCACTCGCTCGACATCGGTTGGATCTTCGCCGAGCAGATAGTCCTTGTAGAACAGCACCATCGGCTTGAGATACGGCTTGTCGGATTCGGCCTGACCGTAGCCGGAGACGCCCTGATCGGTAACGATTCGAACGACCGGGTTGCGGCCGATGATGGCGCATCGAAGGTCGGTGATTTTGATTTTCGGCTGCCCGCGCTACGTCGGTTCTGAGCGGCGAGCGGAACAGCTGCCGCCGTGGCCGAGAGCGATCCTGAGAAAACTTCTGCGTGTCCAGTGGGTCATGATTCACGTAATCAGCGGACTCATTGTATACCGTGTGTATGACTCGAATCGCGGTACTCGTCCCGCTGCTGCTGGTGGCCATATCCGGACTCGGCCAGGATAGCCTTACGCCCCCGGGTTCGCTGAATAAACCGGAAAGACTCGAGTGGTTCCGTGATATCGGCTTCGGGCTCTTTATCCACTGGTCGGTCGATTCACAGACAGGAGTCGTAATCTCTCATTCCCTTGCGGGTGCCGATGAGGCGTACACGAAGCAGTTCTACAACGAATTGCCCAAGACCTTCAACCCACGAAAATTCTACCCTCAGGACTGGGCCGCTCTTGCTCGACTCGCCGGCATCAGATACGTCGTGTTCACAGCAAAGCACCACTCGGGCTTCGCCATGTGGGACACAAAAACGACTGACTTTGGCATCATGCACACGCCATTTCATCGGGATATCGTTCGGGAAACGCTCGATGCCTTTCGGGCACAGGAAATTTCCGCGGGTTTGTATTTCTCTCCCGATGACTTCCGCTGGCTGTGGCAGAACCATATCGATATTCAGCGGCACATCCCTGCGGTTGAGCCCAGCGCGAATCCAGGACTGATGAAGCTGGATCAGGACCAGGTGCGTGAGCTGATGTCCAACTACGGTCGCATCGACGTTTTATTCTTCGATGGCGAGCCGCAGGGACTTCGGGACATCGCATGGAAAGTACAGCCGGACGTCGTCGTCACTCGCGGCGCGATACCGACGCCTGAACTCTACGTGCCCGGAATCCCGCTCGATGGTGCCTGGGAAGCGTGTTACACGATGGGCACTGCCTGGCAATATCAGCCGCAGAATGAGCATTACAAAACCGGCGGTCAGATCATTGATCTCCTCGTTGAGACTCGCGCTAAAGGTGGCAATCTGCTGCTGAATGTCGGTCCGAAGCCGGATGGAGAGCTGCCCATTGAACAGGAAGAACGGCTTCGCGAAATCGCACTCTGGATGCAGGTGAACCAGGAAGCGATCTATGGCGTTCGACCCTGGGTGATCACCAACGAACAGAACGTCTGGTTCACGAAGGCGAAAGACACCGATACGGTGTACGCGATTGTTAAGCAGGTGCCCGAACTGTGGGCTCGCGGCTCATGGAAAGACTTCGTTCTGAAGAGCGTCATGACGACTTCGGGCACGAAGGTTTCCGTGCTGGGACAGAACGGACGCATTCTGGAGTACCGACCCGAAGTGAAGCCCACTCCATCGTTCCATCAGGAACCGGATGGCCTGCACATCAAAGCCATGTTTACGCAGCGGCTCCAGGATAACAGCCGCTGGCCCAATCCGATTGTTCTCAAGATCACCGGCGTCAAGCCGGCATTGACACCGCCCAGCATTGAAACCCTCGACGGGTCGTTTGATCGATCGACTCACACGGCTGTGCTCACAGGCCGGTTACTGGATATGGGCAAAACGCCAGAGCTGGAGGTGGGATTTGATTTCAGGAGCATCGTTGGCCTCGACGCCAGCGACCGGTCCATTGCGTGGCAATCCGGGCCTTCAACGCGTTTGAAATCGCCAGGCGCATTCTCGCTGCGCGTGCCCGGTCTCAATCCGGATGGAATCTATGAGTATCGCGCGTGGGTGAAGCACCCGCTGCTGACGATCAACGGGGCTGAAAAGCGACTGCCGGCGAAGTAGCCTGCTGCAGCTAAAGCCTGGTCTTGAAGAACGAGCAGATATGCCAGCCGACGAGAAATTTGTACGGCGACTCGCCTAAAGTGTAGTGTCCACATGGGAGCACCGCGACGCTGTGGTCGATTCCCTGAGCTTTGATTCGACGCAGGATATCGCGTGAAAACTCAGGAAGAAAAGTCGTGTCGTAGGTCGTGTAGATGAACTTTGATTTCTTCGGTTTCTCTGCGTAACGATCAAGGTAGTTCACAGGACTGATCGCGCTCCAGCATTCCCGCAGGCGTTCGATGTCGATGTTCTCTTCCATGCTCTGCCGGATGTGCTCCGTCGACAATCCCGTCCAGACCACATCGGCGAAATACGACGAACAGTGATTGTAGACGTTCACCCGCATACGGCGGTCGTGCGCACTCGCAAGAAACGCGTAGCACGACCCCAGGCTGGTGCCCAGAATTCCGATGCGGTCGTAACCTTGCGACTCGAGCCAGTCCACCGCCGACCGCGAATCCACAACAGCCTGTCGGGTTGCATCGATCGTTCGTCCGATGTTGGAACTAACGGAGTAGTCAGCGCGATGCAACTCCGCCGGCATGCGGTAATCGTGATAAGGGAGGCTCAGGCGTAATGCTGAGATTCCGAGTTTCGCAAGCCCGCGGCACAACCCGCCATGCTGGTTAAAGCTTGCGTTCCAGTGCGGAAGCACCAGCACAGCACGGCCGTTATGTTTCCTGGCCGGATGCCACTGCGCATGCACGACGTTGTTTTCGGGATGGCGTGTATGCACAGCGGAAGTAAACCGCACCATATCGTTCTTCAGCCTGAAATCCCGAGGCTTTTCGTAGTCGAAGAACGCCGGACTGTTCTGCAGAATGAGCTGGTTTACGATCTGGAAGTATTCCTGCTCCGAATACCCGTTCCGCGGAAATGAGAGCGCCTGCGGGCCATTCGGCAGACCAGTCGAGACCCCATTCGAAAGGCCTCACCACGCGATTATTCGTCCGGTAGCAAAGGCGAGTCTCCCAATCCTCGATCCAGCGCTTGTAAATCGTCCTCATGCTTTGGGGGAACTTCCAGTATAACGAGCAAGCCTTCATACACTTAGGGCGTGAGAGGCGAATACGAGAAGCGCAAGGCTGCTCGGGAACAGGCGATTGCAAAAGATGAGCGACTCTCGGGCCAGCTCAGCGTGTATCGCCTGACAACAGTTCTCGTCGGCGGGATACTTACCTGGTGGAACTTCTGGCTGCTTCCCTTGCCCGTCTTCGTCTTTGCAGCGCTCTTCGTCTGGCACGAGAGAATCGCGAGCCGCATTGAGGAGGAACGCCGGGCGGTTCGCTTCTATGATCGCGGTATCGCCCGACTGGACGGCGCCTGGGCGGGTTCAGGCGAAAGCGGATCGCGATTCCAGTCCTCACGTCATCCGTACTCAGCCGATCTGGACGTTTTTGGCGATGGCTCGCTGTTTCAGCTCATCAACGCTGCTCGCACCACTGCGGGAGAGCAGGAACTCGCCGCATGGCTTCAGACCTCGGCCGAAGCAGAACAAGTTCGAAGCCGTCAGGACGCAGTACGCGAGCTGACGCCAATGCTCGATTTACGTGAAGCACTCGCGCTGTCGGGTGAGCATGTCCGATCGGCGCTGCATCCGGAAGCACTGCTGCGCTGGGGTTCAGGACCTCCGCTCAACATCGGGATTGCACACCGTACCGTTGCGGCACTACTGAGCGGCGGACTGCTCTTGTCGTTTTCGCTTTGGATGCTCCAGGTTGCTCCGCTTTCGCCACTTCTCGTCACCATTCTTCTGGAACTGTTCTTCTTCGCGTCCGTTCGCCAGCGTCTCGGCCAGATTCTCGGCGCAATGGAAATGCCCGCTCGTGAACTGGGCGTCGTTGCGGAATTAATCGCACTGGTTGAGAACGCACAATTCAGGAGCCCTCTTCTGAGATCACTGGTAACAAAGATTCAAACCGAAGGCGTTCCGGCTTCAGCGCAGATCCTGAGGCTTCGCCGCCTTCTCAGTCTGCGTGACCAGGCGCGAAATCAAATGTTCGCGATCATCGCCGAGCCGCTGCTGTGGTCCGTTCACTTCGGGTTTGCGATCGAGCACTGGAGGCAGAAGTCAGGGCCGCATCTCAGTGACTGGCTCAGAACGATCGGTGCGGTCGAAGCACTCGCTTCACTCGCCGGCTTTGCAGCCGAACGTTCCAGTTACACGTTCCCTGAAGTCACGACCAGTGAAAATGCATTGTTTGAGGGCACGCAAATCGCACATCCGTTGCTGGGCGATTCCGCCGTCGCTAACGACGTCCGGCTCGATCATGAGCTGCAACTGCTGCTGGTGAGCGGCTCAAATATGTCTGGCAAGAGCACTCTCATGCGAGCGGTCGGACTGAATGCAGTTCTCGCATGGGCAGGAGCGCCGGTTCGCTGTAAACATCTCAGCATCTCCCGAGTGGCCGTTGGAGCTTCGATGAGAGTCCAGGATAACCTTCTCGAAGGTGCATCTCGCTTTTACGCGGAAATCACCCGTCTGCGACAAATCGTAGATATGGCCTCGGGTGAACCCCGGCTGATGTTTCTGCTCGATGAGCTTCTGAGCGGAACCAATTCGCACGATCGCCTCATCGGTGCCGAAGCAGTTGTCAGAACACTCGTCGCTCGCGGTGCGATCGGCATTGTCTCGACCCACGACCTCGCGCTGGCGCACATCGCCGAAGAATTAGCTCCGCGAGCGATGAACGTCCACTTCGAAGATTACATCGATGATGGCAAAATCGCGTTCGATTACAAGATGCGGCCAGGGGTCGTTCAGAAGAGCAACGCCATTGAACTAATGCGCTCTGTGGGCCTTGAAGTCTGAATCCAAAAAGAACAGCCCGGCGCAGAACTGTGCCGGGCTGTTCTTGTTCGCGTTAGCGCGGATTACCGATAAGGATGCCAGTATCCAAGCCGATCGTAGTAGCCGTTGTTATAAGCGCGGTTATAGCCGCCCCCATAGTAGTTGTTGTTGGTCACCGCTCGGCGCCGCTGCATCTCCCACATTCTCTGCGCTTCGCGGGCTTCGCGAGCCCGACGCTCTTCAATCTCGTGGCGTTCGTGTGAGCTGAGCGCGCCATAGTAGCCGCGATTGTAGTCCCGATAGTCATACGTGATCCCGAGCCATCGCCGCCGTGCTCAACCCGAACACGGATGTAAGAACCAGCGCCGCAACTCCAAGCTTTCGTCGAATCATCTGTTTCACAACCTCCCTGCTTTTCAGATGCGAATCGCGGGGTACAGATCGTGAAGGTTCGTATAGATATTCGCCTCGATTTCGCCTCTATTTACAGACCTATACAATTGGACAAAATCTTACGCCGTACGCTCTATGCTGATCTCCCGGAACCAGACGGTTGCCGCTCCCCCGTGATGCTGAATGGCGATGTAGCCAGTATCGGGACGAGGGCCCCGATCCGGCTCATAGCGCCCTTTCTTCGGCGGCACCGGGGCGGAGCCATCATAATCGGTTACCAGAACCCCGTTCAGATGAACGACCGTCCGCGGTCCGGCCATCCGGATTTCGAGCGTATTCCATTCACCGGCAGGTTTTGATGGCCGAGCTTTGGCCTGCGTCATAGAGTACAAAACTCCGGTGCAGTGATAGTCGTCACCGGTATCCCCAATCTGGACTTCGATACCCTTGTTGATCGCGTCATCTTCCGATCTCGGCTTGTCCGGGATTCGAATGAATACTCCCGAGTTAGCGCTCTTGTCGGAGACCTTGAAGACCACCCTCAGTGTCGCGTTCCCAATCTTCTCGGGCGTGTACCAAAGGTCGTCTTCCGGTGAGTCAGGCAGTGACACCAGCAGACCGTCGTCGATCCTGAATCCCGGTTTCTGATCCGGAGGCGCATCCTCATGTCGTGGAATCCGCGACCAGCCTGTCAGGTCCTTGCCGTTGAACAGCTGTTTTCGGGGCGTCGCGGCCATTGACGGTAGAGTCGCCGCTGCCAGCCAGGCTGCGAGTTTTCGTCTGGTCATAGACACAGCTTACTGCCAGCTTCTAATCAGCCGCATCGTGCTCCGGATAAGAGTCGATTGCATTTCGAAGGGCAGGATCTCGGAGCCGTTGCGCGATGTACAGCAGGATGGTGTACACAGACTGCTTTACGGGAGCAATTCCGGCGAGCACCAGGTCTGCATAAGCCGCAGTTGGAACGACATGGATATCTGCCATCGGACGTACTGTCTGTTCATACTGGCTGCGGACCGACTCTTCTGTCCGTCCGCGCTCCCGCACGTCGCGGAAAATTCGCCGAGTCAGGCAGGTCTCATGGTCAGCGCTGATGAAGATTCGAAAATCAAGGCCGTTCCGAACCTCCGGCCATGAGAGAGCAAACAGACCTTCCACCAGTACGTAGTCGCACGGCTCAATTCTCTCAACGGGTATCGCCCGGGTGTGGCGCGCAAAATCGTAAGTCGGCTGCGCGATCGCACGGCCGCTTCGAAGCGCCTGAACATGCTCATGGACGAGTTCCCGGTCGAGCGAGTCGGGTGCGTCGAAGTTGGTCCTGACGCGCTCGGCTGCCGTGAGGTGTCCGAGATCTTTATAGTAATGGTCGATTGCGACGATAGGCGCGCGGAGTATTCGTGCCAGCCGGCGCGACACCTCACTCTTCCCTGAGCAGGACGGCCCAGCGATTCCGATCACGTAGGGTCGCATCGACGAATTAGCCCATTCTGTCACGCAGCGCACGACCCCTTCCACATCCAGAGGCAGGGCCCATATTGAGAAAACCGTGGTAACGCTAAACGTACATAGACACAGTTTGCTTTAAGTATTCTGGTAACCAGGTCATTTCCCAGAGATCGAACGTTCAGATCCGGTATGCGGGCCGAACAGACGCAAGCTTCTCCCGACCTCAACGTTCTCCGGCAAAACTTCCGGGACGCCTTCGAACACTACACGGCAGAGGGACGGAAAATGGCGGAGCTGCTGATTGACCTTGGACAGTCGAGTCAAAACGACCGACTGCATGCCCTCAACACGCAGCAAGAACGGCTGAAGCAGGCGCAGGGGCGGTACGAAGAAGCCCGGCAGGCGTACGTTACGCACGTCCTCTCGGGTCTGGCCGCACCCGCAACTCCGGGCTAACCTGTCCGTTGAATTATCTCTCGTCCGAAAACTGAAACGGGACCGTACAATCCGGTCCCCTCTTTTTTCTCCGGAGGTGTCCGGATCGGGTGCTGTCTTCTGCCGTGAACTCGTGCGTAACGCCGGAAGAAAACCGTGATGAAGTTTTCACTGGGCGGGCAGCGCGGAGTCAAATTTGTGATGATATACGTACTTGCAATCCCAGTTATCGTCTTTTTTGCTCTGGTCTTCTTCATCACATACGAAAAGATGAAATCAGACGAAAGAAAGGGCAAGTCGCTTTAGTAGACTCCACGGCGTTCCGGCTGCTCACTGAGGCGGATACCGTTCCGACCCTATTGCCCACTGGATTCCGCCAAGCAGTAGCTGGCGAAAAAGCGGCTGTTTGTAGTCCTCGTCCTTATGGCCGAGTGCGACGTAATACTCCCGGCCGCCACCGAACTCGTGATACCACGCGAGAGGTATCTTCCCATTCACCAGGGACGGGGGATCGTCTTGTTTTTGCGGGTCCTCAAGTTGGGCGGGGTCGGCGGTAAGGAGCACCTTAATGTCGGGATTCAGTTTGTCGTGGTAGTAGCACTCATCCTGCCAATTGAATGTTGCCGGTAACCCTCGTGTTGCAGGAAACGCGGGATCGACGACCCGGATCGTGAACTTCTGGATCTTTAGGCTGACGCCTGAGTTTTCCGCCCATTACGGCCTGGAAGTAAGGCCAGTTGCGCTCGGAGCCGGTCGCGGAGTGAATTCCGACGATGCCGCCGCTTTCACTCACGAACTTCCGGAACGCGTCCCGCTGTGCGTCGGACTCAAACGCCTCGTTGTTTGTGTTGGCGAAGACGATAGCTTTGAAGCGTCTCAGATTTGCGTTTGTGAACGCGCCAGGGTCGTCCGACACTTCCGTTTCAATATGGGCTGACGCCGCGATTTCTCTAAGCGCTGTAATCGCAGCAGGTATGTTCGTGTGTACATAGCCCTTCCCATCCAGCACCCATGCCGTTATGCGTATAGATTAAGATTCGGTCCCGAAGGCGATTACCCGGCGCGGCGAAGGTGGCAAGAGCACAGAACAGTACTGCAAAATTTCTCATTGACTGCTTGCCACTACTGAATCGGGGCTGCCACTCGACGAGGTGCGAACGGCCATATTTCCAGCCACGCTTCTCAGCAGCTCACCTGCCGAACTCGCGATCTCGTCCAGAGCACGATCCCAGGCTTCCTGATTGAGTCTTGATGGCTTATTGAAACCGGTGATCTTGCGGACGAACTGGAGCGCAGCGGCCCTGACCTCATCATCGGCCGCCGGAACAGACCCGGAGCGCAAAGTTTTAATACTGCGGCACATCCGGAAATTATAATTCTTTCACCTGGGAAACGGCAGGTTACAGAAATCATCTCCAACACGAGGCCAACAATGAAGATTTTCTCTATACTCGCGATGTTTGTAGCACTTACTGCGATGAGCTTTGCCCAAACGGGTCAGTCCGCCGGTCAAGACATGAAGGATGCGGCCAACTCAACCAAGAGCGCGGCAAAGAAGACAGGACACACGACGAAGAAAGAAGCGAAACACGCTGCTCACGCCACTGCGGATGCAGCCGACAAAGGCGCAAATAAAGTTAAAGACGCTACGAAGTAAGACAGCACGAATTAGTTCAGGACCGGGCGGCAGGCACCTACTGTACGCCCGGTCTCTTAGTTTTCGCCCGACCTACGCAACGCTGCGGCCGCGCACAAAGTGCATGACCAGCGAGATGACCGCGAGGATCAGCAGCAGGTGAATCAGGCCGCCGGCGACGTGGAAGACCGTAAAGCCGAGAAGCCACATAATCAAGAGCACCGCAAAAACACCGATCAACATTTCGTCTCCTCATTCTGGCGAAGCGTCGCCACACTTCCCTTACGAGCAACTGTCTTACCAATCGATCAACATATTGATTCTGCTGGATTTCTTCTCACCAACTGTCTGCGCCAGCCGTTTTGTGTTTGTAAGAAATTGCAATAAAGACCAGCTACTCTGGCCAGCTCTTGATTTTTCTTGCAACCTATAACAAATTGCTATATAACAATCTGTGGCCGCCGATCGCGGCAGGAAGAAGGAGCGGCGACGGTGACCCTCGGAGAAAAACTCCGATATTTGCGCGAGGTAGAGGGAACCCTCAGAGGTCTCGGAAGAGCGATGACGCAATCGGAAGTAGCACGGACGATAGCCGAAGAACTGGGGTCGGGACTGACGCAGGCTTATCTGTCGCAGGTCGAGAATAGCCGGCGGAAGCACCTCACGGACACAAGCCGCATGTTGTTATCGCGGTTCTTTAAGGTTCATCCGGGGTATCTGGTGAATGACCCTGAAGGATTCCACACGGAGCTTCAGTCTGCAGTCCGTACAGCCGAGGACAGTCTGGACCTGTGGCTGATCCACGGCGCCGAACGATTCGCCTCTGACGCGGAGCTGAGTAACGCTCTTCTGAAGCTTGCGAGGCATGAGGATACGCGGACGCTGCATGCTGCTGGTCGGGGCGATCCTCGACGAACCCGGCCTTGCCGATCGCCTTTTGGAGGCGCTTGGGCCGGTGAACAGGCAAAAGCAGGCACTATGACGTGGTCTGATTTTTATCTGTTCTGTTTTGCTGTCGGCTTCTTTTTCAGCCTGGTGCAGATGCTGCTCGGGCATATTCCCGGAGGCCACGACTGGCATCTTCACGCGCCACACGGCGGCGGGCATCACGGGCTGCATGGGGGCACCATCACGCGACCCTCGAAAAGGGTGGATCCGACGCTGACAGCTCGGGAACCGCGATCTCGCCCATCAACCCCGGGACGATTGCCGCATTCCTTGCATGGTTCGGAGGCACGGGTTATCTCGCCACAAGGCTGTATGCGCTGTGGGTGGTTGCCACCTTCCTACTGTCAGGAGCAGCAGGCATTGCAGGAGCAAGCGTGGTTTTCTGGTTCCTCATCGCGCGTGCTGATGCGGGAGCGCGAGGAGCTTGATCCGGCGGATTACGAGATGGTGGGTGTGCTCGGCACGGTATCTTGCAACATCCGGGCCAGAGGGTCTGGGAGAGATTCTGTTTTCGCAGGCTGGGTCGCGGCGTGCCGTTGCGGCGCGGAGCGAGGACGCTCACGCGATCGCACCCGGCACAGAAGTCGTCGTGACCCGCTTCGAAAACGGAATTGCGTATGTTCGGCGCTGGGACGAATTAGCCGGCGCAACAGACGCGATTGAGGAGCGCCCCTCGGGGGACGGGCGCTGAAACATAGTCCCCGGAAGGAGTGTATGGCAACAACTACGCGGTGTGTTGGTGGTAGCAGGCCTGATGGTCCTGACTGTCCTGTTCGTGATGGCGATGTTTGCGAACTTGTATCGCAAAGCGGGGCCTCACGAGGCGCTTGTGGTCTATGGTTTCCGGGGTACCCGGATCGTGAAGGGCCGCGGCGTGGTGATCTTCCCGGTCATTGAGAATTTCCGGATGCTCTCGCTGGAGCTGATGTCCTTCGACGTCGCTCCCGAGAAAGACGTGTATACGCGTCAGGGTGTCGCCGTGACGGTCGAAGCAGTGGCTCAGATCAAGGTGAAATCCGACCCCGAGTCGATTCAGACTGCGGCAGAACAGTTCCTGACGAAGGCTCCGGCAGACCGCGATGGTCTGATCCGTTTGGTGATGGAAGGTCATCTGCGCGGCATCATCGGACAGCTGGCGGTCGAAGAGATCGTCAAGGAACCGGAGATGGTAGCCGAGCGGATGCGCTCGAACTGCGCTTCGGATCTGAGCAAGATGGGGCTCGAGGTGATTTCGTTCACCATTAAGGAAGTGCGCGATCGGAACGATTACATCGCGAACATGGGTAAGCCGGACATTGCACGAATACGGCGCGACGCGGACGTGGCAGCTGCGGAAGCCGAGAAGGACACCGCGATCAAGCGCGCAATCGCCATGCGCGAAGCGGCCGTCGCCAAGGCACTGGCCGATCAGGAGCGCGTGCGTGCGGAAACCATATCACTGCAGGCGCAGGCGGAAGCGCAACGCGATCTCGAGATCAAGCGCGCCGAATACGAGGAAGCGGTGAAACGACAGCAGGCTCAGGCCGATAAGGCATATGACATTCAGGCTCAGGTTATGCAGCAGAAAGTCGTTGTCGAGTCTGTGAAAGTAAAACAGGCCGAGAAGGAGCAGGAAGTCAAGGTTCAGGACGCGGAAATTCTGCGGCGTGAGCGAGAACTGATTGCTACTGTGCTGAAACCGGCCGAAGTGGAGCGCCAGCGAATCGAGATGCTTGCAGACGCAGAACGCATCCGTACGGTTCGCCAGGCCGAAGGCAAAGCGGCCGCAGTTCGGGCCGCAAGGTGAAGCGGAAGCCGAGATCATCTTCCGCAAGGGTGAGGCCGAGGCGAAGGCGATGAACATCAAAGCCGAAGCGTATCAGGAGTGGAACCAGTCGGCTGTGGTAGATAAGCTGATTTCGGGTATGCCGGAAGTGGTCCGCGCGCTTACCGAGCCGCTCAGCCGGGTAGACAAGATCACCGTTGTCTCAACCGGGGAGATACAACGGGAATGAATAAGATCACCGGCGACCTGACGCAGATCGCCGCGCAGATTCCGGCCTTGTTCGAGACGCTTTCCGGCGTCCAGATGAAAGAACTGCTGGGTAAAGTCCGGCCGATCGGCGAGAAGGTCGGAAACGCGCCGGAGCCGAGTAGAAGGAGATGTAATGCACATGGGCCTGCTCGAACGTGTGGCCGCCTGGTGCGGGCGAACCTGAATGACCTGATCGATCGGGCCGAAGACCCGCAGAAGATGCTGAAGCAGGTCCTGCTCGACATGCAGAATCAGCTGATGCAGGTGAAGACTCAGGTTGCGATTGCGGTTGCGGACCAGCATCTTCTGGAAAAGAAGCGCGGCGAGAACGAGCAGGCCAGTGCCGATCTTCTGCGGCGGGCGGAGTTGAGCGCGAGTAAAGGAAATGACATCCTTGCACGCGCGGCGATTGAGAAGGCCCTCGGTCATCGTGAGATGGCCGAGGCCTTCGCGCAGCAGCTCGTCGACCAGAAGATTCAGGTCGAGCACCTGAAATCGGCGTTTCGCGAGCTTGGATGGAAAGATGACCGAGGCTCGGAACCGGAGTGAGTTGCTGGTAACGCGGCAGCGGCGAGCTCGGGCCCTCTCGCGCGCTGTCGCAGCTCGGGCGTTGGTGACGGGCGATGATACTTCCGCGCGTATGAACGAAGCAGTTCTGAAGCAGGAGGCCGGTGCGGAAGCCGCATTGGAGCTTGCAGCACCTGACGTCGGGGATGAACTGCTGGCATTAGAGCGGCGGGAAAAGGTCGACGCGATATTGAAAGAGATCCAGGCGAAACGCGACCAGAAATAGCTTAATGCATTTAACGAACTACCACCACGACTCCATCTGAACACCGGCACTCAGGCCACGCAGGCGATCCAGATACGTGTTGCCGCCGACGTACCCACGAAGACCTTCCGTCCAGCTGGCATATGTAAGAAAAAGTCGCACGACAGGGCGCGAGTAAAACTCACGTCCTGCACCAATCTGAGGAGCGATCGTGAATTTGCGCAACCAGCCCTCATAGCGTCCCTTGCCATCGTTCACATTGTCGAATCCGGCCTCGAAGGCCAGCGACGCGTATTTGTTAAAAAACCAGATAGGGCGGGCCCCCGTGCTGATCCAGCGCGTGTACTTCGTCCCCGGATCTCCGTTGAAATTCCACGCGGCGACCACAATCGGCATCACGGCGAACTTGTCGTTGGGCTGAAACATCGAGTGATCGGTAAATAGATAGGTTTTGGCCTTCTGCCAGTTCTGGGTCGGCGCTTGTGCCGTGGCTACCAGATTGCTCGCAGCTCCGCTTGCAACCTGGAATGTCGCCGTGTGATATCCGCCGAAGAATTCGCTTCGTTTATGCTGAATCGCAAATGCGTGGCCTGCCGCCGACGGAAGGACGAGGCCATCTGTCGTCATCTGTCCGGATTTCGCGAACGCGTAATCGTACCAGACATTGATCTCTCCGCCCGGAGCTGGGATACCAAAGACGCGAGCATCGACCGTGCTCTTCGAAACGTTGCCGGTTGTCGCGTTAGTCGTCGAAGGATGCGTTGAGCCGATGTAGGCCAGTGACGCGCGAGCTTTTCCGAAGGCGACATCCTCGACGCCGCCGCCGTAGCCGCTGAGATCCGTGTACCAGAAATCGGTGATGTGAATGTCCTGTCGAGCGTAGTATCGATTTCCGGCCCAGAACTTTGCGCTCTCGAAACGGCCTGAAAACAGGTTCCCGCCCTGCACGAACATCTCGCGGAATCGGAAATCGCTCGATGGGTCGAAACTCTGGAGATTGAGCGTCTTGGCCATGACCATCGCTTCAGTCTTGAACCACGCCCGTCCCGAATCCCGATCCGGGTTAAGCCAGTTGCTTACAAACGCCAGCTCCGCGTACGTTTCCGCTTCGTTCCCCAGCCGGTATTTCGACAGCGCTCCCGGCGCCTGAAATGCTGTTTGGGGACCGCCTCGTTCGTTGATCCCGTAGCCGGATCGACCGTAGCCGTGAAACTCAAACGCCCTGGTCGGCTCGGAGGGGTCCTTCTTGTCGAAAAGTGGTGTTGAAGAGAACCGGTCGATCGCGGCTTTGTTCTGCCGGATTTGCTCCTGTGCCTCGTCGAGCTTGTCCGCAGTCTCAACCGCCTTCACCTCCGCTCGGACGGCTGTTTCAAGGATCTCTTTGTGGGTCTCGATTGTTGTCGATTGTGTTGCGGCCAGCTGAGCCAGACGGGCTTCGAGACTTCCGACACGACGCGCATAGTCTTGCTTGAGTTCGGCCAGTTCTTTCCTAATATCCTCAATCTCATCGCCGTAGAGACTGGAACCAACAAAGAACAGCAGGAGAGTCATGCCGCGAAACATAGGTGTAAAGCCCCTTAAACGGGCGTTGCTGCCGTCGCCACGGCTAATCCGCCGGTAACCGGACCGGCGAGCTGACCGCGCATTTCGGCGGCGTATTGATCCGCATTAAGGCCTGCCAGCAGGTGGAGGATTTGGCCGTCCAGCTTGACCACTGCGGCGATCCCGGCCGCTCGCACCGCCTCTTCACGCACTTGCCCGATGTCGCGGACGACCACTCGAAGGCGAGTCTCAGCGCACTCGTCGAGGCGAACGATGTTCGGCTTCCCGCCGAGCGCGGCTATGTGAGCGCTGGCCTTCTCCGGAGCCTCCGGATCGCGCAGGCGAGGCTGAAGACCCGCAGGCTGCGAAGTCTGCACCGGCGAGGCCTCCTCGATTTCGTCGGCCTCCGGACCAGCGCTTTTCAACATAATCCTGCATCTCGGTTTTCAGATTGTCGCTCCGCGTGCCGAAGATCGCTTGCATGCCGTTTCCAACGACGATGACTCCGGCAGCGCCGAGTGCGTTGAGTCTGTCGCTGTTGGCCTTCGCGACGTCCGCGAGCTGGACACGAAGGCGTGTGATACACGCATCGAGACTGACAATGTTCGACCGTCCGCCAAAAGCGCGAACCAGCTGGAGAGCGAGCTGGTCAGCGGCGTGCCGGTCCGCACTCTGTCACCGGCCTTCACACGCGCGCGGAATCCCTGCCCCTTCAACATGACGGTATCGATGCCGACATGCATCAATACATCCAGGCTCTCTGCCGTGCGCAGAGTCAAAGCATGTCCTGCAGCGTGGAGTGAGACGACATCACCGTCACAACCCGCCAGGAGCATCGAGTCGGTAGGATCGACAGAAAGGCCGTCTCCCACCATCTTCTGCGCGAACACCGGGTCGCGGATGCGCTCTAACGGCCAGACCTGACCAGACAATGGCGACAAAATGTGAAGTTGCGGCATGTCGCGACCGAGGCTGTATCAGCCGATGAAGATCTCCACACAGCTCTCTTTTATTCACGTTGAAGATGCAACGGTGAACGCAGGAACTCATTTTTTGAAAGTCAGCAGGTACCATCGGCATGCGACGTCTTTGGTCAGGGTGACGTGAGCACTTCCGAAATTTGGTGGAATGCTCCGTGTAGCCGTGTTTCGGCATTGTACGAGCTCCGTACGGGTCGAAGCAACGCGCAAAGATCATCTGGAGACTCAAGTGCTCCACCCCCGGCAAAATGTCTCATCAGGTCTTTCCGTCATCGCACGTTGCAGTGACCCGTTGTCGGCTCAATCCAATTAAATGAGTCACACCACCCCGAACGGTCATCATCGGAACAACTGTGTCCCGAGAATGGCGCGAATGCTCGCCCGCAACAACAAGATGTTGCTGCCTGCCATCGGTAGCGGCCTGCGTGCGTTCACTGAACAACCAGGCGCCTGTCCGTCGGCGTGGAGAAGAATAGAATGATCGTAAAAACTACGACAAAAGCACTGCTTGCCGCGAGCTGTCTCGCGAGCCTCATCATGACCGGTGCCACAACCAGTCGGTTCCGGAAACAGCAGAAAGCCTTCTACGCAGACGCGAAGCTGGTTTCGTTTGTTCGCCCCGGTCTGGCAATTACGATTACATCTGCTGAAGTTGCCCAGGATGGAACCATCAGTGTCGCCTTCAACCTCACGGACCCGGCCGGTGCGCCGCTGGACCGCATTGGCGTGACAACGCCCGGTTCGATTGGACTCACCTTCATTGCTGCGTACCTTCCCACAGGTCAGCAGCAGTATGTGGACTACGTCACGCGGACCCAGACTGGCGCTGTATCCGGCACTGTAACCCAGGCTGCCGGCGAATCGAACGGCACTTTCGTCGCTGTCGGCGATGGGTATCGCTACACTTTCGCTACCAAAGCGCCATCGGGTTTTGACCGGGCAACCACGCACACCATAGGTATCTACGGGTCGCGTAACCTGACTGAGTTCGACCTGGGAACGAATTACGCCAGTACAACGTTCAATTTTGTACCCAACGGCTCACCGGTGACGCTGGTGCATGATGTCATTCGAACCCAGAGTTGCAACCGATGTCATGATCAGTTGTCCGCTCACGGGGGATCGAGGCGCGGCGTCGAGATGTGTGTACTGTGCCACACGCCCCAGACTACGGATCCCGACACAGGCAATACAGTCGATTTCAAAGTCATGATCCACAAGATCCACATGGGGTCATCACTTCCCAGCGTGAAGACAGGAAAGCCGTATCAGATTATCGGCAATCAGGGCAGCGTAAACGACTATTCGACAGTTGTCGATCCCGCCGACACCCGTCGCTGCGAGGTCTGCCACGACCAGAATACTGGCGCCGCACAAGCGAACGCCTATCTCACCAGACCGGCGCGTGACACCTGCGGGTCCTGCCACGATGACGTGAATTTCGCAACCGGAGCCAATCACGCCGGAGGACCGCAGGTCAGCGATAACCAATGCTCCATCTGCCACATTCCTCAGGGCGAGCTTGAATTTGACGCTTCGATTAAAGGCGGACATACCGTTCCTGAGGATTCAGCGTCGTTGCACGGCCTGGTTCTCGGGATTATGAAGGTCGATAACGGAACTGCGGGGAAGCAACCAACGGTCACATTTACCGTGAAGGATAAGTCCGGAGCCGCCGTACCACTCAATCAGTTAAACAACTTGTCGCTGCTGATGGCAGGCCCCACATCGGACTACGGGTATACCAGCTTCGGCCCAGACGTCACATCGCCGGGCTACGTTTCCGAGAGCGCGACTGGAGCCCAGTGCGATTCGGCTGGAACGTGTGCGTATACCTTCCAGCACGCAATACCCGGAGACGCCAAAGGAAGTTTTGCGGTCGGGATAGAGAGCCGTCGCACGGAGACGCTGCTGCCTGGGACGACCACTCAGATGGATGTGCGCTACGCAGGAGTGAACAAGGTGTTCTATTTCTCAGTCGATGGCTCGGCTGTGCAGCCGAGGCGAGCGCCTGTTCAAACCGCTTCCTGCAATCAGTGCCATTTCTTCCTCTCCTTCCACGGCGACAACCGCAACCAGACGGAAATGTGCGTACTTTGCCACAACCCTTCTCTTACGGCTGATGCAGATGATGCGAGTCAACCAGCTCGGGGGATTAACTTCAACCTGTTGATTCACCGCGTTCACAGCGCTTATAAGTACTACGCCGACATCCGCTACCCGGCACTGAGCCCGCAGGGCGGCCCGGGCGACACACGCAACTGCGCCATGTGCCACGTCAATGATTCTCACACCATGCCTGCTGGAGTCCGCGATGTGCTTGATCCACAGGGATACATCAATCCGGTCAAGCCGTTTACGTCCACGTGTATTGGCTGCCATGTAGACCAGGCCGCTTCGGCACATGCTTTGGCGAACACGACGCCCATCGGGGAGAGTTGCACTGTCTGTCATGCTACCGGCTCCGCGTTCGCAATCGACAAATCGCATGCTCAGTATTAGCGGCGCGTCAACAACACTGACACGCCCGCACCACTCCGAACGGTACAACGGAAGGAGTGTTGCCTCTCCTATTTAGTTAGTTCTGGTCGCTTTCGGCCGAAGCAGCGCAAGCGGAATTTTCTCGAAGCGGTTGAACGCAGCTTTGTGACACAGAAATATCTGAAAGTTCGAGTCGCGTTTGAGTCGAAGCTGTCCGGAGTCAGCTTCGACCTGAAAAAACCGAAAGAGTTCCCACCATACATACGGCAGCCGCTAAACCAAGTCCCAGTACGGACCACAGCCTCCTCTCAGCCTGGTCCTCGGCATCACTATTGTTTCGCTGCTTCCGGTTCGACAAGGCAGCGCAACTTCGCGCCGATCAGATGTTGCACAACTCTGACCAGCTCTGGCTAACCCGCTTACCCATAGCACGGGCCGGCAAAGTCGAAAGTAAATCCACAAGCCTTTGCTCTGCATCGTCAGCGCGGGAGTTCTTAACGCACTTCATTCGCTTTCGCCGCCAGCGACTCTGTAACTGCGGCCGAAGGAGTACGTTCTCACTTCCATCTTGCGGTAAATCTCCAGGAGTGGCCATGGGGCTTAAACGGAGTAGCAGGCTGCGCGCTCTCATATCGCCGCCGCAACAGCCCCGAAAGGCGACCTTGTCTGCACCGAACGAGGCAATCAGGACTGCGCCCGAACAGCTGAATTCGGCGTTCTTGCTGACAGTGTCTTCGTCCAGTGATCCAAGTAACCACGCGTCATCTCGAAATGTAGTTCTGTGCAGCGACATTTTGAAGTCAACACATGTGGCGGATTAATCGTCGTCTCCGGTTTAAACAGGCTTGGATAAGTGTAATTACTTTCGATTGTCATGCCCGGCGTGCAGAGCGCTTGTGCTATTGATACCGCTGTTTACCCGAGCTCATAAAGACTGCAACACACGTTGCCAAAAAGGAGATCTACTATGAAGTGGAATTTGATTGCACGTTCACTGGTACTGCTGACAGCCGCAGTGATCCTGCCCGTTCGGGCGCAAGCGCAAAGCCTCACGTACACGTACACCTACAATGGGGCGCCGCTGCCTGTTTTCCGGGACAGCGCCGACATCATCACGATTGCGAACCTGGTGGTGCCAAGGGCGATTCTCATCACGAAAGTAACCGCCACTCTCGACATTGACTACCCCCGGCCTGGCGATCTCAACGTATACATGTACTCGGCCATTTTGACTCGTGTCAGGCTGCTCGAGCGGAACTGTGGCAATCAGGGCACTCTCAACA
Source organism: Bryobacteraceae bacterium (assembly GCA_963794765.1). Classification (GTDB taxonomy): domain Bacteria; phylum Acidobacteriota; class Terriglobia; order Bryobacterales; family Bryobacteraceae; genus JAWXCM01. The sequence continues at coordinate 389,541 of CAWCGC010000023.1, read as the reverse complement.
ACATCACTTTTGACGACTCTGCTCCGACAAAGTATGCCGATGCGTGCCCAACCGCATCAGGAGGGTCGTACCGCGGAAATGAGCCCCTTTCCAATTTCAATGGCCAGGTCGCAGCCGGACTCTGGTCGCTGGCCGTGGAAAACAATGGCAGCGACGCCTCGATCGGCTATGTCAGAGGCTTCACCATCGTCATCACGGGAACGGCGGTCACCACAAAGCCGATCACCGGGCCGAACCTTGTCTACAACGCGGCCGGTTTCCAGTCCGCAGTAGTTGCGCCCGGCGAAATGATCAACATCGAGGGTTTCAATCTCGGCCCGGCGACAGCAGTACTTGCGCCCGCTGGGAACCTGCCGACTACGCTTAGCGACGTTCAGGTCACATTCGATGGCACACCTGCCGCCCTCAGCTATGTATCGCAGTACGTCCTGTCGGTTCAGGCTCCGTTCAACCTGCAGCCTGGCGGGCGGACCGCGATGACCGTGAAGTATCAGAACAACTCCAGCGACTCAGTAAACCTTGATGTTGTCAGCGCAGTTCCTGGCGTTTACACACAAAGCGCCAATGGCAGAGGCCTGGTCACTGCGGTCAATGGGGATGGCACTACCAACTCCGCAACGAATGCTGCTCCGAAAGGCAGCTACGTGACGATTTACGCCGTGGGTCTCGGAACACTGAACCCTGCGCTTACAGCCGGCCAGGTGCCGCCCAGCTCTCCGCTATCCTTCACGACCGGTTCGGTGTCGGCAACAGTCGATGGAAATGCCGCCCCGGTGTCGTTCGCCGGAGCTGCCCCCGGATTCGCAGGACTATACCAGGTGAACCTGCAAATTCCGGCAAGCTCCGGCTCGGGATCGCGGGCGCTGACTCTTCATGTCAGCGGCGGCGTGCCTAGCCAGAATGACCTTACGATTTGGGTGAAATAACTCTTCTTTACCGGCCGGCGCGATGCGGAAAGCGCCGGCCACATCGATCATGTGAATAGCCTGTGACCAGGCGAAGCTGGCCGTCGGCTACCGCAGCCAGCCAAGGACATCTCGTGCGATACTCCACCGCGGGCCGCGAGTTCCGGCTGTCTGACCCAGAATCCAGTGATCGTAGAGCCGGTCCGTCACTCCATTCTTCTGCCGCAGAAGAATCCAGTCGTTAAGAAACTGCTCGGTCCTGCTGTCCGCTCTCGAAAGAACGAACACAGAAGGCATCGCAATCTTCTTTTGGGGTACGACGACTGTGTACTCCGGGTAAAGCAGCGTCATCGCGGATCCAGCCTCGGCGCTGGTGAATAACGCGTCAACATCTCGCCGCTTGCCCGTCAGGAATTCTTTGGCATTGTCAAACCGTACGATGCGCGCTTTAGGAATCCACTCCTTCAATAATTCGGCAAATTCCGCGTCAGCCGCCACACCGATCATCAAATCGGGTTCTCTGGCCAGCGCCGCCGCCGAGTCGAGCTCATGACGCCGGTAATCCGGTATCACCAAAGCCGCGTGAAGATCGAGGTACGGCGCGGACAAAGCCAGCGTCTCGGAGCGGCGTGCAGTCAGCGTATACGCGCAGCCGGCGATATCAAAGTGATCTGCGGCAGCCTGCTCTGCCAAAGCCTGCTGGGGTGTTGGCACAAACTCCAGTCGCACTTGCAAAGTTCTGGCAAGACGATGCATAAGATCGATGTCGTACCCGACGAGTTCACCCCTTGAGTTTGTGAAGCAAAACGGTATTCTGCCGGGCTCGTAACCGAACCGCAGGACTCCGCGCCTGCGGATCCGATCGAGAAGCGTTTCTCCGGCATTGAGCGGAGCTGGGTTAGGCTCGCTGACGTTAAGCACATTCGACTCGACAGGAGCATCCAGCAGTTGCATTTGGGAGATGACTTTGTCCCGCGTGTAGGCTCCCCGTAGCGCCACGCTCAACATCGCGTGAACGGCAAACGCGGAAACTGCTGTAATTGCCAGCGCCCCGCTTGCCCACCCGACGATGCGCCGTGGGCGAATCTCCAGCATCCGGTGCAGTATCGCAACCGCCAGAACAGCGAAGACGAAAATGTGCATTCCTCCAAGCACCACGCGGACGCGATCGGTATAAATGCTCGCCGTAACAAACAGCTGGAGCATATCGCTCGGAAGCTTCATCAGGTCCAGAAGAAACGGAATGCCAACAACCGGAGCAACAAAAGAGACCAGAAGAGTCGCTCCGAGGAACAGCGGATAGTCACGCGCTTCCATCCGGTTACCCAGAAACCATGCTGTGAACGGCAGAAACATGAAAATGACGAATGTCCCGAGGTTGGGGAACGGATAGATCAGCGGGACAAGGATATCGGTTTCCTCAAGTCCCTCGTCGCCTGCAGAACTCTTTCCTGTCTTTAAGAGTTGTTTCGCATTTTCGATGAGCTGCGGCATGACGACAATGATCTTTCCGGTAACAAAGATGAGAAGGAGTGTCTCTTTGGATACGCGAAAGATATCTCCATATCGGAATGGCGTAACCGCTGCGAGGATTCCCGGAAGAATGAAGAACGTCAGAACCGCAGCCGCCGCCGTATAAGACAGCAGGTAGGCTTCGAGCCGGCCAAACTCCTCGAGTGTCATCGTCCCCGCGGCCGCCGCAGCCATGGCAAAAACACCGAATGGCGTTAGACCGATGGCAAGCTTGTTGAAATGAACCAATGAATCGTTGACCGTGTCCAGCACGCGTATCAGGTCAGCTTTGTTCTTTGATGGTATAAGCCCTATGCCGATCAGAATCGAGAACAGCACCACGGCGGGTACGGTTCCCGTTGAGAGTGAGTTAAAAGGATTGGTTGGGATATACAGGTTTACCAGGTCGATTTCCTGGCGCGGCTCAATCGAGCTTCGGCTGAAAAATGACGCCGAAGGCATTTGGGGAAAGGACAACGGGATCACGAACAGCGTGACGCACCCGATCGCAAGAAAGAACGCCAGCAGCGCTCCTCCAACGCCCAGCAGGCGTCGGCTCTGTTCCATAGACAGACGGCCGATGTTGGCGATCAGTGAGACGACAATGTAAGGAAGCACGGTCATTTGCAAAAGGCCAATGAACGCGTCCCCAACGATACTCAGCCGGGCGATGTGTTCACCGAAGAACAATCCGCAGGCGATACCACTGGTTAGCCCCAGCAGGATTTTCGTCGACAAACTGAGGCGAGAGCGGCCGGTGGGTACACGTCCCTTCTCCGGCTGACTGATGGCCTGCACTCAGCAAAGATGCTGAACTCCCGTTAGTGCTTCAGATTTTCACTTGACCCGAGGCACCGTCGCGGCGGCGCTCTTGTCAAGCTGCACGCTCCAGACTGCACCCCGGGGCGGCATATCGAAGAGAACCCTGCCCTCACCGTCGGTCGCAATCTTCTTGTCAAAAAGAGCGACGATCTTGTCTCGGCGCTTGAGGATGCCGTTGATCTCGCCGGCCTGAAGACAATTCCCAAGTTCCCGTTTCAGCGTTTCGCTATTGAGCTGTCGCATCCCCGCCAGCAGCTTTCGGTCGCATTTCACAAGTTGCGCGCGGAGATGTCAGTGCGAGTTCGAAACGCCCGTGTGTGGTCAATCATCCATAGTCTCCAGTCCCGATGTTCACAGACCTCGATTCGAGTATCTTCCCGTGACGGAGGAACTGCTCAATTTCTTCAGATTTCAGGTGTTGTCCACTGTCTCGTTCTAAAGAAAGAAGTGGGATCGCGAAGCTCAGCGCAATTGCGAGCAGCGCCGGAAAGTGCTCCCTCGGCATTGTGACCAGTGATTCTTCGACAGCCGCAAGAGACTATTTGTTTCCGATCGAGGCTACCCTGCCGGCGGTGGTACGATTCATTCCCGTTGAAGTAGATTAATGCGAAATCTCTCGTCGTCAACACATTATTAAATCGAAGCGAACGCTACTTGCATCCGGAGGCCAGCGTTGCTCTTACATCGGAGCAGAGGGCGTCAGGAGGTTTCCGCGAGTACGCCCAAATGAACGAAAACTGATGTCGGACCTTCGTAAACGCAATCACACCGGACGGAAAGATGATCGGCGGAATCGGAGTTCATAAGGAACTCCTGGAAACTCCCAGTTGAATTGTTAGACTTCCCTGAATGCCCCACTTACTCGCCCTTGACCAGGGCACCACCTCCAGCCGCGCCATTGTGTTCGAGTCATCCGGACGCATCGTACAGACGGCTCAGAAGGAGTTTACACAGATTTATCCGCAGCCGGGATGGGTGGAGCATGATCCAGCGGAAATCTGGTCCTCGCAGCTTGAAGTAGTGGTGCAGGCGATGACCGAGTGCGGCCTTCCGCCGCGATCCGTAGTTGCCGCGGGGATTACGAACCAGCGGGAAACCACCATCATTTGGGACCGGCGTACGGCTGAGCCTGTATATAACGCGATCGTCTGGCAGGATCGGCGCACCGCCGCATATTGCGACGAACTACGCCGCGCGGGTGCAGAGGCCGAAGTTCAGTCACGCACCGGCCTGTTGCTGGATCCGTACTTCTCCGGTACCAAGCTCCGTTGGATACTCGAAAACGTAGCTGGAGTCCGCCGCCGCGCAGAGGCCGGCGAATTGGCTTTCGGTACGGTCGATACGTGGTTAATCTGGAAACTCACCGGCGGGGCCGTACATGCCACCGATCCGAGTAACGCATCGCGAACTCTGCTGTTCAATATCCATACCGGGCGGTGGGATGAGGAGATGCTGCGGCTGTTCGACATTCCGCAACAGGTCCTCCCGGAGGTGCGCCCGTCGAGCGGATCGTTCGGAGAGTTGTCGGCTCTTTCATTCAGCCTGCCTGTCGAAGGCGTGGCAGGCGACCAGCAGGCCGCTCTGTTCGGCCAGGCTTGCTTCGAGCCCGGTGTGACCAAAAACACTTATGGCACCGGATGCTTCATGCTCATGCAGACTGGAAAAGAACCAGTTGCGTCGAAGAACCGCCTGCTGACGACCGTCGCCTGGGAGACGAGCGGCGCTCGTGAATATGCACTCGAAGGTAGCGTATTCATCGGAGGAGCCGTCGTGCAGTGGCTGCGGGATGGCCTCAAGATCATTCGTGCTTCGTCCGATGTCGAGCAATTGGCCGCGACGGTGAGCGACAACGGCGGCGTCTATCTGGTTCCTGCCTTCGCCGGACTGGGCGCACCCCATTGGGACGCTTACGCGCGCGGGCGCCATCCTTGGAATTACACGTGGAATCACTGACGGTCACATAGCCCGCGCCGCTGTTGAATCCATCGCGTTTCAGGTGGCTGACCTGGTGGGTGCAATGGAAGCGGATTCCGGCATCAGCCTCGGAGAGCTTCGTGTTGATGGAGGCGCGTCCCGCAACAACCTGCTGCTCCAATTCCAGGCCGACCTGCTGGGAGTTCCGGTCGTGCGTCCCAGCGTTACCGAGACCACCGCGCTCGGCGCTGCCTACCTCGCAGGATTGAGCGCTGGCCTCTACTCGAACCGCGAGGATATCGCGCGCCAATGGCAGGTGGACCGCCGCTTCGAGCCGGCGATGTCGCGCGACCAGGCGATGAGCCTGCGGAACTGCTGGTCGCGCGCCGTGGAACGCGCTCGCGATTGGGAACAGGGATGAACCGTCCCGAGCTGATTACCCGCCTGCGCTCGCATACCTCGCCCTGGGATCTGCTCATCATCGGCGGCGGAGCAACCGGGATCGGATGTGCGGTCGATGCCGCATCGCGCGGATACGATGTTGCGCTGATCGAGCAGAACGATTTCGGCAAAGGAACTTCCAGCCGTTCCACCAAGCTGGTGCACGGCGGGGTTCGTTATCTGGAACAAGGCAATATTTCGCTCGTCATGGAAGCGCTGAAGGAACGCGGCATCATGCGGGAAAACGCGCCTCACCTGGTCAGCGATCTCGCTTTCGTCGTTCCAAACTATGCATGGTGGGAAGCGCCTTTCTATGGGATTGGGTTACGGCTGTATGACGTGCTGGCGGGCAAATATGGCTTTGGCCCGTCTCGCAATCTGTCGCAGGGAGGAAACGCTCGAACGGCTGCCGGCTTTGAAAGTGGAAGATCTGCGAGGAGGCGTCGTCTATTACGACGGGCAGTTTGACGATACCCGTCTCCTCATTCACCTTGCGATGACCGCGGTGGAGCAAGGAGCGGCTGTAGTCAATCACTGTCAGGCTGTATCGCTGCTGAAGAACGACGATGGCATGATTGCGGGCGCAGTGGCGCGCGACGGCGAGTCAGGCCATGAGTTTAAAATCCATGCGCGTGCGGTTATCAACGCAACCGGTTGTTTCAGCGACGGAGTACGCCGGCTGGCTGACCCGAATGCCGCTCCCATGATTGCGCCGAGCCAGGGTGTCCACCTCGTTTTCGACGGCTCCTTCCTGCGCGGTGATGCGGCAATAATGGTACCCCACACCAGCGATGGCCGGGTTATGTTTGCCATCCCGTGGCACGGACATACTTTAGTAGGCACAACAGATACAGCTATCGACAATGTGTCGCTGGAACCAGTTCCGTTCGAGCAGGAAATCGAATTCATTCTGGAGACAGCGGGCAAGTACCTGATGAAGCCGCCAGGCCGCTCCGACATTCTCAGCACGTGGGCCGGAATCCGGCCCCTTGTGAAATCGACGAGTGGGGCTTCAACCGCCTCGCTGTCGCGCGACCATTCCATTCACATCGACCCGAGCGGACTGCTCACAGTCGCTGGCGGCAAATGGACCACCTATCGGCATATGGCGGAAGACTGCGTGACACAGGCGGCCGTCCTCGCTGGCCTCGAGGAACGTGACTGTGTAACGCGGCGATTGCGAGTCCACGGATACCATCACCACGCCTCCAAATTCGGACATCTGAAGGTATACGGAGCCGATGCCATCGCAATTCAGGAGATGATTCGCAGTCACCCCGACCGAGGGCGGCAGTTACATGAGGCGCTCCCATACCTGGAAGCTGAGGTGATCTGGGCCGCACGCTGGGAGATGGCACGCACGGTGGAAGATGTGCTTGCCCGCCGAACGCGTGCACTGCTGCTCAATGCCCGCGCTGCCGTCGCGATGGCGCCCCGTGTCGCCGAGTTGCTGGCTGGGGAACTGGATCAGGGAACGGCCTGGCAGAGAACTCAGATTGATGAGTTTACGCGTTTGGCAACCGCGTATCTGCCGACCTGATCGCCAATATCAGAACATCAGCCGCAAGCCGAAACGGAACAGTCGCTCATCAATTCCCTCGCGGCCGAGCCCCTGCGTTGCCGTGATCACGGTGTAGCCGCCGAGGTTCCTGACAGACCCATCGGGATTCAGTTGCAGGTTCGATACGTTCGAAGCCGGATTAGCAAAGTGCGGCGTGTTCGTCACATTCATGGCCTCAGCCCGGAACTGGATATTCATCCGTTCGATTGGCCTGAAGTTCCGGAACAGACCTGCGTCGAAATTCATCGTCCCGGGTCCTCGAATGCTGTTGAAACCGGCAGTCCCAAACGTCGCAGTCGTAACAGACGAAAATGCCAGCGGATCGAAGTACGATTGTCCGGGCCCCGTGCCGCCCAGAATCGCAACCGTCGGCTTCACCTGATTGGCGCGCTGCGTATTCCCGGGCGCATTCAGGGAATTTCCAGACGCCGACACCGAGAACGGTGTCCCCGAGTACGCTGCCAGTAATCCGTTTACCTGCCAGCCGCCGGCGAGTTTAGAAGCCCAGCCACTTTGCAGCATCGGCTTGCCTTTCCCGAACGGCAGTTCATATACGAACGCCGAAGTAAAGTTATGGGTTCGGTCCCATGGCATCAAAGAACGATTCAGATAGAAATACTGCGGAATCTGAATCTGGGGAGTCGAGTCAGCCAGTTCGTCACAACAAATTCCGAGCGCTTTGGAAAATGTGTACGAGACGTTCAGTGAAAACCCTTTCGAATACCGCCGCTGCAAACTCGTCTGCAGCGCATCGTACTTGTTGTGACCGACGGGCGTGAGAATCTCAGTCGCACTCGTCCTGCCGAACTTCAGGTTGAACGGTTGCCCTGCTGTCGCAAGTCCCAGTACCTGGCCAGCATTCAGATTGAATCTCTGGTTGATTTTGATCTGCCGGGAGCCCACATAGGCCGCCTGCGCCGCGAAACCGCCCCAGATCTCTTTCTGAATGCTGAAATTCCATGACTGGATATAGCCGCGCTCCACATAGTCCGGCAAAGACCGGACGTCATACGTTCCAGGCACTGTCACTCGCCCCGAAGTGATGTCGGGAACCTGGATCGGGGGAACACCTCCCGCCAGCGTCCCGGCAGCCGTCTGGCCATTTGGAGCAACGACCGTCAGCAACAGATCGTTCGGATAATTTGTGAGCATGTTGCGCACAAACGACAGAGGATATGGATCGTAATTTATGCCATAACCAGCACGAATCACTAAGCTGCCTGTAGGCCGGTACGCAATCCCGATCCTTGGAGAAAAGTTCTTCTGTTCGATGTTGTAGTTGCAGTCCGTTGCGATACCTCCAGCACCACAGATCAGCATCTGATTGGTGTTGAAGTCATAACGCTCCATCCCTCGCGTGGCACGTTTGCCCATCGGGAAATAATCCCATCGCAATCCGTAGGAAAGCGTGAGCTTCCGGGTCGCCTGCCATGTATCCTGCGCGTAGAAGCTATACGAGATCTGGCGGCTCGTTAGCTGATGATCATCGAACGGCAAGGCTTCGCTGTTGATCTGCGACGGCAATCCCAGCAAGAACGAAGCATAGCTATTAAACTGATTTGCGGCCGAACCGCCGCGCAACGTGGTCACACCGCCGTTGAACATGAATACTCCCGGTGCACTCGGCGCCTCATAATGATTGATCGCAAATCGCTGGATATCGACACCGAATCGGAAATTGTGAGTACCTTTGATCCAGGCTGCGTTCGCTGTGTACTCGAAAGCGGTGTCGTTATATCGGAGTGCCGTCGAACCGCCCGGCGTGCCGACGTCCGAAAACGAGCTGACGGTGAACGTGGGCCATCCGCCGGAAAGCGGGCCATTGCTGTTTGTGCCCGGAATCCCCAGAACATCCAGGCCAACGTTCTTGTCGAGTCCCACAGGATCGTGATTCGACGATGTCTGCGTCCACCCGAAGTAGCTGTCAATAATAAATCTGGGGTTCACAACATAATTCGCGCTGACGGTAGTGCTGTACACATTTCCGAAGGCATGTCCTGCCCGTCCCCCAGCACTCATTACCGGACCCCCACCCGCATCGCCGAACACAGGTGGATTATCCATGCTGTAGTTGAGCCATCCGACACGTGCACTCACGTTCAGCTTGTCAGTCGCAGTCAGGTTGATTTTTCCGTCCAGCTTGGATCGGCTTACTGCATAGGCACCGGTAGCGTAATAGTTGTTCGCAAGCAGATCGGGAAGGTTAGGCAGCGGAGTAGCGGCGACAATCTTAGCCGTAATCGGATCGATCCGGTTTGCCGGAATCATGTTGTTCGGAAAAGCGGTGCGATTGTCTCCTGTTGCAGTATTACCGGTAAGAGGATCGTAGATCGGCGTCGATGATGCAGAGAAATCACCCCTTCGCATGGCCGGGGTTGGTACAGTCTGGAAGGTCGTTCCGGTCTGGCGGTTCAGGTTATCTTCCCAGCTTCCAAAGAAGAACAGCTTGTTCCGCTTAATCGGTCCGCCGGCGGATCCGCCAAACTGGTTGTCAATAAACTTGGGCTTGCCCTGACCTGTTGGTAAAAAGAAGGGCTTCGCTTTGATTCGATTATTGGAATTAAACTCGAAAACGGAGCCATGCAGTTGATTGGTACCGCTCTTGATCTGAACGTTCACCGATGAGCCGCCCGCCAGTCCTTGTTGCGCCTCTGCTGTTGCGGTAACCATGCTCACTTCAGCGATGGAATCCAGTGCAGGCACGTACGCACTCACGTGCGGCAGCCAGACATTGTTGGCAAGCGCTCCGTCGATACGGATCGCATTTGCGTTTCGCGCCGTGCCGTTAACACTGAATGTCAGGCCTCGGGAAGGATTGGCCGCCACCGAGTGCTGATTCGCCGGTGGCGAAACGCCCGGCACTGTCACCAGCAGGTTCTGATAGTTACGCCCGATCGGAATCGGCACGTCTTCCAGCGTCTTTGTCGTGATTGCCGTCCGAACCTCTGCACTGTCCGTCTGCAGAACCGGAGCCGACAGAGCGGAAACTTCCATTGTCTGCGTGACGGCACCCACGGTGAGTGATGCGTCGACACGAACTGTCTGATCGGCGCCGACCTTTACGCCTTTGGCCGTGTAGGTCTGGAAGCCTTCTTTAACGACCGTCACTTCGTAGTCGCCGCCCGCCAGAGTCGGAAATGTGAAAGTACCCGCTTCATCAGTAACAGCTTCCCGAACCTGACCCGTACCTGTATTGGTCAGTCTTACATTTGCTGCCGGAACCGCTGCCCCGGCAGCATCCATTACTGAGCCGACAATCGACCCATAAAGGACCTGCGAACACAACGGTCGCACATTGACCGTCAGAAGGAACAGAACAAGCGTAAGCAGTCCAACACGCGAAAGAGACAACCCGGTTTTCACCATATGCAAGCCCTCGGAATTACGTAAACGATATCAGAAATCTCAGGATCACCAACCGAATCGCGTCAGTTATCAAGCACGATCCATGCTGGAGCGTGATCGCTGGCGTTTGGTTCGCCGCGAACCCATCGATCGACACCGCCATCCACCAGCCGATCTCGCAATGCCGGCGAGATCAGGAAGTGATCGAGCCGCATCCCTTTGTCCGCAGGCCATCGACCGCGCTCATAATCCCAAAAGGTCCACAACGGCCCATCCGGGTACAACGTCCGCAATGCATCTGTCCAGCCTTGTTCGAGTAATCGCGCGAATGCCTGACGGCTCTGCGGCTGAATCAACGCATTGCGGTCGAGCGACCGGGTTGGATAGATATCCTGCGCTGTCGGAACCACATTGTAATCGCCAGCCAAGCACCACGGGCACGCCGGCTTTCAGGAGTTCGGCAGCCGTGGGCGATCAGCCGTTCGAACCACGCCAGCTTGTAATCGAACTTCGGTCCGGGCTGTGGATTGCCGTTGGGAAGGTAAATGGAAGCGATCAGGACGCCGTTGACGGCCGCCTCGATATAACGCGCCTGCCCATCGGCAGGATCGCCGGGCAAGCTCGATTCGCGTCACCACGGGATCCCGCTCCCGTGCCAGGATTGCCACTCCGTTCCAGGAACGCTCTCCCTGCCACACCGCGCGATATCCGAGGTTGCTCAAGAGTACGCGCCGGGAAAGGCTCCCTGCTCTGCCTTCAATTCCTGCAGGCACACGACGTCCGGCGATTCCCGACACAGCCAGCTGACAAGATTGTCCAGCCGCTTATTGATGTTGTTGATGTTGAAGGTGGCGATCTTCATTCTTTAGCCGGGATTGCCAATTCGCGAATGGAGTGCGGATGTTCGTCGATGTCCGCCCATATGTCACCTGTCGCTGCGATTCTCGCTCTCATATTCCGAAGCGTGAACGTTCGCGGCTCAATGCTGCCGCTACGAATCTCGTCCCAGGTACACGGCGCGGATACTGGCGCACCAGCTTTCGCCGGACCGCATACGCCGCCGCAAACGTCGCGCTGTAGCCATTACGGCCTGTGTCAACCAGAATGCGGCCGCCGCGATCGACTTTGCTGAACTCCTGCGTCAACAGCGAAGGGTCTCGACTCAACCAGTCGGCCGGCGACTCTGTGAGCAAAGCGTTCAACCTCCCCAAAATCCGCCTTTCGGTCCAGCGGCACGACAATATGAAAGCCCTTGGATCCGGATGTCTTCACCCACGCGCGCAAACCGAGCTCGGCCAGGAGTTGATGGAGTTGCGAGCGCAGCGCAGCGAACTTCAGCCGGGTTTTCGACAGCCGGGTCGAGATCGAACACGCACACGTCCGGGTGGAACAGATCCGGAACCCGTGATGTCCACACATGCGGCGTTATGGTGTTCTGATTGGCCAGCCAGAGAAGCGCATTGACATCGCGTGCAATCGGATGATGTACCGTGCCGCCCTTCTTTGGGACCTCGACCCGCTCCAGCCACTCGGGAAAGCCCTTCTTCACATCTTTCTGGAAGAAGCCCTCAGCACCGATGCCGCGATGGTATCGCTCCATCGTGATGGGCCTCCCGCGTATGTGCGGCAGCATATACGGGCGCAATGAACTTCGTAATACTCCGCGAGTTCGCCCTTGGTGATCCCGTCCTCCGGGAACATCAACTTCTCAGGATGCGTAATCACGGAATCTCACGCACCACTTCGCGTAGCGGCTTTGTCTTCGCGAAACCGGAGAAAGCGGCCGTGCCGCAGCTTGCCATGGACCGTCCATTCGATGAACGCAACCTGCACAACGATCTCAGGCCGCACCCAGTGGGCACGGATCCGGGGCAGTCCCCGCGCTCGGGTGAACGGAGTTCGCGCTACTTCGAGTTCATCCAGCCGCGAACGCAATGCCGACCAGCTGCTTTACGTCAAATCCCGTGCCGACTTTTCCGGCGAACACGAAGTCGTCACCTTCGAAGTAGCCGAGCAGCAATGCTCCCGAGCCCCTGACGCGTTCCCTGAGGATCGGTAAATCCGCCCACGACCAGTTCCTGCGACTGCCTCGCATTTCATCTTGAGCCAGTGCGGAGAACGGCGATGCTCGTACGGCGAATCGCGACGCTTCGCGATCACTCCTTCCCAGCCTTCGCGGCAAGCTTGCTCCCACGGCTGTCCTCCCGTCACCTCCGCGACGGCATGCACCGGATGTGTGAGCCTGAGCTGGTGCAGCATGGCGCGACGCTCAGTGAGCGGCAGCGGCATCAGGTTGCGGCCATTTAGCCAGAGGATGTCGAAGACGTGATACTCCACAGTGGGGCCGCCCCAGTCGACCTCGCCGTCCAGAATGACATTGTCCAGATCCAGACTACCGATTGCCTCAGCGATCGCTGGGTGATGCTGCAGCAACTGATTCCGGGAAAAAAGCTGTACAGCATGGCCGTTGCGGAACGCCAGCAGACGAATTCCGTCATACTTGCGTTCGAAGATCCACTCGGGGCCGGTAAACCTCTTGTCCGTGAGAGTTGCGGCCATGGGAACTACCCATTCCGGGAAGCGCATGTGTCGAGCCGAAAAACTTAGTCTGCCTCTTCAAGAAAGCGAACAACAGCATTCCCGAAGTGAATCTCATCTCCCGACCGGAGTTGTACACCACGTGCATCGCGATGCACAGCCTCGCTCAGACCATCGCGGAGAATCCAGAGCCCGCAGTTTCCATCGTTATAGGTTCGATCATTAAACAGACGGTACTCGCCGCGAGCCTTCGAAAACAGGATATGCGCATGCTCGCGAGAGACGGACCTGTTGATCACGGATTCGTCGCTAAAGGCCAGGTCGTTGCGGCGCGATGGCCCATTCACCCGTTGCACATCGATGCTTCTGCCGATATTGGTCCGGGCTTTTGAGATTGGCAGCTCTGCCACATTCGCCGTACCCTGCAGAACCAGTAGTCGCGCATCATGTGGCCCAGGGGCCGTCCGATTCCGCGGCTTCATCTCCACACTGACCGCTATCCAGTCCTCAGACGAAGACGGGAAGTCGGGAGTGCTGTTGACTTCTACCGTGAGATCGTCGGGGAAGCGCACACTCGCTTTTGCAAGACCGGCCCTGAGCTCAGACTCAAATATCTGATGGAGAAACTGACTCTGCCAAACGTCCTCATCTTTTTCCCGAATGCCCCGAACCGTTACGGTCACTCTGTTGAACGCGAATACCTGCTTGCCTGCGATTCGCTGACAACGTGCTCGTGCTGCATCCAGCAGCGTCAGCCGGATCTCCGCAAGTTCGGGAGCGTCGGTCGTCCTGCCGGAAGCGAAAGGTGCCTCAAACACCTTGCGGCCCATCTTTTCAATCCATTCAGGAACTGGCATTCGATCACCTTTTCACAATTACTCCGAGGTCGCGGGCGGCGGCAACAATGTCCCTTGCTACAGGCCCTGCTGCTCGGGCGCCGTAACCGCCATGTTCCACGACGACCGCGAACGCAATCCGCCGGTCAGGCGGAGCGTCAGCCGGGGCGAATCCAGTGAACCACGAGTGCGGCTCACCGATCGTTTGCGCTGTGCCTGTTTTCCCGGCAACCGGAACGTCGAGCCCCGCCATCGCCGCACGGCCGGTCCCGCGCGTGACAACGCTCCGCATAGCATTGGCGAGAAACTCTGCCTGCCGTTCCTCGATGATTCGCTGTGGACCTTCCGTACGATCATTGGCAGAACCCTGCAGCCAGCGTCCCTGCGGAAGCATCCCTCCGGACGCGATAGCGGCCGACACGCGCGCCATATGGAAAGGCGAGACAACTACGGGTCCTTGACCCATTGCGCTGAACGGCAGCATCTGCTTCCATTCCCGCGTGTCTTCGACAGGCAATGAGAGCAGCCGCGCTGTTTGGAGCAATGCTTCGGATCCCGTGCCGTGAACACCCAGCTGGGCAAAGTACGCGTTGCAGGATACCGTCAGAGCCTCCGCCATATCTGGGCTGCCATGCGCGTGATCTCCGGCATCGTCACGGATCGGCCGGTTCCAGCCGGGAATGAGAACTCCAACTCTGCCGTGTCCGAGCGCGGAACAGCGATAGCGCGCCCGCGTCAGAGACGGATCGCGGCGAAGTGCGGCGATGGCGGTTACGAGCTTGAATGTGGAACCGGGAGGATAACGCCCGTAGCGCACTCGATCCAGCAACTCATCAGGTTTGCCCGAGCTGTCAGGTTGGGGTATCGGCTCGCTGGCCAGCGCAAGGATTTCCCCGGAGTTTGCGTCCATAACGATAGCGGCTCCAGCACGCCGGCCACTTGCCCGGAGTCCGCGTTCCAACGCCTGAATCACGCGCTGCTGGAGCCGGATGTCAATGGTAGTCTTCACATCTCGATCGCGTTTTTGGAGTGCAACAATGCCCGGATTGTCAGGGTGATGGCGATATCGGACCAGAGTTGCGAGTTCGGCCGAGCTCCCAAAACCGCGAAGAATACCGTTCTGATCCGATTCGATCAGCGATGCGTTCGGAGCTCCAAAGTTCTCACGTGTTCGTAAATTACCGACTACGTGCGTCGTCTCGCGCGCGAACGGATACCGGCGAGTTCCATCGGTGGTTTCCGCCAACACCACGCCATTGCGATCGAAGACAGTGCCGCGGCGCAGCGACTGTGCGAGCGAGTTCAGGCGGGGGTTGTGTTGCGGTCGTTTAACGCCATCAGCCTGGAAAACCTGAACGTCGCGTCCAACCAGATCCGTGTCATGCAATGTCTCAACAGAAACTGCTTTCGCGAGCAAGACAACACACCCTGCACCCAGCAACAGTCCGAGGATACGAACCGGCCGACGGAACGGTATCGCCGCGGCGCTTACGGACGAAGACCGCGCTGAGATGCCGAGGATGACTGCGCAAATGAAGAAGTTCATCAGCATCGCGCTGTTTCCGGAACTCAGGAAGGGAGAGACAACTCCGGTCAACGGAAGAGCGCCGAGCACACCCGCTGAGATCAGAAGCATCTCCGTCGCAAGCAGTGTGGCCAGACCAACGCCGAGAAAAACGCCGAAGTCATCGGGCGCGGCAAGGGCTGCTCTCAACGATCGCCAGACGAGCCAACCGATGAGACCCGCCACAAGGAACACGCCAGGGAGGCCCCACTCTTCGGCGAATGAGGGCAGCACCAGATCCGTATGTCCGGCAGGGATCATGGCAGGATCTCCCCGGCCCGGCCCGGAACCCCATGGACCACCTGTCGCAAAAGCCCAGGTGGACTGCACCAGCTGGTCGCCGCCACGAACGTCGTTGTCCCAGGGCGAGAGCCACATGTTGATCCGGCCGACGACCGTCCGCGGTTGTCCGATGCGATAGCCTGCGACAACGCCGCCGATGAGCAGCGCGATCCCGAGAACGGCCAGACCGACACGAGCTCGCGCTACCGAAAACATTGCCAGAAAGACACCGGCAACGACGAGCGCTGGGCCAAGGTCCCGGAGCGCGAAAAACAACAGCAGTGCGATTGCCGTACCGCAAAGCACCGGCATGGTGTGTGCGAATCGAGGCAGATTTAGAAATCCTGGAGCGCTGCGCTCGCGCAGCTCACGCAGCCATTCCCAGCGCCGGGCAAAATATCCGGCAAGAAACAAGACGATCAACACCTTGATCAACTCAACCGGCTGCACAGGCCCAAGGTTGACTCGTGAGTCGTTACCCGTTGGTCCGGACCCGAATACAGCAAGCAATCCGAAGAGACTGAATGCCGCAATCAGAGGAGTGTAGATCAGACGTTCGTATCGCCGATAGTCGAAGAAGCGGAAGAGTGGAAGCAACAGCAAAGAACATCCACCTCCGACACCAACGGCGAATTTGCGGAACTCGAGCGTATCGCGAAGCGGGTCACGGATGCTCAGGCTGATAGTCAGGCCAATAGCGGTAAGCAGCAGCAGTGCAGACAGGATGCAGCCGTCGCCCCCAAACCGACGTAAACGCCACGCGAAGTGTACCAGCCAGAAACCCGCAAGAACAATCACAACCGATTCGGCGATGGCGCGGTAATAATCCGCAGGCGTCCGTACAATGAGTGAGGGCTTAATCACAGCCAGACGGTCTCGCAGAATGGACCGGAGAGCCCCTACATTCCTCAGCGTGCCTGACCGCTGGACAATCTGTTCCGCCGTCGCGAGATCTACATACGGAGCGAGTTCCGACGCATCTCGCACAGAGTTTACGTTGATCACACTGCCGTTTCGAAGCCGTTCGCCAATTGAAGCAAACTCCGCCGCTCGAGCTCGTACAACAAGAAAGATCATAGTCGCCGCGACGAAGGAAGCACCCAGCAGGAGGACAAATTCCAGCTTCCGTGAGCGTGGGACCGGAGGCTTTCCGGACAAAGGCACGGGCTGCGAAGCGCGTGCAGGTGCAGCAGCCGTGGCCTCCCAACTGCGTGTTATCGCCACGACCGAACCTTCCTGAGGTGTCGCGTGGAACTGACGTGTACCTGTGGAGGCGGTGCTGGGAGGTCACGCGCGTCATCTTCGATTCGTTCGAGCCGGGTAAGACTTCGGCTCACGTTACCGAAGCCTATGATTGGTTCGTAGTACTGCCTGGCTCGTGCGGCATCACGCGAGAGCAGAGTCGTCAGGCGGTGCTGATTTTCGCGCGAACCAGCTTGACGCAAATCTGTCCATGTTTTTTCGACTCGCGCAAGGTATCCGTCACCTTCCTGTTCCCATTCGCGAGGGCCCGTGTTGTATCCCAGCTTTTCTGCAGTCCGAAACTCAGCGATTGCCAGACCAAGATTCTTTTGTTTGTAGATGTAATAGCGCGCCAGTGCGAGGTGCGGGTCAGGCCACGAAGGCAGCAGAGAAGATGCGGCGGTCAGCTTCGGATACACATCGGACGCCTGTGCCCCGGTGAGTATCTGGCGGTATGCTTCGGCCAGTGCGAGACGGCCACGGACACCAGCGTCCGAAGGCGAAAGCAGAAGCGCACGCTGCAAACAGGCGCGTGCGTCGAGCCAGTCCCATTCGTCCAGTGTTGTGGTGGCGCGCGTACGATAGCCAGTAAATTGGCTGTCTGCGGCAGAGACAAGGCCAGCCCCAAGACGCTTGCCAAATGTCCTCGCCGGCGAAAGGCCTCCCAGCCACCTGTAATCGCTCTCGAACCGAGCCAGCAACCGCATGTCGGAGTCGATAGCGTGCTCGCCTGCATGGAAAATAATCGCGGCCCTGACGCAACGGTTCGCTGTCGGTCCAGCCTCGATAGAACTGAAGCGCCGGCACAAAGACGAACAGGCCCGTGAGCACGCCCGCCAGCAGAGAGCCTTGCGCCGAATGCAGCGTCGACAACATTACACGGAGCGGCTCCAGCATCCGGTGCCGTGAGGGATACTCGATGATCCGCGGCCGCTCTACCGTTGCGTTGGCGTACCAGCGATGCTCAAGCTCGTGTTCTGCTGATGCTGGCTTACGGGCGAGGAAGCTTCGAAGATCACTCTCAAAATCCTGTGCCGACTGATACCGCAGCGCGGGATCGGCGGCCAGACCTTTCTGAATGATGCCGCGGAGCGGACGCGGACACTCCGACGGGAGCGCTCGGGGAGGCCGGCGGGACTGGATCACGCTCTCCAGCTTTCGGGTAGTCTGCGCCTGATAAGGCGGGATGCCGGCGATCATCTCATACAGCGTGACGGCAACTCCCCACAGGTCCGCTTGTGGGTCCACCAGCGAGGTATTCAGTCGCTCCGGCGAGCAATAAGCGGGGCTGCCAAGATCATGGTGTGTTAACTTCCGGGTCGCGGATATCGCTTTTGCAATTCCGAAGTCAATTAAGCAGACCTCACCATCGGGTCCGATCTGGATGTTGGATGGCTTTATGTCTCCGTGAACGACAGCCCGTTTTCGACCGTCGATCTCTGCTTCGAAAGAATGAAGCGAGACCAGCTGACTACAGATCTCCGCGGCGATCTGCGCCGCCTGTCCCGGATTGAGGCGGTTTTTTTCCGCGATCAGTTCCGCGACGCTTCGGCCCTCGGCATACTGCATGGCAACGTAGAAGCTGCCATTCTGTTCGCCGACATCGTAGATCTCCAGCACACGGTGATCAATCGCATGCAGTTGCTGCTGAATCGCAGCGCCGCGACGTTCGGCTTCGGCGATTGCATCGCTCCACGCATTCGAGCATTGCTCCACGATCTTGAGCACGACGAGTCGCCCTATGATGGGATCGCGAGCAAGGTACACGTCGGACATGCTGCGGCCAAGCTTGCGAACGATCTCATAACGTCCGAACGTTCGGAAGTGCGGGGCGACCGCGCTCGTCACCGGAGAACTCCCATTACTTTCTGCGCTCCGGTCCAGAGCGCAATTCCGAGAATCATTCCGAACACCAGGAGTGCAAAGCGCCGGAGTGCGCGCAACCATCGCTTCCGGGGAGTTCGCATGCGAGTAATGGCGTGACGTGCCCGCGCACTGGCTGCAGCCGGAGACTGAGCACCAACGAAGTCGCGCCCGGGTACGAACACAACGCTGATGTTGTCTGTACCACCCGCTTCCTTCGCGCTTTCGACAAGAGCGAGAGCAATCGCTGTGGCGTCACCGTCATAACGATCAACGATGGCGCCAATCTCGGCCGACGGTACCGCATCGCTAAGACCGTCTGTACACAGCAGCAGAGCAGCCCGCTCATGAAATCGGAACGACTTTATCTCGACAAAATCCTGATCGTGAATGCCATGCTCACGAGAACCGAGATCGCGAAATACCTCGTTACGCCGGGGATGAGTCATCGCCTGCAGTTCCGTCATCTCGCCGAGATCCTCCTGCTCGCCCACCGGTGAGTGATCCGACGTCAACTTCCGGACGCTGCCGTTCCAGATCAGGTACAACCGTGAGTCGCCGACATGGCCGAACGTAATCACGTCGTCCTTTATCACGGCAAGGGTAAGCACGCAGCCCATACCCGAGCAGTCCGGATTCTCTTTTGAGATCCGAAAAATCTCGTTATTGGCGAGGGCGATTGCCCGGCGTACCCCTTCAGCAGGCTCGACAGAACCGGGATCCAGTTCGCGTGCAATAACCTCAACCGCGATCTCCGCCGCTCGGTCGCCGGCAGCATGTCCGCCGAGACCGTCGACCACGAGGTAAACCCCGCGCTCGCTGTCTACATGAACACGGTCCTCATTGACCGGACTGATGCGGCCAGGATCCGTAGCCGCTCCGGGTGCGACCGTCATTTCCGCACCTGGAACAATAAAGTGAGCACTTCAGCAACGCCGATTGACGCCTTCTCGGGCACCGCATGTTCAAAGTCGCGTTTCATGCGTTTTCCCTCAAGCCAGGTTCCGTTAGTGCTCTTGTCAATTGCGAAGAACTGGCCGGTAGCCGGTTCACGACGCAGGACCAGATGTTCACGCGAGACCTCATCGTTGGTGTACAGTGCCAGGTCCATCGGTTCATCCTCTGCACCGCGTCCGACCCTTACGACGTTTTGAGTCACTAAAAACAGTTGTGCGCCAGTATCATCCTCATACCGGATATCGGCGAAGATCCGATCGGCGCTGGGCGGCGGGATTCGAGTTGCCCGACCGCTCACGAGGGGTTTTTCGGAATCGGCGATCAGCGTTGTTCGAACGCCCTTCAGTCCGGGTGCGTTAATCTCGCTCAGTTCAGAGTGGATTTCGATATTTCCGGGGGCGATCGCGCCCTCCGTGTCGGCGATGATTTGTATCACCCAGTCTGCAGCAGCGATGCGATGCTCGCGCAAAGGCTTCCGCCGTCGAAGGGGCAGAAGTGTGGACCCGGTGTTTAGTTTCGACACATGGGCGCCGAGAGCGCGGCGGGCATCCTCGACGATCAGATCGTTAATGCCCTTCAGGCGGTTGTAGTCGTCCGGGTGGAGATAAACCCGGAAAATGCAGGGAAGCAGCGTCGAGTAGGCCATCTCAAAACGCCCAACGTCTACATTTCTCAGGAGTTCAGAAATGATTAGCTGGCCGTCAAGCTTACGCGCGTCTGTTTCGGCACCGTTAAATGCCACGCTGACCTCCTCGCGACCTTTGTCTTCCGACCTCGGACGTTTACAAAATGTAATTGGTTGCGGGTTGGCACATTAAGGGCCATTTAACAATCGGTGAAGCGCAAATTCCAGCTTGGGCGAATGTGATATAAAGTGAGATCTCTGGAAAATGTAAGAAGTGTGTCGATACAAACAATGATTGGACCGCGAAAATTCTGACGTGGTCATGGCCCAACGACTGGCGCAGAGTCGCTGGCCACCTCATCGGACGTTCATTGCGGCCAGCGGTTCGCGATCTCGTGACTTGCTGTCATTGCGAGCGAAACCACCAGCGGCTGTCTTTCCGCCAGCTTCTCCCTGACGCAGCTACGATAAGTGATCTTGCCGGACAGCAAGACGACTGAACTCAGCTCTGCACCGGCAAACCAGGTCGGTCCGCATCTGCGACCCAAACCGGTGGTCGTAGACGTAGCCGTTGAGTTGAAGGGTCGAGTAGGGCGCCTGCGACAATCCTTCACCTAAGGTCACTGCGGTGGGTCGTCGCAAGCACAGGTATGGAGACGTGATCAGAACCTCCCGTCCCACCCTCAAGGCCAACTCAGGATCGACGAACGCCGGCAGAATGACATTCGTAACCACCATGCACTCCTGCTTGCCGGTGTTGTCTCTCTGCGCGACATCATCCAGCACTTTGGAGTTGGGAATTGTCGTCAGCCCACCCTCTGGAGTTGTAATCCTCGTCGCCCGTAGCCCGATGTGCTGAATCTCGCCGGACGTCCCGGCCATCGTCACACGGTCACCCACTTCATAAGGGCGTTCAGTCAGGATGACCAATCCGCCGATCCAGTTCCTGACCAGGTCACGACCGCCCAGGCCCACCGCAATGGCCATCGAGCCGATTGCCAGGAACAACGCATTCTGGCTCGGCGCGACCAGTCGCAGAGCGAATGTTAAGACACCCAACCAGAGCACGATGCGCAAAACGGATTCCACCACTCGCAACAGGAATCGCTTCCCTGGCCTCGCATCCGATTCGGATGCGAAGGTTCGCCCGATGTACCGCAGCAGCATCGATACCGCGGCGATTAAACCGGCGATCATCAAAATGTTGCTGAGTGTAAATTGCGTGGTCGTGAAGGACTGGCCGTTCATGATGCCTCAGGTGAGATTCAAGCTGGACAGGAGTTCCTCAATTGTGTGCTGCGCTCGGGCGCATATCCGAATCTCGGACTGTTGAGATTCCTCCTCGAGAATACCCATGCGGGTCAGCCGGTCCACGCGCGTCCGCAGCATATGTTCCGGCTCGCACAGAACAGCGGCTAACTCAGATAAAGTCAACGATCCGTGCTGCTCAATCGCCAGCAAAGCAAACTGATCAACTTGGCCCAATTCCTGCCGGAACACTCGATGATCAGGCGCCGCAGGCTCTTTCAACTGAATGACTCCGTCCTCCGCAGACTCGATTGACGACAGCCAAAGCTCCACCGCCGCGCGAAAATTACCGCCGGACTGGCGATGCAGCGCCGCGAAAAACGCCTTCTCTGGGTCATCTCTCCCCCCGAGGGCCGCCTGCCAGGAGTTGCGCCGCACCTCGGGAAACGCCAGCTTCAGACCGGAGAGGTAGTGCCTCTGAAGAATTGCCCGTTCAATGATCTCGGTTGGGACTCCCAACGCGTTGACGCGGTGGGAGAAGTAGCCGCCCGCATCCACTGCGGCGTCGAGTAGTTGGAAAGAAGGGCCGTTCAGAACGACAACCCAGAGGACCGAAGAAGCCGTTTGATGAATTAGCTCGATCAACGCGCGTATTGCTTCAAATCCACCCATGGTTTTCAGGAACGCGCGCTCCACCCGCTCCAGAACGATGATCTGCCGCACCGCGCAAATGCCGTCCACGAAGCTGACCTGCTCTGGTACATCCAGGAGCAAGCGGAGGGAACGTTCCAGATCCTGCGATGTCGTCAGCCGTTCGTTAAATTCACAAAGCGCGACAGGCAATTCCTCAGCGATCTGGGGAATCGCGCAGGAGACGAGACTGGTTTTGCCGCTGCCACGGGAACCGACAATAACGCATGCGGCAAAGCGGCCACGGGCCCAGGCTTCAAATGCCTGGCGGACGCCGTCAATCTCGGCCTCGCGTCCCACAAGAAATCGAAGGTCCTCCACCGGCGTGACTTTGAAGAGTTGCCGGTAAAGGGCCGAACGCTGTGTCGCACCGACGGCGAAAATTTGCGGCTGAATCTCGCCGCGGACCTCCACAGCGGACGGCAACGCGCGCTCAGGGTCGTTCCAGCCGATCTCGACGAGCAGCGTATCGGAGCGCCGGACCAGGCCGTGAGCAGCGGGAAGCAGCAGTGTTTGGACTTGACGTATGGTCGATGCCCGGCCCGTTCCAGTCACGCTCAGCCGCAGGCGCCGAGCCACAAGCGCAGCTTCCCCTTCGCGGCCTGATCTGATCAGGGTAAAAACCAAAGAGGCACAGACGATAAGCGCCTGCGCGAGCGTGGCCTCCGATTCTTCCCAATCCCATTTCGGCGATTCGTCGCACGTCTTCAGAAGGCCGATTGCATTCCGAAGCGCTTCGGCGACGAGTCCGTCCGCCGACTCCCCCGAGACTTCGAGAGCGTATCGAACGACTTCCGCGGCCCTCACTAACGCAGCCGCCATATCAAGATGGAAGAGAATCCTGGCTCGAAACCGCTCTTCCACCACGGGCAGAACTTCGTAGCGGAGCGCGCGCAAATACATTCTGCGCGGATAGGTTCGCCTGTCCCGTTCGAGAACGGAAGGTAACTCCGACGATGGCCGGGGAACGGCGATCTCTTTTGGGAGCGACTGACTAACGATCCGGGTTACGTGCGATTGCCATGATTCAATCCGCTCCTCGGGTCCGAGAATACGAGCGTCAGCGGCAGATGGATTAAACGGCTCCGCGGTCCACCGTTCCAGGTATTCAGTCAATACGCGAAGTTGGCGGCGAAGATCGTTGCTTTCCTTTTTTAATTCACCGATCGCCGCGTCCGTCTCGCGAATCGTCGACAGCGCTGTTCGCCAGATCCCGGTATCCAGTTCGAGAATCCCGGCGACATGGCGTTGCCGGCCCCGCCAAAACTCGAGATGGTGCTTGTGCTTTTTAACCAGCGACTCCCGCAGGCGCCGGCGATTGCGGTGGAGGGCGACATAAATCAGCGCATCTTCGATCCACCGGGGATAACGTTCGAGAGTCTGCGAAGCCTGGGTACGTTCGATCTGCACCGCGGCGGGGCTTACGCCTGAGGACGCCCTTCGCGCAGTTCTTCCAGGCTTTTCTTGCAGCCCGGCCTCTCCGGCCAGATAGGCGTTCCATGATTGTCCAAGACGCAGGCAGGCGCGGCAGAGAAGAAGTTGCACGGTGCCGTCGAGACGAGCCCTAAGCAACGGCGCCATTCGAGTACCCTCAACATATTCCAGCGCGGCGGCGTGTGAAGAGACCTCGCGGTCAAGGTCTTCCATGGCGTTCAGCGACCGGGAGATGGGACGCAAATGACCACATCGTTCATATGGCGTCAACAGCAAACGCCGGCCCACGCGTTCAAACTGGGCCGCTGCATCTGCGAGAGTTCGGGCGGATGCGAGAGCGCCCGGACTCTCGGGACTCTCGATGACCGAGTCCCTCAGGCGGCAGACTTCGTTCCATGTGTCCGTCTGTTCCCGTACGAAGCGTTCATAGCGCCGTAGCATGAACGACGCGAAGCTGGGCCAGGTATCAACGAGTGGAGCTTCAGCGGTAGCCATGACGATGGGTCGTATATATAGCCGGAAGCATCAAAGCGCGCACTCTCACGCGGACACCTCGGCTGCCTGGAGTTCCCCACGCAACAGCCACGTCTCGATCTCGCCCTTCCCCTTTACCTGAATGACACCGCGGCTCTCAAAATCGAAGTGGCCATTCAGGCGGTCGTAAACGCTGCGCGTGACCTGAATCTGGCCCGGCACGCCGGTCGACTCCATACGGCTTGCAAGATTGACCGTATCCCCCCACAGGTCGTAAATGAATTTGCGTGAGCCAATTACTCCCGCGACCACCGGGCCAGAGTTCAGGCCGATACGCAGTTGGAGCTGTTTTCCTGCCGTTTCGCTGTATTTCCGCATTGCTTCCGTCATCCGGAGGGCCATTTTGGCCATTCTCTCCGGATGATCGGGATACTCCCGCGGCAACCCGCAAACCGCCATGTAGCAGTCCCCAATGGTCTTGATCTTTTCGATGCCGAGTTCGCCCGCAAGTTCGTCAAAGATGGTGAACAAGCCATTCAACATAGTCACAACTTCGCTGGCTGGAATCTCGCCCGATAAGTTCGTGAATCCTACCAGGTCCCCGAACAATACCGTCACGTCCGCGAACCCGTCCGCGATGGTTCCTTCCCCGTGCTTAAGACGGACAGCGATCTCTGACGGAAGGATATTCAGCAGCAGAGCTTCGTTTTCGCGGTTCTTCTGTTCGATGAGCTCGGTCTTTTCACGGATACTGCAGGTCATCGCGTTGAAGGTATCGGACAGGAGCCCGAGTTCATCCCTCCACTTCCAGTGGACCGTCGTGTTCAGATCGCCAGCAGCCACCCTCACCGCCGCGCGGATCAGCTGCTTGACCGGACGCAAAATCACGGTAGTTATCAGGAAAGCAGCAAGAATGGTAAGCAGAAGAAGGCCGCCGGCCCACCGTCCGAACAGTTCCTGGATTTCACGAATCGACTGATAAACCTCGCTGAGATTCATCCGGGACTCGACGACCCAGTTGAGCCCAGGGATGTGCAAAGGCTGGAACGATACAAATTCCTGCCCATCCGCAAAGGGCCAGTTTTCGGTAACGGTACCCGCTTTGCCCGCGAGCGCCTCAGTCACGGACGGAAGCTTGACCGGAAGCTCGAGCACAGTGGAGTTAAGCCTGCGAATACGGTTGATCTTTTCATTCGGCACGCCCTTCGCTTTCAACGAAGCCAAAAACGAATCGCGAGCTTCCAGCAGGCGGCGGTTATTCGAGCGAAGCCGATAGTCGGCCCCGACGATGACCGATTGGCCGGTGCGTCCGAATCCATCTGTTTGCCAGTTGCCGCCATTCGTCATGACGTCGTTAATGGCGTTCGTCGAGAGTTGGAAAGCGATAATGCCGAGCGTCTCAGAGCCGTCAAAAACGGCGCTCGCGGCAAACTGACTTGGTTCCCCCGCCGACGCCTCATTCGGTTCGAAGTCGGACAGAACGACATCGTCCGGGTTGTTTGTAGCGACACACTGCCTGATGATCTTCGTGAGCTTGCTGTCACGGTACGGACCATCGAAGAGGCTGGTAGCGAAGATACGGTCCTTATTGACTTCGTACAAAACCCGGCCGCTCTGATGATCGATGAGGTACAGATCGTAGTAGCCGAACTTCTCGGCAATCTTTCGCAGGCGAGCGTGGTATTTCTCATGCACGCGGGCATACTCGATGTCATCCGCGGCACTCACCATGTCTCGCCGCCGCCCCGGGGCGGCCGTGTTCCGGGCGATATAAATCGCCTGGAGCCGAATCGCCGCGGGCGTAAACGGGAAATAGTCCTCGACACGCGGGCGAGCCGCCTGGACCTTCTGCAACTCCGGATAGAAGCGCTCGCGATAATCCTTACGCACGGTATCCAGGTCATCAGGTGAAACCGGACCCTCGTCCAGAGTGCGATACGCCGCACGGAATTCGGTGATCGCATCGACGAACATCCGATCCTCACTCAGAGTGACGACATGGTTCCGAATCCCCTTGTAGTAGGTCTCGATCGCGCGCGCCTTCGCCCGGGTGGTAAGGGTGAGTTGTTGCTGAACGGCTTGCCGTACTGCCCTGAGGTACCTGATATAGCCGATCGCAGTCGCCGCCGCAAACGTCGTAACTCCCAAAATCACAAGCAACAGCAGCAGCTTGTACCGGATGCTCCAGTTGGCGAACGTCCTCACCATCTCCTCCGCGATCCACAATCACCGACAGAAGTCGATTTACCGGTTTGTCGCCGCCGAAGCCTGCAGGACAGCGCGATTTCCCGCTCTGGTATTTCCTTAATATTGCGAGTTGCCACACTCACGGCAACAGCCTCGCTGTTCATACCGTGACGAATAAACGCGATGCACGCTGGAGATGGCCGATTCAAAATTTTTCGGCGTTGCGGTCAGGACATGCAATGCATTCGTACAGCTTGCCAATTACCAACGTCAGCACGCGCCGCTGGTCGATGAAGCTGGTCTTACCTGTTGCTCGTTCCGTCTCCTTGCATTTCACGATTCGAGAACCCGCAAGCAGACACGGAATGAAAACGACTGAAAACCGCCATGTCATACCGCAACGACTGCACCCGTTTGCGACGTGTCATATCCGGCGAGTACCTCAAGCTTGCGTCGCAGCGTCGCCCGGTGCAGAACATCGAGGAACGCTCTTACTGCCGGAAGGTCACCCGTACGCTTTCCGCATAACAAGGTCATAGCGAGCGCTCTGAATAGGGATAAAGTCGAGACTGAAAGTCTGCGCCGCCGAGCGGGTGGCGATGCAAACGTCTGCCGTTCCCGAAACAATCTGAAAAGCGGCAGGCAGATGTCCGAATGCGAGCCGGTCATGGCCTTGAACCTTCGTCTCCGGCAGACCGACCGCACTCATCAGCCGATCGAGGAGAGCGCGACTGCCGGAGCCCGGCTCCCGATTAATGAGCCGAATACCGCGACGGCCAAGGTCCTCAGTCTTTCGAATTCCCTTAGGATTCCCGGAAGCGACGACAAAACCCTCTTCCCAGTGAGCGAAGGTTACAATCAGCAGTTCCTCCCCGGCAAACTGCTGACGCACATAGGGGACGTTGAACTGTCCGGACTGAGGGTCCTTGAGATGCGACCCGGCAATATGCACTTTGCCTTGCTTCAGCCACGTAAGCGCGAGTTTGCTCGAAGCCGCCGCCGAGACAATCTCAATCCCGCTAATCCGTTCCACCATGTTCGAAACCAGACTAGTGGCCGGGTCGCAACCTGCCAGCAACAGCCGCTTCTGAGAAACCTCTTCCTTCGCGAACACCATCAGGTCAGCACGACTCTTACTCGGGACCGCTCGCTTGACGATGCCGTCTGCCTCAGGCATAAAGAACGGCATGTTCGGCACGGGAACGCTCACCCATCGCGAGCCGATCTGGCACATGCGAACCGGCTGACCCTCAGCGAGTGGTGCCGCGCTGAGTACGTCGGCGCTCACCGACTCGGGAGCGCGCTGCTCCGATGCATGCAGCGAGAAGAGTTCGTCAACGGTTACTTCCAGTTCCTGCGCGAGATGAAGCGCGACTTCCGTGTTCGGTATATATGTGCCGCATTCGATGGCATAGATCGTCTGTCGGCTAACGTTGACCCGGCGCGCAAGCTCTGCCGCACCGATCCCTCGGCTCTTGCGTACGCTGGCCAGTCGGTTCTCGATATTAGCGTTTGCCAATCTTATTTCCTTAACTAACCACTTCCAGCGTCGTCAGCATTCGGACGGATCGCGCTCCCGGTTTATCTTTCGGGACGACCAGACGGAAACGGCCCTGAGCGCCAAACAGAGGTTTTCCGTTCGCCCTATCCGCCCGGAGAATCTGATTGCCGATGAACGTCGGATCGAGTTCGGCGAGTGAGAACAAAACCTGATATCCGTCCTGAGCCTGGGCCAGCACGTATCCGGCAAGGGCCTTCCCCCGCAGCGTTGATCCCTCCGGAGCTCCTGCTCGTTGCAGCACTTCGTGAACCCACACACCTTGGTAAGTCGTTTCCATACCGTTGCTCGTAGTCTTCACGGAAGCGCGCGGCATCTTCGCCAGGTCGTCGGGGGTCAAAGTAAGCGGCTGCTTAACCGCTCCACTCACCTGAACTGCGCTGTTCCCGTCCTGAGCCCAGGCGAGCGCAGCAGCCAGCAGGATACTCACGCCGAGATGTCTTGTATACATTGACCCGTTCTTAGAAGTGTACCTTCAGAACAAGCTCAAACACCCGCGGATCGAGCGCCGTCGTGATTGATCCGAATGCGGCATTTCCAAAGCTTGCATTGGGATTCCCGAGCGGCGGAGTATTTGTGACGTTGAATGCCTCAGCACGAAATTCTGTTCTCAGTCGTTCGGTAAGCGTGAAAAACTTTCCCAGCATCACATCAGCAACGCGGTATCCCGGCCCAACCACCGGGTTGCGGGAACTGTTGCCGATTGTGAACTGCGGAGCCTGTGTGAAGGCGGCTGTGTTGAACCACCGACCCGTAGTCTGCTGGTCCGCAGGTAAGGTGGGATCGGCGATCCGATTCGGCCGCTGAATACCGAAGCCTGCGAACGCGTTCAGATTGGTCGCCTGTGTGACCGCGACCGGACTCCCGGATTGCAGTCGAACGACTCCGGCAACTTGCCAGCCCCCCGCCAGAAAATCCCGCCAACCATTAAGAGTATGAGTCCGTCCTCTGCCGAAAGGCAGCTCGTAGACCAAGCCGCTTGCGAAGATATGAGGGATGTTGCCCGTCGACACATCCTTCTCCAGGCGTTTGTTAAAGCTGTCCGCTGCCTGAAAATTTGCGACCGGACCCGTCAAAACGGCCGAATCGAATACCGCGCCCGCGTCGTCAATCAGCCTCGAAAACGTGTACGTCGCGCTTAGCGTCAACCCCCGCGAGTACCGTTTCTCGATTCGCGACTGAAACGAGTGATAGGTCGAATGACCCGTGTTGTTCCGGTACAGCGTCACGGTCGTGAATTTTGGATAAGAACGAAGCAATTGCGCGCGTGGAATTGTTGGAGTGCCGAGCGAGGTGTTGGCGGGTACCTGACCGTAAAACGGGTTCGGGACCTGCTGGGTCAACTGCGAACCGAGTGCCAGTTGTTCGACTGTTAATTGGTTTAGATTTACGTCGGGTACACCAAGACGCGTCAGTTTCGACCCGAGGTAACCTGCTTCGAAACTCCAGTTCTCTCCGATGGTCTTCTGCAAACTGAGATTCCACTGCTGCGCATAGCCGCTGCCGTTGTCGCGCTGGACACCAAACACACCCTGGCCGAGGCCGGCGTCTGGCCCGGGCGATTGCGGTACAACCGTTGGACCTTGCGAGAGGACGAAAGCGGGATTGATGTTATCCAGTGTCTGCTGGCCTAACGTCTGAATGAACGGGAAAAGCGGAGTAGTGAACGGCGTGGTAATGCCCGCCTGCTCAATCCAGGTAAGCGAATAACCCGACCGGACCACAAAGGAATCCGTCAGCTTGTAAGCAACGCCGACACGTGGTCCGAAGTTGCCTCTCTCCAGATCGCGCGCGGATCGTGGAAATCCGTTCTGGCCGAAATAGTCAAGCTTCTGAGTATTTAGGTTGAACACGGCGCCGCGATCGTCCGCCACGGTGGATGGGAAATTCAGCGTATAACGAACCCCGAGATTCAGCGTCAGCCGCCGCGTAACCCGGAAATCGTCCTGAAGAAAGAACTCGGCAATGGTCGCACGAGGTTTCAGGAACTCGGATTGAGCATCGATACTGAACCGGGTCACCTGACCAAGCAGAAAAGAGGCGAAGCTGTTTCCGGTGTTTGCGGCAGGAGCGCCGGCCGGACTCAGTCCCGCCGTGAAGATATTCGTGAACTGAAAGTTGCCTGTCGGGTTGGAAGGCTGAAGAACATCCAGCCGCTCCAGCCGAACGTCAGCACCCGCCTTGATACTGTGGCGTCCTTTCACCATGGAGAACGTATCGATGAATTGTGTTACCGAGGTCGTGAAATCGGCATTCCCGCTTGCGGGAGGGCCCAGTTGCTGCAACCCGACAATGTCATACGTCGGAAGCACGTCGCTGAACGAGGTAAGCGGTATATGGGGAATCCGCGAAATCTCTGTTGCTTGCTGGCCGGTGGCGAGCGAAGAGCGTTCGAATCCCCTCCGGGTAAACCCGAACCGAAGCTGGTTGACGCTCGTTGGCGTCGTGTTCCAGGTGTGCTCGCCAACCACGCTGTCAGCCCGCGTCAAAGTCTTCCCGATGTAGGTGGCAGTGAATGTCCCGCTGCCGTCAGGCAGGGGCGTAGCCGGCGCAGAATCGTCCCGCAGGTACGAATAGCGTCCGAACACCTTGTGCCGTGAGCCGAAATACCGGTCCAGCCGCACATCGAACTGGTTTTGCGCAGTTGTGTCACTCCCGACACGCCGATAGTTGTTCGCAGTCGCTTCATTGCCGCCCGAAAATACGTTGGGAGCCGGATAACGGTCGAGCACGGCTCGCGCCGCAGGCATCGATTCGATCGGCAGGAATCACGTTGCCCGGGAAAGCGTCGCGAACGTAACCGGTACTCGTTTGGCGCGTCGTCAACGGATCGAAGACCGCCTGAGAAAAAACGCCCCGTTTCTGGGCGGAGGTAGGCACAGTGCTGGTGCGCACAACACCCGTATCCAGCCGTGTTCCCTGCCAGTCAACAAAGAAAAACGTCTTGTTCCGCTGCACAGGGCCACCAAGAACAAAGCCGTACTGATTACGACGAAACCGCGGCTTGTCACCTGTAGTCGCGAACAGGTTTCGGGCGTTCAAAGCTTCGTTGCGAAAGAACTCGAACAGTGTGCCGTGGAGGTCATTGGAACCCGATTTCTGATTGACCATGATGACGCCGCCGTTCGAGCGGCCATACTCGGCCGACGGGCTGTTCGTCTCGACACGAAACTCATCAATCGCATCCACAATCGGGTAGAACGCGACCTGACCAGGCTCGGGCTGGAGAACACTGATGCCGTCATAAATGTATTCGCTGGTACGGGGTCGGCTGCCGTTAACGCGCGGAAGAAACTGGCCGGGCGGGAGATTCACACCGGGCGCCAGCGCGATCAGGGGAACGAAGTTCCTTCCGTCGAGCGGCAGCGTGACAATTTTCTTTTGTTCAACGACGAAACTCGCTGTACCACGGTTCGATTGAAGCAGGGGCGCTGCCGCAGTGACCTCCACCGCCTGCGACACATCGCCAATCTTCAGATCGAGGTCAAGGCTCAGTCGGTCTCCGACCCTGAGAGCCATGCCGTCTCGCCGCAGCGCCGAAAATCCTTCCTTCGTAACCTCAACGCGGTATGTTCCGGCTGGAAGGGCGAAAAAGTTGTATGTGCCTTCCGCGTTCGTCCTGACCGACGACTTCACGTCGGTACCCACGTTGGTTAGTTCGACTGTTGCACCGTTCACAGGTAAACTGCCGGGGTCACGAATGACGCCGAAGAACTCAGCCTTCGTGGACTGAGCGGTCAACAGGGAGTGCGCAGACAGCGGTCAAAAGCAAAATTCGCAAACAACGGCGTGAAGCGTCGGCCATGATTCTGTAAAACACGTAGCTATGTTAACATGACAAGCACTAAACATCTTGTTTACAAGACACGGTTCTGTTTACACCATACGTCGATTCAGTTGTCTCACTGCTCCCGATCAGAGTTGCCTCCGTTCCGAATCCGCCGTCGGAACATCGCAGACAAACGCGGTGCAGTCTGATGCGAACGCATAAAACAAGTACCTGTTTTGCGACGCTTTGTCTTATCCTGACTGGCTGCTCTCACGCTCCCGCTCCAGACGCCAGTTCGGTGACGGTTGCGGCTGCTGCCAATCTCACCGGTGTGATGAATGAAATTGCCCGCGACTTTCAGAAACAGACAAGTATCCGCGTGGTCTTCAGCTACGGATCGACAGCACAACTTGCGCAGCAGATCGAGCACGGTGGACCCTTTGATGTGTTCGCGGCTGCCGACACCGAGCACGTGGATGCTCTGATCGAAAAAGGGAAACTCCGGCGAGAGTCTCGGGCGATCTACGCGCGAGGACAACTCGCTTTGTGGTGTCCGGACCGAGCGTTACGGATCGAGAGGGTCGAAGATATCACTCATCCGGCCATCAGGTTCGTGGCTGTGGCGCAGCCGGACTTGGCACCGTACGGAAGAGCGACGGTCGAAGCGCTGAAAGCAGCGGGTATTTGGGATCAGGTACAGCCGAAAATCACGTACGCGAACAGCATCAGCATGGCGAAGCAATACGTATCGTCGGGCAACGCAGCCGTTGGATTCACCGCACTCTCGCTGGTGCTGAACGAACGAGGAACAGTATTGAAGGTCGACTCCCGGCTGTATCAACCGATTGAACAGGCGCTGGCAATCACGGTGGGAACCGAACGCCTGGAAGCTGCTAAACGGTTCGCGGACTTCGTGCGCGGCGAGCACGGACGCGCGCTGCTTCTCAGCAGTGGCTATCTACTTCCATGAGCACGTTTTTGCGGCCGCGGCCTCGGCTGAATGATCAGGCCGCAACTTGACATAATCACAACAAAGGAAGGAAATCATCAATGCTCAGGACAGCTGTCTTTCTGCTGGCAACTTCAGTTATGGCCGCGACCGGTTTTCCCGACCCGGCAGTCGACCTGAAGCCGGGCGGAGCGAAGCAGACCGTTGTACTGGCCGGCGGCTGTTTCTGGTGCACCGAGGCAGTATTTGAAATAGTCGATGGTGTCGAAGACGTGATCTCCGGCTATGCCGGCGGCACGAAGGACACCGCGAAGTATGACATCGTGTCAACGGGCCGCACCGGCCATGCTGAGTCGATTCTCATCACCTACAATCCGGCAAAAATCAGCTTCGGCCAGTTGCTGAAGATCTTCTTCAGCGTCGCGCACGATCCGACATCGCTGAACCGCCAGGGAGCCGACGTCGGCACGCAGTACCGAAGTGCAATTTTCTATGCTGACGACGAGCAGAAGAGGGTCGCCGAGGCGTACATCCAGCAGCTCAATGAGGCTCACGTCCTGAGCAAACCAATCGTGACGAAGCTTGAGCGGCTCGATAAGTTTTACACCGCGGAACGCTACCACCAGGATTATGCAGGCCGGAATCGCGACAACCCGTATATCGTCAACGTTTCCGATCCAAAGGTACTGAAGTTGAAACAAATGTATCCAGGCTGCGTCCGCAAGCGGAAGTGACGTCCGGCAGACCCGGCTATTCTGTGCTGAACGTGTACAGCGAATTGCCAACAGCTACGGCAACGTACTGCTTGCCGTCAATCGCGTAACTGATCGGATTCGATCGCCCTGTGCCGCCGGTCTGGAAGTGCCAGAGCGGTTTACCCGTCTGGGCATGTAGTGCGAATACTTGTCCTTCGGTGGTGCTGCCAAAAATCAGATTGCCCGCTGTGGACAGCAAGCCAGCCCAGGGCGGCGAGTGCAGCTTATACTCCCATTTCAGATCACCTGTTGCCGGCTGAAATGCTCGAATAGCACCCCACTCCTCTTCGCCCGGGATGCTGCGGAATCCGCCGCCGTTGAACTGCTCTCCCTCTTTGTATTCCGGATCGCCGATATAGAACACAGAGCCTGATTCCCGCGTTGCGATGTACAGCAAACCGGTTTTCGGGCTGTAGGTAGGGCTATACCAGTTGTTTGCGCCGGCAACGGAAGGCCAGACACGTGTGCCGCTCAGACTCGGAAGAGTTCCCGGTAAAACAGTTGGACGCCCGCTGTCGTTAAGACCTTCGGCCCAGGTCTGCTTTGCGAACGGCTTACCGCGAACGTATTCGCCCGTGACCCGATCCAGAACGTAATAGAACGCGTTGCGATTGGGAAACACAACCAGTTTTCGTTGTTTGCCGTGGACATCGCCTTCCACCAGCACCGGGACCTGCGTAGCGTCCCAGTCATGCACATCATGCGGCGTAAACTGAAAATGCCACTTCAGCTTGCCGGAATCGGCGTCGAGAGCCAGCAGGCAGTCTGCGTAAAGATTGTCACCCTCTCGTACATCGCCGTTCCAGTCCGGACCGGGGTTGCCTGTGCCCCAGTAAAGGAGGTTGGTTTGTGGATCGTAGGAGCCTGTCACCCAGGTTGTCGCTGACCCGGTCTTCCATGTGTCCCCCTTCCAGGTTTCATTGCCGGGCTCGCCGGGAGCAGGAATCGTCCAAAACCGCCACGCACGTTTGCCGGACTTCGCGTCGTAAGCGTCAAGGAAGCCTCGGATCCCGTACTCGCCGCCCGCTATCCCGACCACAATCTTGTCTTTGACCGCGAGTGGAGCAACGGTAATCGAGTGTCCTGTCTTGTAGTCGGCCACTACCGTGTCCCACATTACTGCGCCCGTACTCGCGTGTAATGCGACCAGATGAGCATCGATTGTCCCGAGATACACTCGGTCGCCAAGTATCGCAACTCCTCGGTTGACCTGTCCGCAACAAACACGAACGTCGTCCGGCATTGGGCGCCGGTATTTCCACAACGGTCGTCCGGTCCGCGTATCCAGTGCCGTCACGTTACTGGGCGGCTCGGAAATGTACATGATTCCGTCGACTACGATCGGCGATGTCTCAAATTTATGTAGCGAGTTTACCTGATACGACCACATCAGGCGAAGATTCGATACATTCCGCTCATTGATCTGGTCGAGCGCTGAAAACCGGTGGCCGGAATAGGTTCCCGAGTAAGTGAGCCAGTTTTGCGGCTCCTTGCCGGCGTTGAGAATGCGGTCATAGTTCACTTCTGCCGACAATCGAAGTACCAGCAGAAAAGCAAAAGCGAGCCTCATTGTGCACCTCTGCTACTGGCAAGATACGCGACAACATCGTTCAGTTCATCGGCACTCAGTTGAGTAGCGTAGGACGGCATTAATGTCCGGCGCTGGACATCGAGATCCGCCAGATCCTCTTTCCACAAGGAGTAGAGGCGCGCAGCATTGTCGCGCACCTGAATCGAAAAGGTATCTTCGTTTAGAAGCACGCCGCTGATTTTCTGACCATTTCTGGTGCTCAGACGAACGAACCTGAAAGTGGCAGACTCGTCCTGATCCGGCTTCAGCAGCTTCGAACGGATAAAAGCTGCGCTGCGCCGCTGCCCGATATCTGTAAGTGGCGGGCCAAGGTGTCCACCTTTCCCGTTGACCATATGGCACTGCAGGCACCCTCCCTTGCCAGCAACCAGTGATGATCCACGCCGCGGATCGCCGCCTGAAGCTTCAGAGCCTTTGGCACCGAGAGTTCGGACGTACGCGGCGATTTGCCAGATCTCGCGCAGCGTCATATTGTGGCTCGGCATCTCGGTCTCGGGAATTCCGTACCGAATGACGCGGTAGAGACCTAAGTCCGTGGTCGCGCGCGACAGGACGGGAACTGCGAGATTCGCACCCTTTCCGCCGTCGCCCTGCGGTCCGTGGCAGCCGGCACAACGTCCGGCATACAGCTTGCTGCCTTGCTCAATGTCAGCCCCGGTGTTGAACGGATTTTTTTCTGCTCGCGGCAGATCAGTCAGTACGAGTTGCTGAAAAAGAAAAAGTGCTTCGAGCACGCATAACCCTCGGTTCGATGATTCTATACGAGTGCCGAGCAATCTGGAACAACGCGCTTGCGTGTCATAGGATATTCACCAGCCATGCTCAAGTTCATAATCCTGCTGCTGGCACTGGCTTTGACCTGCGGAGCCGGACAAGGGTGGTGGATGACCGAGCCGATACGCTGGGTTCAAACGAACCTGCGGGAGACAGACGCCGGTTTGGATCCGGTGCGTATCGCGGAGCAACTGGCGGACATGAAAGCCAACGTCCTGCTCGAAGGAATGGGCGGAATCGCAGCGTACTATCCGACCAAAGTGGAATTCCACTATCCCAGCCCGCAGCTTCCGCCAGGCCGGGACATGTTCGGCGATGTTCTTCGCGAGGCGCACGCCCGCAGGATACGCGTCGTCGGTCGGTTCGATTTCAGCAAAACAAGAAAGGCCGTGTTCGATGCCCATCCGGAGTGGTTTTTCAGGCAGTCGAATGGTGAACCCGTCATCTATAACGGCCTGTACTCTACGTGCATAAACGGCGGCTACTACCGGCTGCAGGTGATGAAGATTCTTACGGAAGCTCTCGAGCGTTATCCCGTCGACGGTCTCTTCTTCAACATGTTCGGCAATCAGTCTCGTGACTACAGCGGACGCGAGGTCGGCCTCTGTCATTGCGACAGTTGCAGGCGCCTCTATCGCGAGAAGTTCCACAAAGACATTCCGGAAAAACCCGATGACGATTACCGGAAGTTTATGTTTGCATCGTCACGCCGGATAGCCGGAGAGATTGGTCGCCTGATTCGTGCAAAGCGGCCCGAGGCCGGATACTTCAACTACATCCAGGAATATACAGACGGCATAATGTCCGAGTCGAACACCGCCGTCGATCGGCCGTTGCCTCTGTGGCCGTACTCGGCGAGCGACCGTGTCAATCGTGCTCGAAACAGTCAGCCCGGGAAAATGGCTGTCAATCTGAACATGCAGTTTGTGGATTACGCCTGGCGCTTCGCAACCGTGCCGCGCGAAGAAATTGCGCTGCGGTCCTGGCAAAATCTGGCGCACGGGGGTGCGCTGACCTTCGAGGTGAACGGAACCCTGGACCAGCAGGACCGGCAGGCGCTTGAGGCTGTAAAACCGATCTTTCGCTGGGCAGCTGAGAACCAGCAGCACTACGCCGGGCAAACCAGCGCTGCCAGAGTTCTGTTGCTCGGAACGCCCGCCGCCGGAGGCAGAACCTTCAGTGAGGAAGCCTATCGCGGCTTATTCAGACTTCTGACAGAAGAGCACATCCCGTTTGCGGTGTCCGACAACATGGACTGGCTTGGAAAACGCGACTTCGATCTGGTGGTTACGGCTGACTGGGCACCTGCGGGATTGCGTGGCTACGCCGAACCCGGTGGTAAGGTGCTGATAGCCACGGCAAACCCGCCCGAGTTCAGTGTCGCTCCGGTGGTCGGCACGGACAAGGACGTTAAAGGATATATTCGCGTCCGCGACCATGCAGCGTTTCCATCGTTGAAGCTCACCGACCTCTTGATGCTCAACGGGCCGTTCACGCGAGTGAATACAAACGGACGGCACACACTCACCCTCATTCCTCCATCGATGATCGGCCCGCCTGAATTTGTTCACATCGACATGAAGGATACCGATACACCTGCAATAGCCACAGTACAAGTCGGTAAAGGATCAGTCGTTTGGGTGCCGTGGAACCTCGGTGTGCTTTATTACCGCCACAGCTTGCCGGCGCACGCAGGGCTGTTTCACGACCTCATCGGGCAATTGCTGCCTGAGCGGCAACTCCGGACAGACGCTCATCCTCTCGTCGAGATGACGCTGATGCATCAGGGCAAGCGAACACTGCTGCATTTGATCAACATGACCGGACAGTCCCAGACCGGCTACTACTCTCCCGCCGCGATGTCGGAGATTCACGTCACACTGGCGGGCGCATTCAGGACGGCAAAGACGACCCGCACACCAGGTAACATCACCCTCCGAAACCGACAGCAGTTCACCGAGTTCACGATTCCGCGCTTGTCAGACTACGAACTGGTAGTCCTCGAATAGTGTCAGAGCCCGTCCAGTGCGTCGCAGGATAAGAAAGAGGATGGTCGCGGCGCACGGATGCAGTAGCGCGGCGAGAAGAACGCTGACTTGTATCCGAATGACTGAATAACGAAGCCCAGAAGCTGCGCAAAACCCGCACCTGCTAAGCTGCCTGCCGTCCCCATCAGCCCGAAGACACTTACCGTTACTGTGTTTGGAACAACCTCGGCGGCAAGCGTCGCTGTGTTCGCAGACCAGCACTGCGTTAGAAACGTAACAACGCACGTGACCGCGATGGCCGCCGCTGCATTGGGAACAATCCCCGCCAGCGCGCCGCACCACGGGAAACCCGGTCAACATCTTGAGGCGCAGTCTGGCCTTGTATCTTTCGTGGCTGTAAGCGCCAACTGCCGAAGCACCACCGTCGCAGTGTTTGCCTTTTTTTTCAAATCTTGCTATCGGGTTCGGTATGCGATAGGTGAGCAGTATTTGTAATACCGATTGCTTATTCACAGAACATGCGCCTTTGCTCTGTTATGCTGCATACCTCACCATCTCCATCGCAGCCATCGGCGCCGACATCTCCGCTTCGGTTCACCAGCTGCGGCGATCCACTTTTCTGGACGTCTGAGCCCCCAGCTTACGAGTTAATCAGAATTTAATCTGCCAAGATCTCCTCTGTTTTCAACACCCGAGTTCCAGAATGGGCCGTTAATAGAAACATCCGCTGATATCCTGCGGGCGTCATGAGCACCGCACGAACGCAGAAACAAAAAAACGCATCCAGAACCAACGGAGCCTTGTCCGCCGGCCCCGTAACCGACGAAGGCAAGGCGCATTCGTCGAACAACGCAACAAAGCACGGCATCTTCTCGAAAAAGGTGATAATCGACGGAGAAAGTCAGGAAGAATTCGATCAGCTGGCCGAATCCATAAACCAAAGATGGAGTCCAGGGACAGAAGAAGAGCAGGACGCAGTTCGCGAGCTCATCCTTTTGCGTTGGCGTATCCGGAGAACCTCCGCCGTTGAAACCACGATGCTGTCCGGAACCACCGGTACTGATCCTGCCGCGGACGCGAAAGAGATGTTCAGAACCATGGATAACGTATCCAGATATCAGGCAAGACTTCGCCGCCTCGAGTCGACCGGAGAGCAGCGCCTTCGCGATATTCAGGAAGAGAGAATCAGGAAAGAGAAGGAGCGCGAAGATCTCGAGACGAACCACGAACGTGAGGTCGCAAAGTATCGCCAGTATGCAAAACGAGTCCTCCTGCATCGCTGCATCCTGAAAGACCCGCTGGAGAAGACACAGACAGTGGAGCAGATCCTCGGGCTCGATGAAGTTCCAACAGATGTCGACGTTCTCGAAGCGCTCCTCGCCCAGACAGTGAGCAAGTACGAACAGGAGTGCTTCGAACGTGCGTCAGCATCCGGCAACAGAACTGCCGCCTGAGGGGCCTCGGGTTCGTTTTTCACACCTGTGCTCCAGACGAAGATGAGCGAAGGGGTCCGGAGGGTGTATGGTCCGGCAATAAGCCGTCAGGTCGCCTCGCGGGGAACCAGCTCGACCTGTGTAGAGGCGATGCGGTTGCGTCCGGCGGCCTTCGCCCGGTAAAGTGCACGGTCGGCGTCGCGGAACAGAAGTTCGCCAGCTTCACCGAACGTAAGGTCATGGTCGCCAAAGCTGTGGCATGCCACCCCGATACTGATTGATAACGTGCCGGCGGGCCACACACGGCCAGCGAATCTGGCCTCGGCGCAGGACACAGATCGGCACAGATTCGCGGCAATGCACTCTGCCTGAAACAGCGGACACGAAACAACAATCGCGAACTCATCACCACCGTAGCGGCATGCGACAGCGCCGGGCGGGAGGTTTGACGCGATGATGTGTCCCACTGTGCGAACCGTTTCTGCACCGGCAAGATGACCGTGCTCGTCGTTGATGCTTTTCAGCCGATCCACATCCATCGAAAGAAGCGAAACCGATGCGCTCGCCTGACGCGCAGCCTGTATGAGGCCCAGCAGGCTCGCTTCAAACGAACGAAGATTGTGCAATCCAGTCAGGTCGTCCGTGGTCGCAAGTTGCCGCAGCATTCGCGCGTCGTTAACCAGCCGGGCAGTCACGCAGCCGACTGCGACGAACAGGATGCTCTGAACGAGGTCGAACTCCACGTATCGGCCGACAAGCAAAGACGGGCTCGCCAGATGGTACAGCGCTATTGTGGCCAGACCGGAAACCACGGCGCCTCGCCAGCTGAAGCCCCAGGCCGAAAGAATGATGGGAATGTAATAAAGGTGCTGAACTGGCGCAGTCTCGGTAAGGCAATCGAGAGTGAAGATGGCGACAAAAAGGCCGACGATCACGGGCCAAAGCCATCGCGACGAAAGGACGAACCGCGACTGAGCTCCGAAGGCGCTGCTGGACAGTCTCATGGACGGGCTCCTACTCGCCCCGCAAGATGATATAACGAAGTACTCCGTCACGCTGCAGCTGCAGAACCACGGGACTTCCGTCAGGTATTTTCGTCAGATAATCCCGCAATTCAGCGATATCTGCGACACGCTTTCCATTTACGCCAAAAATCAGATCTCCTGCCACGAGGTCCTCCTCAAACGAACCAGTTCCGTCGAGACGAGCAGCAACAATGCATCCGGCATCATATCGTGGCTTATCCACCAGAGGCGCCGTGCTCTGGTCCAGCTTCACCAGAAGTGCGCCGACTTCCGGTACGGGAGTTGCGCTCTCCTTCACCTGAAGTGCAAGCGCCTCGGTCGCATCCGCATGGTCTTCAAGCGGTACCTTCACCGTGATCGTGCTGTCGCCCCGAACCACGTCCAGCGCCACCGGCTCACCAATATCAGATCGAAACAGGCTGCTGGCGAACTGCCGTACATTTCTTACACCACGCCCCTGAACACGAGTGACGATGTCATCGGTTTGCAATCCCGCCTCGGCAGCCCCGCTTTCGGGCAATACGTCCTGAATCAGCACTCCGGATTCGCGCTTCAGGCTGAGAGCAGCCGCCAGTTCAGGCGTCATCGACCGGACAATCACGCCCATTTCTCCTCTTCGAACGCG
This sequence comes from Bryobacteraceae bacterium, assembly GCA_963794765.1. Lineage (GTDB taxonomy): Bacteria > Acidobacteriota > Terriglobia > Bryobacterales > Bryobacteraceae > JAWXCM01. The sequence continues at coordinate 348,634 of CAWCGC010000023.1, read as the reverse complement.
CCCATACTTCTTAAGCTGACTGTAGATATCGCGTACCAGGTTACTGGGGATCGCAAACCCCAGCCCCTCACTGCCGCCGGACTCAGTAACGATGAATGTGTTCACTCCGACAACGTCGCCATGGGTGTCAATGAGAGGGCCCCCGCTGTTTCCCGGGTTGATCGGCGCGTCAGTTTGGATATAGGCCTGCGACGCGTCAGGATGAATTTGCCGGCTCGTCGCACTGACCACACCCATGCTGACTGAGTTCTCAAGTCCCCTCGGATTCCCGAGCGCGAGCACGATCTGACCCTGTCGCACCATCGACGAATCGGCGAGCGGCAGGTGTTTCCAGGAACCATTCAGCTTCAGCAGTGCGAGATCAGTCTCGCGATCCAGACCGACTACCTTCGCGTCTATGAGCCTGCCGAGGCTTCTGTACTCTCCTGTACCGGTGCGCGGTTCGTGGATGCGCACTCGTACCCTTCTGGCGCCTGCGACCACATGCGCGTTCGTGATCACGTCGCCATCGGAAGATACAAGAAAGCCAGTCCCAATTCCCGTCTGCTTTGCGACTGTACTCGGACCGCTCCGTGGGTCCACGTCACGCCCGACGAAACTTTCGCTGATGATTTGAAGGACGGACGGGCTCACGCTCCTGACGAGAGCTTCCACGCGTCCACTCAGATCGTCAAGGGAACCAGGCTGGGATAGGGAAACTTTCGACTTCTCCGCTTGTCCCGAGGGTCCCTCCGCATAAGCAGGGATAAGTACGAAGGCTCCGGCACAGAGAGAGAAGCAAATGTACAGCAGTGTTCGTGTCACTTTACAGACTCCGTTTCCCGCTGTGCTGATTGCAGCCGTGGCGCGAGTTGCCACACGTCCCTCGTTCTGTCGAACACTGCGTTTTAGCGTAAGGTTGCGGCAATAGCAAATCTCACTCAACATAAAACGATTTACCTGGTATAAATGCATGTGCCTGGTTGGCGCACCTGTTGCTGGCTGCGCCACAGTGACCATCCCGAGCGGACGACGCGAAGCACAGAATCACGCCGGAGTGGAACACGCAGAATTGCGGAGCCGCCGTGACGCGCTAGTTGAGTGCCCTCCAGAGTAGAAGCGATCCGCGTAACCTTCGTAATCACGATCCATCGACACATGATCGCGGTTATACCGCTGAAGCAGCATTCGGATCAGTCACCCACGCGATAGCCATATTCCGTCTGAAGTTTTGTAAAACTCGTAAACTCGAGCTGATCGCAGCGGATAAGTGCATAATTCTGTATACCCGCTGCGGACGCCTGGTGAAACCCTGATGGTCACTGCCGACGTCCTGACACGCATAGCAGGATCGCGACATTGAAAGTATCTGCAACCTGTGCTGACGGTTCATTCGGCGACGCAGGTGCGGGAAGTATTACGGCAGCGGTCCACCTTAACGGACCTGAAGCTCCATTCATATCAGGTGCTGCAGGCATACGAGAAGCTGGTCCCAGAAGCTGAACGCAGGCCGCTATATGTTTTGCACCAGCATGTGGACGACTAAGTCTGGGCGAGGATCGGATTAAGGCTTTGCACGGGGGCTTTCAGCGCCGAGTTACCAATATGTCGCTCCTGTCTCTCACAGTAGGCACGATCCTGGCCGTTGCCGTCATTCTTCGGGAACGGAAGCTCGAGCGCGAAGCAGCATCGAATTTTCAGCAGGTACTTGCGGTGCGCCGTGACTTGCAATGTCTCTCTGATCGGCTGGTTGCAGCACAGGAGGACGAGCGGAAGAATGTCGCACGAGAGCTTCACGATGAAGTTGGACAGTCAATGACGGCAATGCTCATCGATCTTGGAAGACTCGAAGCGAGGCTTTCCGGCACGCGAAGCATCGCGAGATCCTGTTGGTCGTCCGCAGGTCTGCGGAGGAGAGCATCGCAAGCGTTCGCGACCTTGCCCTGCTGCTCCGACCCTCGATGCTGGATGAACTGGGCATTGTGCCGGCTTTGCGATGGCCGGCCCGGGAGGTGTCCCGCCGCAGTGGGCTGAAGCTGAAGATGTTCGTGGATGAATTCGACGAGGACCTTTCGGACGATCAACCGACGTGCATTTACCGCGTCCTGCAGGAAGGCAAGAGCAACAAGGAGATAGCGAAAACATGACTAGAACTCAGTTTAGCTTTGTTATACCACGTGGAGACGCATCGCCGAGCAACACTTCTTCTGCGCCATAAGCTGAACCTGCACAGTGTTCCTGACCTTATTTTGTATTCGGCAAGAAAGGGTGTTATCGGATAACAGCAGCGCGTGACAATGCTTCAGCCAGCACGAGCGTTCCGTCCTGAAGAGCTTGCGGCGAAGCATATTCCTCCGGCCGGTGACTCACTCCATTACGGCATGGAATGAAGAGCATGGCCGTCGGACAAATGCGAGTCATGAAAAGGGAATCGTGATAGGCACGGCTCACCATGTGCTGATATCCCAGCCCCTGCTCGCGGCAGGAGTTCGCCAGGAGGTGCACAAGAGTTGGATCGCAGGTTCCTGGCGAGTCCTGATTGATGGTGGTGATCGTCGAACGGACTCCGCGGCGAGATGCGATTGCATCGGCTCGTGTTTCGAAATCGCGGATCACCTCATCACGCCGCTGTTCATCGATGTCGCGAATATCCAGCTCAAGATCGACGCGGCTTGGAATGCTGTTCACGAGGCCCGGAAAGATACGGCAGACGCCGCACGTTGCGACCGTGTCGATCGCCCCGGTGGACCTCGCCAGATCCTCGAGTGTTAACGCTATATCCGCTGCAGCGGCAAAGGCATCGTGCCGATCGGGCATCAGGACGCCGCCTGCGTGCCCTCCTTCGCCGTCGATAGTCACGCGGAGACTTGCCGGCGCGGCAATGTGCGTGACCACTCCCACCGCTATGTTTCGTTGTTCGAGCAATGGCCCCTGTTCAATGTGCAACTCGATAAAACCGGAATAGTAGCCGGGTTCCAAACGGACGGTTTTCAGATCGCCAGTGAACCCAGCCGAGGACCGGACGGCATCCAGGGTCAGCCCTTGCGAGTCTGTTAGCCGCTCGCCTGCAGAAGCGTCGAGATTTCCTGACATGAGGCGGCTTCCCAGGCATCCGATACCAAACCGCGTGGGCTCTTCGGAAGTAAAGATCAGCAACTCAATCGATCTCTGCGGCCGAAAACCGGCACGTTTCAGAGCTCGAATTGCCTCCAGCCCACCGAGCACCCCGACTGTGCCGTCGAATCGACCTGAATGCGGTATCGCGTCTATGTGCGATCCGGTGCCGATCGCAGGCAGTGAAGGATCCGAGCCTTCCCAGCGAGCGAAAGTGTTCCCAACAGCATCCTCGCGCACACGTAGACCGGCATCACGACATCTGTCGGAAAGCCACTTGCGAGCACGAAGGTCCGAATCCGAGAAAACGACCCGCGTGACGGCAGGCGGTTCGGTATCGGAAAACCGCGCCAGCGTTGAGAGTTCGGCGGCAAGGTCCTCTCCTCGTACTTCCAGCTTCATCGAATCTCGCCTGACGCGCTGCTCATCGGATGGCGGTTCCAGTCCTTGTAGATGAGATACCGTGCAGGCGAAGAACCGATGCACCCGAACCATTGCGGGCAGTAGGGTGCCATCCATATGAAATCACCGGCCGCAGTGGGATACCATTCCTCGCCCAACCGGTAGATACCACCCCCGTCCAGCATGAGAAGTCCGTGTTCCATGCAATGCATCTCAACCATGGGAAGACTCGCGCCCGGAGCAAACGTGATCGTATTAACCGCAAAATCGAAGTCGAAGTCGGCAGGGATTAGTGTGCGAACTTGGGTGAATTCGCAGCCTGCCAGAGGCTCTGGTTTAACATTTCGTTCGCTGCTGCTGAACGCGACGGGCTTCTCCAGTCCGTCTTCGGGGATGTACGGTTTTTCGATCACAGCAATGCGTGCGGCAGAAATCGATCTGATGTCACGAGTTGATCCAGTCGGAAAGAACGCATACCCGTCCCGTGACAGCGCTCTTCTGCCGCCGTCCACCTGAATCTCAACCTCACCCTCGAGCACATAGATGAATGTCTGCGCCGTTGTGCGGCCGCATGACTCCGGCCTGGGCAAACTCCACCGTGTACTGCGTGAAGCGTGCGCCATTTGCCGGCGCCGTGTGGACGATAGCAGTCGCATTCTGCATTCCCGGCAGCGCAGCTCGGACGAAACTGTCCGGTGTTTGGAGAAGATAATTTCCTTTGTGCGCACTGCGAGTGAATCCGAGTTGCTGCATTCATTTCCTTTCCGGACGCACGAGTTTGCCGCGAGTCGCTGCCGTGACTCGCTCGCCGCGAAGGAGAGTCTGCACCACTCGACCGCGAAAGTCATACCCAACGTACGAACTCATCTTGTGTCGCTGCAGAAGATCTTCGCTCGTCAGCCTGTTCGCAGCGTTCAGGTCAACGATAGCAAGGTCTGCCTCCTGGCCGACGGCAATCTCGCCCTTGTGCCGCATCCGGAATCGTTGCGCTGGGTTGACAGACAGCATCCGCGCCATATTCGGGAGTGACATTCCGCGCTCCCGGTGTGCCTGATCAAGAAGCACAGTAAGCGTCGACTGGACACCCGCGATACCACCCCACGCACGGAAGAAATTGTCACTCGCCTTCAGCTCCGGCGGACAGGGCGAGTGATCCGAACCAACAATGTCGACCTCGCCACGAAGCAGGCCACCCCACAGACCCTGACGTTCGTTTTCCTTTCGGAGCGGAGGTGCACATTTTAGAAGCGTCCCGATTCGCATCAGATCGTCTTCATTGAAGAACAGGTAGTGGGGGCAGGTTTCGATCGTGATATCAGTTCCGCGTGCCCGTGCCTCCAGCGCTGCCGCGACCCCGCCGCCAGAGCTTATGTGCACGACATGCAGCTTGCATCCGGTTTCGCGCGCAATGAGAGCTGCTCTTTCAATCGCTTCGACTTCCGCAATTACAGGCCGTGACGCTGCAAATGCGGCCGCATCGTGGCATCCTTGCGACACCAATCGCTGCGTCAGGCCATGAGTTATTTCCTGACTCTCTGCGTGCACCGCGACGGGCAGGTCCAGGCGCGCCGCTTCCTTCATTCCTTCATGAAGAGTCAAGTCGTCGGCTCTGGGAAACTCGGGAAGACCGGAATCGCAGAGGAATGCCTTGAGACCGACGACGCCTCGGGCGCCAAGTTCGGCAAGCTGATTAAGATTGCCTGGAATCAAACCACCCCAAAGAGCAAAATCAGTAACAGAGCCCGCTTGCAGTGCCGCGCATTTCGCATCGAACCCGGCGCAATCAACAGTGCAGGGAGTCGAGTTGAGCGGCATATCGAAATACAGCGTCCCGCCGCCGCGCGAGAACGCGAGGCTACCGGTGTGGGCTCCTTCCCACTCGGTGCGTCCCGGTTCGTTGAAGTGAACGTGAACATCTATTACGCCCGCAAACACAGTCAATCCCGAAGCGTCTACCTCGACGCGGCCCGCCGAAAGTTCAGGTGAAATCTCGGCGATAACGCCGTCTTCAATTCCGATATCAGCCTTCACCACGGACGCCGCGGTAACAACGTCGCCACCACGCACGACCGAATCAAACATTGAGGAGCGCCTCTATAAATCGCGATCCAGCGTCCAACGCAGCTGCGACATCTTCCACGCGCACGTCTTCATCCGGATGATGGCTGATTCCCCGCGGACTCCGTAAGAAGAGCATTGCAGAAGGGACCATCTCGGCCATGATCATCGCATCGTGACCGGCACCACTGGTCATGTATCGAACTGGATAACCACATTCGGAAACTGCGCCTGCCAGTGCCTCAGTCAGCGTTTGGTCCAGAGCTACGGCCGGCTGATCGAGCGTCTTTTCGACTGACAATCCGAGCCTTCGTCGCAGACATATGCGATGAGCCTCCGCCAGAATTGCATCAACTGCAGACTGCCGCCCGGAATCTTCTGCATGCCGCACGTCCAGGCTCACGACTGCTTCGCCAGGAATCACATTCCCGGCATTCGGCGATACTTCAATCGCTGCCCACCGTCGCAACCAGCCCGTCGCAATCGCGAGCGGTGGTCTCCACAGCGCAGATCCACTCCGCCGCCCCGGCAAGCGCATCGGCGCGAAGGTGCATGGGGGTTGTTCCCGCGTGATTTGCCTTTCCCTGAACTGTTAGCGAAAGTCGGCTCTGCCCTGCAATCGAGCGGACCACGCCGAGCGGTGCGTCCATCGTATCGAGCACCGGTCCCTGTTCGATATGGAATTCGATGTAAGCGTCCGGAAGTTCTGGCCGGTATGAATCAAGTCCGTACGCGCGAATGGCATCGCGCAGCGACACGTTTGCTGCATCTCTGAGCTCCATCCACGATTCGTCGAGTGTCCCGGTGAATCCACGGCTGCCGATGAACGGCCGGCCGAAGCGGACGCCCTCTTCCTCTGAAAAGCCGATTACGTCGACCGGATACTTCGCAGCCAAAGCAATTCCGATGATGACACCGAGAACCCCGTCGAACGCACCGGCATTCGGCACGGTATCGAGATGGGAGCCGATGAGAACTCGCCGCGTTCTCCGAACAGTCGAACGTCCGATCAGATTGCCCACAGGATCAGCCGACACAGTCAGGCGAGCCTCTCTCATCCGCTCCTCCACGAACGCATGCACCTCCTTCATCGCCGGAGACAAAAAGGTTCGAGTGGTACGGCCAGGCTCGTCAGTTAATTTCGCGATCTCCCGGCAAGTGGCAACAACAGACTGGGCCGCCGCCGAAGCAGGAGCAGTCATGAGCCGCGGTACGTCGTGTAGCCGTATGGTGACAACAACAGCGGGACGTGATAGTTCCCGCCACCGTCCGCGATTCCGAACGCGACGGTGACCTCATCGAGAAAGGCCGGCTCAGGGAATCGCATGCCGCGAGAACGAAAGTAGTCGCCCGCATGAAACACCAGTTGGTAGCATCCGACCGGGATCACGGTATCTTCGAGCAGCGGCTCCGATGTTCGGCCGTGCTCATCGGTAACGGCCGTCGTTACCAAACGGCGTGATTGTGGCTCGACCCGGTACAGATCGATGCGAAGCCCGGCAGCCGGACAGCCATGCGTTGCGTCGAGAACGTGCGAGGACAGTCGCGCCATCCTACCTCCGAAGCGTCAGACCGAGACACCCGAAAGGCGGACGCGAGTCGGTATAAGTACCGAACATGCCGCCCTCCTCGGCAATCGTGTCCCACGTTCGATTGTTCGCCTCGAGTCTGACTTCAGAAATCGAACGGAAGTCGTCCAGCAGCTTAGATCCGATCTGATAGATGAGTTGCTGGATGCTCCCGGATTCAAACTCCTGAAACGTATTTCGAACGACCAATCGCACGCAAGCCGGAGCAACAACCTCACCTGAGCAGTCCCATTCGAGATCAAGCCACATGTGCAGCGGACGATTGGAGATGTCCGGAAGTGTCGTGTATTCGTCGCGGATAAAGCCCTGAAACGCGCTGCCGCTTAACCTCAGCAGACGAAAGTTGCGAAGTCCGCAGACCTGCTCGACGACAGCGAGGGACTCAGAATTTCGCGCCAGTTCGATACGGGACGTAACTCTTTCCGGACCGCCTGGCTGAAACGCCACACTACCTTCAGACAGCGGTGCGTATGGGATCTCCTCAGCGGACACCTGAATGCCTTCGGTCTGCGGGTATTTCGCCAGAAATTTCTCGGCAATAAAGCGACAGAATTCGAGGAGATCGGAGCCTTCAAAGTTCACCGCTTCGCGCTGAATGAAATTCTTCATTGAGTCCGTCGCGACGAGCTTCGCATTATCACCCGTCGTGTATGTTGGCCAGAATGCTTCGCCGTATACCAGCATTTGAACATTCACACCGAAGACGATGCGCCCACTCCGATTGAGGCGGTACACGATGACGTCACCCTTGCCATAGTAATTGCGCTTTGGCCCGCTTGCGAATCGATTCATCTGTTCTGATTTACGAGAATGCTTTCAAGTCGAAATCGAATGATCCTGGCGGTTTGCCGCAGCGCCTCTTCCAGTTCCTCCTCCCACGGGCGGTCGATCCGGTCCCACATGCTTGCCAGAATCTGGTGCTTGCTGCTTCCCTTCACCGCAAAAAGGAATGGGAATCCGAATTTCCGTCGATATCGCTCGTTTAATGAAACAAATTCGCCGAACTCCTCCGCAGTCAGCTGATCAAGGCCTGCGCCTTGCTGCTCGGATGCAGACGCGGCACTTACCTGAGCCCTCGTCGCCAAATCCGGATGAGCGTTCAGTAACGCCAGCTTCTCAGCGTCTGATGCATCGTACACCTGCCGCAGCAGTGCGGAGTGCAACTCGTCAATTCCGGGAAACGGCGCGGCTGACCACGCCCGCTCCGCGACCCAGGGCGAATTCTCACATACCCAGCCAACACGCTCCACAAACTCTCGGCCGTCAAGCTGATTGAGTTCATCGATCGTCATGCCTGCGATTACCTGTCTGAGACCTGTACCGCGTGCACCGACGTCTGACTCCGCTCGGCTCTCGCACGCTGTATTCCCCAGAAGATGCGCTCTGGAGTCAGAGGACTGTCGACGGCAACAACTCCGCCGCTTCCGAAAGCGGCGATCGCTTCGCGAATCGCCTCGCGCACGGAAATCGCCAGCATCAGCGGCGGCTCGCCGACCGCCTTGCTGCCGTAAATGACGCCGACTCCTGTGCCGCGCGTCCAGAAACGCGACGTTGAATACCTCCGGCACCTCAGTCCAGGAGGGCAGCTTGTACGTCGAAGCGCCCGCCGTCGCGAGTCGTCCCTGCGCATCCCAGAGCAATTCTTCCAGCGTCAGCCAGCCCGAGCCCTGAACGAAGCCACCTTCGATCTGCCCGCGATCGATCAGTGGCGAGACGGAATCGCCGACGTCTTCCAGAATATCGGCGCGCAGAATCCGGTGCTCGCCCGTGAAGCCGTCGACCTCCACTTCCGAAACCGCCGCGCCATAAGCGAAATAGTGGAATGGCTTGCCCGTCGCGGTCTTCGGATCGAAATGGATTTCGGGCGTCCGATAGTAGCCCTGCGCGAACAGCGGCATGCGTTGCTCGTACGCCGTCTCGACGACCTCCGCGAAACGGCGCATCGCTCCGCCAGCATTGCAACCTGACGCGCGTCCAGACGTTCGCCGAATCTGCCGGCACGCATCGGACACCGCCGCGCCATTCAGATCCGTGCCCGCCGACGCCGCCGTCGCCGAAGTGTTCGGGACCTTGTCGGTGCGCGTCGGCATCAGTCGCATCGCATCGATGGCGGCAACGCCCAGACTCTCCGCGGCGATCTGCCGGATCTTGGTGTGCAGACCCTGGCCCATCTCCGTGCCGCCATGGTTCACCTGCACGCTGCCGTCGCGATAGACCAGCACCAGCGCGCCCGCCTGATTGAAGAACGTCGCGGTGAACGAAATGCCGAACTTCACCGGCGTGATCGCGATCCCGCGCTTCAGTGTGCTCATGCGATGCGTTGAATTCGCGAACTGCGCGACGCCGCGTCGTCGAATTCGCTCGTCTGCTTTCAATTCGTCCCAGATCCGCTGCATTCGTGTCGGCATCCTTCACCGGCTGGCCGTAATGCGTGACATCGCCTTCGCGATAGAAATTCCGCTCGCGAACCACATGCGGCGGCAGGCCGAGCGTGCGCGCAATGCGATCGAGAATGTCCTCGATCACGATCATGCCCTGCGGTCCGCCGAATCCGCGAAATGCCGTCTGCGATGTCTTGTGCGTCTTGCAAACCCAACCGCGCGCATCCAGCGCCGGTATCAGATACGCGTTGTCGCAATGGAACAGTGCGCGCCACATGACCGGCTCGGAAAGATCGAGACTCCAGCCGCCATCCGAATACAGCGACAACTCGAGTCCCTGAATACGCCCGTCGTCGCTCAAAGCCGACATGAAATCGCGCCAGGAACGGATGCCGCTTGCCCGTCAGCGCCATGTCCAGATGCCGCGGCAAACGAACGCACACAGGCCGCCCGTCTTCCACGCCCCAAGAGCCGCAATCGCCGCCCAGGGATTGGCCTGCATCTCCTTCCCGCCGAATGCGCCGCCCATCCGCAGGCACTGCACCGTGACCTGATGACGCGCAATCCCCAGCACCTCGCGCCACAATCTCCTGCGTCTCAGCCGGATGCTGCGTGGATGAATCGACCACGATTCCGCCGGTCTCATCCAGTCGCGCAAGGCACATTGCGTTTCGAGATAAAAATGCTCCTGCCCGCCGATCGACAATTCACCTCGAAGCCGCTGATCGCTGCTCGCGATCGCAGAAGCCGAATCGCCGTGAGAGATTCGAATGGGCCCTGCGTGGAAGCTGTCCGCCTGGATTGCCTCGTCTATGGTCAAGATCGGAGCCAGCGGGACGATACTCCACATCGACGCGGTCTGTACCTCGCTTCGCCGCTTCAAGTGATGTCGCGAGCACCCATGCAACTGGCTGGCGATGGTGCATCACCTCCATCGGGAACAGCGGCTCATCGTGCCGGTTTGGACCCGAATTTGCCTCACCGGGTGCGTCGTCGGCAACAAGTGTCGTCACAACGCCAGGCTCATCGAGAGCCGCACTCATGTCGACACGCACAACAAGCGCCCGAGCATGAGGCGACATGACGGGCCACGCATACAGGCACCCGGGATGCCGAAGAATAAGGTCCTCGGTATACCGAGCTGTCCCTGTGACATGTCCGCGTGCGCTCTCATGAGGAACGCTCTGGCCTGTATACTTCATGCGGCGACACGGCTCCGTTCGTACCAAAACTTCTCGAAGAGGGATTGTGTAAGCGCAAGCCGCCAGGCCGCCGATCCGCGATGGTCGCTGAGAGGCTTCAGCGTGCGTGCAAGGAGGTCGGTGACTGTATTCGGATCCGTTGCTGTAAGCAGGACCGGTGTCGCCGCAACTCCCCCGAAACCCATCCGAATAACGCCGGTTCGGTCCAGCGCGAAACATGCGGCCACAGTACTGATATCGTCAGTGCGCCGCTTGGCGACCTTGAAGAATCGTGCGCACGACGGAAGCGGCTTCGGAAGTCGGACCGACACGATTACCTCGTCGGCGGCAAGCACGGTACGACGATAGCCAGCGAAGAAGAACTCAAGTGGAAGTGTGCGCTCCCCCGAAAGTCCCGCCACCCGCACTTCGGCTCCGTGGGCGAGCAGCAAGGGAGCACTGTCGCCGATGGGCGAAGCAGTGGCAAGATTTCCACCAAAAGTGGCCCGATTCCGAATCAAGGGAGAAGCGAATAGCGTCAGCCATTCCTTAATTACGGCTGGAGGATCGGCCCACCGCTCGCCGACTTCCGTCAGAGAAACAGCCGCTCCAATCTCGATCCAATCCTCATCCTCCCTCCAGACCTGGAGGTCGGGTATTGCATCGACGCTTATCAGGTGCGGAAACCGGGCCCCCTGCAGGTTGGTCGCAACTCCAAGATCCGTATTGCCAGCAACCAGAGCGCGCTGCCGGATCCGAACGGAGCAGATGAAGGCAGTCCGCTAACGTCTCTGGTCGCGAAAATTTACCGTCGGCAGTCTCGTATTCGAGCGGTCGCAGTTCAGGCGCAGCTTCCTTCCAGCCGGTCGAGAAAGTAACCGTCGCCCGGAAAACCAACGGACCGGCATGCGTCTGCTATCGGCCGATAACCCGTACACCGGCACAGGTTACCGGAGAGCGCATGCACGTCACATGGTCCTGTACGATCACTCCGATACTGTTCTGCAAACATGCTGGCGATGAACCCCGGTGTGCAGTAGCCGCATTGTGATCCGGCATGCTCGACCATGGCTTTCTGCACTTCCGAGAGTGTGCCGTCTGCTGCAAGGCTCTCGACAGTGTAGATCTCCTGGCCGGCTGCCGATGGCAGCGGCATGAGACAGCTATTCACGCATCGATAAACGGAACCGCGACCGTTTGCCGCAACGAGGATAACGGCGCACGCTCCACACTCGCCTTCAGCGCAGCCTTCCTTTGCTGCAGTCAAACCGCGTGAGCGTACAAATTCAAGCAACGTCGCCTGCGGCCGAACGGATTCTACGCGAGTAAGCTCGCCGTTCAGACGAAACTCAAAACTGCCTGACATCGCTATTCACGATCGTATCTCGACAGTACATTCCATGTGGGCAAGAAACGGCTGCGCCGGTATCCGATCAGGTGTTAAACTCAACGACTCGGGTGTGAAACGGCAGCAACGATGACTAAAAACGAGATTCTCCTCGCCCAGCGAGAAAACCTGTTCCCCTCAGTGTTCCACTTTTTTCAGGAGCCGCTGGTTATCGACAGGGCCAAAGATCAGTACATCTGGGACGCTGACGGCAACCAGTATCTTGATTTTTTTGGCGGCATCGTGACTATCAGCGTTGGACATTGCAACGAAGCCGTAAACAGGAAAGTTCACGCCCAGATCGACAAACTCCAGCACGTCTCCACGGTCTTCGCGAACGAACCGCAGGCCGCACTGGCCAAGCGAATCGCTGAGGTCACACCCGAGCGCAAGCTCACCAAATCCTTCTTCACCAACAGTGGGACCGAAGCGAACGAAACCGCGATTCTCACTGCGCGCTGCTATACCGGGGCAACGGAAATCGTCGCTCTGCGGCATTCGTACCATGGTCGTTCGTCAATGGCGATGGCGCTCACCGCGCAGTCAGCATGGCGCCTCGGACCAGTAACGCAACCCGGAATCGTACATGCACACAACGCGTACTGCTATCGCTGCCCGTTTGGCCAGACCTATCCGAACTGCGCGTTGCAGTGCGCCACTGACGTCGAAGAAGTGATCCGCACAACCACATCCGGCCGAATCGCTGGTTTCATCGCGGAGCCCATCCAGGGCGTTGGCGGATTTATTACGCCGCCGAAAGAATACTTCCCCATTGTCGAGAAGATCATCCGTAATGCGGGAGGCCTCTTCATCAGCGATGAAGTGCAGACAGGCTGGGGCCGCACAGGTTCCAAATGGTTCGGAATCGAGCACTGGGACGTTGTGCCAGACATCATCACGAGTGCAAAAGGCATGGGTAACGGCGCGCCCATCGGGCTTACCGTCGCAAAGCCGGAAGTCGCGGACGGTCTGAAAGGCGTGCAGATTTCGACGTTCGGCGGCAACCCGGTCGCTACAACAGCAGCAAAGGCCGTGATTGACTTCATTGACGAAAACAAGCTTCTGGCCAACTCAGAAGAAACGGGAGCCCACCTCAGAGCGGGACTCGAAGATCTGAAACAGAAGCACGCGATTATCGGTGACGTCCGTGGAAAGGGTCTGATGCAAGCTATCGAGCTCGTCGAGGATCGGGAATCCAAAAAGCCTGCGGCGACCGCTACGGTCGCGCTGATGGAGGCCGCAAAGGACAACCGAATCCTGATCGGGAAAGGCGGAATGTATGGCAACGTCATTCGCATCTCACCGCCGCTAAACATTTCCCGATCGGATGTCGATGAGTTTCTGCGGCTGCTCGATGTCAGCCTTACGGTTTCTACCCAGCGCACGACCGGAACGCACGCCTGAGAGATGGCCCGACGCAAGACATGAAATCGGGATACGACCAGAGCCTGTACAACGAGGATCTTGCGCCGGTCCCGCGGGAACGTCGGACCTGGGGTATCTATAACTATCTGTCGCTGTGGGTGGCGATGAGCGTCTGTATACCGACGTACATGCTCGCATGCGGACTTATCGCAGGCGGCATGAACTGGTGGCAGGCAATCGGCACGATCCTGCTTGGGAACCTGATCGTCCTGGTCCCCATGTTGCTGAATGCCCACGCCGGAACCAAGTACGGAATTCCCTTCCCTGTTTTTGTCCGTGCATCGTTTGGAGTTCGCGGCGCGAATATTCCTGCACTTCTGCGAGCGCTGGTAGCGTGCGGATGGTTCGGCATTCAGACATGGATCGGCGGCGAGGCGATGAATTCGATGCTACGAATTCTGTGGCCGGACATCGCACGTACAGAAGCGTCCGTGTGGGTCTGCTTTTTCGCTTTTTGGGCGCTGAACATGCTCGTGATCTGGCGCGGCATCGATACGATTCGCTTCCTGGAGGGAATCGGCGCTCCATTCATGCTCGGCATCGGAGTGCTTATGCTCTGGTGGATCACCGGCAAGGCTGGAGGGTTCGGACCGGTCTTAGCCTCGCCATCGCGCTTCCGAACCGCCGGTGAATTCTTTGGCTTTTTCGTTCCGTCGCTGACAGCTATGGTTGGCTTCTGGGCAACTGTCGCGCTCAATATCCCGGATTTCACCCGTTACGCAAAGAATCAGCGAGCACAGATTCTGGGGCAAGCATTCGGATTGCCACTTGCTATGACGCTCTACTCGTTCATCGGCGTGGCGGTCACATCGGCTTCCGTCGTGCTCTTCGGCGAACCCATCTGGGACCCTGTCGCATTGATCGGCCGTTTCAATCAGCCGATGATCGCGTTCGTGGCGCTCGTCGCCATTCTTATCGCAACGCTGAACACGAACGTCGCTGCGAACGTTGTCTCGCCATCCAACGACTTCTCGAACTTAAGCCCGAGTCTGATCTCGTTCCGCACAGGAGGGCTGATCACCGGGGTGATGGGCGTCCTTATGATGCCATGGAGACTTCTGAGCGATTACGGGTCATACATCTTTGGGTGGCTGGTTGGCTACTCAGGCCTGCTGGGCCCTGTCGCAGGCATCATGATCTCCGATTATTTCATTCTCAGGAAGGGGCGCCTTGCAGCAGATGATCTGTATCGGCGCGGCGGAGCCTACGAATATTCAAACGGCGTGAACCCGAAAGCCCTCGTCAGCCTCGCTGTGCGGAATAGCCGTCGCTCTCTTCGGCCTGGTGGTTCCAGGCGCTGCGCTGGCTCTACGATTACGCCTGGTTCGTGGGATTCGGAGTTGCCGGCTTAATTTACATCATGCTGATGCGTCGACGAGGAGACAGTTTTGAGCGATCAGATTCAGACGACCCACGGCGCGTTGGCCGAACTGCTGCCGCCGCTGAGCAGTCATGAGGCCTGGTCGAGGCGAACCGGTGTCTGTTTTGTTACGATGCGCCGTGCACTCACGCCTGTCCGACACACATCGACGTCCCGGCGCTTATTAAGAAAATCTCAACAGGTAATCTGACTGGCTCGGCGCGGACCATTCTCGAAGCCAATCTTCTCGGCGCGACGTGCGCACGCGTTTGTCCGGTACAGGAACTCTGCGAAGGCGCTTGTGTTCTTAGCTCCGAACACAAGCCGATCATGATCGGCCGGCTTCAGCGCTACGCGATGGACTACGTTTACGATCGTGGAATTGAAGTCTTCAGGTCAGCGCAGACCAACGGCAGCAAAGTAGGCGTAATCGGCGCCGGTCCGGCGGGCCTGTCCTGCGCGGCGACCTCGCGCGAATGGGCCATGAGGTCACGCTTTTCGAGAAGCGCCAACTCGCCGGAGGACTTTCCACTTACGGCATCATCGTACTTCGCGAGCCCATTGAGACAGCGCTCGCGGAAGTCGAGATGATTCGGCGTCTCGGCGTCAACATCCAGACCGGAGTTGAAGTTGGACCTGACGTCTCATGGTCTGAAATCAGAAGGAGCTTCGACGCGATCTTTCTTGGTATCGGTCTCGGCGTCACGCCTGCACTCGACATCCCGGGCGAAGAACACATTCTGGACGGACTCACCTACATCGAGCAAAGCAAGCTATCTCCCTCGAATGTCACGATTGGCCGTGACGTCGTTGTGATTGGAGCGGGAAACACGGCGATCGACTGCGCCACCATCGCGCGTCGTCTCGGCGCGCAGCGGGTAACTATGGTCTACCGACGCACCGAGCGTGAGATGACTGCCTACCCGCACGAGTACGAATTCGTAAAGCACGAAGGCGTCGAGTTCCGATTCCTAACCCGACCTGTTCGGGTATTGTCGGAGAACGGCCGCGTTATCGGGCTTGAGTGCGTCCAGGTTCAGCTTGGGCCACCTGATCGATCGGGCCGACCTGCCCCGTTCGATGTGACAGACTCCGAATTTGTCGTGCAAGCGGACCAAATTATCAAAGCAATCGGACAGACCAAAGCCGATCTCGCCTCGACGCTCGGGCTTGAAAAAGAAAATGGCTTCATCCGAGTCAACGGCGATTTCGAGACCAGTCTCCCGGGGGTCTTCGCGGGCGGCGATTGCATCCGCGCTCAGCGGTTCGGCCTCCACGGTAATGGCGGTGCAGGACGGAAAACTCGCGGCAATGGCAATTCACGCCCGACTGCAACCGGCGACTGTTAATCCCGGGGTAAGTGCAAATGGCTGATCTCAGCATTCGATTTCGCGGGCATCAAATCGCCGAATCCGTTCTGGCTGGCTTCCGCGCCGCCCGCCAATTCCGGAGCGCAAGTCCACCGGCGTTTGAAGCCGGCTGGGGCGGAGCGGTGTGGAAGACCATCGGCGCCCCGGTACTGAATGTCTCCAATCGCTATGGGGCGCTGGCACTATGGCAACAACAAGATGCTCGCGATCAACAACGTCGAGCTGATCTCCGACCGTCCGCTCGATGTCAATCTGCGCGAGATCGCGGATGTGAAACGCGCCTGGCCCGACCGCGCCGTTATTGTGTCCGCCATGGTCGAATCGAAGCCGGAAGCCTGGCACGACATCGTCCGGCGGATCGAAGACACCGGCGCCGACGGCATCGAACTGAACTACGGCTGCCCCCACGGCATGAGCGAGCGCGGCATGGGAGCCGCCGTCGGCCAGGTGCCGGAATATTGCGAGCAGATCACGCAGCTGGGTGATGGAAGTGGCGCGAGTTCCGGTCATCGTGAAGCTCACGCCCAACATCACGAACATTGTCCCGCCCGCACGGGCGGCCGTCGCCGCCGGCGCAAACGCACTCTCGCTGATCAACACCCTCAATTCGATCATCGGGGTCGATCTCGACACGCTTCGAAATCACCCCGAGTATCGGCGGCAAGGGTGGCCACGGCGGATACGCCGGTCCGGCGGTCAAGCCGATCGCGCTGAACATGCTGTCCGCGCTCGGAACGGATGACGTGGTTCGCCGATCGGAAGTGCCGATCTCGGGCATGGGCGGCATCATCACCTGGCGGGATGCAGCCGAGTTTCTGCTGCTGGGCGCCAGCAGCCTGCAGGTCTGCACCGCCGTGATGCACTACGGCTTCCGCATCATCGAAGACCTCTGCGACGGTCTCTCCAACTGGATGGACGCGAAAGGCTTCACCTCGATCGAGCAGGTAACAGGACAGCAGTCTTCAACACATCTCCGATTTCAAGAATTTCGATCTTTCGTTCCGAGCCGTCGCGCGCATCGATCCGCAGAAATGCATCAAGTGCAACCTCTGCTACGTCGCGTGCAACGACACCGCCCATCAGTGCATCGACCTGATCGATGCGGCGGGCAACACCGTAGCGCCGCAGTCGTACGCCGCTCATCGAACGGAAAACAGGAAGCGTCTCGACACGGGCCGCAACCCAGTTGTCCGCGAAGCCGATTGTGTCGGCTGCCGCCTTTGCTACAACGTCTGCCCGGTCGAAGACTGCATTCAGATGGTCGAACTCTCGTTCCGGCCGCGAAGCCAGTCACCTGGGACCAACTCGTCGAGCAACAAGCCCGAAGTGACGGAAGACTGGGAAGCCATGAACGAATATCGTGAACGCATGGGAATCGATATTCACTGAGAGACGAACTATGCCACTCCTGATTCGCAACGGCGATATCGTCACAGCCGATTCCCGCTACACGGCGGATATCTACGCAGAAGACGAAACCATCACCACGCATCGGCACAAGATCTCGAAGCGCCTGCCCGATACCGAGGTCGTCGACGCGTCAGGAAAGTACGTCTTCCCTGGCTTCATCGATCCGCACGTTCACATCTATCTCCCGTTCATGGCGACGTTCGCGAAGGACACGCATGAAACCGGCAGCATCGCGGCGCTTGATCGGCGGCACCACGACCTACATCGAGATGTGCTGCCCAAACCGTAACGACGATGCGCTTGAGGGCTACAGCTGTGGAAGTCGAAAGCCGAAGGGACACAGCGCCTGCGACTACACGTTCCATATGTCCGTCACGAAGTTCGACGACAAGACGGAAGGCCAGCTCCGCGAGATCGTCAGCGATGGCATCTCATCATTCAAGATCTTCCTTGCCTATAAGAACTTCTTCGGCGTCGACGATGGCGAGATGTATCAGACGCTTGCGCTTGCCAGGAAGCTCGGCGTGATCATCACCGCCCACTGTGAGAACGCGGAGCTCGTCGGGCGGCTGCAGCAGACGTTGCTCGCAGCAGGCAAAACCGGCCCCGAGTGGCACGAACCGAGCCGCCCCGAATCAGTCGAAGCCGAAGGCACGGCGACGCTTCGCGACCTTTCTCGGAAACACCGGCGCAACCGGATACGTCGTCCATCTCTCCTGCGAGCCAGCACTGGAACGCGCGATGGCGGCAAAATCAAGAGGTGTGCAGCTTTATGTCGAATCGTTGTCCCGCACTTCTGCTCGACAAGACCTACGCGGAACGACCCGGTGTCGAAGGCATGAAGCACGTCATGTCGCCGCCGCTGCGCGAACCGGCGAATCAGAATGTCCTCTGGAACGCCCTGCAGCATGGCTTCATCGACACCGTCGGTACCGACCACTGCCCGTTCGACACTTCGCAGAAGCTAATGGGCAAAGACGCGTTCACGCAAATCCCGAACGGCATTCCCGGAATCGAGGAGCGCGTGAATCTGCTGTACACCTACGGCGTGAAGCGCGGCAGTCTTGACCATCCATCAGCTTCGTTGATGCGGCAAGCACGCGGCCGGCGAAACTCTTCGGCCTGTTCCCGCGCAAAGGCACCATCGCGGTTGGCAGCGATGCCGATCTCGTCGTCTACGATCCCGATTATCGCGGCACGATCTCGGCCGAAGCCAGCACGTCAACAACGACTACAACGGCTTCGAAGGCATGGCGATTGAAGGCCGCCCCTCGGTCGTGACCGTGCGCGGCAAGGTCCAGGTGCGCGACGGCGAATTCGTCGGCGAGCACGGCCGCGGCAAACTGCTCCGAAGAGAGCCCGTCTATTTCTGAAATGAGCCTCGATCCCAAACGAACCATAGCCGAACTGAAGGAACTCCGCGTCGCTCACCGCCGATGAGAACGGCGCACAGCGAGTCGCCTGGACCGACACCTGGCTGAAAGCGCGCGACTGGTTTAGCTGGCAAGCTGCGCGATCTCCCCGTCGAACAGCATTACGATGCCGCCGGAAACAACTGGATCACGCTGCCGGGCGAATCGGAGAAGAGCGCTGCTGATCGGCGGCCATCTCGATTCGGTTCCCAACGGCGGCTGGCTCGACGGCAGCCTGACATGTTCTCGCCGCACTCGAAGTTCTCCGCCGATTCAGCAGCGAATACAACGGGCGCCCTCCACTAACGATTCGCGTGGTCGATTGGGCCGACGAAGAAGGCGCCCGCTTCGGCCGCAGCCTGCTCGGCTCCTCCGCCTTCGCGGGAACACACTCCATCGAAGCCGACCGCGGCCGCACTGACAAGGACGGCATCCGCCTCGAAGACGCCCTGCGACGCGTTGCGGCTTCGATATCGACCGCTTTCCGGACGCCATGGAGGAGCAGCGACACGCCGCCGCATACCTCGAGCTCCACATCGAACAAGGGCCCGTGCTCGAAAGCCTCGGGCTGCCGCTAGGAGTCGTTCTGGGAACCAAGGGCGTCGAGCGCCACGCCATCACGTTCCACGGGCAGGAAGCGCACTCCGGCTCCACTCCGATGAACGCACGGCAGCGACGCTCTCGCAGCTGCGGCGAAGCTCGCGCTGGAGATCCGGCCGATCGCAAAGCAGCATCCGGATGCTGTCTGCACCATGGGGTCCCTCAAGACATTTCCTGGCATTGTCACGGCGGTCGTCGGACGCTGCGAAGCCACGCTCGATCAGCGCGACCTCGATGCAGGCAGTTCTCGCGCAGATGTATCGCGAAGCGCGCGAGGCCAGCGAGCGTTTCGCGCAGGAAGAGGGCTGCACAGTGGAATGGTCGCGGATCTGGAACATCGAGCCCGTCCCGTTTCACCCCGAGCTCATTCGTTTCTGCGAGGAAGCTGCTCAATGAGACAGCAGGGTCGAGTCACCGAATGCCCTCCGGGCCGCTGCACGACGCCGCCGAGGTCGCGCGGGCCGGCATCCCTGCCGTGATGATGTTCGTGCAGTCCTTGCGCGGCATCAGCCACAACAAGATCGAAGACACAGCAGGAGGAGCACCTCGAGCTCGCGGTACGTGCATTGGACTCGACTGGCCACGAAGACAGCGCACTGGATATCAGAGGTAAACATGTCAGCCGCACTAATCGCAACCGGAATCAGAAAGGTCAATCACTGGATCGGGGGTGGCGTTGTGGAGTCCACGTCCGGCCGATTCGGGATCGTTTGGAATCCAGCAACGGGCGAAGAACAGGCTCATGTGGATTTCGCCACAGCCGCGGAAGTGGATCAGGCAGTCAAAATCGCTCGCGAGGCGTTTTCTTCGTGGCGCGAATCCACGCTTTCGCGCCGCGCCGAAATTATGTTTAAACTTCGCGAGCTGGTTGACGCAAACCGCCGGAAGCTCGCGACGTTACTCTCACTGGAACACGGGAAGACGATCGCTGATGCGATGGGCGAAGTCGCGCGAGGCCTCGAAAACATCGAGTTCGCCTGCGGTATTCCGCACCTTCTCAAAGGCGGATTCAGCGAGCAGGCGAGCCGCGGCATCGATGTTTATCAGATCCGCCAGCCGCTGGGTGTTGTTGCTGGTATCACGCCGTTCAACTTCCCGGCGATGGTCCCGATGTGGATGTTCGCCAATGCCATTGCCTGCGGTAACACCTTTATCCTCAAACCTTCCGAGAAAGATCCGTCTGCAAGCCTGCTCATCGCGGAACTGTTCAAGCAGGCCGGGCTGCCGGATGGTGTGTTCAATGTCATTCAGGGCGACAAAGTAGCGGTCGACCGGCTTCTCGAGCACCCTGACGTTAAGGCCATCAGCTTTGTCGGTTCAACGCCGGTTGCCAAAGCCATATATGAGACCGGCACTCGGAACGGAAAGCGAGTCCAGGCTCTCGGCGGCGCCAAGAACCATATGCTCGTGCTTCCGGATGCCGATATTGGAATGGCTGCTGACGCCGCGGTCTCGGCCGCATACGGGTCTGCAGGCGAGCGCTGCATGGCGATCTCTGTAGTCGTTGCCGTCGGCAATGCAGCCGATCCGCTCATCGACGCAATCAAGCAACGAATGGTCAAGATTCGCGTAGGTTCGGGCCAGGAAGAAGGGAACGAGATGGGCCCGCTGATTACTCGCGAACACCGCGACCGGGTAGCATCCTACGTCGAAAAAGCCGAGGCTGAAGGTGCTCGTGTCGCGGTCGATGGACGCACGGACAAAGCTTGTCACGGCAACGGGTTTTTCCTCGGAACCTCACTGCTGGACAACGTCACACCGGGAATGCGCTGTTACGAAGACGAAATCTTCGGCCCTGTCCTTTCAGTAGTACGCGTCCCTACCTACGATGCAGGCGCTGCGATCTGATCAACGACAATCCCTACGGCAACGGCACAGCGATCTTCACGCGCGACGGCGGAGCAGCGAGGCAGTTCCAATTCGACGTTGAAGTTGGGATGGTTGGCGTCAACGTTCCCGTTCCCGGTCCCGGTCTCCTATTACAGTTTCGGTGGCTGGAAGGCTTCTCTCTTCGGCGACCTGCATATGTACGGCCCCGACGGAGTCCAGTTCTACACCAGATCCAAGGTAGTCACCAGCCGCTGGCCCGATCCGAGCACGAGTAAAGTCGATCTCGGCTTTCCACAGGTGCGCTAACTGGGGATTTACAGGTGATCGCGACGAACACCGTGAAGTGATATCGTAGTCCCGATCAACCGGTCGCCGATGTACGAAAGGTGGTTCGTATCAGAGCGCAACGTATTTGGCTGCGACGCTTCACCACTGTCCTGTTCGTTGCCACACGCCTCCATCATGCCTGCGCGCAAACAGGGCCGGCGCGGCCACCGATTGTTGGTGTCGCAAACATTGCGATCAAAACAGAGAACCTCGACGCCGCGCGGAGATTCTACTCGGGTGTTGTTGGGCTGACTGAGGCGTTCCAAACCACGGCCATCAAGGGCGGCGCTCCCCGCGCGACATTCAAAGTCAACGATCATCAATACGTCAATGTCTCTCCTGGCCTGAAAGGCGATGAAGATCGACTCGTCAGTATCGGTTTCGAAACCAGTGATGCTCGTGGATTGCGCAACTATCTGGCATCGAAGGGTATCGACGTTCCAGCTGCGGTCGACAAGGATCCGAGTGGCAATCTTAGCTTTTACGTGAAGGACCCAGAGGGTCATTCCGTCGAGTTCGTTCAATACCTGCCCGGTTCGATTCACTCCAGGAACTTCGGCAAACAGATATCGGACAGGCGTCTGTCGGATCACATCCTCCATGTCGGGATACGCGTTGTGGATCCGGTCCGCATCGATAAGTTCTACAAGGATGTCCTGGGGTTTCGGCTCTTGTGGAAAGGCGGCAGGACGGACACCCGCTTCGACTGGATTTCGATGCTGGTTCCGGACGGTCACGACTGGGTCGAGTACATGGTCGCTGAGACCCAGCCCACGCCAAAGGAACTCGGGGTGTTGCATCACTACTGCCTCGGAACACTTGACATCCAGAAGGCTTACAACACAGTCGTGGAACGCGGCTATAATCCGCCAAGACCTCCGAACATCGCACGCGACGGACGCTGGCTTCTGCAGTTGTATGACGATAACTTCACTCGTACGGAGTTGATGGTCCGCAAGCCGGTGGAAACCCCGTGCTGCTCACCGATGACGGACGATCAGGGAGCAAACGAATGAAACGGCATTGGCGCGATCTTCCGGTCTTTGCGCCACAACCAGCGGTCGTGGACGGATTATCGGTGACCGGTCTACGAGCCTGGCGAATCAGGGAACCGGTATACGGGAGACGTTACACAGTAGTCGGGATCGAATCCCGAAGCGGCCAAATGGGCTACGGCGAAGGCGGACCTTCGCAGGCTGCCGATGTTGCAGAGGCGCGGACCGTCGTAGTCGGACGTCGCGCAACCGAATCAGAGTTCATACGTCACAGGCTCGCGGCAATGCCCACGATGGAGGCTGCCGTCAACAATGCGCTGCTCGATCTCGCGGCGAAAACCGCGAACGTCCCGATCTATCAATATCTGGGTGGCCCCACTCGATTCAAGGTGCGATTGCTCGCAAGTATTGAGGGGCGCGATGAAGGTGCCCTGGAGGCACCGCTGAGGCGCTCGGTCAGCCACGGGTTCAAAGCGTTCAGTGTTCCGATACCGGCGCGTGACGCAATGATGTGGCAGATGCAGGCTTATGTCGATCTGGTCCGTCGACGAGTGGACCGGGTCCGCGAAATCGCAGGCGCGGAATCCGATGTTGTCCTCGATGGCGCGGGATCTTTGATGCCCGGCGATGCCGCCTTCATCGCCACCTCACTGGAACGGAATCACCTTGTCTGGTTCGACGAACCGACGACGGTACATACCACTGATGCCCTCGGCAAGATCACAGCCGAAAGTGTGATGCCAATCGGGATCGGGCGCGACATACACGATATCGGAGCGTTCCAGACGCTGTTACGCTTCGGATGCATCGACGTGCTCCGGCCGTCTCTCGCTCTCAATAGCCTGCCAAAGATCCGCCGTATGGCGGCTCTCGCTGAAATTCATTACGTTGCGATCGCTCCATTCCACGCAGGTGGCCCCATCGCAAGTGTCGCTGCCATCCACATGGCAGCAAGTCTGCCAAATTTTTACACACAGCAAATTCCCGTCGCCGCAGCGGAGCAGGACGCTGACATGCGAGCCGAAATAACCTCGGGTCAGCACGAAACTGGAACGGCAGGTTTCGCCTCGCTTATCAACAAGCCCGGCATTGGTATTCAGGTGAACGAGCAAGCACTCGCCAAATACAGCGAGGAAATCATATGAGACGCCGCGAATGGATCAGCTGCGATGGGGGCAACGGGCTTACTGAAGGGCGCGGCTCCGGGTGCGCAGATTGGTTGTGGTTGCGCGTTCGCTCCTCAGGAAGTCGTAGGTTCTCCAGGCATTCCTCCTGGTTCGCAGGCTTTCAAAGATGTCGGTTCGAAGATCCGGATCACCGGCATGAAGGTCTTCGGTGTAACTCTCGACGAGAAGATCGCCCGCGCGGACCGGCCCTATGTATTCGTGAAGCTCGAGACCAATCAGGGCGTTGTGGGCTGGGGCGAGGCAACGCTCGAAGGCAAGGCTGCCGCGGCGATGGCCTGTGTCAACGATCTTAAGGATTTCATCATCGGCAGTGACCCGATGCAGGTGGAACACCTGTATCAATTGATGTACATCGGCAGCTTCTACCGCGGGGGTCCCGTGCTGGGTTCCGCGATATCCGGAATCGATCAGGCCATCTGGGATATCCGCGGCAAAGTTCTTGGAAGGCCAGTCTACGAATTGCTGGGCGGGCCTGTAGATCCGCGTGGTGTCCGCGGCTACTACCATGCTTCGGCGCGAACGATCGAAGAGACGCGAGCGCTGCGTGACAAAGCGAAAGCGGAAGGCGTTACGGCTCTGAAGTTCCAGCTTCCTGATCTTCTTGAGTGGCTGGAGACGAATGTCAAGCTGAAGCGGGCGGTGAAGCATATGGAGATGCTTCGGGAAGGGCTCGGGCCGGATATCGATTTTGCCGTTGATTTTCATGCAAGGCCGAATCCGACCGTGGCGGCCATCATACTTCGCGAGATTGAACCATATCATCTGCTGTTTGCCGAGGAGGTCTGTCCGCCAGAGAATATTCCGGCTATGGCTCGCGCAACCAGAAAGTCGACTACCCCGATCGCTACAGGGGAGCGTCTTATTGCCGGTTACGGCTTTGCCGAACTGATCGATCAGGCAATTGTTGACATACTTCAGCCCGACATCGCCCATGTCGGGGGAATCACAGCGCTGTGGAAGACGGCTGTTGCAGCGGAAGCGTCGGGGATGCGCATAGCTCCGCACGCGTGCGAAGGACCTGTGGGGGGCATTGCGAGTTTGCACGTGGATGCGGCCGTTCCGAACTTTCTGTGCCAGGAGATTTGCGGTCTCGTGCAGGCAGGCGAGATGAATCGTGTGTGGGAGGACTTGCTCGGTTTTGCGGCTATGCGGATGAAAGACGGAAGATATCCGCTGCCGAACCGACCGGGTCTTGGAGTGGAGGTCAGCGAAGCCGCTCTGAAGAAGTATCCGTTTCAGGGCACCCGACCGTTCCCACCTGCATTCCATGAAGACGGTTCATTAGCATCGCTTTGACGGCTGCCAGCATCGCGACGACATGAACAAGCCGTATTCGCAACAGTCCACCGTCGTGATATGCTCACCTCTCATTGAGCGATGAAACAGATTGCCAGTGGGATCGTTTGGTCTCTGGTGCTGTTGCCGTGGATTAGCAGTGCACAGCCGCGATACGACCTGGTCATCCGGCGAGGACACGTCATCGACCCGGCGAACGGCCGCGACACAGTCATGGACATCGCCACGTCCGGTGGAAACATCGTCCGCGTAGCGGATCTGATACCAGCGAACGAGGCGCGCAAGTCGATCGATGCTACCGGCCTGTATGTCACGCCGGGGCTGATTGATCTGCACGCTCATGTGTTTGGTTACAGCGGAGCCATTCTGCCGGACGACACAGCGCTGCCTGCCGGCACGACAACCGTTGTCGATGCCGGAGGTGCAGGCTGGCGCACGTTCGAGACAATGAAGTCCCGCGTCATTAGTAACTCGCTTACTCGAGTGCTGGCGTTTCTGAACATTGTCGGACACGGCATGGTCGGACAGAAGTTTGAGGACGATGTCAGCGACATGGATCCTGCGAAGACGGCACAGATGATCATGGCTCATCGGGAAGACATCGTCGGGATCAAAACCGCACATTTCGGTGGTAAGGGCTGGGATGCGATCGATCGTGCCGTCGAAGCCGGGCGTCTATCCAAAACACCCGTGATGGTGGATGACAAAATCCTGACCAACAGCGGACGCACTACCCGCGAAAAGCTTATGGTCCGATTGCGGCCCGGCGATATTCATACGCATCTTTACAATGACCGTCAGCTGGAGGTGATTGACCGCTTTACCGGCAAGTTGCAGCCGTGGATGACAGAGGCGCGAAAGCGCGGCGTTCTGTTCGACCTCGGGCATGGAGGCGGAAGCTTTCTCTGGCCCGTTGCCACCAGAGCGATGTCGCAAGGCTTCCCGCCTGATACCATCAGCACCGACCTCCACTCATCCAGCATTATGATTCCGGAATCGGATATGGCGAACTGCATTTCCAAGCTCATGAACCTCGGCATGAGTCTGCAGGATGCAATTCTGCGGTCTACGGTCAATCCGGCAAAAGCCATCGGACGTTATCCGGAGATCGGAACGTTGAACCAGGGTCAAGTCGCCGATATTGCGGTGTTCCGCCTGAAGTCTGGCGTTTTCGCATACAAGGATGCGTGGCGCAAAAAGCTGCTCGGGACAAAGAAGCTGGAATGTGTTTTGACAATCCGAAAGGGACGGATTGTCTTTGACGCCGAAGGACGGGCGTTTCCTGAGTGGACGAGTGCGGGCAAGTATGAGGTCATCCCTTGAAGGTCTGCCTGCTTCTGGTTGCCGCTGCGATAGTCGCATCGTCGCAACCGGTTCTCGATCTCCTTCTGATCGGCGGGCACGTCCTGGACCCCGCAAACGGCAGGAACGGCACATTCGACATCGGAATCCTCGAGGGCCGAATCCGGACGGTGGCTGCTCATATCCCGGCGGCTTACGCTCGGCAGGTGGTCGACGTCAGCGGGTATTACGTTACTCCCGGCCTGGTTGATATACACGCTCATCTGGAGCCAGGCGGACTCGCCGCGGATCATAATTCCCTTCGGAATGGCGTGACAACGGTTGTCGATGCAGGTAGCGCCACCACGGAAAACATCACCGACTACCGTAAATGGGTAGTTCAACGCTCGGATACACGCGTTCTCGCTTTCGTCAGGCCGGGGGCCAGCGCAAGAGGCGGACTACAACAGAACCAGGACATTATCGTTGGCTTTGTCGCCGACTCTGACAAAACACTTCCAGCCGCGCTCAAGGCTGCCACGGAAACAAAGCTGCCGGTGATGCTCGACACCGATGGCCGGGCACAGTCGGATTCGGTTTTTCGAGAGCTGCGGGCCGGAGACATCTATACGAATATCTACAGCCAGGCTCTGCCTCCTCCGAGTGTGCGTGCGAGCGGCGTGCTGTTTGACGGGAGTCACGGCGGCGCTGGTTTTTGGTTCCGCATTGCGGCTGAGTCACTTAAAGGCGGTTTTCTGCCCTACACGATCTCCACAGGTCTTGACCGTACCAGCGTGCTTCTCCCGCGGGCTGGGCTTACTAATGTCATGTCAAAGTTTCTGGCTCTCGGCGTGCCGCTGGATAAGGTGGTCGAGCGGGTTACAGTCAATCCGGCCCGTGCAATTCATCGACCTGAGCTCGGAACCATTCGCGAGGGAACGGACGCGGATCTTGCCGTTCTGGAACTGGAAAAGGGGACGTTTGCCTTTCTCGATTCCGGTCATGGCCGCCTGACGTCTGATCGGAATCTGCACTGTATTCTGACGATTCGCAGGGGCGAAGTCGTATGGGACACCCACGGTCTTAGCACAGAGGACTGGAAACAGGCCGGCCCATACAGCAATTTCAAATAGATCTGCCAATGAAACATGTGACCGCATGTCTGGTTGTGGTGGTGGCCCTCTCGGCTGAGCCGATTCGCATCCAGCGTTACCTCCCAGCTCCAATGCGCGACGGTGTCAAACTTTACGGCGATCTGTATCGCCCTGTGCGCGAGGGCAAATTCCCGGTATTGGTCGTTCGGACCCCGTACGGTGTACAGCGCGATGGCATGCATGAGTCGTTTATCCGATTTGCACAGCACGGGTATGCAGTTTATGCGCAGGACGTCCGTGGGCGATACGAGTCAGAAGGACAATGGGAGCCCTTCCGTCATGAAGCAGAGGATGGCCACGACACAGTTGTGTGGGCATCGAAACAGCCCTGGTCCAACGGTAAGGTTGCGCTGCAGGGAGGCTCCTATCTGGGGCACGTGCAGTGGCGAGCTCGCCTCGACTGCGCCTCCCGGTCTGGTTGCCATGTTTCCGGCTTTAGCTTCTACCGACATTTATAAGAACTGGATTACTCAAGGCGGCGCGTTCCGCTTGTCGTTCAACTATGGCTGGGGTGTTGTTCGAATGCCGAATCGAATCATGCTGCCGCAATACTGGCATACGGCACCTTACGCGGACCCCGACCTGAAGTACGAAAAGATTCTCCGGCACCTGCCCCTGAACGACATAGACCTGAAATCGGCCGACTATGCAGTTGCGCATTTTCGCGACTGGCTTAAGCACGAGAGCTACGACGAATACTGGAGATCCATCAGCGATGAGGAGCTGTTTGAGAAGATCACGGTTCCTGTACACACGTTTGGCGGCTGGTTCGACATTTTTCTGAACGGCACGATTAACGGGTTTGTCGGGATGCGCCGGACTGGCGGATCTGCACTCGCCCGCAAATCGAGCAAGATGACGATCGGTCCCTGGGGACACGGGCCATCGCAAAAGTATGGTGATGTGGATTTCGGCCCCGAGGCGGCTCAAAGCCTGTTCGAGCGGGAGCTTCGATGGTACGACCACTATCTAAAAGGCGTGGACAACGGCATCGACTCTGAGCCGCCGGTGCAGATCTTCTATATGGGAGTAAATCGGTGGCAGCAGGCGCAGGACTGGCCGCTGCCCGCCACTCAGTTTACGTCCTGGTATCTCGCAGGTACGCACCGCCTGACACCGGATAAACCGGGAGCTTCAGGCATCGACAGCTACCTCTACGATCCGAACGATCCAGTCCCCACGGTGGGCGGCAACAACTGTTGCGGCACGCCGACACTTGCCGGTCCTCGCGATCAGCGGGTTGTAGAAGCACGCAAGGATGTGCTGGTTTATACCAGCGATGAGCTGCGCAGTCCCCTCGCGATTGCAGGTCCCGTGAGAATCAGCTTGTTTGCTGAAACCGATGGACGTGACACAGACTGGGCGGTCAAGCTTGTTGACGTTTACCCGGACGGTTTCGCAATGAATATAGCGGAAGGAATCTTGCGTGCACGGTTCCGGAAGGGAGTGGACAAGCCGGAACTGCTCCAACCCAATCGCGTATACGAGTTCCCGATCGATATGGCCGGCACAGCGAACGTGTTTCAGCCGGGGCACAAGATCCGGGTCGATATTACGAGCAGCAACTTTCCGCAGTTCGATCGCAATCCCAACACGGGCGAACCTCTCGGTTCCTCAGGACGTGTGCGGATCGCAAAACAGTCAATCCATCATGGAGCAGCCCAGGCGTCGCAGATTGTCCTGCCGGTTGTCCCCGCACCATAGCAACAGTATTCGATGAGGTGAGTCCCAATGCTGAACCGAAGATCTCTTCTTCTCACTCCTGCCGCCGCGGCCCTTATTCCGCGCCGGATGTACGCGGCCCAGATCGCTTCCCTGCATGGTGAGATATACCGTCAACTTGGTATCCGGCCGTTAATCAATGCTGCGGGCACTTATACAACACTCACCGGCTCAGTGCTGGTGCCCCAGGCACGAGAAGCGATGGCTGAGGCCTCCAGGTGTTTCGTCCCGCTGATCGACCTGCAAAGGGCAGCCGGTGCGCGGATAGCGAAGCTGCTCGACGTACCCGCGGCAGTGATCTCTTCGGGCGGAGCCGGAAGCATTCTGCTGGCGACGGCCGCGTGTCTCACCGGCAAAGATGAAGCCAGGATTCGCCGACTGCCCGACACCAGTGGCATGAAGCATGAGGTCATCATGGTTCGGGAGCACCGCATGGGCTTCGACCACGCCTGCCGCGCAACGGGCGCCCGCATTGTGGAGGTGGAGACGGCGGACCAGCTCACGTCGGCAATCAATGCCAACACGGCCATGCTCTTCTGGGTAAATATCAGTGAACCGAAAGGGAAGATCAGCGTCCGTGAGTTCCTGTCAGCCGGAAAGAAAGCCGGTATTCCCGTCTTCAATGACGCGGCGGCGGAGTTGCCTCCAGCGCACAATCTGAGCTCGTTAGTCAAACAGGGCTTCGATCTCGTGGGTTTCAGCGGGGGCAAATCACTGCGGGGACCGCAATCGTCGGGCCTCCTGCTGGGACGTGCCGATTTGATTGAAGCCGCGTACATGAATAACAATCCTTTTGCCGACACGATCGGACGCCCATGTAAGGTCGGCAAGGAGGAAATCATGGGACTGCTCGCGGCGGTTGAAGTGTTCGTAAAGCGCGACCATGAAGCCGACCAGAAGCTCTGGAACGGGTTCATGCAGAGCATCGCTCGTGATCTTCAGGGCATTCGTACCGTGAAGGCCGAAGTCTACGTTCCTGCTTATCCTGGGGCTCACCCTGTTCCTTACCTGCGAATTACGTGGGACCACGGCGCGCTCCCGCTGTCGTACGCAGAATGTGCGAAGAAACTGCGGGAAGGCGAACCCAGCATCGAGGTGAATGCTGCCGACAATGAGATGACACTTGCCTCTTATCTGCTGAATCCCGGTGAGGAACGGATTGTCGGATTGCGGCTCGGACAAGTGCTGAGGGCGGCCGCGTGAGCGCCGGCTTATCCGGCAGTGTTCTTCGTTGTCGGTGGCGACCTGCTGCATGAGTGCCACCCAGCAGCCTCGATTCCGCGTCGCCGTCGGCGGAATCATGCACGAGTCGAATTCATTCAACCCTGCTCTGACGAACCTGAGCGATTTTCGTGTCGAGGACGCTGAGCAGAATTCTCAGCTTCTGTCGGAGTGGCGGAAATTGAACAGCGAACTCAGCGGTTTTGTTCAGGGTGCGGAGAAAGCTGGTATCACACTCCGACCCGTTCTGGTTGCGAATGCGACGCCGAAAGGTCCTGTCAGTCGGAATGCTTTCGAAAATCTCACAAGTAAATTTCTCGAGCGCCTGAAGGCCGAAGGCAGTCTCGATGGACTGCTTCTTGCCCTGCATGGGGCTATGGTCAGTGAGGAATTTCCTCATGCGGATGAGGAAATCGTCCGCCGGATACGCACGGCATTCGGGCCGGCGTTCCCAATCGTGGTGACGAACGATTTTCACGCCAACGTATCGCCCGGGATTGTCGATCTGTCCACTGTCCTGATTACGTACAAACAGAATCCCCACCTCGACACCCGAGAACGAGGCGAGCAGGCAGTTCAACTGATGGGCCGAATTTTACGGCATGAGGTGAAACCGGTTCTCGTTGTTGTAAAGCCGCCGATGGTTTACAACATCATCTTCCAGAACACCTATGCCGAGCCGTTGATGCCTGTGACGAAGGAAAGCATCGCCCTCGAACGCAATCCCCGGATCCTCGCTGCCAGCGTCAGTGGAGGCTATCAGTACGCTGATGTGCCGCATATGGGACCCGCTGTGATCGTCTGCGCGGACGGGGACCGCGCGCTGGCCGAACGCGAGGCGACACGGTTGTCCAACATGCTGTGGGATACACGTGAGCAGATCCGGCTGCAATTGCCCGATCCGGCGCAGGCAGTAAAGCAGGCGATGGCAGCCGATCGCTTTCCTGTTGCACTGTTCGATACCGGCGACAACATTGGCGGCGGCTCCGCCGGAGACAGCACGTTTCTGCTGCACGAGCTGATTCGCCAGAAAGCCACAGGCTGGGTGGTTGTGATTGCCGACCCTGCGGCAGTGCAGGCAGCCAGCAGCTCTGGTGTGAACGGTAAATTCGATATGGATGTCGGTGGCAAGACCGACTCGGCTCACGGATCACCTGTTCGCATACGCGGGCGAGTTCGGTCTCTTCACGACGGCGAATTCATTGAACCCGAGGTGCGTCACGGCGGAGCCCGATACCACCGGCTTGGCGTGTCGGCTGTCATCGAAGTCGAAGGGTCGAGTCGGGATTTGCAGAACCTTCTGCTCCTCACGACCAATCGTTTCAGCCCGTATACTCTGCATCAACTCATCAGTTGCGGAATTTATCCGGAACGCCAGCGAATCATTATAGTGAAGGGCACCATCGCGCCGCGAGCCGCTTATGAGCCGGTGGCCGCAAAGATCATCCTCGTCGACTCGCCGGGAGCTACCGCGGTAAATCCGGCACGCTACGAATTCAAGCGGGTTACGCGAGATCTCTTCGGGCTTCGATAACGGGATTCACAACATGCGCGCCGCGTCCGGTCTACAGAAGCGCTGGCCTCACTTGCGCTTCTGCCAGTCTTCGCTCGCAATGCCGTTCAGATCATAGACAACCTTTCCGGCTCGGATCGTCAATTCGCCCACGAGCTTCTGATTGCCCGACATACGGTCGCCATTTACGTCGATGAAGCCGAAATCGCCTTTCACCAGCCGGAGAACAGCGACATCGGCTGGTGCTCCGACGGCAAGGTTCCCCAGCTCCTCGCGTTTGATCTCTCGCGCGGGATTCCATGTGGATCGGGCAACTACGTCATCCAGCGACATCCCCAGGTTCAGGAATTTCGACATCACGTTCAACATGTCTTTCATTCCTGCATTCATGCTGGTGATGTGGAGATCCGTCGAGATTGAGTTTGGAAGGAAGCCCTGCTTAACGGCCGGAACCGCGTGGGACCATACGAAGCTACCGCCTCCATGGCCGACATCAAAGATGACGCCCCGCTTCTGGGCGTCGAAGAGGTATTGGCGCACTTTGTTGTGATTCTCCAGCATCGGAACACGGTCGAGATATGTGTGCGTGTAGATATCACCGGGTCGCAGTCTTTTCGTAACGAGTTCCTCGAAGGGGCGTTCCGATCGGAACAGCCCAAAATCGACCATGACTGGTACGCCCGCAAGCTTGCCTGCTTCAATCGCGCGGTCAACCGGGGTCCACTCCGGGCCGCGGTAATGTGCTGTCTTGATACCGACGATTGTGTCGCGATAACGCTTCACCTGATCGGCTGTGGCTTGCGAATCCATGTCCGCGAGATTATCCTCTGTCTCGGTACCTCGCATCCCGTGACCCACGATATTGAGGAAGGCGAGCACTCTGGTAATCGAACGGTCGATGACCTTGTCCTTGAAATCAGGAAAGTCCCTCCAGCCCGAGCTGCCGGCGTCGACCGCTGTCGTCACGCCACTGGGAAGCGTGTGGCCATCCGGGTACACGCTGAGGTCGCCGGCGTAGGAGTTGCGCTGACCGGTGCCCGCGTAGACGTGCACATGGATGTCCACAAGCCCAGGCGTAACATACAGGCCTGATGCATCTATCACCTTTCGGGCTCTAGAGGCAGGGATGCTGGTCGCGACCTCGGCGATACTTCCCTGCTGGATTGCGACGTCTCTTACGGCACTGAGCCCCGCTTTTGCGTCGATAACGTGGCCGCCCTTTATTACAAGGTCATATTGTGCCTGAGCGAAAGCAAGTGCCGGCAGGACAGCCAGCACGACGACAGCGGATCTCATGCCGAGCATTCTACACGGAAGCAACCATGCATCCCAACCAACGTTTCAGCGCGAACTGCACGCACAAGCGTCTGGATTGCACGAGTACCTGCATTGCATGGCATTGTATGCGGACATTCGCGAGCGGACCCGCACAGCCGTGTACAAACTGGCCCGCTCGTGATTGAATGTAACGGCAGGAACCCGGGAAGTGTTTCAATGCTACTGGCGAGAGTGGCACTCGTCACGACCCTGATGCTGGCACCCCTGTACTCACAGGTGCCAGGGAAGAAAGGGCTACAGACATCAGTTTTCAGGCTCCGAGTTCAATGTGCGCCATCCAGGACAGAAGCTTGTGGGTCGCGCAGTTACTACGCAGTCTCTTCCGCTCCGGCCGGATGGGCCGAGTGCTGGCTGCCGACGCAAGTTTACTTCAAAGTGGCGCATCCCTCGGCTGTGGAGGAGGTGAGCGTGGTGGGTATCAACATTCCGATCGAGGTCGGTGAAGCCATCGTAATGCCGGGAGATGGTGTGCTCGGCGCCAGTGACGGTGTGGTATTCATTCCGCCTCATCTGGTCAAAGCGATCGTGGACAGTGCTGACCTGGCGCATCAGGGATGACTGGACAAAGCAAAATTCCTAACAGGCAAGTACAAGTCCGACGAGTTATATGGCGGGCTGGGACTTACGCCTGAAGTTCAAAAAGAGTATGACGCGTACGTAAAAATCCGATTGCCCGAACTGAACGAATAGACAGAAATATGACATATCGTTACGTGTTGTTCATGCTGATGATTGCTGGCGGTCTCCATGCGGAGACTCACGAAATCTATCCGAAGGTACACTCGCGGGTGTTTTCAGCGCAGAAGGAGCCAGTGCTGCGCGTCCATTCCGGCGATACGGTTGTGACAAGAACATGGGATTCCGGTGGTCAGGACGAAAAGGGCGTTCGACATCTCCAGCACCCGTACGTGTATCCGGAGACAGGCAACCCTCTTATGGGTCCGTTCTATATCGAAGAGGCCGACAGAGGAGATGTGCTCGAGGTTCATCTGGACAAGTTACGTCTCAATCGAAACTGGGGGTACACCTCATACCGCCTGAACCCCGACATCCTGACAGCTTCGGCAGCCGCGGAGCAGTACAAGAACGTGTACAAGATGGATGCGCTGAGACCGCAGCAAGCAGATCTTATCCCCTGGGACCTGGATCTGAAGAAACAAACGGCACGACCCCGACTACTCGAGAGTTCTGGTTACACCTTTGAACTTCCGGTCAGACCCATGCTCGGTTGCATTGGCGTCGCGACTGCGGGCGACGAAGTAATGGGCTCGGGGCCTGCCGGTTCTCATGGCGGGAACATGGACTTCAACGAGATCGTGGAAGGTGTGACGCTGTACTTTCCGGTATTTCACAAAGGTGCGTACTTCTACGTCGGTGACGGCCACGCACTGCAGGGAGACGGAGAGGGTCTTGGGAATGGGATTGAGACATCACTGGATGTGCAATTTACAGTGAGGGTCCATAAAAACAAGGCGCTGACAAACCCGCGGCTGGTAAGCGCGGACTACATCATGTCGATCGGGAGCCAGCCTGAATTTCACAGCAGCACTGATTTTGCACTGCGTGCGGCTAATGCGGATATGCTTCGATGGCTCACCACCGACTACAAACTCACAGGACCCGAGGCGAACCTACTTTTCGGTTCCGTAGTACAGCACAAGATCGCAACGTACTTCGGAACCGTAGTGACGCTCATCCCTCGACGGTATCTGCCCAAGGGAGACAATCAGTGAACCGCCGAAGCTTTCTGGCCCAGTCCGCAGCTGCCGGCGCTGCGGGTGGCGCGCCGCAGACTCGCGAATACGAATCGGGCGGGACCGGCAGCACAAGTTACTCGACCGACGTAATAGTGGAAAGAAAACAGGAGGGACAGCCGCACAAGGGAAAAGTACTCGCCGCCATTCAACCCCATTGCGATGATGTACCTATTTTGGCTGGCGGAACAGTGCTGAAGCTTGTGGATGAGGGCTACAGCGGCGTATTGATTACGATGTCCAACGACTCGATGGCGGGCACGGGCTCATCGATTGGCGACATAGTGCGAAGTAACGAACAGGACACCAAAGAGGTGGCGCGGCGGCTTGGCCTGCGAGATGCAATTTTTCTGAACTATCCGAATCACAACATGGATGCGTGGCCGGTGGCTGAGATTCGTGCAAGGCTAATTTTCCTGTTTCGGTTGCTGAAGGTCGACACAGTGCTGACGTACGACCCGTCATCGCTGTATGAGCGCAATCCCGATCATTATGTGACCGCCCGCGCTGTGGAATCGGCATGCTGGATGGCTAACTCGGAATGGGACTATCCGGAGCACTTCCGTGCGGGCCTGCAGCCACATGGACCGAAGGATAAATATTACTTCGGCCGAGGACCGCAAATCGTAAATCGAGTCGTGGATATCGGATCATACATGGACCAGAAGGTCTGGGTGAACCTGGCGAATGTGACACAAGGTCCGGCAGGCAATTCCGGCGCCGCTTTAAGAAAGAAGCTGGCCGAGAAGAAGCTTCGGCTGCCGCTGCTCGGTTCTGACGATGAGACTGCGAACCGCGCGTATACGAAGCGCTTTGGGCTGAGCCGCGACCGCGTTCGCGGGCAGGCTCATGGGCTGGAGTATGCGGAGTACTTTCACTATTCGGGCCCGGATGAGTCGGAAGTAGATGAATACATTTCGAAGAATGTGGTGCCATTCTAGGAGGCAAGATCCCGCAGATCCTCGGCCGTGGATGAACAGACCTGCGATGAATAGACTGTAAGGACATGCCTTCTATCGTGATTCCGGACGACTATCCGGTCGTGATCGCGACCAGCGCTGCGTACCAGCGGTTCACGGCGAAGGACCGAGTGGCGTACTACGACAGCCTGCCCGGCTCCGAAGATGCGCTGATCGATCGGATTCGCGATGGTGAGGTCGTGATTAACATCCGCTCGTCTTCAAAATTCACCGAGCGTGTTTTCTCTTCCTGTCCGCGCATAAAGCTGTTGTCCATCTGGGGCACGGGCACGGATAACATCGACCTGACCGCAGCTCAGCGGCACGGCGTTACGGTCACCAACACGCCCGCAGTAGCAGCTGTATCGATCGCCGAACATTCGTTGATGCTGACTCTTGCGGTCGCACGTCGAACTGTTGCTCTGCACCAGCAGGTCGTCGGTGGACAGTGGCCGCGCGGTCAGATGGCGCAGCTTCGGGGAAAAACTCTCGGCATCATCGGACTTGGCGCTATCGGCCGCGAGTTCGCCCGCCTGGGCGAAGCGATCGGAATGAACGTCATTACATGGACGATGCATCCGGATCCACAGCGGGGTTTTCTCCATGTAGAACTCGAAACGCTGCTGCGGGACAGTGACGTGGTCAGCCTGCATCTGAGATTGTCTCCGGACACGACTGGCTTCCTCGGCGAACGCGAATTCGGGATGATGAAGCAGTCCGCGATTTTCATCAATACGGCACGAGGGCCAATCGTGCGCGAAGCGGCATTAATTGACGCCCTGAAGTCCCGGCGTATTGCCGGTGCGGGGCTGGACGTATTCGATGTCGAACCGCTGCCAGCGCACCATTCTCTGACTCAACTGGACAATGTCATTCTTACGCCGCACTGCGCCGGGGTTACGCCGGAGGTGCTGGAGGCAGGATTGGCCCTGGCGCTCGATAACGTGGAGAGTTTCTTAAATGGGAAGCCTCGTAACGTTGTTGTGCCAGGCTAACTGCCTGTTTTGGTGAGCCGCTTCAGGCTGAGAAACTCGATCGGCAGCGAAGACGTACCCCGCAGAGCCATGTCCACAAGTGCCTCTCCGATGGCGGGTGCGAACTTGAATCCATGTCCGGAGAAGCCGGCCGCAAAGACGAGGTTCGGAATGTGGGGATGACGATCGATGACGAAATGCTCGTCCGGTGTCATTGTGTAGAAGCACGGTTTTGTACGTACGACGCGGCTGAATGCATCGGGCAGTTGACCTGCGAGGGTGGGCAGTAACTGCGCCGCAGCTTCGAGGACAGGACGGATATCCTCCGGAATCGGCTGTGTCTGACCCGAGTCTGGATCTGCTGCCGGTTCGCCTCCAGTCCAGTGAATCGCCAGTTTGACGCCTCTGTCATCGATAGTCGGGAAACCATAGAAGAAACCATGGGCGGATGCGAATACCGGGAAAACATCCGGAGTGAAATCCTGAGGTCGTTCAGGCTGCACCCAGATGAGCAGCTTTCGGATGACTGTAAGAGGCAGATTCAGCGCCTGGAGGATGCGACCGGACCAGGCTCCGGCAGTAACCACCAAGTGACGGGCTGAGAAACTGCCGTCCCTGGTCGTGAGTGCGAAAGCACTCCCCGTCCATTGCCAGTCCTCCAGTCTCGTGTTGGTATGCAGTTCAGCACCGTACTGCCGAGCCTGCCGCAAACCGGCTCGCAGTGAGGCGCCGACACCGATCCAGCCTGCGTCCGGCTCAAACAGAGCATGCCATCCGGCAGGCACTCTGAAGGCCGGAAACTTCACGCGGACGACCTCGGGCGATAGCGACTCAAGTGGCAAGTTGTGTGCCGCGGCGCTGGCCCGGGTGCCAGCGATCAGGAGGCTGTCCCGTTCGCCGATGCTGAGCATGCCTGTTCGGTGAAGGAACGTCTCACCCTCCTCCGCGCCAAGCTGGTCCCAGAGGGCGCCGGCGCGCTGTGCGAGAGGCACGTAGTCCGGATGTTCCGCGTAGGCCGTCCGGAAGACTCGAGTGTCCCCGGTGTGACTGCCACGATCGTGCGGAGGATCGAACTGATCGAACCCGATCACGCTCCGACCGCGCCGTGCGAACTCGCGACACACAAAGGTGCCCATAGTGCCGAGTCCGACGACTGCAGCATCGAATGTTTTCACCTCTTCACCTCCGCATCAGCTGGAGCCCCGGGTGTTTACTGAATCAGGAACTGCTCACCCTGACTGAGTTTGTGATAATGCTTCTGCATTTCATTCGAGAGCCGGAGCTTCAGCTCGTCGGGGTAACCACGCGTCCAGAAAGAGTTCTCATCAGTCTGGACATAAGTGCCGAAGTGTTGCGGAAAGATATATGAAGGCTCAAGCCGGTTGATGAGAATCATGGAGCGATCGATATACATGTTGTGAACTGTTGGGGAGACGAATAGTACATCGATGTTCTTCTGATTCAGGTGCTCTTCCGTGAGCACAGAATCACCCGGGTGCAGAAACCGCTTCCCGCGCAACGACAGCACGTATCCGCAGTTGTATCGTATCGATTCGACAAAATCCGGCTCGCGGGTCAGCACGGTGAATTCCTGATTGCCATGTATCGCATGGATGGGCTCGACTTTCACTCCTTTTACTTCGAAGGGCTTTCCAGGTTCGGGAACTATGATTCGGTCGGCCGGAATGCCCAACTGTGTCACTCGGCTCAGACACGTCTTCGGCAGTACAAAAGTAGTGCGCTTCCCCTGACTCAGTGTTTTGAGAGTCCCCGTATTGCAGTGATCGCCATGATGATGGCTGACGAATATTACATCGAGTTCATCTGCAAGCTGTTCCGGCGTGATCACAGGAGGTTCGACCTTGCCTGACGTGCTGAGATCCAGATCGATACCGATCAGGATGTTGTCGGCTTTTATGAGCCAGCCCGCGTTGCCAACCCACCAGAGAGCAAGCCCCGTGTTGTGCGACCGAATCTGTTCGAGCACGGCTGGGCGTTCCAGCTTCGCCTGAGCCACAACCGAGATGCAGCCAAAGACGCTAAGCCCGATCGCGCAAAGCTTCCGGCAAACGATGGGGAACATGCTGACTAAGAATATCGCGGCCGAACCAGGTTACCGAAGACGGAATCCAATGCGATTCCGAGGTCGGCCAACAGTACCTGGGCGCAGTTGTAGCCGGGAAGACCAGTGATATTCCCGCCCGGGTGACTGGATGAACCGCAGAGATAAAGATTTGAAAAGAAGGCCCGGTAAGACCCCGCTCCGGTAAACGGACGATCATAACCGGTCTGACCATTTGACAGAGCGCCGACGAGAAGGTCTCCAGCGCGCATATTCGGAAGAGTTCGTTCGGTGTCGAGCGGCGTTTGTGCAGAGTAGTCCAGTACTGAATTCGCCATATTGGGCGCGTACTCCGTCCAGGTTTGCAGCATCCGGCGAGCATGGTGTTCTCGCTCCTGATCCCAGTTCTTCGGATTGCCGCCGAGGCTGTATGGAACCTTTTCCCACATGAACGCTGTATGAAAACCCGCAGGCGCCTGCGACGGATCGAAGTTTGTCGGGCAGGAACCCCACATCACGGTCTGCGGAATGTGCCCTCGCTCATGGCTGGTAACGATGTCCAGAAACTGAGCCGAGTGCTCCAGCCCCAGGATGGTCATGAATGCCTGATTCAGGATGGGACGACGTTCCGCGGCCACATATGCGGGCGGCTGCTTCAGATTCACGTTCAGTGCGAAGAGTGGCGCGAGAACGTTGAATTGATAATTCGCGGCTTTCTCTCTCCAATCTGATGGAAGAACTTTCGCGTCGAGCAGTTCGATAAAGGTCTGAACAGGATTCAATGCGGAGGCGACAAAGTGGCGAGCTCGAAACAGAGAACCATCGGTAGTCTCGACGCCTGTTGCTCTTCCATCTTCCACATGTATTTTGTGCGGATCGGCGTTGAGACGAATTTCCCCACCAGTTTCCGTCACTGCTGAAACGAGGGCTCGTGCAAGGCCCGCTGAACCGCCGATGCACATCTGCGCCTTGTGACGGCTGGCAAAGAGTGCCGGAATGTGGTGTCCAAACCCTGGCGCACGAAGATCCACTTCGCGCAGTCCATTGAAGAACAACAGACCAGCCTGAATCACGGGATGTTCGAACTCGTTTTGGACGAACTCCAGGGGCGACAGTTTGCTTACGTCCAGCAATCGACGGCCCGCTGAGGTGCGCTCCAGCAGCCGCGTGCGTTGTTCAGCAGGGATTGGCGGTGACTGACTCTCGGGCGAGAGAATATCGGTCAGCAGAGGAACGAAGTCATCACGCCAGCGGCGCATTGTTTCCGCGTCTTTCCTGCTGAACGTGGCAAACGAGTCTGCAGTCTGCTCAAAGTCCGTCCACCATTCCAGTGCGTCGCCGTTCCGAAGGAGCAGGCATACGTTGAGGTCCGGTTCCAGATAACGTGCGCCACGCTGCTCCAGATTCAAATCTCTGTACCAGGGCATCTGGTTGATGCCGCGATGGTAGAAGGAGTGCGTGTTATGAAGAAATCCCGGATGGCGGGGATCTTCGACCGTGGATAGCCCTCCTCCGGCCACCGACCGCCGTTCGAGGCAGATTGTCTTCAGTCCAGCGCGGCCGAGATACGCCTGCAGAACCAGCGAATTATGCCCTGCTCCGATGAGAACGCCATCGTAAATCGGATGTGCGGAACAGCTCTCGGCATCGTGGGGTTCGCGATTAATCATTAGAACTTCGGGGACTCGCGGATTGCCGGGAGGAGTTCCTTCAGGAACGTCGGGCTGAGATTGCAGCTATTGCGACGAACTCTCTCCGGCTGAGCACTGCCTCAGAATAGTACATGGCTGCGAATGCCGACGGTGCAGGAGCACAGGCAAAGCCACGAAAGTTCCGTAAACTGGAACGATGACACTCGCCAGACAACTTGCGTTGGTCGGGCTGTTTTTGCCCTGCGCAATATTCGGCCAAACCGTCGAGCCGCGAATCAATCAGGTTGGAAGTTACGGTCCATGGCTCGCCGACAAAGTCCTTGGTGACGGGCCTGCTCGATTGTCTTTCCGGACTGGGAAGTGGCAGTCGGTTGACGAGTGGCGTTCGGCGGCTCGAAAGCGAGTGCTCGAGTGCATGGCGCCAGTCGACCTCGGAGGAAAGCCTGCCGTTACAGTCACTCGCAGAACTACTTATGATGGTCTCGATATTGAGTTTCTGACGTGGCAGTTGCCTGCGGGACCGAAGACCGAAGCCGTTCTGCTCAAGCCCTCCGGCGCGACAGGGCCGTTGCCGGGAATCCTCGCACTGCATGACCACGGGGGCAACAAGTTCATGGGATGGCGGAAGATCGTCAGAACTGACGCGACGCCATGGGCAGTCCAGGAGTCACATCAGAAGGAGTACTACGGAGGCGCCGCCTGGGCGAACGAAATCGCGAAGCGCGGCTACGTCGTTCTGGTGCACGACACGTTCCCATTTGCCAGCCGGCGCGTCAAGGTTAGCGAGGTTCCGCAACGGATCCAGGCTGGCGGTGTGGACCCTTCTCCCGATGACCCGGAAGGCATCGCGAAGTACAACGCCTTCGCAGCGGCGCACGAGCACATCATGGAGAAGAGTCTCCTATCGGCTGGTACTACCTGGCCGGGCGTTTATGTGACCGAAGATCAACGCGCTCTTGATGTTCTCGCCAGTCGGCCTGAAGTGGACCCAATGCGACTCGGATGCGCCGGCCTGTCTGGAGGCGGCATGCGTACTGTGTTTTTGGGTGGCCTGGATGACCGGATCAAGGTAGCGATCGCCGTCGGATTCATGACTACCTGGCGCGAGTTCCTGCTGGACAAGGCCTTCACCCACACATGGATGACCTACGTCCCTCTGCTGCCGAAGGACCTCGATTTCCCAGAGATCCTGGCCATGCGCGCTCCGCTCCCGACGATGGTGCTCAACTGCCGCCAGGATCAGCTCTACACGATGCCCGAGATGCAGCGCGCCGACGCTATGATCGCGGAAACGTTCAAGCGCGCGAACGCTGCCGACCACTACCGGTCGATTTACTACGATGGCGGACACAAGTTCGACCTGGAGATGCAGAAGGACGCGTTTGAATGGCTGGACCGTTTTCTGAAACAGCCCTCGTCAAAGTCAGCGTCTCGCTAGGCGAGCAGCTTCTTTACAAGCTGTCCTTCGACGTCTGTGAGGCGGAAGTCGCGACCCTGGAAGCGGTACGTCAGTCTGGTGTGATCGATACCCATCAGATGCAGCAACGTTGCGTGAAGGTCGTGTACGGATACGGGGTCCTGCACGATGTTGTAGCCAACATCATCGGTGCGGCCCACTATGGTGCCCGGTTTGATGCCGCCGCCCGCCATCCACATCGTGAATGCACGGGCATGGTGATCCCGGCCGAGGAACTTCGAACCTGAACGAGCTTCGTTCATCGGGGTTCGACCGAACTCACCGCCCCACACCACAATGGTGGAGTCCAGTAATCCTCGCTGCTTCAGATCGGTGATGAGCGCGGTGGCGGCCTGGTCAGTCTGCTGACAAAGTGCCGTCAGCCTGTTCACGATATCTTCTGTGCCGGTATTGCCGTGCGTGTCCCATCCGCGGTGATATAGCTGAACACACCGAACACCTCGCTCAACCAGCCGACGTGCGAGCAGACAATTATTCGCGAATGAGTTCTTCCCAGGTTCTGTCCCGTACATCTTCTGAATGTGCTCGGGTTCAGAGCTGATGTCGGTCAGTTCGGGAACGCTGGTTTGCATGCGGAACGCCATCTCGTAGGCGGCGATGCGCGATGCAATCTCAGGGTCGCCTGTGTCGGCCTGATGAGAATTGTTCAGGTTTTTCAGCAGATCCAGTGAGCGGCGGCGCGTCTCGCTGGTCATCTCAGCCGGGTTCGATAAAAACAGGACGGGATCACCAGATCGGCGGAACTCGACAGCCCTGATATGTGGAAGGAAGGAATCCGCTGCCGTAACAGGATTTGCCTCCGTCCGGGGCATTCTTGCCGGAAAGCATGACGACGAATCCTGGCAAGTCTTTGTTTTCTGATCCAAGCCCGTACGTCAGCCAGGCGCCCATGCTCGGTCGTCCCGGGATCTGATGCCCGGTGTTCATGAAGATCTGCGCCGGAGCATGGTTGAACTGCGTCGTGTGCATCGACTTGACGATTGCGATGTCGTCAACGATTTTCGCCAGTTGCGGCAGCAGACTGGAAAGCTCCGCGCCCGATTCGCCATGCTGGGCAAATTTGTGAGGCGAACCGAGCAGTTTGGGAACACCCTTGATGAAGGCGAACCGTTCCCCTTTGATCAGATCCTCGGGACAAGGTTGCCCATCTAGTCGATTCAGCGCGGGTTTGTAATCGAACAGATCGAGTTGCGACGGCGCACCCGCCATGAAAAGGAAGATGATGCTCTTCGCCTTCGGGGCAAAGTGCGGCCCAGGTACTGCCGTGGGCGCCTCGGCGAAGAGTCGCTCATTCAGAAGCGACGCCAGACCGAGTGACCCGATGCCGAAAGAGGAAGCCTGACCGAAGAAGTGTCTTCGGGTGATGTCGAGCAGCGGTTGCTGTACGGGACCTGATTTCGGCATCTGATTACTCCTTACTTAACGCTTCATCAAGGTTCAGCAGCACGTTCGCAAGCATCGTCCAAGGTGCTGCCTCATAACTTCCATTGCCGCTGATCCGCGCTCCCTCATCCTGATGCGCAGAGAAGTACTTCTTCTCCCGATCGAGCCAGGTCAGCAGCTTGTCCCGCTCTTCCGGTTTCGGTGTTCGTGAGGTCACAAGCTGGAAGCTATAGCCAACACGAGCCGAATCCGTCGAACCACCTTCGCTGAGAACTCGCCGCGCCAAAGCCTGAGCGGCTTCAAAGTATGCCTCGTCGTTCAGGGTCGTGAGTGCGGCCAGCGGCGAGTTCGTCCGGATCCGACGAACCGTGCACGACTCACGCGAAGTCGCGTCGAAATTTACCATCGCCGGATACGGAGCGGACCGTCGCATAAAGGTATAAATGCCTCGCCGATAGCGATCTTCGCCTTTGCTGGTCTCCCACTTATCATCGTTGTACGGAATGTCCCAGACCCCCGGTGGCTGTGGCGGAAAGACACTGGGACCGCCGATCTTGTCGCTCAGCAATCCGCTCGCCGCCAGACTGACATCGCGTATCATCTCTGCTTCCATACGGAAGTGAGGACCGCGCGAGATCAGGCGATTGTAAGGATCTGACTGCAACAGTTCCGGGCTGACACTTGAGTTCTGGCGGTACGCAGTGGAGGTCACGATCAGCCTGTGCAACTGTTTCCGGCTCCAGCCGCGGTCCATGAACTCGACGGCAAGCCAGTCGAGCAACTCCGGATGGGATGGCCGTTCGCCCTGCGTCCCAAAGTCTTCGCTTGTTTCTACGATGCCTCTGCCGAAATAGGCCTCCCAGATTCGGTTGACCTCCACGCGTGCCGTCAGTGGATTCTCCTTGCTGGCAATCCATTCGGCGAGGCCCAGCCTGTTCGGC
The DNA here is from genome assembly GCA_963794765.1 of Bryobacteraceae bacterium. Lineage (GTDB taxonomy): Bacteria > Acidobacteriota > Terriglobia > Bryobacterales > Bryobacteraceae > JAWXCM01. The sequence continues at coordinate 303,900 of CAWCGC010000023.1, read as the reverse complement.
GGTGCGCCGGGAGGCAGGCTGCCGAGCGCCGCCGGAACGTCGGCATATACCTTGTCCCCTTTGCTCGAGAATGCGCCACGAATTCGGATGTTATCCGACGGCCGTTCGACGTCATTTCGCTCTCCCATAACCAGAGCTGTGACGATTCCAAGTTTCTCGATCTGGTTCTTCAGGTCCTTGATCTGGTCTCGTGCCGCGTCGAGTGAAGGTGCGATCGTCCGGAAGTACTCCGACATTTGCTTCGCTTGTTCACTCGTGCGCTGCGACGTCGTGGTATCAAGCAATGGCCGAAGGTTTGGCCGGATTCTCGCGATGACAGTCGGATCCTGAGCTGAGGTTATCGACAACCGAAACCGCCCGATGGACTGGCCGAGATAATCTGAGTTTTGAACAAGGCGGACTCTCAGCTTCGCGCGGCCGGGCAGTTTCGACCGGTGTTCTGCAAACGAGGACCAACTGCCGTGGAAGGCGGACCTCATCACGAGTCGCATCGACCGTCCAGAGCTGATGAGTGTCCTTCGCCTGGACGCGGCCATCATCGGCTATGATCTTGCCGAACTCAACGGGTGTCCACTGCCTGCCGTTGCCAACCTCAAGCTGGAACTCGGTCAGGATGAAGTTCCCGTAGACATCGCGGCCCGGGCCTCCACGCGGCAGCGAGCCGTCGGGAAGTGTTTCAAGCCGAATGCCGGTCATCAGCTTGCCGTTGACAGAACCTTCCACCGTGTAGGTCTCACGCTGCGGATTTTCCCCGGATACCGTAATGATTCCGTCCGTGGTCTGCTGCAACATCGATCCGGCGAGCGCGTTGGCCGCGCTGGGCTGCAGAACCTTCCAGTCACCCTTTGCGCGAACGAAAGCGTTCTCCCAGCGGGCCTGCTCCGTCTGGAGTTCAGAGGTTTGCGTTTTTAGTTTTGTCTCAAGCGCGTCCAGATGAGACTGCAATGCGGCACGTTGTGACTTCTGGTCCGGGGTTGCGATGTCGATGACCGGCTCGCGGTACTTGACGGATGTAGCACCATTCGCTTCTTCCTTCTTCGTGTCGTTGTTGAAGAAGGCCATCATCTGGTAATAGTCTTTGTGCGTGAACGGATCGTACTTATGGGTGTGACACTGCGCACAGCCCAGCGTTGATCCCAGCCAGACTGTTGCCGTCGTATTCACACGGTCAACCAGCACCTCAAAATAGCTCTCGTCTTTATCGACGCCGCCCTCTTCGTTGAACAGGGTGTTGCGATGAAAGCCGCTGGCAACTTTCTGGCTTTCCGTCGCATTCGGAAGCATGTCGCCCGCGATCTGCTCGATGGAGAACCGGTCGAAAGGCATATCGCGATTGAAAGCATCAATGACCCAGTCGCGGAATTTCCACATCGTTCTTCGATGGTCGGCCTCGTATCCGTTCGTATCTGCATATCGGGCGAGGTCGAGCCACGGTCGGGCCCAGCGCTCGCCGTAATGTGGCGACGCGAGCAGACGATCGACCAGCCGCTCATACGCGTCCGGCCTCGTGTCGTTGACGAACGCCTGAACTTCGGCCGGCGTTGGAGGCAATCCGATCAGGTCCAGACTGACCCGTCGAATTAACGTCTCCTTCGACGCAGGTGGCGAGAATGTCAGATTCCGCTGCTCCAGTTTCGAAAGGAGGAAAGCGTCAATGGGGTTGCTGACCAGAGAGGAATGTTTGACCTGAGGTACGGCTGGCCGGATCGGCTTCTTGTACGCCCAGTGCTTCTCGATTGGGGCGGCGCTGGTTTCCGTGCCTTCGGGCATGCGCGCCCCGGCATCAATCCAGGATCGGATTCGGGCGATCTCTTCGTTCTTCAGCGGCTGCCCTTTGAGTGGCATTCGCTGTTCGCCGCCGGTGCCTTCGATTCGATGAACCAGGCGGCTCTCGGTTGATTTCCCGGGTGTGATTACGGGCCCGTTTACCCCGCCTTTTCTGAGCCCGGACGCAATGTCCAGCCGCAACTGTGCCTTCGGCTGGGCACCGCTATGGCATGCATAGCAGTTGGCCTGCAGGATAGGCTTGATGTCAGCGGAAAAGTCGATCAGTCCCGGAGCACCGGCGTTGATCCAGTCCTTTATAGTCCGAATCTGTTCGGCGGTCAGAGGTTTTCCGGTCGGGGGCATCCGAAGTGACGAATCGGCTGATGATATCCGGAGGAAGAGCGGGCTATGCTGGCTGTCGCCAGCTCTGATTGCAGGACCCGAAGCGCCGCCGTTCGCCAGAGCGGCGAGACTGTCGAGTTGTAGCTTTGCGGCTGGTTGCGAGCCCGAGTGGCACGAACCGCACGCAGTCTTGAGAATTGTCGCGACCTGGTCGGGGGGAGTTTGCGCGAGCAGCGGCAGCGCGGCCAACGTGGTCCAGACGACGATCGCGCTCTTCATAATTTTGATGTAATCACAATGTTTGTAATCCCGCTACCACCGTTTCGATGTACTCCCGCCATCGGTGCGCGAGTCTGTCTGTCTGGCCAGTATCGGCAGGTCGCGGGACGAGAGATTCCGAGATGTTCTCAAATGCGAGCGGCATTTTGTCGGACGCGAGTCGCTTGATACCCCTCTTCTTCAGTTCGTCTGTTCATCGTACCGTCACCTCGAAGCCGTTCGGAAAGACCTTGAGTGTTCTCTTCGTGTGAATGCTAGACTGCGTTGCAATGCGCCGACTCTTTGCTGCGATATTCATTGCCACATGCCTGAGCCATGCTCAGGACCTCCCGCGCGTTCTGATCGTCGGCGATTCGATCTCAATCGGCTACACGCCGTTCGTTGAGAAGCAACTAGCCGGCAAAGCAGTCGTGCAGCACAATCCGGCGAACGCTGGCACCTCCGGCAACGGTGTCTTCATGATGGACAACTGGCTTGACACAAAGCAGGGGAAGTGGAACGTGATTCAGTTTAACTTTGGCCTTCACGACCTCAAGCGAATGTCCGACGGCGGCCACCAGGTCGAGCCTGAGCAATACGAGCGCTATCTCCGCCTCTTTATCGCGGGTCTCCGGAAGACGGAAGCAAAGCTGATCTGGGCCACAACCACGCCAGTACCAGAAGGCAAGGTCAACCCGCCCAGAATCCCCGCGGATGTCCCGTTGTATAACGCGATCGCACTGAAGGTGATGAAGGAGAGTGGCATACCTGTGAACGATCTGTACACACTCGCCCTCGCCCACACAGCCGAATGGCAACTCCCTGTCAACGTCCATTACAAGCCCGAAGGCTATGAAGGATTAGCAAAGCAGGTCGCTACGGCAATCACGCTGCAACTCGCCAGCCCCAGGTAAAAGAACATGCAGCCGCCGGTATGAACAAGGCACCACGTTCCTTGGGGACGTGGAACATGCTGACTCGCGCACATTCTCCGAGCTTGTTCGATACTGACGGCGTCATCACCACGGACGCGGAATCGTGTTCAGCCGCCCAAGGGATCGAGAAGGGCTTAACTGCGACCTAACGCTCAACTGGGTTGTGGCTAAGCTGAAGTTGGGACAGCGTGGAGCCGGGAGCGGGAGTCGAACGCGCTTTGGGCTGCTTCGCCATATCTCACCCCGTCGTAAGTCGTTTATTTTCCGTTCACCGCCTTGCTGTTATCGCGCCTCGTTTCACTCTGTTTTCTTGCGATGTTCGCGCGATGTTAGCGCGCGGAGCTGGGATCATCGCTGCACGCTTGTGGAGTGCTGTGGAACTTGGGCTATGGCACTCTGCAAGGATGGCTATGCCGGAGCGAAAGCGGCAGATTTCCTGCTAATCAGGTGACTGCTGAAGCTGAAACCGGGTATCTCCGGCGGAGCGCGCCTCGTTGACCAGATTGTTCCACTTGGCAATAAGGGCCTCGACTTCGGGTTGCTGCATCGGTTCGTTTCGCAACTGTTTTTGCCCGCGTGTGAAATCAACGAAGTTGGGGCTTGCCCTGTAGCCAGGTGGCGTGCTGAATTCCGCAGCACTAGGTTCGCCCGTTCTGAGTTCGATCACTTCGCTCGAATTTATCGGACTGCCGCTGGCGCTGTACTGTATGCGCCGAAGTGGAATCCAGCCAAGCTCGCGGATAGTGTAAACGTCTTCCGAGTACGGCACCCTGTCACCGGCATCAATGTGAACTTTTGTGACTGGATAACCGAACGCCTGCGAATTCTCGGTGCACGTTACCGCCCGACCGCTGCTTGCGCCGCCAGCGCCGTGAAAGTACGCGACACAATCCGCGACTTTGAATTGCATTTTTGCGATGCGCCGATCCAACAGCGGTGCAACCACGTAGCTGTGAGTGGAAACATCGATGACCGTCTCGGTCCGGGCCGCAACGTCCCACACAACGGTCAAATCTCCCGTCTTTTGAACCATCGACCCGTCGCCACGAATAAAGGTCGAAATGAGCGCCAATTGCTTGCCGTCCTTCGGATTCACAGCGCGTTGCGTGTACGACACCGCAACCGGCCGAAGTTGAGAAGATTGCGCCTTCGCACGGTAGCCAAAGAAGCCTACACCGAAGCCGAGCGCGATGAGCATTACCACTGACAGCAGAACTTTTCTCGAGTTCATTAGCAACCTCCAGCGCAGCAACTGCCGGTCGTCTAGCAGTTGAGCATACACTGACCGGCTACTATAGCAACGAAAGCAGAAGTTGAAGTTGCCCCAGCCGACGTTGCCTTCGCGCGTGATAGAGTGACAACCTGAAATACGAAGCCTCGCGTGTGCGGCGTGGGGTTTCTTTTGGCATCCGGCATCTTGCCTCTGGCTAAGGAGATCTGATGAGGACGTTTTTCATTTTGTCGCTATTCGCTGCTGCAGTCCATGCGGATTTTATCTATCCATTACCGGGAATACTGACATCTGCGGGGTTGACTGTTCCGCACGTACCGGGTCAGCATTTTTGGTAAATGAGACGTCGTTCGACCAGACGTATACTCTGGCCGCCGTAGGCAGCAGAATTCCGCTAGGAGCGCACGTGCGACTGGTGCTCAATGTTTCGCTGAAAACTCAACCAGATGTTGTCTTACAGCCAGGTGAGGAGCTTGACGGTACCGCTTCGGTCCAGTTCAACGATTTGCCGACTTCTTCGGTAGATGGATTCAGGCCGATTGGATCATGTTCCTTCTGTACAATTGACGTCGTTTTTGGTGAGCCTTTTCCGCTCAGACTTAGAGCGACATCCCGAGTTGCTTACTCCTACAACTCACGAAATCCTCAGCTCTTCACCGGGACTGTCATTCCAGCGGATACAGGTTCGATCGTTCAAATTCAGAGCCTGTTTGCGTTGGCGGCCAACGGCTTGCGCGAGGATGGGGTACTCCTGAACACGGCAGGAGCACCAGAACCTTCCACCGTTGTAATGGCCGCATCGGGCATCTTGCTGGTGTGGTGGCGAAGGAAGAGCCGCGTCTCATCGCACGGTGCGAATCCCGTCAGGATTTCGCCTCTGCACGCGCCGCGGGAGGAAGGCGAAACTAGATTAGCGACTGCTTAATTGATCGTGATCCTTGCTTGCGGCCCGGACTCAGCACTCCTTGCGGGCAAACACCACGTCGGAGGGGTATGACTTACGACGATTCGCTTTTTTTGATTCCTGCTAAACGAACGGTCTCAATCACTCGCCGGATTTGGTGAGCAAACTCCTGAGTGTCAAGAAAGTAGTTTGGATACGCCTTCCTCAATGCGTCAATACCTCCCGCGGAAACGAGCACAGCTTCTATAGGCTCTCCCGCTTTTGTTCTTCCCTCGATTTGGGAGTAGTCTTCGTTTGCCTGTTCCAGTCGGGAACGCGGGTAAGGACGGATCGAAACAGTTCGCCTCCCCGAGTCTAAAACGACCAAGTGATACGCACCTCGACCCCGTTCTGCGTTGATCCCACTCGCTGCAATTGCAAAGCCGCTAAGCTTTGGAAGAACTTGCAGACTTTGCTCAGTAGTGGCTACTTGCTGGAAGATGTCGTCCTGCGTGACTCCTTCGAACCCTGGAACATGGGATGTCTCTTCGAGGACTGCAATCGCGGCGGAGGCTTTGACAAAGTACTCGCGCCACTGATTTTCGCCGCCTCCAGCCTTTAAAGCCTGCCCCAAAAATGTTCCCATAGTTTCAACCGCTGTAGCCCACGCATGTTGAAACCGAGTTCGTATCTGGAGTTCGATTGACAGTCCTGAATAACAGGGGTCGGCGCGATCATTGGAGTATCGGAAGATTAGATGAACGCTACGGTAGCCGTCCTCCTTTGGACGGTCGATATAGTTCTTGTGTTCCTTCAACTCGTGCTCCCACCGAGGGTCTCTATAAAGCATTTCTAGTTTCCGAACTTGCCCCATATTGCCGACCACAGCACGAAGTCCGCCGATGTCCTGCATTCGAGCGAGCTTCATACCCCGGAAGCGCTGGAGTTTGCTTATTATCGACGGCGCGCGCTTTAAGCGCTGCGCGACGAGCGCGTTGTGATCGATTGTCTGTAGCCGGGAACGAAGCGTCGCCTGAAATGTATTGATCGGGTACGCGTGACAACCACGCCAATTCGCGAGCACACGGCTCGCTTCGAGCACGGTGAAGGGGTCGTGTTCTGCCTAGGCAATCAGAACCTCGCCGGCACGGTTGATCTGTCCTTTCGAGTATTCGAGTTTTACAAATGCCAATCGATTATCCTTCCAACGACTACTCAGGGCAGACGTCTGGGGCTTCGATTTCATTCTTCATGCACTGGACAATGCCTTGCTGTCAGAGGTAGAGTTCGGGGTGTCAGGCGCGTTGAGTATTGTTGCCGAAAGTCGGCATGCCTCCGAATCGCCTCAACAATCGACTTAGATCGCTAGTTGACGCGGTCGATCAATACGCAATCAGCGCATCGCGACGAACGCTGAGAGTTTGACGGCTGAATACCGATTGCTGGCACGCCCGCTTCTTCTGCAAGTGAAATCTCTGTCTGTATCCAGTTGCGTGCGTTCGCATACATTCCCAACGGCACAAGAATACAGTCCGATTCGCGGATTCTGGCCTCGATTGTTCTGAACACCTGCAAATCTGACCGGTTGAGGTACGCCATCGACTTGACTGGATTGGACTTATCGATGCTCTTGTCTTCCCAACGGAACGTAGAGTCGCTCGACAACAGCCTCTTGATTCCGTCGTAGTCGTTTTCGTAGCTCCAAGAGTGACTTATGAAAAGCCGGAAAGACTGCTCGCGAGCAAAGGACAGCATCCTTTCGGCGGTGGTCGGAAACGGAAACATAATGAAATGTTCCCACAACCCGCATGTTAGCAGCCCGTGTCTAAACTCAAAAACATCTTTGCCGGTAAATGTTTCGACTTTAAGATTGGTCTATGGCGATGGGCACGCGTAAGAGCAGGGAGCGGCAGGAGCCGTTGTGGTACGGAACTGAGTTGCCCGCGGCTCCCGGACATCCTTTTTACAACCGTCTGAATGAAGCTCTGGAAAAGGCCGGCTTTGATAGCCACTGCGAAGAGAGTTGCGCAGGCTTTTACCACGCCAAACTGGGACGTCCGTCTCTGGCACCGGGACTGTACTTTCGCATCATGATGATCGGGTTCTTTGAAGGACTGGATAGCGAGCGCGGCATTGCGTGGCGTCTGGCCGATTCGCTCACGCTGCGGCAGTTCCTCTCGATTGGATTGGACGAGAACACGCCAGACCATGTGACGATTTCGCGGACCAGGCGGCTGCTCGATGGAGAGACCCATCAACGGATCTTCAATTGGGTGCTGGAACGACTGGCGCAGAGCGGACTGATCAAAGGCAAGACCATCGGGGTGGATTCGACCACGTTGGAAGCGAATGCGGCAATGAAGTCGATCGTCAGGCGCGACACGGGCGAGAGCTACGACGATTATCTGAAGCGGTTGGCCGAAGCCGAAGGGGTGAATGCCAAAGACGCGGCGGCGGTGCGGCGCATGGACCGCAAGCGCAAGAAGAAGACTTGCAACGAAGACTGGGAGAGCCCGAGTGACGGCGATGCGGAGATCACGAAGCTGAAAGATGGACGCACGGCACTGGCATACAAAGCGGAGAATGCTGTGGATATGGAGACCGGGGCGATCGTCGCGGTCACCACGCACGGTGGCGCCGCCGGCGACACGGCAACGGTGGAAGCGACAGTGATTGAAGCAGGTGCTGCGGTGGCGGACCTGGTTACGGCCGAACCACCGGAAGGCCAATATCAAGTACATCCCGGTGGGGTCGAGGAAGTAGTGGCGGACAAGGGATATCACAGCAACGAGGTTGCGGTTGGATTGAGCGAACTGGGAGTGCGGACGTACATCGCGGAACCGGAGCGGGGAAGGCGCAACTGGGAAGGCAAGCAGGCCGAAAAGGAAGCGGTGTATGGGAACCGGCGTCGCATCCGGGGAGAACGAGGCAAGCGGATGCAGCGGCAACGGGGTGAGAAGATCGAACGTAACTTCGCGCATCAGTTTGATACCGGCGGCATGGACCGGCTCTATGTCCGGGGCATCAACAATGTCCACAAGAAACTGCTGGTCCAGGCGGCTGCATGCAACCTCGCCCTGTTGATTCGGTCAATCTATGGAGCGGGCAAGCCGAGAGCAGCCCATGATCAATCCGTCAAGCTATTTTTGCGATTCTGGCGCTCATAGGGTTCTGGAAAGCGCCTGGGAAGCATGGTGGGCGAACTCCGACGAACTGCCGCGTCAGGCGCATCGGCTCGCGCAAGGGTAGACATCCGTACCAATAGGCTGAAAATTGCCACTTTAGACACGGGCGGATGTTAGCGCAATAGACAGCTAAAATCAAATAAGTCTAACCGCGCCTTAGAAAGAAAGCGTGGAGCCGGGAGCGGGAGTCGAACCCGCGACCTCATGATTACAAGTCAAGCGCTCTACCAACTGAGCTATCCCGGCCTGGGATGGGGAGGGTCCTTACGAACTCCCTTCAGTTTACCATCCGACGGTTTGCAGGCTGTTCGGTAGTAAGCTATTTGGAGCCTTATGAGCCTCGAAGAAGTGGCGCGCAGAGCGCGCGTCTCTACAGCTACGGTATCGCGTGTGCTTAACAACCTTGATGTCGTTAAGAGTTCGACACGTGCACGGGTTATGAAGGCGGTCGCCGAGCTGAATTATCACCCAAACCTGAATGCCCGATCGCTAGCCGGCGGGCGCAGCCGAACGCTCGGGATGATCGCTTCGAATCTCGAGAATCCTTTCTTCTTTGACATCTTTCGGACGCTTGAGGCCGATGCTCGCGACAACGGGTACGAACTGCTTGCGGCACATACCGGTTATCAACCGGAACAGTTGCTCAGGAGCGTTCGGACTGATGATTGGGCGGCGGGTCGGCGGAGTAGCGGTTGTCGTTTCGGAGATGCAGCCGGACCTGATTGAGGAGCTCGAGCGGAACAGAATTCGGAGTGTGTTCTACGACGTTGGGCCCGCCTCGGGAGAAGTTGCGAACATCCGCGTGAACTATCGGGCTGCGATGGAACGCATGGTCGAGTATCTTCACGATCTCCGGCACGAGCGGCTGGGCTTCATTGGGCACCACTCAACGCTCGGGCCGACGAGTGAACGAGAACGTGCATTCGTCGAAACCGTATCGCGCTATCCCGGGAAGAGCTGGCAGACGGTTGCCGATCAGGACAGCCTTGAAGGCGGGATGCAAGCAGCAAGAACCCTGCTGAACGGCGCTTTGCATCCAACGGCAATTCTTTGCGTAAACGATTTCATGGCAATGGGTGTTCTGCGCGAATTGCGAGAGCGCGGGCTGCGGGTACCCGAAGATGTTTCCGTGACCGGATTCGACAACATACAGTTGTCCGAGTTTTGCTGGCCACCGCTTACGACTGCCGACATTCCCCGGGATGAGATTGGGCACCTTGCGTTTGATGCTCTCGTCGGAGAGGATGCCCTGTCTGGCGAGCGTGTAATTGAGCCAGCTGTCGTGTTTCGCGGGTCAACAGGCGCGGCTTCAAGCTAGCCGTCGGTTCTGCAATCGCTTTCATCGCCGGGGGGGTGATATGCTAGGGCGCAACAGCGCACATGCCCCCGATCACGTTGTTGCTTCAGACTTCGAGTCGTCTGATTTCGCTCAGCACAATTGACCTCGCGATTATCGCCATCTACTTCGCATTTGTCCTCGGAATTGGCTTTTACCTGAAGGGACAGTCAGAGACAGGCGAAGACTTTTTCCTCGCCGGGCGTGAGATGACGGCCTGGATCGCGGGACTCAGCTTCCTTTCCGCAAATCTCGGCTCGCTTGAGCTGATGGGATGGGCGGCAGCGGCGTATCAGTACGGAATTCTTGCAACCCACTGGTATTGGATCGGCGCGATTCCCGCGATGCTGTTTCTCGGCATCGTGATGATGCCGTTCTATTACATCTCGAAGACACATTCGGTGCCCGGGTACCTGCAGTTGCGGTTCGGTGAGCCGAGTCGCGCGCTGGCCGCGATCTCGTTTGCCTTCATGACGGTGCTGATGTCCGGAATCAACATGTACTCGATGGCGCTGGTGATGAAGGTAGTGCTCGGGTGGGACATCAATTTCTCGATCTGGGTCTCCTCAGTCACCGTCGCAGCCTACGTCGCGCTGGGAGGGCTGAAATCGGCGATCTTCAACGAGGTCCTGCAGTTTGTCCTGATCTGGCTGGGCGCGCTTCTCATCCCGATTCTCGGGTTGATTGAGGCCGGGGGATGGGGAGGTCTGCAGGCACAAATCGCTCGTAATCTCGGGACTACGAACTACACCCACTTGTGGACGACACTTGGCTCCTTCACCGACAACCCTATGGGCATTCACTGGACGGGAATTGTGCTGGGGCTCGGGTGGGTGATCTCGTTCGGTTACTGGACCACGGACTTTCTGGTGGTTCAGCGTGTGCTGGCGGCCAAAGATTTGCGGTCGGCCAAGATGGCTCCGATCATTGGCGCTGGCTTCAAGATGATGGTGCCGTTTATCGTCATTCTGCCTGGACTGATTGCACTGTCGGTGCTGCCCATGAAGCTTGTGGGAGAGGGCGAGGCAGTCGCAGCGGGCGCGCACAGCTACAACGAAGTGCTGCCTCTGATGCTGGCTCGTTACTGTGGGCCGGGGCTGATGGGGCTGGGGATCACGGCTCTGATAGCCGGCTTCATGTCGGGTATGGCCGGCAATGTCAGCGCCTTTGCGACCGTCTGGACGTACGACCTTTACGGTGCTTTCATTCGCAAGCGCGCGAGCGATTCGCATTATGTGGCGATGGGTCGCTGGTGCACGATCGTCGGTGTCCTGGTGAGCATCGGCACGGCCTATCTCGTGATGCAGTTCAAGAGCATCATGGACTATGTACAGGCGCTGTTCTCAGTTCTTCATCGCGCCTTTGTTCGGGACCGTGGTTCTGGGAATGCTTTGGAAACGCGCGACTCCTGCCGGCGGATTCTGGGGCTTGCTGGCAGGGACGGCTTCCTCGATCGCCATGTGGGCGTGGGTCAAGATGGACCCTTCGGCCCTGTCGATCGTTGCTCTGTCGCCGAATGCCAAAGACATGGCTGAGAATATGTATCGGGCGCTGTGGAGCTGGATCGTGTGCGTTGTCGTGACCGTCATCGTCAGTTACATGACGGCTCCGTTGCCCGAATCGCCGCTTAAGGGGTCTCGTATATGGCGCGACTGAGATTCCGTCTGAGGGTCATCTGCCGTTATATCAGCGACCGATTTTCTGGGCCGTGATTGTCGCACTCGTTTTTGCGGTTTTGAATATTATTTTCTGGTAGGGCTGACTATGACCGGCGATCGAACGTATATCGATCTGGTTCTTTATCGGGGCTTTGCTGCTCATCTACGGTGTTTTGATTCTGATTGCAGGTATGACTGAGCCTCCGTCCGCTCAGGTGGTCCTTTCCGAATATCATGCGCCTTTGTGGTGGGGCGTGCTTCTGATCGTGCTGGGTGCGGTATATACGATTAAGTTTTCTCCTAAGCGTTAAATTTCATGGATAAACGGATGACTTTCGGACTTATTGTCGGCAATCGCGGATTTTTCCCCGATCATCTTGCAAGGACCGGTCGCGAGCAGATGATTCTGCGATCTGAACGCAGCCGGCCATCGGCGGTTTGTCCGACGCCGGAGCAGACCAAATACGGCGCGGTCGAAACGCGCACGAGGCTCAAGCGATGCGCGGAGCTTTTCCGGGCGCAGGCGGGTGCGATCGACGGCGTTATCGTCACCCTGCCGAATTTCGGCGAGGAACGCAGCATTGCCGAAGCGCTGCGGATGGCGAATCTGAACGTGCCGGTGCTGATTCAGGCGACTCCGGATACGCCAGTCACATGACTATCGCGGACCGGCGGGATAGCTTTTGCGGCAAGATGAGCGCCTGCAATAACCTTCAGCCAGTACGGAATCAAGTACTCACTCACGACGTTGCATACCGAGACGCCCGATTCGCCCGAGTTCACGCGCGATCTGGCATGGTTTGCCGCGGTTTGCCGCGTTGCGAATGGCATGCGCCGGCTCCGTATCGGTGCGCTTGGCGCCCGGCCAGCTGCGTTCAATACGGTTCGCTACAGCGAGAAGCTGCTTGAAGCACTCCGGAATCACGATCGAGCCCATCGACCTTTCGGAAATCTTTCGGTCGCATCAACCGGATGACGGATGACGATCCGGACCGTGCAGCTCAAATTGCAGGCGATCCGGCAGTTATGTATCGACGGCGGGAATCCCGCCTGAAGCGCTGATGAAGATGGCGCAAGCTGGGCGTGGTTATCGATGAGTGGATGACCGACTACGACCTCGACATCAGCGCGGTCCAGTGCTGGACGTCGATGGAAGAGTACTTCGGCGTCGTGCCCTGCACAGTGATGAGCATGATGAGCAATGGTCTGCACTCGAGCGCGTGCGAGGTGGACGTCGCCGGGTGTCGTCGGTATGCATGCGCTGCGGCTTGCGTCCGAGACACCAAGTGCGCTTGCTTGACTGGAACAACAACTACGGCGACGATCCCAATAAGGCGGTCTGCTTCCACTGCAGCAATCTGCCGAAGCACTTCTTCGAAGACGTCCGGATGGACTACCAGGCCATCATCGCGGGCACGGTCGGGAAGCTGAATACGTTCGGAACTTGCGTCGGCCGCGTGAAAGCCGGCCCGATGAGCTACGCCCGGTTTTCGACAGACGATTTGAATGGCAGATCCGCGGCTATGTGGGCGAGGGGCGGTTTACCGACGATCCGCTGGAGACCTTTGGCGGAGCCGGCGTGGTGGAGATCCCGCGGTTGCAGCAGTCTGCTTCGGTTTATCTGCGAACAGCGGCTTCGAGCATCATGTCGCGGCTAACCTGAACGCCAACGCTGCGAGTGCCGTTTTTGAGGCGGCTTCGAATTATCTCGGCTGGGACATGTACTGGCACAGGGCAGAGGCGTTGAATTAGGTTATGGCGATTGTCGCTGGCGTTGATTTTGGAACACTGAGTGTGCGGGTTTCGGTCGTGGACAGCGTTCGTGGACGGCTCGGTTCGGGTTCGGGCGAGTATCCGCTGCACCGGCGCAAAGACGATCCCGATTTCGCGACGCAGAGCCATGCAGGACCATATGAATGCGCTGGTGACGGCCATGCGTGAGGCCATGGCTTCTGCCGGCGTCGACGGCTCGATCGATTGAAGCGATCGCAATCGATACCACCGGATCCAGCGTAATGCCGGTCGACGCATCACTCGAGCCGCTGGATGATTACTATCTCTGGTGCGATCACCGGGCGTGGCGGGAAGCAGCAGAGATCACAGATACAGCGCACCGTCTCAGCTTCGAAGGCATTGACTGGTGCGGCGGCACGTACTCGTCTGAGTGGGGCTTGGTCGAAGCTTCTTCACTGGCTGCGGCATAACCCTGACCGCGCGAGCAGGATGGCGACCGCTTTAGAGCACTGCGACATGGTTGCCGCGGTACTATGCGGCATCGACGGATCCAGCGACGGTCCCGCGTAGCATCTGCGCAATGGGACATAAGTGGATGTGGAATCCGCGGTGGGACGGTCTCCTCCGGAGAGTTTCCTGCGTGCGGTTGACCCGCTGCTGGCTGGTGTGCGCGAGAAGCGTCGCTGGTCGCTACTGCACTTCGGACAACATGGCAGGCGAGCTTTCAGCCGAATGGGCATCGCGACTTGGTCTGCGAGCAGGGGATTCCGATTCCTGTCGGGCGCGTTCGATGCGCACTGGGATGCTATCGGTGCGGGTTGCCGGCCGGGCGATGTCGTCAACGTGGTCGGAACCTCGACCTGCATTATGGCGATTTGCGGATGCAACTTCGCTCATTCCCGGCGTTTGCGGCGTGGTGCCGGGGTCGATCCATCCGTCGAAGACCGGTGTCGAAGCGGGATTGTCGGCGACCGGCGACATCTTCGATGCGATCGCCAGGCGAGCGGGAACAGCGGTCGCCGCCTTGTCCAGTGAGGTCGGAGAACTACCGCGCGGGACAAACGGGTTTGCTTCGCCTGACATGGGATAACGGCGACCGGACGGTACTTGTGAATCCTGAGTTGGGTGGCATTACGCTCGGATGGAACCTGACGCACTCGGCTGCCGATGAGTTGTTTGCGGCGATCGAAGGAACGGCATTACACACGCGTGTGATTCTTGAGCGGATGGCGGAGAACGGAGTCGACGATCGCTCGCGTGATCAATGGCGGCGGTATTCCGCAGAAGAACGAGGTCCTCAACCGGGTTTATGCGAATGTTCTGAATAAGCCCGTACTGGTGCCTGCCAGCGACGTGACGAGTCTTGGTTCAGCCATCTTCGCATTTCTTGCAGCGGGCACGTTCGCGACTGTCGAGGATGCTCAGGCAGCGCTGTGTCCGTCGTACCGCATCATTGAGCCTGAAGCGAAGGCTGCTTCCGTCTATGAGAAGCTGTACGCGCTCTATCGCAAGCTGTACTTCTCCTTTGGCCGGCCTTCCTCAGAACCGATCTCAATTGGAGACGTGCTGCCGGCTCTCCGCCGAATTGCATCTGAGGCTCGGGGCGCGGTCGCATGATGCTGGCAACACTTCGAGACGAGGTTCTTGAAGCAAATCTCGAGGTTGTCCGGCGCGGGCTGGTGCTCTACACCTTCGGCAACGCGAGTGGAATCGATCGTTCACGCGGACTAGTCGTGATCAAGCCCAGCGGCGTGCCTTACTCCGGAATGACTGCCGCTGATCTGGTGATTGTGGATATGGATGGGCAAAGAGTGGAAGGATCGGCGAGACCGTCGTCTGACCTGCCTACCCATCTCGAGTTATACAAGGGCTTTTCTTCCATCGGCGGTGTGGTCCACACGCATTCACGCGCTGCAACTTCGTGGGCCCAGGCAGGGCTGGAGATTCCATGCCTCGGGACTACGCACGCGGATTACTTCCACGGGCCGGTGCCATTGGTGCCGCGCTTATCGGAGGAAGAAATCGAAGGCGGGTACGAGCGCAACACAGGTCTCGCAATTGTACGTCACTTTGCCGGAATCAACCCGCTGGCACGCCCCGGTGCCTTGCTGCATGGTCATGCCCCGTTTACCTGGGGAAAGAATCCCACTCATGCAGCGGAGATGGCCGTAATTCTCGAGGAAATCGCCGAGATGGCATGGCGGGCCGTGGTCCTGAATGCATCGGCTACACCGGTTTCGGAGTGCCTGTTAAATAAGCATTACCTCCGTAAGCACGGGCCGGAGGCGTATTATGGCCAGTCGTAAGTGAGTTACTCGGCGGATCTTGCTTATATCTACAACGCAGGATTCCACAGTTACTCTCTTAACGTCGCCCCCGGTCTGCTGCGGCTATTGCGCCGGTTCCAGGTCGAGGAAGGGCTGGTCCTTGACCTTGGTTGCGGGTCGGGGAGCCTTGCGCGACAGCTGTCGCTCGCTGGCTATGGCGTTGTCGGTTTTGACCCATCCAGGGCGATGCTTGAGATTGCCAAACGGACTGCTCCGGGAGTAACGTTTGTCCAGGCCGGCATCTTTGAAACGACTTTGCCCCTTTGCGCCGCAGCTCTTTGTCTCGGCGAAGTCATCAGCATCGCATGCGCAGACTCCAGGGCAGCACTGCCCGGATTTTTTCGACGCGTTCGCAAGGCCTTGATCCCCGGCGGTTTCTTCGTTGTCGACTATGGTCAACATGGCCGGCTGCCGGCGGGGATGCCGAAGCATGCTCACTGGAGTGGTAAAGACTGGACCTTACTCGTTGATGCGACCGTCGAGAAGGATCTTCTGACCAGGCGCGTCACCACGTTTCGTCGCGTTGGTGAAGGATTTCGAAGACGGGTCGAGACGCACCGGCTGCGGTTGTTCGACGATCGGCAGATTACGACATTGCTGGAGCGCGCCGGTTTCGCAGATGTACGGACTGTTCGCAACATTGGAGATTTGCGATTTAGTTCCGGCCACTCGGCGGCGATTGCCCGCACGTTATTCTGATTGTTTCTGGATACGCGAACAAAAATTGTATCGCCCGCTTCTGTTCGCCGGGATGGTCGTGTGCTCCATCTCGTGCTCGGCTACTTCGATCCCTTTACGGCAGAACATGCCCTTGCCCTTCTGGCGCTGCCGCAAGAGCATCAGATTGTCGTGACAGTCTGTGATCCGGTGAATCGCTCAACTCTGATGGACGCGAGCGGACGCGCCCAGGTGATCGCGGGGCTTAAGGTCGTTTCCGCGGTGCTCATCGGCGAGAGGATTGACGCCGATATCGTAACTGACCTTCGGAGCCAGGACGAGCGATGGTCCAGCGCGCTGCGCGACCGAGTGGCTCGCAAACATGCTCCGGTATGAGCGAGCATATTCTTGTTGTGCGGCTCGGAGCCATGGGTGATATCATTCACACGCTTCCGGCGGTGGTGAGCCTGCGCAGAAGCTTCCCGGATTCGGTAATTACCTGGGCCGTTGAACAAAAGTGGGCGCCGCTGCTTGAAGGTCTTTCGATAATCGACGGTATCCAGTTTGTGAATCGACACAGTGCTTCGGCCGTGCTTGAGCTGCAACGCAACCTGCGCTCGCGTAAAGTAACTCTGGCAATTGACTTTCAGGGCCTGATTAAGTCCTCTCTCGTTTGTTTTCTGTCTCGTGCTGACCGGATTGTGGGATTGGATCGAACGTCTGCAAGAGAGCAGCTGGCATCCCTTTTCTACTCGCGAACCGTGACTCCGAAATGTACACATGTTGTCGAGAGGCAACTCGAACTGGCTGCTGCGGCCGGTGCTACTTCCACCGGTGTCGCATTTCCGATTCCGGAGGGTTCTCCTGAAGGTAACTTGCCCGATGGACCATTCGTACTCGCCAATCCACAGGCGGGCTGGGTTAGCAAACAATGGCCACTGGAGTATTACTCAGAACTGGGACGAAGGCTGGAGCGTCGCCGCCTGCAGCTCGTTTTGAACGGCCCTGCTGCGATCCGTGCGGTTCATACCATTCCTCACACGTCAGGGCTTTCTGGACTCATTGATGCTACTCGGCGAGCTCATGCGGTCGTGGGCGTCGACAGTGGTCCCCTGCATCTTGCGGCGGCGTTGGGCAAGCCCGGTGTCGCCATGTTTGGTCCAACGGATCCGGCGCGCAACGGTCCGTATGGTGGGACGATTCGCGTGCTCCGCTCGGCACGCGCGATCACATCCTACAAGCGTAGCGACGTGATTGATCCGTCGATGCGGGCCATCACAGCCGATGAAGTCTGGGCCGCGCTGGAGCCGCAGTTGTGATGTTCCCGAAGCGTTGGGCCGATGTGGTCTCCAGGCTTCGTGTGCCGAGCGGGTTTCTGCTTGCAATCTCGTTTGGCTGGCTGGCACGACCATCCTCGATCTCTCTTGCATCGGGAATACCGATCTCGGTCGCCGGACTGATGCTGCGGGCCTGGGCGGCCGGGCACCTTGCGAAAAATCAGCGTCTCGCGGTTAGCGGACCTTACGCTTATGTCCGCAACCCGCTCTACCTCGGCACGCTGCTCGTTGCCACCGGTCTGGTCATCGCAGCACAACGATGGGAGCTGGCGATCATCTTCGCCGCCGTGTTTGTGGCGGTATACCTGCCTGTTATTCAGAATGAAGAGCAACACCTGCGCTCGCTGTTTCCGGTTGATTTTCCCGCGTATACACGGGATGTCCGTCTTATCGTTCCGAGACTAAGGCCACGGCTTTCGGGGCAGAGATTCCGGTTTGACGCTGGTCTTTACCGACAAAATGAGGAATACAACGCGCTCCTTGGTTACCTGGCAGGGCTGGCATGGCTGTTGTGGCGAGCTCGTTAAACACTCGCTGACCGTTACACCAGGACACCTTTCTCGAGTCTGTAAACAAAAGTAACTGTCGTAACGGACGTGTTGGGTGATGCATCTCCGAAGCGGAGGCCCACATGAAGCGAGTTATAAGCACTCTTCTCCTTGCCGTATGTTGCACAATGACGCCGGCTCTGATGGCTGATGATCACCACGATGAGCACGAGCGTGCACGTCAGGAACAGCGCCGCGAATGGAACGAACGTGAAGAGCGTGCATACAAACACTATGTTCAACAACAGCACCACCAGTACCGGGAGTGGAACAAGCTTAACGCCAAAGAGCAAAGCTCATACTGGCGTTGGCGTGATAAGCACAACGATGCGTGGCTCGATCATCATGTGCGGTAATTAATCGACGCATCGCCTGAGGAGACCATGCGTGCTCTCCTCAGGTGATGCAGATCGTGCAAAGTTTCAAGTAGTTACGACAGCACCATTGTGCACTTCGTATAGGCAATTTCGAACCCCATACGCTGGTAATTTCGTTGTGATGTGCTGCCGGGCTGGGTTAAGGCCGTCGCAAGATCGCACCCCGCAATTGAGGCAAGTCTCAGTCTTTCGGCTATCAGCGCTGTGTGCGCACCGTGACCTCTTTCATCACGACGGGTAGCATCCCCGAAAAAGTTCGCCATTCGATTGCGTATCGACATGCAGCCACCTGCAACCGGTTGACTCCCGGGATTTTGCACAAAGTAGCCCGTGGTGGATGGCATTCGAATCAGCAACCGGCCCAGACGAAGCTCGGCTTCGGTCATCTCATCGCGGCCAAAGAAGCCCCGAACGATCGTCGTCGCGAATGCTTCAATCTCACTCTGATTTGCGGCACGAACCTCGATCGCATCCGCAGGACTGGGTATGTCGGCAGGCAGCGCGCGCACCAGCGCATTGTTGAATTCCGTAATGCGGTAACCGCGCTGAGACAGAATGTCGTAAAGACTCGGGTCAGCGTGCGGACATACGTCGATGCTGATCGGTGCCTTTCGCGACCGAAAGAAAAACTCAACTTCATCGATATCCTTCGCAGTCACCGGACCGTGCATGCCAACCCCGATTGCGTGCGTCAGGGGTGATTCAACCCCACAGAATGTCAGGTATCCTCCTGCTGCCGCTTTCACCGCAGCCTCGGAATTACGGTCGAGACGGCTCGCCGCTTCGACGCAGCCGGCGGCATCCACCGCCTCGGCGTATTCAACACGACGCGCTAGTTCGTCTGTGATGAGCACACTGAGCTTTCGCGTTGCAGAAGTTCCCGCTTGATTTCAAGGCCCCAGCGATAGCCTCCGAGACCGCCATCCTTCCGCTTTGCACGGTGGCATGGGATGAGGACTGCGATGCGATTGCTTCCGCACGCGGTGCCCGCTGCGCGAACGGCGGCGGGAACTTCGGTCATTGCTGCAAGTTCCTCATACGTACGCGTCTCTCCCGGCTGGAATGGCTCGCAATGCTTCCCAGACTTTCCGCTGAAAGACCGTGCCGCGGATATCCAGAGGCACTTCCGATCGGCCTGTATCGATGGCACGGATTATTTCCGCAGCATGCTGGCTGACTTCGCCTTCCTGAAGTTCCGCCCAGGGAAGTTCATTGGTGAGCCATTGCCGGAGCGCCTCGCAATCGGGTCCAAAGCTGACGGCACATACGCCTTTGTCGGTTGCCGCTATCAGACCCTGTCCGAGCTGTGACTGGAAAAAGCCGTAAGTGACGCGTTCGCGAGCGTTAACGGACTGGCGGTCGCGGAGCGCGTGCTGATACTGGCGAGGGCTGACACCAAGCTCTGTCTGGAACTCACGCTGCAAATGGAAAGGTGACATTGAGGCAAATTCGCCGAGTTCGGTCAAACTCACGCGTCGATCTGAATTGGCTTCGAGGTACCGACAGAGATCGCGGACCAATTGGGCTCTCGCAGGCAGGGGGGCACGCGGTTGACATCGGCGGCAGGGACGGAATCCTGCCTTCTCGGCCTGTTGTGCGGAGTCGAAGAAGCGTACGTTTTCGGGGCGAGGCCGCCGTGAAGGACACGACGGCCGGCAATAGACACCAGTCGAGTTAACTGCGTAGACGAAGTCTGCATTGCGGTCGCGTTGCAATACTAAGGGCCAGCGTTCCGTATCGCTCATAAGACTAAGATACGGGGATTCGGCTTCTTCGTCGTCCGGTTTCTTGCGGTCAAATTGCCAGAAACTCTAACTCCACTGGCGGTCATTGACCCGATCGCGATCCCACTGCGGCGTCGGCTCGAAGTAGCCCTTGTCCTCGGGCCGAGGTGCTGCTTTCACCACTTCGTCGTTCAATGTGACGCCCAGGCCGGGTGCCTCCGGCACCTTGGCGAAGCCCTTATTGACGATCGGCTTCTCGCGCCGTCCACCAGGTCGCCCCACCAGGGCATGTCGACCGAGTGGTTTTCCAGCACCAGGAAGTTTTCCGTCGCCGCGGCGCAGTGCACGTTCGCCATGCACGAGACCGGGCGTTCCCGCGAAGTGCATCGCCATCGGGACGCCGTACTCCTGAGCCATATCGCCGATCTTCTTGGTCTCCAGAATGCCGCCCGAAGTCGCCAGGTCGGGATGGATGATATCCACCGCGTGGTTCGCGCAGAGTTCGATGAAGCCCTCCTTCAGGTAAATGTCCTCGCCGGTCAGGATCGGGATGTCGACGGCATCGGTGAATCTGCTTCAGAAGCTCGGTGATACTGCCACGGCACCATGTCCTCGAGCCACGCCATGTTGTACTGTTCCAGCGCCTTGCCGAGGCGGATGCAGGAATTGACGCCGATGTGGCCGAAATGGTCGGCGGCGAGCGGCACGTCCATGCCGATGATCTCGCGCACCTGAGCGACGAAGTCGGCCATCGTCTCGACGCCTTGCCGGTGTTAGTTCGATACCGGTGAACATGTGCTGCGTGTTGCCGACATTGCGGCTGGTTCGTCCCGAGCGGCATCGTCAGCATGCCCGGGCTTGTTCTCGACCAGGTCGACGCCGAGATCCATCTTCAGCCACGTGAAGCCCTTATCCGCCTGCGCTTCTTCAGCCGCTCGCCGAAGACCTTCGGATCGTCGGACTCGGTGGTGTCGGCATAGCAGCGGACTTGTCGCGGAACTTGCCGCCAAGCATCTGGTACACGGGCACGTTGTAGGCTTTGCCGGCCATGTCCCACAGCGCCATCTCGACGCCGCAGACGCCGCCGCCCTGCCGCGCGTGACCGCCGAACTGTTTGATCTTGCGGAAAATCTTGTCGACGTTGCCGGGTTCTCGCCGAGCAACCGGCTCTTCAGCATCAGCGCATAGTTCTTGCTCGCGCCATCGCGGACTTCGCCCAGGCCGTAGATGCCCTGATTGGTATCGATGCGGATGATCGGGCATCGCATCGGGGCGCCCACGACGGTGGCGACGCGCATGTCCGTGATCTTCAAGTCCGACGGTTTAGAGTTGGTATTAACACGCGACTGCCAGGCTTCGAGTTGTTCGTCCGCCCAGAAGGTTGCTGCTGCGGCTGCGCCCAGAGTCTTCAACATTCCGCGGCGGCTGGGCGAACGCCAGGAGGAGCCGATCAGCTTTCGAGTGGTCTGTTTCATGTGAAGTACCTGACGACGTTATTCTATATCAGCAACCGCACAGAATCGCGATCGATGGAAAGGAAGAACACCGAATGAGAGTTGGCGTATTCACCGCCTTGCTGTCGCAGTTCCCGCTGGATAAAGTTCTTGAAAAGCTCAAGAAGCTCGACATCAATACGGTTGAACTGGGGACCGGAAACTACCCGGGCGATCCGCATTGCAAACTGTCGATGCTCGACAAAGAGTCGGAGCTTAAGGAGTTCAAGAAGAAGCTTGACGACAACGGTTTCAGCATCAGCGCGCTGAGCTGTCACGGCAATCCGCTGCATCCGGATCCGCAGACCGCGAAGAACTATCAGGAGACCAGCAAGCGGACAATGCATTTGGCAGAAAACTGGGCGTGCCGGTGGTGATCGACTTTTCGGGATGCCCGGGCGACAGCGAGAACGCAAAATATCCAAACTGGGTGACGTGCCCGTGGCCGCCGGAGTATCTGGATGTGCTCGAGTGGCAGTGGGACAAGAATGGCTACGCCGTACTGGAACGAAGCGGCGAAACTTCGCGGCCGATCACGGCGTGAAGATCGCGATCGAGATGCATCCGGGATTCGTTGTTTACAGCCCGGAGACGATGCTGCGGCTGCGCGAGATCGCGGGACCGTCAGTCGGCTGCAACTACGATCCGAGCCACATGTTCTGGCAGGGGATCGATCCCATTGCGGCCATTCGCGTGCTGGGCGACTCGATCTTCCACGTGCATGCGAAGGACACGCAGATTTACGAGCGCAATCTGCCGAAGACGGGCGTGCTCGATACCAAGAAATACACCGACGAGCAGAACCGCGCATGGATCTTCCGCACTTGCGGCTATGGACACGCGTACCAGTGGTGGAGCGAGTTCATTTCCACGCTGCGGATGTTCGGTTACGATTACGTGCTCTCGATCGAGCATGAAGATTCACTGATGTCGCCGGATGAAGGTCTAACGAAGGCTGCTCAGTTTCTGAATGAGATTGTGATCCGCGAAAAGCCAGCTGCGGCCTGGTGGGTCTAACGCGCAGTTCGCCGGGGAGCAGCGCTGATCGCTGCTCCCAGTCTTCCCTGAGGGCTGGTTAGACAGGCATCTGCTCAACCGACTGGAAGCCGTGCTGTTCCCGACCGATCTTGCCGTCGTACTTGACGGTCGTCTTGAATAGCTCGTACCGGCCGTCAGCCGCGTACGTACGACAGCGCTGGCGAAGCGCGTTCATCTCAGTCGCCTGCAGGGGCTGAAAGCCTCGCGCAACTTCAAGATTTTGATGCAGTACGTCCAGGGAATCGATGCCGCTGATCGTGGTCGCAACCGGCAGGCTCATTGCGTAGCGCAACGCCTCGGCCGGGGTGAGCGACGCCTTTGCGGATCATCTCGCCGCTGCCGCCCATACTCTTCATTCCGAGAGGAGCGATTCCGCGCTTCTGCAACTCCGGCAAGACATGGGTCTCGAAACTACGGAATGTTGCATCGAAGACAATTCAGCGGCATCTGCACCGTGTCGAACGGGAAGTTGTGCGAGAGCATCTTCAGATGAATCGACGGATCCTTGTGGCCGGTGAAGCCGACGAATCGGACTTTGCCCTGCTTCTTGGCTTCTGAGTAACGCCTCAGCGGCGCCGTTCGGTGCGAATATCCAGTCCGGGTCGTTGTCGTAAACCACTTCGTGGATCTGCCAGATGTCGAGATGATCCGTCTGCAGTCGCCTCAGCGACTCCTCCAGCTGTTGCATCGCGACCTTCTTGTCGCGGCCGTGCGTGCAGACCTTGGTCATCACGACGGCCCGATCGCGCTTGCCCTTCAGCGCGGAGCCGAGCCACTCCTCGCTCTTGCCGTCGTGATACTCCCAGCGTTGTCGAAGAAGTTGATGCCGGCATCGAGCGCTTCGTCCACGATTCGCTTCGCCTGCTTCTCGTCTTCCGCAGATCCGAGGTGATAGCCTCCGAGTCCGATGGCCGAGACCTGCACCCCGGTTTTGCCAAGGGCTTTCGAGGAATCGGTTCGCTGCCCGTTACTTTGTGCCGCCATGACTGTGCTCCCGATCAGGATCGACCCTGCTCCAGCTCCAGAAATTCGTCGCCGCGAACTCGGCATTACTTCTCTATCTCCGGAAAAGGCTTGCCCGTGTTCTCATACGCTTTCATCATTTCCTTCACCTCCGCCTGTTGTGAGTCCAGAGGGAAATCATGGGACAAGCGCGCTTCGGGGTTGTCGAATTTCAACGAAACCTTGTATGGCTCAAACCTTCCATCTCCGGCCTGCGGGCGCACGCGGTCGCGCAGAGCCTGCATCTCCTGGGGACTCATCGGCTTTAACGACTGGGCGATCTTGAGATTTTGCCGAAGGTATTCAGGCTTTTCCATTCCGACAAGGGTAGTGGCGACCGGAAGGCTCATGGCGTAGCGGACAGCTTCCTCGGCACTCAGAACGCCCTTTCTGGACCGGCTCCCCGCGGCCGCACACCGGCTTCATTCCGATTGGGGCAATACCGCGCCGGTTCAGCTCCGGCAGGACATGCGTTTCGAAGCTTCGAAACTGCCCGTCGAAAGAGTTCAGCGGCATTTGAACTGAATCGAACGGGAATCCCGTTTTGAGCATCGCAAGGTGAATGTCCGGATCTTTGTGGCCCGTAAAACCAACGAACCGAACCTTGCCTTGCTTCTTAGCCTGTGTCAGCGCTTCGGCTGCACCGTTCGGCCGGATGAAAAGCTCGGGATCGTTTTCGAACGAAACGCCATGAACCTGCCACAAATCGAGATGATCGGTCTGCAGTCGGCGCAACGACTCCTCCAGCATTCGCAAGCCAAGCGCTTTATCGCGGCCATGCGTGCAGACCTTCGTCATCAGGAAGACCTTTTCGCGCCTGCCCTTTAGGCCCTTGCCCATCCAGATTTCAGATTTGCCGCGGTGATATTCCCAGCAATTGTCGAAGAAGCTGATTCCGCCATCTACGGCCTCGTGAATCAGCTGAACGGCTGTCTGTTCGTCTTCGGCGTCTCCGAGGTGGTGGCCTCCGAAACCCAATGCAGAAACCCGGACGCCCGTTTTGCCGAAAGGACGCAGGGGTATACCGTTGGAGGATGTAGTTTGTGACTGCGGTTCCATAGACCCGATAGCGCTCTAAAGGTAGATACGCTCTCGGACCGTCGGTGAACGACTTAACCGTGGTAACGGTTCAGGTTACTTTTTCGGTGCCGTCGGAGGCGGGGATGCTGGGGAAGTTCCCTGCTCTTTGAGCTGATCTTCCGGAATCGGATCCGGCTCAAACGTAATTGTCGCTTCAGCTCCGAACTTGTTATACATCCGGAACTCTGAGTCGTTCCGCGTGAGCATCTTGCCGCTGCGCATGCGAACCTGCGCCTTCAGGGGAAGAACGAACTGGGTTCCACTGATCGTCTGGTAGTCGTAATCGAGTGTCGTCGAAGCAGCCTGCACCGGGAATGCCGGCGGCATATTCCGGGCCTCGATCGTGATGCGCATTACCGCGTGCGTGTCGTGGTCAACGTAAATCAGGCCACCATAGGCCGGTCGGATCGAGTCGCTGTGCTCGTAAACTATCCCCCATTGCGAATATTCCTGCGGCACGAAGTAGTTGAATACGTACATACGCTTGCCCCGCAGCGTTGCCCAGCGCTCCCAGTCGAACTCGGCATGGCTGCTCGGCTCGAAGATTCCGCGCATCAGGGATCCGAATTCGCCGGTCGATGTCGCACCCCCGAGTTTCTCCATGCTGGTCTGCACGTACCGGTTATTGACGAGCATGACTTTGTAGTCTTCCTTCTGTTCGAAGTAACTCAGCTTGGCGGTGATGGTGTCTACGGTCTGCCAGAACTCAAGGCCGGAAGGATCGATATACCTGCGGGTGACCTGCATGCAGATGAAGTTCGGCAGCTTCCGGGAATACTCGAGCCGTATTCACGGACGTCGATTCAGGACTCGCCCTTGTTCCTCGGACGATGGCGGCGGAATAGGTGGCGGAGGGGCCTTCACGACCGGTGGCGGCGCCACCGGGAGAGACTTCGACGTGTCGACCATGTCGCCGGAGGGCTTCCATCGTTTTCGGGCCAGCTTTGCCTGTCATGTCCTCGACCGTCCCGGGTCGAGTTTTTCCTTTAGTTTGACGTCTTGAGGTACTCAGCAACCTGTTTGTCCGAATGTCCGAGTTGACGTGAGCTGGCGATGAAGGCGCGCAACTGCTCAACCGTCATCTGCACTTCGCCGAACGCGAGTGCGGCCGCGAGCAGCGACAGAAACAAAAGCCGCATTAATAACGTGACGTTTGCGTTAAATACCCGGGTTTCCTGCTCAGGTCCGCTCTTCCTTCTCCAGCTGCAGCGTGATGTTTCCGATCAGCAGCGGCATCCGGACCCGCATCTGAACCGGCAACCGGCGGGCATCCTCGCTGACCCATAGGAACATTCTCGCCTTTTTGGAGATGATTACATCATTGAACATGAAGATCTCGTAACGCATCGTCTTGAATGTACCAGCCGGCGTCTTAACCTCTTCCCGCTCCTGTGCCTCGACCTTCACGTTTGCGAACTTCTTGCCGTCGGTGATCGGTAACGTTGAACTCTGGCCCGGCTCGAGATGGAGCTCGCGGATTTGCTGAGTGCGCCCAGGTACTCGAACACGCATGGCGGCGTCTGCACTTTCTTTAGTCGAAGCGTTGTGTTTTGATCAGATCCGTTCGAGGTAACTTACCTTTCCGCGATCAAACGTATCTTCGTCTCCCGCTGCGCTTGCCTTCTTCTGAGTTGAACAGAACCGTGTCGCCGCAGAAACCGAATTGAACTGCGCGCGGTAGTCGTCATTCACACGGTACAGCTTATTCACCACCCCGGCCGATTCCATATGAAGATCGACCTGATGGCCTCCGCTGACAGGTGCCCATTTGACGAGTGCGATGCCGGCGCGAATCAGGCGCCACTCGACGCCGTACTGAAGAGTGTAGTGGTCGTCCTGAATCCAGCCGGAGTTCTCGGGCCGCAGACTGAGCTGCTCAGCAGCAATACAGATCGCCGACGTAAGGATGGCGACATCGCTTCAAGGACGCCACCAGTTATCGTACATGTATACCCCAAACCTGGTTACAGGCCGATAGCCCATCTGACCGTACAATTTCATTCCCTGTGATGTGGACTGAAGAATTGTGACATCGCTCCCTGCCTGCTGGCGAGACCGCTCGAGCGCATGCCGCACGATCGTCTCGGCAAATCCGCGGCGCTGAAATCTGGAAAGAGTTCCCACTGAGTAGACGCCTGCCGCGCCCGCGCCGACTACAACGCATGCAAGGGTGACGGGCCGGCGTTCGTAGGTATCCGACCCACCCGCTCATAGGCGGCTCCAGAACTGATTCGGACCGTATAGATCGCCTGAGCTGTCTGAAACGGCAACGAGAAGATCACAGACGAGAGATGGGCGAAGTCGAGCCGCGTAGTGTGATCCCGACTTCGCCGGAAATTCCAGCGGAGCAGGGGGTCGACGCGGCGGAGCCAGTTTTCCGCATACATCCCGGCGGATGCGCAATCACCTGCAGCCCACTCGCTGATCACACGGTTCGGACATTCTGCCGAAGGCGCGCTTCGACTAACATGTCCTCGCACAACCACAGAGTCCAGCCAACGCCCGCTGACGAAAGTGCACCGACGCAAGTGCTAGCAGTTTCCTGAATTCCGCTCTCGTTCGCGGGCCATTCAGCAGGGCCGAATTGAAGATGGACAGGGCAGCCCGCAATAGGACACAGAGATACCCGGGTAATCGCGAGCCTCCCCGCGATCGTTCACGCGGCTATAACAGCGCATCGCGACTCGAAGGTTCTCCTCGACTACCCGGTACTCCATGTTTCTTCGATTATCAGTCACAGCAGGCTGAGCGGATCCACGTCAATCGACAAGCGCAGTCGGGCTCCACTTATGTTCCAGCGCGTAACGGCGCAGCAGGTTGAGAGTTTCGTTCAGTGTCTTACGGCTCGCGCCTTTAATGAGCAGCTGCTGACGGAATTCCTTCTTCAGTTTCGGCACCGGCGCTTCGGCCGGCCCGAGCACTCGAGTGTTTTCAGGCGGCGGCGTGAGCAGATGCGCAACTTCGGCGCCATCCGGACCGCTTCTTCCTGCTTTTCACTTCGGAGCAGTACGTTGGCCAGTGCCGCAGAACGGCGGATACCGCATCGCTCTGCCGAAACTCGAGTTCACGCTTGTAGAAGCCTTCGAAATCCTGCGCCGCAGCGAACCGAATCGCGTAGTGATCCGGGTTGATCGTCTGCATCAGTACCTGTCCCGCGAGTTGCTCCGCGTCCCGCTCGTCCCGCCACCTGCGTCAGCAGCTGAAACGTTCGTTCCGCGGCGCGGAAGTCAGGCATGCCGAGGCCAATATCCGCCGACACGACACCAACCAGCGTGACGTTCGGAATGTCGTGGCCTTTGGCGATCATCTGCGTGCCGACCAGGATGTCGAACGCGTGCTCGCGGAAGCCGGACAGGATGGTTTCGAAGCTCCGCTTGCCGGTGACGGTATCGCGATCGAGGCGCGCGATGCGCGCTTTCGGAAACGCACTGTGCAGTTCGTCCTCGACGCGCTCCGAACCGGTGCCGAGAAAGTAGACATACTCGCTGCCGCACTTTGGACAAACGTCTCGGGACGCGTTCCGCATAACCGCAGTAATGGCACAGCATGCGGCGGTCGCGGCGATGGTAAGTGAGTGTCACGGAGCAGTTGATGCACTGCAGTCGTTCGCCGCACGCGCGGCACGCACAAAAGCTCGAAAAGCCGCGCCGATTGTGGAGCACGATCACCTGCTCCCTCGCTTCCAGCCGCTCTCTCGATTGCTCGAGTCAGCGCGCGCGAAAACGTGGCACTGCTTGTGCGTCTCCTGAAACTCCGTCCGCATGTCGATGAGCGTCACTTCCGGCATAGGGCGCTTCTCGACGCGCTCGGGCAAGCGTGAGCAGCCGGTATTTGCCACGCTCGACGTTGTAGCGCGTTTCGAGGCTGGGCGTGGCCGACCCGAGCACGACGGTTGCGTTCGGCCTGCCGCGCGCGCATCACGGCGACATCGCGGCCGTTGTATCGCGGTGTTTCCTGCTGCTTATAGCTGCCGTCGTGTTCCTCGTCGACAATCATAAGGCCGAGATTTTGAACCGGCGCGAAGACGCCTGAACGTGTTCCGACCACCACGCCCGCCTTGCCCGATCGAATGCGCCGCCACTGCTCGGCCCGCTCGGCATCGTGAAAGGCCGAGTGCAAGAATGGCCACCCGTCGCCGAAACGATGATAGAACTGGCCTGCGACAGCAGGAGTTAGCGCGATTTCCGGTACCAGTAGCAGTGCGCTTCGGCCCGCAGCAAGCGTCGCCTCAATCGCACGCAGATATACTTCGGTCTTGCCCGAGCCGGTTACGCCCTGCAGCAGGAATGCGCCGAACTGCCGACTCGCAACAGCGGTCTTCGATGGCGTTGAAACGCCATCAGCTGATGTGGGTTCAACGTGGTGGAGGCCGGAACGGATACTCCGGCATCGCCGCCGGCTCGACTTGCAGACGTGAGCAATCCCGCGGCGAGCCAGTGAACGGGCCGCTTCGCTTGCGTCTTCACAGCGTCATCCAGATCCTGAGGTTGTGCTCGCCGGGATGAAGCTCGAGAAACGCCAGCAGTTCACGTTCGGCTTTCTTCAGCTTGAGGCCGCGATCGGGTCGGGTGTTGCGCGGCGTGATTCGCAGCCGATTCGGCGGACGCGCGCAGCGGGTCGCGCCCGCCTTCAGGTCCTCGACAGCCACGAGTCCACGCTTGATGCAGCGTTTTCGAGAATGCGCGCTGACTCCGGCACCTTCTTCTTCAGATACGAATCCGTAAGCGGCCGCCCTTCCAGCATGCGCATCAACGCGACGGTCGGATCGCTATCGTCCGCGCCGAGCAGGAGCTGCCGGCGGCATCCATCCCGCATCCGTCAGCGACCAGACCTTCGAAGAGTGAATCTCGCCGTCAGCGGCGCCATGACACGAAGCGCTTCGCCCAGCGGCGCACAGTAATAGGCGCGATCCAGCGCCCGAGTTCGATCAAGTGTTGCTCGAGAACCGGCTCCTCATCCAGCAAGCTTCCACGCCTCGCGCACAGAGCGCCGGGGCTGTCATCGTGAACACGAACAGCATCCCGGTCAGCTTTCGAGCGCCAAATGGAACGATCAGCCGGCAGCCCGGTCTTCACGCGGTGACGCAGTGTTGCCGGCAGGGTATGTGAACGGCTGATCCAGCGGGACCGGAAGAGCAATGTCAGCGTAACTCGGCAATAACTTCACTTATAGCCGCGAGTAAATGGGCTTTCAGTGCCGGATAAATCGCCTGGTAAGTCGCATGCAGTTGGCGATATTCGGCCGCTTCGGTCTGTCGCGGCAGCGTCTGGTCTACTTCGGCAACTGCGACCCGGCAGCACTCTTCGATCGTGCCGTACGCACCCGTTCCCGTCACCGCCAGCAGCGCCGCGCCGTACGCCGAACCTTCCTGCGACGCCAGCGTAGTGACTCGCTTGTCCAGAATATCGGCCATCGTCTGACGCCAGAACGGACTTTGCGCGCCGCCGCCCGACAGGCGTACCGAGGACACCGGCACGCCCATCCCTTCGATGATGTCCAGGCCATCCCGCTGGCTGTAGCAAACGCCTTCGATGACGCTCCGCACCAGGTCGGCCCGCGTGTGTCGTGCCGTCAGCCCGACCCATGCAGCCCGCGCCGAGGCATCGAGGTGGGGCGTTCGCTCACCCATCAGGTACGGCAGCCAGAACAGGCCCTGCGACCCGGGATCAGCAGTTGCCGCCTCCGTCATCAGATCGTCGTAGCTAGCTCCCGGGAGCCAAGTTGATTCCGAAACCACTGCAGGCTTAGCCCGGCGCCCTGAGTGACTCCCATCACGTGCCACTTGCCTTTTACCGCGTGGCAGAAGGTGTGCACGCGGCCCTGCGGATCGTACGCGGGCATGTCCATGTGCGCGAAGACAACGCCGGACGTGCCGAGCGTGCACGAAACGATTCCGGACTCGACGATTCCGTTTCCGACCGCACTCGCCGCCTGATCGCCGCCTCCGCCCACCACGGGCGTGCCCGGCGCCAGACCGGTTGCTTCGGCCACGCTGCGGGACACCTTCCCGGTGACCTCGACCGATTCGTATACGGCCGGCAGAACGGCGCGATCGATCCCGCAGCGCATCGACCATCTCGTAGGACCAGCGCCGGTTCACCACGTCGAACAGCGCCGTCCCGGAGCATCGGAAACTTCGCTGGCATACTCGCCCGTCAGCCGGAACCGAACATAGTCCTTCGGCAGCAGCACGCGCCGGATTCGCGCGAACAGCGCCGGTTCGTTGTCGCGCACCCACAGCAGCTTCGGCAGAGTAAAGCCGGTAACGACAGGATTCGCGGTGTAGTCGAGAATCTTCTCGCCGACCGACGTGCTCGTTGACCCAGTCCACCTGCGCCTGGCTGCGCTGGTCGCACCAGATCAGCGCCGGCCGGATCACGCTGGTCGGTCTCATCGAGCAGAGTCAGCCCATGCATCTGGCCGCTGAGGCCGATCCCTTTCACATCCGCTCCGGTCGCCTGTCGCATGCCAGCACGCCCCGGATCGCACTCTGCGCGGCATCCCACCAGTTCTCGGGACGCTGCTCCGCCCACAGCGGCCGCTGCATGATCATGTCTTCGTGTGCCGAGGTGTGACTCGCGACGACTTTGCCTTTCTCATCGACGAGAAGCGCGCGGGATCCGCCTGTGCCGATATCGATCCCAAGCCAGTAACTCACTTACCGGCCTCCGGCCGCTGAGTGCCTGAAACGGCAGTGCGGCGGCGCCGATGAGACCAGCCTCGTCGCCGAGCACGGCCTTGTCAATCCGGGTTTTCGAGTTTCGGAAGGTAAACGATCGCTTCTCAACCTCAGCAAACATCGCCGGCGCGAACTGATCCCACGCGCCAAGCACACCGCCAGACAACAAGTAGAGCGGGAAGTTGAACAGGTTGATCATGGTCGCGATCGCGATTCCGAGATAGCCACCGACCGTCTGAAAAATCTGCTTGGCGCGGGGCTCACCGGCAACCGCCATCTCATACACCTCTTTGGATGTGAGCTCATCGCCGAGCTGGATCAGGCGAGCCATCGCGCTGATCGCCGTCGCGGAAGTGTGTTTCTCGAGGCAGCCGTAGTTACCGCAACCACACGGATTGCCAGTTGGATTGACGGTAATATGTCCGATCTCGCCGGCCATTCCCATAAAGCCATGCAGAATCTTGCCGTCGGTGACGATACCGCCGCCAATACCAGTGCCCAGCGTCAGCAGTATCAGATCGTCGACGTCTCGACCTGCACCGGCCCATTTTTCTCCAAGCGCTGCCGCATTCGCATCGTTTTCGAGGAAAATCGGAGTGCCAAGCCGATTTCTCAATCTCCTCGCGGACGGGATAGCCATTGAAGTCGGGAAGGTTGTTCGAGTTCATGATCACGCCCTTTCCCATATCTATGAATCCCGGCACGCCGATTCCAACACCGGCCAGCATGCCATCCCCGCAGGTCTGCTTCAGGGCGTTGATGGAATTGACCATGTCGCTGATGACGGCATCATGTCCATCTTTCAGGTCAGTTGCGCCAGCGATCTTCTGAATGATTTCGCCGCCGCGAGTAACGGCTGCGGCGCGCAGATTTGTACCGCCAAGATCGACACCGATCGAGTACTCTGCCATGCGTCCGCATGATAACAAAGCGACCTGCATCCGCCCTCATAACGGCGAATGCAGGTCACTAATGGGCAGAAGATCGTCAAAAAATTAGTTTTACGGCGAGTTGCATGACACGCGGATCAAACGTTGTTTGACGAAGCATGTAGTTCGTTGTGGGGCGGAAGAACCCGGTCGAGAAGGTATATAACGTTGTCTGAATACCGTTGAAGTTCGCGCGATTGGTCAGGTTGAACGCCTCGCCCATCAGCCGAAGGCGAATTCGCTCGCCAGCAATCGGCACATCTTTGCTCAGTCGGGCATCGACTGTCATGAATCCCGGACCATGGAATGTGTTCCGACCATACCCGGGAGCGCGATCATTGAACAGATTTCCATCACTGTTCGGATCTCCGCTCGCCTGAATACTAAAGCGCCGCCCCGACTGGATCTGCGAGATCGTGCTGAATTGCCAGTAACTCAGGAACCCTCGCGCAATTGGATTTGAGAGTCTGTTCGCGTAATTGATGTCCCATACGCCGGAAAATACGAAGCGATGATTGATATCGGTGTTGCCTGGACCGCGGTCGAGGTTTGGAAGCAAGGTATCCTGTGCCACTTTGGCGTCATCGCCTGCATTACCTGGCACAACTGACGTCGAATCCGGCGTCGTGTCGATGACTTTCGAGAACGTGTACGAAGTCTGGATCAGGAAATTGTTCGCGAATCGGCGATTGTATTGAATAAAGCCGCCGTGATAAACGGAGTTGCCGCCGCTGTCGAACAAGCTGATGCGGCCGAAGGCGGGGTTCGGGCGCGCAGGTCCGTTCGTTCCGGGATGGCGGAAGTAGTGAATCGGCGTTGCCTGATCGACGGTACAGGCTGCTGATGTTGGGCAGACATATCCAACAGTGTCGACGGACGGGAACTGATTGATGTCTCGTGTCCGCGTCAGGTGACTTCCGAGCACGCCCAGGTATCCCACGGTAATGCTGCTCGCACTGCCAACCTTTGTTTCCACCTGAAAGCTGAACTGTTGTGTCCGCGGTGTGGAGAAATTAGGGTCTGTAACGTATATGTCCGGCGGCGTCCCGGGTCCGGGCGGCGCACTCAGAATGTTGGGATATGTCGGCAGGTTAGTTCGAATCTCGTACTGCTGCGAAGAGATGCCATTGTTCAGGATGGCCGTGCTTAGCAGCAGGCCGGGAGTGCGCGAGTAATATATGCCATAGCCACCACGCACGACCATACGGTCGCGTTTGCGTTACCCGATACGCGAATCCGAAACGAGGAGCGACGTTCGTCGGGTCGGTCGCAATCTGATTCGTGCGCAGATTCGCGGCGAGAAGCTGCTGGTTCTGGTTCAGCACATCGGGCTGCCGAAAGCCGAAGAAGTCGTAACGTATACCGAGATTCAGCGTCAGCCGGTCGGTTACGCGCCAGGTGTCCTGCAAGAACATGGCGTACTCGTTCACGTCAGGATGACTGATCGGGAACGAGGTTCCGGTTCCCGGGAATGCCTGCCGGAAGCTTAACGGCGTGCCAGCGAGAAAGGCATCATAACTGGCGTATGTGTATCCTCCGGCAAAGAACCCCGGGAAGTAATTCTCGGCTCTGATGAAATTGAAATCGAATCCCGCTTTCAGCGAGTGTCGACCGGTGACCCAGGAGAGGCTCGAAGTCGGCTGATACGCTTTGGTGTTCGTATATCGCGGGCTGAAGTTGTTTGCGCCGAAGAGAATCCCGTTGGTGATGCTGACTTCCGGACCCGCGGTATTCGCATATCCAGGCTGCTTGTCCGCAACATAGTTCAGGCGGCCGTCGTAGACCATGCTCGCGCCAATCACTCGCTGATAATTTGCCGCAATATTGTCGGTATTTACCTCGTTATTTCCGGAGTGTTCTTCCGCGACATTCGTTCCAAAGGATTCCTGGTTCACGCCGGTGTAGCGGCTGATGTTGTAACGGACGCTGATTCGGTCCTTATCGGACACGTTCCAGTCAACCTTAACGAGACCCACATTGTTGTTCAGGCCGATTTGGTATGGGTTCAAATACTTGTTGAAAACCGACGCCGCTGACGGCGGAGGAAGTGTGACGGGCGTGACCAGCTGCGTCTGTGCATTCCGCTGACCGTCATAGCTGAGGAAGAAAAAGAGCTTGTTCCGGACAATTGGGCCGCCAATCGTTCCACCGAACTGGTTGAAGTGATATGGATTTTTTGGCGCACCAACGCGGTTATTTACGAACGTGTTCGCGTTCATGCCCTTGTCGCGGTAGAACTCAAACGCGGTGCCATGGACATCATTCGTGCCCGAACGGGTGATGACGTTGATTACACCGCCGCTGGCTCGTCCGACTTCCGCCGGAAAAGAGTTGGCGTTGACCTGAAACTCCTGAATCGCATCCATGCTGAACGCGTACGGCCGAAATCCTGTTCTTCCTGTTGCCTGACCATAAAACAGGTTGTTGGAATCAGCTCCATCGACCAGCAGCGAGTTGTTGGGGCCGCGCTGCCCTCCAAAGGCCAGATCGCCGCCTCGTGTTGGATCCCGCACCACGCCGGGCGTCAGGACCGTGAAGTCAATAAAATTTCGACCGTTAACGGGCAGGTCGCGTACCTGTTGTGTGGACACGGTGGTTGCGGCGGCGGTTCGTTCAGTTTCCACGACCGGCGCTTCGGAAGTGACTGACACAGTTTCGCTGGCTGCACCGACTTCGAGCCGCAAATCTACTGTGAGGACCGAGCCTACGCTGAGAGTTATGTTTTGCTGCACGGCCCGTTTAAAGCCGGACGCTTCAACGGCGACCTCGTAAGCCCCGACCGGGATTCGAGGGAAGGTGTAGAGACCAGCTTCGGAAGTCAGGACCACCCGCGTGAAACCCGTTGAAGGGCTGGTTGCGGTCACTCTCGCACCAGCGACAGCGGCTCCTGACGCATCGGTCACTGTCCCGTTGAGTGTCGCACCACCGGCTTCGGATTGAGCGTGCACATTCGATAAGAGCACGCCAAAAACAAGCAACAGTTTAAGACTAACCAGTCTGAAGAGACAACGCATTGCCTTCAGTGTAGAAAAGGTTTATTACCTCCGGATTTCGATTCTTGATTCGCGCCTGGGTACTACGCGCCATGGCGATGACAGCCGGACACTTACCGAAGTCGCAATCGCAACAGGCGATCCGCTAACCCCACCAGGTTTCCCCTTGCGCGAGGTGTGCTTTAACTACATCGGGATTGAGTTCGATGCCAAGGCCCGGCTTGTCTGACACAGCGATCGTTCCGTGTTCAAAAATGGGTCCGTCGTGCAGCACCATATCGTCGAGCCAGCCACCCTGGCCCATGACGGTTTCGCACGCGATGTAGTCTCGGATCGAAGCCGCCCACTGGACGTTCGTAAGTGTTGCGACGATACTGCCGGTGTTGTGCGTGGCCATCGGCAGCCCCCAGACGTCGGCCATATCGGCGATTCGTTTCGCTTCAAGGAGCCCACCAGTGTTACGCAAATCAGGATGAAGAATGTCACAGCCGCCGTTCACGATGAAGTCTTTGAAGACGTGGCGTCGTGCCAGGTTTTCGCCAGTGCAGACAGGCACGCGCGAGGTTGCGGTCAGCCTCTTCCAGCTTTCGGAATACTCGGGCGGCAGAGGATCCTCGAGCCACAGCGGCCGAATCGACTCGACGGCTTCCGCGAGTTGAATCGACGTCCGGAGATCGTATTCCCAGTGGCAGTGAACCATCAAGTCGTGACCATAGCCGAGCGCCTCGCGGCAGTTTTCCCAGCCTCGGCGGATCTGTCGAAGCTCTTCGGTCGACAGGAGCCGGTTTGCTCGATCCCGACCAGGGTCAGCGCGTTCGTTCGTATGCTGAGAACCGAACTTGTGGGCAGTAAATCCGGATTTGTCTTCCTTGATCTTCGCTGCCCAATCACGACATGACGCGGGATCGAGCATGTTCTTTGGCGTAGCGTGATCGTAGACTCTGACTCGATCGCGGAACCGCCCGCCCAGGAGAATGCTGACGGGCTGGTCGAGAATCTTCCCGGCAAGATCCCAGAGCGCCATCTCAATCCCGCTCACACCGCGCATGAGTTCGTGAGCCGAGCCGTCCGTTCGTTGCCCGAGCCCCTGGTAAATAGCGTCGATTTCGAGCGGATCCTTGCCGGTAATTTCTGGTTTAAGCGCAATGATCTGCTCTTTGACACCTGCTCCCGGCGACCCATACGCCTCTCCGATGCCGTACAGCCCGGCATCGCTGACCACTTTCACGAGTGTGTACGTACGCGGTCCCTGGACGACCATGGTCTGGATATCGCGAATCTTCACACGTTTTTTCTGAGGTGCCGCGAGCGCGTGATAACGGACAAGGAACGGCGCGGTCGTAAGAGCTGTAAGGAATTGCCGGCGGTTCATGTGTCGCCTATTCAATCACACTTTCGATCGCTCGCCAGAACACGTCGCGCGGCTCGAACTCGAGTGCGATTTCGAGATACCAGCATTCACGATCGAGGATGCCCTCGAGTTTGACGGCGTCTTTTTCGGTTGTGACGAGCGTGACACCGGTGGGAAGTCTCCGCAGATCGGCCTCAGTGTAGCGGTGATGGTCAGCGAAGCGGATGAAGGTCCTGACTTGAACGCCAAGGTCCACAAGAGTCGACCGGAACGACTCAGGATTACCCAGCCCACAGAAGGCGCTGATGTCACGGCCCGAAAAGGTGTCGGGTTGCTCCGTCCGGCGTGTGGTGATCTCCACAAACTGCTTCGGGACAGTCCGCGCAAGTACGACCGGAACCTCCGGATTGTGCTTTCGAATCGCCCGGATCGTCGCATCAGCGTTGCGCTGAGGTCGAGTGATCACGATCAGGCCGGCTCGCCGCAAGGCCGAACCAGGCTCACGAAGTCGGCCAACCGGGAAGACACCGCCAGCAAACGGATCCATGCCGTCAAGAACTACGATGTCCAGATCCCTCACCACTCGGGCGTGCTGAAATCCGTCGTCGAGAAGGAAGACATCGGGACGTCCTGTTTCGTCGGCGAGTCGACGCCCAACCTCGGCGCGATCACGGCCGATTCCGACGTGCGCCGCACGGTCACGAACGAAGATCTGGGCTTCGTCTCCGGTGAGGCGAACGGGAGCCTGCTTACCGCGTAGGACGATGGTCACGGCTTCGCGAGTCTGTCGATGGTATCCCCTCGTGAGGATTGCGACATCCTTGCCAGCATCATGGAATCGACGAGCGATCTCGCGAACGACAGGAGTCTTCCCTGCTCCGCCCATCGCGATACCTCCGACGCTAATAACAGGCGCCGGTAGTTTGTGAGCCGAACTGAAGGCACGTTTGATGTAGCCGCCGAAAACCCACACGAAGGACAGAGCGTAAAGTGGCGTGTTCAGGATTTGGGGTACTGCCGTTCTGCTCGCCTCCTCAATCGCAGCAACTGCTCGCGCTGTTGCGCCGCTCTCGCTCGCAGCAAGCCGGAGGGCTCGGGCACCGAAACCGAGACCTTCAGACGTCATCAACCGGGTAACGGCGGCCGCCAGCTCGTCAGCACAGCGTACCTCTAAGTACCCCTGGCCGGCGGACAAAAGCCTCTGGATTTCAGCGAAATTCTCGAGATGCGGGCCAGCGACGATGGGTTTGCCGAAAGCCGCCGGCTCAAGCAGATTGTGTCCACCGCGATGGGCCAGCGTTCCTCCCATGAACACGACATTGGCGTACCGAAATACCGGGGCAAGCTCTCCAATTGAGTCAAGCAGAAGAACCTGGTACTCGTTCGACGTTGCCAGATTTGAGCGCCGAGCGAAGGAGATCCCGGCCGCGACGAGTTTATTCGCGACAACATCGAAGCGCTCCGGCTTCCGAGGTGCGATTAACAACCTCAGACGCTGCCTTTGCCTTATCTTTAACCAGGCAGAGATGACAGCATCGTCTTCGTCGCAATCACCCGCAAACTCCGGCGCAACGGTGCTGGCTGCAACCCACAGCGGATCTGATGCCCCGGTCAACCAGCCCATAAGCGCACCAGTGACTTTTGCTCGGTCTGGATCGAAGTCGTATTTGAGGTTGCCGCCGATGCGAACCAACTCGTCCGGCGCACCCACACTCAGATAGCGACGCCTCTGCTCCTCACTCTGCACCAGCAGGACCGACGGTAACTGGAGCACATGTCGAAAGAATGTTTGCCAGCGCCGGTAGGAGGGCAGCGCTTTATCAGATATTCGGCCATTAACGATAACGAGAGCGGCACCCGAACGACGCGCCTCACGGAAGAGATTTGGCCAAATCTCGGTTTCCATAATGACGACAACCGATGGCCGGAGACGCCTCAATACGCGACGAACGACCCAGACGTAATCAAAGGGCGAGTAGAATACCCCATTCACCAGCTCACTGAGTCGGGTCTGCGCTGCCTCCCGTCCTGCGAAAGTTGTAGTCGACAGAAAGATGGCCGCCTCGGGAATCGCGATGCGCAGTCGTTGCACCAGTTCGACTGCAGAGAGGACTTCGCCGACCGAGACCGCGTGCAACCAGATCGCACCTGGCAGCGTCCGCTGAAAGTATGGGGGCAAGGTTCCGAAGCGCTCGAGGACCGTCCGCACGTATCTGCGAACGCGTAAGCTTCGAACCAGCACATAAACTACGAGGAAAGGAAAGGCCAGTATCAGGAAGGTACGGTACAAACCGAAGATGATTTTTGATCTAAGAAGCGCAAAGGGCTCGATCCCGCGCCGCCCTGCAGGACAGGAACACGATTCAGGCGGTCGCGGGTTGAGCTCCGTTTTGCGCGTTTTACTCAGAAGGCTGATGCCAGTCCTCGCTCTGGCCGCAAGCGTCACGGTCGTGTCGGCCGTCGATAAAGACAAAGGTCGTTTCACACCGCCTGCGATCGACAGCGTGGAAACGAAGCAGACCGCTGACGGAGTGACGATCGCCGCCGTTCTTTACAATAACGAATCACTCGCGTCGCAGGCATTCGGAAAGCTTAATCCTTATCAATATGGCGTGCTGCCTGTGCTTCTGATGATCCGGAACGACTCTAAAGAGACGCTCAAACTGGAGCACATGAAAATCGAGTACATCGACAAAGACCGCGAGCGCGTTGAAGCCACGCCTGGAAATGAAGTCAAATACTCACGGTCGCCAAAGCGGCCGAACATGACTCCCAGCCCGATCCCAGGTGTCAAACTCGGCGGCAGTGGCAAAAATCCCCTTGCGAATCCCATCATTGAAGAGCGCGCGTTCAGCGCAAAGATGCTGCCGCCGGGAGAGAGCGCCTCGGGCTTTGTTTACTTTCAAACCGGTCACAGAGGCGGCGACCACGTTTACCTGACCCGCATCGAGCAGGCGCCCTCCGGCAAGGAACTGTTCTACTTCGACGTACCGCTCGACTGACTCGCGGCAGGCTTTGGCTTCGTCGCGGCGGGTTTCGCTGCTGGCGGCTTCGCTCCCGCGGGCTTCGGCTTGGCAGGTGCAGGTGTTGCGGCTCCGCCGGGCTGCGGTCCGGGACCAACGCGGCGGAAGGTGACGCGGACAATCTTCACGGGTGTTCTGGGTTTATCGTCAGGCTCGCGGGGAACTCGCGCGATCTTTTCTACAAGATCCTGACCCTGCACGACCTGGCCGAAGATCGTGTGGCGTCCGTTGAGGTGCGCTGTCGGGACCTCAGTAATAAAGAACTGACAGGATCCTGTTTGTGGCCCCGCGTTCGCCATGGCGAGTCGGCCCGGTCTGTCGAAGGTCAGCGACGACACGATCTCGTCGGGGATGTTGTCCGTCGAGCCCATTCCGGTTCCCGTGGGATCGCCTCCCTGAATCATGAACCCCGGAATCACGCGATGGAACGTGAGTCCGTTATAGAGCGGGCGTTTCACACGCTGATGTGTATTCGGATCCGTCCATTCCTTGCGGCCCATAGCCAAATCCATAAAATTTTTCACGGTAATTGGGGCCTCTTTTTCGTACAATCGCAACGTAATCGGCCCCATAGACGTGGTGATTGTCGTGTATAGTCCTGGATCGAGCGCGGGCGCGGGCGGTTTCGTTGCAGCGGGTTTTGCGGCAGCCGGTTTAGGAGCCGACGCCTTCGGCGGCGTTGCCGTTTGCGCTGCCAGTACACTTCCGGCAACCCACAGCGCGAGTTTGAGCAGGTTCATGATGCCAGCTTATACTGTGCGTTGTTCCCGATGCGGAGTCTTCTGGCTGTTTTCATCTTCGCCGTGGTCGCGGCATCAGCGCCAGGCGCCGAGGCTCGCATTACCGTTCTGGCTACCACGGACTTGCACGGGAACGTGTTTCCTTACGACTATCTGACCGGTAAAGCTTCAGAGCGGGGTCTCGCCAGCATCGCAACCCTGATTCATACGGAGCGGAAAAGCGCGCCCGACGCGCTGCTTGTTGACGCCGGTGACACGATCCAGGGCACGCCCCTCGAAAGCGTCTACCAGTCCGGAAAGGACCCTGCATCGCTGAAAATCGATCCGATGATGCTGGTCATGAATTACCTGCGCTACGACGCTATGACCGTGGGGAATCACGAATTTAACTACGGCCTTGCTAACCTCCTTCGTGCGCGCTCCCAGGCGAAATTTCCGTGGCTCTCGGCCAACACGGCAGTTGTCGCGGGTGCTTCGACGGAACCGTTCAGGGCTTTTGTCCTCAAGGACGTCAAAGGGGTAAAGGTTGCGATTTTCGGCCTCACCACAGCCGCGATTCCGAACTGGGAGAAGCCTGAGAACATCAATGGTCTGAGTTGGTCTGATCCTGTCCAGGTGGCGCAACGTCTGGTTCCACGTTTGCGGACTGAAGAACATGCTGACGTCGTGATCGCGGTGGTGCATGGCGGACTGGAATCGGAATCTGGGACTGACAAAGAGAACTTCGTCCGCAGGCTTGCGATGTCGGTGCCCGGGATTGATGCTGCCGTATTTGGGCACACCCATCTCGAGTTGCCGGAAGGGCGTGTCAACGGAGTGTTGATCACGCAGCCTAAGAACTGGGGTATGTCACTGGCTCGTGTCGACGTCGATTTGAAGGCAGGTCTGGACGGACGATGGCAAGTCATCTCGAAATCAAGTCGCTTGATTCGAGTGAACAGGTCAGTTCCGCCTGATCCGGAGGTACTTCGGCTGGTGAAGCCATACCACGATGCAACGGAAGCCTGGCTCAACGAGGTCGTCGGTCAATCGCCAGTTTCGTTGACCGCTGTTCGTTCCCGGATCGAGGATACAGCTGTAATCGACGCCATCCAGCAGGTTCAGCTGAAGTATGCGAACGCGGATGTTTCTTTTGCTGCTTCATTCAATTACAACGCATACATTCCGAAGGGACCGGTGACAAGACGCAACATCGCGAGCCTTTACGTTTATGACAACGAGTTGTACGCCATCCAGGGCACAGGCAAGATGGTCCGGGAGGCACTGGAAAACGCGGCTCGTTACTTCGCAGGTTGTCCGGATCCTCAATGTCGTACAAATCTGATTAATCCGAAATTTTTCGGATTCAACTACGACATGGCGGAAGGTGTTTCCTATGAAATCGACCTGACTCAGCCTGTCGGGAAGAGAATTCGCAATCTGCAGTTTCAGGGTAAGCCGCTTGACGACGGCCGCCCTCTCCGAATCGCCGTCAACAACTACAGAGCCGGGGGCAGCGGCGGCTACACGATGTTTGTGGGAGCACCCGTCTTGTGGCGGTCGTATGAAACGGTTCGGGACTTGATGATCGAGTACTACCATACGCATGCGATTCCAACCAGCCCCGACAATAACTGGCGAATCGAACCGGCCGCCGCCCGAGCGCAGCTGGACCAGCTGACCTCAAAGGCAGCTGGTTCTGTTCCGAATCAATAATCCCCTCAGCGAGACTGGCGACAGATCCGCAGGGTGGAAAAGCTACCGCAAATCGTCAACGATCTGAATGAACAGGGGAGTGGGGCGGGCAATTCTGCCCGCAGCCGACTTTCAGTCGGCTCGACCCACTGAAAAGCGGGCTAGACGAGAATCGCGAAAGCAGATTCTGTTCGCTGCACGGGACGGTACAACGTGTCCCGCTCCAGTGGTTCGCGTCCGGCCATGCGGATCAGCCCCAGCAAATCGCCACGACGCAAGCTCTGGCTGGTCGTTGCTCCGGCGTCATGGTAGATCTTCTCCTCGACCACGGTCCCATCGATGTCGTCCGCTCCAAACCGCTGCGCGATCTGTGCGATACGCTCCGTCATCATGATCCAGTAAGCCTTGATGTGAGGAATGTTGTCGAGCATCAGACGTGCGACGGCAATATTCCTGAGATCATCAAAGCCGGTCGTCTTCGGCAGGTGGTGGAGCGGAGTGTTGTCCGGATGGAATGCGAGCGGAATGAAGGTCTGAAACCCGTTTGTCTCATCCTGAAGCTTGCGCAGCCGGATCAGGTGGTCGACACGGTCTTCTTCGGATTCGATATGCCCGTAGAGCATCGTGCAATTAGATTTGAGACCAAGCTGGTGCGCCGTCCGCGCTGTTTCCAGCCATTCGTTGCCATCGATTTTGTGATCACAGATGATGCGCCGGACGCCCTCGCTGAAGATCTCCGCGCCACCACCCGGCATTGAGTCGAGCCCGGCGTCAATCAGACGTTGCAGTGTCTCGCGAATTGAGATCTTTGCACGACGCGCCAGATACGCAATCTCGACCATCGTGAGCGCCTTGAGGTGAACATCCGGATACCGAAGCTTAAGACCCTCGGAGCATTTCGCAAAACCAGTCGAGCGTCAGTTCGGGATGAAGGCCGCCGACGATGTGGAATTCCGTAACTGCCTCCGCATAACCTCGCCCAGCCGTTTCCCAGACCTGCTCGAGAGACATGGTGTAGGCTTTCGGATCTTTGGCCTTCTTACCGAATGCGCAGAGCCGGCAGCTCGCAACGCAAACGTCAGTTGGATTGATATGGCGATTGACGTTGTAGTACGTGACATTACCGTGAAGTCGCTCCCGAACGATGTTCGCCATATACCCGACCGCGAGTATGTCGCCTGTGCGATAAAGTGTGAGGCCGTCATCGAAACTGAGGCGCTCGCCGCGTTCGACTTTTTCCAGAATCGGCAACAATCGCCGGTCGTCAATGATTGGCTTCAGTTCCATAGAATGTCCGCCGTCCAGAAGATGAAGAATAGCACGCTAACGTAGCCGTTTGCCGTAAAAAAAGCCGCATTTACTCGAGATAAATCGTTGGCTCGAACAAGGCTGTGTTCCCACAGAAGCAGCCCTGCCACCACAATTGCTCCCACGATGCTCAGCGCATGGAGCCCGAAGCTGGAAAGCAGCATATAAAGGCAGGCAACCATCGCCAGGTGAAAGAACCGGGCGATGGTCAGAGCCGGCCCGATCCCCAGGGCTTTGGGTATGCTGAACAGGCCTTCGCCCTGATCGAACTCGTAATCCTGGCAGGAGTAGATGATGTCAAATCCGGCAGTCCACAGCGTGACCGCCGCCGTGAGCCAAAGAATACGAAGGTCGAGCGAGCCGCGTATCGCGATCCAGGCAGCAGCGGGGGCCATCCCGAGACAGAATCCGAGCACCACGTGCGAAAACGACGTGAATCGCTTCGTAAATGAGTAAAACAGAACAATCCCAAGCGCCAGCGGAGCCAGCTTGAGACACAGACGGTTTAGCGCCGCCGCGGCGGCGAAGAAGATCAGGGATGTCACGGCCACGAACGCCCAGGCAAAAGTTCGGCTCAGCAGTCCTGCCGGTAGATGCCGCATGGAAGTTCGGGGATTGCGGGCGTCGACATCGGTGTCGACGAGCCGGTTAAAAGCCATTGCCGCAGAACGCGCCCCGACCATGGCCACAATAATCCACAGAATCTTCCATCCGATTCCGGAAGTGGCGAAGCCATTTTCCCGCCACGCCAGCATCGCGCCGGTGAGCGCGAACGGCAGAGCAAAGATCGAGTGCTCGAACCGGATCATCTCCAATGTCAGCAGCAGCTTTCGGATCAAACGGACCTCATGTTGAGAGATGTCGGACAATGGGGTTGAAACTTCATTTTCCCATGCGGCAGTTACTGGTGATTATCGTTGGAGTGCTCGGTCTGGTATCTTGCGGAAGCAACGGTGAAGTTTCGTCCCTGGATGACTTCAGCATCCGCGCCCTTACGTTACCAGACGGCTCGGAAGTAAAAGCGGAAGTCCTGACGAAACCTGTTGACATGGCCCGTGGAATGATGTTCCGCGAAAGCTTTCCCGAAGGTCGCGGAATGCTCTTTGTACATCAGGCACCCGGGAAGTACGCATACTGGATGTATCAAACCAAAGTGCCGCTGGATATTATCTGGATGGACAAGAGCGGAAAAATCATCGAAGTCAGCGAGAATACCCCTCCGTGCCCGGGCAAGGCCTCCACGTGTCCCAGCTATGGGGGCAATGCGGATGCGAG
Source organism: Bryobacteraceae bacterium (assembly GCA_963794765.1). Classification (GTDB taxonomy): domain Bacteria; phylum Acidobacteriota; class Terriglobia; order Bryobacterales; family Bryobacteraceae; genus JAWXCM01. The sequence goes on along the minus strand of CAWCGC010000023.1, from coordinate 259,016 downwards.
CCTGGTGCTCGAACTGCCGGCTGGCTATGGGCGGAAACATGGGGTTCGTGTCGGGGAGATGATTCGCGTCTAGACTGCTATGGACCCACAGCAACTTCGAAAGCTGCTTGAAGAAGTGCAGGGCGGCAATTTGCCTGTCGAGGGTGCGATGGAGCGCCTGCGACACATGCCCTTTGAGGATCTCGGTTTCGCAAAGGTGGACCACCATCGCGCACTTCGTTGCGGAATGCCGGAAGTCGTGTTCGGGAAGGGCAAAACTCCGGAGCAGATCGTGGCGATTGCAAGCCATCTCCTCGATCGGTCGGGAAACGTTTTGGTGACCCGTGCCGAACCTGCTGCCGCTGAGACTCTCAAGGCGAAGTTTCCCGAAGCAGAATATTTCCCGCTCTCGCGCTGCCTCCGCGTCTGGCGAGATAAAACCATCCACGGTAAGGGCAAGCTTGCCATCGTTTGTGCGGGCACCAGCGATCTTTTCGTTGCCGAGGAGGCCTTCGTCACGGCCGAAATCATGGGCAACGACTGTTTCCAGATCCACGACGTTGGCGTAGCCGGCATTCACCGGCTAATGAACAACCGGGAACGTTTGACCGAGGCCAGGGTCATTGTAGTTTGCGCTGGCATGGAAGGCGCCCTGCCGAGCGCAGTTGGCGGCCTGGTTTCGTGCCCCGTGATCGCCGTTCCCACCAGCATCGGGTACGGCGCAAACTTCGGCGGTCTGGCGGCACTTCTCGGGATGCTGAACAGTTGCGCCAGCAACATCTCGGTAGTAAATATCGACAATGGCTTCGGTGGTGGTTACGTCGCGAGTTTAATCAACCGCCTCTGACCAACAGGCCACTGCCCCGTTCGCATCTGACAATCGCTGTAATTTCGGATGGAAATCCGTGGATCCCCCGAAGTGTCTCCCATCAGCTCCGCGAACGAGCCGGGGATCGCGTGACGCCTTTTTCGGGTTTGTCATTCTTTTTTTCAAAATGTGACCTAATTCAGTGTCGATTATCGCGAACTTGTGCGTACTCGAAAGTGTTGACACAGCTTTCGAGCGCCCTGACGCTCATGGTTGAGGCCTGCCCGGTCTGCTTTTGCCGGCCCGGCCGAGCCAGCGATAGCGCGGGACATCATTCTGAAAGGAAGCCATTATGGCAGTCCGATTCTTCAATCGCAATATTCCAGATGAGTGCCACCAGGTCATGAAGGACTTTACGGCGGCGGGAAACGAGATAGCCTGGGTTGCGTTCGCGCCCGGAAGCGGTGCCCACTTCAGCGTTGTCGCAAGCAATGGCCAGTTCTTTAATCGCAATATTCCCGACGAGTGCCATCAAAAGATGCAGGAGTTATCCAAAAACGGTGCAAAGATCGTTTGCGTCGCGTTTCCTCCAGGCGGGGGCAACAGCTGGAGTATTGTCAACGATCAGGGTGCGTTCTTCAACCGCAATATTCCAGACGAATGCCACCAGAAGATGCAGGACCTGTCCAAAAACGGAGCCAAAGTTCGCTGCGTCGCCTTCGCTCCCGCAGGCGGCAACAGCTGGAGTGTTGTCAACGATCAGGGTGCCTTCTTCAACCGCAATATTCCAGACGAATGCCACCAGAAGATGCAGGACCTGTCTAAAAACGGAGCCAAAGTTCGCTGCGTCGCCTTTCCTCCCGCAGGCGGCAACAGCTGGAGTGTTGTCAACGACCAGGGCGGTTATTTCAACCGGAACGTTGCCGATGAAGCTCACATGTATTTCGGGTACTTTACGGAAGTGTACGGTCCCGTGCGCGTCGTCGCTTTCGATGGGGATGGATCGGGTTGGTCTGTCGTCGCTGCCGTAACGAAACACGAGGTGGTGTGTGATGCCACGCAGTGCGTCGCAATCGCAGACGTTTACCAGAACATTGCCGCTCGGCTCGACGGAAACGTCGTTGGTTATGCATGCGCTGTTGGCAAGGCTTCCGTCGGCGCGTATTCGCACGGGTATGCACGTACGGGCGCGAATGCTCCGGCGAAGCTGTTCCTGCCTTCGACAAAGATTCCGGTTGCCAGCGTAAGCAAAGTTGTAACAACGCTCGCGGCGATTCCCGTTCTTGCGAAAAATCACATCAGTCTGGATTCGGGGATTGGCGGTCACCTGCCACCGGACTGGAAGCTGGACCCGTATGTTGCGTCTGTTACATTCCGGCAGTTATTGCAGCACCGAAGCGGAATCAAAGATTACGGCAACAATTCGCAGGATTATGACACGCTGAAAACCTTCTTCACGCAGAAAGTCAATCCAAAATCGCAAGCGACGTGCCAGGGTCCGGGCAAAACTCCACAAGACCCGATCAATCCGAATGACCTTTCGCCGTGTTACAGCAACTACAATTTCGGTATCTTCCGGATCCTGCTGCCCTGGATCAATGGATTCGTCGATGATCCCGCGAACAGGGCGGCAAAACTGGCAGCCGAATACATCAAACTTGCGCAAAAGTATGTCTTTGAGCCGGTCGGCGCGATCGGAGTCGACGCGAAGCCGCCAGCCAGCGGTCCGCAATCGACGGACTATGCGTTTTCGTATGCGTATCCGGGAACGAGCGCGGGCGTCGACTGGGGTGATGACAGTGCCGGAGTCGGGGCGGCTGGCTGGTACCTCGCAATTGACGATATTGCGAAAGTCTTGTTTAGCCTGAATGCAAACGATGGCCGCATTCTTACTTCTGCTCAGCTCCAGGACATGGAAAAGACGCAGATGGGCTGGGATACCACAACATCGGGTTCGTATCGGTGGGTGGAAAAGAACGGCGGCTGGGGTTCTAACGGGACCACAATCAGCACATCGATTGCGCTTTTTGGGCCGGGAGTCTACGGAGCTCTTTTCCTGAATTCCGATGTCTCCGGTCCCGGCCTGCAGAATAACTGGAAATGGTGCAGGAAATGCCAAACACTGGCGTTTGCCGGGAATACGAGCGCAGGTCAGTGTCCATCAGGCGGCATGCATGATACTTCTCAAAGCCTCAATTACCTGTTGCCGATGAACTCTGCTTCAGCTCAGGGCGAATCGAACTGGCGCTGGTGCAATAAGTGTCAGGCAATGTTCTTTGCAGGCGGCACATCGAAGGGCAGTTGCTCAGCTGGTGGCCAGCACGATAACTCCGGAAGCGGCAACTATACCCTGCAGCACGATTTGGCCGCTGTACCGGCCGATACGCAGGACAAGTGGAAGCGGTGCAAGAAGTGTCATGTGCTGGCCTACTCAGGGAATGCATCAACGGCATGCGGCGCCGGAGGCGTTCACGACTACTCGGGCAGCGGGAACTATGCTCTCGCTTACCAGGTCGGAGCTGACACCGTTTTGCGTGAGGCGTATTTCAAGGCTTTGAAACCTAAATCCGCAGCAGCCGGCGCTTAGCGCGCCTGGAGAAGGGGCGCCCGGTCGGCTGCCCCTTCCACCCGGCAAGCGATTCTGTTGGGCCCGCTTCGGTATCCGCTCACTTTTTGTTCTCGATGGTCAACTTTGCCCAAGCCACCCTCGCGGGTGGGTTCCGTCAATCGGTGTGCGAACTGGTGCCGAAATACGGAGGTACACGTATTGCACGAGGCGGCGTCTGAACTCTATGCGCTCGCCTGCCCTTCTGCTTGTCTCTGTTTTGGTGTTTGCAGCGGAGAGTTTTCCGCCGGCAGACGTAGAGATACTCGGCGATATCGATTACGGCCAGACGAGTGATCCGCTCGTTTGCAGCGCAAAGCAGAAATACTGCTCCGTCGTGTTCAACGGACTGAGCGGGGACCGTGTTCAGGTGCAGGGTCGCGGTGACGGTGCCGATAAGCCGTTCGTCGCGGTTGCTGATGGATCTTTGAACGAACTCGCTCGTGGTTCGGGCGAAGTAACGGCGACTCTGCCACAGGTCACCGACAAGCTTGCGACCTACTATATCGTCTTCCGCGATCCTTCGGGAAAGCCCGGAAAATTCACCATTCGCTTGAATAAGGCCCAATAGCGGGTAGGGACGACGCGGTCAGAAAACGTTCCGAAGCGGCGAGAGACACCCTGCGCCAACGCGGCTAAATGCTTTAAAATATTAGAATTAGCTATGGTGTTGTCCGATCAGTTGCCCACGCTGGCAACCACTCAGAAGTGGTGTATTGCTTTGATTCTGACTGGCGCTTCCGGACTCGCTGCACCGCCTGCTACCGTTCCTGAGCCCACCGCACCGCTTAAGCAGTACTGCACAGGGTGCCATGGCCGAGCGGTGGCCAATGGTGGGATCAACGTCGAACAACTCATTGCGAAACCCTCGATCACAGATTCGAACTTCAGCCACTGGGAGAAAGTAGCCAAAGCACTCGAGCAGCGACGGATGCCGCCTCCCACGATGAAACAGCCGGAGGAAGCGGACCGCGAACACCTCGCGGCGTGGATTCGAGGGCGGCTCGACGAGTATACGCGGAAGAACGCGGGCGACCCTGGCCGGGTGACCGTCAGAAGACTGACCGGCGGCGAGTATCAATACACGGTTCATGACCTGACGGGACTCGATCTCAAGTTCGATCAGGACTTTGCTTCTGATTCCGTGGGTGGCGAGGGATTCACAAATTTCGGCGATGTGCAGTTCATGGCCGACGCGAACCTTGAGCGGTATCTGGAGGCGGCGCGCTTTGTTGCCGACCACGCAGTGATCGGAAGTGGTCCAGTGCGTTTCTTCGATGATCCGGGTAAGAGCGGGTTCGAGCTTTCGGCGATTCACCGAATCAATGCCATCTACCGGGCTAACGGTTTTCGAACGAACTCGGGCGAGGGTGGGAAACCGTTCGGCATGGAGCGGTACACCAACGCCTTTCTTCTGCTCTGGAAATACCAGCACAGGGCCGCGCTCGGGCAGCCGAAAGCGACCCTCGAGCAGCTGGCCATTCACGATGGTGTGAGTGTTCGATTTGCGGAACATCTATGGACGGTGGTCAACCTGAAGAATCCGTCCTATCCAACGTCGACGGTCGTAGCTGCTTTCAGGAAAATGCCGGCGGCCAACTCGGCCACTGTCGACAAGAGTCTTCAGGAGGCCCGCGCTGCGGCTCAGGCGGTAACCGACGAAACCATCGGGTGGCCTAAGTGGCTGCTCGCTGCGGGTGTTGAGGCCGAGGGTGGTCAGGGCGATGAGCGGTCTTTACAGTTGACCGAAACGTCGCTCAAAGCCGAGTCAAAGCATACCTTCCGCTATGCGCTTCGGAAGGCTGATGGAAAGAAGACGGCTTCCGTTCAGCTCTCGATCCTGCCGGCTGATGGCGACGCCAAAGACAAACCGATGGTGATTTGGCGCAACGCCGCGCTCAGGACTCGCGGCAAAGACCGGGCTATCGCCGCTTCGAAGCCACTGGTCGAAATGCTCGATCAGGCTACGAAAGACCGTCTGGCGCTCGGAAAAGGGCCCGACGGCGTGACTATGGGACCCAACGATTTCGTCGCTGCTGCCCCCGTGATTCTCGAAATCCAGCTTCCCGAAGGCGCTGCCGGTGGGCTGCTCGAAATCACCGGCGAGTATCTGCCCGGACCGAACAAGGACGCAATCGTTCGCACCGTTGTCACTAATGCCGAGGGGAAGATTGTTGGCATTCCGTCCTGGGCACTGCTCGGCGATTCCAACAGCCCGGCCTACAAGGCTTGGCTGCGAGATGTCCTCGAGTTTGCGAGCGTGCTGCCCATGAATTCGCAAAGCGAGGCCTCTCCGGCGGACAAGGATCCAATTCCCGAGCCCTTCGACAATGCGATCACGAACAATCCGATTCGGGACATGTTCCATCAGAAGCTGAAGTACTGGCGGCGCGACAAATTCCTGTACAGTCACATTCTCGATGACGCGACGCGCACAGAACTGGACAACGCCTGGAACGATCTGTTTGCTTCGTTCGATTACCACGATCAGTTCCTTCAGTTCGTTTCGAACAAGTACAAGCTGGGCATCACGAAGAAGATCGGCGAACTGACGGAAGCCGATCTCAGGGCGATTCCGGACGAGCCGCGCAAGTACATTGCTCCGCTCAAGGCTGAGTACGACGCGGTGACCCGCGCCCAGTTGGCGGCGCGCCCAAGACACATCAACGATTGTCTGGAGTTTGCAGCGAAGGCATGGCGACGGCCGCTGACGCAGATCGAAAAGGATCGCATTCGCGCGTTTTACGTTCGCATGAGTGAGACAGAAAAGATGGACCATGGAAAGGCGATCGAGGCAGTACTCGCGCGGATCCTGGTCTCCCCATCGTTTCTTTATCGGCTGGAGCGGCCGGCCGATCCGACCAACGTTCGCATGCTGTCCGAATGGGAGGTCGCGAGCCGGCTGAGTTATTTCCTGTGGTCGTCCATACCGGATGACGAGTTACGGCGCGCCGCGGCAGCGGGCGAACTGAAAGAACCGAAGAACATCGAGGCCCAGGTTCGACGCATGCTGGCCGACCCGAAATCACGTCGCATGGCGACCGAGTTCTTCGGGCAATGGCTCGGCTTCTACCGCTTTGACCAGCACCGGGGTGTAGATGCGAAGCGGTTTCCCGAGTTCACGGATGAGATCCGGACGGCGATGTACGACGAGGCGATCTCCTTTTTCGAGTACATTCTGCGTAAGGATCGGCCTGTAGGCGAGGTATTCACGGCCAACTATACGTTTGTGAATAAGCCTCTGGCAAAGCATTACGGGATCACGACGGAAATAAAGTCCATACGGGAGCCGGAGAAGCTTGATAATGCGGATCAGTTCGGGCGTGGCGGGGTCCTGCGGCTCGGTGCAGTGCTGACGGCGACCTCGGCGCCGCTGCGTACCAGTCCGGTGAAGCGCGGAGATTATGTTTTGCGCAGAATTCTGGGTACCCCGACCCCTCCACCGCCGGCGGACGCTGGTTCTCTGCCCTCAGACGACAAGGCGTTCGGAGGAATGAGCGTAAAGCAGCGTCTCGAGGTCCACAAGCGAAACGCTACTTGCGCAGGATGCCATACGCGCATCGATCCTCTGGGCTTCCCGATGGAGAAGTACGACCCGGTAGGACGGGTCCGAACAGCGTACAACGACGGCAAGGCAGTGGACGACACAAGCTCCACTCTGGACGGCTCGAAGCTGGAAGGAATCAACGGACTGCTTGGGTACCTGAAGACACAGGACCAGCAAGTGGTCCGGAACATGTCGCGAAAGCTGATCGGATACGCTCTCGGACGTACTGTCGTTCCCGGCGATCAGCAGCTCGTCGACAAGCTTGCTTCAGGCGGAAGCAACACGACGTTCTCGAAGATGATTGCGGAGATTGCGGTGAGCAGGCAATTCCGGTATCGTCGTGACGCAGAGGAGACGAGTAGTGCTCCGAAAACACCGGAACGCAAAGGCACAGTCCAGCAAACTGCTGTAACTTCTGAGCCGAAGAAAGCGACCCAAAAAGAAGGTACCCTGTGACGGACAACTCAACTCCTGCCGCGCCCGGTCGCGCGACGATCACCAGGCCTGTGAACAAAAGCCGCCGCCACTTTCTTCGTGGTACAGGCGTGGCGCTTGCGCTTCCCTGGCTGGAATCTTTGCCCGTTTTCGGCGCTGAGGAAAGCTCCGCCTCTGCCGTGAAGAAGGCCGCCTCAAACAAGCCTCCAACGCGGTTCGCCTGCGTTTATTTTTCCAATGGCGTCGAGCCAATTCACTGGTGGGCAAAGGGCGAAGGTGCCTCGATGGAACTAGGGCAGTGCCTGACTCCTTTAATGCCCTATCGAGGAGACTTCACGATTATCAAGGGCCTGTTTAATGAACAGGCAATGAAGTCTACCAGTCCGCACCTCGGGCGAATGCCAAACCTGCTCTCGGGAGCTACGGTAAGTCTCGATCCTTCGGACATCCGGGTGGGCACAAGCTTCGACCAGGTCCTTGCGAAACAGATTGGCGGGCAGACTCCGGTTCCAAGTCTGGCGCTTGGCATCGAACCGAATGAGTTAAGGCTCGAAGACGGCGTCTCCATGATTTACGGATCGTGCATTTCATGGGCGACTCCAACCCGGCCAGCTACGAAGGAGATTTATCCGGCTCGGGCGTTCGATTTGCTCGTCGGAGATGGCAGCGGGCGAAAGCTCGACCGCAGCATCCTCGACTCCGTGCTCGAGGAAAGCAAGGGTCTTCAGCCAAAGATCAGCCGGAACGACAAAGTGAAGCTGGACGAGTATCTGGCTTCGATTCGCGATATTGAGACGCGGATTGACCGAGCATCTAAAGAGGAGCGTATCGAGGGATGGCGGCCGACTCTCGAGAAGCCGAACATGCCTCGGCCCAAGGACGAGATTCCCCAGAACGTGCCGGATCACATGAAGCTCATGCTGGACTTGGTGCTTCTGGCGTTCCAGATGGACAAGACGCGCATCATCACGCTGATGCTGAACAATGACCTCTCCCAGATGAACTTCGGGTTCCTGAAGGGTGTTCAGGGCGCGCTTCACCTCGACCTCACGCACAACGGCAAGGCTCCGGCCGCCGAGGCGATGTATCTGAGGACGAACCAGTTCCACTATGAGCAGTTCGGCTATCTCATCAGGCGGATGAAGGAGATCGATGAGGGCGGGCAATCGTTATTCGACAGCTCGATCCTGATGTCCTGCTCCAACTTGTTTGATGGTGATGCTCACAGCGCTGATCAGTTACCCATCCTGGTGGCAGGTCGAGGGAACGGCACTTTGAAGCCGGGGCAAAACCTGAACTACATGGAAAAGGGCAACGACAATCGACGGGCCTGCAGTTTCTATCTTTCGATGATGGACCGGATGGGAGTTCAACTCGAGCGGTTCGGCGATACCGATAAGCGCCTGGTCGATCTCTAAGCACTAACGCCCGCCCGGGCGGCGCATACTTTGGCTCCGGTATGGATAAAGCTTGTCCATCAGGGGCCAGTCGATCTCGATTCCCAAACCGGGACGGTCACTCAGCGTCACATAACCTTTACTTACAACCGGGAAGCTCCCGCGGCAGACTTCCACGAAGCGCTGCTGCATTCCTGTATCCCACTCCTGCATCAAAAAGTTTCGGACTGATGCCATCGAGTGCAGCGATGCGGTATGCGCAACCGGACCGTAGTACATATGCGGTGACATCTCAGCGCCATAAACCTCCGCCATGGAGGCGATTTTGCGAATCTCGGTGATGCCACCGCAGTGAATTACATCCGGCTGCAGGATTTGCGCTCCCTTCGCATCGAGCAGGTGCCGAAAGTCGTAGCGCGACGTCAGCCCTTCGCCGCCAGCAAGCGGCACGGGACTTTTTGCGGCGATTTCGCCAAGAACTTGCGGCATCTCGCGCCAGGTTGGCTCTTCAATGAAGAGAGGACGATAAGGAGCGACGGCGCGTGCAAATTCCAGTGCCGATCGTGCGCTGAAGGTTTCCCACATTTCAAGACCGATGTCCAGGTCCGGCCCGCCGCCTTTCCGGACAGCCTCAACTTCGGCAACGAGGCGGCGCAGACGCTCGGCTTCTGTTCCTCCTTTGGGGAGAACCCACTTTACGCAAGTCCACCCGTCCGCCCTGGTGGTCGCGGCCAGGTCGGCAAGGCGTTGGGGAGTGCGAGGATTAAGCTCCTGACTCCAGTGGCTATAGTAGGCTCGCATCGGACGCGCTTCGGACGCTCCCGTGAGACGCCAGACGGGTAAACCAAGCCGCTTGCCTTCGATGTCCCACAAAGCGAGATCGACGGCAGCAAGCGCGGTCATCAGGACTGTCCCGTCACGGTATCGGGAGAACTCGTAATACGCGCGATTCCAGTGATCCTCGATGCCCCCCGGATCCGTGCCGATGATGTACGGCTTGAACCACTGGATTGCCGCCTCAACAATGTCAACACGGCCGGACATCGAACCCTCCCCGATTCCGGTGATACCGCCATCAGTTTCGATTTCGACAAACAGGTAATCGCGATTGGTGATGGTGTACTTACGCGTTACGAGCCGGGTAATTGAGCTTTTCGGGGCAGCAGCAAGCCCCGCAAGGGAGGCCAGGAACCCTCGCCGGCAGAGCTTCGTCGCGGAGGACATTGCTCGCGATTTTATCGCGAGGTTCCCGGCAATATAGATCCTTTGTCTCTTGAACCTACACTGGGTAAATGTTGACGGCCGCCACACACCCGCAGCCTACTGTGGAGCGTACCGCCTTCCGCGTGCTCGCAGCAATCAGCTTCTGCCATCTCCTGAACGATATGGTGCAGTCTTTGATTCCTGCTCTCTACCCGGTCTTAAAGGCTTCCTACCGGCTCGACTTCGGGCAGATAGGGTTGATTACGCTAACTGGCCAGTCCGTTGCTTCGCTGCTGCAACCGGTGGTCGGATACTTTACCGACCGGAGGCCACAACCGTGGTCACTCGCCATGGGCATGACCTTCACGCTTGCCGGTATCCTGCTCCTCTCACGGGCTGCAACCTTCCCGCTTATTTTGGTCGCTGTCGCGCTGGTGGGTTTCGGTTCTGCCGTCTTTCATCCTGAATCATCACGTATCGCACGCAAGGCTTCGGGTGGCCAGCATGGATTGGCACAGTCGTTGTTTCAGGTCGGCGGCAACGCCGGCTCGGCGCTGGGTCCATTGTTGGCCGCATTCATTGTTCTGCCGTATGGACAGCACAGCGTCGCGTGGTTTTCGTTTGCTGTCTTGCTCGCCATCGTTTTTTTAGCTCGGATTGGCGCGTGGTATCGGCGGCGTATGTCCGCTAAATCCACGGCGGCGATTAAATCCGAAGAGCGTCGATTCTCGAAAGTTCGGATTGCCGGCGCTGTTGGGATCCTGCTGCTGCTCATTTTTTCCAAGTACTTCTACCTTTCAAGTCTCACTACTTACTACACCTTCTATCTGATAAGTAAGTTTGGCGTGAGTATACGGAATGCTCAGCTGATGCTCTTTTTGTTCCTGGGTGCTGTCGCCGCGGGCACGATTATCGGCGGACCAGTCGGTGATCGCATCGGTCGGAAGTACGTGATCTGGGTCTCTATTCTTGGAGTGCTGCCGTTTACTCTGATGCTGCCTGTTGCAAATCTGTTCTGGACGGGTGTGCTTAGCGTCGTAATCGGGCTGATTCTGGCGTCGGCTTTCTCCGCCATTCTCGTCTATGCGCAGGAATTGCTGCCGGGGAACATCGGCATGATCTCCGGGCTCTTCTTCGGATTTGCGTTCGGGATGGGCGGTCTCGGAGCCGCGCTGCTTGGGCAACTCGCTGACCACACCAGCGTCAGCTTCGTATACAAGCTCTGTGCATGGCTGCCCGCAATTGGGTTATTAACCGCGTTTCTTCCCGACGTTGAATCCCGGTCGAAGCTCGTCAGCCGGCCATAACGACAGAGGAACGTCTGGGAATGCGATTCGGATTCCAGTTTGCGATCACCGTTCGCCAAAATTCCGTAAGGTTGTCTGTCGCCGGATCGGACTGCCCCAGAACCTGTAGAACCTTCCTGAGTGTCGGGATCGGATCAGCTGGATTGACGGGCGCCGCCAGCGTCTGTTTGCTCAGCTTTTGACCGCCGTAGTTGACGATTACGGGCACGTGAAGATAACTGGGAGTGGAATAGCTCAGCAGACGCTGCAGCCAGATTTGGCGCGGTGTCGAGTCGAGCAAGTCAGCTCCTCTTACGACATCGGTAATTCCCTGCTCCGCGTCATCCACAACGACCGCCAGCTGATACGCGAACAGACCATCTGCTCTGACAATCACGAAGTCGCCTGCATATTTCTCAAGCTGCTGACAATACCTTCCCTGGACTCGGTCCTCGAAGCAGATCTCCTCATCCGGAACGCGTACTCTCCACGCGCGGCTCTCCGCTTCTGACAGATTCGCTTTCCGGCATCGACCGCTGTAACGGCCCTCTCCAACTTCTCTCCTCGAACATCGACAGCCATAAACATCGCCCCGATCACGCAGGTTCTGTAGCGCATTCTGATAGGCTTCTGTCCGCTTACTTTGGAAGAGAACGGGGCTGTCCCATTCGAACCCGAACTGGTCCAGTGTGAGGAGAATATCGTCCGCGGCTCCGGCGACAACTCTTGGTGCGTCCAGATCTTCCATACGGACGAGCCACTTGCCATGGTTGGCTCTGGCGTCCATGTAGCTGGCCGCTGCCGCTAACATCGAACCGAAATGGAGTCTTCCCGTTGGAGATGGAGCAAATCGTCCGACTCTGCGATTCACTTCGTAGCGGACTCTTGCTCACGACGCGCCGGATTATCGATCGTGAAGTACGAATCCGGCTCGCCGGTAATCAGACGTGCTCCACGGTTATAGGTGAAGTAGTTGAACGCCCAGCGAATGAAGACAACGATCCGGTTTTGGAATCCGACCAGATACATCAGGTGGATGAACAGCCAGGAGAGCCAGGCGATGTATCCCTTTAGGTGGACTTTGCCGAACGCCGCGACGGCATTCGCACGGCCAATAACGGCGAGCGTTCCTTTATCGAAGTAGTGGAACGGCTGTTTCTGTCTCCCGAGAATCAAACGTGCGACGTAACGTCCCTGCTGCATGGCCACTGGCGCAACGCCGGGCAGCGGTTTGTCTTCTTTGTCAAGCTGGAGAGCGACGTCACCGATCACAAATAGTTCCGAATGGCCGGGGATGCGACAGTATTCGTCAACTTTGATGCGATTCCCACGTTCCAGAGGCACTCCGCTGCGCTCTGCGAGGACCTTGGCAAAAGACGAGCCGGTCACACCGGCGGCCCAAAGAACCGTTCGGGACGGAATGAAATCGTGAGAGCCGTCCTCGCGCTGAATGGACACTCCGTTTTCATCGACTGCTGTCACGCGGACATGAGAGATCGTTCGGACCCCGAGCCCGATCAGCGATCTTTCAGCTGCCACGGACAGATCCGGAGGCATGGCGCTCAGTACATGCGGAGAGTTGTCCACCAGCAGGATCTGCGCCTGTGCGGGATCCACATGACGAAAGTCGCCCTTTAGCGTGTCGTTTGCAATCTCGCCGAGTGCACCTGCGAGTTCAACACCTGTGGGACCAGCTCCTACAACCACGAAGGTGAGCCAGGCGCGATGCTCGTCCGGATCGGTGTGACGCTCGGCTGCTTCAAACGCGTAAAGGATGCGGTGCCGAATACGAACCGCGTCTTCGATGGACTTCAATCCGGGCGCAAACTTCTCCCAGGTGTTGTTCCCGAAATAGTGGTTCTGGGCGCCGGTGGCAACGATGAGGTTGTCGTATTTGATCCGGGCATCATCGGCGAGTATGAGTTCACGCGAGTCAGGGTCGATGTCCACCGCGTCACCGAGGACAACGCGTGTGTTTCGGGCGTTGCTGAAAATAGCACGCAACGGGAATGCAATATCAGAGGGTGAGAGCTCACCCGTCGCGGCCTGATACAGCAGTGGCTGGAAAAGATGAAAATTCCGCCGGTCCACAATTGTGACATCCACGTCGGTACCGGCAAGTGTTTTGGCCGCATAGAGCCCGCCAAAACCACCGCCGAGTATGACAACTCGCTTGCTCATACCTTGACTCGTTCGTATCCTGAACTATGCTTTTGCCGACTGTTCCATGCCGATCTTCCGGATCATCAGGAACTCAGAGACGTTCTCTCGCGTCAGCAATCCGAGCAGCCGGTCATTATCCATGACCAGCGCACAACTGGTCTGCGCCATCACCGGCAGAACCTCATTAAGATCGTCGTGAGGTTTCACTCGAGGAAAATTTCGCTCCATGATACCGGCAATGTAGGCATCCGGACCGTTTTCAGCCATACCTCGCAGCAGAGCTGTTCGATTCAGAAGCCCGATCACCTGATCGCCCAGAACGACCGGAAAATCGTGCTGTGAGGTGGCCAGGAGCAGATTCGCAGCATCACGCACGGTCTCGCCATGTTGCAACGTACGAAAGTCCGTGACCATGGCGTCCCGCACTGCGGCTCCGCTTGTCAAAGCTCTCCCCTGAATGATCAGGTTCTCCTGCGTCGCTCCGATGTAAACGAAAAGCGCGATGAACAGGAGCATGAACTGGCCTGTGAGAAGTCCTGTCAGGCCAATTAGGATTGCGAATGCTCGGCCGGCAGCAGCAGCTCTCCGCGTCGCGATCTCTTCAGTGGTTCTTCGTGCCATCAGTGCGCGCAGAACTCTTCCGCCGTCCATAGGAAAGGCGGGAAGCATGTTGAATGCTGCCAGGATCAGATTGCCGAAAGCGATCCGGGTAAGAACGTTAGCGTCTTTGGGCTCTACAACCGCGGTAGGGTTTAAGGCTCTGACTTGTTCCTGCCAGCACAGCGAAAACTCCGGCAGCTATCAGGATGTTGACAGCGGGTCCGGCGAGAGCGATCCACAGTTCTTCTGCGGGTTTGGGGTTCCGCTCAAGTCGCGCGACGCCACCGATCGGGTAAAGAACTATATCAAGCGTTGCAATACCGTATCTCCGCGCCACCCCTGCGTGCCCCAGCTCGTGCAGCACGACCGACGCAAACATCGCAACAATGTACAGAATCTGGTTGATCGCCGACTGCCCGCCCTGCGCACCTGTGAAAACAAGGAACAACACGAGGAGCACGAACGTAAAATGCAGGCGTACGGGTACACCGAACAGCCGCAATCCGCGTGAACGCGGCGCTGTTTGTTCGCTTTCCGGTGGTGGCGCTACACGACCTGACGGACTCATGCTTCCTCTCTTATGGGATGCATCAGGGCGGTAGACGTTGCGAAACTAAGAGATTGCGTGCCGCGGGTTAGATGTGGCGAAGGTCACGTAATCCCGGCAATCGCCAGGACTCTGGTGTCGATAACAGCGAATCACCTGACCATGGAACACAGGTAACACAGAGCGCGAATCTGAAAGCCACCTCCGCAGGTCTACTCAGGGTGCACAGTTTCCGCCCGGAAAAGCGTCCGTTTTCTGATGGTCAGAAACTTCCTCGCGTGGCTCGGCGGCCATGAAAGAGCGATCCTTGTCGCGGTCGCGCTTATCGCGGCAGGAATATGGGTTTTCGGATGGCTTGCGGATGAGGTGATTGAAGGCGGTTCAGCCAGGTTCGACACAACTATCCTGCTTTCCATGCGACGCGGCGTTGACCACCATCCGTTTGGTCCTCCCGCGTTTCAGGAAGGCGCTCGTGACATAACAGCACTGGGAGGAGTGGTCGTACTTACACTTGTTACCGGACTTACGGCCGCCTTTTTGACACTGGATGGCAAAGGGCGACTGGGCAATTTCGTTATCGCGTCAGTCGCGAGCGGATTAATCGCGGCAGTCGTGCTGAAAACGGTGTTTCACCGGCCTCGACCCGACATCGTCCCGCACGCCGTTTACGTGGACACAGCAAGTTTTCCGAGCGGTCACTCCATGATGTCAGCAGTTACTTATCTTACACTGGGTGCTCTGATAGCACGGTCGCAACAAAAACGGCGGATGCGCGCATTCTTTCTTCTGACAGCTGTGGGATTGACACTTCTGATAGGCGTCAGTCGGGTTTACCTCGGAGTCCACTGGCCGACGGATGTGCTGGCGGGCTGGACTGCTGGTGCCGTCTGGGCGCTGCTTTGCTGGGTTGCTGCGCAGCGACTACAACGAACAGAGACGATCGAACCTCCTGCTGAGTAAACAGTCCACCTGTGAAAAAACGATGCCAGCGAGCGGAACCAGTCAGCAAATTGCACGAAACGATACGGCCATTCTGTCGATTGGTTTGTTCAAACTGGTGAAAGGTCTTCTGCTGATCCTGGTGGGCCTCGGGGCACATGCTCTCCTGCATCGCGATATTGGCGACACGATACTCAAGCTTGTAGATGCGCTTCGTGTCGATCCGGACAATCGTTACGTCCACGCAGCGCTCGAGCGGGTTTTGAACGTTACTCCAAATCAGCTAAAGGAAATCAGTGCCGGGACATTCATTTACGCGGGCTTGCTGCTGACCGAAGGCATTGGCCTTTTGATGAGGAAACACTGGGCAGAGTGGTTTACTGTCATAACCACAGGTGGTTTGATTCCTCTTGAGTTGTGGGAGCTCGCGAGAAGAGTGACAATGATTCGGATCGCTGTGCTGGTGGTTAATGTCGCCATTGTCGTTTACCTGATCTGGAGAATTCGGGATGAGCGCCGCCATGCAGTTCTGTACACTGGTTGAGGCACACTGCGGCGGGGTGATGAAACTGGTAGACATAGCGGACTTAAAATCCGCTGGTTCGCGAGAACCGTACGGGTTCGAGTCCCGTCCCCGCTACCAACTGACATCGAACTAAAACTGGATCCGACCCTGAATCAGCAGAAAACGCATCGTGCTCGAAGTATTATTGGTGATCCTGCCGAAATTCGTCGACGTTGGATCCGTAGTTGGGATATCGAACTGAGAGTGGTTCAGGACGTTCAGCGCATCCAGCCTCAGTTGAAAGCCTACCCGTTCGCCGAGCTTGAAGGTCCGTTGAATATTGGAATCGAGGCGGTTCAGGCCGTCAGCGCGGCAGCCGCCGATTCGAACCGGAAAGACACGGGTCTGGAACGCCGCGGGCTGTTGCGCTGGAGCCCGCACGAACCCGGATGTGTCAAACCACTGGTCCAGGGTACTGCTCCCCGAGCAGACGTTCCCGGGATCTCCGTTGTAAAACACATTCGGCCAGTTGATCAAAGGCCCGGGCTGCCATTCGTACGCCCCTGAAACTTGCCAGCCTCCGAAGAACACATTCAGCAATCCGGAGCGAGCCAGCAGTTTGCCTCGTCCGAACGGAAGCTCATAGATCCCAGTCGCTGTGAACCGGTACGGAACTCCGTTGTTCGTCTCTTCCCAGCTCGGCCTGGCATCGAATTCGTTCAGAAAATAGTCCCGATCTCGCTCGTACAAACCGGTGTAATTCGCGTTTAGCAGCAGTCCGCGACTGAAGCGCTTCTGAAAAACCGCTTCCATAGAGTGTGCCTTCACAGAGCCGTAAGGTCCCGTTTCGCTGTCAGGCTGTTCATCTGCGAAAACGGCCGAAGAAGCTGATTCTTGCGGATCGTCGTGCTGGTGAAGAAACTCCGCGATGCTAACGCCTGATACAAAACCGGATCAGAGCTTTGCAGCGCACTGAAATTGGAGATATTGAACGGATTTGGAACGTTCTGATTCAGATTGGTCGCGATAGCATCATTGCGAGTTGTACCCGTCGCCCAGTATTGCCCGGGGAGCGCGTCCAGGCGTTGGTTGATCTTGAGATCACTCGCGTACATGCCCGCATAGGCGAGTGAAACCGTCATGGTGGCACCGATCTGCTTCTGCATATCCACCCGCCATCGCTGCTCGCGGGGTCGTTTGAAATTCGGATCGAAGAACGTCCAGCCGTTGCCGGTTCTTGCGAGTAATCCCAGCGCCGAACCTGCCGGGGCTGTCGAAACGAGTTCCATCCGCCCGGACAGGGAAAGGATCGGTTAACGGCGAGATGCCCGCAGCCGGATTGCCTGACAGCCATGTCTGGCCGAAATCGGTGCTCGCCTGGTTCGTTGTGGTCCGGCTGAATCCCGACTGATCGGGCGAAAAGTTCTGCGCATTCAGAGTGTCGTAGTAAACGCCGTACCCGCCTCGAAATACCAGCGTCTGGGTCAACTGGTATGCCGCTCCAAAACGCGGCAGCCACATAAGCTGCCCTGCCGGGAAGCGCTGATCTGTTCCGTTTACGTTGGGGTAAACCGATCCGCCGAGAACACTGAATTGTGAAGCTGGCAGTTCGGGAATCGGCTTCTGTGCGTACGCCGCCTGTGCGGATGCTGTGATTGGCAGCGTCGCAGTGGGATCAAAACCACCGATAATGCGGTCATACCGCTCTTTCATGCCAAATTCATATTCCATCCGGAGGCCGAGCGTAATTGTCAGTTTCCGGCCGATACGCCACGTGTCCTGACCGAAAACTCCTGTATATGGATTGGAAAGAGCATAAGTCGCGTTCGTGTCAACGGAGGAAGTTGTCGGCACGCCCAAAAGGAACGCGGCCCAGCTGTGTCCCAGGGTCCCGGCGGTAAGGCAGTCGTCTTCTTTGCAGGTGAACGCATTGGTGAAATTGAACGAACCCGAAGTGACGCCTGGGTTGCCCCCGTTACGCCGGTGATCGCGGACATCTACACCCACCCGGAACGTGTGCGATCCGGCGATGTACGACAGGTTGCCTTTCAACGACAGGTTCTCGAAATGCGTCCAGTTGGGTACAGATTGACCGAGTGTGTCATACCCCGCAAACATCATGATCGGCAGCGCATGACTGACACCAGCCTTGGCGTCCATATATGCAGGTAGTCCAACTGAGCTCGGCGTGTACTTTAGAGCTGTTTCGGTAAGAATGTTTCCTTCCTGGAAGTGCGTCGCGCCCAAACCCACGTCAATTACAGTCGTGGCGCTCGGCGTGTACACCCAGTTCGCCGTCGCAGCAAGGTTGTTGCGATTCACGCCATTCGTCATCAGCCCGCGCGCTGTTTCGTAGGTCCAGTCCTGGCGGTCTTCGCGATACTTAAGCCAGGACCAGCGGCCGAAAAACCGATGTTTCTCTGAGTGCTGATAATCGAACCGATTTGCGAATGCCTCGTAGAACCAGTTGTACGGCTCGCCCGGACCAACGTAATTGTTGAGCGGCTCAAGCGCCGGGTTGCTCGGCGGATTGTTAGGCTTTGGAAGAAATCCAAGATAGGTGTTGTACGTCGGGATTGATGATCCGGTTCTTCGGAATGATATTGCCAACGAACGGATCGCGGATGTAGTGACCGGGCCGGTTTGGGTCTGCGTGAACCGTAAGCGGATCGTAGAGCTGATACTTCGCAGCATTCACCGCGAGTAAATCGGAGAAGTCGCCCTGACGCTCGGCAAGAGTCGGCACGGTGTGATTAAACGTGTTTTCCGTCGGCTTGCGATCGTCAAACCCGTCGAAGCTAAAAAAGAAGAACAGCTTGTTGCGCCCGTCTATCAGGTGCGGAATGCGAATGGGCCCACCCAGAGAGGCGCCGTAATCGTTCGAGTGACCGGAGGGCTGTTGTGGCGAATTCCGAAGTTGCTCAGCAAGTGCGTGGTTGCCCGATGCCTCCGCTTGCGCGATGCTTCGGAAGTAGGCCTGCTTGACAAAGAAACGGGTGCCGTTCCACCGCTGATTCCAGAACTGCCAGGTCGCGTCTCCATGATACGTATTCGTCCCGGATTTCGTCATGATCGCGATCGACGCACCGCTGGTATGTCCGATACTTGCATCAAAGTTGGCCGTCTCAACCTTGTACTCCTGAATCGTCGTCGAGTAAGGCAAGTAGGCAGCGGAGTAGCCATTCCCGATGTTGGGAACACCGTCAATCGACCAGTCATTGCCTCCGACGTTGCCGATATTATGCGCCTCAGCCGTTCCGCCGAGCGCGTTCACGCCGTTGTACCGCCGGTTGTTACTTGCCTCCACCCCAGGTGCGAGCTTAATCAGCATCAGCGGGCTGTTATTGAACGTAGGCAGGTCCATCACCTCCTTGGTGCTCATGACTCGACCCGCTGATGCACTGCTCCCGGTATCGATGAGCGGAGCTTCTGAGGTCACGTTGACCGTCTCAGATGTTCCGCCCACTTCCAGCGCAATGTCGAGTTCAACCCTGCCGCCAAGCTGAACCGGAACTTCGGAGCGAACTGACTTCTTGAAGCCGGGCGCCTCCGCCGTGACCGTGTAAGTCCCGGCCACTAACAAACCCGCCTCGTAATAACCGGTGCTGTTTGTTTTCAGGACGACGCTGGTGTTGGTTCCGGCATTCGTGACAGTGACGCTGACGTCAGGAACCGCCGAGCCTTGTGGATCAGTCGTTCGACCGAAGATCGAACCTCGGGTTTCCTGCGCGTATCCGGCAACGATGCCAGCCGCAAACAGCAGGACTACGTTCACGATTTTCCACATGTTGAGCGCCTCCGCGTCTTCCCGTCAATTGCCGGCTAACAGCATCTGAAAGAGATTGGTCGCGATGCGACGGTTGTCGCTGCGATTAATATATTCGTTATAAATCCACGGATCTCCAAGCGCGAACACTTGTCCCTTCCCATACTTCGTCAGCGCCATAATTGGGGTCCCCTCGTGCTGCAGCAAGACTTTCGCGTCACCTGAAACCTCGAGCGGCGCTACTTCCACCAGGTACGCCGTCAGGCCGTCCTCGAAAATGCCGCCTTTTCCCGGTGCGTTCAGTATGCCCTTGCCTGCCACCTTCGGATACGTGGATTCGATGAACCGCACGCCGAATTTCTGAGCGAGCTGATTCAGGTGCTCGAACTCTGCGTTCCCTTTGTCGTTGCCGAGAAGTACGAGACGGCCGCCATTCCGCACCCATGCAGCGATTGCTTCCGATTCTGCCGGCTGGATGTATTTGGGGTCGTCAGTTTCGGAAGGCGTGTCAGGATCGACGATGACGAGCACGTCAACACCCTTGAGCACCGCCGCATCGAGTGGTGTCCTGAGTGTCCGAAGATCCGCACCCAATCCGCGCAGAACCTTTCCAAGCTCGGAAAACCCGCCGTTGCGCGTGCCGTCCCATTGATAGTGGTCGGGCATCTTGCTCTCATTGTTGTGATAACTGTCGAGAGCGACCACTGTTTTGCCGGCGCTTTCAGAGCGCCATATTGGATTTGTAAACGCGCCATTCCCGGCGACGTCCCAAACGGCCAGTCGGGCCCACTTCCAGCCTTTCGCATCAGCCGTCCAAGTAAACGGTGCGTTCCGAAACTCGCGTGTGTTGTTTAAGGGAAAGGTCTCTCGCTTCGTGGTTTGTCCGTCACCCCACACGACTTCAGCCATCCGAAGCGGGAAGGTGTAATCGATCTTCGCGGTTGCGGTGATCTGCTCCCCCTGCGCGGACAGGGCCGCGTCAGGCAAAAGGACCTCACCGGTAGTAATGAAGTAATCGCCACGGGATACTGCCTTGAGTAAATCGCCGTAATGGTCGAAGGTCGGAAGTGAGGGTAGCTTTACGTAATTGATGTTGAGATGTCCGTAGAGTTCGTGAGTGC
Organism: Bryobacteraceae bacterium; assembly: GCA_963794765.1. Classification (GTDB taxonomy): domain Bacteria; phylum Acidobacteriota; class Terriglobia; order Bryobacterales; family Bryobacteraceae; genus JAWXCM01. The sequence goes on along the minus strand of CAWCGC010000023.1, from coordinate 238,115 downwards.
TGTCGAGCTGAAAGACATCAACCTCGCCAAGCATGCGCTTATGGAGGCCAAGATTGTTCATGTCGTCGATCGTCTTAAATGCTCTTTCGCCGAGCCGCGGCGATGATAAATCGGACGGCATCGCCTTCCAGCCGGCACCCAGATAGCGCGGGTCGCGGAAGTACGCACTGTCCATAATCTTGTCGGGAAAGCCGGTGGAACCCTTCGTGCGCGGGTGTGTCTGATAGACGTATCCGTCCTCTTTTGCAACCAGCTTCCAAACCTCTTCTGGACTGTTTACCCGGTAGACCTTTCCATATTTCGTGTCCTGCGCTTCGATCGGCTGATCCGACTTCCGGTCCATGTACCAGTAGACCGGTTTGGGAAATACCACAGCCCAGTGACCTCCAAGGTGAACGTTCGCTTCTTCTGCTGGAATCAAAAGGAAGTTGCTGCCTGATTGCGCCCGGCAAGCTCGGTAGTAATCGCTCAACTCCTGCACTCGCAAATCGCCGGTGTCGCGGGGATGTCCGTCGCCATGAAAATCCATGATCATCGCGGCATCGATACCACACGCCTGCATTGCGGGTTTGAATGGCGGCACCCAGGAGGAGTCGTGATCTCGTGCCTGCATCGTATACGCAAGGTGCCAGTGGGGCGCAAACGTAACGTAGCCTGGGAGTTTCGGGAATCGGTCGGAGTGCGTGTAACGCAAAACGTGATCGAGACTGCCGCGGGCATCACCGTCATTCACCAGGATGAACATCCGCATCTCCTGCACAGTTCCTGGAGGCGCGTTCATCCACGGATAGTAGGGCGAGTCATCATCAGGCAGCTGACGAATACCAAGCGAAATGTTCCCGCGCCACGCGTTGTACCAGACATAACCCATATTCGTCGTATAGTCGCGAGCGAAAAGGTACTGGTGTGGCGCAGCAAACACGGCTACTGACCCGCTGCCCGAACGCGCCGCGATTGCGCGGTACTTGGCTTCAAGCGGCTGCCGCTCAGACCCGTAGCTCGGCGTGATGGTCTGGAAGTGCGCTGCGGTATCGAAGTAGCTGACCTGCGAGTTCATCGTTCCACCAGCCGTCAAATCCGACCGGACTCCGATACGCAGGCCAGCGTCGTAAAAATAAGCGGTGTCAGGCTCATTCGTCGACATCGCCGCCTGCTGCTCGATCAGTCTGCTTCCGGGGAAAAAGATGTACCGGAGTGAACCTTCAAAGATGCCGGATCGCATGCCGTCAAATGTGACCGTCACGCGTTCTCCATCTCGAGAAACCGTCGCTTTGTGGGGATGGAACTCGCCCAGGAATGTTCGGGTCCCCTCGGGGGCACTGGGCGGAAAGTCGAAGAAGGCGTCCCATCCGCCGCGTCGCTTGCCCGTTTGAAGACGATAGAAGGGGCGGGCAGCTTCGATTACCGCTTTACCTCCCGTGCTGATCTGTGAGATCAGCGGCCTCCGTGAATCGAGAGAAAAGACCGCTTGCCACATTCGATCCTTCTCATCCGGCCAATTGACCGTCAGCGACGTCGCCGTAGACGTCACCTTGATGGGGCCGCTATCGGATCCCGGGTTGGAGACGGAGATCGTTTGTGCCGACAGAAGCGAGGCAAAGGTTGCAAGAAGTAATAGTTCGCGATCCAAAGCACCGACAGTCTATCAACACCTGCTCCGTTACGGTTGGGCGGTCCGATCCGGGAATGATATATAGTCAGTGACTGAGTTTGGCACGCGATTTGCAACGTACCGGCGGGGAGGACGCGGAAATGCGACGTTTTCTGCCTTTCGCTTGCGTCGCTGTTGGGTTGATGGTTGCGACTGGGCCTACTCTCGTTGCCCAGTCTCACGAGATCCCTGCACTCAACAGCTGTATCCGGGAGTTCTACGACCCAGGGATGTATAACTACCTGACGTTTAAGAATAATTGTTCACATTCCGTGACACTGGTTTTCGTGGCCAAGGACGCTTCCGGCGCGACCGGCACGATGGAGTTGCGCCCCGGAGCAAAAGACTCGGTCGGCAAGTTGAAGGGCCACGTCCCAAAGGTCGGCGGCTTTCAGTTTTACGTGTGCCCATCCGGGTATTTGCCGATAGACGACAGTGGTCATGTCGTTACAAAGCCGCTAACAAGTTACAAATGTAAACCGAAACCGGAATAGAGGAACGCGATATAGCGTCGAGCGTTCCTCAGCGCTGTTGTCTTGACGCCGCAATGTTCCGCGAGGAGACGTCTGAACTGTAGTTCCTGACCAAGTCGGCCCTGTCAAAACATCAATTTCAAGCCAAGCTGAATAATTCTTGGCTGATTCTGCTGAGCGCTTACGATGCCGAACTGCGGATTCCCAAATACTGTGCTGGGCGGATTAAATCGCACCGAATTGGTAAGGTTGAACGCTTCGGCACGGAACTGTACGTTCCACTGCTCACGAAAGCGAGTGTTCTTGGTGAGAGTGGCGTCCCAGTTCGAGATTCCGTCGCTCCGGCAACCACCAAATGTTCTCGGGGCATTCCCGAACGCATACGGAGCGGGATTCGAGAACACGGTCGCGTCAAACCAGGCCTGTGGTGTGGGATTCGCAAGGCACGGCTGCTGGCCAGTCCAGTTGGGCCGCTGACCGCCGCCCTGAGAGAAGGTATTGTTCGTTGAAGTGACTCCAAGCGGGCTTCCGCTGTATGCTTGCCAGATCGCTCCCACTTGCCACCCGCCCAACACCGTTCGCGCAACACCTCGTCCTTTTACGAAGAATGGGAGTTCGTAGACAGCATTGAACGTGATCCTGTGGGTTTGATCGAGTGTTGAGACGGCCCAGTCAGAGCGTAGATCGTTGTAGTTCTGGAAGGCGGCGCCGGACACGGTTTCTCCTCCGAAAGCGCCTATGCCATAGTCCATGGTCTTTGACCAGGTGTACGCGCCGAGCAAGCTGAGCCCCGCCGCGTAACGTTTTTCCGCTCGTACCGTCAAAGCGTGATAAGTCGAGCTCGCCCACGAAGCCTGCTGTGACGCCACTGCATCGAACTGCGGGTATGGTCTCAGCAACTGCGCGCGCGCGATCGTCCGGCTGGACAAAATACCGACGGGAATAATACCGAAGAAGGGGTTAGGCACCTGCGTCCGCAATTGATCGCCCAAGGCGAGCGCGGAGTCGGGAAGCTGATTCAGCCCCGGCAGATTCTCCATCAGATGAAGTCCACGCGTCCCGATGTAGCCCGCCTCGAGAACCACGGATCCCGGCAGTTCCCGCTGAACGTTGAAGTTCCACTGGATGCTGTATGGCGTGACGTTACCACGGTCCGTGAACTGGATGCTCTGGCCCAGCAATGTTGATAAGCCCTGCGAGTTCCCGGACGGAACATTGAACCCATTTGGGTACGGATTGCTGAGCGTAACCGTGGGAGTCACGCCGTCCAGGCTGGTGACAATGTTGGTTGTTGCAGCGAAGCCGCTGACGCCGAATGGGCCTGTGCCGCCCCCGCCCCCCGTGGTTGCCGCGTAGAACAGTCCGCCGCCTGTGCGGATGATCGTTTTCGGTGTGAGCCTGTACGCGATGCCGAGACGGGGTGCGAAGTTGTTGCGATCCGGATTCCACTGGCCGCGGGGAAGGTCACCTTGTCCCACGAAGGTCAGCCCGCCGCGTAAGTCCAGTCCGGGCGCCTTCAGCGGGGAGGCAGCAGTGTAGTCGAAATTCGTCAGCTGGTTGAATCGATCTGTGCGAGGCAACTCGTAGTCGTAGCGCAGTCCCCAGTTGACCGTCAGCTTTTGCGACACTTTCCAGGAGTCCTGGACGAACAGCGCGTAATACTTGTTCGTCAATGCGAGCGCTGGAACGGGAGCGACTCCGCCGCCTGGAATGCCCAGCAGAAACGTCGCAAGTCCCAGGCCGGCTGTGTTGCTTGACGCAGTGGGATTCGGGCCCTGGGTCCACGTCGGCGCGAAGCTGAAATTCGTCGCGGTGTCGGACGTTTGCTGGTTGTTGAACCCGATCACCCGGTACTCGCCGCCAACCTTCAGCGTGTGCGAGCTGAGCACCTTCGTCACGTTTCCCATGAACGAATGCGTGACACCGCCAAACCGAATCAGATCCGTGGCGCCGATCAACCCGCCCACGATCAGGTTCGGGATAGAACTGCTCGCACTGTATCCGGTAATTGTGATCGCAGGTAATGACAGCGGATCCACCATTCCCTGACTCATGTAAGCGGGCAGGCCGAGCGTACTCAGGTCATAGTTGTCCGAGTACGGACGCCGAAAATTCTTGAGTCTCGAAGCTGAGTAGCGGAAAGTCCCCAGCAACGAAGGGGAGAAAGTATGCGTGTCTTCGATAACTCCGTTCCAGCGAGTGAAGGTCTGCGGTCCCGCTGTGGGAGCAATGGAGACGAATTCGCTTCCGTAAACGGGCGCCCGATTGAACGGGGTGTCGTCGTACGAGAAGCGCCCGAAGATCCTGTTGCGCTCAGAGAAATGATGGTCCCCGCGTGCGCTCCAGGAATTCTTATTCACTACATTGCCGTCAGTCCGCGTGTAGTTGGTCACGCCCAGCGGTGCATTCGGGATGGTCGGTGCCGGGAAGAGTTTTGCGATATTCGCGGCAACGGGATTTATCCGGTTGGCGGGGATGATGTTCCCCGGAAATGCCGTGCGCGTAAATCCGCCTGCAGGGTTCGCAACCGTTGTGGCCGGATCGTAGATGGTGACCAGCCGACCATCTGCAAGACGAGCATTGCTGAAATCGCCGGTCAGCATGCGAGGATCCGGCAACGTAGCGGTGTAAGTCACACCCTGGATGAACCGGACCAGTTCCGTATTCACGAAGAAAAACGTTTTGTTCCTGCCGTTGTACACCTTCGGGATCACGACAGGACCGCCGAATGTGCCTCCAAACTGATTGAACCGGAATGGCGCCTTTTTGAGACCGCTGCGATTTGCAAAGAAATCGTTCGCGTTCAACGCGTCATTGCGAAAGAATTCGTAAAGTGAGAAGTGTGGGTCATTGGTTCCGCTCCTCGTAACAACGTTGAAAACACCTCCGGCTGCACGGCCGAACTCGGCGCTGAAGTTGTTGGTTTCCACCTTGAACTCCTGCACCATGTCGGGATTCGCATTTACGACCGGCTGGTTCTGCATGGGCGCGGAGTTCGGCGCCCATCCAGCAGGAACTCGTTCGCATTTGCACGCTGCCCGTTGATGGCGTATGACACAGTCGAGATCTGATCGACGACCAGGTTGTTCACGCCCACTGAGGCACGTACACCCGGAGTAAGAATCGCGAGCGCATAGCTGTTGCGCCCGAGCAAAGGCAACTCTGTCACGCTCCGGTTCCCGATCACCTGACCCATCGTGGTGCTCTCGGATTCGAGCACGGGAGCGGCAGCGCTCACCTCGATCGATTCACCTGTCTGCCCGACCTTCAGCGTTAAGTCCAAACGTGCCACCTGCTGCACCGCAAGTTCCAGCCCCGTCTGCTTCAGCGGCTGAAATCCGGTTTTCCGAACCTCGATGTCATACACGCCGGGAGGTAGCGAAGGCAGCGAGTAATAGCCGTCATTGTTGGTTTCGGTCGATGTCACCACGCCCGTATCGACCGCTGTGGCTGTGACACTGGCCTGCGGAATCGTAGCGTTGCTCTGGTCGGTTATTCTTCCTGTAAGTGTGGCAACCTGGGCGGAGGCGCTCGTAGACAGGAGCGTAACCACTGCCACGCCCCGAAGCAATTGGACAAACCTCATTGTTTGCCCACTATATCGCGTTAGAGGCGCCGTTCACCTGCTGCGTTTCGGTAACGCCTGATCGTACGTTCGGGCTCGCCCTGCCGGGGCTTCCAGCAGAGGGAGTGCGCCGTTCTTCTCCGCCTCCGACCACCAGAGCTTCTTCAACTCCGCCACCTTTTCGGGATGCTGGGCTGCCACATCAACCGACTCGGAGAAATCGTTCGTCACGTCGTAGAGTTCCCACCGGTCCGCTTCAAAGTCCGTGCCCGGTTTGTGTATGCCAACTGCCTTCCAGCCGTTGTGCCAGATACCCCGGCTGCCCCACAGCTCGAAATACTGCGTGTCGCGCGGATTGGGGGTGTCCGGAGCATGGAAGATAGCGCGTATGGACTTGCCCTGCATCGGAATCTGGGAGACTCCCTGAAACACCTGGGGTGCCACGATTCCAGTGATGTCCAGGACCGTTGGAGTTATATCTATGACATCGATGAACTGCGTCCGGAGTCCTGGCCTGGTGATCCCGACGGGCCACGAAATGATCAATGGAGTTTGCACGCCTCCGGCATAGGGCCAGAGCTTATAAAACTTGAATGGCGCGTCGGAAGCCATCGCCCACGGACGCTGGTAAAGCGGCTGCGTCTTTTCCGATCCAAGCTCATCCAGCCGCTGCAGCATTTGTTCAACCGTCGTCGGATCCCCGTACGGTCGGGCAAAGCCACCCCTGGTTCCCGCCTCAGGCGCCCCGCCGTTGTCGGACAAAAGGAAGATTGCGGTGTTCTGAAAAAGATTCCGCTCTTTCAGCCAGCTCACTACGCGACCGATCTGCTGATCAGTGTGTTCCAGAAAGCCGGCGTACGCGGCCATGAATCGCGTGTAAACGGTCCGCTCGTTATCTGTGAGATCAGTCCACGCCGGATCGCCCGGATTACGGGGCGGAAGCGTAGTGCCCGGCGGAATCACGCCAGCTTCCAGTTGCCTCCGGTAGCGCTGCTCGCGAATCGCATCCCACCCCTGTCGGTAAACCGACACGTATTTATCGATATAACTCTTCGGTACCTGGACAGGCGCATGTGCGGCACCGAACGCGAGGTATAAGAAGAAGGGCTTTTTGGCGTCTGCAGCCAGGTGCTCACTGGCCATCTCGAGAGACTTGTCGACAATGTCAACGGAGAAGTGATAGTCCCGTCTGACCGGCTGCTTAACCGAATGATTGTCTTCGACCAGATCCGGATGATACTGATCAGTCCAACCGGAGAGAAAGCCGTACCAGCGGTCGAACCCTTTCTGCAGTGGCCAGTGCGTTCGATCCCCGGACGCGTTCATGTCGCTTGCAGGAACCAGGTGCCATTTGCCAGCGCCGTATGTACGGTAACCGTGTGAACGCAGGATTTGCGCGACAGTAGCTGCCGCCGGTGTAATCCGGCCTCGTGAGTGCGGATAGCCCTGATCATCGCCCGGCAATTCCTTCATCCCGACGGTGTGACTGTTTCGCCCCGTAAGCAATGAGGCTCGGGTTGGGGAGCAGACGGCTTTCGTATGAAAGTTGTTGCAGAGCAGACCTGCCGCGGCGACGGCGTCGATGTTCGGCGTCGCCACTTCTGAGCCATAGCAGTGGAGATCGGAGAAACCAACGTCATCCAGCACGATGTAAACGATGTTCGGGCTGTTTGGGTTCGGCTGAGGTGTTTTGAGCCGCTCGGGTTGGGAATCCGCTGCGGTGCGACCGATCCTGCCCCCGAAGGTTTCCTGCGATGCAGGAGCAACCCCTCCCTGTTGCGCGAAGCCGGTCTTTCCGGCAGCAGCGAGAACAGCGCAACGCATCCACACGCGTCGCGAGATCCTGGCGTCGGTTTTCATTGAGGGTCTCTCCTGGCAGGAGCCTGCCAGGCGACACGACCTGCGTTCTGAATGTGCTTCGACAGTGCGGCGATCAGCGTTCGCGCAATTTCCGGCTGCTGACTGATCACGTTGTGGTCTTCGTGGGGGTCTTCGTCCAGGTTGTACAACTCGTATGGCTGGAACGGAGTGTTATGCAGCAACTTCCAGGGCCCACGGCGCAAGGCATAGTAATCCTGGCCGAAATACGGCGGCCCTCCCTCGCGGCGTACCCACACCAGCGTGCGACTCGACAGATCCTGAGCCTGGCCCCGCAATGACGGAAGCAGTGATGTGCTCTCGACATTCCCCGGACTCACTCCTGCCGCTTCGCACAATGTGGGCATCAAGTCGGCGGCTTGTCCGATTTCCGTACACGACGTTCCGGGCTTCACCTTCCCTGGCCACACAAACACCGCCGGCACGCGGATACCGCCCTCATAAACGTCCTGCTTATTGCCTCGAAGTGACCCGACCGTCGCTCCAGCCCGCAGTTCGCCTCCGTTGTCGCTCGTGAACACGATGAGTGTGTTCTCGTACTGCCCGTTCTTCCTGAGTGCGTCCACCACACGGCCTACTGCGTCGTCCATGTGCTCAATCAGCGCAGCGATACGGGCTCTGCCGGGCGGCAACGCAGGGCTCCGCGAGGTCACCTTGTTCAGCCACTCGACCGGCGGCTGGATCGGTACGTGTGGAGCGTTGAACGCAAGGTAAAGAAAGAATGGCGACCGGGTATTACGGCGATCATTCAGATAATCGATCGCCCATTGTGCGAAAAGGTCCGTGGCGTGGCCTTTAGGATCGATTTCCGTCCGATTGTGCCGCATGTAGTTGATGTTGTGACGGCGATGAGTGTTGTAGTCATCCATCATGTCGCCCAGGAACCCATCGAAGGAGTCAAACCCTCGTTCAGTGGGTGTGTTCGGGGACTCGAGACCAAGGTGCCACTTTCCAACGATGCCCGAATGATACCCACGCTCCTTCAACCGCTGCGGAAGCAGGACCGCGGACGAACTCAAATACCCCCACGAGTTTTCAGGATGGGTGCGGATTACGCCGGGAACGCCAACCAGATCAGGGCTGCGACCTGTCAGCAGCGCGGCTCTCGTCGGAGAACATACGGGCGAGTTGGCGTAGAATCTCGTCCAGTGCATCCCCTGACGCGCAAGTGCATCGATATTGGGAGTCTGCAAATCCGCAGCGCCGTAACAGGACAGATCGCCGTAGCCAAGGTCATCGGCAAGGATCAGCAAGAGGTTGGGTGCCGCAGAACTGCTCTGGGCAGCAGCAAGCGTGAAGGGTGTAGCAGACAGAAACTGTCGGCGGTTCATTTTGCGGTCTCGATTGTAACCTGTCGTGATGGCTACAGCTAAACTGTTTCGCCACGGGTAATCGCCCAGTCACATCAGGCCGACCACGAGTAGCTGCAGTCCCAGTTGTATTTCAGATGTCATCGTGGTGAAATAACCAAACAATGACTTCCAAGTGAAGCCAGTGATGCACTTCAGGAGGGATATCCGGTGAGGCTAACTCGATTCATCATTCCGTTCTTATTGACACTCTGCTCCATTTATGCTCAGTCCACGAGGGGTGTATTCGTCGGCAGCGTTACCGACCCCTCAGGCGGCCGGGTTGCATCTGCAACCGTTACCGTCACGGATGAGGCGCGCAATACCGCTACTCGCATAACCACGAATGAGGACGGTCAGTACACGGCCACCAATCTTGAGCCGGGCACATACAGGATTTCGGTCGAGGCCCAGGGCTTCAAGACAACATCGGTACAGGGCGTAGTTCTGAACGTCAATCAAACGGAGCGAGTCGATGTCCATCTGCAGGTCGGCGATGTCTCGACGGCGGTGGAGGTTCAGTCGACGGCGCCAATGGTTCAGTCCGAGACGACCTCAATCGGCAGCGTCGTCGATAACCGCCAGATTCAGACGATGCCGCTGAACGGACGCGGCAACATCTACAGTCTGCTTGCTCTCGCTCCCGGTGTCGTGAGATCGGCCCAGAACCCGGTCATCTCAAGCGCGGGGACCTGGTTCGGAAACGTCAACATGACCATTGACGGATCGGCGAACATCGACTTCGGCAATGAAAGGCTGGGCCCAGGAACGCCGTCAGTCGATGCTATCTCTGAGTTCAAAGTCATTGGAAACGGAGCTTCGGCCGAGTTCGGCCGTGGTGGAGCTCAGATCGTTGTTGCAACCCGATCAGGCACAAATCAAATCAGGGGCACGCTGTTCGCTTTCAATCGCAACCGAGCCCTTTCTGCCAAGAACTTCTTTGCTACCGGTCTTCCCAAGCCTCCGTTTCAATCGGAACGAGTACGGCGGAACCATTGGCGGGCCGATCGTCAAGAACAAGCTCTTCTACTTCGGCAGTTTCGAAGGACTGCGAAGGATCGGTTCTACTACGTATACGATGCTGCAGCCTACAACGGCACAGAAGAGCGGAAACTTCAGTGCGCTGGCAGCGATACGCGACCCGCTCACAGGTGCTCAGTTTCCGGGGAACATCATCCCGTCGGATCGGATCAGTCCGTTCGCTTCAGCACTTCTGAAGTATGCTCCTGACCCGAACGCTCTCGGATCAGGATTCAATTACATCTACAACGCACCAACCCGGGAAAACAATGATCGGTATCTCGCCCGCGGCGATTACAACGCGACCGATAAGGACCGTATCATGGTGCGTTACTGGCAGGCGAACCACGGCCCTTATCAGGACGTGAACAGCGGCGGTACAGCGAACTATGGCAATTGGGGCGGCTTCGGTGATCAGTCGAAGAACTGGGCGGCCTCATACACACGGCTGTTCAGCGCGGCAGTGGTTAATGAAGCGCGGTTCGGCTTCCTTCAGGTGCGCTATTTCCGAACTCCCCAGAATCCGACCGTCGACCCGTCCACCTTTACTCCGGGACTGACATCACCGATCGAAGGACTCGGAGGGCTGCCGAACGTCAATATCAGCCAGGGCTACCGAGGCTTCTCCGACATTCCGGGCTCTGGCGATCAACAGCGGAACTACGAGTTCTACGACAACGTTGCCTGGATCCGTGGAGCACACGCCATCAAAACCGGCTTTGAAATCCAGAGGGCGTCCGCCTTTAACTACTCCAATCTGCTGCCTTCACGAGGCCAGTTCGACTTCGACGGGCGCTACACCGGCAACGCCTTCGCCGACTTCCTGCTGGGATATCCGTGGCGAACACAGAAGCCGACCAAGAACGTCCAGGTGGAACCGAAGAACTGGCGATGGGCCGGCTTTCTTCAGGATGACTGGACAGTCAGCCGCCGCCTGACGCTGAACCTCGGGGTCCGATACGAGTATCAGGGTATCTTTCAGAACACGCTCGGAGAACTGGCGAACTTCGATCCCGCGACCGGGAAGCTCATCGTCATCGGAGGCACTCCGGATCCCGCTTTTGCGGGACTACCGCAGGTCGCCGGCAGTTCGCTGGGGCTCGACTCCTCGAACTATATCCGCCGCGACAGGAATAACTGGGCACCCCGAGTCGGCTTTGCATGGCGTCCCCTCGGCGGCTCGACGTTCGTGGTCCGGAGCGCATACGGCATCTTCTACAATGTCGTGCCTGGGTACCAGGCCGCGCAGCTTCCGCAGAACCCGCCGTTCCGAACAGTCCAGCTGTTCGAAGCTCTGTCAGGCAACACGCCGTCGATCACAATGGCGAATCCTTTTCCCGGAACCGGCACCATTCCAGCGAACCCCAGCGTGAATGCATGGGCCAACGATCACACGACCGGTTACATGCAGGAATGGAACTTTACGCTGGAAGGCGAGGTTCTGCGCAACACTGCCGTTCGGGCGTCTTACGTCGGCAATAAGGGAACGCACCTCGATCGCAACATCAACATCAACGATCCAGTTCCCGCTGCTGGGAACATCCAGCCGCGCCGTCCCTATCAGCCGTTCGGCACTATCGCGTACCGCGAGTCCGGCCGTAATTCGATCACCGAACAGCTGCAGCTGGGTGCACGCCGTCGCTTCGCCGGAGGTCTTTCCTTCCAGATCGAGTACCAATACACCAATGCGCTCAGTGAACAACCATTTGGCATCACGGCTCCGATGGACAGCTTCCGGGCATATCTGGATCGTGGTCACGCGGACTTCATCGCGCACCACGTAACGACCGCGAATTACACCTGGGATCTGCCGTTCGGCCGTGGACATCACTGGCAGTTTTCAGGTGCGAAAGATCGCATCTTTGGCGGCTGGCAGCTTGCAGGAATCCTGGGATTCGGGAGTGGTCAGCCTTACTCGGTGACGTTTGACAGCACGATCACAGGCTGGCCGAGCAACCGCGCGGATGTAGTCGGTAACCCGAACCTCGCGAACCGCTCCATCAATCAATGGTTCAATCCTTCGGGATTCGCCGTCCCGGCTCCTTTCACGTACGGCAACTCAGCCCGCAATCTGCTCTTCGGACCGGGGTACTTCAACTGGGACACTGCGGTGTTTAAGAACACGGCGTTGACAGAGCGTTTGAACCTGCAGTTCCGGGCGGAGTTCTTCAACATTCTGAATCATCCGTCGTTCAGTCCTCCCAACAGCGATATCAGCGTGGCATCGCAGGTGGGCAGAATAACGTCCACGTCGAACACCCCGCGTGATATTCAGTTCGGCTTGCGACTGTCCTTCTGATCATCGAGCAATTGCGGTGTCCAGCCGCTGACCTCGAAATACAAATACACTTGAGGAGGACCCTCTCGTAATATGGACCGACGCAAATTCATGACCTCCACAGCGGCAGCGGCTTCGGCTCTCGCGACCACAAGCGCAGGGTCTCCCGCCCCAACAGTCGCGGACAAACCCGCGGTACGCGGCGGCACTCCTGTCCGGAAACAGCCATTTCCCTCATGGCCGATTGAAGACGAAACCGAAGAGCGGGCGCTGCTGGCTGTGCTCCGTTCGGGCAAATGGGGCCGCGGCACGGGCGATGTCGTGAATCGCTTTGAAGCGGCTTATTCGAAACTGATGGGTTCGCAGCGCTGTCTGGCGACAGCGAACGGCACCAGCGCACTGCTGGTCGCGCTGAACACGCTCGGCATCGGTGCGGGAGATGAAGTGATCGTCCCGCCGTATACGTTCGTGGCGACGATCAACACCGTCCTGCAGGTCGGAGCCATTCCCGTCTTCGTCGACAGCGACCGCAGCACTTTTCAGATCGATGCAAAGAAGATTGAAGCGGCGATCACGCCACGAACCGCCGCTATCATGCCTGTGCACCTCGGCGGCAATGTCGCGGACCTCGACACCATCCTTGCGGTTGCCAATCGGCACAACGTTCCCGTGATCGAGGACACGTGTCAGGCGCACCTCGCTGAGTGGAAAGGACGCAAGGCCGGCACGTACGGGAAAGCGGGCTGTTTCTCCTTTCAGGCTTCGAAAAACCTCAACTCCGGGGAGGGCGGAGCTGTCCTGACCGACGACACCGACCTGATGGAGAGGTTGTATGCGTTCCACAACAACAGCCGGCGCCGAGCGACTGCAGGGTCCGACTTTTCGTACGTCAACAAGGGTCTTAACCTGCGTCTGACGGAGTTTCAGGCTGCTCTCCTGCTCGCACAGATGACACGGCTGGGGCAGCAGATGGAAACGCGAGAAAAGAACGCGCAGTATCTGACGCGGATGCTGGACGAAATACCGGGCATCACGCCTGCCAGAATGTATCCGGGCTGCACGCGGAATGCTTATCACCTGTACATGTTTCGATACGACGGAACTCGATTCGGCGGTCTCAGCCGGACCAGGTTCATGCAAGCGATGCAGGCGGAGGGTGTCCCTGTTTCCGGCGGCTATTCGCCGCTGAACAAAGAGCCCCTGATCATGAATACGCTCGAAAGCCGGGGCTTCCGCCGCATCTATAGTGATGCCGAACGCAAAACCTGGGCAGAGCGAAATCGCTGCCCCGAGAATGACAAGCTCTGCACCGAAGCGATCTGGCTCACGCAGACTATGCTCCTCGGGCCAAGATCCGATATGGACGACATCGTCGCGGCTGTTCGGCGAATTCAGGCACACGCACCGGAGATCGCCAAGGCCTGATCTAGGGCTCCAGCGCAGCGGGTAGACGCAGTTGTCCCGTTGCCGGGTGTTTTGTTACTCTTTTCGAGCGCATTTTTCGATTTTCAGGCGGGCAATTCGTCGCTTCTTCGACGAACTTCAGCTGCTTCACTCGCAATTTTCCGCATTTTGTCGAGGTTAAGCCCGTGCTCGAAGGGAATTACCTTCACGTGGGGGTTGGTTTTCCCGAACGAAGCCAATTCTTCCGAACTCATGTCTTCTGTTGCGTATACGACGGCAACTGCGGTTGACGCGGCTCGGATCTGGGCGAGTTTCTTCGCTCGCTCGGCTTCGCGAAGCTCTTCTTCCTTTTCGGCGATGGCCTGTTCACGGCGCGCCTTCTGCATAACTTCCAGGCGGCGGACGGCGCGTTCGTAGTCGAGCCACGCGTTTTTGCGATAACGGTCGAGAGTTTCGAATGTGAGCTGGTGCTTGTCGTTGCCCATCACGATGCCGGAGCCGAAGTCGTCCTCGTCGGTCGCGGCGGCGGTGATGCCGAAGCGACGCTGCATGGTGGCGAGGGCGCCGTCCATGTAGCCTGACTCGATTTTTTCGAGACGCTGCATTCTTGCGTACGCTCCGGCGATCATTTCTACCAGCTGGCTTTCCTTCATGCCGACGGGCTGCCAGGATTCCATCAGGCCGTTGCGCATCTCCTGGAACGCGGCCCAGTCTTCATGACGCCTTGGGCAGAAGAGCATGGTTGTGGCTGCGAGTCCGTGCTTCCATGCGTTGCCTTTGCTTATCTCTTTGGTTTCGTCTGTCCTGGGTCCGGTGCTTTTTTGTGCGTTCCGGCGATTTGCTGCGATTTGCTTGTCTGTGGCCATCATTCGCCTCCTGATTTCTTTCAAGCCCGGTTTAGTCCGGCTGCCGGTCGTCATTGTGCCAGATCGTTCCAAATTATTAGGTCGTTCCTGGGTGTGGGTTCCGCTGTAACGTATTAATTCCAAATGCCTGAAATAATTTTTTAAGCCGCGGCAAGAGTTCGCGACGGTTTATTGGCTGAAATTCGATACCAAACGAGTCGGACTAACAAGTAACTCGGCTGGAGCACTGTTAACGGCGTGCGTTGCACTGGCAGGAAATTGAGCTGGTACTCGTGATGATGTTTTAATGCTGTGAGACCAGTACATGCAACCGAGAAAGCTCGCGCATTACGAGATCCTCGAGAAAATCGGTGAAGGGGGCATGGGCGTTGTGTGGAAGGCACGCGACCCGCGTCTCAATCGGCTTGTCGCGGTAAAGGTCGTGCGCCCGGATCTGGCAAGGAATGAAGTCCGACGTGCCCGTTTCGTCCAGGAAGCTCGCGCGGCGAGCGCGCTCAATCACCCGAACATCATTACTATTTACGATATCGGGAGCGAGGACGATCGCGATTACATCGCGATGGAATTCGTTGAAGGCTCTACGCTCGCGGATTTGATTGCGAATGGCAGGATGAAAGTCCGTGACGTTCTGAAGTATAGCGTTCAGATCGCCGATGCTCTCGCCGCAGCGCACCACGCCGGCATTATCCACCGCGATCTGAAACCGATGAACATCATGGTGACTCCGTCAGGAGTCGTGAAGGTTCTCGATTTCGGACTGGCGAAGCTTACGGAGAACTTGTTAGTCGCGCAAGACGAGAGCACCCTTCCGGCTCCGTTAACCGAGGAAGGGACGATCGCCGGCACTATTGCCTACATGAGTCCCGAACAGGCTGAGGGCCGGACCGTTGACCAGCGGTCGGATGTGTTCTCGTTTGGTTCGATCCTTTACGAGATGGTGTCCGGGCGTCTTGCGTTTCGTGGCGATAGCCGTCTTTCGACACTGTCTGCGATCGTCAATACCGATCCTGAGCCGATCAGCGGACTTATCCAACCGGGGATGCGCGAACTTGATCGCGTGATTCGGCGGTGTCTGCGGAAGGATCCCGCGCTGCGGTATCAGGACACGTCCGATCTGAAGATCAGCCTTCATGAGCTCAAGGAGGATAGCGATTCGGGCACGTCGATGGCGTATGAAGCGCCTCCCCGGAATGCACGAAGACGTGGCTGGGTGTTGGCTGCCGCCGTGGTCCTTGCGTCTGCCGGGCTCCTACTCTGGCTTTCGCTTCGCAAGCCAGTCGCTGCTACCGGTGAGCAGCTGGCTATCGTGCGGCAATTAACGTTCGACTCGGGACTGACAACAGATCCGGCATACTGGCCCGGGGGCAACATTATTGCGTATGCTTCTGACCGCGCGACCGGGACGAATCTCGATATCTGGATCCAGCAGATTGGCGGCGAGGCCCGGCAGCTGACACAGAACGCAGCAGACGATTATCAGCCGGATTTCTCGCCGGACGGTCCAAATATAGTCTTTCGATCTGAACGCGACGGCGGCGGCTTGTACATTGTTCCGACGCTCGGTGGTACAGAGCGGAGGCTCACGTCGACCGGTTATGATCCGCGGTTCTCACCTGACGGCAAGTGGATCTGTTACTGGGTCGGTGATATCTCACGGAATTTCGGGCTTGGAAAAACATTCATCATTCCTGCGGAAGGTGGTGAACCAATCGAGATTGCACCGAAAATGCCCGGCGCCGCTCATGCAGCCTGGTCGCCTGACGGACGCAGAATCATGTTTACGAGCGCGGCCCGCCAGTCCGCTTTCGGCAGCGTCATCGATCAGCAAACACAGACGCGACTTTTTGTTCAGACGGTACCCACCGGCGAGCCTGTGATGACCGATCTGCTGAAGGGCTCACTGGTGGACTATCGCAACAGATCCCGGGTGACCTGGGCCGGCGATGAACTCATCTACAGCGCGTCAGCGGGCGATGCGGTTAACATCTGGAGGCTTCCGATCGATCCGGAGACGCTGAGGGCGCGCGCCCCTGCCCAGCGGTTGACGGCAGGGACATCGCTTGAAACAAACGCGATTCTTGCGGGGCGCAGGCTTATCTATTCGAATATCGTCCAAAATACTGACATCTGGTCAGTGCCGATTGATCCAATTACATCCCAGAGCACTGGCAACGCGGTTCGGCTAACTCGGGACCTTGCGGCTGATGTGGGCGCTTCGGTTTCTGCTGACGGAGAGCGCATTGCGTGGTTTGCTATCCGCTCTCAGGAAGCAGACCTTATGATTCAGGACGGCCAAAGCAAAAAAGAATCGAAGCTGATGACGGTGCCACGCGGGAATCCGCTGGTTGCCGAACTGTCCAGTAACGGAGATCGCGTGAGCTATACGGTAACCAAATCCGGCGAGTATGGCGACGGCTTTGTGATTTCCACCATGGGTGGCGCGCCGCAGAAGGTGTGCCGTGATTGTGTCCTGCGCAGTTGGTCCGATGCCACGAGCAGCGGGTTGCTCCTGACACGCGTACAACCAGAACCCGGCACTTACTGGTTAGATCTGACGTCACGGCAGGAACGAAAAATCTTTGACCAGGGGACTGCTGCCCGGGCATTCCCAGATGGGAAGTTCTGGTGCGCGTACCAGCCGCAAGTGGATAAGAGTTCCGAGCCGCGCGTATACATTGTGCCGATATTTCCAGACCGCGTCTCGACAACACGGGACATTATCCCGTTGACTACCGGCAAAGCCAATGATTACCTCAACTATCTGAATGCTGCGAGTCCTGATGGTGAAACCATCTTCTTTGTGTCCTCACGAGACGGATTTCATTGCTTGTGGGCGCAGAAAGTGAACAAGCAGTCAATGCACCCGGAAGGCGCTGCTTTTCCGGTGTACCATCAACATTCCTCGAGACAATCCACGGTTTACGTCATCAGCGGTTATCGGCGGCTCGCCGCGGCTCGCAACAAGCTGGTATTCCCGTCTGCTGAACGCACCGGCAATGTCTGGATGGCGGAATTACCCGACAGCCACACGAATTAGAAAAATGTTGGTAAAGCACGCTCTGAACAGCAAGGAAGGTCAACACTGAGCGTGAAGACGATGCCGTTTTGTGCGCAGAACCGCCCGTCTCGCGCTGGTGAGCGTTGTGTTTGCGGAGGCGGGAGAGAAAGTCGTCAGCTGTCAACCGCCGATCCACGGCAGCGGTCCGTCCAGTGCCTGACGTTCGTAGAACCGGTTCCGCCTGAGCTCAATGTCCAGCCAAGCTGAAACGCATAGCGCTATCATCAATGAACCGTTTTATTGGCTTCACGTAATGCGGCCCAATCGCAGGCAATTTCTGACCTCGCTCGGCAGTCTTGCCGCAGCACGTGGAACAGCGCCGCCAACGCCGTCCTTGCGAGTGATTCTGCTCGGCACAAAAGGCGGCGCTACTCTGGCGAGCCGCAGCAATCCCGCTACGCTGATCCTGGTGAACGACATCCCGTACGTCGTTGACTGCGGATATGGTGTCTCTCGGCAACTGATCTCGGCAGGCGTGTCGCTCGATCGGCTTCGCTATGTGTTCCTTACGCATCATCATTCCGATCACAATATTGAGTTTGGTCCGCTGCTCTACAACGCGTGGATGGCTGGGAAAGCGGTGAAGATCGATGTCTACGGCCCGCCAGGACTGCAACAACTTACCAATGCGTTTTATTCCTACCAGAAGTTCGACATTGAGACGCGTATCGCCGACGAGGGCATGATGGACCTGCGTGAAGCGGTCGCCGTTCATGAATTCAACGAGGGGGGCTTGGTGATGCAAAACGAGGATGTCAAGGTTACAAGTCTCCAGGTCCGGCATCCCCCGATTACGCAGGCGTACGCTTATCGGTTTGACGCGAAGGATGGATCGGTTGTGATTTCCGGCGACACGGCTTACTTGCCGAAACTGGCGCAGTTTGCGAAAGGCGCCGATGTCCTGATACACGAAGCAATGTACCTGCCGGCGTTAGACGCGCTGATCAGGCAAACTACGAATGCGTCGCGGTTGCGCGAGCACCTCCTTGCTTCACATACCTCAACCGAAGAAGTGGGCAGAATTGCGACAGAAGCCGGCGTGAGAACGCTGGTCCTTTCCCACCTGGTTCCGGGCGGCGATCCGTCAATCACCGATGAGCAATGGTCGGAAGGCGCGCGAAAACATTTCAAAGGGAGAATCATAGTCGGGAAAGACCTGATGAAAATTCGATAAGAGACAGGTCATCTTCTATAGGCGGCCATCTCCTCGGCGAGCGAAGTTATCTGTCGGCTGAGGAGTAGTCTCGATCTGATTGCACCGGATGCAACGACGAGACCGGTAGCGCGGAACCGCTGCTACATACGCCTTCAGCTCGGGAT
Source organism: Bryobacteraceae bacterium (assembly GCA_963794765.1). Classification (GTDB taxonomy): domain Bacteria; phylum Acidobacteriota; class Terriglobia; order Bryobacterales; family Bryobacteraceae; genus JAWXCM01. Next base: position 219,253 of record CAWCGC010000023.1, on the reverse strand, counting down.
CGACATAATAGCCGACGGCAGAGCAGCGAGAGCGAACGGAAGTGCTTGATACATTGGGTGCAATGGACGGGCTCCATCGGTGACCAGCCGTCGAGCACATTTTCAGGATGCTGAAAAACAAAAAAATATCCAGCCGCCGATCAACGCAGATCGACAACAATGAGCTTATTCGGGTTGTTTCGCTTTTGATCTGTTATTTATGCTCGCCGTGGGCGTTTGTCCCATGGCCATGCTCGGTGCTGACGAAACACCCCGGGCCCCTGAGTACCAGGTCGGGACGGCGGTGGCGGACATCACGCCCGAGCTTCCGTTCTGGCTTACTGGTTTCGCCGCTCGCACACGGCCTGCCGACAGGGTTACGCTGCCAATCCATGCCAAGGCACTTGCAATCGTCGGATAACCATGGGGACGGATTGTCATTATCACCGCTGATCTGCTCGGCGTAACGCGCGAGATCACGAACGAGGTTGCTGCTCGACTCGCCGCTTCGAAGTACGGGCTGCATCGCAACGAGGTACTGTTCAACGCGTCGCACACGCATTCCGGGCCGTCGGTATGGCCGCGACTGCATCTGGCACCTTTCGACTCGCCGGAGGTGAGCCGGCAAGTCGAAGCGTACGGGCGACGCCTGATTGACACGTTCACGAATATCGCGCAGCAGGCTCTGGCAAATGTCTCGCCCGCCGATATTGAATTTGGGTATGCGCCCGAGGGGACGGTGCAGTTCGCAACCAACCGTCGTATCGAACATCTCGCCAGAGTGAATCCCAACGCGCACGCCCCTGCACCGGTCGACCACTCCGTCCCGGTTTGGCGATTTGTCGGCCGCGAAGGAAGCAGCCGTGTGCGGGCCGTTCTGTTTGGATACGCATGTCACAATACCGTCCTGACGGCCGAGTTCAACGAGGTCAATGGCGACTATGCGGGCTATGCCCAGCAGGCAATCGAGCGAACCTATCCTGGCAGCACTGCTTTCTTTCTCACGTTGTGTGCAGGGGACCAGAGAGCGACAGCCCAGAAGCACGCGTGAGCTTGCTGTGAGTCATGGCGAAACTCTGGCTCGGGCGTGTCGCGAATGCAGTCGTTCGCCACGGTTCATGGCCCTGTTCGAACGACCTATGAAGAGATCCGGCTACCGTTCCAGGCGCATACGCGAGAGTACTACGCAGCAGAATCCACAAGCGCCGATTTCTTCGCCGCACGACGAGGCAAGGCGATGCTCGCGGCTTATGACGCCGGTCATCCTGTTGTCGACACTCCTTACCCGATAAGTGCGATTAGCTTCGGCACCTCGGTCGCGCTCGTAGCGCTCGGAGGCGAAGCAGTGATCGATTACGACATTCGGCTCAAGTCCGAATACAAAGGCGTCAATTTGGTGGTCGCTGCTTATTCCAACGACGTCATGGGTTACATTCCGAGCCTGCGAGTGCTTCGGGAAGGCGGCTACGAGGCCGGGGACGCGATGATGTACTACGTCCAGCCTGGGTGGTTCACCGATCAGGTTGAAAACCTCGTTATTGCTGCTGCCCACGGCTGTCTGCGCAAGGTTGGTGTGGTGCGGTAAACGGGTGTCGCTGCGGCGGTGATACAACGTTTACAATGCACCGCCGCACGCTCCTCCGACTCAGTGCCTCCGCCACAGCAGGGCTTCTCGCGGGACTGCGACCCGCTTTGGCTGCTGACGCCGAGATCGAGATTACGCCTCAGGAGAACGGCCCGGAGATCAGCCGCCATATCTACGGCCACTTCATCGAGCATCTCGGGGGCGTTATTTACGACGGCATCTGGGTTGGCCGGAACTCCAGGATTGCCAACATTGGCGGCATCCGGAAACAATTCGTCGATGACATGAAGCGCATCGGCGCTCCGAATTATCGCTGGCCTGGAGGCTGTTTCGCCGATGGTTATCACTGGCGTGACGGTATCGGCGCGACGGCGAAACGGCCCCGAACCTACAACTACTGGCAGGCCAGCATGCCGGCGGGCCTCGACCACACCGAGACGAATGAGTTCGGGATTCATGAGTTTATGCAATTGTGCCGGCTCACCGGAGCGGAACCTTATGTTGCCGCGAACATGGGATCCGGGTCGCCGCAGGAATTTCACGACTGGGTGAGCTATTGCAACGCACCGGCCGGAACGTTATCGCTTGCGAATGAACGGGCCGCAAACGGCAACAAAGAACCGTTTGGCGTGCGATGGTGGGGAGTCGGCAATGAGTCCTGGGGATGCGGCGGAGATATGACCCCGAGTGATTACGCCACGCTCTACCGGCGGTTCGTCACACAATATCCGGCCTATTCTCCGAAGCCGTACCTGGTTGCGGTCGGGCCTCGCGGTCATTCCAAAGATCTGGATCTGGGCTGGACGCTCGGTTTCTTTGACGCGATGCGGGGCCATCGCTCGCCCGTCGATGGCTTGTCCGTTCATTACTACACTGATTTTCGCAATCGACCGGAGAACGTCGCAACGTTCGACGCCAGAGGGTGGTACGACGTCCTGCGCGAAGCACTTCGCACGGAGTCAGTCATCGAAAAACACTGGGCCACGATGGGCGAGTACGACACCAAACATCACACGAAACTGGTGGTGGATGAGTGGGGAGTCTGGTACAAGCCGGGTGAAGAGACCACTCCCTCGCATTTATTGAGTCAGCCGTTGACGCTGCGCGATGCCGTCCACACTGCGATCACTTTCGACGTCTTCAACCGCCATGCAGACAAAGTGGCCATGGCGAATGTGGCACAGACGATCAACTGCCTCCACTCACTGTTCCTTGCCCACGGCGATCGATACACAAGAACTCCCGTGTATTCGGTGTTCGAGATGTATCGAGGGCACATGGGGTCACGCGCGGCCAAGATGCGCCTTCGCTGTGATGAGGTCAAGGTTCCGTCGCGGCAGACTCCCGGAACCGTGCCTGGATTATCCGGGTCGGCGTCGTTCAAAGAAGATAAGAGCGGGACCGTAACGATCACGAATCTGTCGGTCGATTCCGCTGTCCCCACTCAGATCCGACTGACGGCAGGCAATCTGACCGAAGCGCGCGGTTCGATCCTTACGCATCCAGAGATGACAGCGCGCAACACCTTCGATCGGCCAAACGAGGTAAAGCCGGCGCCCATGGGCGTGACGGTCCGTGCGAATCGCATTGAGCTAACAGTCCCTCCGAAGTCGATCGTGTCTCTCGCGCTGCGGATGGTCTGACCGTTCGTCGATTATTTCTCCGCGACGGGCTTGTTGACGGTGAAGGCGTACAAACTGTCGCCCGCACACACCAGCAGATACTGCCGGCCGTCGACGGTGTAAGTGATCGGTCCGGCGCTGGGTGCGGCCATCAGAGTCGAATGCCACAGGATCGTGCCGTTCGAGGGCTCGAAAGCAATGATGTTTTGTCCGTTGTGAGTGAACAATAGTTTGCCCGCGGTGCTCAGCGTATGCGCAAGCCCTCCGGCTCCTGGCCACTCGTGCCTCCATACGATCTTTCCCGGTCCGGTAATCGATCGCGAGCAAGGCCGAACCGTCGCTGCCGACACTCGGAATCAAGTCCGGCCCAGCCTTGCGGCCGCGCGTCGAGGTCCGTGAGATAGTACATGCTGTAGGCGCGGATCGAGCTGACGTAGAACAGACCAGTCTGCGGATTGAAGCTGGGTGCCTGCCAGTTGGTGGCGCCGACCGAGGCCGGCGATACCAGCACGCCGTCCGCAGTTGGATACTTCGCGGGATCGGGTGTCGGCTGTCCCTTTGCGTCGAGATCTTTCTTTGCCCAGTTGAGCGTATCGATGAACGGCTTTGTCAGGATCTGCTTACCGGTGGCTCGGTCCAGCACAAAGAAGTAGCCGTTGCGGCTGGCCTGCACGACGAGTTTGCGCGGCTTGCCATCGATCACGCCATCGACCAGCACCGGAGTCTCCACCGCATCCCAGTCATGCACGTCATGCGGCGAGGGCTGGAAGTACCAAACCATTTTGCCGGTGTCCGGATTGATAGCCACGATGGAGCAGGTGTAGAGGTTGTCGCCCTTGCGGCTCTTTTCCGCCATCACCGGATTGGGATTGCCGGTGCCGACGATGTAGAGGTTCAGTTCGGGATCGTAGGTGCCCGGGAATCCAGGCTTGTCCGGTGCCGTGAGCCGAGGCGTATTCATCCGGCCAGGTTTCGATTCCGGGTTCGCCTTTGCGCGGCGTGGTCCACCATTTCCATTGCAGCTTGCCGGTTTCCGGATCGAAGGACTGGATGAAACCGGGATTGTCCAGATGATCGCCGCCGATTCCCGCGATGACGTGATTGCCGATGATTACCGGGGCAACAGTGGAGGTGTAGTCCAGCTTCGGATCGGCGATACGGACCTTCCAGCGCTCTTTGCCGGTGGCCGCATCCAGACTCACCAGGTTGCTGTCCGGCGTTTCGAAGAACAGCCAGTTGCCGTACATGCCAACGCCGCGATTGCCGATGGTGCTGCCGGTGTTCGGCGGGTATTGGTAATGCCAAATCTCGCGGCCGGTGCGCGCGTCGGCGGCCCACACGTGATTGGGCGAGGTGAAGTAGAGGATGCCGTTCACCATCAACGGCGTCGACTTGATCGATGACGATTGGCGCCTGCCGCCGAAGCGGGTCGCCCAGGCGAGCGCCAGGGTGTGGACGTTCGACGAGTTGATCTGCGTTAACGGGCTGAATCGCCGTCCGGAGTAATCGCCGTTGTAAGTACCCCAGATGTCCGTAGGCGGCTGCAGTAGTCTGGCTGCGGACAGTTCCTGCGCAAAGTTCTTGCCGGAGAAGGCCAGCAGAATAATGAAAAGAACGTGAGCCTTCATTTCAAAGTCACCAGGTACGCTGTCAGGTTGTGGATGTCGGAATCTTTGTATTTCGGAAGTAGTTCGAGGTGAGCTCGAAGCGGATCCGTGATCTCCACCTTCGGTATGTTGCCTTCGCGGAAGAAGGATCGGTACTTGCCAGACTGCGTCACGCAGCGACACGCTGAAATCGTCGATCCGGTCCAGTTTGCCGGTGACTGTTTCCCCTGACGGCAATGTCACCTTGACTGTCATTGCATTTCGGGAATTGACGGCAGCACCTCCACGTCCTCCGCCGCCTCCGCGTGGTCCAAGCCAGCGTTGCTGGAGGGACATGGAATCAAAGCGCTTCGCGATTCCCGCAAGGTCCCCGGCGGGTGAGTGGCACTTGTTGCAGCCGCCCGCACCGTTGAAGTAAGCCTCGCCCTTTCGCGGATCGCCGGTGACGACATCCTGGAATGCGTACGTGTTGCGATGGCCCGCCGAGTAAGTTTGGACGTGGAGCCAGGCCACGAGATCCGAGATCTGCTGCTCCGTGAGATTCGGCTTCGGCATTCCCTGATCAGGCCGGCCGTTACGCAATATGGGGGTGATCAGAATGCCCTTCTCATCTGTTAAGACGACGATAGAGCGGATGAGGTCGGGGGCACCGGGATTGCCTCGGCCTGTCTTGCCGTGACAACCGGCGCAATTGGCTGCGTAAGCCTTCGCGCCTCGATCTACAGCTACAGGATCTTCTTTAGCGCCAGCAATTGCGGCGGCTTCACCGCGGGCGCCTCCGCGGTTGGGTCGTGCGGGAGGCTCCTGGGCCTGCAGTCCGCAAACAAGTAACGAGAAAACGAGAGCCGTCAGAGGCGCTCTGGGCATGAAAGCATTCCTGGCCAGCAAAGGATTACTGCAAAGATTCATAGGGGGACATGTTCAGTATACGCAGCTACGGTCCAGCGATTCGCTCTCGCGGTCCGGAGTGACGCTTTGTCCGGCGTCCAGTATGACTGCGCCGCCTTGCCTCTCAAGAGGTCGGAACCAGCTGCAATGTCAGACCTGACCGTGTGCGCGGGTTGCTGTCTCATTCTCAGGTGACTGCCAAAGCAGATAGCGAAACCACGCCAGGTAGCCGCGGAAGACGTTCTCCTCAATGAGTAAACCGGACTCCCGGAAAAGACGGTGCACTGCAGGGAGACGGGACGCGGGAACGGTCGGGAACCAGTGATGGTAGATGTGCAGCGTAAAGTGCAGGTTGGGCAGCAGCAGCTTTTCCCACCAGGAGAGCTCGATCAACGGCGTGGATTCCTCGATCGACGGGTTGATCAGGTTATAGCGGTGCTCCGTGATGGCACCTATACGGATGATACCCTGCATGACCGTCATGAGCGGAAGCAGCCAATACAGCAGATACAGCGTCCATGTGTGAGTGACGGTAAGCACCGTAACCTGAAACAGAAGAAAGACAGGCCGCAGCCACCGGGGTGGAACAAACTTACTCTTCACCGCCGACGTGCAGGATCCTGCCGTCTTGCCTTTCAGTGTTTTCCAGACACTCAATCCGGTGAGGTCTCTCAGAAGCAGGAGGAAGAAATATGCCCTGTGTTGCGGAAACGTCCACTCAAGGCCCTGCTTTCGAATGTAGTCGGGATCTGCATCGGTCAAGTAATTGCCGTGATGGGCCAGATGAACCCTTCGATAGCCTTCGAGCGTAACCATCAGAGGGTAAGCAACGAAAAGCTCGCAAAACAAATCACCCCACCGCGAGCGGAATCCGAGCCAATGCGTCTGTTCGTGCATCAGAAGCGCAAGCAGGTTTTGTCTGGTAGCTATGAATAACACTGCGCCGAATGTCACCCACATGTTGTTCATGAGTGTGGCAATCCAGATCGCGGCGAAGACCGAAGTACACGCGAAAACCCACTGCAGCATAAACCCGCGCGGATCGGGCTTCATAAGACTCTGCACCGCGCGCCTGACATGCAGGGGTAAATTCGACGCTCCGACCCTCACCGGCGAGGGCAAACACGCACCGATACTGTGCAAGATTGCCTTATTCGGTTGTGTAGCCTCTATAATCACTTGATCACTCCCCTGAGTGCGGGATCCTTGAATACTATCTCAATCCCGCAACGAGATAAAACTAAGTGGCTGTGCCGACTTAGTTACTTGGTAAATCGTCTGGGCAGGTTCCGGGCTATATACAGGTGTCTCCGCGCATCATGCCCGGAAATTCCTTTAAGCAAGCGGGCGAAGGTCTCCTCAGAGATGTCTGCCTGGTTACCTTCATCGCCGACTTCCTGCAGGCAGTTGTTAGCGGTCCTCGAGTGACGTATGATGCTCTGAAATGTCCAGCATGAATATTCGTGCCATTGGCGTCCTCTCAATTCTTCTGACAGCGCATCCGGTCCTCGCGCAGACACCGCTGGTCGGACTTGGAGACAGCATCGGTGAGGGCGAACAGTCCGGGGATGTGAATCTACTGACCCAACCCGTCTCGTATCTCGCCTGGATGGCACGGCAAATGAATGTACCGTTTCCATTGCCGTTGATCGCGACCTCTCCCCTGGGGCTCGCTGGATCTACGTCTGGACGGAGTCGCATCAATCCGCTCTTGCCGGCAGCAAACCTGGCCGTCTCCGGCGCAGACGTCGCGTCGATCCTGGTTGAGCAATCTCACTTTATTCAGACGACGGAAACTGATCTCGTTCTCTCGCCGAGGATCGGAACTCAGGTGGAAGTAGCGGAACAGATGCGGCCGCGCATCGTCGTTTGTTACGTAGGAAGCAATGACGTTCTGTGGGCCGCAGTGGAGTTCGATCATCTGGACGCATCGCAGATGACAAGCGTCGCCGACTTCACGTTCCATTACCGGCAGCTTGCGGCTCGGCTACAGGCAATGAATACACGCGTAGTGGTCGGCACGATAGCAGATGTGACTCAGGTTGCATTCCTGATGGACAATGCCGCGCTTAAGGCATTTACTGGTAACGGATTACCACTTACCTGGTGGATCCTTCACCACGCTCGTCGCTGGATTGCTACTGCGCCTCGGACTGGCAGGACCTTCCCTGCTCCAGAACCCTGACTGGGTTCTGGATCCCGGTGAGATTGCGCAAATCCGTCAGCGCGCGCAGGCGTTCAATCAGGTGATCATTACCGAGGCAACAGCGCGAAATTTCGCCGTAGCGGATATCGATGGTCTGATCAACAAGCTCTCGATCAATCCTCCTGTTCTTGCAGGCGTCACACTTGGCTCCGGCTACCTGGGAGGCTCGTTTAGCCTTGATGGTGTCCATCCCTCCAACACCGTCCACGCCATTATCGGGAACGCATTCCTTGATGCGCTGAATCAACACTACGGGTTTCACTTTCCCCTCATTGGGCCGCTGGGCCTCAACCTCATTGCGGCGACTGATCCATTTATTGACCGCAACGGGAATGGTGTTGTTGCAGGCCGGCCTTTCGCTGGTCTGCTTGAGACACTGGCACCATTCCTCGGCCTGACTGGCGATGATGAAAAGCCGCTTCCAGCAGCGCGGCGGCCGGTCGGAAATGCACAACGCTTCCTTACGGAATATCGACGCATGACGGGCCGGCCGGCAATGACAGACAGTAGCGCCGAGACAATCACCGCACTTCGCGACATTCTCGGAGTTGGGGCTCTGTCCAGCTCAAAGCGCGAAGCACGGCCTGCACCAGATGGTCGGATTCCGACGAAGCCGTAGTGGTGGAGGTTTCACCGTCGGGAACTTTTTGAAACGCTCAGGCGGCTTTGACGGCAAGTACGCCCGAGGCTTCTTCGGCCGCTGCTTTTACCAGCGACCACATCTTTGGATGGCGGGGGATAACGTCCGGAGGAATGCCTTCCGCATTCAGGGCATCGTTCATAACCGGGCCGATCGAGCCCACCACAAGCCGATGTTTGAGCGCAGCCCGCACGTGAGCTTCGAGACTCATCTGGCGGGCGATCAGAAGCAGGTGATCGAGTTGCACCGACGAGGTGAAAAGGACCACATCGCAGCCGTTGCCCGCTATGCGTGCAACAACGTTGCGAAGTGGGCCAAGGTCATCCGGCAGTTCCCAACGGTAGAGGGCAATTGGAGTCACCTGCGCATCGAGCTGTTGAAGAGCGGAATGAAGTACGGTGTTCAGACGCCCGTATTCCTGGACGGCAATCCGCCGCTCGGGCCGGTCGCGGACCGCTTCGACGAGTTCGCGCCAGGTGTTGGGCTCGGGAACGATCAGGTCCACAGGAACGTCGAGCGAGCGCAATACACCGACGGGCTTGGGGCCGCGCGAGACGATGCTCACCCGGCGCAGTGCCGCCGTTAGCCGTTCGAGAGGCATGACAGCGGCGCATGCGTCCCGCAACACGGTGAGGCCAACGCCCGTCATGCAGATAAGCATGTCGAACTCGCCCGCTTCGAGTTGCTCGACGAAACGCACTGCGATCGGTCCGCTGCCGTCGGAGGCTTCCTCCTTCACCGAAGGAGCGACAAATGGCACGCCGCCTTCGCGAAGAATCAATGTCTCCATGTCCTTCGCGCGCCGACTCTCAAGACTTACTACGCGCAATCCACCAAATGGCATCCCTTTTCCCGAGTATGACTGATGCTCAGTCCCCGGCGGCAGCCGAGCGGACCGGGTCCGCGCCGAACGGGAAATGTGCTTCCTGACCCAACGGTTCGGCGAAACGGACCAGCAGAGCCAGGACGGCCGAGCAAGTGACGAGAGTCCCGAGAATTACCAACGCCTGCGGCCAGGCGATGCTGCTCGACTTGAAAAGGAAGCCCGCGAGCATGGCGCCGACATTGCCGCCTGCGCCGACAATACCGGAGACCGCCCCGAGTGCCCGCGTGTTGACGAAGGGCACAACGGAGTAGGTGGCGCCGTTCGACATCTTGATGAAGAGGCCGGTGATGAGCATGCAGGCGATTGCGAGCGGGAACCAATTCGCCATACCGAAGGCGACCAGCGCAATCCCTTCGAGCGCGAGGGTGATGCCGAGCAGCGTCGTGCGGCCGCGGAGTCCCCAACGTGCGTGACAGCGGTCACTGACGATGCCGCCGAGCGCGCGGGCGAAGAGGTTCATCATTCCGAAGGTGCCGGCAACGATACCGGCTGTTCCCATGCTGAGGTGGAATTGTCGACAAAATAGAGCGCGGCGATGTTGTCGATGGTGAGTTCCATGCCGAAGCAGGCGGCATAGATGATACCGAGCGCCCAGACTCGCCGGTCACGGACGGCTTCACCAAATGCGGTGCTCGCTCCATTCCGCGAGCTCGCGTGGCCGCAGTCCATGCCCCGGTGGGTGTGTCCTGAGTGAAGAACCAGTACATGACGCCGCGCGATCAGCATCGCGAGCGCCAGGCACCACCATCGCGAGCCGCCAGCTTGCGAGGGCGGCACAAAGCATCGGCATTACCATCTGCGTTACGCCGCCGCCGAGGTTGCCCCATCCGGCGGCAGTCGCATTCGCGGTGCCGACGATGTTGGGCGCAAACATGACTGAGGTGTGGAACTGGGTTATAACGAACGAGCGCCAACAGCACCGATGGCGAGCCGGAAGATCAGAAAGGTGGTGTAGTCGTGCGCAAGGCCAACCGCCATGACGGGGATGGAACCCAGGATCAGCAGCCAGTATAGGTTCGGCGCGGCCCAATGCGGTCGAGCAGCCAGCCAATGAGGAGGCGGGCGACAATCGTGATTGACACCGACGCAATGATGGTGTTGCCGATCTGGTCTTTGGTGAGATGCAGTTCCTGACGGATCACGGGCATCAGCGGGGCGAGGCCGAACCAGCCGAAAAAGCACAGGAAAAAGGCGAACCACGACATGTGGAACGCCCGCATCGGAGCGGTCCGAAAATCGAGCAGAGCGATAGTGTCTGCTTTACCTTGCGTGTTCATCGGATTGTCCTCGCGAGCCTTAAGCTGCGTGTTTTCTCGACTGATGGAGATCTTCAACGTCGAGCATGACGATGCCGTCCTCCACCTTCGTGCGGAACGTGCCGGAGTGAGGCGCAGCAGTATCGCAAGGCCGCTGCACGTCTCCCGATTCGAGGCAAATGCGCCAGTTGTGCAGCGGGCATGTCACGGTGTTCCCACTGACGATGCCGTCGCAAGCGGGCCGCCTCTATGCGGGCATCGATTCTCGACAGCGAGGAAGCGGTTCCCCGGTATTGAAGATCGCTATCGCCGTGGAGCCCAGTCGCACGGTACGGCCTTCACGCGGCGGGAATGTTCTCGGCGGGTGTGATTCGAATCCAGTTGCTCATGCGGTGACAGCCTCCTCCATGGGTTTGATCTGGATGAACTGCGTCGGGTCGCGGCGCAAGGCGCTCCAGCCATGCATCGTAGGACTTGTCCTTCGACTTGCGCAGACGCGTTCGAGCAGGGCCTGCTTCACTTCGTGGCGCGGCGTAGACGGTCTCCTTGCGGATCTTCTCGATGCCGAGTCGCTCGACGAAATCGTAGGTGCGCTCCAGGTAGTTGGCGTTCTCGCGGTAGTACTGGAAGAACAGCTCGCGCGGCTTCGAGCGCCTGCTCGGTGGTCTCGACCGTGATCAGCAGATCGGCCTTGCGGACACGCTTTGCCGGCGGCGCCGCCGACCACCACCTGCCAGCTTCCTTCCTGGCCGATCAGGCCGATATCCTTGACCGTCGCCTCGGCGCAGTTGCGCGGGCAGCCGACGACGCCCATCTTGAACTTGTGCGGCGTGAACAGATTCTCCAGACGCCGTTCCAGTTCGATGCCGGCGCTGGTGGAATCCTGCACGCCGAAGCGGCAGAACTCGGTGCCCACGCAGGTCTTCACCATGCGCACGCCCTTGGTGTAGGCCTGGCCGGAAGGCATGCCGAGATCCGCCCAGATCTTCGGCAGATCGGCCTTCTTGACGCCGAGCAGATCGATGCGCTGGCTGCCGGTGACCTTCACCATCGGCACGTTGTACTTGTCCGCGACGTCGGCGATGCGGCGCAGTTCGTCGGGCGTGGTCACGCCGCCGCGCATGCGCGGGACCACGGAAAACGTGCCGTCCTTCTGAATGTTGGCGTGGACGCGGTCGTTGATGAAGCGCGCCGAGCGGTCCTCTTCGTGATCGCCGCACCACAGCATGTCGAGCATGTAGCTCAGCGCCGGCTTGCAGACTTCGCAGCCCTTGCCGTTGCCGTAGATGTCGAGCACTTCCTGCACCGACTTCAGCTTCTGCGCGCGCACGATGTCGCGCAGTTGCTCCTACGGGAACGGCACGCAGGCGCAGAGTACTTTCTGCGTCTCTTCCTCGAAATCCGGCGCGACCGCTCGCAGCAGCTTCTGGCACAGGCCGGCGCAACTTCCGCAGCCGGTGGAGGCGCGCGTGCGCTCCTTCAGCTGCGCCAGCGTGGTGATGCCGTGCTCGTGAATCGCCTGGATGATGTCGCCCTTGCGTGACGCCCATGCAGCCGCAGACGGTTTCGCTGTCCGGCATCTCGGCGACGTCGAGGCCGGGGTCGGCGGCCGGCGGCGGGAACAGCAGCTGGCGGCGCATGCGGCGTGAGATCGGTCCCGTTGCGCAGCCAGTCCATGTAGCGATGGCTCGTCGCCGATGTCGCCGACCAGAATCACGCCGTGCAGCCGGTTGTCTTTGACCAGCAGCTTCTTGTAGATCGCCGAGCGCCGGATCTTCGTAGCGGACGACTTCCACGCCGGGCTCGGCTCGTCGATGTCGCCGGCGGAGAAGATATCGACGCCCATGATCTTGAGCTTCGCGGCCGGCGTCGCAGCCCGTGAACACCGGACCCTGATTGCCGGTGATGGTGGCGGCCAGCACCTTGCCCTGTCGAACAGCGGCGCCACCAGTCCGAACATCTGGCCGCGATGTTCCGTGCATTCGCCGACCGCGAAGATGTCCGGGTCGCGACGTCTCCATGTAGTCGTTGACGACGATGCCGCGATTGACTTCGAGACCGGCCTTGCGGCCGAGGTCGGCGTTCGGCCGGATGCCGGCGGCGATCACCACCAGGTCGGCTTCGATCTCCTCGCCGTCAGCGAAACGCAGACCCTCGACCTGGCCGTTGCCGAGAGAGCGCCGCGGTCTGCTCGGCCGAGCAGCACGCGGATGCCGAGGTTTTCGATCTTGCGCTTCAGATACATCGCCGCCGGTCGGGTCGAGCTGACGCTCCATCAGCGTGTCGATCAGTGGACGACCGTGACGTCGCAGCCCTGCACCTGCAGGCCGCGCGCGGCTTCGAGACCCAGCAGTCCGCCGCCGATCACCACCGCCTTGCAGCCCGGGCGCGACCGTTCGCAGCAGCGCGCGCGTGTCGTCCAGCGTGCGGAACACGAAGACGTTCTTCTTGTCGACGCCCGGGATCGGCGGGATGAAGGCGCTGCTGCCGGTGGCGAGGATCAGCTTGTCGTACGCGGTCGACGCTGCCGTCGTCGCCGATGACGATGCGTCGGCTCGGCGATCGATGTCGATGACTTCGACGCCGAGCCGCAGGCTGGATGTCGTTCGTCTGGTACCAGTCGATGTCGTTGAGCACGATGTCGTCGGCGGACTTCTCGCCGGCCAGCACCGACGACAGCAGGATGCGGTTGTAATTGACGTGCGTCTCGTCGCCGAAGATCGTGATCTCGAACTCGTGCTGGTGCTTGAGGATCTGCTCGACGCAGGCGACGCCCGCCATGCCGTTGCCGACGACCACCAGTTGCTTTTCATGTTTGCTGCTCCTGACCGTTCCACCCGAACCGCGCACTGCTTGTAATTCGGCTCGCGCGAGATCGGGATCGAACGCGCTTTGCGTGACTTCGTTCACGTTGGTCTCGAAGTAATGAAAGGGCATGAAGACCTGCCCGGGCGCGGTGATTTCGGTGAGCCGCAGTTCGACGCCGCGCACGCGGCCGCGGCGCGAGACGATGTCGACGCGATCGTGGCTGCGCAGGCCCAGCCGCTTGCGCATCGCGCGGATTCATCTCCAGCCAGGCGCGCGGCGACAGGCGTTCCAGGATCGGCACCTCGCGCGTCTTGGTGCGCGTGTGCCAGTGCTCCACCGTGCGGCCGGTGTTGAGAACGAACGGAAATCGCGGTTGGGCTGCTCCGGGAACGGCGCCCACTCGGCGCAGATCAGCTTCGCGCGGCCGTCGGCGGTTTGGAACTTGCCGTCGGCGTAGAGGCGCGATCGCGCTCGCGGGGCTCGCGCCTTCGGGCAGCGGCCACTGCATCGCGCCCTGTGTCGCGAGCAGCTCGTAGCTGATGCCGGAGTAGTCGCACAGCCGGCCCTTCGAAACGCGCCGCCATTCGTTGAACGCGTCCTCAGGCTTGGTCCAGCCCGGGAACAGCTCGTCGCGGCAGCCGAGCTTCTCGGCGACGGCGAGGAAGATGTCGAAGTCGGAGCGCGCTTCGCCCGGCGGCTCGACCGCCTTGTTGACCTTGCTGACGCGCCGCTCGGAGTTGGTGTACGTGCCTTCCTTTTCGCCCCAGATCGCGGCGGGCAGCACCAGGTCGGCGAGTTCCGTGGTGGGCGTCGGATGGTAGCCGTCCTGCACGACCAGGAAATCGAGATTCGAAAGACCCTGCCGCAGCACGTCCTGGTTCGGGAACGAGACCAGCGGATTGGTGGCGATGATCCACAGCGCGCGGATCTTCTTCGCGACCGCGCCTTCGATGATGTCGGGATAGGCCAGGCCGCGCTTGGCGGGAAGCGCGCGACTCGTCGATGTTCCAGAGCGCGGCGAGCTCCGCGCGATCCGTCGGCGTCTTCGAACTTGCGATAGCCCGGCATGCTGGAAGTGAAGCCGGCTTCGCGCGTGCCCATCGCATTGCACTGGCCGGTGATGGAGAACGGCGCCGCGCCGGCGCGGCCGATGTGCCCGGTGAGCAGCGCCAGATTGCAGATCGCATTCACGGTCTCCGTGCCCTTGGTGCTGTGATTCACGCCCATGGTCCAGCCGATGAATGCCGGCCTTGGCGCGGCCGTAGAGGAACGCGGTCTTGTAGAGCAGGTCTTCGCTGAGACCCGGTGATCGCCGTCACGCGCTCCGGCGTGTAGCTTCGAGATGACGCTGCCAGTTCGGCAAAGCCGGTGGTGTGCTTTGCGATGTAGTCGCGGTCGATCAGGTTGTACGCGAATCAGGATGTGCGCGATGCCGTTGAGCAGCGCCAGATCCGAGCGCGGCTTCAGCGGCAGATGGAGATCCGCCATCATCGCCGTCTTGGTGACGCGCGGATCGGCGACGATCAGCGTCTTGTTGCGGATTGGCTTCGAGGTACTGGCAGAGAATCGGATGGTTGTCGGCGATGTTGGCGCCGATCAGCAGGATCACGTCGGCCTTCTCCAGGTCCTCGTAAGCTCCCGGAGGTCCGTCGCTGCCGAAGGACGTCTTGTAGCCGGAGACGGCGCTCGCCATGCAGAGCGTGGTGTTGCCGTCGTAGTTGCTTGGTGCCGAAGCCGAGCTGCACCAGCTTGCCGAGCGTGTAGAACTCTTCGGTCACCAGCTGGCCGGTGCTGATGACGCCCAGCGACTGTCGGGCCATACTTGCGCCTGCACGGCGCGGAAGCGCTCGACCATGTGTCGAGCGCTTCGTCCCAGCTCACGCGCTCGAGCTTGCCGTTCTTGCGCAGCAGCGGATGACGTAGCGCGATTCTCGGCGTCGATCGTGTAGTGCTCGGACAGGCCCTTCGGGCAGAGCTTGCCGCGATTCACCGGATGGGCGGCGTCAGCGCCGGGTGGCGACCGCTTTGCCGTCCTTGACGCCGATCTCGATGCCGCAGCCGACCGAGCAATAGCCGCAGGTGGTCGCGACCCACTTGTCGGGAATCTGCTTCGCCGACGTGTAGCCGGTGTTCGCTGTCGCGTCGTACGCGTACTCTGTCGGCGAGATTGTCGAGACCGATCAGCTGCGTTTGAAGTTTCATGCGGCCGCTCCTTCTGCGTGAAGCCGGCGGCCATGTTCTTCGGAACCACGCTCACGAAGAACAGCTAGCGGCCGAGCCATTCGCCGGCGAGTGCTGCGGAGAGCAGTACAGCCGACGCGAGTCCAGTTGGCGCGACCAGCGGTCACCACGATGCCAGCGGCGACCAGCAGGGCCAGTCGCATCAGGAACGCGGTACGGAGCTGGCCGGCGAGCAGGAGCGAAGAGGCCGCAGCTCGAAGATTTCGGAGCGCGACAGCCAGAGGAACTTCAGCGTCTGGGTGACAAGCTGCGCGGTTCCGCCGATCGCGGCGAGCAATTCCGAGTGACGGGCCGTCGTAGACACCGAACGCCCGGACGAACAGCGGGCCCAGCAGCAGCGCGGTGGAGAAGAACTCGGCGACCGTGTAGCCGCTGTTCCAGGCCGGACGCGCGGGCACGATATAGATGCGCGCCTAGCAGGTGACGCCGCGATCGCGCCGAGGATCGCGGTGGCGGCTCCGGCGACAGTCCGGCCGGGCATGTCGAACAGGAGCATTGCCGGCGAACAGTCCGGCGGCTCCGGCGAACAGCGAGAGCGTCAGCACTTCGCGGCTCAGCCAGATCGTGCGCAGACCTTTGAGCGCGCGATACGCGTGGATCGGCCGGCCCAGGTGCAGCGTCGATGCGCCCAGACTGATGCCGGCGAGCACCAGCGATGCGAGCTGCGGAAAGCGCGAGGCCGACGCCCGACGCGCAAGGAGTCGAGCAGCGCACAGCGCGGCGAACGCGCCCACGGCACAGCTGCGTCAGCACCAGCATGAAGACCAGCGGCCAATGCGGATGCTCCGGCACGACGCGCTGCGTATCGACGCGGCCTGTGTCGGGCAGCAGATTCTCGGGCAGCGTGATGCGCGTCGTGGAGATGCTGTCGTCGGCGCGAGGGCAGTCCCGGCGCGTTCGCGACGCCAGATAGTCGCGCCGCCATTGCCGCGATGTTGACGATCTCGATCGCGATCGCGCCTTCGGGGCAGGCAGCCACGCAGGCCGGCGCCATCGCCGTCCGCCAGCCGGTTGTGGCACATGTCGCACTTGCCGACCACGCCGCGCTCGGGGTTGTACTGCGGCACGCCGTAGGAGCAGTTCCAGGTGCAGTACTGGCAGCCGATGCAGGCATCGGCGCTGTGCACGACCACGCCGGTGACTGGATCTTTTGTATACGCCTCGACCGGGCAGCCGATCAGGCACGAGGGCTCCACGCAGTGATTGCAGCCCATCGAGAGATAGTGGCGCTGCGTGTACGGGTAGTGCCCGCCTTCGATTTCGCCGACGCGCCGCCAGTTGATGCTCGCGGGATTGCCGTTCTGCTCGTTGCACGCCACCACGCAGCACTTGCAGCCGATGCACTTCGTCATATCGAAGTGAAAGCGATACTGCTCACCGGCTCGGGCTTACGGGCCGGGATGAGCTGGTCGGGCGTGGTGCGGATCCGGATAAGTGACTTTGCAGTCGGGCGATACAGCAAGTCGCTTTCAAAGAGCGGCAGAGTCGCGCTCATGCAATTGCCTCTGCGTGCTCAGTGAGTGCGAGAAGCTTTGAGCGCAGCCGGACCACTTCGCCGATGACGAACACGGCCGGTGCCAGCACTTCCGTCCGGCCGCGCGCTATCTGGCCGAGCGTAGTTTCGATCACGCGCTCGCGATCGGTGGTGGCGCGCTCGATGAAAGCGACTGGGAGATCCGTCGGGCGGCCTTCTGCGATCAACGCGGCTGCGATTATGTCCCGGTGCTCAACACCCATCAGGACGACGAGTGTGTCCACGCCTCGATAGACCGACCAATCGAGCGTCGTCACGCCCTCACGATGCCCGGCAATGACGGCGAACGATCCGGAAATCCCCCGGTATGTGAGCGGGATGCCGGCGTGTGCGGGGGCTGCAATTGCTGAGGAGATTCCGGGAATGACTTCCGCTTCAATGCCGTGAGCAGCCAGGAACTCAAGCTCTTCACCGCAGCGGCCAAAGACTGTCGGGTCGCCGCTCTTCAGACGAACGATGACGTCAGCCCGATCGGCGTAATGCAGCATCCATCCAGAGATTTCCGACTGGATGGCCTCCTGGTGACCCTGTTCTTTTCCTGCGTAGATGAGGGTTGCAGCCGGGTTCGCAAGCGCGAGCACCTCGGCGCTGACGAGGCGGTCGTAGATAATTACGTCCGCTTTCTCGAGAATTCGGAGTGCTTTTACCGTCAGCAGATCCGGATCGCCAGGACCGGCTCCGGCCAAATACACTTTTCCCCTGTGCACCGATGTCGGGCCTCCGTGAAGAATCGCAACGGCGGCTCAGTCCTGTGACGTGGTCAGGCTGTTCGCTTCGTTGTTGTCTTTGCTGGGTGGCTCAGGCGGTGAGCCGAGGGGAGAACGGACGTGGCCCCGTATACTGCGCCGGAAAGCCCGTTCGTTTCGCTGGCGACAACCCAAGTATACTCGAACACCCTGGGTATTTCGCAATAGGAAATATCTATCAGGCCGATACACGCGGTTGAAAGCGATGGGGAGTTCGGTTGCGTTCAGATGCGCGCCGGGAAAACTACGGGGCGTACTCGAGCAGGAGGGCCGTGATGTCATCGGACTGGACGGCAGGACCCGTGAACCGGTGCACCTCGGACATCAGTGCGTCGTGCAGCCGCGGGGCGGTTTCGCCGGCGTGCTCACGCAAGAACGACTTTAACTGCGGGGACCCGAAGAATATTCCGTGGACGTTTTCGGCCTCCGTCAAACCGTCGCTATAAGCGAAGATCTTGTCACCGGGCTGGAGGAGCGTACGCTCGACCCCGAACTCGGCGATGTCGAGCATGCCCAAAGGCATGCCGGTCGTCCCCAAGGCTATAAGTTCACCGTCCGCGCGGACCACAAACGGAGTAACGTGGCCCGCATTGACCCACGTCAGCGTGCCATCCCGAGCGAGGAGGCAGTAAAACAGAGTTGCGTATTTTTCCCCTTCGGTTCGCTCATATATAAACGAGTTCAGGCGAGACATTTGCGAGGCTATGTCCCCGGAAGCTGTCAGGAAGCTTCCCTGCAACAGCGCAGCAAGCAAAGCCGAACTTACGCCCTTACCGGACACGTCCGTAACCACTGCGGCCCAAACGTCGGGAGAGATCTGCCGAACATCGAAGCAGTCGCCGCCGACCGCATGCGACGGAAGGCTCGATCCAACCGCACGGAACCACCCGCCCGACGGCAGTTTCCGGGGCAGAAGGCTGGACTGAATCTCACGGGCGAGGTTGAGTTCTTCTTCAAGACGCCGCCGCGCACGCTCTTCTTCCAGCAGGCGGGCATTTTCCAGAATCGTGGATGCTTCGAGGGCCAGCGTCTGCAGCAGCTCACTATTTCCGGAGGAGAGGTCCACTGCTGTATAGCTCGCGTCGAGGTAGATGACTCCAACGGTATCGTTTCGCGAAGTGATAAGACAGGTTTCTTCCGTTGTTCCGGAGCGGACGCGTACAAGCGGGATACACACAACACTGCGCAAGTCCTGCCCATGGAGCGTACGGTTCGAAAGCTCGGACGACTGCGGGTCGAAGGTCATGGAAAGAAGTTCCCGGCGGTGCAACAGCGCGTCGTGCAGCGCCTCGGTCGGAACCTCGAGAGAGTCTTTCTGCAGAGACCCGGAATGCCGGTCACGCGCGACGGACACCACAAGGTGCCCGTTTTCATTCAGGAGCAGATAGCCGCGTTCGAAACCCGTGATCGCCAGTGCCGCTTCGACGACAGCAGCCAGTACGTCCTCGGTCGAGAGAGAGTTCTGGAGTGCTCTCGCCACCTCGACCAGCGCCCGCAGCTTTTGAAGATTTCCGGAAGCTCCGGCGCCGCCAGTAGCCCGAGTCGATGCTGAAAACTGGTCGAGGATACGATTGAGTTCGTCGTCATCGAAGGTGAAGAGCAAGGTGTATGAGTCGGGGAATCCAAACTCAATGCGATCCGATGCGACCAGCTTCTGCCGCGAGACCCGCCCGCCATTCACATATGTGCCGTGACTGCTGCGAAGATCTTCAATCCAGTATTCGCTGTTCTCAACGACGATGCGCGCATGATTGCGCGACGCGCGGTTGTCGCGCAGGACCAGATGGTTGTCTGACTGGCGGCCTACATTGAAAGGAAGTGGCTGAATGGGGACGCGCGTCCGAGTACCGGATGGCGTGCTGACGACGATGCTTGCCGCCCGCACCCCCGTAAGGGTGGCCGGCATCACGAACTCCGTTTAGTACCGGAAGCGACAGCCGGAGAATGCTGAGCGGCTTCTTCCATCTCTTCCGTTCGCAGACGCTGACAATGCGAGCAATATCCACCGACTTCGGTACGCTGAATCACGATCTGAAAGCCGAATACTGCCTCGACCTGATGTTTCAGGTTCTGGAGAGGCTCCCCGAAGTATTCTTCAACACGCCCACAGCGCAGACAAATGATGTGGGCGTGCTCGCCCTTCATCCGGGTCTCGTAGTAGTGCTGGTCGCCCACGACGTGCATGAGGTCAAGCTCATCAACCAGGCCACCCTCTTTCAGCATCTTGAGCGTCCGGTAGACGGTGACACGGTTCAGCCGCGGGTCGATTTCGCGAGCCATCAGGTACAATCGCTCAGCATCAAGGTGTTCCCCCGACTTATCGATGAGATTCAGCAATATCTCGCGCTGCCGGGTCAGCCGGAAGCCTTTTTCCCTGAGCGAGTGCCGTATTCCCTGTGGGGGCATGAACGTCGTTAGAACTCCTGGACAGCCGGATCAGGCGGCGATAACCGAAGACGCCGCGGGAGAGGAGGCAAGAGCCGCAAGTGCGGCAATTACGCCAAGAATAGTGCATGCCCAGCACAGCGGGCGATTCATATTACCTGACTTTAACATGTCGAGTCGCGTTAGTAGTTTCACACCTATTTGATGCGGTACCTGGTGTCCGCGATCTTTTCCCGATGCGCGTCGTGGCACTGCTTGCAGGTCGCCGTAAGTTCCCCGAGCGCCGACACGGCAGCGGCTTCGTCTCCCGCCCGGGCAGCCGATGCGAGTTCCACGGCAGCAGCCTTCCCGGCGCTTGCGAACCTGACCGCGTCGGCGGCGTTCCGCTGCCGCCAGAAGTTGATCATGTTCTCGTAAATCGCGCCAAGCCGCTCCGCGGGTGCCAAGGCCGGTTTTCCGGTCTTCTTCTCGAGTTTGGCGAGCGTACTTGCCGACTGCCCGGCCATCTTCATCCAGTTCCGGAGTTCCTCGTCCTGCTGACCCCAAGCCGAGAAAACAAAGATTGCCAGGCCGAGCACCAAGCCAGGCATAATGCTGCGCGTCATATCGTGATCATTTTAACGAAGGGTGCACAAAACAGACCACGCCCGACTATACGGCTGTCGAGTGCATCGCCGGAGCCAGCGGCAGCTCGATCCGGAAGCTCGCACCCGGACCGTTCTGGGCTTCCAGGGCAATATCACCGCCGTGGTCCCGTACAGACTGTCGCGACAGCGCCAGCCCAAGCCCCAGACCGTTCGACTTGCCGGAGGTTGTGAATGGCTGAAACAGTGTCGGCCGGATTTGCTCGGGAACTCCCGAACCTGTGTCCCGGACCTTAACCACAGCCTTTCCGTCTTCTGTTCCCAGATGAACAGTGATCGTACCCCCATTTGGCATCGCCTGCATCGCATTCGCGAAAAGATTTCCGAAGACCCGCTCAATTCGCGGTCTGGCGATATTTACTTCGATCGAATTGTCACCAGTGATGTTGAATACGATCTCGGCGTGTTGAGCCGCAGGCGCGGTGGTATCCCAGGCATCCTCGATGACTTCGGAGAGCCGGCATGGTTCCGCGGAAGGTTGCTGGCCCCGCGTGAGATCCAGCAAGTCATCCAGCTGCTTCAGCACCTGACGTGAAGCGCGGTAAATGTTTGCGGCGAGCCTGCTGATATGGGCTTGAGGAAGACCTTCGGAATCAACCAGAATTTCCGCGCCGCTGTAAATCGCCGCCAGCGGATTGCGCAGGTCATGAACCACGGAACTGGCGATTCGCCCAAGCGTGTTAATCCGCTCCTGCCGGATCAGTTCCTCACGGCTGTGCTGGATCGACGCAGCCATTCCGTTGAAAGTGCGGCCGAGCCGACCCATTTCGTCGTCCCCGTCGAGCGGAACGCGGTGGGCGTAGTTCCCCAGCGCGACCTCTCTAGCGGCCACATCGAGCAGGCGGATAGGAGCCAGCAGCTTATTGGCCGAAATGAAGGTTGCGAACAAAGCGAAAAGGATCGCTGCCGCCCAGATCGCGGCGATGTCCAGACGGAGATCGGCGGTCCTCCGGATTGCACTCGCCGGGCGAAGCATCCGCAGTTCTCCGACCGGTGTGCCGCTCACATCCTTCAGAGGTGTCGTCATTACCGACCAGCTCTCATCGGCAGAACCTGCCTTCACCAGGCGAGCCGCTCGGTCATGGGCGATCGTGGAGCCGATCACCTTTCCGTTTGCCGTAAAAATCACATCACTTCCACCGGTGAGTTGACGGAGCGCCAGTGCCAGCTCATCGTTTACGGAAAAGCCTGCTACCAGTACCGTAATCAGCGCCCGGCCTGAACCGGAATCCACGTAAACCGGTGTGATGACAACCTGATGCAACTCGTCGCCGAGGAGCGTGAAGCCGGAACTCTGCTGCGGAAATTTCCGGCGCGCTGTCCTGACGGCGTCGATGCTCCTGAGCGATCCAAGGACAGTGTTGCTGAGGGACGCGAGTACCCGGCCTTCAGGATCGGTGACGAGGAAGACCGCATCAGACTGTGAAACTCGCGCCCAGAGCTCGCCGGCGGTATCGCGAATTGTTGCACCGTCGCGAGTGCCGAATGCGGCTCGGACATCGGGCATACCGCTGATGACACGGCTGACGGATGCCAGCAGCTCGGTTCGCGACTTCCAGAGCGAATCGTATGCTCGGAAGCTTGCACGCATCTCTTCGGCGAGCATCAGATCCGTCGTTCGTGTCGTGTGCGACTGAACCATGTAGCCGATCAGGACGAACAACAGCGTGGTAACCAGCGACGTTGACAGAAACACGCGCCAGATGAGAGGAAGCCGCTTCATTTCAACACGCTGTAGGTGTCGTCAGACTTGCCGTATGGCTGCCCATGCTTGTTCAGATGCGGAGTAATGACGTACCCGCTTTCCGAAACCACGAGCTTCAGCGGATTGCTCAGCGGTACGGTGATGACACGTTCCTGATTGGCAATCTCCGCAGGACTCGCCCGTTCATGAAAAATCCGCAGCCGGTACTCACCCGGGGGAACATCGTTGATGCGAAAGGAGCCATCAGCGGAAGTCGTCGCAAACCAGGGCGTGTCTACGACGACGATTACCGCACTCATGGCGGAATGAATATTGCAGAAGATTCGCACGACGCCGCTTCGACTGAAAGTTACGGTTCGTGAAGAACCGGGCTTATACAAACCAATATCAAAAACCTGACCACTGAAGGTGGAGAAAGCGTTGTGAAAGATTGGATCCTGATTGGGAAAATCCACCTGGGTCCCGCGGCGAACAGCCAGTACGTGGGGAATGAATTTTTTGTTCTTCTGAAGCATAGTCGCCCGGAGCGGACCGTGAGCCTCGGGAATATTGCCCGGAGATACCGGCTCCAGCCAGACGACCACCCCTGAATAGTCGTGTCCTGATTCCACCGATTTCAGACGAGAGTCGCGCAGCTGGACGGTCCCGGTTACCGACTGCGGACGCATTCAGGACGGATGCTGCGGCAAGCAACAGGCTAAAAGATGTAAGCCAGAGCGAGGTCATAACGATTCGCAACTCTTGTCGGGGTACGGCCTGAACGTACGTAGACCGGATCTGCTGCGCCTCTATACCCACCACTACATTTGGTCCGAGCTGATACATGCCGTTGACCGCCCATGAAAAGTTCCGGTCGATGCTCCCGACCGTAAGGTCACTCCGGCGGTCGTCCTGTTCGCCCGCGATCAGATGGAATCGCAGTCGATCGAACGGACGAAGCATCAGCTGTGTCCAGCCGCCGGTAGTGCGCGACAGCACGGTACTGCCCCGGACCCGTCTGCACGATACCCTGGCGCAGTCCTCCGATTGGCCCTGCGTTTCGGCCGGTAAAAAACGCGCCCGTGACTTCGACCTCGCGCAGCGGAGCAATACGCCACTCACCAGTAATCAGCTGCGATGGTAAGGAATTGCCGTTCACCAGCGTACGGCTGTAGTGGAAACCGGGCGCGAGTTCCCAACCGCGGTCCTCATCGTAGTTGCGGCCGACTGCCACACGGGTTTCCCATGCCGGGCGAGGCTGCAGCGTCAGGGTGGAATTTGGCGGGACTGTCCGTTGATCATTGGTCTGCAGCAGCCCTCCCTGCCAGGTCACATCTGTTCCCGCAATCCGGAATTTCTGTTCGAGGCGAGCCTGCGGCAGCCATAACCACAGATTGCCCGAGCCCCACATCTCGGGATAGATTACCTGGGCAAGAGATGAGGGATTGCGCTGCGACACAATCGGTTTCTCAACACCAACGCGGAGCGCTGTCGAAGGCCACTGGAGATCGAGAAACCCGGTACGCAGACGCGGTGAGGGGTAGTCATCGTAGATGCCGTAAAAATCCATAACCACCTCGCCGCGGGCTTGTGCTCCGGCGACAGTGAACGGGCTCTGAACCTCGAGTCCGATTGTTGTCTGACGCATGGTGGCGCGGGAAGTGTTTGGCCCACGAGCGCCCACTGCAACGGTCGGATAATCAGAGGGGATTCCGTTTCGCCCGCTGCTGAACGCATTAAACAGCAGCATTCCCTTGAGTTTTATCGGAACGCGCTGGGAGCTTTCGACTTTAGTTTGTTGTTGCTCTTCAATTCGCTGTTCGGCGACCTGAACGCGCTCCTCAATCGACGGCGCCACCGATTGGCTTGAATTGGAATTTCCGTCGAGTCGGGTGCGAAGATCACTGACTTCGTCGCGTAACTTGCGATTCTCTTCCTCCAGACGATCAAGCCGCTCAAGTATTGGACCGAGATTCGCGTTTTGAGCAGCCACACCTTGCACGAGGACCAGAACCGAAGCGGCGGTCCTGGCCAGACCCCACCAGCTATGTGCCATTCAACACCGAGTGTACGGCGTTGCGCAGTCCTGCGGGTGACCATGGCTTCTGCAGAAATGCGCGAACGCCGAGCGACTCGGCCTTTTGGCGGAGTGATGCCTCGCGACTACTCGTCATCACAATGACAGGAAGTTCTTTCCTGTCCGGGCTGCTTCTCATCGTTTCTACCAGCGAAAGACCGTCTTCGCCCGGCAGATGAATATCGGTGATGAGCACGTCGCAGGCGTCTCCGTTTGCGAGCAGTCGCCGGGCGTCCTCTACACTTCGGACACACACCACGTGGCACTCAGGAATGCTCAGAAGAGCAATCTCCAGCATTTCCGAGACGACGATGTCGTCCTCGATCACGAGAACTTTGTGCATCTTTAGTTCGCGCTGCTGACGAATCGGTACCCTACGCCATGCAGAGTCAGGAAATGAATCGGCAGCTCGGGGTTGGGCTCGAGCTTTTGCCGAAGTCTGACAACGTGCGCGTCAACCGTTCGCGTGTTCGGTATGGACTGATAGCCCCAGACCGAGTTGAGCAGTACGTCGCGCGTCAGAGGACGGTCTTCATTATGCAGAAAGAACGTCAGCAGGTTGTACTCCGCGGGAGTGAGCTTGATTTCCTTGCCAGACCGAGTTACTACCCGGCGATCAACGTCCACCTGAACGTCGCCGAACGCGAATGTCCGGGACGCGTCCGACGTCGCTCTCCGAAGGACCGCCTTGATGCGAGCAAGCAATTCGCGGGTGCCGAATGGCTTGACTATGTAGTCGTCAGCGCCCACTTCCAGCAGAAGAACCTTATCGATCTCATCGCCGACCGCGCTGAGCACGATAATCGGAAATTGCATGCGCGAGTTGCGCAACTCGCGGCAGATTTCAAGCCCGTTCATCCCGGGGAGCTTGAGATCGACGAGCACCAGCGATGGCTTGATACGCATCGCCTGCTCGAGACCAGCCTTCCCATCGGCGACCAAAACGGGTCGGAAACCTTCGCGCTCGAGCAGCAGCCCAACGGTATCCCGAAGGGCCTCGTCGTCCTCGATCACCAGGATGGTGTGCATAACGTTAAGTCGATTGTATCCGGCCTCCGGTTAATCCGTTCGGCCGTTTACAACGTTTTTACCAGCATTTGACCCCTCGCGATAGTCTGGAGTGGATGGTTCCAGCACTTACCTCCGACCAGATCGGGTCCACTGTCGAAGAACAGCTTAACGCAATTGCTTTCATCGACATGCATACACATTTGTTCATGCCCTCTCTGGGAAGCCTCGGGTTGTGGGGCATCGATGAACTGGTGACGTATCACTACCTTGAAGCCGAGGTTTTCCGGTCGAGTCCGATGGAGCCGGCTCAATACTGGACCATGTCGAAGCGGGAGCAGGCTGACCTGATATGGCGAACGCTGTTCGTGGAAAATGCTCCGGTTTCAGAAGCGACCAGAGGCGTGGTGGCAGTGCTCCAGGCGCTTGGGCTACCGACACGAACGGCCGATTTGAGAGAACAACGGCAGTACTTCGAATCGCAGAAGCTCGAAGAACACATTACGAACGTTCTCCGCCTCGCAGGTGTCAGCGACGTCGTGATGACAAACGATCCTCTCGATCCAGCCGAAGGTCCGCTGTGGCAGGCGGGTGCGCAGCCCGATCAACGTTTCCACCCGGTGCTTCGGCTCGACCGGGCACTCAACAAGTGGGCGAACCACTGGAGCGTGTTGCAGTCTCAGGGCTACCAGGTTGACGCGGGCTGCACCGGGAAATCGGTTGCCGAGGTCCGGCGGTTCCTGGACAAGTGGTGCCAGATCATGCGGCCGGTTTATATGGCTTGTTCACTGCCGGACACGTTCCGCTTCCCGGAAGACAGCGTTCGCGGCCGGCTGCTGCATGAGGCTGTGCTTCCTGCGTGCCGGGATCACAACATTCCGTTGTCGCTGATGATCGGCGTTCGCTATCTGGTTAATCCGGCACTTCGGCTGGCGGGGGACGCTTCAGGCATGGCTGATCTGCGCTCGCTCGAATATCTCTGCCGCGAATATCCGGAAAATCGGTTTCTGGTCAGTGTGCTCAGCCGCGAAAATCAGCACGAGCTGTGTGTGTACGCCCGGAAGTTCCGCAACATGCTTCCTTTTGGATGCTGGTGGTTCCTCAATAATCCGTCCGTCGTCGAGGAGATGACGCGCGAGCGGATCGAGATGCTCGGGGCCACGTTCGTACCGCAGCACTCCGATGCCCGCGTCCTCGAGCAGGTGATCTACAAATGGCGGAACACGCGGCGCACTCTGACGCCCATCCTGACCAACACGTATCGAACGCTGGCAAACGATGGATGGCCGGTCACGAAGGACGACATCGCAAAGGACATTCGCCGCATGTTCCGCGATAACTTCGAGCAGTTTGTCAGCGGACGCCAGACACTTACCGCTGCGGCGCCGGACGCGGCGGCTCTTTGACAAACGCAGCTACGTCTCTCGCCGCCTTTGTCTCGACGCCAGGCTTCTGAAGGAAGCCGAGGTCCCGAAACCAGTCGACAAAACGGATCTGCCATGTTCCAAACGGCATTCCATTTCTGTCGGTCAGACCGGCTGTCATTCGAGCACCCTCAGAAAGCTGTTCACCCGGGTGCCGGCCGTTGCCGTAGATATGCAACTCGATGTCCGGTACTCCGAGGCGCAGCATCGCTTCAAAATATTCGAGCGCCCAAATCGCATGAACGCGGTCGCCGGAACCGGCACACATAACCCATGCCGGAGGGACGTCTTTCGGTATCGGCGGCGCCGTCCGGTTCCTTGCGAACGGGGAGGGCCCAGGATAGACAAGTCCGACGAAATCCGGCCGTGAACTAACCCCGGCAAACGGATCCCCGGCCGCTTTGTTCTTGTCATCGAACTGCGGATAGAGCACGGCGGTTGCGGCTGCAAGCTCGGCGCCTGCTGAGAATCCCATGATCCCGATCTTGTTGGGATCGATGCGCCATTCTTTTGCGTACGCTCGCACTACTCGAATCGCCTGCTGAGCGTCATTGAACGCGTCCACCTCAGCGACGTATCCGTCATTCCGCAGCCGGTTGCGCAGGATGATCGCGTTCACGCCGTAGTTGTAGAAGAATGGCACCTCATCGGCGCTCTCGCCTCCGACATTCAGCGTCCTGTGCCCACCACCGGCAGCAAGGATGATCGCCGCTCCGGTGTTGATTCCAGGATCGACCAGATGGACTTCGATTGACGGGTTATGGATGTTGACGATGTTGTTGATCCGCCCCGGCACAGTCTGGCTCATGTTGTAGACCTCGGCCTCACTGACTCGCGCTTGTTTCAAATATGGCGAGTTAGCTGGCCAGAGAGGCACTATGATTCCGCCGGGCAGAATTGGCTGCGGCGCGTAGGGCTGGCCGTTTGTCGCAGCCGGCCCCGGCTTCGGGACGGACATCGGTGGGGGAAGCTGTGGAAGTTGCTGGGCCGCGGCGATGGCGCACGTCAACGTGGCAAGTAGTAGTTGTATTCGGGTCATCGAGACTGTTGAACCTGATTCTATAATCACGTCATGCGGTTTTGGCCTTTGGTCGCGTTAGTCGGTGCTATCGCTGTAGCTCAGTCCGGCGGCCCGGCTGTTGGCGAGTTCGAAGGAATGCAGGACGTGGGCCCGGTTCTGCATCAAGGGGCGGCGACGTATGATCCCTCAACGAAGACCTACACGGTTACGGGGAGCGGCGACAACGTCTGGGCGAAGTCCGATGAGTTCCGATTTGTCTGGAAGAAGGTGTCGGGAGGCGATCTTTCCATTACATCGGACGTCCAGATTCTCGGTACGGGTGGCGATGCGCATCGGAAAGCGATGCTCATGATCCGGCAGAGCCTCGACCCCGATTCGGCCTATGTCGATGCCGCGCTCCACGGCGACGGACTCACATCGCTGCAATTTCGTGAAGCAAAGGGCGACGCGACGCATGAAGTGCAGGCCAACGTCACCGGGCCGAAACGTCTCCGCCTGACGAAGCGGGGCAACGTGTTCTATTTGTCGACGGCCGATTCGGCAGGCGGCGATCTCCGTCTGACCGGAAGCACAACTACGATCGCGATCCAGGAGCCGTTCTACGTCGGCGTTGGCGTGACGGCGCACAACAAAGATCGGATGGAGAAGGCAGCATTCTCGAACGTTGATGTCCGTACCCTGCCCGCGCCGACCAGCGATGCGAAACCGGTGTTGCACAGCACGCTGGAGGTGATCACCGTCTCTTCCACTGATCGTCGCGCGATCTACTCCGTCGCCGATCACTTCGAGGCACCGAACTGGACGCCGCGATGGCCAAAGTTTCCTGTTCAACAGCAAGGGGCGGCTGTACCGGATGCCAGTCGCGGGCGGCACCCCTGCGGAAATTGACACCGGGTTTGCCAATCGGTGCAACAACGATCACGGAATCTCACCTGACGGAACAACACTGGCGATCAGCGATGGTTCGCAAGCCGACCGCAAGTCTCGCGTCTATCTGGTGCCGATAACCGGAGGTACGCCACGCCGCATCACGGAAGCCGCCCCGTCGTACTGGCATGGATGGTCGCCAGATGGCAAGACCCTCGCGTTCTGTGGCGAGCGAAATGGCGAGTTCGACGTCTACACGATCTCAGTGGATGGCGGGGAAGAAAAGCGCCTGACCACAGCAAAAGGCCTCGATGATGGCCCTGAGTACTCGCCGGACGGCAACTGGATCTACTTCAACTCCGAGCGTACCGGACTGATGCAGATCTGGCGGATGCATCCCGACGGGAGCGGTCAGGAGCAGCTGACCTCAGACGATTACAACAACTGGTTCGCCCACATCTCACCCGATGGCAAGATGATGGCGTTCCTGACGTTCAATAAGGACGTTAAGGGACACCCGCCCAATAAAGATGTCATGCTCCGGCTGATGACCTTTGGCGACGGGAAGATCCGCATCCTGGCGAAGCTCTTCGGAGGCCAGGGGACTATGAATGTGCCCTCGTGGTCGCCCGACAGCAAGAAGTTTGCGTTCGTCAGCTATCAGTTCCTTCCTGCTGATGAGAAGTAGTTAATAGCGAACTTCATCCAGAAACAAGCCGGCAGACGGAGCCGTCCACGCAGCTACATCAAGCCGCTTGCTGCAGCGTCCGGCAAGCAGTTCGTCAACGTCCTCCAGTGTGATCTCGTGGAGCCCGATCTTCACCAGGACTCCTGCCAGTCGCCGGACCATTCGCCAGATGAAGTGCGACGCCCCGATCCGAAACACGATCAGGTCGCCATCGCGCTCGACTGAAGCGGACTCGACCACGACAATGGTCGATTCATCTGGTCTTGACGGGTCAAGTGCGCCGAAACAAACGAAATCGTGGCGCCCTATCACTTTCTGCGCTGCTTCGTTCATAAGTTCAACGTCAAGCGATTTTTGAACCCACCAGACGTAGCGCTTGGAAAATGCCATCTTGCGCGTCGAAATCTGGTAGACGTAGCTGCGGGAAATCGCGTCGTGCCGGGCGTGGAAACGGTTCGCGACAGGCTCTGCTTCGACCAACGCGATGTCAGCAGGCAACCGCACATTGATTTCATGGAGGAGCACTTCCGGTGGAGGCGGACGGCGAACATCGCAACGCAGGTGCATTACCTGCGCAGCTGCATGCACACCGGCGTCAGTTCGTCCCGAGCCTTGCATCTCGACTGGAAGTCCGAGCACTTCTTCCGCCGCGGTCCGAAGCTCGCCCATAATGGTTCGGGCGTTTTTTTGTTCCTGCCACCCCGAGTATCGCGTCCCGTCGTATTCGAGGGTGATTTTCCATGTCCGCACGCTTCGAGTTTAGCCACGGTGACAAACTTCCCCTGGCTGTACTGTATTCACCTGTCCTGTATTCACAGGATGGTGGGGATCTGAGAACAAGCTCACAATGTAGAAAGGTGTGAAGCAGAGATTCGCACCGTTCTGATCCGGAGGCGTGATGCTGATAAGGACTGGAGTTTCCGCGTTGATTCTCGCAAGCCTGCCGCTTTGTTTCGGACAGTCATCGGATGAAGCTCGGACTAAACTTTGGGGCAACTGGAAAGCGGATGGCAATACTTCGTCTTCGGAGACGTGGGAATTGCGCGATGCTGACGGAACGCTTCACATGGTGCGGAGCGAGGCAGACCGCAAGAACGAAGTCGAATGCAATGTGATGGGCCGCGAATGCAAGACAAATCGCCCGATGGAAAGCCTGCAACAGTTTCGTTCTACTTCAACGGGCCGAAACTAATCGAGTGGGAGAAGGCGGGAGATAAAGTTGTGCGGCGCCGATTTACCGCTGTGGACGGCGACACACTGGAGGTGGAAACAACGTCGATCGTACCGAACGGTAAACCAGAAACAACGCATCTGAAGCGAGTCGCAGATTCAGCTGCAATCGCTACCAACAAGAAGTAAAACGCCTTTATATGGCGGAGCTTCAGGCACGTTGTCCGATGCGATACGCTAGGTGCCTGAGTACGCCATGCAAATGCGAAAGGCTCCGGCATTGGTGCCGGTTCACCTTAAGATCGTCGCTGTAACCGCGCTTTTTCTGAGCACTTCCTGCTCAAAGTCGCAACCTGTCCAGGCGAAGCAGGACAATGCCCCACTCGCGTGTGACGGCAGCCCCGGTTAAAGGCCGCGAACTCCGCCGAACTGTTCAGTCAGTGGGGACCATGTTTCCATTTGACGAGACCGTCATCAGTGCGGAGCTGGAAGGGCGTGTTGTTGAGGTAAAGGCGGATCTTGGTGATGTCGTACCGAAGGGTGCGGTGCTCGTCAACATTTCGGATGAAGAACAACGATACTTGCTGGCTCAGAATGAGGCAGCACTGCGAATGTCGCTCGAACGTGTTGGCCTGAAAGATGAGCACGATCGCATTAAAGATATCCGGGAGACTTCCGAGGTCCGTCGCGCACAGGCGGACATGTTTGACGCCGAGCAGCGCTACAAGCGGACCAAGAGTCTCGTCGACCAGGGTATTGGTGCACAGGCAGACTACGACCAGGCGCTCGCCCGGCTGAATTCTGCGAAGGCTGGGTACGAATCTGCACTGAATTCCACACGCAACCTGGTGCAAGACATTGAGCGTCAGCGTGCGGCGCTTGACCTGCAGCGGAAGAAACTTCGCGACGCAACCGTGTATGCTCCTTTCGCCGGAGCCGTGAAGGATCGCCAGGTTAACGCAGGCCAGTACGTTCGTCCGAACACACCACTGTTCACGCTCGTTAAGATCGATCCGATTCGACTGCGTCTCGATGTACCGGAGCGATTCGCTCCGTGGATCAAATCCGGGCAGATGCTGGAAGTGGAGGTGGAAGCCTATGAGGGAAGAAAATTCTCTGGTAAGGTCTGGCGAATCTCTCCGACCGTAGATCAGGCGAAGCGTACCTTCACCGTGGAAGCACTCGTTGAGAACAGTAAGCACGAATTAAAGCCTGGCTCGTACGCGCGCGCTCTCCTGCCGACAGATAAGAACGAACGGGTTCTGCTGGTTCCCGCAAAGGCTGTGACCTATCTGTTTGGAGCAAACAAAACTTACGTTGTGCGAAACGGAACTACCGTCGAGGCCAGGGAGGTCAAAATCGGAGACAGGTTTGACAATGATGTCGAGATCCTTGACGGTTTGCAGGAAGGGGATCTTGTTGCGACTTCGCAATTGAGCCGTCTTGACACCGGGATGAGGGTCTCGGTCAGGCAGGCTGAACCTGCCAAAGAAGCTTCCGCTGCGCGAAAAACCGATTAGACTTACGGCGTTTCGGAAGCGGTATAACGACGGACGGCGGTGGCCTTGCCGGTGCTGTCGTCAACGTCTATGATCACGCCATGCAGTTCGACGCCGCCGCGCGCTGCTTCCATGCGCGATGCGACGCCCGTCAGAAATCGCCGTATGACGATTTCCTTGTCAACGCCAATGACAGAGTTGTACGGACCAGTCATGCCTGCATCACTCTGGTAGGCAGTGCCCCCCGAAAGAATACGCGTGTCCGCCGTGGGGATGTGCGTGTGTGTGCCGATAACCGCGGAGACGCGTCCGTTGAGATGCCAACCCATTGCCATCTTCTCGCTGGTGAGTTCCGCATGAAAGTCGACGAATCGGATCGTGACGCTCGGGTCCAGGCTGTTCAGAATAGCATCAGCCTTTCGGAACGGACACTCTGTCAGGGGCATGTGGGTCCGGCCCTGAAGATTAATTACGGCGACCGGAATGTTGGTCTTCGAACGGAAAATGCCTGCGCCCTTCCCCGGCAATTCCTCGACATAGTTAGCCGGACGCAGCAACTTCGGCTGACGGTCGAGATATTCGTACAGCTCGCGCTTGTCCCAGACGTGATTACCCGAAGTCAGCACATCGATTCCCAGTCCGAGCAATTCCTCGGCAATGAGCGGCGTTATTCCGAAGCCGCCGGCGGAATTCTCAGCATTCGCGATCACGAAATCGATGTATTCGGATGTGACGATCCGCGACAATCGGTCGGCGACGATCCTGCGTCCGGGAGACGCAAAAATATCACCGATAAAGAGGAGTCTCATTCGGACGGTCGATTTTGAATCGAAAGGGACGCACTAACAGCCACGGCGACATCCTTTTATTGACCCCTAAAGAACACAGGGGTGGACCCTCCGCGCATCTTCAGGCTTCTCCGGGACTTCGCAGCCGGGAGCATGCACACCGATGCTAACAATGCGAGCCGAGTCCAAATAATTGAGTGTTGGATCAATTATCGGGAAGCCGCCAAACGCAACGTGCCTGAACAGCACGTCCCTAGAAGGAATGTTACCAGACCAATTGTGTTTTGCCCATCAAAAAATCTTGCCGCCCTGCCGATGGTACTTTCGGAAAGTGAGTTTAGGCGAACGTCTGCTGCTGGTTGCGGTTGGGGGAGCAATCGGATCCGTGTGCCGCTACATGGC
Organism: Bryobacteraceae bacterium; assembly: GCA_963794765.1. Classification (GTDB taxonomy): domain Bacteria; phylum Acidobacteriota; class Terriglobia; order Bryobacterales; family Bryobacteraceae; genus JAWXCM01. The sequence goes on along the minus strand of CAWCGC010000023.1, from coordinate 185,598 downwards.
CGCTGTTCTTCTCGGCGCAGGCGCACTGACAACGTTCGGCGTGAATATCTCGGGCTCGTTTCTGATTGGTCTGGTAGTGTCGATCACCGAGCCTTCGGATCTGCGGTTACGACTGTTGCTGGCGACCGGCTTCCTTGGGGGGTATACGACCTTCTCGGCATGGCAACTGGAAGGGTTGCTGGCGGCGCAGGCAAGGCAGTGGGGAATCACCGCTGCTGTTCTTTTTGGCAGCCTTGCTGCCGGATTTGCAGCCGTAAGCTTCGGCTTCTGGACGGGTCTGAAAGTCCGTTAGCCCCAGGCAAAGCAGCTTATCGCATAGATTCGCGGGTCGGGCTTGCGAGGCTCGGCCGGCCGCAGCACCATGCGCGTAAGGCTGCGGAAGCACCTAAAGCCATATTGGGTAGCCAAAGCACGGGCACTTTTGTTATCCGGGAACAAATCTGTGCAGGTGGCACGAACGCGTCCGTGCAGCCGAACGAACCATCTGAGGAGTTGGTCTGCGTCGGCCGGACTGCCAGCCACACAGGGCCCGAAGGATGGCGTGTCAGACCCGTCTCGCGCAAACGCGTAGCCACTTCGATGCGATGCCGCGTCGTGTTTAGCCAGCTCCTTCAGCAATCGCGTCCGGTCCGCACCGAATATTTCGGTATCCAGCACAGGGTCCCAGTGCACCGGTTCGACCTCGGGCGGCTCGCCAGTATGCGGAGATGGCTCACGCCGCCAACGCTCGACTTTGCACTCTTCCACGAAACCCATCGACTCGTATAAGGGCCGGCCCAGATCGCTCGCATCGAGGCGCACGGCTCGGCGGCCTGCGTGGTCAACCGCCATCTGTGTGAGTTTGCGACCCAAACCGCGGCCGCGATATTCGGGAAGCGTCAGGACCATGCCGATCCACGCCATCTCATCGCCGTAGCACATACAGGTCGAGGAGGCAACAACCCGGCCTGCGTCTTCCATCCCAAAGCACCCGTCCGGCTGGTAGCTAAGAAACCGCAGCCAGTCGGCCTCAGTCTGATTCCATCCTGCTGCGGCCTTCAGCGCCATCAAGTCGGGTATGTCGGACGGTTGAAGAGTCCTGAGCTTCACTTCGCTTTTTCGTATACAACCCGGCCATTGACCCACGTCTGCAGTGGCTCGATGGATTTGATTTCATCTTCCGGAATCGTCACGAAATCGCGGTCAATGACGACGAAATCTGCGAACTTCCCCTTCGCAATGCTGCCGCGCTCTTTCTCGGCAAACTGCATCCAGGCGGCGCCCGTGGTCCACATGTTCAGCGCCTGCATCCTTGTGATCCGCTCTTCCGGGTAAATAACCTGGCCGTCACGGGTCCGGCGGGTAATGCACATCCACATGTTGAGGAACGGATTGAAGGAGTTTACTGCTGCGTTCTTGTTGTAGCCGATCATGTGATCGCTGCCCCCGGCCACGATGATTCCGCGGTCCATATAACTCTTCACGGGGAAGAACCAGCGCATCTTATCGAGCCCGAAGACCTTTTCAAGGGCGGGCACGTCGTAGTACAGCCACCCGGGCTGAACATCGACTGCGACCCCCATCTTCTGCATCCGTGCAAGCGCCTGTTCGCTCATGAAGCTCCCATGCATTACGTGGGAGCGCGTAGGTGCAATCGGAGTCTCCCGATTGAGCCGTTCGAACGTGTCAAGCAGAACGTCGATCGCTCCCCCGCCCTGTACGTGTGCGGTGAGTTGCCAGCCTTTATCACGCGCTGCTTTGAAAATCTGATACAGCTTCTCGGGTTCGACGAAGAGCGTGCCCCGTGCGTGCGGGTCGGTCTGACCGTATAGTTGGCGACCGAATGGTCCATAGGGCATCCGCTGGTATGCAGTACCGACGCTTTGCCCTCCATCGAGCGTGAGCTTAAAGCTCCCCATCTTCAGCCACTCATCGCCTTTATTCGTTGTCCACGGGGACTGCTGAATGTCGCGGACGATGTTCTCGACCGGCGGAGCACCGCTCGGCCTCCAGGTCAGGACCGCACGTATCGGAAGCCGGCCCTGCGCTTTGAGCTTTTCCCAAATCGCGACGTCGGGCGGAGTATTCGCGCGGTCGCCGACGGCCGTCAGTCCTGCTGCCGCGTATAGCCGCAGCATCTTCTCGAGGGCGTTCAGCTTGTCTTCTTCTGTGTAAGGCTCGGACTGAGAGATGCCCTTCAGTAGTTGGGATGCGTTGCGGAGAATGCCGTTCGGTTCCCCATCGGAGCCCTTCACAATCTCGCCGGCCTGCGGATTCGGCGTGTCGCGTGTGATGCCGCTGATGCGCAGACCCATCGAATTAGCCGACCAGACATAACTGCCATCGAACGCTACCGGATGGTCGGTAACAACGTCGAGATCCGCCTTCGTGGGAAATCGCATCTCTTCGAGCCGTGGCGGGAGGGTCCGGGGTACGACGATCCATTTGCCTTTTGGCACAACCCGAGCCTGCGTGCGAATGTACTCCTGAATTGCCTGTATCGAGTTCAGATTCGGCAGCGGCCGCTGGTATTCACTGAGCCCAGCCTCGATTGCGTGCACATGTGCATCGGTCAGGCCGGGGACGACCGTCTTTCCCTTGAGATCGATGACTTGTGTGTGTGCGCCGCGCTCTGCCGCGAGCACAGCGGCGTCGGTGCCGATCGTTGTGATCCGACCGTTTTTGACACTCATCGCCTGGACGATGCTGTTTTGGTTGTCGCAGGTGATGATCTTGCCGTCAGTCAGGATGATATCGGCATCTGCCGCGCGCAGCAGTGGGATGACTAATGGGACCAGAGTGACGGCGAGCAGCCGCGGTCGCAGGGACTTCATGTTCCACCAGTCTGCCAGATCCGACAATCGCGATGCTAATATGGTGAAGCAGCAGACGAGCGGGCGTTGTCGCACGCGAGTCGTCCAAATTCCCTCAGCAGTGCGCCCGTAGCTCAGTTGGATAGAGCGTCTGGCTACGAACCAGAAGGTCAGCAGTTCGAATCTGTTCGGGCGCACCATTAAACCTCTAACATTCAGTTGATTGCGGACGTTGGCGCTACACCGTTCGTTTGGCTAACGAACGCACTATGCCCAGAACTATGCCCACTCTGTGCGAGTCTTGCTTTTTCCACAGCAGCGCGCACGGTGTCCGTCTGGATGTGCACGTACCTCCTTGTGATCGACATATCGCGATGGCCAGCGAGGCGCGAGAGCGTCCACGGATCCATGTGAGGTGCCCAGCGCGTCAGGCAGGTATGACGGAGAGAGTACAGAGCGAATGGCTGCACTTCCCGACTTCCAGGGGGTGCGATTCCTCGGCAAGCTTTGGAGTGCTGTTTCTTTAGGCTGGACGGTTCAATGTGGCCGCTTTTCGTTGGTGCCGGAAAGACCCATTCACCGCTGACCAGCGAGCGGCGCATGTCCAGCATTGCGATTGCACGATCAGACAGAGGGATGGACCGACGCGCATTTTCTGTCTTGCCGTACAGCACCTCTACGACGTTTCTGTGTACATTGTCCCAGCGCAGACGAAATGCTTCTTCGGGGCGGAGACCACAGTCCAACAGAAGCATCGCGACATCCCGAAGCAGCGGCGCAGCGTTGGCCAGGTAAATGGCTTCTTCTTCGGGCGTGATCACTCGCTCGCGATGGGGCTTCACCTGACAGCCTCCGGACCTTTGGAAGTGGCTTTTCGACTTTGCCCCATTCTTGAGCGAGCGCGAACATTCTCCGCAACACTTGCAGTTCGCGGTTAACACTCGAAACGGCGAGGCCATTCGATTGACGCTTCGCGACGTAACCGGCGATCCGATCAGTTGTGATGCTGTCTAATTTCTCGTCCGCAACCTTGTTGCAGGCGAGCAGGTTTTTCGTTCCGTTCTCGTAGTAGGAAAGTGTCTTTGGTTTAGCGGCGAAGGTGGTTTTGATGTACTGCAGGAAATCATTCGTCGCGAATTCCGCGAGTGTCGGCACCACCTTGCGTTCAAGAATTCCGTATTCGCCGTTCGCCAGCTTAAACCGAAGTGCTGCTTCCACTTTGCGAGCTTCAGCTTTATTGGTATGGCCAGTGCTCTTTCGGATCAGTTGACCTCGGTGGACAAACTTCATCCACCAAACCTTTGAGCCCTTCTGTTTATAAACGCTCATTCATGTTCTTCCTTGTGTTTTTGAGTTTCGGGACGTGGTTTGCGGGGCGTCCTCCGCGTTTTCGGTGCTGCCGTCAGGCGTCCGCCTTTCGTTCGGACGTGACGCTCCCACGCCAGATCGGGCAAAACAGACCAATTCAACTTTGTGAACTGCACACAGCATGCGTGGCAGTGGAAAAAGAATAAACCGAGCGTGCTCGGTTTTCAAGAGAACTTGCGCACCTTCAGAGCTAAAGATGACACTGAAAGTGGACCGCCAATACCCCTTGAACCTTGTCCGAATCTGCACGACATGACATTGCTGGCCTTACCCGGAATCTGCATCTGAATCGAGACACGGCGACAGGTCTGCGGAAGTCGTCACCTCTGAAGCGGCACGTTCCGACAGCAGCGGCCGAAATTGAAGACAATCGCCCGGGCACGGGACAGCACGCGGCAGGGCCCCATTTCGGTATTGGCGACACCCTTCAGCAACTTTACCGGTGGGGACAGTAAATCACAATTCCCTCAAAGTACTTACTGACAACCGTGTCTGCTGCGTGGTACTGTCAGGCCGCATCTGGAGTTCAGACGTGCTGCTGAATTCGGATCATAGTTATCACGGGTTGGTTAGCGGGGCGCGTCTAGCTACCTCCGAATCCGGCATCCGCTAGGTGCGAGGTTACGGCTGCTGACCCATGTGCTCGCTCGCGCTGAGTTCGATCAGGAGCTGATAGCGAGCGTGTACGGCGTACGGAACACGAAACCCGGCAAGCGCCTGGCTCGGGTGGTGCGCGGTTATCGTCAGAAGCGCGACCGGGAGTGAGTTGGAGAGCCATTGCGGATGAACTGGGCGTTGCCCAAGCAACCGTGCGGTTCATCTACGCGCAGGAGCAGAGTCCGGTACGGAGCGTTAGGTCCGCCGCAACAAATAGCTGTCAGTAATCATCCGTTGATCTCGTCGCTATCGCACGTCACGGGGTCATCGCTGAACATGCGCCATGCCTCAAGTTCCGGGTTCGCCATGAGGCTCTCGGCGAGCGCGTTAGAGCCGCCGACGAGAGTACAGTAGAGATCGATCTCCGATGCCACGCACCAGGCACGGTCCTCCGGCCAGAACAGGTTCGGCGATTGTGGGATGAAGTATTCGGGTTCGAGGTAGTGGCCGAAATCAGTTGCGCCGTCCAGTGATCCCTCAAAGAACAGGTAATCTCTTGCCGGAAGGTACACACGACCCTCAGCCATCACTGCCGCGCGAATGAATTCAGGAACCTCGTCCGAATAGCCGAAACGTGGCTTTGGGGGCCCGGCGTACCCAATAGGCGTAAAGAAACACTTCCACCGAAGTCATCATCGTGGAGCCAACCGTAACCCTCCCAGAGGCAGAAGCGACACGACTCCGGGGTGCGTGTATGTAGTGATAGAGTGCCACAAAGCGCCTTAAGCGGCACCGCAGGCAGGTTTCCGTTCCGGGGACCATTTCCGGCTGGGTTGACGCCGGTAGCAGACTCGCGATTGATTGCGTGAAATTGCGCGAGTCGATGCATCGTTCGACCCGACTTCGCTGCCATCTCTGCCCAGCGGATCAACTCCCCGTTCCTGCCTATCGCAGGGTGCAAGATCCGTACGTACGCCTCGAACCCTTCGGGCACGATTGCACCCACACCTGAACCGAAGGGTGCCAAACGATCAGCAATCCACTCCGCTTCTGTCGTACGCAAGGACGGTCGGACTCTGTAATTCACGGCGCTACCCTCGATCCACGATATGCCATCCGGTTGCAGTTATCCCTGGTGCGGACCGCCCGCGACGGCGGTGGAAATACAACGGTCACCGTGCCGAGATCGGTGTGCAGTTAGCTGGTGTTATCTGCACGGCGAAGCAGATATGCACCAGCGTAGAAACACAAGAGCAATACAGAGCAGCACCGCTCCGATGACATCGGTGCGCTGAATTCATTCCCGGGTTGGCCACGAGTTTTACCGCTCACCTCACAGAGCGCGTCTCCCGTCAGTGTGGACGCAGCACGAACAACTCAACGTGCGGTAGAAGCCCTGGCAGGAACAATACGCCGAACTGCCGGAAGTCCATGCTCGATGCTGCATGTAGATAGGTTGCCTCGTTCGTAATTCCGCTCCGTAGTTTCGAAGTCTCGTGGTATCCGACAGTTGATCACCCCGCCGCCCAACTGATTCCGATCGCTCCCAACGTGACTTCTCCATAAACTTGATTTTTATTTTCGGACGACATATCATCACCGCTGCCTTCGGAATTTTGAAAAAAGTCTCGGTTCGGCCTTGACCATCGAAGCAACAGAGGAGAAAACATGAAATATCGCATTATCGCCCTGGCAATCGGGCTGGCAGTTTCAACGCTGGCACAGCATGAAAACCAAAATGCTGCAGTCGGAACATGGAAGCAATCTTTGAGCAAATCGAAGTACAGCCCCGGTCCCGCACCCACCATTCCAACCACGGTGAAGATCGAATCTGTGGAGGGTGGGGAGAAAGTGTCCGTCGATGGTATTGGTTCGGACGGGAAGGCGACTTCATACAGCTATACGGTTAAGTACGATGGCACGCCGACTTCCGTGAGTGGATCGCCATACGGCGACATGGTTGCTTTTAAAAAACGAAACGACCGGGAGGTGGCGCAAACTTATACCCGGAATGGGAAAGTGAGCCGTACATCCATGCGAACAGTTTCCAAGGACGGCAAAACCCTCACTATTGTCTCTAAAGGCACAACTGCGAACGGGCAGCAATACAATAACGTCTCTGTTTTAGAGAAGCAATGAGGTCGGGTGGTGGCCCGTCGCACTTGCTTAAGTTTTCTGTTCGATCAGAACGGTAGCCGACACTGCTGACAACCGACCCAAGTAGCCGGAATGCAGCGGAGCAGGCCGGAACGGGTGCTCGAAACCGCGCAACAAGGGCGAGGAGTAGTTGTCGCAGCGGGTGCGGGCGGTCAGTGGAGATCGGACGGACGCTGCTTCTGCAATCAACGCAACACCACGAAACTGACGAATGAGTCCGCAGGCTGCACCTCGCCGACTCAGTTGACAACCGCTGACTCCGTGTGCGCAGACGACCGAGTAGCTGCTCCACCTGCCCGACAGTAAGGCCGAGCGACCGAAGAGCAGTCGCCAGTCGCTCCGGTGCGGGGAAATGTTCGCGTGGCGACGTCCGATGCTCCAACACGTATAGCAGCGCGGCAAGTTTGGAGTTCGTCCGCTCCGGCTCGTGGTGCCATCGGATCGCCTCGATGTGCTCGGCAGGAAACGACCAGAACTTAACCTCGGCTCCAGCCTCCGCATGTTTGAGATCGAAGGCAAGCAGTTCCGCAACGGTTACCTGCTACTGCTTGTCGAAGTACTGCTCACCTATCAACGGTTGCCCGTTTGTATCCGTACCCTTGATCGTGACATGCACATGTTTGCCATCTGCTGAAAGAGTACGGGTTGCCGTGTTGACAACTTTGCCATCACGTTTCATTGTTGCTCCGATCGTGTCTCTGCCGGTTTGCTTCATAGACATCGTTTGACCCGCCTGACTTGTGGGGTAATCCTTTCCGTCCAGCTTACCCGTCCACCGGAGGTGGTCTTCGTACCGTCTGGCCCGGCCGACTCTTCGACTCGAGTGATCTCGTCGCCGGATTGTGTGAAGGTCACGGTGGAAGTACCTTTGATCGGTTGACCATTCAGGGTCGATTTGCTGTTATCCAGCTTCCACGTGCCGAGGCCGATGTCGTCTGCTGCGATCAAGCCAACACAAGCAATAGCAGTGCTGCGGGTATTCGGAACAGATTCGCGTAGTCATTCATGGACTCCTTTGGGACGCGAGTGTATCAGAATGCGTGACAGTCGGCTTTGGTAGTCGCGCAGGAAGTCGCGCCGTAGTTGGCAATATCACTACCACGTGTGAGAACAGCAGTTGTAAGGCGGTCCGGCAGCGTTGACGATGCGGATGAGATGCCGAGGCAGGTGCCTGCGCCTGCGCTACACGTACCGCTGCATCGGCCAATGCGGACACATACCGCTGGCGAAGCCTTCACGACACGCGATCTCTCTGCCGATCGTGGCTGTTCTTTGGCCGTGCGCTTCAGCGGTAGTAAGAGTCGACGGACATCGTGGTTGCCTCAGGTTACTCATGGCCCTCGGCGACGCTCAGTGGAGAACAGATTCGCCCCGGCCCGCGTCGTCGGTCAACAGCGTCGCTCAGGACAACCCAGCACAGTGTCAGATTCTCTCAGGAGAACTTCTGAACGCATCACCCACTATGTGTACGTGCCCTCAGCTCAAAGCGACCTCGTGCGCAGTCATGACGAGCTTCGCGCCGCATTGCGCGTTGCCATCACTGAGATCGAGCGATTGCAGTTCGGGCGCAGGGACTCCGCTAAGCTGCGACTATTACGGCGCGTCCGGGACGAGGAGAGGGTAATGGTGGACGGGTTCAGGCGGCTCCCCGGGGACGGTGAGACCAACCTTCACTGCCGCATTAAGCGTCACTCACGCCCTCAGTGATCTGATTGTCCATCTTGGCCTTTGTCAGTTCCAGCCTCTGCAGAGCAGAAGTTAATCGCGCAATGAGGCGAACTTCAGGTGCTCGGCCGGGCGAAGTCCAGATCTCGCGCGCGTAGAGCAGCGCGGCGAACTTCGACTCTGGCGCGTTCGGGCTCGGGGTGCCATCGGATTTCCCTCCACAAGGAGTGCTCGTTTGGTCATCGGAGCTTTTCGAGCGCGTCTGCCTCTTTTATCTTTTGTTGCATCTTTCGGCGGTTGTCCCGCGTCGGAGCGGTTGGCTTCGGAAGCAAGATTTTGTACCGGGCATTTTCATCTGAAGACAATAAAGCCGTCTACATCAAAATCCGTATTGAAATCACGTGGAACGTTTATTCTGCATTCGACCTTCTCGCCAGCGAGTATTAAGCAGCTCTCGGCAAACTTATACATGTCAGTATTGGCTTTCCTCAGTGTTTCACCACTGACGATCATTACAAGTGTGTTCTCGCTGAGTGTGTAGTCGGCGTCAGTATCGTTCTTGACCACGTATCTCAGACTCATCCCAATGATCTCGTAAGCATCACCCTTGGTTGTATACATTTCGCTTTTGAACGACGCTGTTATCGAAAGGCTGTCCCACGCATTAGGACTGCACGAAACAAAGTAGACAACCAGCAGCGCTGTTGCGATTGGAAGCGCGAAAGCTGCACGAGTTGTAGGTAGTCCTTGTCGCTCTAACATAATGGCCGTCGCTGTCAACCTTTAAGTGACGGTCCTGCGCAGCCAGAAAGAACTACGCGGCGCTTGCGAGTTGCGATAAGTGAGAGCGAGCGGTTGCATGCTTCAGACCGGAAGCGTTCGACTTATCACGGCGAATTCAGCCGAGAGCGGTATTGCTTGAGAACGGTCGCATTCGCTCAACGATGCGGATCGCAAGCTGACCTGACAATACACATCGATATGTGAGTGCAATGACGATTGGACCACTTTCACGCAAACTGGAGTCATCGGCTGACGGTCACCAGGCACGCGCTCACACCCGTGCCGAAGGAACATGGCCCTACCCCCACTGAACTGAAGACCTCTTCGATGCCATGGAGGAGATATTATTGCATCGGGCCGCTATGCCCAAATCTATGCCCACCCTGTAATACCCTGACGTCCTCTGCAGCAAGAACCACTGAATCTGTAAACTACTGATTTCAGGACGTCAGGGTTGTACGGGGTATCACAGCATTCCCGGATCTTGTGACGAACCAGAAGGTCAGCAGTTCGAACTGTTCGGGCGCACCAATAGTCTCAATAACTTATATCCCCACTAGCCGCTCTTGCTCTCAGTTCATGACAGCTACTCCGCGGCAATGGCATGATCCACATCGCGTGCAAGGCAGGGACGGTGCTTTGGAGTGTGATGCCCCGAAGAAGCACAGCAGCGCGCGGATCGCCATGCTCGGGACGATAGAACACACAATCCATCGCCGAGCGCCTTGCACTCCCTCAGACTCGGCCAGAAAAGCGTCCGCAGTAGCCGCCGTCCCCAGTTGCAATGGCGCTCGCAGAAACGTTATATGATCATCAACTGATGCGTAGGATTCAGAAGGGGTGGAGAGTCCAGCGCGATTAATGACGGTATACATGACTCGTTCTCAAACGGCGCTCGCAGCGGCGTTAGTGTGTGCGGTTTCGGTGGTCGCGTATTTGCCCGCTCAACGCCTCCCTTTCATCGCAGACGACTACGTACAAATTAGATTCGGTCGCGATTACGGGCCTGTCTCGTCTTGGCCAGCGTTGCTCCGAGACCCTTTATACCGCTGCCGGGCGACATCGCTTCTACTGACGCACTGGACAGAGGAGCTCTTCGGATTGACGCCTCTGGCGTTCAACCTTAGCAGTCTGGTCCTACACGCTGTCAACTCCATACTGCTTCTGTTTGTCGCTCTCCGGGCTGGTGCGGACGCGAAGCAAGCCCTTCTTGCGGCGGGATTCTTCGCGGTTGCCGAAGGGCATCAAGAAGCCGTGATCTGGTACGCAGCGCTGCCGGAGCTACTCGTCTTCCTATTCGGAGCCTTGACCTTTCTCTCGTTCAGCGCCGCATTGGATGAAACTCGGGATGAAACTCGCCGGTGGATTTGGTACTGGACCTCGCTCATCAGTTTCGTTCTTGCGCTCGCTTCGAAGGAATCCGGAGTGGTTGCCGTAGCCGCGACTGCGTTCGCCTGCATCGTACGCAAGACGCCCATACGAAGAACAGTTTTGATGGTGACGCCTTTCGCGGTCATCGCCTCCTTTTATGTCCTCGCTATCTTCTGGTCCAGTTCGGAGATCCTGCACTTTCACGACGGCGCGTTCTCGCTCGGCGCTCCGGTGATTATGACGGTGCTGAATAGCACCGCGCGAATATTGTGGTTCTGGGGCGTTTTCGCGACGGCGATCTTGATCGCCGTGAACCGAACGGCATTGAAGTCCACTCTGCCCGCCGCAGCATGCTGGATCCTGATCGCGCTGGTTCCCTACAGCTTTCTCACGTACATGAACCGGGTGCCCAGCCGCCACACCTATCTGGCGAGTGTCGGTTTGAGCATGCTATTCGCGACCGCGATCGCGGCTTTGGCGGATCGCCGCAAATACCGCGCGATTGCTGGCGGGTTGATCGCTGTCGCTTTTGTTCATAACTGCGGTTACTTGTGGACGAAGAAGCAAGTGCAATACGAGCGCCGGGCGCAGGCGACTGAGGAGTTGGTGAGGAGGTATCGACAAGCCGCTTCACACGTGAGCATCGAATGTTTTCCATACAGCGTGTGGATTGCGCGGTTTGCGATCGAAATCGGAGCGAATAAGCCTTGGGATGAGAGCGTCTGGCAACTCCGCTCCGGATGCACTCCGGAAGAGGTCAGTATCCTCGTTCAGGAGTGATCAAGTGATCGACGGCGAAGGCCGCGCCCTATTCGCGCGGCGAACCAGTCGAATTGTCCTCCACCCGTTTTGCCCATCGCTCCGTCCAGAGTCGCCACGTCTCTCCTATATGCGCGCATAGACGTGCTTTGCATGATGCATGGGCGACGCGTTCGCATCTGCCCCAAGCGCGTGCCTTTGCACGCCTCCAGCATGGATCGGAGTTCTAAACCGGCGGCACCCGGTCGAAACGGCTCGCGATAACTTTAGAGCAGTTAAGACCCCGGAAGGGGGGGCGGCAACTGCAGAGCTGCGACCAGTTCGGACCTCAACAGATCAGCTCAACTCGGCCAAAGCATCAAAGGATTGCCGCAGGCTAGCCGGTTTCCCGTTCCGATCTCGGCAGACGCACCGCGACCGACACCCCGGTGCACTCAAGGCTTTTCGTTTTTGTGGTCCAGCTCTCGATTTTCCAACCCGCTACTCTGCCTTTTGTTTGAATGGGTTAAGGAAGACTGCCATGACTGTTCTATCAACGACCGCCACGACTGCCGACTACAACCCGATCGCGCGCTTTTACCGGAAGCATTGGTGCGGCCACTATCACGCGGGACTCACGGCAATGCTGGACCGAGTGCTGCTGGCTGACTTACCGAAGGAGGCGCGAGTTCTGGACCTGTGCTGCGGCACCGGCACTGTAGCACGACACCTAGTCGGGTGCGGCTTCGCGGTGACGGGTGTTGACGCATCTGAGGAGATGCTGCGCTATGCACGACAGGAAGTGCCCGAAGGAGAGTTTCTGGTCGCCCCCGCCGAGGCGTTCCGCCTGCCTCCCGTGTTCGATGCTGCGCTGTCGACCTTTGACAGCATGAGCTACCTGCTCGACCGAGAATCTTTGGAACTGGCCTTCTCGAATGTCCACGCCGCCCTCCGCCCCGGAGGCTCGTTCGTTTTCGATCTGAGCACGGAGGCGGCATACAAGAGTGAGTGGCAGCAGAGCTGCTTTATTGTCGAGGTCGACGAAGTGTGCATCGTCCGAGGCGTTTATAACGAGCGGGAGCGCCTGGGCCGGACATTCATCACTACTTTTCAACAAAACGGAAAGTGGGAGCGTACCGATGTGGAGTTCCTGGTCCGGTGTCATTCTCCGCAGGAGGTGTTGCGGGCGCTAGAGCGGGCTGGGTTCATGGCTTCAGTGTTCCTGTCTGATAAGGACGAGGAACTCGGGCGCCAGCTTGGGCCGAGGCGGGCGTGCTATGTAGCGAAGAAACATTGAAGACGCACTCAAACAAAGAGTCACACTGATAGCGGCGTCCGAACTGAAGTCTGCCGCATATTGAGGGAGGAAGAGTTCCGCATGCACGTCGCATCCGAATCGCTCGACCCGATTCCCGCAACTCCGATCGTCCGTATCCTCCGACCGTTCCAGGCGTTTGCGGAAAACAAGACGGCGGGCGGTGTCCTGCTGCTGTTGTGCACTGTCGCGGCGCTTGTGTGCGCAAACTCGCCGTGGGCACATAAGTATACGGCTGTGGATGGCGAATTAGTAACTCATGCCGCAATTGGAGTCTGATACAACCCTCGACAGTGCCCCCGCCACCGGCACGAATCAAAACGTATCAATGCTGAGCCGTTAACCGGCGATTCTGGCCGCCGGCCGCCCAAGCCGGTATGCGTGCGATGGCCGTTATAGTACTGTTGGAATTCGGATAACTTCGTTTCCAGATCAGCTGTCGTCCAGAACAGAGTCTGGTCTAGGTACTCGCGACGAATCGTGCCAATGAGCCGTTCTACAAACGGATGCGACAGTGGCACGTGCGGAATCGTCTTAATGTCCGCTACTTCGAGCACGCGCAGATTAGCTTGCCATTGATGGAATCGATAGAGCGGATCATGATCTGAGCTGAGGCGTTTTGGCAGGCTGTGCCCGCGAATCGCCCGATGGAACATTTGGCACAGGATGACACCATCAACAATGCCGGCGTGAACGCCAAAGCCGATGATGCGGCGAGTAAATTGGTCCATCACCACGAGAACCCAATGTGTCTTCAGCGTTGCTGATTCGCAGCGGAATAGATCGCAGCTCCATAGACTGTCCTTTGCTTGTCGAGAAGTGTCAGCCAAGAAGGACCTCCGGAATCTGATTCCGGTCGGTAGTGAATGCGCAGAATGCGGCCAAGTCTCCGCCAAACTGGAGCAGTTCCGCTCGCGAGCTTGTTTCCAGAATAGATTTCAACGAGCCTCAATCGATAGTTTCTGAACCTTTCGAAGCGCGTAAGTCTGCCGCTTTTCCCAGCGATCGTTGAGCAAGCCTTCGGTGATCCCCTTGCTTCGGCTAATTAACACGCCGACTCAAAAATGTTTCCTCCGTCCAGGCAGGATAGAAGCCGCTATCAGAGACCGGAGCGCGACTGTGGTCGGAACAACTCCCGATACTTTCGCAGCAGTTCATACAGAACGACACCTCCGGCTGTGGCAACGTTCAACGAATGCTTGAAACCGAGCATCGGGATGCGAACGTGCGTGTCGCAATCGTCAACGAGAGTGCGCGAAACACCTTCTTTCTCATTCCCGAATATGAGACAAACCGGAAATCGCGGAACCCAGTCAAAGAGGTCCACAGAACGCACACCTGTTTCGATTACTGCAAGTTCAGCACCGCGTCCGCGTTCGCCGAGGGCCGCATCAGCGGAATTGCCCGCTTGCTCCCAGCGGACTGTCTGCTCTGCGCCGAGGGCGGTCTTCAGGATTCCCGTGTGAGGTGGTGTTGCTGTAATTCCGCAGAGAAGAAGCTTCTCAATTTTCACAGCATCGGCAGTTCGGAAGAAGGAGCCGACGTTCCACGCGCTTCTCACATCCTCCAGCAGCACCGTTACGGGCAGTTGGGTAATACCGTCGTATGCGGCCGCTCCGGTGGTTACCTGAAAGGGAACTCGTTCCTCGTCGTTCGGGTCCACCGTCACGTACGGAACAATACCTTCTCATTCCTAAAGCTTCGCACCGCAAAAGCAATGGCTACCGCACTGTAAACGAGATTGGCGCCGAGAGTCGTGAAATAACGAAGGGGTGTCCAGTCGCCGGAAAGAACCTCCCGGAGCGTCTGCGAGAAGTTCGCGAACGGTATTAACGACATCAGCACACTTGGGGGTTTGTCTATAACGAACGTTATCATCCCAAGAAACATGATGATGAACAGCCCGGGAGTCAGATAGCTCATGGCTTCGCGCGTGCTTTTGGCGGGCGTTGCAGCCGCGACCGAGATCGACGCGGCCATGGTCGCGACTGGCAGAATCAGAAGAAGCAGCAGACCGACAGTGAGCGGATCTGTGGGGAATGCGAAAGCCGGCGCTCCGCTTCTGCCTGACGTCCGGGAGAATGCAAACGCATAACTGCTGATGCTCAGGAGCGTCGTGCCGAACGATGTGACCATCGCCGTCAGCACCTTTGCTGTGACAATTTCCGTTCGCCCTGCAGCGGATGCGAGAAGAATTTCGAGCGTCTTGCGTTCCTTTTCTCCGGCCGTACAGTCAACAGCCGAATACATCGCGCCGTTGAACAGGAAAATCAGCAAGAGGAATCCGACCAGCCGGCCCACAAAGGCACCTGTCATTTTGCGTGGTTTTGCGACATTTACGGAAGCACGCTGGAAGGGCTGAATCACCGAAATGGGAACATTTCGTTTCGTCAGTTCGGCCGTCACTCGCTGCCGCCAAAGTGCATCCAGAGCCTGGTCAACGCGCGACCGTGCCATGCTGGACGCCATTTCAGAGTTATCGGAATAGAAGAAAAGCTGCGGCTTTTCCGTGCTGCCGGTTACCTCAATGCCGTAAGTTACTGCCTTCTGCTCTACGGATTCCCGCGGCTGCGAGACGGGGAGGACCTCGAGGCCTGCCTCCGCCAGAGCGTTTTTCAGACCAGGGATGGTAACGTCCTCGCGAAGTCCAACTTTGTAGCGTTCAACTTTGGCCTGCTGTTCCTGCTTCCTTATGTAGTAGTTCATGCCCGTCATGATTGCCGGACCTACAAGCATGGGAGCAACTACCAGACTGATAAGAGTCCGGCGATCGCGAAGCAAGTCGAGGAGTTCCTTACGGAACAGGACCCTCACTGCAGAAAGATGAATCATTACCCTGCAACCGCTTCTTTCGTGTCATGGAGATGAATCAGCGCCAGGAAGATCTCGCGCAGCCGTTGCTTACCCGTGATCGCGCGCAGCTCGTCCATCGTGCCGAGCGCCTGGAGCTTGCCGGCGTGTACGACTGCTATGCGATCACACAGATACTCGGCTTCCTCCATGATGTGGGTAGAGAGGACGACGCACTTTCCGCGATCTTTTGCGGCGATTATGAATCGCTCGATGATCTGAGCCGTCGGGACATCGAGACCGGTTGTCGGTTCGTCAAGAATCAGGACCGGCGGGTCATGCACGAGCACGCGTGCAATGTTAGCTCGCTGCTTCATGCCGGTCGAAAACGTGTCGGCTCTTGCGTTTGCGTATTCCCCCATTCCGAACTGCTGGACGAGATCATCGATCCGCTGCTTCAGAACGCCTTTGGGAACCCCGGCAAGCGTGCCGAAGATCGTCATTACTTCACGCGGCGACAGACGATGATACTGGCCCATGTCGCCCGAGAGAAAACCGATGCTCCGGCGAACATCGGCCGGTGACTTTACGATGTCGTACCCGGCAACTTCCGCCATTCCACCAGTGGGTTTAAGGATGGTAGCGAGCATCCTCATCGCAGTAGTCTTCCCTGCACCGTTGGACCCGAGAAGTCCGAACACTTCACCGGACCTGGCCTCGAAGCTGATTCCGTCCACAGCGTGAATGGTTCCACGCTTCGGGTCCTGAAACGACTTCCTCAGATCACGTACGAGTATCATCGCTGAACGCCTCAGTATACGCGACGAATTGTTTGTGAATTCATTAAAACTCTATTGACGCCAGAATTTCGGACGGTTTTTTCTCAAATGCACGGCAAATTGCGAGCAAACTTTCCATGCTGGGGAGGTTCGTTCCACGCTCGATGGAGCTGATCTGAGACACACTGAGCTTCGTCAGAGCAGCAAGGTCTTTCAGCGACCAGTCGCGTTCCACGCGAAGCAGCTTGATGCGGTGACCCAGACGTTCCCGGAGCCGGTCCTGATCTCCGCGTCCGAGGCCGTATGCTTCGACAGCGTTTCGCAGGGTTTGACGGAGCTGGTTCAGCGAAAACGGTTTGGTCAGGTAGTCGAAAACTTTGAGGCGGAATGTATTCCGCATGTCTTCGAGTGATGGATAACCGGTGATGACGATCACACAGACGTTTGGCCATCGAGAGAGTAGCTCTTCCAGCACTTTCTCACCTCGAAACTCTCCCATCTTCATGTCGAGGAGAACGATATCGGGCACCCGCTGCTCGGCGTCGCGGAAGAGTTCTTCCGGCAGGGCATAGGTTCGGACCGTGTACGCACCTTCGTCGCGGAGGAAGTCTTCCAGATAAGTTCGGAAATCGACATCGTCGTCCAGCACGGCGATGTCGACGGGTCCGGCTACTAGTGGGTGCTCTGACAGCATGCTCAGGGCCGGGCCTTGCTTTTCTTCAGCCATATCATTGGTCGCGATGCTTCGTGACGATTCTCAGCGTACCGAAGTGGCGAAGTTGAGTTCGAACGTCTTTGGCCCCCGACCACCAGTCTTCGTGATGGAAGTTGCCGAAGTTTCCCGCGCCTGTTTCCTTCTGATCGAGATCGCCGAGTGCGACGTTCAGCCCCACCTCGCGATCGCCGTCTTTGGCAGGGTCATAAAAGTGTCCCGGTTCAATTTCGACGCAAGGGTTAAAGGCAATCGACCACTCGATGATGTACCCTTTGCTTTCAGGATTACGCTTTGCCACGCATTGTTGCGCTCCAGTCCTGATCCAGTTCTGGTAGGTATTCCAGGCCGATTCGCTCCTACGCGGCTCGCCTTCCAGAAGGCCGCCCACTCCGATTCCTCCCAGACGACTTTTCGTGAGGTTGCATACCATCTGCCAGGATTCGCCGTTCCCCGCCACGCTTTCGTCGCCCTTCCACTTGTTCGTGGCGTTGATAAGGATCTCCATCTCGTCGCCGAACCAGGGGTAGCCCTCCCGCGTAAGCTCGTGTGCTTTGGGGTTGTTGTCGGGAAGCCACCGAGGGGTATCGATCCCGTAAAGTACGTCGTCTGTGATGTCGAAGGCGAAGTACAGCCGTTTGTCGTCGTGCTTGACCCAGCCTCTCAGGGCCAGGTCTTTCGGATCGGTTGTTGGTGTGAATTGTGGAGCCCACCTGGTGACGCCGGTAATCTCAGCGGCGTCCCGGTATTCTCCGGGCGAGATCACTCCATCCAGTTTCGGAGTGGTGCCTGTGTATGCGGTGAGCACAGCAGCTGCAAGGAACAGCATGCTGCCAATTTTACTTGTGTTTGCGAGGCGCCGACTTCGCGGCGCCCCCCGGAACGCTAAGGCCGAGCGCCTGGCGCTGCGTTCGCGCCTTTGATGCAACCTCCGAATTAGGGTACTTCTCAATTACAGTCAGAAACTCCTGCGCCGCCTGCGTACGCTGGCCTGAACGCAGCAGAGCCATACCTTTCATATAGGTCGCATCTGCGCTCTTATTGTTCTCGCCGTATTTTTCAAGCACGGTATCGAATGCGTGAACGGCATTGTTGAAATCGCCCTTATCGTAATAGATCTGGCCGATATAAAACTGAGCGTTGGGTGCGAGTTCTGTAGTTCCATACCACTTCAGGTACTCCTGGAAACCCTGCAGCGAAAGGTCGAGATTGCCGCGGCTGCGGTCTGTCATCGCAGTCTGGTAGACCTGGCTGGCGGCCATACCTGGAGGCGGACCTGATCCCCCGGGACCCGATGGCGTATTTGGACCGCTGCCCATCGCAGGCGGCGGAGCAGCCGGGGGCGCCTGGAGAACTTTAACCGCATTGTTAAGGTCCAATAACTGGGCCTGCACCTTGGTTAGCGTCTCGTTCATTGCCGAGACGTTTTCACGAACTCCCTGAAACTCGTTGCTCATCGTCTCGACGCGCGAGCTTACTCCCGCAATCGGAGCAGAAAGCTGCTGCGAGAGACGCTCGCGAAGGCCGCTCTCAAGGACCGCGACCGATGTGTTGGTTTTGGATCCGGTTTCCAGAGCCTGCTGCAGCAGGGTGGTTATCGCGGCCAGCCGTTCGTTGGTTGAATTCTGAAGTTGCCGGACCTGATCCTGTAGCTGCGCCAGCTCTCGCTGCAATTCAATGATCTCTTTTGAGGGAGCCGCGAGGGCAAGCGAAGTGGTTGCGATCAGGATCAGAGCCGGCCTGAATAGCTGCTGCATGATGTTGAGAACTCCTGCGTCAAGAAGGGCGGAAGTCTGCTGAAGCGCTTCCGCCCGGAATTACTGCCTTACTGACCGGCGGAGAAATGAACCCGCCGGTTTTTCTGCCAGCAGGTCTCATTCGATTCGGTGCACTGCGGACGTTCCTTGCCGTAGCTGACAGGTTTCAGCTTGTCCCCGTTTACGCCAAGCTGAACGAGGAATTCTTTCGCAGCCTGCGAGCGACGGTCGGCAAGACCAAGATTGTATTCGGCCGAGCCGCGCTCGTCGGCGTGGCCTTCGATCGACGATCGTGGCGTTCGGATAATCGTTAAAAAGACCCTTGAGTACGTCGGCGTCGCGGGTCAGCGCCGAACGCGCATCTTCGCGGATTGTGCTCTGGTCATAGTCGAAAAACGCGTCCTGGACATCGGACGAGAGCACGTCGCTGATGCTGCGTTTCGCCGGCGCACGCGGCGGAGCCGGAGGCGTCGGAGTCGTGACGTTTACCGTAGCGGTCTGCGTCGTTGAACCACCGGGTCCGTTCGCGGTGAGTGTGTATGTGGTCGTATTGCCGGGAAACACCTGACGGCTGCCACTTGCGTTAACAACGCCCAGCGCGGGCTCAATTCGCACTTCCGTCGTTTCTCCGCTGACGTTCCAGCGAAGCGTGGAAGCCTGACCGCGTTCAATCGACGTCGGCTCAGCTGCAAAGCTTGAAACAACCGGCGCGGCTGGTTTTGGCGCAGGCGGCGCCTCTTTTGCCACCGGTGGCGGGGGCGGGGGTGGCGCAGCGACAACTTTCTTCTTGCAACCTGCCGCAAAAAGGCTGAGTGCGACGGCCAGTACAACGGCGCCGTAGTTCTTTCGACTTGCCAGTTGATCAAGTCTCATTTCGGGTTTCCTGTTCCTCCTCGTATCCCTTGCTCGACTACTTGCTCCACACAGGCATTGTGTTCTCACCCTCTGTGGTCAGCTGCTTCACTTGTGTACCATCGGCCAGCATGGTGTAGATCTGCATACGGCTGCCGCCACGACGAGACGCAAAAACGATATGTTTCCCATCCGGCGCCCAGGTCGGGTTCTCATTGCGTCCGGCACCGTGCGTGAGTTGCTCGACACGCCGGCTGGCCACATCCATGATGAAGATGTTCCAGTTCCCTGGTTCGTAGCCACGCGTCCAGGCGAAAGCGATGTGCTGCCCCTCCGGGTGCCACGAAGGATTCGATGCTTCCCCTTCGCCGGTGGTGAGCCGGATGATATCTGTACCTTCGATATTCATTTTATATATTTGCTGCGGCCCGGAGCGACCGGAAACAAAAACAATTTCAGATCCGTTTTTTGGATTTACTTTTGGTTCGACTTCCACAGCTCTTACATTGGTTATTCGGTGGAAATTCCGGCCATCAATACTGGCGGAAAAGATCTGCGCGAAAGCGCCGCCCGCCGTCGACGAATAGAGAATCGTGTTTCCGTCGGGTGTGAACGAGGGCGTGGCATTCATCGAGGCCTGCTGGTTATAGAACGGAAGTTTCCGTCCCGTAAGGAGAGAGTAGATTTCAATTTCCGGACGGTTGCGGGCAAATGACGTAAACGCGACCTTGGACCCGTCCGGCGAAACGGCCGGTGTCGTGGCGATCGCTCCGTAATGGGTCAGGGCTCGCTGGTTCTGGCCGTCATAATCCATCGCCCAGATCTCTTTTGCACCTGTTCTGGTGGAAACAAAAATGACTTTCGTACCCGCAAGGCTGGTTGCGCCAAAACGAGCGAGTATGTCAGCCGCAAACTGCCGCGCGAGGTCACGTGCCCCGTTTTCATCGACGGTCGAGTTGTAAACCTTACCAAATACCTGGGCGCCCGCAAGGTCCGGCTGCGAAATGTTATAGAACCAACCGTACAGGACCATTCGGCCATTCTGCACGGCGGCGTAACCGATGGGCATGTAGGTGGCCGTTACCGGCGGCCCGCTCCAGTCACGCAGACGACGTCCGAGTTCCTGCCTGGCTCGCGCCGAGTCCGGCGCTGAAGGACGCGCAGTGTCAGGCACTCTCGATTCTTCCGGCAGCCAGTCTTCCGGCCGCTGAGGCACGTTCAGGGGGTAGGAAGTCTTCGGCACCATACGAAACAGGGCCGAACCATCGAGTTCGTTCCACAGCGTCGTGTTGAACGCCGCCATAAAACTTTGCGCCTGACCGGCTCCGCGGAAATCGGGGACGGCAAGTGAGCCTTTTCCGCCTTTGCCTGTCAGCTCAATAACGATTCGGTCGTTCTGAGCTATAAGCAGGGCCGCACCAGTCAGAACGGAGATTGTGAGGAGTGCTGTTGTCTTTGTCTTCATTGCTGCAGGCTGAACCAGAACTCAATGCTGGCTACATCGCGCTCGAACTCACGGGGGAGTGCGGGCAAGGGATTGGATTGGATGATGGCACGCTGTGCCGACTGATCGAGCTGGAAGTTTCCGCTGGACGTCGTCACGTGGACATTTCCGATCGTGCCATCTCGCATGATGTCGAAGGTTACGGCTACTCGATTTCGGATACGGGCGTCAAGGTCCTGTGACCGCCAGTTGCGCGCGACACGCTCCCGAAGCAACTGCTCGTACCACCCGAAACGAGCGCCGAACGGGCTCTGAGAACCGGAGCCGACTCCGCCTCCGCCGGGCGCCTGCGCGTACAGTGGCGACGTCAGAGCCTGGCCAGCACGGCTGTACAGCTGATTTTCCTTTGGCTGAGGCACATTCGTGTACTTTTGCGGAGCAGGCGGACGCGCCTCGGGCTTCTGTTTCTGATTTCGTCCTTTGATAGCGATCGCGTCAGGTTCCGGCTGTTTTATAACCGGTTTCGGCTCAGGCTTCGGAGGAGCAGGCACCTGAGACTCCGTATCGTTGGCAACATGGTTCACGACCCCTTCACGGGCGGGCAACGGAATCGAGACCGGAGTGATGCTGACAGCTCCGCCGCCGAGGGACTTGGGATCACCCCAGCGTTCTACCCTGCCGAGCTGAAAGTGCGACCATCCGAGGACCAGAGCGACTATCCCGGCGTGCAGTCCGACAGAACGCAAAAAGGGCCCGCCTAGCGGCTCTTTCTGGTCGAGAATGTCGACATGCCCGGGCATTTGCAAATTACCGTCTGCGTCGAGGACGGTCGGCTTCGTCTTCGGGTTGCGTCACGACCTTAACGTCGTACTTCGCTTCTCCCAGAGCACTGATCATCTGTGCAATCGGATCCCACACTGCACCTTTATCGGCACGAAGGTATACGCCCTTCGCTTTGGGGTAGCGGGTGCGAATCTCGTCTCCGAGCTGGTTTATGTTGACGGCGCGATCGCCGAGCAGATACTCACCCGTCTTGCTGATCGTCACCACTGGAAGTTCCTCGGCAGTTTCGCGGACCTGCTTTACCTTCGGCACGTCGACTTCCAGTCCATACTCCATGACGTGCGCCGTCAGCATAAAGATTATGAGGAGGACCAGAACCACGTCGACGAGCGGTACGACGTTGATCTCAGACAGGGCGCCTGTCCCGCCGCGAAACCGGCCTTTCCCGATCCCCGAACCGCCACTTCCGACTGAAAACGCCATTCCGCTAGTCCTCGCCGAATGATTGCTCGGTCAGGTTCAGGAACTCGAGCGAGAAGTCTTCCATCCGGGCTCCGAATTCGCGAATGTGGTTATTGAAGTAGTTGTAGGCCACGGCTGCAGGGATGGCGGCGGCAAGTCCGAATGCCGTTGCTATGAGCGCTTCAGCGATGCCGGGCGCCACCGCGCGAAGGCTTGAGCTGCCAGCCTGACCTATGGCTCCGAACGCACGAATGATGCCGAACACCGTCCCGAACAGACCGATAAATGGGGAAACGGTCGCTGTCGTGGCAAGCCAGTTCATATCGCGTTCGAGATGGGTCACTTCTTCGCTGATTCCGAGCTGGAGGTTGCGTTCCAAAGCGAGCTTATTGGTGACCGTACCCCTGGTTTTCACCTGGCGGTCGACGTCGGCGTAACCGAAATCAAAGACCGTCACCAGCGGCGAGTTCCGGAACTGCTCCATTGCGATTGCGACTGCCTGAAGGTTCGCAGACTTACGAAAGGCGCGGAGAAACTGAGCGTTGGCGGTCCGGGCCGCGCGAAATCGGCTCCATTTGCTGAAGATTATGGTCCACGAAAAGAGGGACAGAATGACCAAAATGCCAATAACCGTCCAGGAGATCGGGCCGGCGGTTTGTATCGACTCCCAAATGCTTACCTGAAGCAGGAACAGGGCTAAATGCAGGTTCGACCTCCTCTTAACGAACACGCGCAACACGGAGCCCGACCCGCGACCGCCACACCTGTGTTCCTGTCCTGCACGGCGGCGCGGGATCGTGCCCTTTGCGCTCTTAACTCTCTATTGTAAACGCCCGAAACATTTTTGCATGCTTTTGTTAGCAAGTTAGACGCGCTCGGGACAATTATTGGCCGAGAATGAAAATTGTGACCGGCGTTTCACTTCTTCGGGTCCGGTTCCGGTTTGCGGAGGCGCTGCGCATCTTCCTCAAGCCGGCATTTCGAGTACCGGAGTTCGAGTACGAAGTTGGTTCGACAGACACGGTCAAGCATTCGGTGGAGTCGCTGGGTGTGCCCCATACGGAGGTGGGTGAGTATCGGATCAACGATCAGGTCGTGAGTTCCGCGGCGCAAATGTCCGCTGGTGACGTGATCGAGGTGGTTGCCCCGGTTTCGGGTGCACCCCTCGAGGATCCGCGTTTCGTCGCTGATGGGCACCTTGGCCGGCTGGCCGCCTACCTTCGAATGATTGGATTCGACTGTTGGTACGAACGGGACGCTGACGACGTAAAGCTCGCGAGTGTTGCGAGCAGCGAACATCGTTTGCTGCTGACCCGCGACGTTGGACTGCTCAAGCGACGTGAGGTCGACCGAGGGTATTGCGTCCGCGCAGACAAACCTCAGGAACAGCTTCGGGAGGTGGTGGGCCGCTTCGGGCTGCAGGACCGGCTCCGACCGTTTCAGCGATGCATGGATTGCAATGGTGAGCTTGTGCCGGTCCTTAAGGAAGAGGTGGCCGATTTGCTGCCGCCGCACACTCGTGCAACCAGGGATATCTTCAGCCGGTGTACCGCCTGCGGCAAGATCTTCTGGCGGGGGTCACATCACGCCCGAATGCTCGGCTGGATCGAAGATCTCTGCGACGCTAATCCGCACGAAGCGCGTCCACCGGGTTGACCCTCGCTGCTCGATATGCAGGGACGTAACTCGCACCGGCAGCAATCAGGACGAGCACGATCGAGACGGTCGTCAGTGTGATCGGGTCGTTCGGGCCGACTCCGTAGATCGCACTTTGCATGAATCTTGTAAGTGCGAGCGCCCCCGACATTCCGACGACGACACCGATTGCCGCCACTGCGAGCCCCTGCTTCAGTATGAGTTTCGCGATTCCGGCCGGTTCAGCTCCGAGAGCGACTCGGATACCAATCTCGCGCGTGCGGATGGTAACCGAATAGGCAAGGACACCGTAAAGCCCGACTGCCGCGAGCAATACTGCGATGGACGCAAAACTCAGCATCACGACCATGTTGAAGCGGCGAGGCGCAACCCATTCGTTCAGCATTCGATCTGCCGTTACTACCTGAGAGATCGGCTGATCTTTTTCGAGGTTCCAGACTTGTTGTTTTATCTGTGGGGCAAGATTGAGCGGATCGCCAACAGTGCGCGCCACGATGTAGAAGGATCGCAGCTGCCTTCCGGGCAGGTAAAACTCAGGAGTCTGTGCGCTTTCCGGTCCAAGCTGGCGCTCGCTTCCGACTATGCCCACGATGGTGAAGTTTGTTTTCTTCGCAGACTCATTGTCGAAAGTGATCGATCTTCCGATTGCGTCTCCATTTTTAAAGAAAGAGGAAGCGAAGGCATCGTTAATGATGGCTGCGCTGGAGTCGGGTCCCGTGATCTCCTGCCTGCTGAATGTGCGTCCTTTAAGCAATCGGATTCCGAGAGTCTCAAAGTAGCCGTCGCTTGCGCGTGCCCAGGTCGAGACCGGACCAGTCTCGGGAGCATGTTCGACGCCGGGAAACTCGAACGAACTCTGCTTGACCGTTTTCATGGCCAGCGCATCGGTGAGCGCGGCGGACTGCACGCCGGGCAATGCCCGAACACTTTCCAGTAAACGCGCGTTAAAGGAAGCGATGGCGCTGGAGGTTTTATACCGTTGCTCCGGCAGTTCGATGTTCATGACCAGCAGGTGGTCGAGGCGAAATCCCATATCGGTCGTCAGGAGCGTGTTTAATGTCCGGATCATCAGGCCGGCTCCGACCAGCAAAACCAGCGAGAGCGCGAGTTCGACAGCAGCGAGGCCGTTCCTGATATTTGCGGAGCCGCCGCCTGAGACGCTTCGAGATCCCCGGTTCAGCATCTGGAACCCGTTCTGTCGCAGAATATGCACGGCGGGAACCAGGGCGAACAGCAGCGAGGCCGCTGCGGATATCGCGACGGTGAAGATCAGAACGGGAGCATCAATCTCGATGTCTTTAAGTCCGTGCACGTCTTCCGGTGCGATTCGCGACAACAACAGGACTCCCCAATGTGCGACCGTCAGGGCGATTGCAATCGCAATCGCAGTAATCACCACGGTCTCCGCCAGTACCTGCCGTAGAATGCGCCACGAGCTTGCACCCAGCGCGGCACGAACCGCGATCTCGTGCTCCCGTTCGAGAGCGCGAGTGAGGAGAAGATTTCCCACATTCGCGCAGGCAATCAGAAGAACGAACGCCACTGCAACCTGAAGAACCAGCAGTGCTCGGCGCAGATCCGGGCCTGCATTCTCCTGGTCCAGCGAAAACACGTTCGTACTGAAGCTGGTGTAGTGCTCCGGATCTGCTTTCGTGAGGCGTTCCGCGATGACTCGCATCTCGGACTGCGCACTGGCGATCTGAACACCCGGACGAAGACGTCCGAACACGAAGTTCGCGAACATGTTTTCGTCTTGTTCAGACTGGTTGAGCTGCTATTGGCAGCCAGAGCTTTGGATCCTTCCGCTCAGAGCCTTCCCAGAAGGAGGGCAGCCGAAATCCTCGCCTGAGGACACCCACGATTCGGTACTGCTTCCGGTCGACGGCGATGAATTTGCTTAGAATATCGGGATCGCCCGAGAACCGGCTCCGATACAACTCATCCGTAAGGATTGCGGTCCCACCTTTGCCCGGCTGCATCTCTTCTTCTGAGAAGTTGCGGCCAAGGGCTATAGATACCCCGAGCAGCGGGAAAAAGTTCGCTGACGCTCTCCCTGCCTCGATGCGCTCCGGCTTCATGCCCGCGCGATCGTCATTCTCCGTCAGCGTCATGTTCGTGTCTGACCAGATCGCGAGATCTTCGAAGGACTTAGCTTGCTGTTTCCACTGACGAAAGGTGCGGAGGCGCGGCGGCATGCGTTCCGAGAAGAAAATCGTCAGTTGAGGATTCCGCTCCCAAAGCATGACTAACCGGTCGGGATCACGAAGTTGCCGGAGCGCGACGGGCTTCAGCAGGACCGAGTTCACCGCGCTGAATACGACGGTGTTCGATGCGATTCCGAGCGCCAGGGCAAAAACGGCTGCACACAGAAACCCCGGCTTACCTGCAAGCGCACGGAGAGCCTGGCGCATGTCAGCCGCGAATGTCTCCACCGAGGTCCAGCCCGATGCTTCCCTGCTCTCTTCCTGCAGTGGACCCGGCGCTCCGAGGTCGTTTGCTGCGTCGGGAGGAGGCTGCCGTGAAAACCAACTCATTGTATTCGGGCTCGCATAACTATTTCGAACACTCCGGAATCCTCGCCAGCAGACGCTTCCGACCTGTGGCCCGTCCATCCGATATTAACGGGGACCGCCGGTTGTTGCGACGTGATCCCAGCGACCTTCGGCTCACCGGGTTCCTGTGTTTGGGGTTCTTATAATCAGGACGATATGACGTGGAAATCGGGTTGGTTGCTGTGGGTGCTGCAGGTTAGCTGCGCGCTTGTTGTCTTGTTTGGGCTGATTTACCCGATCTACGTGGTTCGGCCATTTCGTCCGCAACGCGCGGGCGAACTTTCGGCGGCTCTGACGGTGATGTCATGGGCACCCGGGTTGAGCGTGCTGGCCGCGATCGGTGCTATAACCTGTGCGCTGCTGCTGTGGCGCCGGCCTGCCCCCGGGCTGGCGCGGGTGCTGACGACTGCGATCGCATTCGTCTCAGTTGCCGGCGCAGCACTGACACGAGTTAACGTTTTCGAACTCATGTTCCATCGGATCGAGGCTCCGGCTTCAGTCTCCGCGGCTGAGGCGAAGCTGGATCCCGACGATATGGTCCTTGCAATCACGGTCCAGGGTCAATCCAGAGCTTATCCGGTCCGCATGCTCGCTTATCACCACATCGTGAACGATGTCCTCGACGGGGTCGCAATTGCGGCCACATATTGAACGCTCTGTCACACCGGTCTGGTGTGGAATCGAACAGTAGACGGCCGGCCCCTCACGTTTCGGCTCGCCGGAATTAATAACCAAAATTTCCTGATGCGCGACGAGGAGACTGGATCCTGGTGGCAGCAGATCAGTGGCAAAGCCATCTCGGGACCCTACCGCGGACGGCAGCTCCAGCTGGTCCGCTCCGATGAGCTGACGTCCGGGCTTTGGCGCAAGGAGAACCCTGGCGGCACTGTCCTGAAGCCGGTCGAAACGTTTGTCAGCAAATATGAGAAGAAGGACTGGGAAAAGGAGATGCGCAAAGTCCCCACGGTAGTCGATACCCGTGGTTCCGGATTGGAAAGCCGCGAGCTCATTTTCGGGATAGAAGAAAATGGAGCTGCGCGCGCGTACCTCCTTTCGAGCGTGCTGCAGGACAAACTGGTTCAGGATTGGGTCGGCGGCACTCCGGTGATCGTGGTTGTCGGCCCTGATGCCAAGTCTGTTCGTGCGTTCGCAGCCATTCTGCACGGCGCTCCGGCGGATTTCTACTGGAGCGACGGCGCAATCCTGAGGGACGCGACGACCGGCAGCACGTGGGACTTTCGAGGGTGCGCAGTGTCAGGACCTGCTGCGGGAGAATGCCTCCGTCACCTGGCGGCGTTGCGGGATTACTGGTTCGACTGGCGCCTTTACCATCCCCGGACGTCGATCGGGGGTCGTCGCCGTTAACGATTTCCCGGCGGTTGTTATTCCTCGTAACACAAAGTGTGGCTGCAGGTGTCTTCTTACCGGAAGTACCGTGCAGCAGTACCGTCATAAATTCGCGATTGCGATCGGCGCTTCGGTGGTGGTTGTTTGCATCGTCATCGTCATTTTCCTAGCAGTCCGATGGCCATTCACCGAGCAGCGCATTATCCAGGGACTGGACCGGATGGTCGACAGCGACATCCGCTGCAGCCGGCATCGCTTAATTTTCCTTCCATCGCCTGGATGCGATCTCGAAAACGTATCCGTGGTACGAGGGAGCACCACGCTGGCGCAGGTTCGGCATCTGGAGATCCGTGCCACCTGGCCAAGTTTGCTCATGCTGCAGCACAACCTGAGCCGCGTTCGGATCGACGGCCTCAGAGTTCACCTCGCAATGCCGCTTCCACCGCCGGTCGACCACGGCCGGCCCGAGCACAAGACCGTCGCATCCGAAATCTATGCTGACGGTGCGATGCTCGAGGTCGAACGAGATGGTTCTCCGAACGATCCTTTGCGATTAGAGTTTCGCGAACTTCTCGTGCGCAATGCGGGAGCGGGACGGAAAGTCTCAGTCCGGACCCGACTCAGGAACTCGGAACCTCCAGATGACCTCGAAGTGCGTGCCGAGGTCGGGCCGTTCGATTCCGCGGACCGAAGCAGGACTCCATTGTCGGGCTCGTTCACGATGAGTCATGCGGATCTGAGCCACTATCGAGGAATCGGGGGACTACTGAATGCAACCGGTCAGTTCCAGGGTGAGCTGGGGAGGCTATCGGTTGCGGGTAAGACGGACTGCGACAACTTCATTGTGAAGTCGAGTCAGCACACTCAAGCGATCCACGCGACATTCCGGGCTGTGGTGGATGCTCTGCACGGAAACGTCGTGCTCGACAATGTTGACGGACGGTTTGGGAATACGCACGTAATCGCATCAGGGACGGTCACAGGTGAGCAAGGCAAGACCACGAGTGTACATTTCCAGTCACAGGAATCGGATGTCCGGGACCTCCTGCACATGTTTTCGCGAGCGCCGGTGGCTGCGCTCTCGGGTCCGATCACTTTTAAGGCGAACGCGGTGTTGCCTCCGGGGGACGACCGGTTCATCAGGAAGCTTCAACTGACGGGTGAGTTCGCGATTGAGCACGCGCGTTTTAGCAAGGCGACAACCCGGATGAAGGTGAATCAGCTTAGCGCCCGCGCACGCAGGGACGCACCTAACCATCAGAAGAACAATCCTGAAGACGCCGCAAATATCGTCCCGGAAATTCGAGCTTCTGTGGCGATGCGCGATGGAGTGGCCAGACTCTCACCAGTTTTTTTCCACGTCCCGGGAGCAACTGTCCGCGGCGCCGGCGCCTACAACCTTATTTCTAAACGCATCGATTTACACGGCCAGGTGGCGATGGAGTCGACTCTTTCACAAGCCTCGGGCGGAGGGGTAAAGTCACTTCTCCTGAAGCCGTTCAATGGCCTGTTTCGCAAGAAGAACAGCAAAGCCGGTGCGGTTTTGCCCGTATCTGTCTCAGGCGTTTACCCGCACCCTCAGTTTCGTGTCTCATTGCGGCCGGGCGCGAACAACGACAAGCTCGTTCCGGCACACGGCGGGGCGCATCCCCCTACTTCGCAGCCAAAACGCTCTGGAGTTTCTGGAGAATAACGCTGTAACGACGCCCGTACTCAATGAACTCAGCATCGTCGCCGCCTGCTCGCTCATTGGCAGCTTTCAATCGTTCGAGCGCTTTCTCGACCGCACTGACAAGCAGTGCGACTTCGTGTTTGTCGAAAGTCGGAAAATTCCCGGCCACCTGCTTTACTCTACTTTTGTTCCACCATTGCGCTCGGAGGCACGTTGGACTGGGTGTTTGGGTGTGCGACCGCTTCCTCTGCGGCTCGACCGTGTTTCGTTCTCTCGAACCAGACCTCCACCAGAGCCATCGTAATGGCAACTGTCATGGGCCCAAGAATCAGGCCAGAGGGTCCAAACAGAGCGACACCCCCAACGACTGAAAAGAACGTCGGGACGGTGTGTAGCCGGAGCTTACCGCCGACCAGCCACGGATAAACGAAATTGTCGATCGAACTAACGACGACGCCGCTCCAGACTACGACGAATATCGCTTTGCCGATGTGTTCCGTAATCCCGAGATACAACGCGATCGACACCCATACAATTACCGTCCCAAACGGAATGAATGCGAGGAAAAAGGTTGCGACGCCCCAAAGAACGGCGCCAGGAACACCCAGCAGAACGTAGACCGTTGTGGCAAGGGTCGCCTGCAGCAGGGCAACGGTCAGCGAACCATTAACCGTCGCTGAAATCGTATCGCTGAGACGGTCGAACAGATCGTCAGCTTCGGTGTTGGACAGCGGCAACGCGGCGCGAACAGCTGCCATCGCGGTTCGACGGTCCCGGTAAAGAAAGAAGAGGACGAATAACGTAACGACCAGCTCAGTGATGAACTCAACCGAGTGAGACACGAATGCGCCCGCGCGCGAGCCAATCATCTGCGCAACAGTACCGAGGTGTTCTTCAATTTTCAGTTTGTCCGCATATTCCGTCGCGTACGGTCCGACGATCGGGATCTGCTGCAGATGTTGCAGAATCGAAGCACCTGAAACGTTATTCTTGACCGAGCCGATGTTGTCCATCGCGTTCTGGACGACGTAGCCGACCAGCAACATGGCCGGTACTATGATCAGCAAGGCGACCAGTGCAGTCGCGATCCCGGCGGCGATCGCATCGCTGCAACCCAGGCGATTTCGCAACCATGTGAATGGACCTCTGGTCGCGACCGCGAGCGCCAGAGCAAACGCGATTGCGGGAATGAACGGCTGGATGATCTGGTAACAAACGTAGATCGCGATCAGGGTTGCAATCGCGAGGACGACGGTCAGCACGCGCTCGCGCGTGAAGAGTGCATTGGTCCGGTCTTCAACGATCACTGGTCAGCTCCGTACCTTGTTGGAGTTACAAACTGGGCTGGATGTTACAAACTGGCCGCGATGTTTCGTCGAGCTTCCGACAGCATATAAGATGTCGGAAGACCCGATAAGCAATGAGTACCAAATTTAGATACGAAGAGTTCACATGGCCCGAGATCCGGGATGCCGTTGCCCAGAATCGAGTGGCTGTCCTCCCCGTCGGCACGGTCGAGCAGCATGGCCCGCATCTTCCGCTTGTCACGGACGTGCTGACCGCCTCTGCCATGTCGCGGCTTGCCGTTGAGCGCATCCCGGAACAGGCCGTGCTGTTGCCACCGGTGTTTTACTCCTTCAACGAGCACCATATGGACTTTCCGGGGACCATTGCCGTTGAAGGACCGACCATCGTGAACTACGTGACGGACATCGGTATCAGCCTCGCTCGCCACGGCTTCCGGAAAATCGTGCTTGTCAACGGACACGGAAGCAACGTACCCTTTCTCGATATCGCAGCGAGAAACATCACGAATCGTACGGAAGCGGTCTGCGCGATGGTGTCGTGGTGGAGCCTGATACCTCGAGAACTGCTGAGCCAGTTGCGCGAATCCGAGTTTCCTGGCGGCATGGCGCATGGCTGCGAACTCGAAACGTCGGTCCTGCTGTATCTGCGGCCTGATCTGGTGCAGATGGACAAAGCTTCCAAAGACATCTCATTCCAGCCGACTGAATTCTTTTATTGGGACCTGCAGGCACCGTCACCAGTATTCTTCCAGGAGTGGTTCAGCCGATATTCCCGAACCGGCACGGTAGGGGATCCGACGCTGGCAACGCAGGAGAAGGGTCAGCGGTTTGTCGAGGTCGTCACCGATCGCCTGGTCGCCCTGATTCGTGAGTTCCGGGACCGCCAAATCGCTGCGCGGGTAGACCACCACTAACGCGGCCATGAAAATCCGAGATATAACGGCATTCGGTCTGGTGGGCAAAACTCCTGAGGGCGGCTGGTCGGCGGAGCTGCAGCCCGAAGATTGCGTACACACGGTCATCGCAGTGCGTACGGAAGACGGTGTCACCGGGTGGGGCAGCGTGTTTACCAGTGCCGATCTGGTCAAGGCATCGCTTGCCGCTCTGCGGCCCTTCTACACCGGAGAAAACGCGCTGGAGCCAGAGCGCGTCAGCGAAAAGCTCCACCAGAATACATTCTGGATTGGCCGTGGCGGCACCATCACGCACACCATCAGCGGTATCGACATCGCATTGTGGGACATCCTCGGCAAGGCGACGGGGCAGCCGGTCGGGCGATTGCTCGGCGGGAGGTATCGCGACCGGGTGAAGCCTTACGCATCGATTCTGATGCGCGAACCCAGCCGGATGCGCGACGAACTCGCGCCGATTGTGGAGCAGGGTTTCCGAGCCTTCAAGATCGGCTGGGGTCCGTTTGGCAAGGTCAACACTGTCACCGATGAGGCGATTGTTCGCGCCGCGCGTGAGGCGATCGGGCCTGAGTCCATGCTGATGGTCGACGCGGGAGCGAGCGATGCGTACTGGCCACAAAATTACAAGTGGGCTCTCCGAACGGCGGCGATGCTGGCCGAGTATGACGTCAGCTGGTTCGAAGAGCCGCTGACACCTGATTCGCTCGATGACTTCGCAGCACTGCGCCGAGCCGCTCCGGTTCCGATAGCCGGAGGCGAAGTGCTCACACGACGTCAGGCTTTCCAGCCGTGGATCGAGGCCGGGGCGTTTGACATCGTCCAGCCGGACGTCACGAAATGCGGCGGGCTCAGCGAACAACGCCGGATTGCGTGGTCCGCACGCGAGCACGGCGTTCGTTTTATTCCGCATGGCTGGAACACAGCGGTGGGACTGGCTTCAGACCTGCAGATCGCGTCTGCATTTTCTGACACGGACCTGGTTGAATATCTCACGGGATCAGCATTTATTGACGACCTCGTAGCGAAAAAATGGAACCTGGACACCGACGGAATGCTTTCCATTCCTGATGTTCCGGGACTCGGGATCGATCTCAGCCTGGACGCATTAGCCGAGTTTTCACGGTGCCCGCTGAATCAGGTGAAGGCCGCTGTAGTCTAACTCTCCGGTGTGTCGATTGCGGACAGATTTCTGTACTATCCGATGCGGTATCCAAACGGCGACTGGGCCGCCCAGAGCAGTATGGGCGCTGAGGAACGATGGATCCGCACGCAAGACGGTGTCAAGCTGAACTGCGCGTGGTACCCGCTGAGGGGCGCGCGCGTCGCAACGTTATTCCTGCACGGCAATGCCGGCAACATCACGCATCGCATACATCACGCCCTCTCATTGCGGGCGGCCGGGTCTGCTGCACTGATACTGGACTACCGTGGCTACGGCAAGAGCGAGGGGCATCCTTCAGAGCAGGGGCTGTATGCGGACGCACAGGCAGGTTATCAGGAGATGACGAAGCTGGGTTACGGCTCGAAGCAGATCGTCATCCACGGCGAGTCCCTGGGATCTGCCGTGGCTACGAACCTCGCCGCTCGCGTAAGCTGCGCCGGCCTGATTCTCGAGTCGCCATTTGCATCCTTGAGCGCGATGGCGGGAAAAGTTCTTCCCGTGATTGGGCCGCTGCTTGCCCGCGGTTTCAACACCGTGGACCAGATATCGAAGGTTCGCGCGCCTGTGTTCGTGATCCACGGCGATGCCGATGAAATCGTGCCGTTTCAGCAGGGCGAAGCGGTATTCGCGCACGCTCGCGAGCCAAAGCAGTTCTGGCGAATCCCTCACGGCATGCATAACTCACTGCTTGATAATGCAGGGCCGCAGTACGTTGGCAAGCTTTCGGCTTTTTACGCCACTATATAGTCCTACGGTGTTACCAGTGTGGGGCGGCGAATCCTCGCCGCAGCCGCCTTTTAGGCGGCTCGTCGCAGCCGGAGATAGTCGATCAACCTCTGTTGGTCCGGCCTTGCAAGATGGACGCGCGGTGTTACATCGAAGAAACGCCAGTGAAGGCGGCGAGCCGCCTAAAAGGCGGCTGCGGCCAGAATTGCCCGCCCCACTTGACGAGGTTAATTACGGCGCTTCGAGCGGAGGTCGTCGAGTTTGTCCTTCAAACCGTCGTATGTCTCCTCGACGCGGGTTCGGATGTGGTTCGGGGTGGCGGCCGAGATTACGTCTGACGCCCGGAGAACGTAGGGCGCGAAGCGGGAGTCACGGACGCTCGCGGGCATGCGGTTCGGAGCAAAGGCCATCAGGACCATGGAGGCGATTATCAGGGTGACGGTCGCCCTGACCACACCGAGACCTGCACCCATCAGGCGATCCATGAAAGTAAGTCCAACGAGTCCGAGCACACGAACCAACAGGGTCGCTACGAGACTGCCAAGCAGCACCACGACCGCAAAAACCAACGCATAGCCGAGAACCGACGCCAGCACGCCCGCGCCGATGAGCGGTTCGACGTAGCCCGTCGCGTACCCGTGGAACCACGATGCGGTGAGAAACGCAACGATCAGCGCAGCGAAGCCGATGACGATACGGACGAAGCCCTCGCGGAAACCATTCATCAGCCCGAGGAGCAGCGTAATCAGGATGATCCAGTCAACCCAGTTCACAATTGCCGTCCGGTAAGAAGCCGGTAAGCCTCCATGTACTTCTCGCTCGTCCTTCAGAACAACTTCTTCAGGCAGTACGGGCGCGGGCGGCTGTTTGTTCCACCGAATCTGCTCGAGGTAGTCTCGCACGAACTGCTTATCATACGAGGGCTGCGGGCCGCCAGGCTGCCATTGGTCCATCCGCCAGAACCGCGACGAATCGGGCGTAAGGACTTCGTCGGCGAGGATCAACTGGTCGCCTGTGAACCCGAACTCGAACTTCGTGTCAGCGATAATGATTCCGCGGTTCGCGGCGTAATCCGCGGCTCTGATGTAGATTTCCAGCGTGAGGTCACGCAGGCGTTTCGCGAGGTCGGCACCGATCTGCGATGCGACGTGGTCAAACGAAACATTCTCGTCGTGCCCCGTCTCGGCCTTGGTCGCCGGGGTAAAGATCGGCTCAGGCAAACGATCGCTTTCGCGCAGCCCGCGGGGGAGCGGTATGCCGCAAATCGTCCCTTCGGCCTGGTACTCTTTCCAGCCTGAACCGGAGATGTAGCCACGTGCAACGCACTCGACCTGGATCATGTCCGCACGTCGGACGAGCACCGATCGTCCGGCAAGCTGTTCACGGAACGGCCCGAGCTCCCGGGGATAGTTAGCGACGTCAGCTGTTATGACGTGATTCGGAATCAGCTCGCGAAACCGATCGAACCAGAAGAGAGAGATCTTGTTCAGTACCTCTCCCTTGCGTGGGATCGCTACCGGCAATATGTAATCGAATGCGGAGATGCGATCGGTTGTAATGATGAGAAGGTCGTTGCCGACCTCGTAAATGTCGCGTACCTTTCCCCGGGCCGTGCGAACAAGGCCAGGCAAGGATGATTCGAGCATTCAGAAGTTCTCCATAAGCCAGACGTTACTGTCTGTTGTGGCTCCCAGAATTGCGAGCTGCTTGCCATCCGACGATGGAATTCCAAGCGTCTGATGTGATCCGTTTTGTTCCCAAAGCACGCGAGTGTTACCTTTCATGTCCACGTGCAGCAGAGCCGCGCCGGTGCTTACGAACGTGCCGCCCGCATAGAAGCCGAGGCCATTGGATGTCCACTTCAGTGAGGTCACGAACCGAGCGCCCTTGACGGCGATGTCTGCTTTAGTTGAGCCATCACGGCCTGCGACACGAATCACGTTAAGATCGTGAACCCAGGCCAGCCTCTTGCCGTCCGGACTAAGCGCGGTGTCGGTATCCGATCGCGGATGACGGAACAACTCTTTTCCGCGCCCTTTCTCGGGATCGACTTCATAGACGATACGTTCGTGGCGGTCGTGAAGTTCCACAATGCAGCCACCGGACGTGCACTGATGCGATGCGTAGTGAGGCGTGTCCATGACCGGAACAGGAGAGCCTCCGTCAACTGAAACCCGCATCAGCTTCGAGTTCATAAATGGCGGTCCGAAGGCATTCTCAGGCCCTGATACAAACAACACTGACCTTCCGTCGGGAGTGAGGCGCGGAAACATCTGCCGGTCGGGACCGCCCGCAATCAGCCTCGCTGTTTCGGAATCGAGATCCTGCGCAAAGATGTCTTGAGTGCCGTTCCGATCCGAGCTGAAAATGACGGATCGATGATCTCGCGTCCAATCGCCGGGAAGGTCATTGCGATCGTCAATAGTCAGGCGCCTTGGACTGCCTGCGAGATTTCCTTCGCCATTAAGGGGTGCGGTGTAGACGTCGGTTTGATACATCAGGCGCACAATCGCGGCCTTTGAACCATCGGCGGTTGCGCTCAGAGCAATGTAGGAGTAATCTTCGGCGTGCGCGACGCGAACCGGCGCGTCATGAGCCACACCATCGGAATCCAGCTTGGCTTCCCATATGCCCTCAAGCTCAGGGTTTTCGTCGGCGAAAGTGTAGAGCAGACGGCGGTTACCGGCCCACGTTAACGACTTAACGGGAGCTTTCAGTGGCCCCACCGCCTCGCATCGTATTGCCTGAAGCGATGTCGTACGTCACGAGGTAGAAACCCGGTCCGTCGTGACGAACCCAGACGAGCTTCTTGCTGTTTGGCGACCATAATGGCCGCTGTGAATCCCTCGGGTCACGTGGACGATCCTCGGCAGCCATCACCAGTTTGTCGCCGCCACCCGAGGCCTGACGAATGTGCAAAGCACCACGCTCGTCCCAATACATGACCTTCGAGCCGTCGGGCGAAGGGAGGCTCCAGTCGACAGGCTTGACATCGACTCCGCCGATGACATCCAGCGCGAACTGCTGAGGAAAAGAGTCGAGCCGCTGCTTGATCGCGAACAACGTAGTGCCGCCAGGCGCCCATCCCCACAGAGTCATTCCTTCTGTATTCGGCAGCAGACGTGTCTCACTGTTCTGCAGTTTGTACATGTGAATGCCGCCGGGATCCGAGTAGGCGATGAACTGACCGTCCGGCGAAATGCGTGCGTACGTGACCGGATGTTCAGAAGGATTGGCGGTAATCCGTCGAAGCTGAACCGCGGGATGAGGTGCTTCCGGCTTTGTTTCTTTGGTGCGGTTGAGATTCCAGATCGCCAGCAGAATACCCGCAATCGAAACAGTAGCCGCAATCGCCGCACGGCTGACATGGAAACCTCCGCGACCCGACTGACGTGCAACTGGTCGGGCCGCTGTGATGGTTTGAGTGCTGTCGCGTTGAACTCGCCTGAGATCGGCCGCGAGGTCCGCCGCGGACTGGTACCTGAGACTGCGATCCTTTTCGAGCAGTCGCATGACAATCCGCTCGAAGTCTGCAGGAACAGCCGGCTTTTTCGCAGAAGGCGGTATCGGGTCAGATGTCAGGAGAGCATTGAAGACGAGAGCTGTCGTTTTTCCTTCAAACGGCAGGGAGCCAGTCGCCAGCTCATACAGAACCGCACCGAAGCTGAACAGGTCCGTCCGTGCATCGAGGTCCTCCCCTCTGGCCTGCTCGGGCGACATGTAGCATATGGTCCCGACAGTGCTTCCGGATGAAGTTTCGAGAGCTACAGACAGCGTTGCCGTCAGATCAGACGGTCCGACTCGCGCACGATCGGCCGCAACTTTCGCGAGACCAAAGTCGAGCACCTTGGCTTGCTGGCGCGTCGTTATGAACAGGTTCGCCGGTTTGATGTCGCGATGGATGATGCCCTTCGAGTGCGCCGCATCCAGAGCATCGGCAATCTGGACGGCCCAGTCCGCAATCTGCGGCAAGGGAACAGGCCGTCCCTCCTCGATCCGGTGCTTGAGGGTGGTGCCCTCAAGATACTCCATGGCAAGGAAGGGCCTGCCTTCCTCGTCCTGGCCGATGTCGTAGATGGTACAGATGTTCGGGTGGTTTATAGCGGATGCTGCCCGCGCTTCACGCCGGAAGCGATCGAGACCGAGCGGGTCCGCAGCAATCGATTCGGGAAGAAATTTGAGAGCAACCTGACGACCGAGCCTGGTGTCCTCCGCCAGATACACCACTCCCATGCCACCGCCGCCGATCTTCTCCAGAATGCGGTAGTGCGAGACTGTTTGCCCGGTCATGGCAGAGTCATGCTTTGATGTTCCCTGCCTTCAGCTCGTCCCATGTCATCGGCTTGCCCGAGTAGATGGCTTCGCGGGCCATGATGGCTGTCAATGTGCTCTCGACGGCCCAAAACGCGGCGTTCTCTATGTTCCCAGTGCGCGCGCCCAGTATGAACTTGTCCACCGCATCTTTGGTGATGTCCGCCTTCGAGCTGGCGGACTGGACGACCTCGGGCTGCTGTCGCGGCTTTGTGAAAAATTGGTAGCCCTGACGGCTGGTTCGGATGGTGCCCTTCTCTCCGATAAAGGTCTCCGAGATGTCTTCAAAGATGCGGTTGTCGAACTGCCCGGCTGCGTAACTGAATACTGTGCCGTCCGCAAACTCAAACGTCACGGCGAGGTCGTCGAGAATGCTTCCCGGCTGTTTTCGGAGAGCGCGGTTTCCGTAGCCACTGGCCTTGACGGGATGCGTCCCCGTGAACCAGTTAACGACATCAAGATTGTGGCAGTTCTGCTCGACGATGATGTCTCCGGAGTAGTCGGGATAGTATAGCCAGTTCCGTATCTTCTCTTCATTCTGCGGATGGCCGCTTCGGAGCGGCAGTCCGCCGCCGATCCATGCTGCCCGGATCATCGCCATTTTCCCGAGGCCGCCCTGCTTAACAATGTCGTACGCCCGGTTGTAGTCGACTCCGTATCGCTGCTGATAGTCGAAGGAAATTCGCTTGGTCTTGTCGGCCTTGCGAGCAGCCGCGATCACTCGTTTGCAGCCGGCAACGTCAACGCCGGCAGGCTTCTCGCAAAAAATGTGCTTCCGCGCCGCGACGGCAGCTTCGAAGTGCTCCGGATGCAGGAACGGCGGAGTTGCGATGTAGACAGCATCCACATCGGATGCCAGCAGCTCTTTGTAGCTGGTGAAGGTTTTCGCTCCGGAAAACATCTTCGTGGCGGCGTCGAGCTGATCCTGATAGATATCGCATACCGCGGCAACACGCGCGAATTCGTTCTGGGCGAAGAACTTCGAAATCGCAGTGCCGCGGCGTCCGGCTCCAAGAAGGCCAACCGTCAGCGCCGAATTAGCCTGAGAACCTCGCACGATCTGCGGGCTCAGGATGAGCAGCCCGGTGCCGGCTGAATTCTTCACGAAATCACGCCGGGAATTGCTGTTTTCCATCATTGTTTTCTTCCGGTGGGGTTTGCCCCTATTATATGTGGCTGGCGCAGCGGAAGGCTCAAAGAAGCCGGCTGAGTTTATCGCGATATCGCGTGTATAGCCAGGATGCCGCCAAAAGCACAATACCGAGCAGAAGGAACGACGCGATGCGGGTCATCGTGTCGAGTTGTCGGAGATCAAACGCGAGCAGCCTGATTAAACAGAACAGGAGGACGGCGAGTCCGGCGAGCCGAAACATCCGTTCAGCGAGAACGAATCCTGCAGTCAGCAGGGCAGCACCTTCCGCGCCGGCAGCGAGCGTGAAGAAATTCGCCGGAGCGTGTCGTTCCAGCAGGGCGGTTAACAGAACAGTTCCGGTTACTGTGGCAGCGATCCGAATGACCTGAGCTTTGTGCAGACGTTGACTGGCGAATACGGCCGCGATCGCAACTAACGAACCGAACACCTCTTGCCCGGGTATGTTGCTGAGCATCGCTGCGACCGCTCCTGCAAACACTGCTGCCAGTCCAGTCCATCGCACATCCGGTATGGGCATAAGTTGCGCCGCGGTGCCGAGAACAGCAAGCGTCGGCCCGATGGCATGGTTCGGGAGTTCGTGAACAGCAACCGCACCCAACAAGACCGCTGCGGCAGGCGTGAAGTACACCGCACGCTCGATCAGATATCGATTCAGAATGAGAACTGCGGCGATCATCGAGGCTCCTGTCGTCCACGAAATGCCGTTGAGCGCGTCGATACTCGTATGCACTGCGGGAACGATCAGAGCCACACACCCGAACGTTCTGAGCAACGGTGCCTGAAGCGCGACGCCGGCAAGGACCACCAGTTCAGCTTCGAACAGCAAAGCGAGCGTGAGCGTGCTGCCGGCGAACCGGTCGAAGAGTCCGCCGGCAAGCATAACAGCGGCAGCGACTGACGCGAGTTCGTAGCCCGAGTCCGCCTTTGCGTTCCCGGAGCTTGCGACGGCGTACTTCCGAAGAAGGGCGCTTGCAAGATAACCGACAGCCGCAATCAGACAGAACCAGAACCAATCGTGAAGAGCAGTACCCGCGCCCGAAAGCCACTTCGCGCCGGCGAAGCCTCCGAAGTTGGCCAGGAAAGCAATGCGTTCGAGGCGAGCATCGCGAACCTGCCGGCGTATTTCAAACAGATCCCATGTTTCGAACGTTAACCAGTACGACCAAAGTGCAACGTCGGCGCCAGCTATTTCGCTTCGATAGCGGATCGCAAACGTGACGTAGACCAAAACCGTTCCAAGGACAGGCAGACGGGGCCATCTGTATCGGTGAGCGACAACTGAGATCGACACGGCCAGCACGACTCCTGCGACCAGGGCGAATGTTGTGGGCGGACTCGCGTTAAGTCCCGCAAATCCAAGCAGCCACGCAAGAGCCGTCGCAGTCTCAGACTGGTATGCGACGGAATGAACGATCATTGCTGCTGAGACAACGATCAGCAGCAGTGTCGCTGCAGTCGGGCTGGTGAGAACGCGCGCTGCCGGGATTGCCCACGCGGCGTACGCTGAGAAGTACAGAACTGCCCAGCCCGCCCCCATCAGGCTGAATGAGTACGTTCTCCAGACTGTTTGTTTTTCGAGCAGAATACCTGATGCCAGCAGCGCCAGACCAAGAAGCACGCCGATGGTGACCTTGCCTGTTGGCCCAAGCTGTGTCAGGGAGTAGCCGACAAACAAGACGATCCCGATCACCAGCATCAGCGCTCCGAGACGGTTCAGCCAGTTTGTTCCTACCAGCGATTCCCAGTCGGTCCGATAACGAACCGGCTCCGTCCGTTCGGGGACAGATTCAGCCACGGCGGAAACTTCGATACTCGGCAGACCTCGGAGCTGATCTTCAAGTGCACGGGTTCGGCGGCGCAGCGCAAATACCTGGACGATAAGCCAGGCCAGTACGGCCATCATCGCCACTGCAATCGCCGCGATGAGGGTCGGTATCAAGGACATTGTGTTCGCGCCGATAAGGTCAGACTCGTTTGTATTATCTGCTTATGCGGTTTCGCGCACTCGTGGCTGCCGGAGCTTTATTGTCCCTGGCACCTGGCGAGGTTAGTCGTCCCCGTGTTGTTCCCGGGCAGAATGCGTGCAGATCTCGAGTTTCTATGCTCGCCGGAACTGCACGGCCGCGTTTCCCTTCAGCCCGGCGCGAATGTTGCAGCACGGTTCATTGCGGCTGAATTCCAACATGCGGGCCTGAAACCTGCATTCGGCGATTCATTTTTCCAGACGTTCGGGCTCGTCGAACCTCGGCTGGAGGCAGAAAAAACCCTGATCACTTTGGCGAGTTCACAGGGCGGTGTCCGGGAGTTCCGCTCCGGCAAGGACTTTCGCGGCGGCGTTCGGATGGACGTCAGCCTGGACGCTTCCGTCGTTTTCGCCGGATACGGGATAACTGCTCCGGAGTACGGGTATGACGATTACGCGCAACTCGACGTAAAGGGCAAGGTCGTCGTTGTCTTCAGCCACGAACCTCAGGAATCAGATCCCGCGTCGAAGTTTCTCGGCCGCGGATTTACGTTGTACGCAGGTACACAGCACAAGGTGCAGAATGCGCAGCGACGTGGTGCCGTTCTGCTGCTGATCGTTTCTGACCCGAACGGGTCGCATCGGTCGCCTTTCGATTCGGGTTCAGTTCCCGCATCGTCGCAGCGAAGTTCTGCGCCACTCCAGCGGCCCGACGCAGCGGGACTACCTTACCTGACGATAAGCGCGGCGATGGCCGAAGCCCTGACTGCCGGCTCCGGGAATGCATCTCTGGCCGATCTTCAACAGCAGATTGATTCCACGCTGCAGCCC
This sequence comes from Bryobacteraceae bacterium, assembly GCA_963794765.1. Taxonomy (GTDB): domain Bacteria; phylum Acidobacteriota; class Terriglobia; order Bryobacterales; family Bryobacteraceae; genus JAWXCM01. Next base: position 143,642 of record CAWCGC010000023.1, on the reverse strand, counting down.
CACTCCAAAGCCTTCCCGGATCTTACCCTGCACGTGCGACTGGTAAACGCGTCCGTCAGGCAGGGGCAGTCCCGGAATGTCGTGGGACTGTTGCCGGGCAGCGATCCTGCCCTCTCGAACGAGGTCATCCTGATCGGATCTCACTATGACCATCTCCCCGACCGCGGCGAGACATACTATCCGGGAGCGAATGATAACGGTTCAGGAACCGTTGCCGTCATGGAACTGGCACGCGTGTTCGCCGCGATGCCAAAGCGCCATCGCAGGACGATTGCTTTCGCTTCTTTCGGCTCAGAAGAAGAGTTGATGCTCGGGTCGTTTTATTACGTGGACCATCCTGTGGGAGTGACTCGGGCAATGGTCAACCTGGATATGATCGGGCGCAATGAGGCCGAGACTCCTGAAACCGCCGCAGGCAAGGTTCGGATCTCACCCGACACTCAAAACGAAGTCAACGTCGTCGGAACCGCTTACTCGGCCGGATTACGGCGCCTCGTGGAGCGTGCGGCGCGCACTCAGGGTCTGGCTGCCAACGACAAGTTCGATCACGAGTCTTCCCAGAACACGCTCTTTCGCTGTGATCATCTGCCATTTCTGATGAAGGGCATCCCGGCAGTTTGGATCTTCGGTGGATGGCATCCCGGGTACCACGAACCGACAGACACAGTATCTCGGATTAATTTCGAAAAGTTGACCAGGGTCACGCAGACGACGTTAGAGCTAATCCAGTACCTTGCGGACTCAGGTACCGTACCAGAATTTGTGAGGCGATGACTGCTGTGCATCCATGCCCACAGGCCCTGCGGTATGTAATGCGTGCCGGTATGTCGCGAACGTTTGCTGCAGCTCAGATTCCCGAGGTCGTGCAGCCGGGACCGATCGGTAACGCCGCCGGGGCGATTGCATCATAATGGCAGCAGGGCTCCCCTACTCATTGCCGGGCTTTGGGGACCTCTGCCCGCGCTGGCAGAAGAAACGGAGAATCGGCCATTACGGGCATTGTCGACACTTTCCTGAAACGGGCACAGAAGCGCCACCTCACCAACCTGACATTGGAATACCTCGCCGTTGCCGGCGGGGCCGGTGCGGTGGGTGTCATTGCTCTGCTTGTGCTCGGGCGGCAGATTCTGGACTGGTACTGGCCCGTTTTGCTGTTTATCAGCGCACTGGCGATCGGACTCCACAGAGCTCGTAAACGCGCGCTGTCTCAGTATCGGCTGGCTCAGGTCGTTGACGCCAGGCTTGGGCTCGACGATCGGATTTCCACTCTCGTCTACTTCCGGGAGCAGAACGTTCCCGCGGACATCGTCGGGACCGTCGAGCACCAGGCGACCGAACGGTTGCGTACCGATACAATGCCGGTCGCAGTCCCGATCGTGTTTCCCAGATACGGATATGCATGCGCCGGGCTGCTGTTGACAGCCGGTGGCCTGCTTGCGCTGCGGTACGGAGTCCTGCACACGATGGATTTGCATCCACCGCTGGCCAATCTGCAGTTCGCTCCCATGCAGCCGGAACCGAAGGCTTATGCTGCGTCGAGGAAGTCCGCGATTCGGGAGCGATGGGAACAGCAGCTCAAAGATCTGGGTGTGACCCCGCAGGACCTCGAGACACCAGACGAGGCAAGTCTGAAGACCAAACAACAGGAAGTTCAGGCAGTCGCCAATGATCCGAAAGCCGCTGCCGTCGAAAAGCAGAACGGGAAGAAGGATATGAACGCACCCTCGCCGGAAGCGGGCGAGGAAGGCGAAAACGGCGATAAATCGGCCGGCGAGAAGAATGACAGCAGCAACGGCGATTCTTCGGATCAGAAGGGCGAGCCTGCGAACAAGCAAAACTCACCCCAAAACGCCAAGCAAGGTCAGCCAGGCTCACAGGATGGCCTGATGAACAAAATGCGCGATGCGCTGGCCAACCTGATGAACAAGCTGAAAAATCAGGACAAGCAGCAGGACGGACAACAGCAGGCTTCCGACGGCCAGCAACAGCAGCAGGGCCAGATGGGCAAGCAGCAGCAGCAACAGGGTCAGCAGGGTAAACAGCAGGGTGAAGGTCAGCCCGGCGCCGATCAGCAAAGCGGCGAACAGAACGGCGAGAAGACAGCCGGCAACAAGAGTAAGGCCGGGGAGAAGTCGGACAGACCCGGGGACCAGAACGCGAAGAGCGGTGTTGGCCAGCAAGACGGCGACAAAGCGCTTCGCGAAGCCGAGCAGCTGGCTGCAATGGGAAAAATCAGCGAGATCTTCGGCAAGCGGGCTCAGCAGCTGACCGGTGAGATGAGCGTTGAGGTTTCTTCCGGCAAACAGCAGCTGAAGACACAGTGGTCGGAGCGAAAGGCTCTGCACGCGGACACTGGCGCGGAGACGAATCGCAACGAGATTCCTCTGGCCTACCAAAGCTACGTCCAGCGTTATTTTGAGGAGCTTCGGAAGTCTGGCGGTGGTGCGAAAGGTTCTAACAAGGGGCAGATTCACCCCTGACAAGCTCTTAACAACTTATGGCAAAGGTTCGATCAGGCCAGCTAATCCTGGCCGCGATACTTGCGATCTTCGTGTATGGGATGATCGCCGCGATGCTCGGCACCATTCTGCCGTCGTTCCACTTCAACCCTGAAGAGACCGGAACGGTGGCGACTGCTCAGGCGGTCGGGTTGATCATCGCTTCCGTTTCGGCAGGTCCGCTGATTGATAACAAGGGCAAGAAAGTCGCGCTTGTGCTTGGACTTGCTTTGATTGCGATCGCGCTGTTTCTGGTTGCCAACGCGCCGGCGGTGTACACGACAGTAGCGCTCTACCTGTTCATCCTCGGAGTGGGCGGCGGCATTCTGGTGACCGCTGCCAACGCTCTTGCCAGCGATGTGAACGAGGAACGCCGGGCCTCCACCTTGAATTTTCTGAACTTGTTCTTCGGACTTGGCGGACTCGCGACTCCGTTCGTCGCGGCAAACTTGCTTGCACGCGATCCCGTCCGGATTGCTTATACGGCCGCCATTCTGACCACGGCGGTATTCGTCCTGCACGCTGTTACACCTATGCCGCCGCCGTCCGGCGAGCGTGGATTCAAGGCGTCGGAAATCGGCCTGGTAGTTGGACGACCTGTACTTTGGCTGCTGGCTCTTTTTCTCTTCTTGTATGTCGGGTGCGAGGTCGGTGTCTGGAACTGGGTAGCAAAGTATCTGATCAGCCGCGGAGTCGATGAGATCCGGGCGCTGAACATCCTGTCGCTCGGATTCGCGTTCGGACTGCTGGTGGGTCGAGTTGTGATTTCTCGCGTTCTGATTCGAGTTCGGGCAGCAACGGTCACGTTATTTTCCGCGGTAGCAATGGCAATCACGACCTACGCAATGCTACAGACGGGAGATCCGGCACTTGCCGCCATAGCCGTGTTCTGCGCGGGATTGGCTATGGCGCCCGTGTTCCCGACCACACTCGCAATGGTCGGAGATGCTTTTCCGGTTGGAACCGCGACTGCCATGGGTATTGTTATTACATGCGGCTGGATCGGACTGGCGATTAGCTCGAGAATAATAGGATCAATCGCAGGCGGGTCTGACGCGCGGCTTGGAACTGCGCTTCTGGTGCTGCCAGTCGCATCCGTAATCATGATTGTGGTCAATCTGGCGCTACGGCCAATGCTGCACAGAACGTCTTAGCTGAGATCCGCTTCAAATCCCCGAATGCGTCGCGGCCTGAAGTGATCAGTTACGCTCTTCGTGGCAGGTCGTACATTCACTACGGGCCTTTTTCGCGGCATGACACGCCATGCAGGAACGCATATTGTGGACCACCTCTTTGGTGATCACGTCGCGCTCGCGAACCGGTCCGTGACAGGTCTCACATGTTGCGCCTGCCTGAATGTGCACACGGTGGCTGAAGTACACATACGTCGGGATCCGATAGACGCGGACCCAGGGAATCGGCTTCTTCTCTTTGGCGGCGGCGGCCATCTTCTGAATGTGGGACTGTCGGCCTTTACCGTCTGATGACAACCCATGCAGAAACTCTCTGCCGGAAACCCCATAAATTCGCCGGGATCAGCGTTTTTGTGGCAGGAGTTGCACTTCAGTCCCAGAGCCAGATGTGTTTTATGACTATAGGGAACCGGCTGCTCCTGGCCGTAAAGTCCCGCGGCCAACAGCAACAGTGCCTGAGTCTAACGGTGTCAACAATCACAACGCTATGTTCTGTGGCCAGGAACTATGCGACGGTGTATTTCCAGCCAGAATTTCATTATCGCTTGGGCAAACTTCTCCCCGGTTTGCCCGCTGCCCGCTCCCAAAACGAGGAGGCAGTTCCTGAAAGAGTAAGGGCCGGACGACAGCCGGCCCTTCCCCATCTGCTCTGTTCTGCTTTAAGGAATCACTTAGGTGTCACATGGATCAGGGCGCCGGGATTGGCATCTTCCAGCATCCACAGCGAACCATCGGGGCCTTCTTCCACATCGCGGATGCGTTTGCCCACATCCCAGCGCTCGGCGGTCTTGGCTCCGCCTTTACCGTCGAAGATGATGCGATTGAGCGTCATGCTCGCCAGGCCGCTGACGAAGCCGCTGCCGTTCCATTGCGGGAAGGTCTTGGTGCCGCGGTAGAACATCAGGTTGCCCGGCGCGATCACCGGCACCCAATAGAGCACCGGCTTCGCGAATTCGGGCCGCGTGTCGTGACTGGGAATGGGCACCTCGTCATAGTTCATGCCATAGGAGACGACCGGCCAGCCGTAATTCTTGCCCTTCTCGATCAGGTTCAGCTCGTCGCCGCCGCGCGGGCCATGTTCCACCTCCCACAGTTCGCCGGTCGGCGAAAACGCCAGGCCATAGGGTGCGCGGAAGCCACTAGCCCAGGTTTCCGCCGGCGTCAGGTTGGGGCCGGGAAAAGTATAGGTGCTGACCACCTTCGCGGTCTTGGCAGCTTCGGTGTCGCGCGGCGGATCGATCAGAGGAATGGTGGCAGCACCGGTTTTGCCGAAGTTGGGATTGCCAGGGGCGGGTTTGCCATCCAGCGTCAGGTGCAGGATCTTGCCTACGGGCTGGTTCGGATCCTGGGCCGGCGTCATGCGCTGGCGGTCGCCAACCGACATGAACAGAGACTGGCCATCGGCCGAAAAAGCGATCTGCCCGCCCGCCTGGCCGCCCTTACCCCTGGGCATCTGGCGCCACAGCACCTCGAAATTTTCCAGTCTGGGCACACGTCCTGGCGTTCAGCTTGGCGCGGGCCAACGCCTGGCCCCCGCCATAGTCACCCGGCTCGATATAAGTGATATAGATACTCTGGTCGGTGGCGTAATGGGGCGAGACGAAGACGCCCAGCATGCCGTTCTGGCCCTGCCAATAGACGGGAGGCGTACCGGCCAACGCCGCGATCTTTTCTCCCTGCGCGGATACCAGCCAAATGGGCCCGATCTTTTCGGTCACCAGCATGCGGCCATCCGGCAGGAAGGCTATCCGCCAGGGCAGTTCAAAGGTGGCCGTCGTGGTCATTTTGAAGGGCAGCGTGGCTTCGGGTTTCTGTTCGCCCACATTGACTTGGGCCCAGGCCGCTGCCGCCAGGGTGAGAAGCAGCGCCGCTCTCGCCAGTTTCATCGTCATTCTCCTTAATTCCCAATTCGCGGTGTAAAACATGTTGGTTGGTATATAAGCCGATGATCGAAAGCCAGCCTGAGACTCATCCGCGACGCCAGCGCCGAGGCCCGTCCATTCCGGATACTCCGCTCTTTATTTTGGCATTGGGATCGAGACGGCCTTGCCGGCGCCACGCTCAGCGATCCAGATCGTGTCGCCTGCAGGTTCAACGGCCGTAGGCGTATTGAGACCTTCTTTAATTACAGTAACGCTGGCCTTGTCGCCATTGACGGTGATGACAGAAATCTTGCCGCTGCCATTCTCTGCAACAATCAGCTTGCCTTTCGCTGCCCGCATCCCATCGGGACCCTTCATCGGCTGGTCCATCCAGATATCGACAGGTTGCCCGGCTTTGCCTCCGTCGATCGGAATTCGATAGAGATTGTTTGAGAATACGTTGTTCACATAGAGGGCGCCGTCGAGGAAGGTGATTCCGTCGATGCCATAGAGGGCGCGATGTTCCAGCAAAAGCTCGGCTGCGGTGGCTCCCGCCGGGAGTCTGTAGATCTTGCTGTTAGCAGTGTCAGTAACGTAAAGAGCCTTGTCAGGCCCGATCGCGAAATCGTTGCAGGTGCTGTTATCGCCCGGCAGGTCCCAGCGAATTTTCGGCTTTCCGGTCTTGAGGTCGAAGCTCCGCAGAGCGGTGTGTCGCTGTACTGGCTTCTTGTCGGGCACGGGAGTGAGTTGGCAAGTCCACAACGTGTTCGTAGCGGCATCCGCAAGCATCCCGAAGAAAAAAGTTCCGGGGCCTTCGGCGCTCGCGTCAATGAACTTCTCGGCGGAGCTCGAGCCGGAGCGCACTTTATAGACAAACGGCGTGCTGGCGCTGCCGACAATCAGTACCCCGCCGGGCGCCACTGTCAAGCTTTCAGGCTGTGAGCTTGTATCACCGATCAAAACCTCAGCTGCGGACGCGTGCAGGGTTACGAACACCATTAACGCAACGCAAGCGGCAAGCCACCGCACTTTTGAAACGGACATACTGAATCCCATCGACGATAGTCTCCATTTCCCCGAGTGAGTCGATTCCGAACTCCGAATACCCCGCCCCGTGGTTACGCGTTTTCGCAGCTTACTTCAAGGCGACCGGGGTTAATGCAGTAGTGTAGTCCACTCAGCTGTCCGCGTGACTGGAAGAGTGTTAGCTCTTCTCGGCGAAGTCTGCACCTGCGAAGTCGGGAGTACGATAACGTCGTGACCAGGTACAAGCATATTGTCCTCGGCGGCGGCATGGTTGCTGGCTATCTTGCGAAAGAATATGTCGAGAACGGCGGCAAATCCGGAGATCTCGCGATTGTCTCTTCCGATGACGCCCCGCCCTATGAACGTCCGCCTCTTTCCAAGTCTTTTCTCGCAGGAAAAGACACGGAGCTGTCCGTCCTGGTCAGCCCGCCCGAGTTCTACGATAAGCACGGCATCGACCTCAGGCTCGGCACAAAAATCATAGTCATCGACCCGCAACGCAAACGGCTGCAAGCGGAATCCGGCGAAGAGTTCGCCTTCGAAAAGCTCGTACTCGCCACCGGCGCTCAGGTCCGCACACTCGATGTCGCTGGCACTTCGCCGGACAATGTGCTGTATCTTCGCTCGCTTAACGATTCAAAACGCATTCGTGAGCGCGCCGCCGGTGCGAAGAAAGCAATTGTGGTTGGCGGTGGCTTTATTGCGATGGAGGTATCTTCCGTTCTCGCAGGCCGCGGTATCGAGACCACCATGCTGATTCGCGATGACCGGATGTGGAAGGCCTTCTTTACGCCCGAGATGTCGGCGTTTTTCAAAAAGTATTACATTGATCACGGCACCCGAGTCCTCACGCAGACCGCAGTCGCCACGATCGGTAGTGCATCTTCAGCACGTCTGACAACCGGCGAATCTACGACTTTCGATTTGCTCGTTGCCGGTATCGGCGTGGTGCCGGTGATCGATCTGGCAGTGCGCGCAGGCCTGAAGACCGACAACGGCGTTGTCGTCAACGAATTCCTCGAAACAGATCATCCCGACATCATGGCTGCCGGAGACATCGCAAACTATCCCGATGCAATCTTCGGGAACAAACGGCGCCGGGTCGAACATTGGGATAACGCGGTGTCGCAAGGGCAGCAGGTCGCGCGGACATTGCTTGGCCGGCGGGAAGCTTTCGTACATGTCCCGTACTTCTTCTCTGACGTGTTCGATCTGTCTTACGAATTCTGGGGTGATCCGGCAGAAGCCGATCGCATTGTGCACCGAGGGGATCTCCAGACGACCAGTTTTAGCGTGTGGTGGCTGTCGGGCAATACAGTAGTGGCTGCGTTCACGATGAACCGTCCCGATGAGGAGCGGGAACTCGCACCAGAGCTAATTCGTTCGAAGCGCAACATGATCCCTGAGCGGCTGCGTGAAGCAGCGTCGTTGCACGAACTCGCGACAGGATAGCGGAACCGCATGACCCCGCACGGCCCGAATCTTATGTCGTAACAATTCGGCGGCTTAGATCGTCCTTGAACTGTCCAAGGGTCGACTTTTACTGTGTATCGCCCCTGAATCGCGGACCGAAGGAGGACGGCGCCAGGAAAGCGAGGACAATCAACAGAGACAGGCAGACGATTCGGTGTGTAGCAGGGTTCTTGTCGTCTCCCCTGCTTTATGACAAACTCCGTGAACGGTAAAATCGTTCAGCTAGAACAGCGCGGGGAAGCAACACGCATTAACCGAATCGTCTGCCGCCGACTCGCTGGTGTCCACGCCGGCGGCTGATACTCCGCATATTCATGAGCCTGCTCCAGTTCATAACGGCAGTCCCCTGGGACGTGCGGCGCGGGAGCGGATGCTATGTGGGAACACGCACTCTGGTGGAAGCGGTGCGGCAGCTGGGTATCGAAGTTGGGTTGGTCGCTCCTCGCTTCGTCACACCGATCTACACAGCTACGCGCGTTCTGTTTAATGAGACATTGCGATGGCGGCATTTTTCCGGTGACGCCACTGTCGGAATCGACGCCGATGGTTACGCAATCGCTGGCAGAGCCGGGCGCCTGCCTCACATTGCGTGCGTCAAAGGTGTTCTGGGCGACGCGGTTCCCTTTGAGCAGGGGGTAACACGAGCCAGTATGGCGTTTCAGGCACGTCTGGAAGCAAAACACGCCCGACGCGCCGCCTGTGTGATCACCGTCAGTGAGTATTGCGTCGGCCGTCTGGAAGAACTGTACGGAGTAAAAAACGCGGTCGTGGTGCCGGAATTGATCAATCTGGCTGCATGGCGGAAATTATTCGAGGCAAACCCTGCGGTTCCCGACATCCGCAAGTTCACAGTTCTGTCGGTGTGTCGGTTTTATCCGCGCAAGCGCCTCGACATGCTGCTGCGGGCTGCCGCTCTCTTGCAGGATCGTATTCCAGGACTCGAAGTTCGAATTGTCGGCGGCGGGCCACAGTATCGACGACTGCAGCAGCTCGCTTCGGACCTGCGCGTCGAACACGCCGTGCGCTGGCTGGGCGACCTCAGTCTGGCTAATCTGGCCGCGGAATACAATCGCAGCGATGTCTTCTGTCTGCCGAGCGTTCAGGAAGGATTCGGTATTGTCTTTCTCGAGGCCATGGCGGCAGGGAAGCCGATTGTCGCTGCACGGGCAGCAGCAGTTCCAGAAGTGGTCCGTAACGGCATTCTGGTCGAGCCCGAAGATCCTGAAGCACTCGCAGAGGGACTGCTTGCGCTGTATCGTGATCCCGACTTGCGGAAGTCTCTCGGCGTGTCGGGCTTGCGCGAAGTGGAGCAGTTTGAAATGGGACGTATCGCTGAGCGCTTTATAAACGAAGTTGCTAAAGTTGCCCCGGCCGTCAGGCAACTTACGCCGTCTGCCGGCAGCGTACCGAAGAGTTGTTCACCACAAACGTCGACCAGGGCAGGCGCCCCAGATGTCTCGTTGTGACGAGGTACGAGGCGATGAAAGTAACGATGCTCGCAATTGCATATCCGGCGCCGTAAAATCGAAAACCCGCTTCCATCGCGATCCACGTGAACAGGCCGTTGCTCACCAGGAACAGCGTCTGCAGGCAGAGTGTCTCACGGCGAAGATCGAAATACGCAAGCACGATATTCAAAAAGAGCGAAGCGGCGTGAAACAGAGCGCCGACCGTGGCGAGTCGAAAAATCCCGAGCTGGCCGAAGTGCCCTGCATCGAACAGCGATGGAGCGAGCAGAACGGCAGTGGCACAGATACTGCCCTGCAGGACAAGGAAATTGCGACCGCCGTCCAGGAACACCTCGATCAATCCCTGCTGATTGCTCCGGATTCGACCGAGAGCCGCATGCTGTCTGATGTCGTTATAAAACTTGACATACCGTTCAAAGAAGCCCGTTTCGATAATGACCGTAAAGGCGGCCATCGCGGGCAGGATCGTCAGGTACGAAAGAAAGGTTGCACTCTCGTACATCGGGCATGAGGTCAGGCCGGATGGCAGGGTCTCCGCATGCGGTGACCGCCACATCACGATCTTATCGATCCAGATACCGAGGTTATACGCCACAGCTCCTGCTGCAAGCTCCCAATACTTGCTGCAATAGCTGAGCCACTCCCATCCAAACACCGCCGGTGTCGGATACTCGGCAAATACTCGAGCCAGTAAGAGGATCAGAATCAGGCTCAGGCCCAGATCGAATCCCAGAAGCATCCCCGCAACGGGGTACGCGGAGGCGAGCATTGCGGCGGTGACAATGGAAGCGAGCATTCCGCAGGCGAATGCCGCCGTAATGGCACGGTAATTTTTGAGTGCGGTCAAAAAGACACTGACCAGCCAGATGGCGGCGATGAGATTGTAATTCAGAAACGCACAGATCCTCGTAAGCCCGTCGGCCCGGTTCCACAAGAACCACATCGGAACCGAGAACAGCAACCCGGAACCCCAAACCACACCCAGGCTGCAAACCAGTGCTGCGGGTACCTGATCGACACGCTTCTTAAAGATGGAGTCGGCCAGATATCGAGTAACAAGAATCGACACCGGACCTGCGATCACCAGCGAGGCCGCGAAGTTATAAACAACAATCAAACGAAATGTTGCCAGCTCTTCGGGGGAGGTAGAAGCGTTCCCTGCCAGCACGATCGCGCCAAGCGCGAATGCGGTCAGGATCCACGGACCCGCTGTCGCGATCGCAGAATGTCCATAAGCCTGGGCAATCCCAAGCAGATCGCCACGCTGTGTCAGTTTTCGAAGCTCGAAGCCAATACCTGCCATTTGTTCCGTTCTCCGGGCTCTCACAGGAGCGCCGTATACGGAACTTCTCGGCAGTTTAGACGGGAGTCATAGAAAATTGCTTATACAATTCGGAATATGCCGAATCGAGCTCCGTTTTGTCGTAATAGCGAAGCACGCGGCGTTGCATGACCTTACCGGCAGCCGCCAGACGTTCCGGGTTCAGCAACAGTCTCGCGATTGCGCTGGCAGTCGCCAGTGGGTCAGCAAGAGGGACCACCTCACCGCCTGCACCGAATTGTTCGGGTTCGCCGCTGCGGCCGTAAATCATTTCACGGCAGGCGCCCACGTCCGTCGTGACCGCCGGAATACCGGCGGCGCCAGCTTCGAGGACGACCAGCGGTTGCGCTTCGCTGATCGAGGTAAGCACGACAAGGTCGACTCGGCTGAGGTACTCAGTCAGTACAACCGCACCGACAAAGCTGACTGCGGATTCAAGGCCGAGATGGCGAACCAGAGCTTCGCAGTCAGCATAGTATTCCGGATCCTCGTCGACAGGTCCGAGTAAAAGAGCCTGAATGTCGGGTATCGCTCCCCGAACCGCGCTGACGGCACGGATGAAGGTCTTCACGTCCTTAATTGGCACCACGCGCCCGATGAGAGCGACGGTCGGCGGACGTTGCGTTTCATCGCGGACAACAGCCGAGTACTTCTTCGCGTCGATGCCATTAGGTATGATGCGGAGTTTCCGGCGGTCGGCACCGTCTTCCAGCTGAAGCTGCTGGTTGCCTTCGTACAGCGTGATAATTTGCGAGCAGGCTTCATAACAGGCACGCGAGTACGTGCTGAACGAATCCAGCCACAAGTCCTTAAGCTCTTTTACTTTGCGATCGAATCGAAGGCTGGCCGCATCCGTTTCGTGAAGCCAGTCCGCCATTGCGATCTCGATGCGGCGCTCGTTTGTATAAATGCCATGTTCCGTAAGCGTGGCGCCGCAACCCATTTCAACGCTTGGCGCGCGCGGTCACAAGGCCGGCGTATCCCGTACATGCCGGGTGATAAAGACGAGCCGGTGGAAGTGGCGCCAGCAAAATCGAGTAGAGGCCGCCAAGCAGCGCCCGCCACGTCCAGAAGTAGTCGAGGAAGGGACTGGAAGCATGTGTCGACTCGTACATTCGAGTCAGCAACTCCCATGCTTCAGGCGAGTTCATCAGCGCACCAGCGCCGATAAAACTGCGCACCGGAGCCAGTTCGTGAATCACCGCCGCAACATCACTGAGGCCGCCACCCGACAGGATCCGTTGAAGGTGCGGCTCGAGGCGGCAAAGCAGAGTGTCGAGATGCCTGACTTTCCTGCCTTCGGGAACTCGTCCTACCGTCAGCGTAGTGACGCTGAGGACGTTCGGGGGAACGGTGTACCGTAGCGTTAACTCTCCCCCGGCTGGCACCAGGCAAAGCAGATGAAACGTCGTGTCCGCCTGCGCGAGAAGAAGCTGATGCGTCCAGGATGAGACTCCGCCGGTCACGAACGGGTAGGTACCTTCCAAAACAAGGCACACATCCGCAACAGTTTGCGAGGAACTCAGGCTGCCTCCTGACCGCACCAGAGTCTGACCGCTTCGGCAGCTTCCAGCGACAGGCGAGAACTATTCAGCAGGCGAGACTCGTGATTACGTGCGAGTGCCCGCGCTTCACCGAAGCGAGCCAACCCGCAAAGACATTCAATGCGCCAGAACACGGACTGATCGCTCCAGCCATCCTCGCCTGCAGTCTCGATCAGCGACAGAGCAGCTGCATACTTTTCCAGCCGCAGTTCCTGACGTGCGACCGTCAGCGTCACGGCTGTGTCCTGAGGCTTCAGCTTTAAATATTGCCGATAGTAGGTCAATGCCAGCTCGCGCGTTTCCGCCTGGCGACGGGGATCAAGGATACCTGCAAAGGCGAATTCATCATGAAGCCGGGCGAGTTCCAGAAGCACCACGGTGTTCTGTGGTGCTGCGGCGAGCTGAGCCGAAAGTTCGAGAGTTTTCTGAAGGAACTCTGTTTCAAGACGGCTGATAGCCGTTGCGGCCTGAACCCGAATCGGGTTGTCCGCATCCGACAACGCCTGCTTCAACACGGGGCCGAGCTCCGGGCGAAAGCGTCGGTTCACCAGCGCGATCAGTGCCTGCTTCTGCGCAACCGTACCGAATGCAAGCACATCGGCAAAAGCCGGCACCATGGAGTCGTCACCCTTTTCCTGATCCCGGATGACTTGTTCCCACACCAGAAGCTGCGGATCCTCTTCCAGTTCCGGGAACAAAGCCTTGTACCACTCTTCGAAGGGAGTGGCACTGCGCATGTTCCATGCGGCTATGCCCAGCACCAGTGCGGTCGCCGCGCTGCCGGCTGGTCCGAAGAACACGGTAGTCAGGACCAGCAGTGCAGGCCGGCTTAGGTCGGCGTGTTCCAGCGCGATGTTGCGGCTCCAGAGAGCAAGCAGAAAACAGACGACACTATGCGCGATCAGTACCGGCGGCCACCCAAATATCCCTGCTATCAGGAAAGCGAGTAAAATCGATTCGATTACAGCAGTGCTGACAGCAGCGATGAATACCGGGACTGTCGTCCTGACATCTCTCATTATTTCGCGGCTCCTGCCAGTTCGGACTTATGCGTTTCGTGCAGGACCTGAACCCGATGAATGAATACAGGGGTATCCGTTTCCGCCGCAAACTCCTGCGTCAGAGCTGCATTCAGCTTCTGCAGCGCGACCGATACCTGATCTGGCCCGGTGCCCGGCAGTACAACGGCGAATTCCGCGCCGGTGCGTTTGTAATCGAACGCAAGGTCGGTTGTTCTTAAAGCTGTGCCCACGCACTTGCTTATCCGGGCTGAGATCACGCTGCGCATTGCTTCAGGCAACTGGCTGTAATTACCGATCTCGAGGATGAGCATACTTACATCGAAGCCGATGCGCTGAGCGAGGCTGGTGAAGAGTTGCGTCTGACGCGCCAGAAAGCTGTACGAGAGAATCTCGCCGTCACCGCTGACCATGGCTTCAGCCCGCGCGAGCTGATAGCGTTCCGCGTTGGCGTATGCGGTTCCAATCCACTCGCATGCTGCCCTGAAGGTCTGGACGTTGCTGAAATTCAGATCGAGGAACCCAAGGTTTTCCACCTTCAGCATCCCGACCACGCGCCCCTCAGCAGTGAGCAGCGGACCCGCCAGAACGCCATCTCCGCGGAGCAGGTGTTCGTCCGCCGCACTGCTCTGGCACAGGAAGCGCCGTTTCCCGACGATCTCGCGGAATAACTCAGATTCAGATCCGTAACTCCGGGGCCACTGCGAATCTTCCGGCCATTGATGCTGAAGACGAGCTTCCAGCCTGTTTCCGGAAAGCAGGAATAGTGAGAACTGCTTCGGGTTGATGACGACTTTCATCAGCGCCGAAACACCCAGCAGAACATCCTCAGGGTCGAGTTTATCGATGCCCCGCGCCGCGTCGTGAATACTGACAGCCGTCTTCAGTTGCCCGGCAACCCGGGCTTCCAGCGTCTGCCGGAGTGAGTTCAGGCGGCGGTAAGCCTCTGTCAGGCTCGCTTCCCGCTGACTTGCAGAGGCGAGCTTCTCACGCAGCTGATCTCGTTCTCTGATCTGGCGTATACGGATCTCGCCGAGAATGACAGAGGCAAGGAACCACAGCAGCGGAAGACGGACTATCTCCGCGATCCAGGCATAGACGTCCTGAGATACGGTACGCGGAGGGATGTTGCCAATCAGCAAAGCCGCTGTCGAGGCAAGCGTCGTAAGCAACCCTGCATTGGTTCCGTACTGAACGCTGATGAGCAGGACGATGCACCAAAACGGATGATACGACCAGTCCCGAAACCTGGTGCCGTTCAGGAACAGTACGTCCACGGCAAGCGCCAGGCTGAGGAAGAGAACCGTTTCCAGCACGCTGGCCGGGATTCGCCGTCCAGGACGGGAACTCGATTCTCGCGGTCGCGGGTCGGGTTCTGTTTTGCGCACACTGTCTAAAAGCGCCAAGTTAGACCTCCACCGACGCGTGTTGCGTTATGAGTTGTCGACTGGGTGTAGCGCCTGCGATCGACAAACAGCTGGAAGCGGGCGCCGGCTCGGGGCTGACCTGAGGCTTCCACCGCCCAGAATGGACCGCTGCCGCCCAGCCGGTCCGCAGAAAGGCCCGCCGTTCCGATCAGATCGATGTATTTGCCAAACGCTTTGTGGCCGGAGACTGATCCGGCGTGCACTTCTCTGTTGACAAGGAACGGAGAAGGAGCAGTTTGCGTCCGCCGTTCCGTATCGAGCATGTACTCGGCGAAGATGTCTGCCTTGCGAGTGAGCCTGTGCTGGACTGCGGTCGCGACGCCCCAGCTGGCCGTTGCATGTTCTGCAGTCTCGACACTGCGGTACTGACGAAGCGCGGCGATCCCGCGGATGACGGTCGCGCCCGGCAAGGTGTAGGATCGTTCGAGTTCGAGTGCATCGCGAACGCCACCTACCGAAAGCAGCTCGGCAATGTCCCATGCTGGCCGGGCATATTGAACGCGAATGTCGGTTCGGCCTCGTTCGTCAGGCATGCTGACCGCTCCATTAACGCCGATGCCCCTGCCCGTCGCTGAGAGCTTCGCCTGAAGGTCGACGCCGTTCATTCCGCGCCATTCGACTCCGGCTTCGCCGAAGCTCCGAGTGGAAGCGGGTGCGCCCGACACGTCCTTGTACGTAACCATGTTGTCGCTCAGCAGCAGACGAAGCGCGCCGTTCAGGTTGATCGACCCATCCACCTTGTTCCAGAGCTGCTGCTGGAACCCGCTGATGTTCCGTAGTTCTGTTTCCGCATGGACGCGAGACGCGCCCGAGAGCGTAATGCGGCGCAGCGATTCGGCGACTCGGCGATCGCCGGCGTTCTTCTCTGCGGCTTCGGAGAGCAGACTTGCCGCGGCGCGCTCTCGTCCCAGCCGTTCGGCGAGCGATGCCAGCGAGACGAGAGCCTGCGGATCGCGACCGGACTTACCGACGGCAGTGCCTGCCGCGGCAACAGCTTCGTGGAAATGCTGTTTAGACGCGAGAATCTCCGCTTCAAGCAGCCGGCAGCGCAGATTATCATCCTTGGCGCAAGTGCGAGCGACTTCGAGCGCGCGGTCGCTGGCACCGGACTCCAACAGGAGTGCCGCGTAGTCCGCTCCAACGTCAGCATTCAGATGCCCTGAAGTACGAAGCGCGTCATAAGCAGCAAACGCTTCCGGTGCTCGATTCAGTCGGAACAGAGCGTATGCCCGGACCGCGTCCGCAGAGGGCGAGGAGTCCGCTGCCGCCAGCATCAGGGCAACCTGGAACTGATGCTTTGCGTCAGTCGCGCGCCCCTTCGAACGAAGCACTTCGGCATAGGAAAGGGCTGTTGAAGCATCGTGGTCGCGTTGCCTCTCCCACCGGGCGAACAAGTCGAGCGCCTTCTCCGCATCCCCGCGTGCGGATGCACGGACCGCAAGAAAGCGCAGCGCTTCGAGGTCGCTGGGTGCGGCCTCCAGAACTCGGGACCAGGCGTACTCAGCTCTTGCCAGGAGATCTGTGCTGGTAAGAGCGCGAGCTGCCGCCCGAAGCGTTGGCGTGTCCGAAGCCCGCTGAAGAATCTCCGAGGAGAGTTGCTCCACCGTTTGCGGAAGGTGCAGTCGAGAGGCCGCGTCGAGACCTGCGACAACTGTTGCAACGCTTTCATGCCGGTCCTGCCCAACAACATCCAGCACAGCGGAAGGCGCATTGACCTGAAGAAGGTAGTGAAGCCAGTGGGGTCGGCTGTCAGCGTCCGCCGTTTCGGCGCGCTTCGTCAGCCACTCGACGATGCCCGGAAGACTGGTGCGCCCGGCAAGTTCGACGACGTCTCTGGTTCTCTGCTCATCCGGTCCGGCAGCGGATGCGTTGCGGAAGAGAAGCTGCGCACCGTCCTGAAGATCTCCCATAGACAACAGCCGATAGGCCATCCTCTGTTCGACTTCCCCGCCCTGCCTGAAGTGACTCCGATGTTTCACGATGAACTCACGGGCTTGCGCACTTCTTCCCGATTCATCCAGCAGAGTGATTGCATTCTCGATCCAGTTTTCGGATCCCGTACCGGCGAGAGCCAGTATGTATGGCTCGGCTGCACGCTTACCGGCGGATTCAATCAGCCACCAGACCAGCGATTCGTAGCCGCGTCCGGTTTCCGGCAGACTCTCCAGACGGCCTTTGACGAAAGCAATAGCCCGAGGTTGCGCATTTGCATGCTGACACGTTTCCAGAAACAGAGGAACAAGTTCTTCCGATACTGCGGCAGCTGACTCGAGCGTGGGAAGAACGAGGTTCCACTCACGAAGGTCGAGAAGAGCATACATGGCGCCCTTCTGCTCGTCTGATTTTTGGAGCGCGGCTGTCCAGTACGCAACAAGTTCTGACCGTAGCTCGCCCGGAGCTTCGGCTGGCTTCGGTCCGGCAGCAGCGAGAAGCGCCGCAACGTAGTTTGCATGTGTGCCGGCGCTTCTGCCGCGAAGTGGCCGATACGCGGCGAGTGCCTGCTGATAGTTGCCGGCAGCGAATGATACCTGACCGAGAAGTTCGCGATTGGTATCGGACGGCTCCCTGGAAAATAGTTGTCCGGCTGCAAACACCGCCGATCGAAGACACTTGTGATCGAACGCAACATGGAACAGATCGCGCCAGGTGTTCACTTCACGAAGTACACCGCCTGCGTGCTGCAGACTCTCGAGCGCTTCCTGGTCCCGACCTGCGGAGAGCGTCAGGAGCAGCCACGGCACAAAGAGTTTGTCTGTCGGGGTCGAAGCACCACGAATGCCCAGTTGATCCGCGCCTTCAGCGGCGGCACCAACGCGCATCCATGCGTCGGAAACGGCGCTCGCCGCTGAGGGATCGAGACCGTCAAAACGGGTTGCTCTGAGGATGGAACGCGCGGCATCCGGGCGCGATTGGCCTGTGTACAGGTCGGCGAGTTGCAGCCTCTCGATCGGCTGGGTACTTGCCGCAGCCGCGGTCATGAATCTGGAAGCAAGCGCGTTGTCGCCAGTCTGAATTCCAATGCGTGCTCCCAGCAGCGGCTGCTGCATAAGGAAGTCAGTACCGGCGAGTCGCAGAATATCCGTAACTCGCTGCTGATTGCCATGGGAGAAAAACGCTTCTGTCAGGCTGGCAAGCACTGCGGCGGCACGGTTTCAAATCGATGTTGCGCACCGGCCCGAAAAGCGTCTTCAGGGCGGTTGCGCTTCAGTGCAAGCTGGGTGAAGACTCCCAGAAGACGCTCGTCAAGTGCAGCGCTTCGATACTTACTCTCCAGTTGACTCCACGCGAGATCGTGCTGGCCGAGCGCAACTTCGAAATCGATCCAGTCCTTCAGATAATCGGGGTCACTCGTCAGATCAGGGTGCTGCTGAAGAACGTCCAGTCCAAGCCGCGGCAGACCTCTGCGGGCGAACACGGACGAGAAATACCGCACGGACTCCGTGTCCGGGTGTGCGTTTGGTGTAGGTCTGCGCTCGCCGAAAGGCTTCGTCTTGTTTACCCGTATCGATGAGAAGCCGGACCCAGAGTTCAAGGCTGGTCCGGTCGAGCTTTCCATGCTTCAGCTGATCCAGTTTCTTCAGCGTTTCCATCGCGGACGCCGGATCGCCGGCTGCCGCCTTGATCTGTGCCAGTTCGGCGAGTTCGGCGTCTGTAGCTTTTCCGCTTTGAGCGAGCCATTCCAGCATGCGTGCCAGCGACTCGCGACGATCAAAATAGCGGTAAACGGGTTCGAGCTGACGCAGTGTTTCCGGATTGTGCTGCGCCTGCGCGAGTGTCTCGAGAGCGCGCATGTATTCGGGCAGACGAACCGCCGCCCGGTTCACCTGCGCCAGTTTTGTGATCACCTCTGGTGACGAGTTGCCGCGATCCGAAAACTTTTCCAGCAGGCTGGATAGCTTTGTCTGTTTCGCCGTATTGCAGGTAGATGTCGACAAGCGGCATCACCACATCCAGAGAGTAATCACCTTTGTTCAGCAGATCTTCGAACGTTGCGCGTGCAGTATCGAGGCGCTTCTCTTTCAGGTGCATGAGACCTGTTTCGGACGTTGAAGGCAGAAGAAGCCACGTAGCACCCAGCCCCGTAACGGCGACGATCGCAAAAAAGATGTAGTGGAACCGCATCATGGCAGGCGAGTCACACTCACCTGAAGTGGTCCGGCTCCGACTCCGTCGAACGCGAGGCGCAACGTGCCATCCTCCGAAGCCCGAGCCGAATAAAATACTCGGTTCGGCGAGCCCGATACTTCGATGACCCAATTGCTGTGAGGCCGAACGTGCCAGCTCATTCGTCCCTTGCCGAAGCCCTGCGCCGCAAACCGAAACGAGTCTGCTGTGCGCTGCAGTTTTTCAATCGGCCAGCGGCTTTCAATCAGGAAAGGCAACCGGCTGTTGCACTGCCCTTTGCTGACGGCAAGCACCGCCACGGCAGTTGCAGGATCGATGGCAACATACAGGCTGCCGTTCTCGATGCGGGAGCCGAGGATTCCCTCCGAACGGTCATAATCGACGCAGACACCCGCCTGATCGAACCGCAGAGTGTTCAGGCCGTCGCGGTTGGAGATTTGCCACACACCTGGGTTGACCTGCGGGTTGAGCTCTTCGATCTGAGTCGAGAAGAAGCCGTCCGCGATAGATGCGTAGTGGCTGGCCGTGACCGGTGTGAGCTCCAGAGTACGCGCGTAGTTCAGATTCTCGATAAGTGCGTTAAGACTGGCGAGTTTCTCGCCGGTGAACATGTGGTAGTACAGATCCACTGGCTTGACGCGCCGTGGTGCGCCGGTATTGTCAATCGTCTTCTTCCAGTAACGAAAGCCGAAGTACCGGTCCGACCACTTGTTTGTATATGTGTTCTCGTTGCTTGCGGACGAATAAATCTGCCGCTCCTGACCAACCTGGCGTGAGAGACCCATCACCCACGCATAAGAAGGAAACTCATCGTCGAGCCGTGTGTCTCCTCCGTTGATATTGCGAAGACCGGCTTTGCGAACTGCCTTAAGAAATTTCTCAAACGGGAACGTACTGCCCGACCATTGCATCAGGCGAACCTTCTTCCCGGGAGGACAAAGAGACTCGATCACCCTGACAGATCCGTTCACTTCGAAGTCGATGTCGAATGGACGCAGGTTGTAGGATCGGGGTCTGGTGTGACCTCGTGAAAGATCCGCTTCATCAACCGGGGTTTCCAGAAATCTGTCGACGTAGTCGGTTACGCCGAAAAGCCGTGCGAGCGCTTCCACACGTGGCATTCCGGTGTCGAGGGCATGATCCGAGTTCTCGGCTTTGCTCAGATATTCCCAGTCAAGAGGGTGGCTGTATGTGTGAGTCGCTGCCTCAACCCATGGGAGTGCAAAATACTCGCGCGCAACGCGCTGCGTTTCACGGCTGCCATACCAGGCCGCGTCAAGATCACCTGCTATGGGCGCGACTGAAACCGGCAGATCGGAGAACGGACGAACCGCGCGACGCAGGATCACTTCAGCGGAAGTCAGGCCTTGCTGCCGAAACTCAGAGACTTCTGTTCGATTCCGCCAGCCGTCTCCGTCGATCTGAGAGTAGTAGAGTCTGCGGCCGACAAGAGTCGTAGTGTCCGGCTTCGGATACTCGTCCGTCGTGAACACGATTCGAAAGAACTCAAACGGATTCAGATACCACTGAATCTGGTCGGCCTCCGGGCTTCCATAATGGGTGAACCCCTCGGCAACATAACCACCGGCCGGACTGGTGATCACCACATCCGACCAGGTCTCAACATCTTTTTCGCGCTTTATCCGAAGATGACTTGTTGCAAAAGGCTCGATCGCATGAACGATCTCGTACTTTGGAAGAACGGTCGGATACTTTCGCTCGAATTCGACGACAGCCGGGTTTTTCCTGACGATGCGGCTGCTGTACGTTACGCCGGTAAAGTCATGCTCGCCGCGCACCCCAATCCGCTCGAGCAGATGATCCACTTTGGCTGCCGGAGTCTTGCGTCCGCCAGTCTGCGGCGCTCCGGGCTGCCCCAGGATCACGAATTTTCGGTTGGCATCCAGCACGCTTTCCGCCCAGGGCAGAAACTGGTCCGGCTTCTGCATTGAGTCGGAGCTCAGCCAGGTGATCACTCCGCGAACATCAGGCCGAGCAGCAATGGCAGGCAGTGCAGAGTTAACGTCGTGATACTCGAGAATCAGGCCGAGATGATTGAGCGGTGTTTCCAGCAGTCGGTGAATTGCGGTGTCGCGCGTTTGCGCCTGAATGCGCTTGTCGTAGATCGCAAGAATCGTTCTCGGTACGTTGTGCGAAGCCCGAGCGGCGGATTCTTTCGCCAGCGCCGGCAAGACGAGAGCGAGACCCAGATACGCAACAAGCCTCACCGCCGTGGCTCCGGATGGATCGACGTGAGATCGATCGTCGATACATAGGGAACGAAGCCGTTTGCCCGCTGAACCCGATAGATCTCGCGGACGCGACTTAACTCTCCTGGATCGCAATAATCGAGCGTGAGTATTTGCAGCCCCGGAAAATCGTGAGCCAGTGTTTTCAAAAGCTGCAGCTGACTCGCATAGGTATCTGCAGAAGTGCGCACGTACTGGTGAGTCTGGAAATTCCAGGTGTGATAGACAGACTCCGCCAGAACATAGTCGAGGATGGAACCAATCTCAGGCGCGATATCGAAACCGCGGTTCATCGCAATCACAGCGCGTGGAAACGACCGGCGCAGCTGACGCACAATGTCGGCCGCGGCCTGACGCATGCCTCGGCATCGAACCGGATCGGCTCTCTCCAGCTCGATCGCAGTGTCGATTGTGTCGAGGAAGAAGCCGTCGTAACCACGGGCAAGAATCGCAGGAGCAATCTCCGCCACAAGAAGCCTCGCCCACTCCGGATTCCGGATGTCGAGCTGCCATGCGTCTGGCCAGTTCGAGTTTGTCTTCAGCCGGTATGCCTCGGTCTTTGCGAACCAGCTCCGGCTGTGGTGAGCTTCACCGATGCTGAGATATCCGAGAAGCACCTGACGATTGCCGGCGCTGCGCACCACCCGTGGTTGTGCGTCAGAGTCAAGTACCAGAAGGTCGTAGTCTCGAAGAGCCGCGAGCAACTGCTTACCGGAGTAGGAAAGAGCCCAGCGCCGTATAGATGGCGATGTACCCTGACTCGCCGCAGCAGTTCCCGCGCAAAGACTCGCCGTAACTAAAGGCAACCACTTCAGGAACTTCATTGATATCTACGGTTTCGCAGTCCCTGCCCGCGGTGCGGACGTGTAGGGATAATCCTCTCGGAAAAGTGTCAGGCGACAGATGAAGTTCTCCGATTATTTGCTGAGACGAAGTGGTCGGAGCGCGACCGTGCGCGGCTGTCGGCGTCAGTCCCGCAGCGTGAGAATACCAAAACGTTCCGGAACGTGGAAGCTTCTCGCTCCCGTAATCTGCCAGGAGATCAGCTTGCGGTCAGGCTCCCGTCCGGCACAACGGTAGATGCCGGTACGAAGCCTGGTGCCAGTCGCTGGTGAGGCCACCCCAAGCTTCCCGAACGGTATCTTCATCTCTCCATACCAGACCTTCTTCGTCCGGTCGATTCGCGCCTTGACCTCAAAACCGGAGTTCCAGGCGATTCCCTCGCCGCGTTTCCGGGGACTGCGGTCGATATCGAGGTCCACCCATTCTCCCTGGGGTGACACCTCGAATTCCTTGTAACGACCGATGTCGTCGAAGTCCACACCAAGGAAGGCTTCGGCAACGTCCCAGTCCCACAGTTTGTTCGTTTCTTCAGCAGTAACTGGGTTTGGCTTCAAAGTAAGCTCGTCGAAGTCACAAATGAAGAGGATGTAGAGATTGCCGGATGTCCAGCGAGAGCGCGCTTCCATCCGGTTATTCGGCACGGGTTTGCCGGCGACATCAGTGGTGACGACGATGCCGGGCACATCTCGCCAGAAACGCGATTCCGGATCGGCCGTCAGCGACACGTCCGCGGACGCCTTCTTACTCACAAAATCGGGTGCTGCAGCGAATGCGTACGACGCGAGCAGCAGGGAGACGACCAGATGCGTGGGATTCATGAACCTCATTTCGCCAGGATACTTCATTCGCCATACTAATCCCCCGCTCTGTGAGACCCCGTGACAGCGGCACTATACCTACGCCAAACAATGTACATTCAGGCAGCATCCTGCAGTATCTGCCCTTTGAGATCACGGTTCTCGAGCAGCAGGTGTTCCATTCGAAACACTCTCAGCTCACAAAAAGAACCGTTCAGCACGTCTCAGCATCATCACTATTCGGCAGTTTGACCGGGCGGGTACTCAGTCTCAAAAGGTCGCGGAGTGACAGAGGGAACGACTCTCGGGCCGTACGAAATTCTGGAGCCCTGTGGCGCAGGAGGCATGGGCGAAGTCTATAAGGCCCGTGATACGCGGCTGGACCGAATTGTTGCAAATTAAGATTTCTTTTGAACAATTCAGTGCTCGTTTTGAGCGGGAAGCCAGGGCCATAGCGGCTTTGCAGCATCCAAATATTTGCGCCCTGTACGATATCGGTCCGAATTACCTTGTAATGGAGTATATTGAGGGCGTCCCGGTAAAGGGACCGCTCCCACTGGATCAGGCGCTGAAGATCGCCGGCGATATTGCCGAGGCGATTTGTGCTGCGCATCAGCGGCACATCATTCATCGCGACCTGAAGCCCTCGAATATTCTGCGCACGAAGACGGGCATCAAGCTGCTCGATTTCGGGCTGGCCAAGTCGGAGGTGATACCCGGAAATCCTCATGAGAGCGCTACGCTCGTCGCCACGCAGGAGCGGTCCATCGTCGGCACGCCGCAATACATGGCGCCAGAGCAGGCGCAGGGCAAAGACGCCGATTGCGCGAGCTGAATTCGGCATTCTCGCCCGATGGCAAATTTTTGGCCTACCGCTCCGGTGGTACTGACCGGAATGACATCTTTGTGGAAAGCCTCGCGCCCTCCGGAGGACGGTGGCAAATCTCAACGAACGGTGGCGATGAACCGAGGTGGCGCCGGGACGGAAAAGAGCTGTTCTTTATATCGAACGACAACCTGATGTCGGTCGATATCGAACACAAAGGGAATGCGATCTCGGCAGGCACTCCTCACATGCTGTTCAGGGTGCCGAAACCTGTTGGTCACCGAAACAGCTATGTCGCTAGTGCGGATGGTCAGCGCTTCCTGATCGTCACCCCTGAGCAGCCTTTGCCTTCGTCACAGAATGTCGTGCTGAACTGGCCAGCGTTGCTGAACAAGCTTCAGTGACGGGGCCCGCGCAAGATCGGCTTTGGCCCAGACTCATCGGCGAATGGTTTCGGTCACCTCATCCCATCGCCAGACTGTACTGTTCTCAAGATGTACACCGCCCAGCCAGCGATTAATTCCATTCACAAGCACGTGGTCCGCTCTTTTCTCCAGAACGAGTCTGCCAAATGTAGTAATTTCCAGGCCGCCATTCCGCGCAGTAAGCAACGGCTGGCCTGCTCTCACAAGTCCCTGTACGTATCGCAGGAACGTGGAATCACCCATCCACATGCTTTCTTCCAGCTTCTGGGCAGCCGGAAAGAGTTCACGAAAGTCTCGCAAGCCGGAAGCGGCAAGCTCAAGAACATGTTGTTCGGCTCGTGAAAGTCCATTATCCAGCGCTGGATACTGTTGCAGGTGACGCCGCAGTGCTGACCTTAGAAAGGGTAGGGCGGATGTATCGGCGCGAAGCAGGCCGTCAAGTCCTGTGGGTGCGGGAGAACGAAAAGCACTCCAGGCCGCTTGTGCGGTGGTGAACTCAGCCGGGGTCACTTTGTGCCTGACAGCAAACAGAGGAAGGAGTTCGTGGGGCAGCATCGGACCGAGATACGAATCTGCCGAAATCAGCGAAAGAAGCGTTGGCGACAGATCCTCCTGACGTGAAAACCAATCCAGAATCTGTATTAGCTGAAGCTGATCGAACAAATCGTGTTCGAACCAGAGGATTACTTCCTCATGGTCACGAAAATGGGTAAGCGCTTCGTCCCTTTGCGCAAAAGAGACCTCTGAGAGCGGGACCGCAAAGAACTCCGAGATGAAGCGCTCACGCACACGGCTCAGCTGCTGGAGCGACAAACCAGGCGGCACCGGTCCATCGTGGAGAATGTCGTTCCAATACACCACCTCGCCAGGAAGTCCCGTTTGCGGAATCGAGACCGACTCGCCGTTAGTTATGTGGAGCACAGGACCTCACCCGTAGACGCGTCATGACCGTTGGGGAGCGTGTATCTCCTGATGCAACGATACGTCGCGTGGCTCATCAGGCGGACGCCGTCAATGAGCAGAGAGCGAGTTCAAATCCATTTTCACCTGCCGCAGCCAGACAGGATCCGGACACCCGTTGTTTTCCTGCTCGCACCTCGAAAGAATGCGCGAATAGAAGTTTGTTAGCGCAGACCGTGTGAACCCGTTGTCGGCTTCCAGTGCCCATGCTCGTTTGAAGAGTTCCGCCGCCCGCACAGGTTCCTCTCTTTCAAAAAACAACCCTGCATTGACGAGGACACTCGCCTTACTCGGATACTCTTCGACGTTGGCAAGCCACAGCGTGCGCACCCGTTCGTAATCGCTCCGGGTGCTCAGAGAATTGGACACCGGCGTGATTCGCACAACGGGAGAACCAGCCAGCTTGCTTTCCGGGCGATTCTTCACGACCCAAACGATGTGTTCTACCCGCGGCTGCGACACACCGTACTCGAAATAGTTTGTAAGTAACCGCGCTCGCGAAGTTAAATCGAGCGGGTTTCGGATTAAGTCGGCTTCGAGCCTCGCAACTTCAGCAGGGGGCAGCCGTTCCTTTTCCGCAAGCGGATCGAGGAATGACAGATCTCTTGTCGTCTGCCCCAGAGTTGGGATCACGACACATAATGATGCGAACCCTGCAACGCTCCGAAACATCATCATCGAGAATACATCGGGACGAAGCGGAGCAGGTGACGCAATTCTAACCTGCACCTAACGGACGTTACCGAAGTGCGCTGTTTTCAACTTGCCGCGTATGCGGTGGCGAGCATAGAAAACGCTATCGAATGCCAGACCAGTAGCTCCTGCGCGTTTGGATCACAGCATCCGCTTGTCCAGCGACGCGGACCGTTATCGAATGAAGTCCCAGTTTCTCAAAGCCCTCAGGCCGAAAGCTGAGCAAGTAGTAATTATGAATTTGATTCGCGATGTGGTTCAGCGCCTGTTCGAGCCCCTTCTGCGTCACAAAACTTAGATACTCGCCGCCTGACAACTTTGTGATTTCGGATGCGGCGTTCTGGCGCAAGCCGTTGACCGCCAGCATGAGCAAAGGAGGAAAGCTGAACGAGGGAGGATGATCGACATAGTGTAGTTCCTCCACCGGCTCTGATCCAACCTGAGCCTCGTTCACCTTTGTGCGGGAAGCATGAGCCGAGTCACCAGGCGGGGGTTCGGATTTCGGTGGGCCGTTCGGCCCATATCGGAGATCACGGAGGAACTGACTCTTCGTCGGAGAAAACGCCACGGTGTAAATGACCGTGTCGGTGGTCCCAAGTTCGGCCACGACCTCATGCAGGTTCGAGGTACTGCCATGATCGCGCTGCTCGCCGATCAGAAGGATTGCATGCCGATAGCGGTTCTTCCTGTGACGCGAACATGTTTAGGGAATAATGAACAGCATCAATAGCTGCAGCGTGATATTCGCCGCACGGCTTCAGCCGGGAAAGCGCAGCACGCGTGTCTTCGGACCGTTCTGAGAAGTCGCTTAGCAAGTACGGACGCTCGCCGTATACAACAACGGCAACTTCATGCGGTGAGCTGCCAGCGATCCCGTCGACCATCGTGGCCAGCCCCCTGAGCTTGTTGAACTCCTCAGGCGCGGAACGCCCGCACTGGACAGCCACGACTAAAGACAGGCTTGTGGAGTCCGGGCTGTCTTCAATCCGAACGCTCTGACGGACACCGTTGTCCTCCACGATGAATCGGTCCGACTGGAGTCCGTAGACCGTGTCGCCACCCCGGGTCTCCACGCGCGTCGGAAGCAGGACAAGGTTTGAGTTGACGCGGACAGTGTAGTCGTCAGAAGGAGCCGGCGACTGTCCCGGCGCAACCGGCCACAAAAGAAAAATTGTCACGATGCAGCGCAACGCTCGTCGGCAAACCGCTCGCATTATCGGGAACATCGGAGCATGTTACGGACCGTTATGCAAACGGCTGCGACAGCACACCAGCCGGTGATTACTTCTGTGCCGCCAATGCACGGCGTGACCCTGTCGTCACAGACGCAGGATCGACGATGCCGACCGGACACGCACCCGCAGACACGTCCGCTACAATCAGTCGCCACCATGAGCACTCTTCGGGCAGGCGAGGACCTCTCTCAAAGCGGCCAACGCGAGTCGTACCTGCGCCTGCATTCCATAGATGTGTTCGTTCGAGACTACGAACGCAGCATGCAGTTCTATGTGGACCAGCTCGGGTTTGAGCTGGCGTTCGATGCCCGCCTGCAATCCGGTCAGCGGTGTATTGGTGTAGCTCCTCGCGACGGTACTGCTGTCCTGACACTCATACAACCGGAGCGGGATTCTCCAAACTACAAACTGATCGGACGTGCGACGCGGGTGATGTTTGTCACGGAAGACATCGCCCGAACATTCCACGAATGGAGCGCGCGAGGAGTTCGCTTCCGCCATACTCCCAGGCTACGTCGAGTCAAGTATCAGAAGCCGCCGGTTTCCCGTGAGCGGCACGCTGACCCGTCGGTGGCACACGGCGAGCAGGCCCCGATCTGGGGACAGGTATTTACCCGCTTCGAAGATGTGGACGGTAATGTATTTTCACTCGTAAGCTTCGACGAAGTGAGTAAAGCCGTTGAGACGCAGCGTCGTGCAGTCGCTGAGAAACGTGAGGCGGAACGGCGGCTCGAATACGAACTCGATATCGCCCGACAAGTACAGGCCCGACTCCTGCCTCAGGTGCAGCCGCCATGCAACACCCTCGCGTATGCTGGCAAATGCCATCAGGCTCGGCAGGTGGGCGGCGACTATTTCGATTTTTTGTCCCTGAGTGAACAGCGGATCGCCCTGGTTGTGGGCGACATCGCAGGAAAGGGTATCGCGGCCGCGCTGCTGATGGCCAACCTTCAGGCGCATCTGCGCAGCCAGTGTTTGACTGCTGTTGCGAACCCACAGCAGTTTCTTCAGTCAGTCAACCAGTTGTTCCACGAGAACACCGTCGCAAGCGCCTACGCGACCCTTTTCTTCGCGGACTACTCTGATTCAGACCGCCGATTGCGATACGTCAACTGCGGTCACCTCTCCGGTCTGGTCTTGCGAGGTGACGATCAGGTGGAACGGCTGGCCTCGACCGGCACAGTGTTGGGCCTGTTCGCCGCATGGGAGTGTTCCGTCGGCGAATGCACTCTGGCCGCAGGAGACGCACTCATAATCTATACAGACGGTATAACGGAAGCCTTCAACGACTCTGATGAGGAGTGGGGAGAAGCTGGCCTGCTGGCGTCCGTGAAAGCCCATCGGAATCTTCCGCCGCAACAAATGATCGACAGTATCTTGTCGGACGTCCAAACGTATTCACCGCATGAGCAGCATGACGATATGACGCTCGTGGTCGCGAAGTGCACCGGATAAGGGTCGATCCGGAGTTACATCCCGGCTAACGGATATCCCATGGCCCCAGGCCGTGCGGCTCTTGTTCCGACTCCGGCGACTGATCCAGCCGAACCACCAGACGATACATCGCAAGGCATGCCAGGAACAGGACACCGGACAGAATCAGGCCGGGCAGAGCGACATCGGCATGCCCGGCAAGGTATGACTCGAGGGTCGCTGTCAGCAGCCACATCTGCGTGATCAGCAGCACAACGATGAACAACAGCGCCGCGTCGATGGCTACGCGTCGCTTCTTGCGCGCCTCATCAACAACCGCTTTCATGACGCGCTCTCTTCCTCTTGCGATGCAGCAACGCCGGTAGCATAGACCTGACCGTTCCGCTCCGTCAGCAGGATTCGCGGAAGAGGACGAGGTGGAGGACCCTGCAGCACACGACCGGTGTCAATGGAGAAATACCCTTCGTGGCAAGGACATTCCAGCCGATTGTGCCCCTTGGAATAGTAAACAGCACACGAAAGATGAGTGCACTTCTGGCTGTATGCCACCAGCTGCCCGTCAGGCTTGCGCACCATAATGCAGGCGTCTTGTGGTGTCGGGTAGCGGAACAGTTTAACGCCGCCGGTGGGAATATCAGCCGAACTCGCGACCAGAGTTGAGCGCTCAGCAACAGTCCGCGCGTGGTTACGCTCAAGCAGCGACTTCGCCCAGATCCAGGCGTTTCCTACAAACATGCCAAGGCTGGTCAGCGTAAGGAATTTCGTGAACTGCCGCCGAAGCACGTAGCGATCTTCTGCGGAGTGAATCGAAAATTCCTCAGCCCATAAAGGCTTCTTCGAGGAGCCAGGGGTCACCTGCATCGCTGCTGCCTTCCTTCCACATGTAGTCCTGTACATCAATTTCAACGACTTGCTGCTCGGGCGGAAGCATCATGAAGACCTTCGTCTTCACATGCTCGTTGCCGAAGCGGAAGTCGTTCACCGGGATCGTCGAGCGCCCCTTCTGCACCTCATCCGGAGGACCAAAGCTGAGCGCCTGGCTGGGGCAGACCGTGGCGCACATCGGACGCAACCCGACGGACGTGCGGTCATAGCACATGTCGCACTTCATCATCAGCTCGGGTTCGATATGCACTTTGGGAATTCCAAACGGGCACGCAAGCACGCAATTCGAGCACGCGATGCAGCGCGGCTTAAGTGCACTGCGTACAATACCGTCCTCGCCTTTTTTGATGGCGTCGGCGGGGCAGACCAGCGCGCAGGTCGGTTCTTCGCAATGCATGCAGACCATCGGAACGGTCGCGATGGTGTTACGCCGGTCGATGTAGTCGACGTAGATCATCGACTGTCCGCGATGGCTGTCGCATTCCGAACAGGCTGCGACGCAGGAGCGACATCCGATGCAGCGCGAGGGGTCGAGATAGAACTGCTGACCGTTGATCACGAGTTACACACCTTTCTCGCGCGAACTGAGTTCACGATTTTCACCGGTCCAGCCGGTCTCTTCCATCCGCAGCTCTTCAAGGTCGGGCGGCGCCACGGTCTTTTCGATACGGCAGGCGGATACCTTGTATTCCGGAATCTTGCTGCGCGGATCGATTGTTCGATGCGTCAGGCGATTAGCCCCGCGTTTGCCGGGCCAGTGATACGGGATGAAGACGGTGTCCGGGCGAATCGTCTTCACGACCATTGCCTGCAGGACTGTGTCAGACCGGCGCGTCGTGACCTTCACCCAGTCGCCATCACCGATGCCGAACTTTGCCGCAAGCACGGGATGAAGCTCCAGCTTCGGCTCGGGATATTGCTCGACGAGCGGCCCGATTCGGCGAGTCTGCGCGCCGGAGAGATAGTGACTCACGACTCGGCCCGTGGTGAGCAGGATGGGATACTCCGCGTCGAGAGGATCGCCGGAGGGCCTCCATTCGGTGACCTGAAAATTCGCCTTCCCATCTTTGTGATAAAAACGTCCGCCTTCGAACAAACGAAGTGTGCCTGGATGATCCAGCGTGGGACACGGCCAGAACACACCAAGCTCCTGTTCAATCCGATCCCACGTGATCCCGTAATAATCCGCCAGCCCGCCACGTGAAGCTACACGCAGTTCTTCATAGATATCCCGGGTGCCCAGCGGATACTCGAAATACTTTCCGCGGCCGAGTCTCTTTGCCAGATCGCAGATGATCAGAGCATCTGACTTCGCTTCGCCCGGCGGATCTACAGCCTTGTTGATCTTCTGCACCCGGCCTTCCGCGCTGCAGACGATGCCTTCATCTTCTTCCTGAAGACTCCCTGCAAGCACGACATCGGCATGGTGCGCCGTCTCGGACATAAAGAAGTCGATGACGCCGAAAAACTCGAGCTTGCTGAGTGCTTCGCGAACAAAGTTCGAGTCGGGTAATGACACCACCGGGTTAAAGCACATGGAGAACAGTGCCTTGATCTCGCCCGCGTGGATGGCGTTCATAATCTCCACAGCGGTCAGACCCGGTCCCGGCAGTTCACTCTCTTCGATCCCCCACACGCCTGCGATGTAGCGGCGGTGTTCGGGATCGGTGATATTCCGCATGCCCGGAAGCTGATCGGCTTTCTGGCCGTGCTCACGGCCGCCCTGTCCATTACCCTGACCGGTGATCATCATGCAGCCTGCGCCTTCACGTCCGATGTTGCCGGTCGAAAGAAACAGGTTGATCATCGCGAGGCAGTTCTCGACGCCTTTGGAGTGATGCTCGATGCCGCGCGCGTGGACTCCCATGGCGCGGTCTGTGCCTCCAATCCAGTGGGCGGCTTTCGTGATGTTTTCCGGCGGAACGCCAGTGACTTTGGCCGCGCGCTCCGGCGTCCAGTCCCGAACCGATTCGCGGACCGCCTCCCATCCTGTGGTGTGGGCTGCGATGTAGTCCTCTTTTACAAGGCCGTCTCGCACGATGACATGCAGCATCGCCAGAAACAGCGCCAGATCGGTGCCCGGGCGAACAGGCAGAAACAGGTCGGCGTTGCGCGTGATGGGTGTCATGCGCGGGTCGACGACGATCAGCTTGCCGCCGCGCTCCTTCATCTGCCATATATAGTGCGTAGTGATCGGCGCGCACTCGGCAGTGTTGGAGCCGGCAATCAGAACGACGTCGGCCCTGGCGAGGTCTGTCCAGGGGTTCGTCGCACGATCGATGCCGAAAGTAAGCTTGTACGCGGTGCCTGCCGACACCATGCAGAGACGCCCGTTGTAGTCAATGTGCTTCGTGCCGATTCCGACTCGGGCGAACTTGCCCAGAACGTACGCCTTCTCCGTCACCATCGAAGCGCCGCCGTAGATGGCGATCGCGTCGGGACCATACTTCTCTTTGATCTCGGTCAGCCGGCGCGCTGTGTAGTCGAGAGCCTCTGCATAACTGACCGGCCGGAAGCCCGGTATCGGTTCGAAGCAGCGGCGCAAGCAGCCGATCGGGGTGAGATCCCTGAAGATATCGCTTCACTCCCTTAGGGCAGAGCATCCCTTTGTTGAACGGAAACTCCTCCCACGGCTCGAAACCGACGACCTTGTTGTCGCTGACCTTGAGCTGGATACCGCATTGCATGCCGCAGAACGAGCAATGCGTTTTCACCAGCTTGTCGGGTGGACGTTCCGCTGCTTTGCCCCAACCGCCCGGCGGGGCATAGTTGAGGTGCGGTCCATACTGCTTGCTCAACGTGGCAACGTCGAGTGGCGGCTTAGCCACGAGCTTCCTCCTTGAGTCTCAGCTGCGCAGTGGCGATAGTGACGCGTTTACAGGCGGGGCAGAGATTCTGCCATGTTCCCGCCGGTCCCGGGAGGCGGTAGTCAAAGCCGAGCTGAGGTAGGACCTGACGAAGGTCTTCGATCTGCATCTTCGAAGCGAAGCGCTCGCCGCAGCGCGCGCAGGATGTCCCCTCGTCGTGCTTGCCTGCATGTTGGTAGAGTTTGACGCCTACTTGAGCTGGACGCTGGAACACGTGAAAGAACTTGCCGAAGGGGAGATACAGCAGCGCGCCAACCACCGTAATCGCGTGGAGAATCGCCAGAAAGCTGTACATGGCTCCGCGGAACCATATTGTGGATGCTGTCAGCGCGAGCCCTGTGACCGAGATGGCGAAGAGCATCGCCAGCGGCAGGAAGTCGGCTGAGAAGTCCTGCAACGTAAGCGCTCCGCGATCCCTGAGTCGACGCGAGAGAGCGAGCGTGATGCCTCCCAGAACCAGAACAGCAGACACATCAAGACCATGAAACAGCAGCCAGGACACAACGGTTCGAATCGGAAATGAGCCGGTCGGAAACCCGAACAGATACGTGATGTAAGTCATCTGATCGTCGGGTGCAGATTCGAACTTGATCCATCCGAAGACGAGCGGGAACGTAATAGCCACCGCCGTGACGCAACCCCAGAAGAGCATCTGATGCATCCACCAGCGCATGCGGGAACGCCGGGCAATGAAAGTCTGCCCAACTACGTGTGTCGCCGCGGTTGCTCCGATAATCCCGAAACTGCGGAACAGACCTTCGCGGCGCAGCAGCTCAAAGCTGCGATCGAAGAAACGTCGCGTCGGAGGCTTGTTTAGCCACACGACGTAGTGATAAACGATGCCCCAGGTCGCGAAAACAACGGCGAAGGTGTAAATAACGAGCGCCGGGTCGAAGTTCTCCAGATTGCGCGATCCAACCACGATGGAAGCAACAAGAAGACCTGTCACCATGCAGGCCCATGCACCGGCTCGGAACTGCTCGGCGCGTCGCGATGGCGGCCCGGCGGGACCTCGCGCTTGTTCGGCCGCAAGCTGGCGCGGCATAAACATGCGCTGATTGATAAGCCACATTACCCCCGCCGTCGTCGCGAGCAGTGCGAATCCCGGAGCGACGTGGCCGAGACGGTCACGAAAGAATCCAAGCACGAGAGGTGGGAAAAAGCCGCCAAGCCCGCCCATCGCGCCAACCAGTCCGGTGACAGTCGCTGTGTTCCCTGGAAAGAACTGTGGAACAAGTTTGAAGACGGCTCCATTGCCGAGGCCAAGCAGCGCCGCGCAGCCGAGTGCTCCGACGCTGAACGGCAGAATGGACGGCCACATCAGCAGCAGCGCAAACGGGACCACACCCAGAAAGACTCCGAACAGTACACGCGCTCCGCCGATGTTGTCTGAGAGCAATCCACCAAGGGGACGCACCAGCGTGGCGAGTATCACGAAGCCTGCCGTGCGAAAGCCGGCATCGGCCATTGTCAGGCCAAACTGGTCGCGCAGCAGAGTCGGCAGGTAGATTGAGAACGCAACGAAGCCGCCGAACGTCAGGAAGTAGAAGGCCGATAGTACCCAGGCGAGCTTCTCGGTAAGAAGAACTTTCATCATGTCGCCAACTGTGGCGGGTTTCGGCGCGACAGGTGCGTTTCGCGCCACGGCAAAGAAGATGACGGCCCATACGAGCGTTATCACCGCGACGCCATAGAATACTGCGTTGCGTCCGTACGCTGCTCCGATCAGAGGCCCGAGAAAGACAGCAGCAGAGTGGCCGATATTACCGAGACCGTAGACGCCAAGTGCGGTGCCTTGTTTCTCCGGCCCAAACCAGCGTGAGACGAAGCCCACACCGACGGCAAAGGATGACCCCGCCAGCCCGATGAAGAACGCATATATCAGGAGAGTGTTGTAGTCGTGAGCGAGCGGAACGATTGCGGCTGCCGCAGCGACGAGCACGAACAGGATGGTGAACATCATCCGGCCGCCGAACCGGTCCGTCAGCATGCCCATGGGCAGACGCGCGAGAGAGCCCAGCAGAACAGGAACGGCTACCAGGAACGCAGTACTCTGCCCGCTGAGGCCAAGCTCTCTCCCAAACTCCGCTGCAAAAGCACTGATCAGGCCCCATGCGGCGAAACAGATCGCAAATGAGATTGTTCCGTAGGCGAGATTTCTTGTTCCGGCGTCCGTGGCTTGCGGTTTCATGTCGTCTCGTGCGATATTTGACTTCTTTGTTTGTAAATAGTTGCAGTACTCACATAATCACATCTACAGCCAATCGAAATCATTTCACGTTGTGCGGTCGGGCCGCCGTTTCCCGAATCGTTCAGTGACTTTCGTCACAGCCGTTTCGCTCGCTGACAAGTGACATGTGCCACTTCCAGACGCGTCGGCATCAGGTTACGATTTAAATTAAGGAGGCCGTCCCGTCGATCAATCATGATTCAGATCGGAAAGACGACAACCGCGAACGCCGCCGAGGATCCGATTCAGCATCTCGTCGCGTGCCATCGCCGGATTGAGGCACGGCTCGACACGCTCGTGCGGGCCGGCGAGGCCTGGCAAGAGAAAGCCGCCGAGGCAAATGAAGCGATCCGGAACGCTCTCACGTTCATGGAAACAACGGCTCGCATTCACACCGAAGATGAGGAAGTGAGCTTTTTCCCGCGACTGGTGCCGCGACTGGAAAGTGACGAAGCACAACTGGTAAATCGGCTGATGAGTGACCACACCGCGTCCGACGAAGCATTTGAAACCCTGAGCGACCTGGCAAAACAGTTGCAGGCCGGTGCACCGGTAAGTGACGCGTTCACTGCTCTCGCTCGCGAAATCCGTGAGATGTATCGCGATCACATCACCTGTGAAGACCGGGAACTGACATCGATTTTGCGGCGCACCCTCACGCCATCCGATTTACACGAGATCCGCCAGGAGATGCAGCTACGCAGGCAGCGCAATTCACTGCCGGCAGCGTAATTCTCATCCGCGTGCAGTCAGACCTGTCTGCGTGGCGCACGCGCTTGTGCTCGTAGTCCTCCCTTTGCGCGTCCTCGATGCCTCGTTTACAGGAAACATGCAACGTTCTGAAGCGCAGTCTCGGAGGCAGGAGCATACGCGGCAACCCCGCGTCAGCGAATGGTACACTTCGCTCGTTAACAGCCATGAAGTTGCGACTGTGAATCTCACGGCCGCCCGGCGTGACCGGGCGCGATAAAGCGGCGGCGGCGCCCCAGGCACTGTAGTCTCGTGCTCTGCGGCCTGACCGCAGATTGCGAGGACTATGAACACCACTGCGGAAACGTGTGAGGAAGCGCTCGAGCGCGTTTCCTCAACAATAATCGCTGAGAAAGCATCGACCGTCGACAAAGAAGGCTCCTTTCCCGCAGATTCTGTAGCAGCACTGCGCGCAGCCGGCCTTCTCGGCGCGATGAGTTCCGAAGAAATCGGCGGTTTGGGACTTGGGCTCAGGGGCGCTGCGCGCGTCGTAGGCCGTGTTGCAGAAGAATGCGGATCGACCGCGATGGTGCTGACGATGCACTACTGCGGAGTCGCCGTACTGAAGCACATGCTGCAGCCGACGTGCGCCGTCGAGGCCGCATCCGGCGCTCATCTCAGCACTCTTGCTTTCAGTGAAGCGGGATCGCGCAGCCATTTCTGGGCTCCCGTGAGTACAGCGCGACGTCCCGCGACGGGAACGTCGCACTGAATGCCGCCAAGAGCTGGATTACCTCCGCATCTCACGCCACGGCATACG
This sequence comes from Bryobacteraceae bacterium, assembly GCA_963794765.1. GTDB lineage: Bacteria > Acidobacteriota > Terriglobia > Bryobacterales > Bryobacteraceae > JAWXCM01. Next base: position 107,731 of record CAWCGC010000023.1, on the reverse strand, counting down.
TTTGGTCGTCCCGTCCTCTTGCTGGCCGAGGGACTGAGCACCCTCTGGCTGGTGCCGGCTTCGGCTCCGGGTCTTACAGTCCAGGGCCCTTTGAAGGGCTTGGACTGCGTGGGAACGATTCCGCGCCGGTGTCGGCGAACTCCGTCGTCTGTGCCGCAGTCTGCAATGCTGGGCGCCGACGGGCAAGGGCTTCGACATCATGATGGGCGTCGTACTTCCGGTGTTTGCGGTCCTGAACTGCTGCCTGTTCCAACGGCCTGATGGCGGGCGCCGTACGACGTACGGTGGAGCATGTCACTCGGACCCGCCACTCGGATACCGGCGCGACGCTAGCCGATCTTCCCACGATTCGGAACTACATCGCGCGAATGCGAGTAAAGGCTGACATGTCCGACGCACTGCTCGCGGACACCTCGACGGCGCATCGCCGAACAGCGTCCGGACGCGACGCTGCGCGTGCTCGAGTGCAAAGCAGCAGCGGGCGAAACGTGCGAACGAAGTTCTGGACCTTGCGATGCGAGTCTGCGGCGGAGCTGCATTTCGTAAGGACGTGGCAGTCGAACGATTCTTCCGTGACGCGCGCGCGGCCGGGAGTCATGGCGCCCGACCACCGACGTGCTTTACGACTTCATTGGCAAAGCAGTTTGCGGCATGCCGCTGTTCTGATAGGAGAACCATCATGAACCATCGTGCTCTCGTGCTCGGCGCAGTTGCGTACGATCCGAAGGTCGTCACCATCTGGGATGGCTTTCAACAGCTATTTCGATGACCGCGGGCTGCCCTTCGATTATGTCCTCTACACGAATTACGAGCGGCAGGTCAGGGCGCTGTTCGCCGGACACATTCACGTCGCGTGGAACTCGCCGCTCGCGTGGCTGCAGTCGGAGCGGATCGCTCGCGCAGACGGGACGCCGTGCCGAAGCGATCTGCATGCGAGACACGGATCGGGATCTGACTTCGATCATCGTTGTCCGGTCGAGGCTCCGGCATCGGCGGCATTCGCAGATCTGAGAGGGCGCCGAGTGGCGGTCGGAGCCGCGGACTCGCCGCAGGCCACGCTCATTCCGCTGGAGTTCCTCGCGCAACATGGACTGGAGCCGCATCGCGACTTCAGTGTGGTTGAATTCGACTGTGCTGCGCGGCAAACACGGCGATCATATCGGCGGTGAGCGCGACGCTGTTCGGGCACTGCTGCGAGGCGAGTGCGATGCGGCATGCCTGATCGACGGCAATCATCTCCTGTTTCTCCAGGAAGGTTCCTTTCCGCCGGGAGCTACGCAGATTCTGGCGCAAACACCGGTGTACGATCACTGCAACTTCACGGTGCTGGAAGATGCACCGGCTGCACAGGTCGACTCTGTTCCGTGAACTGCTTCTGGGCATGTCGTACGCCGATCCGAACGTTCGCGGGCTGCTCGACATGGAAGGACTGAAGCGGTGGGTGCCCGGCCGCACAGAAGGCTACGCTCTGCTTGCTGATGCAGTCGATCGGTTCGGCTATCTGGATGAATTCGTGGCGTCTGCTTCAAGCTGATGACGGTAGATCTCGAGGATCTCGGCTTCGACCGCGGCGCCGCGCTGCTGGTGAAACGCGCGCTCGCGCAGCTGGCACCAGGACAGGCGATCACGGTTCAGGGCAGCGCTGCGGATCTGCTGGTTCATCTTCGTGCGTGGTGCCGTACAGAAGGACACGAATTTCGAGTGTGCGCCGATGGCGCTGCACAGGTTGTCAAGGGCGTGTCGTCGGAGGAGCGCTGGTCCGGAGCGGAACGGGCCGGTCACGCCAATCCGTTTGACGCCGGCGCCGTTCTCGACCATCCGCCGCAGCGGTGGGGGCTTGCTGCGCGCGGCGCCCTGGTCGAAGCCGGATCTCCGGAGTTCCACTTCCCGCTTGCGAAAAAATCGACGTATGGTCGCTCGACGCGGTCCGGCTGTATGCGCAGGCTGCCGGAGCACAATGGGATCCCGCAACGGCCATCCCGTGGGACGCCTCTTTCGATCTGCCGGATGAGGTAGAAGACGCAGTAGTGCAGGTGATGACCTATCTGATCGAAAATGAAACGGCCGCGCTGATTGTGCCCAGTCGTTTCATCGCGCAGCTTCATCCGCACTTCCGTGAAGTGATGCAGCTGCTTGCAATTCAGGCAGCCGACGAAGCCCGTCACATCGAGGTGTTCACCCGTCGTGCACTGCTGAAAGGACGTCAACCGGGAGTCTCGACGGCAGGCGGCCAGGCATCTCTGCAAACACTGGTCGAGGAGCCGGACTTCGCTACCGCCTCGTTCCTGCTCTCGGTGCTGGGAGAGGGCACGTTTCTCTCGCTCCTGTGGTTTCTTGAACGGTACGCTCCTGACCCAGTAACGGCTGCTGTGTGCCGCCTTGCCGCACAGGATGAGGCGAGACACGTGGCGTTCGGGATTGCGCATCTGCGTGAACACATTCGGGCTGACCCGTCGGTTGCGGCGACACTGGCGACCGCAGTCCGGCGCCGGCACGACGCGCTTCGGCATACCGCCGGCCTCAATGGCCAGGTGTTCGAAGCACTGGTGTTGATGGCTGCCGGGTCGTGGGCTCCGTCCGATCTCCGAACAGGCTACGATGCAGTCGCCAACCTGCTGGAAGAAATGAACTCCGGCCGAACAAAGCGTCTGATACGTCTTGGCTTCGCTACTCAGGAGGCAGAAGAGCTCGCATCGCTGCACACCCGCAATCTAATGTGACTGTCCGCCCGGTTGCGATCCGTGTGATGGTAAAACGGAACGGAATAGACGATTATGCAAAAGGAAACATCCGTGCTCAATCTCAATCACGCAAGTCTCGCCCGCAGCCTGAGGACGGCACTCCTTTTGTTAGCCGGAGCAATCGCGATCTTACCCGCGGCAGCCGAGCAGAACCATAAGCAGTGGTCCGATTACGGCGGAGGACCGGATTCGTCTCATTTCATCGCGCTTGACCAGATCAACAAGTCCAACGTGAGCCAGTTGCAGGTGGCGTGGGTTTATCCCACGGAGGATGGACACGCCTACCTGTTCAATCCGATCGTTGTCGATAACGTGATGTATGTGTTGGCGAAGAACAGTTCGCTGGTCGCGCTGGACGCAGGCACGGGAAAGGAAATCTGGATTCATGAGAACCTTCCCGGCCTGACCACCCGCGGCATCGCTTACTGGGAAAGCAAGAATCGCAAAGACAGGCGGCTGATCTTCGCAATCAACGACTACCTCGAAGAGATCGATGCCCGGACTGGCAAATCGATTCTGACGTTCGGAAGAGCAAGGACTGGTCGATCTGAGGGAAGGTCTGGGCCGCGATCCCGAAGACCATCAATCGCATTCAAACCGACACGCCCGGGCGCGTCTTCGAAGACCTGATTCTGCTGGGCTCCACGCCCGGCGAAGCCTATCTGTCGCCTCCCGGCGATATTCGCGCCTATCAACGTGATTACGGGCAAGCTGGTCTGGACTTTTCATACCATCCCGCATCCGGGTGAGTTCGGTTATGACACCTGGCCCAAAGATGCGTGGAAGTACTCGGGCGGAGCGAACACCTGGGGCGAGATTACGCGTCGATGCGAAGCGCGGAATCGCCTACTTCCCGACCGGATCTGCCGACCTACGATTACTACGGGGCCGACCGGATCGGGACAAATCTGTTCGCCAATTGTCTGCTGGCGCTGGATGCGCGCACGGGGAAGCGTTTGTGGCATTTCCAGATGGTCCATCACGATTTGTGGGACTACGACGCCACCGCCGCGCCGCAGTTGCTGACGGTGATGCATGACGGAAAACCAGTGGACGTCGTGGCGCAGTCCAGCAAGCAGGGTTTCCTGTATGTGTTCGATCGCGTGACCGGCAAGCCGCTGTGGCCGATCGAGGAGCGGCCCGTCCCCAAAAGTCTGATGCCCGGTGAGCAGGCGTGGCCGACGCAGCCGTTCCCGACGGCTCCCCCGCCCTTCGCGCGTCAGAAAATCACGCGCCGACGATGTGAACCCCTATATCCTCACGCCCGAGGAGCGCGCCAGCATGGAAGAAGCGAATTGCCAGCATGCGCAACGAAGGGCTTTTCACTCCGCCGGGAATGACGGAGACGATCTCGCTGCCCGGGGCGCGCGGAGGATCGAACTGGGGCAGCGGCGCCGTGAATCCCACCAAAGGCCTGATGTACCTCAATACGCAGGATTGGCCGACCATCTACAAGCTGAGTCTCGAAGATCCTCTTGCGAAGCCCGCCACGAACACCGGTGCCGAAAGCTGTCTATGAAGCCAGGTGTCAGGCCTGTCACGGCGTAAATGGCGTGCGCGCCGGCTCCGGTCCGCCACCGCTCGCCGCAATCGGCAAGCGTCTCACATTGGATTCGTTCCGCTCGTCGGTCCGAAACGGACGGGAAAAATGCCCGCGTTTCGCGGATCTGGACGATACCGCCGTAAGGCAACTGTTCGAGTATCTCGGCAACCTTGAAGCCGCCGGCTGGCACCGCGCGAAGAAGCGTCGGCACCGAAGGCGGCAACGCGCGGGCCGGTGGTTGCCTCGGGTGGCGCACCCGGAGGACTGATCGCCCGCCAGGGAACCGGAGAACACTACACGCCGCTTGGTGGCCCAGCTTATCCGCCGGGCACGCAGACGCCTCGCGTTCGCTACTACACCGACTGGGGCCTTTATCCCGATCAGCCCTATATCATCGGTCCGCCGTGGTCGTCGGTTGTCGCCTATGACCTCAACGCTGGAACCATCAAAGTGGAAGGTTCCGTTGGGACAGGACGCCGTAGCCGAAGCGGAAGGGGCTCGCGACACCGGCGCCTTCATGGCCGAACACCACGGAATGATCGTGACATCGACAGGGCTGATTTTCATTGCGGCGAGCGACGGCAAGATCCGCGCGCTCGATGAAGATACGGGCAAGGTTTTGTGGACTGCCACGTTGCCGGCAGGCTCCGAAGGGCATCCCCGCGATGTACGAGGCCGGCGGACGGCAATACCTGGTAGTTCCGGCGTCATCGAATATCAACTCAGGCGGCGGGCACGCACGAAGCGGCGGCGCACCGCCGAGCCGCGCACTCGGATCTGCCCAAAGGCTACGTCGCGTTCGCATTGCCGAAGCAATGAATCAGGCCTGCCGATCGACAGCCTGAATCAGCGCGCGAATGTAACCATAAACGAACGCCGTGTACTCGCCTCCCGTGTCGCTTGGGGACGCGACGACATGATCCGGATGAATCATATATGGGTAGCCGACTTCCTTGTAAGTCTGCACCGCCCTGAACATGTCGACCGAGCCTTCATCCGGGGCAACCTCCATGAAGTCGTCGCGCCGCCCCAGAATATTGCGGAAATGTACGTTGAAAATCTTCTTGCGCGAGCCGAACCAGCGGATCACGTCGTAGATTTCTTTTCCGGGATCGTGCAGCATCTCCGAAACGGTGCCCTGGCAAAAATTCAATCCGTGATACGGACTTTCTTTAATCGATATAAACTTCTTCAGTCCATCAACGGTTCCGAGAACGGCGACGACACCCTGGTATCCTTCGGGCGGCACCGGCGAATCATTCGGATGGCATGCCATGCGCACCTTATATTCCGTAGCCACGGGAATGACGCGCTCCAGGAACCACGTGATTCTCTCCCAATAACGATCCGCATCCACGATGCCCGCGCGAGTAAGCGGCGGATTCGGGTGAGCGTCCTTCAGCTTGTACGCGGATAGAGTCGTGTCGCCGCGTCCCGGAACCCGCGCGGTACGCAGCACTCCCAGGATGCTCATGTTGTATTTGATGCAGGGAATTTTCGCAGCCGCACAATTCCTGATCATGGTCTGAATCTGCTCAACGTCTCGGTCGCGCTGGGGACTTTCCCCGAGCATGATCGCGGGATGACGCTCCCGATCGATATGACTGGACGGAAGGAAAGGCGGATTTAACACGTCGACGGTCATTCCGAACTTGTCCGCAATATCGGTAAGACGGTTCAGCTCTTCAACTGTCGCGTAGAGACGGCCATCAGCGATTTGCGCCGTCGCCACGACATTCTTGATCCCAAATCGGCCCAGCGATTTGAAGCCTTGTTCGGGGTCGCGAGGCTGACCGAGTCCTCGGCGTCCACCTCGTCCAGGTTCCCCGGCCGGTGCACCCCCGCCGCCCTCATCGCCGCCGCCTTCCCGGCCACCACCGCCGGCCACCGTGGCCCCAGCTTTCATGAGTGCCCGTTTCGGCACTGCGGCATCGGCTCTCTTTGCCTCGGCGGAAAAGGCAGCCGCACCAAGCGCTCCAGAAGTGACAAATCGACGTCGGTTCAAGGCAGGATTCCTTTCGATTGCGAGATCGCTCAGCGAAGCGATTATCGTATGTGCTGCTCGATAGTGCTGTCAAACGCTCCGACCGGAACCGGAACCACGCGGCAGACGGTCGGTGGTGGGCCGACATGAGTCGATTACCGGCGTAGTGGCCTGCGGCGAGACCCGCCAGCAAGCCATCAATCCAGAACAGAATTAATTGTGGCGGCCGTCTCTCTGGTCAACGGTTTGCCTCCGGGTTGTGCGCCGTTCACCTGCAGCACATAGGCAGTAATTCGCACCATGTCCTCGTCGTCGGTAAGCCCGGCCTCTCGAAACGAAAACTTAGCCTCCTGAAAGCGGGCCACCAGTTGCGCCGCGGTTTTATCGCCCCATCGCTCAAGGAAAGCCTTGCCGGCGAGCGGCGGCACGTGGCCATTGAAGGCCGCGATAAACTTTCGATCCGCCTCTGACAGAGAACTGACCGTCGGACGTTCGTCCGGGTTGCCCTGACGCCCCATCAAACTGACCGTGTGGCACCTGCCGCATGACTTCTCATAGGCGGTACGGCCTGCCACTGCCTGTGCCGAAGTAAAGATTCTGCCGCTATCGGACTCCTGGCCAGACACAACAGTCATCACCGCCGAGCATGCAACCGCAACGGACAAAAAGGTTTTACGATCCACAGATTGCCATCTCCGCGTCCAAATTGATTTTAATGCCCGCCGCCCGAAAGCAGTAGTCTTTGAGAATGCGCCTGCTCCTTTGTCTAACGGTCCCGCTGTTCGCCCAGACACCTTGTGCCGACATGGCGCGCCTGCCGCGACGTCACCGCCGCAGCGCAAACCGCAACGCACTGTCGCGTTTCCATCACTCTCCGGCCGTCGGCCGATTCTGAAATCAAGTCCGAAGTCTGGCTGCCGACGGAAGCGGCGTGGAACGGCAAATTCCTCATGGAAGGCGGCGGCGGTTTCGTCGGTAGCGTCAACACCGGCGGAATGACGAACGCCGTTCGCGAAGGTTATGCCAGTGCGTCCACCGACACCGGTCACACAGGCGGCAGCGGCAGTTTTGCACTCGGCCATCCCGAGAAGGTCATCGACTTCGCCTATCGCGCGGTTCACGAAACCGCAGTCAGATCAAAGACGCTGATAGCGGCCTATTACGGACGCGGACCACGACTGTCCTATTGGGAGGGCTGTTCAACCGGTGGACGCCAGGGTCTCATGTCCGCCGCAGCGCTACCCGGAAGACTTCGACGGCATCATTGCGGGCGCACCCGCGAACAACCAGATCTACCTCTGCGCCTGGCGTATGCGCCTGTTGATGACTGCGCTCAAGTCGCCGCAACACGCGCTGCCTCCAGAAAAACTCAAACTCCTCAACGACGCTGTCCTCGACAAGTGCGACGCCAATGACGGCGTCAAAGACCGGCTCCTCGAAGATCCCCGCGATTGCAACTTCGACCCCAGCATCCTCAAGTGCAGCGGCCCTGAAACCGCAAGCTGCCTCACGTCGCAGCAACTGGAAACAGTAAACGCCGCCTACACCGACGCACGTAAATCCTCAGGCGAACTCCTCTACCCTCGTCTCCCATTCGGCAGCGAACTCGGCTGGCGCCTTCCGGCGGGTGCCACCGAACCCGGACGCATGGACATCGATATGTTTCGTTACATCGCCAATCAGAACCCAGCCTGGGACTGGCACACTTTCGACCTCGAAAAAGACACCGAACGAGCGCTTCTTCACGGGAAAGAAATCCACGCCGTCAACCCGGACCTGGCAAGATTCAAAGCGCGCGGAGGCAAGCTCCTCATCTATCACGGCTGGAGCGACGGAGGTTCCGGCGGCGCAATATCAGCCCTGAATACCCTCGACTATTACGAGTCCGTCCTGAAGAAAATGGGCTCCCGTCAGGACAACTGGCTTCGTCTTTTTATGGTGCCGGGCATGGAGCATTGCGGCGGAGGAACTGGCCCCAATCAGTTCAACGCACTCGCCGCCCTCGAACGCTGGCGCGAGCAGAACGAGCCGCCCAAATCCATAACCGCCGCCCGAGTCAGCGAACGCGGCCGCATTGATATGACTCGCCCCCTTTGCCCATACCCGCAACGAGCCGTCTATAAGGGGACCGGCAGCACCAACGACGCCGCGAACTACACGTGCAAAGTCAAGGCCGACTGACCCTGCAGCAGCTGACTTCTATGGAATCGAGTAGTAGCGGTAGGAACTCGTCCACCGCAACTCTTTGCCGGGTGCGACCGACACTGCGATGAACGGTTCCACCGACACGTTACTCCGAATCGACCACAAGCTGACGCTCTTCAGCGGCTTGTCCCCGTGAAAGCTCATCCCGGCCTTCAGAGAACTGCTTTCGACGCGGATCTCGTGATCGGAAGCGGTATCGCCGAAACCAGTGATTGGGAAGAACACGACATCCTCACCGGCGAGAGTTTTCTTGTAGACAACCTTGTTGCCCTCAATCGCCGCGAGTTCCGGCTTCGGCTTGCGCGCCGTGCTGACCGCGAACGGCAGCACAACCGTCCGTCCCCGCCTGCGGCCCTTTGCCGTCGATTACAAGGAAGTTGTGATTGTAGACTTGCGTCTCGATCGCGTTCTTTCCAGTGTTCTTCAGGCTGTGCACCAGCTCCATCTCGCTTTTGCCATTCACCAGCCGGAGCGTCTTGTGGTACTCGTAGCCGTAACCCGAGCCTGCGTCACTCAGGATCTGGACGATCTCGATCGAGTCACTCTTGCGGTTGACGGACCACTTCCCGTGATCGGCAATCGGATATAGCCTGTACGCGTCGTAGGGCTTCTCATCGATACGTTTCAGCGCTCCGACGCCGATTTTCACGAACGTCGCGCCTGGCGTTGCAGCATCGTATCCGAGCGGCCGGAAGTCATCGGCCGGACCCATCGTCGAACTGCACGGACCTGCCACGATGTCTTCGCCGTCGTAAATGAAATCGTGAACGGTCTCGCTGCGCTTTGTGAACCACGGGCCGTAGTAGGTATGACCATTCGCCTCGAGGGAGCGAACAACACCGGACCAGTCAAACCGCGTCCCCTGATAGAAGCCATTCACCGGATCCGGTAAATACACCGTTGCGCTGATCTTTCCATTCGAAATCTCCGCTGTCGGAGGACCCGCCGCCATTACGGCAATGGTACCGGCCAGAGCAAATTCCACAAGCAATCGCATGGAAGGCATTATCTCCGAACGCACCGGGAGCTCCATAAGGTAACTGCGCGACCAATTCGCTGACCTCCCCAAAATGGCGATTTCGATATACTCATTCGCCATGGCCTCACGCATCTGGAATGAAAAAGGGCGCGTCTGGGACGACGATCACGGTCTGCTCGACGAGGCGCAAATGGCGCAGTGCATCCGTGCCGACCAAAGCGAGTTCAAATCGCCCGTGCCCACGCGAATGATCTCAAACGGCGAGTATATGCCCGCTCTGCAGACCGACAAGCAGGCTCGGGTGGAACAACGAATCGGGGAACTGGCCGACGGCGCGAGCCGCAAGCTCTCACTGGACCGCCGCACATTCCTCGCGGGATCCGGAGGTATGGCCGCTGCCTTCGTCGCCATGAATGAGGTCTTCGGGCGCTTCTTCGACGTCGACCTCGTTGAGATGTTCGAGCCCACGGTTTATGCCGACTCGACCACGCCGCGTGACATGTTCATCTTCGACGATCAGCTGCACATGGTTCGCGGCAGCAATCGCTCAGGCGGCGCCGGTCTGCGCGCGATGGCCAAGGGACCATCGTCAGCGCCCATGTTCAAATCGAATCCGAACAATCCGAAGGGTCTGCCCGATGAGCACGGCGAGACCTGGCCGGTGTGGAATCCGGCGCTTGTGGGAATTCCCATCGATGCGTCCAACGCGCAACTCGTCAACTTCATCAAGGAAGTCTTTCTCGAAAGCCAGATCACCATCGGGCTGCTCAGCAACGTCACGGCGTCATCGGTAACCGTCGGCTCCGAGGCCCGCCGGGCGCCGAAGAATGTCAGGGAAGCACTGCAGGGAGAGATCCTCACGGCCGGACAGACGGCTGCAGCACGCGATTTCGTGAACCAGATCTCCGGCTCCACCCGCATGCTGGCACATGGTCTTCTCTACGTCGGCAAGGGCAACCTGGAATGGATCCAGCAGCAGACCGACGAGCACCAGCCGGATTCGTGGAAAGGCTACAACATCTCGAACGCCGCGAAGGTGGACAACGATCCGAACAGCCTGATGCGCCAGTGGCGGCACGACGATGAAGAGGTTGCCTATCCCACGTTTGACCTGATTCAGAAGAACTACGCAAAGCAAAAGGCCGCCAAACCCGGGTTCAACAACATCTGCGTACACAAGGGCCTGGCGCCCGGACCACCGGATCCGAAACGCGGACATCCGGGCGATCTGCCGAAGGCGGCGCGGGACTGGCCGAAGCTCAACTTCATCACCTATCACGCCTGTATTCAGCCGGCGATGTTTCTCTACGATTCGCTGCAGGAGGTTAAATCCGGCAAGCTGCGGGAAGGCGTGCCGGACATCAGCTGGACGACCGAGTATGCGATCCTGGCCGCGCCATACAAGAATATCTACGCCGAGATCGGCACTACCTGGGCGTCGTCGGTGGTCACCTTCCCCACCGTGGCCGCGCACATCATGGGCCAGTTGATGAAGTTCATGGGACCGGACCGCATTCTGTTCGGATCAGACTCGGTCTGGTATGGTTCGCCGCAATGGCAGATCGATGCTTTCTGGCGCTTTCAGATCCCGGAAGAGATGCGGAAGAAGTATGGTTATCCGGAACTCACGCCCGAGGCGAAGCGCAAGATTCTCGGCTTGAATTCAGCCAAACTCTACGGTGTTAATCCCGGCGGCAACCTCAGGAAACGCTTCAAACCCGTGCCCGCCGATTATGAGAAGCGGATCTCGAATGAGTTGAAGACGATTATGGAGTTTCCTGGCTACACAGCAGACAACATGTCGAAGTTCAAAGAGCAGTATGCCCAACAGGTCCCGCTTCCAGGCCACAAACGATACGGGTGGATCCGCGCGAAGGCATAGCTCAGCCCGTCCTGGCAGCCGTCGTTCGCCGGGTAAATCGCGCCCGGGTGGGATAATCGAAGCAGCACACAGCAATACTCGGGATTGCCAGCTGAATGTCGATTCACCAACGGAATAACATCCATATTGCAGGAAGCGGCACACAAACGATGCTGCTCGCGCACGGGTTCGGTTGCGACCAGAACATGTGGCGCTTCATACTGCCGGCCTTCGTCGACGATTATCGTGTCGTTCTGTTCGACCATGTGGGATCCGGCAGATCGGACGCAACGCAATATAGCCCGGCAAAGTACAGCACTCTGAAGGGCTATGCCGATGATGTGCTCGAAATCATCAATGCGGTCGGTGGCGCACCGGTCATCTTCGTCGGACACTCCGTCAGCGCGATTATCGGCGTGCTTGCCGCAATCCGCCGTCCGCAGGCGTTTGAGCGGCTGATTATGGTTGGTCCATCCGCGTGCTACATCAACGATGCAGACTACGTCGGTGGATTCAGCAGAGCCGATATTGAGGGCCTGCTTGCGACCCTCGACAGTAACTATCTCGGATGGTCAAGTGCGACCGCGCCTGTGATCATGGGTAACCGCGACCGGCCTGAGCTCGCCGATGAGCTGGCTGCAAGCTTCTGCCGCACCAACCCCGACATTGCAAAGCAGTTTGCGCGAGTGACATTTCTGTCCGACAATCGCAGCGATCTCGCAAAAGTCACAACACCGGCATTGATCCTGCAATGCTCAGACGATGTGATTGCGCCGGACTGCGTTGGCCAGTTCGTGAAAGACCAGATGTCCCAAAGCGAGATTGTCCGTTTGTCAGCGACCGGTCACTGCCCGCACCTTAGTGCGCCCGAAGAAACGATTGCTGCAATCCGGCGTTATCTGAGTTTGACAACGTGAATCAGCAAGTACCAGATCAAAACGAAATCCCCGAAGAGAGTCCGGAAGAGCTGTACGAACACGCGCCGTGCGGTTATCTGTCGACCACCCCTGATGGCCGAATCATCAAAGTCAACCAAACGTTCGCCAAACTTCTCGGGGTTCAGCCGAAAGAACGAATCACGGGCAAGCGGTTCTCCGACTTGCTGACGATCGGCGGGCGAATCTTCTATGAGACCCACTTCGCGCTGATGCTGCGAATGCATCATGAGGTGAGCGAGATCGCTCTCGATTTCCAGCGTTCAGACGGGCACATAGTTCCGACGATGGTGACGGCAGTTCAGAAACGCGATGCGGCCGGAAACCCCGTTGTCAATCACATCACCGTGTTCAACGCCACCGAGCGGCGGCGCTATGAGCAGGAGTTGCTGATCGCTCGTACACGAGCCGAAGAAGCTCTGGCTGAGCTGGCTCGCGTTAACGCAGAGTTATCGAAAAGCAACGCAGCGCTGCTGAAGGCGAATGAAGATCTTGGTCAGTTCGCCTATGCTGCCAGCCACGATCTGCAGGAGCCCCTGCGTACGATGACCGCGTACGCGCAACTGCTTGGCAGACGTTATGAGAGCGCCCTTGATGATCAGGCGAGGACTTTTCTGTCGAACATAGTTAACGGCTCCCATCGCATGCAGATGCTGGTAAGCGATCTGCTTGCGTTCTCGCAGGCGCAGGGGGCACAGTTGGTGCTTCGGTTGACCGACATGACTCAGGTGTTGGACGCCGCACTGGCAAGCCTTCGATCTTCTATCGACGATACTGGCGCAGTAATAACCCACGACGCATTGCCGATGATGACCGTGGATGCAGCCCGAATGAGTCAGGTGTTCCAGAACCTGGTAGGCAATGGAATTAAATACAGGAGACCTGACGAATCCTGCAGGATTCATATAGCAGCGCGCAGGGAACGCACCGGCGGGTGGCTCTTCTCGGTCCAGGACAACGGACTGGGTTTCGAGAACTGCTATGCCGAACAGATCTTTGGAATGTTCAAGCGTTTGCACGGCAGCGACATCGCCGGCACCGGCATTGGGCTCGCGATCTGCAAGAAGATCGTCGAATCACACGGCGGTAAGATCTGGGCGGAATCCACGCCCGGCGTGGGGTCAACGTTCACGTTCATGCTCCCCGACCGCCGCGACGTGTAGGTACATTCAGGCAACGCTCAGGACTCTCAGGTTCCTGCCCTGTTGACATGCCGCGGTTTCGGCATCACATGGCACGGGCCTGAGACCGACACAACATATAAACTAAGTCTTTGACCTGGTGAACTTATATGAGTTCTGCGTTGTCTCACAAGCTTTTTGTACTGCTGGTCGCCGCCCCGTACCTCCTCTTTGCCGAGGACTCGCTCCGATTCTCACAGCCTGAGATTCCTCTCTGGACAGCGGCGGAGTTAAAGAACTCTTCGCCCGAACAGGAGAAGTGGAATCCGAGCACCGATGGCTTCCACCGCATCACGAATATCCAGAAACCGTCGATGTTCGTGTTTCTGCCACCGAAGGAGAAAGCGACCGGCGCGGCGGTCATCATTTGTCCTGGCGGCGGCCATCGCTATCTGGTGATGGATCTCGAAGGTTCGCTGGTTGCAGAAAAGCTGAACCAAATGGGTGTCGCGGCCTTCGTGCTGAAGAGCCGGCTGTCGCGGGCCGAAAATTCTCACTACAAGACAGATGTAGAGTCTCTTCAGGACGCGCAGCGCGCCATCCGTATCGTGAGAAGCCAGGCGAAGGAATGGAATGTAAATCCATCAAAAGTCGGAATCATGGGCTTCTCCGCGGGTGGCGAGATTGCCGCCCTGGTGGAGACGCGCTTCTCCGACTCCGCCGCTACCGGAGCGAGCGAGCTGGATCGGGTCAATGCTCGACCTGACTTTGCAGTTCTTTGTTACCCGGGTATCAGAAACGCGAATTTCCAGATCACGAAGGACACCCCTCCAACGTTTCTTGTTGTGGCGAGCGACGACACATTCGCTGTTCCCGTGGCAGAGTACTTCGCCAAACTAAAGGCGCGGGTGTTCCGGCCGAGGCGCATATCTACACCAAAGGTGGACATGGCTTCGGGATGACAGGCCGCACGCCTGCGTTCCAAAAACTGCCAGTCTCGACGTGGCCTGACCGGCTTCGCGAATGGCTGGACGACGAGAAGTTCCTCACCCGGTAAGTCGGCCGTCATCGAAGCCCGACGCTCTGCGATTAGCGTCTGACTACCCGGCATCTGTACAATATGCGCTGATGCCGTTCTCTCCCGGAACTCGTTTCGGTCGCTACGAGATCACGTCGATGCTCGGGGCCGGCGGCATGGGCGAGGTATACCGGGCCCGCGACAGCCGTCTCGACCGCGACGTTGCCGTGAAGGTGCTGGCGACGCACATCACTGCATCGGAAGACGGGAAACAGCGGTTCGAGCGTGAGGCGCGAGCTCTGTCAGCGCTGCAGCATCCTCATATTTGCTCCCTCTACGACGTTGGTCATCAGGATGGCATTGACTTCCTGGTGATGGAATACCTGCAGGGGGAGCCTCTCAATAAGCGCATCGAGCGTGGTCCGATCCCCCTGAATGAAGCGCTGGAGATCGGAATAAGCCTCGCCGATGCACTCGATCAGGCACACCAGCACGGACTCATTCATCGGGATTTAAAACCTGCAAACGTGATGCTGACGCCTGTGGGCGCCAAGCTGCTCGATTTCGGGCTCGTAAAGCCGCAGGCTCAGGAAGTGAGCATAACCGGCGAAACAAAACTGCTCACGCAAGCGCAGAACCTCACGACCGAAGGAATGATCGTGGGTACGGCGGCCTATATGGCGCCTGAGCAGCTGGAGGGCAAGCCGGCCGACGCCCGTACCGACATCTTTGCTTTCGGCACCGTGATGTTCGAGATGCTGACAGGTCAGCGAGCGTTTGGAGGAGACACGCAGGCGAGCCTGATTGCGTCGATCATGACCGCTGAGGCGGCAGCAATGTCGAAGCTGCAACCGATGGTTTCCCCGGCTTTGGAACGTACGATCAACAAGTGCCTGGCGAAATCCCCCGAGCAACGATGGCAGACAGTTCGCGACCTCAGGAGCGAACTGCAGTGGATCATTGCGCAGGGGAACCAGACGGCGACCCTCCCTGTCGCGGTGCAGCGTCCGAGTCGGTGGGCACGGATCGGGCTGGCGGCAGGGGCACTCCTTGTGCTGTTGCCCGCTGCGGCGGTGGCCTTGCATTACTGGCGAGAGCAACCGAAAATCGCTTCAGAGATTCGATTCGACTTCCCGCTGCCGCCAAAAGCAACTCTCCGGCCTGTAGATATTCCGATGGTGTCGCCCGATGGAGAGCGGATCGTCTTCTGCGCTGCAGTTGGTGATCAGCCGAGCCGGCTCTGGATTCGCCCATTGAATTCAGCTACTGTGCAGCAACTGCCGGATACAGAAGGAGCCGCATTGCCCTTCTGGTCACCCGACAGCCAAAGCGTTGGTTTTCTCGCAGATGGAAAGCTTCGAAAAGTTGGGATGAATGGAGGCCGGGCGCAAACAATCTGCGAAATTGGACAGAACTCCAATTTCGGTGCTGCCTCGTGGGGACGAGGTGACCTGATCATTTTCGGAAAAGACGGAGCTCTGTTCCGCGTTTCCGCAAAAGGAGGTACACCCGCAGTCGTCCGTGAACGGCACGGGTTCATCGGCCAATACTGGCCGCAGCTCCTTCCCGATGGGAAGCACTTCCTGTACGACCAGCCGGAGATAACGAAACTCAGGACCAGAGTGAAGTCTTTGTAGGGTCGCTGGACGGAGCGAACCCTAAGCGTCTCTTGCCCGGCAATGTCAAAGGCATATATGCCGGGACGAACTATATTTTGTTCAACCGCTCCGACGTCTTGTACGCGCAACATTTCGACCATCGATCGACTTGAGCTAACCGGCGAACCGATTCAGTTACTTGAGAATGCACTGGGCTTCGGCAGTACCACGGCAGGCGTAAACGTCTCGGCATCCCTGAATGGCGTTCTCGCGTACCGCGCCGGCGCATTTGGAGGGAATCTCGAGATGGCATGGTTCGATCGCTCAGGCCGGCGTCTGTCATCGGTCGGATCACCCGCACAGTTCTCAAATCCCGCGCTCTCACCGGATGAGAAGTCACTTGCAGTGGGACGAATAGACCCTCAGCTCAACACACGCGATCTGTGGATATACGATCTCGTCCGGGGAACCAGCACGCGGCTGACATTTGACCCCGGTGACGACCTGAATCCAGTATGGTCTCCGGACGGAAAGCGAATTGCATTCTCTTCAACGCGAAAGGGTGCAGCACGCGACATGTACATCACTGACGCAAATGGCATCGGAGAAGCAGAACTAGTCCTTCAAAGCGCACTCGACAAACATGTTGAGCAGTGGTCTCCCGACGGCAAATATCTTCTGTATAACTCGGGCACTGCTAATGGGCAGTCGGATGTGTTTGTACTGCCGGTTTCAGTCGCAGCAACGCAATCCGATCGCATACCTCAATTGCCCTTCAACGAAGACATGGCCCAGATATCGCCGAACGGAAAATGGATTGCATATCGTTCGAACGAGTCGGGTGTTAGCGAAGTCTACGTGCAGGACTTCGTTCCGAACGATCCGGCTTCGCGGCGGAAGTGGCGTGTTTCCACGGACGGAGGAGTGGAACCGTATTGGCGGGCAGATGGGAAAGAACTCTTCTATTTGCGGAACAGCGACTTTGATGGCGGTCGAGGTACAACCGAACAAAAACGACTTCGAAGCAGGTCAGCCGAAGGCGCTTTTCTCGCAGGCGTTGCCAGGTATCCGGCGCAACCGATACCTCGCGTCCAGAGACGGTCAGCGGTTCCTGATGGTGACCTTTCCGCAGGACCAGACCTCGTCCGACATCCACGTGATCGTGAACTGGCAGGCGCGCCTTCCTAAGTAGAAGCAGGTTTCGTCCGACATTCACGTTATTGTGAATTGGCCCGCACACCTTCCAAAATAGAATCTGCAACTGTGCGGCTGCGCCGCGCAGTTGAATCGAGGTGTCAGTTGCAAACATCACATAAGAAGACTCACCACATTGGCCCGACACTGTCCCCCGGCCAAACCACGTAATCATGCCCCTGACGCGCGGTGCGCGTCTTCTCCGTACTTGAGAGGAAAGTACATAGTGGCAGCGATTCGCAATCAATCAGAGCAGTTCATTGTTCCCCGATTCATTTCGGCCGTACAATCGTCGCCCTGGCGGCCCGAACAACAGCCCCTCGGCGAAGCGGAAACGTCGACACGTCATCACCGTGTTCTTCACCCGCACTGGGGTATCGGCCAGATCCTGCGTACAACGGCTACACCATCGACAGCGATGGTCCGGTTTACCGATTGTGTACGGGAAGTGCCCCGGGCTGCCCTGCGTCGTGTGCTCCCGATAAGAACATTGGCCACACTAATTGAGCAGGTCTCGGACGTAACGGCATGGACCATCCGAAAAGCGCATGACGAAGGAACGATCCAGCCGGATGCTGTCGGCCGCTTTGCCGGACACCGGGTTCACTACTACGAAACGGCTCGCATTCCTGCACTGGTGGCCCAGTTGTCACATCCTGACAAATGGAGGATGGGAACGCTCGTAACACATTACCGTTACGGCGCGGGCATTGTACGTGCTTCCGGAACAGATAGTCTCTGTCGACAAATCGAGTTTTTCAGTTCAGGTCGGATTGTTTCCGCAGCGACCGACCGATCTCCACCGCCTCCTGCCGCGACATACCGTCGCGAAGCAACTCGGAATTGAAACCCGAGCTTTTCGGAAACGTGCCGCCGAGCGTGGAATCTACCCGGACTATATCGCGGAACGAGGCCGCATTCGGGAGTATTATGACGAGTCTCGGCTGGAAGGAATCTTCGGTCGTTGGAACAAGTGCTCACGGGCGGATGCATTCTGTCCCGGTTCTATGGTTCTCAACCCTGATTGCGGCGTCGGAAAGATTACCAGGAGAGACGCGAACGGCCACGTGCACGTCAAGCCCGTTCAGTCAGTCCTCCCTGCAGAATCGAGCGACGTTACAAAGCTGCAGGAACTGATCTCGTTACGCGAGTTGGCCCGCCGGTTAAACATCTCTCGTTATAAGCTGCAGCGTTTGCTTGCGGCCGTGAACGTCAAACCGCTGCATGAACACGGCAAAACCCAGTACTTTGACGCCGTAAAAGCGCAGCTTGCAGTCGAAGCAAGAGTTCACCGGGAAAGCGGCTCGGTAACGTTGCGTGCTCTCGCTGCCCGAGTCGGAGTTTCCGAGCGGCTCCTGGGCCACAAGGTGCGCGAAGGTTGCATCGCAGCGCTCGGCCACCACTCACTCCATCTGATCGCTTCCGAAGAAGCCGAACGCATTCAGCAGGTACTCACAGCTCTTCAAAGTCGCGCGGAGGGAATCGAAGGCCTGGGGATTTGCCGCGTGCACAAACGTGGTCGGACCGGCCGCGAAGTAGCAGCGTGGGATCTCAGCGCGCTGGTGCAGGCCGCGGCGGATCTCTCTCCAGATCGCGAAATAATCCTCTTCTCCCAGGTAGCCTGGATGTCGGAAGGGATTAGCCGGACCCGCCTTCGAGCCGCGTTTGATGGGTATCTTGGGTCCATTCAGGCGACAGCTGATAGATCACTGATACAGCAAACGGCGAAGTGTCTGCTGAAACTAACGTATTCGCTTACAAAAGATTTCTCACAATACCGTGTTCGCCTGCTGCTGCTCGCCGCCGGATCGATCCCGGATTATTGTGCAATGGAACAACGTATCCACACGGTAGCGGCCGAATCGGGCTGCGATGACAAGCGCACGCACAACCGGTTTCGTTCCCGCCTGGCACAACAGCTGACGGCGGTCGTCGAGGACGGGACTGATCTCCTCGCATCCGCGAAACCTGAACCGGGTGACGACTGTATTCGTGGTGCTGTGCTGATGGCAGTGAGCGACCGAAAGCCGCAGGTCGGAGTCATAACAGAAATCGAGCAGCAATGCTGGAATCCTTTGCGACGCTGCTGGGACAAGACGATCCTCGTACGATTTCCAGACGGCGACCGGCGCACGCGAATCAGAATGCGAGACGCGCTGCAGGAGACAACTCCTGACGGCCCACCACCTCTGGTCCTCTTTCGAAATGCTGACGCTGTCAGGCTCGCTGCAGCTTCTTCAGCAGGGCTGCCCGGCAGAATAATCCGGCAGTCCTATCTGCGGCCGAGCACACTATCGATAAGTGCCTGTATGTAGCCAACCGCGTACATGCGCCCGCGGTACCCGCCGAGATTGCCCGGGAACTCTGTATCGCCTGCAAGCATCGGCACATGGTCGTCGATGAACACCCCGTTGAAACCCGCGTCCCGGTACAAACGCATGGCCTTGGCCATGTCGACATAACCGGTATTAATAAACTCCTCCGTAAACTTCGGAACCGGCCCCGAAACGTTTCGAAAGTGCACATAGGCAATCTTCTGCCGCGAGCCGAAGTAGCGAATCGCCTCATACACGTCATCCTTCATCTCCGAAAACGTGCCCTGGCAAAACTCGATTGCATTCGAAGCGCTCGGATAAATCTCGATCAGGCGTTTGAAAGCCGCATGATTTCGCATTAGCCGTGGAACACCAGCCAGTTCCGGCATTGGCGGATCATCAGGATGCATCGCTAAACGAATGCCAGCCTGCTCGGCGACAGGTGTGATCTTGCGAATCCAGTACGCAAGGTTGGTCCACATCTCCTCTTCGGTCGGATGACGCTCACCGGCTCTCGGCATCGTGTCACAGACAATCAGAAACCAGTTCAGCTGTTTGCGCTTCGCTTCGCACGATTCTCGATCGGACACTCCGCTGACCTGGTCATAGTCGAAAGCGGTAGCTTTCGCGTCGCCTCGAAGATTCACGTATCCTGTCCGCCACACAAGAGATGGCATCCAGTTGTATCCGTAAACCGGAACCCCTGCCCTGCCCATATCGCTGATTTCCGCCGTAAGCTCCTCGATCAACTCATCCCTTTGAGGACCACCGAAAACAACGTCCCTGTACCGGGCAAGATGAGCAAACCCGCCCTCGATTGCAGTCAGCCGTAAACCGAAGCTCTCCAGACGCTTGCGTAACGCAAGGTATTGCTGGTACGATGCCCGCCGGCCTTTGAGGCGTTCTCTGGTGCCGGGAACAAAACCGGATCCAGGACCGCCATAGATCACCACATCGCGCACACCGACTTGCACGGCGAGTTTGAGCACTTCGTCATCTGCGAATCGAATCCCAAGTCCAGCGCGCATCTGAGGCGAGGGAGACTGAGACCACCCAACCACAGCGACAATACTGTAAAGCACGCACTCACGTGCGATCGAAGTACATCTCATACAGACTTCCCTGCCCCAGGCTGTAGAACGGGACAAACCGGCTCGTCTGCCGTGTATCGGCATGAAACTCAATTCTTCCCGAGGACTTGCTCAGCGACGCAGCCAGATCTTTGCCGTCAGCAAGAACAGGAGTCTGCTCCCGAACCAGGACAACAGGACCGTACAGGATTGCAACGCGGTTTGGGTGCTGACTGTCTATCGCAGCATAATGTAGTCGCATCGGCAATTGAATATCGATCCGATCACCTCGCTGCCAGCGCCGGTGGATCACTGCCCACGTACCCGCAGCGGTTGACCCCTCAACAGGGACGCCATTCACACGTGCATGAGCACCGCTGCACCATCCAGGTACACGGAAGCTCATTTCGAATTCCGCGGGAGTGGCCGGATTAACAACGATCGAAGTAGTGTCCGTGTTCGGGTAGTCCGTAGTCTGCTCAGCCGTAATCGAAACACCGCCCTGCGTCCACGTTGCGGTTGAAGGCACAAACAAGTTAACGAAGAGACCTCGTGACCCGCGGAAGTAAATGACGTTGTGAAAATCCGCAGTAACTTGCGGCAGCGTGCCGGAACAGCAAGTCCACTTGAACTGGTTGTACTGCTTTCGCCCGCCTTTTACGTTGTACTCAGAGTAGTAAAAATTAGAGCCGTCGGCGTGCAGCGGCAAAGCGGATCCGATTCCGTTATAAACCAGCTTCTCGATCCAGTCGCCATACCGAGCTTCGCCGGTGAACCGGAGAAGGTAGCGCGCCAGCTTGAAACCAGCCCATGACCCGCAGACTGTTTCGAAGTTGTTATACGTGAACTCGAGCGATCGGCCGAGCGATCCGTCTGGCCGTTGTAGTTTCTCATCGGGACCGAATCCGCCGGTAGCGTACATCTGCGTACGGTACAGCCAGTCATACGCGTTCACAATCGTCTTCAGATACCGCTCGTCGCCGGAAACAGCATACGCCATCGCAGCACTGCTAAGCGTGTTCACATGACTATACGCATGAAACCCGAACGGATCCGGAGGCGTGTTGCGCGTGAACATATCCCAGTAATCCGGATATCGCCACACATCACCGAAGTCCCTGTAGCGCTGATCGCCGGTTATCTCGTACGCGCGGTAGAGATTCTCGCCAAGCGTGTACCATTCACCGTTGCCGTCATAGGTAGCTCCGTCCGTCAACGGCCGTTTACGGCTGCGATCAAGATTCGCTTCCGCCCATCGCGTAATCCGAGCCATGGCCGGAAGAACATCACGGTAGCCGCCGAACTCCACCAAATCGACAAGGCCGCACATCGTCTTGTCGTAGATGTAGTGAGGTGTGATCGGCCGTCGCGAATAGTAGAAGTACCCGTCGGGCTCGATACAACTCGCCCACGACTTAACCAGCCTGTGCGCCTTGTCGGCGAGCGCAGTGTCTCCGAGTCCCCGCGACAGCCGAATCATTCCGCTGATGTACTGGCCGAACGCGTTGAAGACATCGCCGCCATACCACCCGCCGAGAGCCTTCCCGGGCGGCTCCGCAACGCCGGAGCGCTTACGGAATCCGTACAGCAGGTCATCGTCCGCGAGTTGCGCAAACGCATCCCGAACAGCCAGACACTGCCGCCGCAACATCCCGTCATGTAACTGAACACCGGAATAGTTGAAGGCCTCCAGATGTGTCTTAGGGGCCGTCGCGGACTGCATCAAACCGGTCGCCGCTGCAGCAGCGGAAGCGGTGATCGCAGCGCGCCGCGTCATCTCTGGCTTCGTTCCATCCGAACCAGAATCGTTAAAGTCTGCCACGGGCGAATCCTGATGCGACTCACATCGGCTTTAGTCGAAGTGGGTCTCTCAACGATGTCAGCGTATACGGCGTCCGTGATGCGAAATGGAGAATCGATTCTGACGTCGTCAGCTGCCTCCCCGCCGATCTCCTGAAGCCGAATGACATAACGCCCAGGATCAGCCTCCGCAGCCTTGAAAGCGGAAATCACAACATTAGGACGCGCCACGCGAAGGAAGCTTTGCTCACTCGGAAGATCAACCGAGCTCGTCACATACGACTGCAGCGGAAGGTTCAGCTCCTCGCCGAATCGTTTCCATTCGGCTTGGCTGGTTCCCTGCACCGCAAGCCGGAACCGAAACGTCTGGACATTCGATCCACGCGGTTCAGTCCGCTCGAGTCGCTGAACACCCTCGTCGCGAGTCTCGGTACGCAGTCCATACGACGCCACCAGAAACGACCCATCCCGCAGAAGCATCGAAGCGTCCCGAGTACCGATCGTCAGCCCAGCTTTACCCGGCACCGCAGTATGCGCGAAGTGCAGTGTCGTAAGCTGCGCCGCGGCGCCCCCCGGAAGCTGATCCTGCGGCACGCGGTAAACAAATCCCGCGCCATCCAGCCACAGCTGTTCCGCACGATTAACAGGCAGAGCAATCGCAATCCTGCCCGACCGGTCACCAAACGAACTCAGATCCACATCGAACGCGAGATCAACCCACGCGGCTCCGCCATACGTAGTCGCCGACCGTTCGCCGCAGCGCTGAGTTCTCCCGTAATATCTCCACACGTCGACTAACCGGACCTTCAGTGGTCGTCGCTTTCGCCGAGCCTGCGTTGACCGCCTCGTACCCACCATTCCGGCCCGCGAACAGCAGCGAACCAAAGATCCGGTCGGACTTGGTTACCATCTCGGGTCCGCTGCCATCACGAATGGATCGGATCCATCCCTGATCATCCGTCTCCACCCGTACGGAGAAGCTTGGAACCGAGCGTTGCTCGATCGCGCTCTTGCGAATCGTAAACACGCGATATCCGAGCGCAGGGATATCCGGAGCGAAAAACTGCACGCGCCGCGAGGTCCCGCGTACGTCTTCCGTCGGGTAGACTTTCCCGGTTACGCGATCCACCACCTCCAGCGGTCCTTCCCGGAGACCCGCCGGCAGTCGCATGATCTCAACAGGACCGCCGCGAGCCCAGGACAGGCCATTGAATACAAGAACGGTGGCTTCCTCGGAACCCGGCTTCTGTGCGGGATCGAAAATGCCCGTACCGCCCGTCAGCCGGGCAAGACCCTTGTCGAAGAGCTGCCGGGTATTGGAGTACCCGCTCATCGCAGCAGCGTAATGCGCTGCGTTGCTCCAGTCCGTCTGCCAGCGCGTGTAGTAGCCCGGCCAGCCGGCGCCTGCGCCAGCTGTGTGTTCGTGGAAAACAAGAAGTTCGCGCCACGCTTCCGCGATATCGAAAACTGGAGGATGAATTCCCTGCAGCACCGATGCGATCGCGTGTAGCGCCTCCGCGGCGGGCAGCAGTGAAGATGCTTCCCGCATCCGGCCGGCAACTTCAGGTGCTCCCAGCTTCACCAGTTCCCAGTGTCCTGTAGCATCGCCCCGATACTCGGCGAAATGGTCGCCGTACTTGCCAATGATGTACCGAAAGTAATCCTCCGCAGTACACATCTGCATCGGCAGCTCAGGATGTTTGCGGTTCCATTGATGAATCTTGTCGAGCACTCCGAGGCCGTGCCTTGGGTCGGCATTATCCCCAACTGACGTCATCAGCAGATAGGTATCGTATGGATAATCGTTGTGCTCCAGCCACGCCAGCCGACGCGGAACCGTCTTTTCCAGTTCTTCAAACGGAACGTTCCGAGTCAGATTCCACCTGTGACCCTCAACATATGACTCGTAAGTGAAGAACGTGAGGATCCGGCTGCCATCGGGTCCGACCCAGTAGAAAGGCGTATGGCGCACACCGAAGTTGTTGCCGCCGCCGATAAACAGATTCAGCCCTGTAATCAGATACTTAACCCCGCTGCCGGCGAGAACGCGAGGATAAGCCCAGGAAAATCCAGGCACATCGTTCTGAAATGCAACCTCAATTGGGATAGAAAAGCGCCGTCGGAATGCCTCACCGAGGTAAACCAGCCGGTTCATCTCTTCGTCACCCATCAGCCCGCTGTGCATGTTCGCGAAGGCGGCTGCAAGCGATATACGGCCCTCTCGCAGATAGCGCCCAAGTTCGCTGATCAGCTTTTCATCTGTGGTCCGCCGCAGCCACTCGCCGAGCATCCAGGTGCTCTCGATAGTCCACCGAAAGTCGGCATTTTCCCGAACCAGCCGAATGGCTTCATCGATACTGTCCTTGTAATCACGAGCAACCTGGTCGGGCGGCAGCGTAAAGCCGATATCCAGGTGAGCGTGAGGCAGCACCATGATCCGTTTGATCGAACCGGTCCGTTCGCTCGCGGGCAGTTCATACCTGGACGGCGTCTGTCCGAAGACGCCGACCGCAACAAGCGCGAGAAGAGCGAATTGCTTTCGCATCCTGAAAAGCGGTTCAGATCAAAACATGTAGCGAAGCGCAAACTGCAGTTGGCGATTTGTCGCGAATCCGCTGGAGGTAGTGATTGTGCTCAGCGATTTGCCGAAGTTGGCAGGCGCCGTAATGTTGCCCCCGGGATTCGAAAACTGCGGTGTGTTGAAGATATTGAACGCCTCAGCACGGAACTCTACCCTGTGACGTTCCGTTATTGCGAAGCTCTTGAACACCGAAAAATCGAAATTAATCGCACTGGGTCCGTGCAGGACATTCCGTCCCAGGTTTCCGATTCGTCCCACCGGAGGTGGAGCGAATGCCGCAAGGTTCAGCTGATTTGTGGGTTCGGTGTAGTTTGCAGGACGCACCGGCACGCCGGGCACCAGATCCGGTCGCGACGTAACGGCTCCGACCTGCAGAGGATCACAGCCGCACGACATTCCCGTCAGCGGAAATCCCGTCCGCATGACAGTAATGCCATTGACCTGCCAGCCGCTCCCGATCACCTTCGGAACAGCTGCCAGGGTCGGAATCGCGTACACGTAGTCGAACTGCAGGATGTGACGAACGTCGCCGTCGGTGTTGCCGTAGTCGGCACGAAAATGCGCATCATCGGAAAACGCTGCAAACAGAGTCGGTGCGTCATCCAGCGAATGCGCCCACGTGTAGTTCACGTTGAGAGTAAGTCCGTGCCGGAACCGGGTTCGGAAACTGGACTGAAGCGCGTTGTAGCTGGACACCAGGCTGTCGGTGTACATGCTGATGTTTCCAACACCGGAATACGGCCGGATCGACGTGCCCGGAAACAGTCGGTTCATGTTGCGCGACGGCCCGTCGATATGGAGACCGCGATTCCCGATATAGGCGACCTGAACCATCGAGGCGTCTCCGAAGCCCTGCTGAATATTGAAGTTCCACTGCTCCGTATACGCCGTTTGGAAGTTCTTCGGCAGCGCCGTTACATTCGATACTCCCGCGAAGCTCGAGATGGAAGGGAATGGAAATCCAACCAGGTCAGGTTGCTGCTGCCGCGTCAGTGAGAAGCTTTGTTGCGATATGTTGTTCGGGACGTTCTGGGCAAAGGCGGCGTTTAGAGTCGCGTAGAAAAGCCCAAACGCGCCTCGCAGAACCGTGCGGCTGGAAGCTGCCGGAGTATAAGCAAACCCGAGCCGTGGCGCGAAGTTAAGCTTTGGAGCATCCAGCAGCGTCGTGCCTACAGGATCCAGCTTGCCCGTAGTCAGATCGAAATTCGTGATGCGTCCGTGAGACTCTGTCGGTGAAGTATCGTATTGATACCGCAGGCCCGCGTTGACGGTCAGCTTGTGGCTCACCTGAACGTCATCCTGCACGAAAAAGTGATAGTAAGTGTTCCGCATGCCCGCGCGCGGCTGCCCGAGCGTACCGATCGACGTCGGACTGTTTTTCTGCAAGTCATCCAGCGTCGTGTACGTGACTGTTCTTTGAAATGCGAGTTCTTTGTTGTCCTGGTTTCGAATGATCTGGCCGCCAAAGCGGATTTGCTGCCGGCCCGTAATAAACGAGGCGGTCTCCAGCAGGCTGAAAGAATTGTTCGCGACCTTCAGGTCAAACAATCCAGGCCCGACCCCCGCCGAACCGCTCCCTAACGCGGTAATCGGAAAGTTGAGAACGTCCTCCGTCTCCGCCGCTCGCGGGTCGATGTGAGCGCGGTTGAATGCAAAGGCGCTTTCAAGAATGAACCGGGGCGAGAACGTGTGAGTTTCCGCCAGCTTCGCAAGCTGCAAAAAACCACGAGCTGTCTGCAATTGACCTTGGGCAACACCGAAGTAGGTCTGCGTGAGATTCTTATTCGCGTTATACCGGAAGTTCAGCCGGTCATTCGAAGAGATGTTGTAGTCGACTTTAAAAGAACCTGTGTTCTCCGTCAGCGGATCGGCGACACTCCGAACATAAGAACCAAGCCGTGGATCGGACGGCGATACCGGGCCGTTCGGAAGCGGCAGCATATCGACAGCCGGGCGAACAGCCGAAGGCAGCGTAGTTCGAAAATCCGCTGTTGGCACAAAGGTGCTTTGCGTTTTTCCTGACCGCTGCTGGACGCCTTCATAATTCCCAAAGAAGAACAGCTTGTCGCGCAGGATCGGCCCTCCCAGGTTACCGCCGAACTGATTCAGGCGGTAAGCGGGCTTGGTCGCCGGCGCCACGTTGAAGTAATTCCGCGCATCCAGCTTCTCATTGCGGAAATACTCAAACACTCCGCCGTGAAATTCATTTGTGCCCGACTTGGTTATCAAATTCACCACGCCGGCAAGAGCCTGCCCAAACTCGGCTGAGAACGAGTTTGTGTACACACGAAACTCCTGGACCGCATCGATGCTCGCCCGCGAAATGCGACCCTTGCTGGAACCGTACGTGTTGTTCAGATCATCAGCGTCTACGCGGCTCGCATCCGCGCCGTCGAGCAGAAAACGAACGGCTCCGGAGCTGCGGAATGTTTGCGCTCCACCTACGGATTGCGTGTTGGATCCGCCGCGAAGCATCGAGCCGGGAACGAGTTGAAGCAGATCCGTCACGCTTCTCCCGTTGACGGGAAGACTCTGGAGCTGCTGCGAAGTGACGACAATTCCAAGTGTTGTCGATGAAGTATCGACAATCGGTGCCTGCGCATCCACTGTCACCCGTTCCGACGCTTGCCCGGTCTCCAGAGTGATATCGATGCGCAGCCTGTCGGAGACCTGCAGTCTCAGATTCTCCATCACTCGTGTCTTGAATCCAGTCGCGGAGGCGCTCACAGTGTAAGTGCCGACTGTAAGAGCAGACGCCACAAAGTTACCGGTAGAGTCTGTCTTCAGCCGAGCTACCGTTCCCGTACCCGCATTCTCTACCGTCACCGAAGCCGAGGGCACAACAGCCCCGGATTGATCGAAAACGGTTCCGAGTATCACGCCCGTGTCTTGTTGGGCGAAGGAAGAAACTGTGAGTATCAGCGCCGCGCATACTGCGGTTGCAACTCGAACAAACATAGTTGGCTTGCCTCCCAGGCACGAGATTCTAACTCGGATTCTATCCCAGCCACGACCCTTGAGATGAGACGATCATGTAAGAACATGCGACTCTCCCTTATTGCAGCCGTTCTCCTGCTCGCCACCATTCAGTCAGTTGCGCCCCAGGTTGCAGCCGATGATGAGGCGGCGCTGATGCTCGACGGCAATGCAGCCAAACTCAGAGTCGAGTTGGCAGGCGGATCGATATCAGACTTCCATTTGGCCGATCCTGCTCTCAATCCGCTCACATGGGATTCGGGCAAGCCAGGCTCGGGACCGCGCCCCAGAGGGCATTTCGTGTGCCTTGACCGATGGGGTCCGCCATCTCAAGCCGAACAACGCAACGGCATGCCGTTCCACGGCGAAGCATCAAGGGTCGTGTGGCGAGTTGCTGCGCCGCCCGCGTCCAGGGGCCCGTACATCGAATCGGAAATGACCGCTGCTCTTCCGCTCGCAGGTCTCAGCGTCGTCAGGCATATCCGGTTGTCCCGGGATGCTGCCGTCTTTGCCGTCTCCGAGTCCGTTACCAACACAAATAAACTCGGGCGAGTTTACAACATGGTGCAGCACGCGACGATCGCCCCGCCGTTCCTCGACGAGCAGACGCTTGTGGACTCCAACGGTAAGCGAGGGTTTATGCAATCGAGTCCGCTGCCGAATCCCGAACAGCCTTCAGTCGAGTGGCCTTATGCACTAAACAACGGCACTCGAATCGACATGCGGCGACTGACTACGGATCCGAATCCGAACGTCGTGTCCTACGCCATCGACGACGAGTATGGATGGACAACCGCCAGCAGTCTCACCAAAGGGCTTTTAATCGGGTACATCTGGAAAACAGTCGACTATCCGTGGTTCAACGCATGGAGGGATTCCGCGCACGGACATCCCACTGCCCGCGGCCTGGAATTCGGGACCACCGGACTACACCAGCCGTTCCCCGTGCTGGTCAGCAAAGGTCCCATCTTCGGCCGCGCGATTTACACATACCTCGACGCGAGTGCGACACAAAAACGATCTTACGCCGGTTTCCTGTTTCGCATCCCACGCGACTACCGAGGCGTAGCAAAGATCACGTACGCGCAAGGGCAGCTGCGACTCTATGAACACGAAGGGGGCGCCGCACGCGAACCACTAACCATGCAAGTCGGTGATCTTTTCCCTTAATCACTTCGGGGCGCGCGCACCGAGCACAATCGGTTCCATCTCCATCAGCCTCAGCGACTTTACCATCTGTTGGGTCGCCGCCTTGTAGCGAAGAAAATGCGGCGTCTTCAGATGCGCATTGTAGGCATCGACATCCGCGTACATTTCGAAGATTCTGATCTGAGAGGGGTTACCCCGTACCGAAGCGGCATACAAGCTCAACACGCCGCTCTCAACGCGAACGGAGGTTTCAATCTCGTCCTTCAGAGCAGCGTTGTAAGCTTCGAGCTGGCTGGGATCAATCTCGAGCTCTGCCAGTCGTACAACACGCCTGCCCTGCACTGATTGAGCACGCGAGCGCTCACACGCATACAGCAGAGACAAGGCGAGCGCCGAAGCGCCAACAAGTAGTAACGATTTGCGGTCCATGCTCACCTGCCGTCTCTATCTCATGCGAGACGTGATTGTTTTACTTCCGGTACTGCGCTTCGGTGACGTGTTCCATCCACTCAACCACCTTGCCGTTGAGCTTCTCCTGGATCGCGATATGTGTCATGCCAGTCGTTGGCGTGGCACCGTGCCAGTGCTTTTCGCCCGGCGAAAACCACACGACATCACCCGGGCGAATCTCCTCCACTGGCCCGTCGTGGCGTTGCACCCAGCCTGAGCCCGCCGTAACGATAAGAGTCTGACCAAGAGGATGTGTGTGCCACGCGGTTCGCGCCCCAGGTTCGAAGGTGACGCTGGCGCCCTGAACAAACGCGGGATCAGGCGCCTGAAACAGCGGATCGATACGAACGCTTCCAGTGAACCATTCGGCAGGTCCCTTCGCCGAAGCTTGCGAGCCGGCTCGTTTGATTTCCATTATTGTGCTCCTGTGATTTACTGCGGACGAAGCAGTGTCTTGATCGCGCGCCGCTCATCCATTGCGCGATACCCTTCCGCGACCTGATCGAGCGGCAGTGTCAAATCGAACACTTTTCCAGGATTGATCTTTTCGTTCAGCACAAGATCAATCAGCTCAGGCAGGTACCGGCGAACCGGTGCTGGGCCGCCATGCAGATGCACGTGAGTAAAGAACAGCTCCGCCCCGTCAAGTTCAACCCCGTGCGGAACCCCAACATAGCTAACGAACCCGCCGGGACGTGTCGAACGGATCGCCTGCATCATGGATTCCTGCGTGCCAACGCACTCCAGCACGGAATCAGCGCCGATCCCCTTCGTAATATCTTTCACGCGCGTGATGCCTTCATCACCACGTTCGGTCACGATATCGGTCGCGCCAAACTCTCGCGCGAGTTTCTGCCGCGACTCGTGCCGGCTCATCGCGATGATCCGCTCAGCACCCATCTGCCTGGCGGAAAGCACAGCCAGCAGTCCGACCGCACCGTCGCCGACTACAACCACCGTTGCGCCCGGCTTGACATTCGCGGCGTCAGCGGCGAACCAGCCCGTGCCCAGCACGTCCGAAGTCGTCAACAGGCTCGGCATAAGCGAACCGGACGGCACTTCGTTCGTTGGCACCAGCGTGCCTTCGGCCAGCGGCACGCGCAGGAACGGCGCCTGCGCCCTCGTCATGAACTCACGGTGCACGCATGAGGACTGATAACCGTATTGGCAATTGGGACAAGTGTTATCCGAAGTGGCAAATGAGCCAATCACGAACTGGCCCGGCTTCACGGACTTTACCGCGCTGCCGACCTCTTCCACGAATCCGCAGTACTCGTGCCCCATCGGCGTTGGGCCTTTGATCGGCTGCAAGCCCCGGTATGGCCAAAGATCCGATCCGCACACGCACGTTACCGCCATCCGGATCACCGCATCGGTCGCGTCGATGATCTTCGGCGTCTCACGTTCTTCGAACCGGATGTCGCCCTGTCCATACAACACTGTTCCTCGCATCGCTGGCCTTTCTTTTACACCCTCTGGCTTACTCAAGATCCTTCATTGATTGAAGACGTGCGATTACAGCACCGTCATTCCGCCGTCAACAGTTAGCGCATGACCCACCACATAGCTCGCCCCCGCGCTGCAAAGCCACAGCACTGCCGAGGCGATCTCCTCCGGCCTGCCGGCTCGCCCAATGGGAACGTGTTTCGCGATGTCCTCGTACGCCTGCTCGTTCCCATCAACGACATCGCGGGCAATCTGCGTGTCGATAAGGCCGGGATTAATCGCGTTCACGCGGATTCCGTGCCTGATGTACTCCAGAGCCGCCGTCCGAGTCAGCCCCACCACGCCATGCTTGGACGCAATGTAGGAACCGATACCCGGGTTGCCCGTCAATGCGCCGACCGACGCGTTATTGACGATGGCGCCGCTGCCCTGGCGTTTCATCTGTTGCAATTCGTACTTCATACAGCTCCACACGCCGCGCAGGTTGATCCCAATGACGCGATCCCAGTCTTCACGGGTGCTGTCCCCTGTCGGAGCGATGTGGGCCATTACACCCGCGTTGTTAAATGCAGCGTCAAGTCGACCGAACTCCGCAACAGTACGATCCACCATCGCGGCTACCTGAGCGTCGTCGCTTACGTCGCAGCGGACTGCGATTGCCTTACGACCGGCCTGGACCAGCTTCCGCGCTTGTGCGCTCACTGTGTCCTCGTTGACGTCGGCCAGCATGACTGCCGCGCCTGCTTCAGCGAAAGCCTGCGCGGTCGCGAGGCCCATCCCGGCAGCCGCTCCGGTCACGAGTGCGACTCTGTTTTCGAAAGATGAGTTCATATTCGATACGCCAGTGAGCAGCCCTGACAATCGGGACGACTTCAGACACCAGCGTAAATGGAATTAAGGCGCCTGAGAAGACCCGTAATCGAAAAGGAGTTGTGAATATAATTCACAAATGCTGCAGAACGAACTCAGCGCACTGTCGGCGTTTCTCACCGTTGCAGAGGAGCGCAGCTTCACGCGTGCCGCCAGGCGTTTGGACGTGTCTCCTTCGGCCATGAGCCATGCCATGCGAACCCTCGAAGAAGGTGTTGGCGTGCGACTTCTGTCGCGAACCACCAGAAGCGTCGCGCTGACCGACGCCGGAAAAGAGCTCCTTATGCGGCTGCGACCGGCACTCACCGAAGTGCAACAGGCGTTGGAACACGTTTCCGGACTAAGAAACCAACCGGCCGGACGCGTTCGACTGCTGGTGCCTCGGCTGGCAGCGAGCACGGTGCTGGCACCAAAGCTGGGTCAGTTCGCGCGCAATTATCCGGATGTCGTGCTCGACGTCACCACCGATGACAGTCGTATGGACATCGTAGCCGAAGGCTTCGACGCAGGCATCCATTTCGGGGAATACATCGAGAAGGACATGATCGCAGTACGTGTATCTCCGGACCTGAGACCGGTCATCGTGGGCTCGCCAGGCTATGTCAAATCATACGGAAAGCCAAAATCGCCGCGCGACCTGATACGCCATCGATGTATCAATTTCCGGCACGGAGACGCAGGCTTATACCGGTGGGAGTTCGAGAAGGGCAGGAAATCTTTATCTGTCGCAGTAAGCGGTCCACTGATCGTCGACGATCTGGACTTACTCATCCGTGCTGCGATCGATGGTGTCGGTCTCGCTTACATGTCCGACGACAATGCCGCGCCGCACCTCGCAAGTGGAGCGATCGTAGGGATGCTGGAAGACTGGTGTCAACCATTTCCAGGTTTCTTTCTTTACTATCCGAGCCGTCGACAACAGCCAACCGCTCTGTCTGCTTTGATCAATGTTCTTCGGATGTAGACCACTGCTTCTCGTGAATACGTCACCTAAACGCAAACCGCCGCCAGTACGACTCAGCCCGGATAACATGTTGTCGCGTCGCACTCTGCTGAGGCCACGCGCGTGCCAAAACGCGCGGGTACGATGGGGATAATCCGCCATTGAGGGAACACGACTTAGAGACTCTGATGTTCTGTATCAAAAATAGATGATTATGATACACCGCAAATTCAATGAGAGTCGCTCTTTGCGCACGCGTCAGCACGAAAGATAAAGGCCAGGACTACGAGAATCAGTTACGCGAACTGCGGGAGTTCGTCTGCCACAAAGCGAAAGAGGGATGGACACTCGCCGATGAGTACGTAGATAAGGCGTCTGGAAAAACCGCCGACCGACCAGCGTTCAGGAACTGCTCGAAGACGCGTCGCGGAAGAAGTTCGATATGGTGCTGTTCTGGAGTCTCGACAGGTTCTCGCGGGAAGTCGTTCTGGAAACACTGCAGCACCTGCAAAGATTAACCGGTCAGGGCGTTGAATGGTTCAGCTATCGGGAGGAGTACCTTCGTTCGGTGGGCGTGTTCAGGGATGCCGTGCTGGCAATTCTGGCTGCGATTGCGAAGCAGGAGCGCGTGCGGCTCTCAGAGCGGGTCCAAGCGGGACTGAGGAGAGCAAAAGCAGAAGGGAAGAAGCTCGGCCGACCCGCCGCGGCCGTGCGTCCTGAGCGAGTCACAGAGTTGCGTCAACGTGGTTTGAGCATCCGGCAGATCGCGGCTCAGACAGGCGTTTCCGCAATGACTGTCCAGAGAGTCCTCAACCCAGCAGTCAACCGCTCACAAAGATCAGCCGCTCGTAATAGATCGAAGACTGACGAACAGCGTTCCGATGATTGACAACGCTTGATGAAAGAGAGCGTTGCCAACGGTCTGCAGGGGCGTTGTTAGTATTAACTGAACTATGGTGCCGATGAAAATGCCAAGTAGTCCTTGCGTCCTAGTCGCTCTGCCCCAGCTTTCAGGTCATCTAATGTGCCCTGAATCATCGCCAGTTCTCTTCCGTGAAGGTTAAGCGTGGTTGCGTGCAGATTCAGGATCGCGTGCAACGCGTCCAGGCGATCAACAAGCACAGATCGCTCGGTGTCGGTGAACGGATCGTTTTCGTCAGCAACCTGAGCCGCCTGTGTCTGAGCTTCAATCGTAAATTGCTCCATAGGTCAGGAACGGCCAACTGATGCCGGAGTAACTGCAGCCAATCTTTGTACGCCGACCAAAGCTGCATCCAGTCGTTGTTGGTGAACTCTTCATGCGTTCTCTGCTGACAACCTGGACTGTATTCCACAATTGGATGGCGAAAGATGAAGTAAAATCCCGTCTTGTGCCGAAGCCGAGATACATTGAACTCTTGTCGATAACCCCGTATCCGACCTCCGACAGACTCAGAGAACGTGAGTACGTCGCGCACGAACTCTGTCGCGTCGTAACCAAAGGAGATTAGCAGTTCGAGAGCTTTGCCCCAATGGTCGGGAAGTAGCGTGCGATCTGCCGCCATCATCGTCGATGATAACTGCATCACGGTCACTTGCCTCACGGCTCTCGCCGGACGTCAGGAATTACCGAACTCATGGATTGCGGGAAGGGAGTCAACCGGTCGAACCTGGAGTTTCCTTCCCGCACAATTCCCGCAGAACCCTTACGAGTGCCGCAAATCCCGTACTTTTCCCGCACAATGCGCACGAACAAGTGCTTTGTTTTCAATGAAGATGCTGTAAGAAGATGGCCTTTTCTTCCATGGCATGGAAGCGCCCTCGCGTAGTGAGGGCTTGCTCCCGATGACTCGCGTGTGCGACTGCGGTTCTCACGGGAAGAAGGACACGCTCGGACACAGCAGAAACCGTCAGACCGAAGGAGCAATTGTCCCTCTCAAAATGAGGACCGTCAGGGTATCTTGTGAACAGTCACGCGGGGCTCAACTGTAGAATCGCAGGCGACCATCTATTCGTACCGTAGAGACACCGTTGGCTGAACCCGTGTCGCCCTCACCGCTGGCGCAAGCGACGCGATCAGCCCGATCGCAGAAATCACTATAATCACGGCCACCATCGTCACGGGATCGTGCGGCTTCACACCCCAGAGTTCCGTCGCAATCAGACGGTTCGCTCCCAAACTAACAGCAGTTCCAATCAGCAGCCCAGCCGCAATCAGTATGCTGCTCATGCGCAACACCATGCGGAACACATTGCCCTGCGACGCGCCGAGCGCCATTCGGATTCCAATCTCGTGCGTCTGCCGCGAAACCGTATAGGCAATCACGCTGTAAGTTCCGATCGCGACTAACAACAATCCAATCCCGGAGAAGACACTCAGCATAATCAGGGTGAAGCGGGGGCCGGAATAAGAGAATGACTTCAGGTAGCTCTCGAGTGTGCCCGTCAGCGTAAGCGCGACACCCCGGTCAACGGACCAGATCTCACGACGCACGGCGCTGAGCATCGCAAGCGGCTCACTCGCAGTTCGCACCAGAACTCCTCTGTCATAAGCTCCGGTCACGGTGTATGGGATGAATGCTTCCGGCGAAGGGGCATCCTGGATGCCCTGGTTCTTCGCATCGTTCACTACGCCGATAATCTCGAAAACCGGATTTGCAACGGGATCAGGTGCCTTGGAGAGATCCTTTAAAACAATCTGCTGGCCAACCGGATTTTCCATCCCGAAGAACTTGCGGGCGAGTGTCTCGTTCACCACGGCGACCTTTCGGCCACTATCAACTTCCATGTGCGACAGAACTCGGCCGCTCTTCAGCTTCAGGTGCAGAGTTGGGAAATAGCCCTCGCTGCAAAGCTGATAAATCGCTCTCCACTTTTCTGAATGGGTCTTGCCAGGAACCTCTACCTCGCTCCCGATTCCGCCATACGGCGGGAGCGTACTGGTTTCCGTTACGGCGATCACACCTGGAAGTTCAGAAATGCGCCGCAGCGCTTCACTGAAAAACTGCTTCTTCGCGGCGGCGGTCTTGTATCGTTCTTTAGGCAGCGGCAATCGGGCAACCAGAACGTTGTCTGGACTAAGGCCTAAATCGACCGTTGTCAGAGCCACCATCGTACGCATCAGGAGTCCCGCCCCGGCAAGCAACACCAGAGATAAGGCGATTTCGGCCACCACCAACCCGTTACGGAGCTTGCCGTGTCGAAACCCGCCGCTTACGCCTTTGCCAGTGTCTTTCAACGGTGCGGTGAGTTCTTTACGAGTTGCATGAACAGCGGGAGCGAGACCCGCCAGCAACGTTGTCAGTATCGCGACTCCTAAACTGAACAGCAGCACAGGAACGTTCATCCCAATCACAGACTCCGAAGGGATCAGGTTCTCGGGGATCATCTGCACCAGGATCTTCAGGCCACCGTATGCAAGCAGGCATCCGAGGATCGCACCTCCCGCTGCCAGCATTGCGCTTTCGATAAATAGCTGCCGCACAACACGCCATCGGCTCGCGCCCAGCGCCGAGCGGATGGAAATCTCTTTCTCACGCACCGTGGCACGCGCCAACAGCATGTTGGCAACGTTGCTGCACGCGATAAACAGCAACAAGGCGACCGCCGCCAGCAGCGTCATCAGCGTCGTCCGAAAGCGGCCGACGACCATGTCCGTGAGTGTTTCGACGTGGATACTAAATTTTTCCGGATAACTACCCGGATACTGCTTCGCCAACCGACGAGCAACGACGTCGAAGTTGCTCGCTACCTGCGCCATTGTCACTCCCGGCTTCATGCGAGCCTGAAGAACGAAAAACCGCCGCAGCGCGTCAGGTTCCGCCGGATCAGGATCGTGGGGAATCCAGAGGTCCGCACCGAAATAGGTAAATCGGGGCGGCATGATTCCTATCAGCGTTCTTGTTTGGTCATTCAGAACAAAGGTGCGGCCGATGAGATCCCGCTCGCGCGAGAAATACTTGACCCACATCTTGTAACTCATCGCGAATACCGGAGTTGCCCCCGGTTTCGCATCCGAAGGCTCGATTCCGCGACCAATCACCGGCTGCATACCCAGGAAGCGAAAAGCGTTTCCTGTTACTTCCGCACCCTGCAACCGTTCGGTTCCCTCGCGTGTCGTGTACAGGATGTCGGAATTCGAAATGCCGACGACATCCTCGAATACGCTTGTCTCTCGCACATATTCGAGAAACTCCGGAGTGGGATACGCTCCTCGGCCGCCGGGAGCACTCCTCTGCATATCATGGATTTGTACCGATACGATGCGGTCAGCATCACGATAAGGCCAGGGATCAAGCAGAACGTTATTGATAACACTGAAGACAGCTGTCGCAGCACCGATGCCCAGCGCCAGAGCTGCGATCGCGAGCGCCGCAAACCCGGGCTGCTTGCGAAATCCTCGAAGCGCATACGTGATGTCCTGCCACACAGTGTCCATCTGCTCGTTCTCCGTTACCGTGCCGGCGAAAGCTGAGAATACGTGCTGCGAGGCGATCGGTTACGTCTGAATACGAATTCGCCGCGTGAAAAGTTCCATAAACTGTCAAGATCGCAGCACCAGCCTGGACTATCTGATCGCTTTCAAATTTGATGCGC
Organism: Bryobacteraceae bacterium; assembly: GCA_963794765.1. Lineage (GTDB taxonomy): Bacteria > Acidobacteriota > Terriglobia > Bryobacterales > Bryobacteraceae > JAWXCM01. Next base: position 70,377 of record CAWCGC010000023.1, on the reverse strand, counting down.
TGAATGCCGCAACTGTCTTCCAGCCCGGTCAAGTGCGCGCGTTGCTCTGCGGATGACGCCATGATGTCGCGAATTGTTCGCGATGCAAGGTCACGTCTCGCGATTGCCCGGCCGGGACGTCATCGTGTTAGATTGCGAGCACGGGGGTCACAGCAAACGTGCACGTCAGGCAGTGTCGCCCGGAATCGTGGATACACGAGCATTCTGCCACAGCATTTTTCCAGTGTCTCCGGCTCACCAACAGCGACGTCTCGTCAATATTCGCTGGCAAGCCGGGCAGAGGCGGGTGGCCACCTCATTTCTGAAAAGCAAGTGCCGCCCGTCTTCGTTGCCCGGCTGTTTCTTAAGAGCGCGTCAAATCGGCAGTTGAGGCCATATGCAGCCCTGTTCATGATGAAGCCGATGCGTCGGGTCATCAACCGGAACGCTGACTCCACTGCTGAACTGCTCTGCGGAACGCGTCTCGGTAAACAGAAATTCGCCTACTTGGAAATCAGATATTTATCGAACCAGGCGACCATCTCGCCCAGGTAGTCCGGGGCATTGATCGCGCCGGGGAATGTGGGGCCGTGTCCGGCACCTTCTACTCGAATCAGCTTCACCGTAACGCCCGCCGCCTTCAATGCTTTTTCGAAGTCTTCCGATTGCGAAAACGGGACAGCCTCGTCCTTGTCGCCATGCATCAGGAGGAAAGGTGGGTCGTCCGCCGAGACGTATGAGATCGGTGATGCTTCGAAATTGGTCTTATATTCGATCGAGTTCGTTTGGACCGCACCGCCATCGACCGGGGCAGCCATCCCCACAAACGAATTGCTCTTAAGCTTCAGGAAGTTCGTGGGAGCCGCCCGCGCCACCACGCATTGCACCTTGGCGCTTTCACGTTCCACCGGATCGGGATCGTTTGCATTCCCTTTCCCGTCCAGCGTCCCTAACATGCTCACCAGATGTCCGCCGGACGATCCGCCTGCCGCGCCGATCCTGTCCGGCCGAATACCGAACATGGCTGCGTTGTGGCGGACGAATCGAACCGCGCGCTGCACGTCTTCCACCGCTGCCGGATATCGGAACCGCGGAAGCGAGCGGTGATTAATGGTGAATACCGTGTAACCCGCGCGCAACCAGTGGCCTGGCGTACTGCAGCGACTGGCCATTCGACTTCAATTGCCAGGAGGAGTAAGCCATTGGCGAAGTCCAGCCGCTGCCCGAGACATAAACAATGCCATAACCATTGGACTTCGCAGGACGGTGGACATCCATTAAGAGTGCGGCACCAGAGTACATGCCATACACCACATTGGATTCTACCCGCGCATCGGCGGCTAAAACGCAGACGCCAGCCAATATAGACAGGCCGAAGACTTTCATCCGGGCTTTAGTATAGAACAGGCACACACCCTGAAACAGCCGCCTGTCTCAACGAACTCAATCCTGGCGTTGCGCGCATTGCGGCGGCCGAAGGCACCGGGCACGTATTCGCTTGCCGTCGCCGATGGTTATACCGGACCCGAGTCTTTAAAATAAGTTGAGGCATGATCCGGGGTGTTATTGGGCGTGCCCACAGGGAAGTGCCGGACGGCGCGGGATCAATGATCGAAGAGTGTTTACGTGTATAAGCCGCCTGCCGGCGCTGTTGAACTCGCCCGCGAGATTGTAATTGAGCACGGGTGGAACGCGACGTCGTATCAGATTCTGAACCCCGGTATTGAACTCTGGTTTTCGGCGATCCATCGGGCAGTAGTTGGATACAGCCGGAGTGGCGGCGTTCTCATGGTTGCTGGAGCACCCGTTTGCGATCTGGGTGCGCTTGCCTCCGTTTGCGACGAGTTCGAAGCCTTCGCGCGACGCGGCCGACGACGGGTATGTTATGTGTGCGCGGAGGATCGCCTTCGGTTGCTCTTTGCACAGTCACCTCATCACTCGACCATCGGATTGGGAGCTCAGCCATGCTGGAACCCGAACGCCTGGCCGGAGATAATCCGACACCAGGCTTCTCTGCGGGCGCAACTGCACAGAGCGAGCAATAAAGGCGTCGTGGTGGAATCTGTTGTCGCGACACAAGGTGCCGTGAATGCGGGACTTCGCGATGTCTTGCGGGATTGGCTCGAAGGTCGGCGTCTTCCTCCGTTGCATTTTCTGGTGGAACCGAACGTATTGGACGGCGTGCTGACGGACCGTATCATTCTGGTGGCTCGCCGGCGCGGAACGCCGGTTGCCTTCCTTGTTGCGTCTCCCGTAAGAGCAAAGGGCGGGTACCTTGTCGAGCTCCTTGCGCGCTCGCGCGACGCTCCGAACGGGTCGAGCGAACTGCTTATAGACGCCGCAATGCGCCGGTTCGCACAAGAGGGCTGCAGCTACGCAACGCTTGGCCTGGTGGCGCTGGCGCACGCGGCCGATGAAGAGATCCGCAAAAATCCGGCTTGGCTCCGGGCGCTGATGTACTTTGCGCGGGCGCACGCAAATCGCTTCTACAACTTCCGGGGACTGGAGCAGTTTCGGGTCAAAATGTCTCCGGAAGTATGGGAGCCAGTCTATGCTGTCTCGAATGAGTCAGGATTCTCCATTCGCACCGCATACGCCGTTGGTGCTGTCTTTTCCGGTATTCCGCCGTGGGCTGCAATCGCAATGGGCATCGCGAAGGCAGTCGGCGAAGAACTTCGCGGCCTCTTCCCGCAACACCGTGTCAAGCCGGGCGGCTGAGTCAGCCACATTTGAAACCGATAGGGACAGGTTCATGGCGTAATTGCATCGACCGTCGGAACGATTCTCGCGATTCCAAAAAAAATCTTCATTACGAAATCAATAACTTACCGCCATCAAATACCCGCACGCGACAGAAACACTTGGAGTCGAATGCAAAAATCAATCCCGTGAACCGCGGTCCGCCGCAGGAAAAAAACGGGAGGTTGAACCAGCCATGGCAACAAACAAGCAAATCGAGGCGAATCGTCGAAACGCGCAGAAGAGCACCGGCCCAAAAACGTCGGAGGGCAAGAATATCGCAAGAGCCAATGCCTGCAAACACGGCCTGGCCGCAACCACGCTGCTCTACTCTCCCATGCGCCACGAAGACAGGACCGAGTTCGAAGAAATGCGCAACGACCTCATCTACTCCTGGAACCCTGTCGGGATGAAAGAACTCCAGCTCGTCGAGATGATCGCCGGTGCGTATGCGCGCATGCAACGCCTCGAAAAGATCGAGTCCGGCTACATGGACGGAGCGCTCGCCACCATGCAGCGCCGCTTCGGTATCCCGGATACCCCAACATCTGCCGACGACCTCGGCTGCGGCATCGCCATGGGCGACGAAAAGAACCAGCTCACCTTCGAGACTCTCGACCGGTATCGCAAGAACGCATGGCTCGATTACGACCGGGCAGTCCGTCGCCTCGAAGCGATGCAAAAGGCTCGCCGGGAACAAGCCATGGAGGAAGAAGGAGAGGAGCTTAGACAGGCCGAACGGGAGAAAAAACTAGCCGAGATCCGGGCCGCCTCAACCGCAATGCCCGTCGTATACGCAACCGAAGACACGACTTCCGAAGAATTGGCTTCGTTCCGGAAAAACAACCCGCAAGTCACCATCGTTCCCTTCAACAGCGACTTCATACGCAACAAAAAGGGACAAACGACAGGTGAGATCGTGTCCATCAGTCCCGAGCGCGACAAATTACCGGCCTGATTTACCGAAAACAGCCGGCACAATGAGAAAGAAATCAGCCGCACACAGGAGAACTGCGTGCCTGCGTGAGCGAGCCCAGCGTCAGCTACTGCGCCGGCAGAATCATCAGCTGAATCGCGGAACGAGTGTTGCCGGACCGGTAAACTCGCTGCGTAGCTTTCTGAAAATCCTCCGATCGAGCCTCAGAAATTTTCATGAATTTCTGTGGATTCCGATCCACCAGCGGGAACCAGGAACTCTGCACCTGAACCATCAGCCGATGCCCTCGCCGGAATGCGTGGTAAACGTCCGGCAGCACGAACTCCACCTTCTCCACCTTGCCCGGAGTAAACGGCTCAGGTTTCTCAAAGCTGTTCCGAAACTTGCCGCGAAACGGCTCTCCCCGGACCAGTTGCTGGTACCCTCCCATACGAAACGGCGGGGGCAGCAAGGCCAGCACGCTGGGATCCAGCAGTCGCAGAGTCGGATCGGGATCGGCATCCGGAAAGTCGCCCGGATATACGTCAATCAGCTTCACAATAAAGTCGGAGTCGGTTCCCGTAGTCGAAACGTAAAGCGTCGCCTTCAACGGGCCAGCCACGCTCAGATCGCCATCCAGCGGTTCGGTCTCATAGGTCAGCACATCAGGACGGCTCGAAGCGAAACGTTGGTCGGCAACCATGTAGCTGACGGCCATGTTCGGCGTGACTTCGCTCATGTAGGGAACCGGTTTCGCGGGATCGCTCACATATTCGTCGAAGCCCTGCTTGCCACTGGGAGCAGACTCGGACAGTTTGCCCGAGTCCCCAAAATACAGCGTCCTGGCGGTGGCTTCCTTTGGCGGCCATTGATCGTACTTGTGCCATTCATCGCGGCCCGTCTCGAACATGTAGGCTTCCGGCAATTTGCCGTCACCTTTGCCCTTCAGGTGATACAGAAAGAACGGAAACTCTATGTTCTCGCGATAAAACTCGGATGTCTTCGAGTGAAAAGAAACGTTCCCGAGGCGGTCGCCGGAACCTCGCGACCAGCCGCCATGGAGCCACGGGCCCATCACAATGTTGTTGTTCGCACCTGGGTTTTGCTTCTCGATCGCTTCATACAGCCGGAGCGCTCCGAACAGGTCCTCGGCATCGAACCAGCCGCCCACTGTCAGCATCGCGGGCTTGATGTTCTTCATGTAACGCCGCGCATTCCGCTCCTGCCAGTAAGGGCTGTACGTGTCATTTTCGATCAGCTCTTTCCAGTACTCGATCTTCCCGTGAAAGAATTTCTCATCGAAGTTCTGCAGCGGACCAACGCGAAGGTAAAAGTCATAAGCGTCCGGCGTACCGTAATTGAAGGGCATTGTGCTCGGAGCGCCGGCTTCACCAGTCGGACGGATATCCTGCCCGAACGCCGACAGAAATCGGAAAGCGTGAGAAAGAAAAAGCGCGCCATTATGCCGGAAATCGTCACCGATAAACCACTCGGTGACAGGCGCCTGCGGAGAACTCGCCTTCATCGCCGGATGAGCATCGATCGCACCCTGGGCAGCGTAGAACCCCGGGTACGAGATGCCGTAAATACCAGCCTTGCCGTTATGATTCGGCACGTGTTTCAGCAGCCAGCCAACGGTGTCGTAAGTATCGCTGGATTCGTCGATGTCTTTCGGCGATTGCTTGTTCGGTTTGTACGGACGGACATGCACATACTGACCTTCGGACCGGCCCTTGCCGCGCACGTCCTGGTAGACGAAGATGAATCCTTCGCGGGCAAACTTCTCCGAAGGCCCAAGCGTTGCACGGTAGTTATCGATCCCGTAAGGTGCAACCGTGTACGGCGTTCGGGTGATTAAAAACGGATACTGCTCGCCAGTGCTCTTGGGAGTGTAAACAGACGTAAACAGCCGCACGCCATCCCGCATCGGGATAAGAAATTCGTCCTTGGTGTAGTTAGCCTTGACCCAGAGTCGAAGCTCCTCGGCAGCCCGTTGTTCCGGCGTCACAGGAGGTACTTGCGCGAAAAGAACCGCACCCGCAGCGAGTGCAGCAAAGAAGACCGGCCTCATAAGCCGTTTATTGTAACTGGAATTGCAGGAATGCTATAGAATTCTGAACGAGACCGAAGGAGGCGCCGAACAATATGACACTCAGCCTCGGCGAAAACTTACGGACCGTCATTAACGCTGGCTTGCTTGCCCGGCCGCAACCTTTTGGTTAAACTCGCCGGAACGGTTCTTCGGAATCGTCAGTGACTGCCACTTCGCACCAGCGAAGTGCTTAGCGAGCAGCACAATCTGACCGACGTGGTTGGCATAGTGCGCGACCTGTCGATTGATGGCCTGCATCACCGAATGGGCTTCGCCGCGAATCATGACGGTACGGCCGAGGTCATCATCCGATAGCGGTTCCAGCGCCTGAAACACAAGACTCCAGCCCTGCTCCCAAATGTCAAGCAGAGCTTCCCGAGTATGGGGAGGATCGACGAATTCACTGTCGCGGTTGCGATCGGGCTTCTCGCCGTCGCTGGTCAGAAAATCCGTCCAACGCGAACGCATGTTCCCGGCCATATGCTTCACGATCACCGCGATCGAGTTCGACTCATCGTCGAGTGCGGCGAAGAGCTGATCGTCAGTAACTTGTTCCATCGCGCGTTCGGCAGACTTCTTGTAGTAACGGAACAAGGTTAGAGAGTCCTGAACGTAGGACGTAGTGAACTCGAGCGCCATGCGACTAATGTACTCCCGAACAGTTCTTTGAAAACCGAATACTTAAAGATCGACTCCGAAGTCCTTCCACGCAACCGTCTTGCCGGTGGACATCGCTTCGTGCCCGAGGATCGCAGTTAATGCTGCGGTCGCGCCGATGTCGATGCCCGCCGGTGACTTGTCGCCGTGGCGAACGCAGCGGTAGAACGCGGCGATATGCGCGTGCTCGTCATCCGGTTCTTTCGCGACCAGTTCCACCGGTTTGCCGTTCGGGTCGAGCGGATACATAAAGATCCCGCTGTCGTTGCCCATCAGATCCACGGCTCCTTTCGTCCCGTAGACATACAGCATCTGATTTCTGGCGGGCATCGTTCGCGGATGGAAGACCATCTGCGTGAAGGACATCAGAACGCCGTTCGGATACTCGAAGGTGATGCTGCCCGAGTCAAAGATCGACCTGCCCGGAGGTTCGTTCTTATGCATCACGATGGTCCCGAGTCCGTTCGCGCGCAGCGGATGAGCGTTCACGGCCCAATTCGCAAGATCCAGATTGTGGACTGACTGTTCCACAAGGTATCCACCCGACTTCTTCACGTCGTAGTACCACTCCGCCGATGATCCGTTGTAGGGCAGGTCGGCGGAAGCATGCCGCTGAGCTTTCACCCATATCACGTCTCCGATAACGCCGTCCCGAATCTTGCCGACGGCATTCTTATAGACCTTCATCGACCGCAGTTGCTGTCCCGCCTGAAAGACTTTTTTGGAAGCACGCGCCTCCTTCATCACGGCCCGGACCTGCTCAGGGGTGATACCGATCGGTTTCTCGCAGTACACATGCTTCCCTGCCCGCAGCGCCGCGATCGCCATCTCCGGATGCAGGTACGGCGGAGTGGCAATGTACACCGCTTCGACATCCTTCATATCGAGCACGCGGCGCCACTCCGAAAGCGTCTTCGGATTATCTTTGGCAGCCGTAGTCGCGGCCTTATCAAGCCGATCGGCCTTGAGATCGCAAAGCGCCGCGACACGGGCGTCGGGCTGCGCCATGATCGCGCGCAGCAAATAAGTGCCTCGGTTGCCAACTCCGATCAGAGCCGTCGGGACCTTGTCATTCGAACTCTGGCCGAAGGCAGACTGCGCCGCGACAGCGCCGGAAGTCAGGAGGAAGTTACGACGTTCCATTTTCGTCCGAGTTATATCACGACGTCGCCGTTGCTATCGTGGGCTCGTGAACGGAGCGGAGGTGTTGTTGCGCACGCTGCTGTCGGGGGGCGTGGATGTGTGCTTCATGAACCCAGGGACTTCCGAGATGCAGTTTGTCGCTGCACTCGACCGCGTGCCCGGGATGCGAGGCGTTCTTTGTCTCTTCGAAGGCGTCTGCTCGGGTGCGGCCGACGGGTACGCGCGCATGCTGCGGAAACCAGCAGCTACACTGTTGCATCTTGGACCAGGCCTCGCGAATGGCCTCGCCAATTTCCACAATGCGCGCAAGGCGCGATCCCCGATCGTCAGTGTCGTCGGCGAGCATTCGACGCAACACCTGAAATACGACGCTCCCCTCAGCGCGGACATTCAGACCTTCGCCGCCGGCGTCTCGAACGAGATCATCACGCCGCAGTCCGCTTGTCAGCTGGGCGAAGCGGCATCGGCGGCGATTGCTGCGGCACGGCGTCCGCCGGGGCAGATTGCACACCTGATCATTCCGGCCGACTTCTCGTGGAGCGAGGCCGGAAAGCCTGGCGAGCAGCCTCAGGAAGTCGATCGGCGCGCACCGGCGGCAACGGTGATGAAGGACATCGCAGGGCTCCTTCATCTCGGACCCGAAGTATCTTTCGTCCTGAGCGGTACCGCGCTGCTCGACGATGCTCTGTATGCGGCGGGACAGCTGGCCGGGCGATTCGGCGTCAGAGTATTTGCGCACCGCAACGGCGCACGGCTCTCGTCGGGACGGGGACGATTTCAGCCGCCTCGGGTCGCTTACTTCCCGGAGCCTGCGATCGAGATGCTCGCCGGGACGAAGCATCTGGTGCTTGTTGAAGCTGCCGAGCCGGTCTCATTTTTCGGGTATCCGAACACGCCCAGTCTGCTCACTCCGCCGGACGCGCAGGTGCACGTGCTCGCGTCGGTTCCGGACGACGGAGCCATCGCGCTCAAGGCTTTGGTGGAACTGAGCGGCGCCGGGAACACGCGCCCTCGGCTTTCGACGGATACTCCCCTGCCATGGAGCGAGGCGTTTGCAGCCGAACCGATCACGCCGGATCTCATCGGGCGCATCGTTGCAGAATTTCTGCCGGAGAACGCGATCGTAGTCGATGAGGCGATCTCTTCGGCGGAGCCGGTCGGGCGTCAGTTGCTCCGTGCGGACGCGCACGAGTGCCTTCCGGTAACGGGAGGCTCGATCGGTCAGGGTCTGCCGGTGGGCGTCGGCGCTGCAGTAGCTTGCCCCGATCGCAAGGTGGTTGTGCTCGAAGCGGACGGCAGCGCGATGTACACGTTTCAGTCACTCTGGACGATGGCGCGTGAGCAGCTTGATGTCACGGTCGTAATCTTCAACAACCGGCGCTACCGAATCCTCGATGTCGAAATGCAGCGAACGGGAGCAAACGGTTTCGGAGCGATTGCAAACGACATGATCGATATCGGCCGGCCGAACCTCGATTTCGTGAAGATGTCCGAGGCGCTGGGTGTGGCAGCGACGCGGGCAAATACGGCAGGCGAGTTGCGGGCGCAGTTCGCCGAAGCGATCCGTTCCCGCGGTCCCCGCCTGATTGAAGCGCTGATGTAGTAGCTAAACCTTCGTCGGTTCCGGATGCACGTAAGGCTTCCGGTAGGAGCGTGCAAGCAATCGGTTCGCAGCCTCATCATTCACGATGCGGCCTTTGACAGGATCGTAAACCAGCGTTCTGCCGCCGAGCTGCGATGAGAGATTCGCCATGATGCAGGTGGTAGTCGAGATGAATCCCTGCTCGATATCGGCGACCGGTTTGCTTCGCTTGTCGATAGCAGTCAGGAAGTCCATCATGTGATGCCGGATCGCCGGCGCAACGTGCTTCTCGAGTTCCTTTTCCGTCTTGTCTTCGGGATACTGTTCGAACTCGTAAGTCACGTCTTTGTGCACGGCAGCGCCCTTGCCGCCGACGGGAATGAAATCGTATCCCATGACGCCCGCCTTCAGTGTGCCTTTATCGCCGTAAAACGTGGCAGCCCAGGGATACTTCGGATCAGGCGCATCACCCCATGTCCGGTGCTGCCAGATGACTTTCACATCACCGAAGTCATATGTCGCCACCTGAGTGTCGCTGATGTTGGCCTTGCTGTTCTTGTCAACTAAGATGCCACCCGTCGACTCAACGCTCTTAGGCCAGCCGAGATTCATCATCCAGCGCGTCATGTCGAGCATGTGAATGCACATATCACCGATGATGCCGTTGCCGTACTCCATGAACGAGCGCCAGCGGCGAGGATGCACCAGCGAGTTGTACGGACGCATCGGTGCGGGTCCGGTCCATAAGTCGTAGTCGAGGTTCTCGGGAGGCGTTGTGTCGGGCGGATTCTCCGTCGCCCGCATGTGGTAGTAGCAGCAGATCTCGACTGTTGCAATCTTCCCGAGCTTGCCTTCCTGGATGAAGTTATTCCGGGCTTCCACCAGGTGCGGAGTGCTTCGGCGTTGTGTCCCGACCTGCACAACGCGGTTGTACTTGCGCGCGGCGGCCAGCATCGCCTGACCTTCGACGATGTCTACGCTGATTGGCTTCTGGCAGTACACGTCAGCACCGGACTTGACGGTATCGATCATGGCCAGCGCGTGCCAGTGATCCGGCGTGGCGATCAGAACGATCTCGGGCTTCTCCTTGCGAAGCATCTCGTGATAGTCGCTGTAGGTAGGGGGACGCTTCCCCGACTTCTGACGCGTCGACACCAGCTCGGCTGCTTCCGACACCATGTTCTTGTCCGCGTCAACGAGGCCAACCACTTCGATCGGCGACACCTGCACCAGCCGCAGCAGGTCGGACTTGCCATACCAGCCTGAGCCGATCAGCGCCACACGCCGTACTTTCTGGTCGTCGTAAGTAGCTGTGCGGCCGAGCTGAGACAGCGCGAGTCCGGCTGCGCCCGTTTGCAGGAATCCGCGTCTATCCATGGTCAAATCCTCCTTCGGAACGTGGAGCTTCGCCAACCAGTATATTCTGATCATCAATGGCAGAACGTTGCGCGTGGGCGAAGTCTGACGTGGACATCGTGTATCACGACGAGGAGTGGGGTGTGCCGGTGCATGATGACAGACACTGGTTTGAAATGCTGACTTTGGAGGGCGCCCAGGCAGGTCTGAGCTGGACCACGATTTTGCGCAAACGGGACGCGTACCGAAAAGCGTTCGCGGATTTCGACCCGGCGGCTGTGGCGCGATTCAATGAGAAGCGCGTAACGGCGCTGATGAACGACGACGGCATCGTTCGAAACCGGCTCAAGATCATGAGCGCGATCACAAATGCCCGCGCTTTTCTCGAAGTGCAGCGGGAGTATGGCTCCTTCGACAGCTGGATTTGGCAGTTTGTCCCCAACCGGAAGCCGATGCAGCCGGAGCGGCAGAGCCACACCGACGTGCCTGCTCGCAGCCTCGAATCGGATGCCATGAGCAAGGCTCTGACCAAGCGGGATTTTCGGTTCGTCGGAAGCACCATCTGTTATGCACTGATGCAGGCGACAGGCATGGTGAACGATCACGTCGTGACCTGTTTTCGGCACAAACAGGTGCAGGAATGCGGATAGCGGTGATCCACTGGCGGCCGGAAGAGGCGGAAGACCGCATTCGGTCGCTTCGCGAACTCGGCCACGAAGCCGAACTGCTACAACTCGTACCTGGGAGTCTGAAGGAACTGCGTGCCGCCAATCCGGACGTCTACGTTATCGACCTCTCGCGGCTGCCATCTCACGGCGCGGAAGTCGCCACGGCACTCCGCCAATGGAGGACAACCCGCAGCATTCCGATCGTTTTTGCCGGCGGCGTGCCCGAGAAGGTAGAGAAGGTCCGGACTCGCATCCCGGATGCCATCTTTGCCGACTGGCCGGGAATCGCTGCCGGCCTTCTTGCTGCGTCGAAGCAGCGTGGCGGCCCGGTCATTGTTCCGCCGCGACTCTCTGGATACGAACCCGCGACAGTTGCGAAAAAGCTCGGCATCATTTCCGGCAGCGTAGTCACGGTGCTGGGCGCACCTGATGAGTATCCGGAATGTCTCGGCATTCCTGACGACGTGTCGGTATATCGACGCGCAGGACAACCATCGGACCGAGTGCTGGCGTTTGTCGAACGCGAGATGCAGCTGCCCGCTCGCTTCAGCGCCGCGCTGAAGTCGGTTTCGCCGAAGGGGAACATCTGGCTGATCTGGCCCAAAAAGTCATCGGGCGTAAGGACTGATGTTTCCGAGCAGCGTCTACGTGAATAGGGCATCGAACACGGATGGGTCGATTACAAAATCTGTGCTGTCGATAAAACGTGGTCAGGCCTGTTATTTGGACGAAGACGAAATCCGAAGGAGTGACCCGTTTGATTCGACCCGGGCCCGGGCGCAGGGCTTAAGGCAGGGTTCAGGGGTTATAAGAGGTTCGGGTCTAATGTAGTTTTTCGGGTTGGTCACCGCGACCCGAGTCGAATCGCTTTCTTATATTGCACAGCACATGCCAAACCCGAAAAGCCCAGAATATCAGGGCTTTTCTCATTTCGCCTGCTCCGTACGCAAGAAAAACTTGCTGGCAGGTGACAGCTTTTACCGACGCATTCCTGGCGATCTCGACTACTTGCGTGCGGTCAGCACTCTCGACGGGTAGAAACCCTGGCGCACCTGCTTTTGGTTCACGATCCGGAAATCGAGCGACTCGATGATGTCCGGAATTCGTTCTTCCACCTGTCTGCCCCAGAATGCCGGCGCGACCGTTCCGCCGAGCTTGTACATTCGGTTAAAGAACCCGGTGTTCTGACCGATCAGCACCAGCGTGAAGCTCGCGCGCGGCCGCAGGACTCGCCATATCTCCTGGAGCGTGACCACGATGTCATCGCCGGAGAGCAGCTCCAGCAGGTAGCAGCACATGATGGCATCGAACGTGTTATCGCGGAACGGCATGATCCGCGCGTCGACGGCACCGCAGTGAGCGCTGACCGAGGCGGACTCCGCTCGTGCGATCCGCTGCGTCCGCGCCGCCATCCGGGGTGACAGATCGAGGCCTACCGTGATTCCGTCGGGATTCAGGTCAGTCAGCCGTCCGAACATCTCGCCCGATCCGGTGGCCACCTCGAGTACCCGCATCCCGTTGCGGATTCCCGACAGCGCTATGGCTTCTTCGTGAGCCTTCGAGTGAAAGAAGTAGGTCGACAGCGGGTAGACGCCGGACAGCAAATCGTATACCTGGCGCGTCCCTCTGGGAAGCGTCGCGTAGCTGTCCGATCCGTTGGAACTTCGTACTTCAATACGAGTCAAGGGCATTCATTATTCCAATCAGGAAGCCGCTGTAGCCAGCCGGCTCCTCAGTTCCGGTATTTCGATCTCAGTTTGGGTGCCGTGTCCTGCACGGCTGTCTATCCACATTCGATACTCATTGCCGAACAAAACTTTCAAACGTTCGTTCACGTTGCTGATTCCGATGCCCAGCTCAAACAGTGTATTAAGCCTTTCTTCGGGAATGCCAATTCCGTCATCCTCGATCGATAAGTGAAGCCGGCCGTCTTCGAGACGACTTCTCGACACGAATCCGACCGCCCTCGATCTTACTGCTCAGACCGTGCTTGATGCTGTTTTCGACCAGCGGCTGCAGCACCATGCTGGGAATAAGAACATCCAGCGTCGCAGGATCGATGTCTTTAAGGTACTGCAGCTTATCGCCAAAGCGGACGAGTTCGATGCCAATGTAGTCATCCATGAACTGCATCTCTTCGCGAAGTGGATGTAAGTTTTCGTGATTGCGTAACAGGCGTCTGAGGATATTACTCAGCTTGTAAATGACACCGCGGGCCTGCTCGGGGTCGGTCCGGATGAGGCTGGATATCGAGTTCAGGGTGTTGAAAAGAAAGTGCGGATTGATCTGACGCATGAGCGCGGCGAGCCGCGCTTCATTGAGGAGGTGCTGCTGGGACCGGAGCTTCTCTTCCGTACGGGTGTTGTTCCAGATCTTGAGCGGCAGGATCACGGCAAACAGCGTCGTGACGAAGTTCGCGATCAGCGCGCCGTCGGTCGCGGTTCGGGGGTTGTAGAGCGCGAAGGTGCCTCGTTCATACAGCAGCAGCCCGATCCATCGGAGACCTTCCGCCAGCAGGATCGCCGCAAGAAACATCAGGTTGAATGCCCGTACCCGAAGATCAATGCCTCTGCCCACAACGCGGTCAAGGAGCGGGAAAACTGCCAGATCTCTTCGGGCTCAGGCGCGAGGTCACGGACAAGTCCTCCGAGAACGCCGACGCCGGCGAACAGCGGCATCGAAAGATATTCATGATGGAAGGTCGCGGGAAGCGAGATGAGAATTCCGGAGATGAGGCCGGTTACATATCCGCCCAGCATGCCTGAAAGAAGACTACCTTCGAGGCCGAGATCGACTGCCTGATATGCCCCGGTGACGATTCTGGTTCCGACTCCGGCACCGAAGATGGCTGAGAACCCGATCGCGAGCTGAACGCGCTGGCCCAGCGTTCGCTCATCCCGCAGGAGCGCACGACGGAGCGCTTCCACGCGTACAAGAATACTGGCGAGCGACGCGGCCACAGCAAGCTTGACCAGTGGAATGACAAGCTGTTGTTCAATCATCGGCAGCAGCGATAGCGGCGATGCCCTGCGTCTCCGTCCGGCACCAAACCCTGACTCATTATAATGAAAGGAGTTGCAACTAACTTCTCTGTAATGATTTCCAGTTCAGCCGTCGGTGGTCTCGAGCTGGTGAAGGTGGCCGAAGCCGACTTCCCCAGCCGTTTTGGCCATTTCCGGATCTACGGTTTTGAAGGACATTCTGCCCCTGCGGGCGTGGAAGAAGCGGTCGTGCTGACGCTGGGCGACGTGCGCTCGCCCATGCCTGTGCTCCTTCGGATCCACTCGCAGTGCCTGACCGGTGACGTATTTCACAGCCTCCGGTGCGATTGCCGTGCTCAGCTCGAGCTTGCTTTATATGCGATCGGAGAAGAAGGCCGCGGGATGGTGATCTACGAGCACCAGGAAGGCCGAGGCATCGGGCTGATGAACAAGCTTCGTGCGTATGAGCTCCAGGACGAAGGCGCGGACACGATTGAGGCCAACGTTCAGCTGGGGTTCGAACCCGACCTCCGGAACTACGAACTTCCCGGCGCGATTCTGCAACACTTCGGCATCACCGAAGTGCGGCTGATGTCGAACAACCCCGAGAAGATCGCTGCTTTGGAGAAAGCAGGCGTCCGCGTCGTCGAACGCGTCCCGGCGATTGTGCCTCCTCAGGCTACGACCGAAGATTATCTTCGGACGAAGAAAGAGAAGATGGGGCACCTGCTGTAGGCGTTCAGAAGGTTCGCGAAAGGCCGAAGAGCAGCACACCATCGGCGAATGCTGCGTCGCCGTGAGTTCCCGCCGCGACATCCTGAACACTGCGTGTCCGGTCACGACGGACCGCGATCGCATAGCTGAATGAGAAGAGGCTCCGGCCGCGCGCGAACTCGAGCCCAGGCTCGACCGAGACCCCATAACCAGGGCGACGGAAGCCGTCTTCCCGGCCGATCAGATCGCGCGCCGGAACCCCTTCATCTCTGCCGGCAATGCTGATCGCGATGCCCCGAAGCCTCGGGACGGCGTAGCCAACCCCACCCCGGAACAGATACTGATCGGGAACCGAGAGCGTGCGCGCTGCCGGCGTCGTCGGGGTGTAGGTGTTTTTCGGGTTGAGGAGATAAACGCCGGTCGAGAAGAGAGTAAAGCGGTAGGGCAGGTTTTTGTAGGCGAGGTAATCTATGGCGACACCGGTTCCCGAATCTCCCAGCTGAATTGACTGGTCAACCGTTGTCGGAGTGGTGGACGGAGTCGCTGTGCCGGTGATAAGGCTCGTCACGTCCGGCTGACCCGTCGGGACCTTCACGGAAAAGCCCACCTGAATATTGGCGTGCGATTCGGTGGGAGGACGCCAGATCCAGAACTTCGCGCCAAAGGTCATGTCGCCTAGTCCGGCGCTGTGCGTCACGCCGCTGGTGCGGTGGTTGATGCGGTCGGCGTCCATGAACGGAGCGCTCATATTGAGACTCCATCGCCGCGAAAGCTGATAGCTGAGGGCTACATCGAACAGGTGAATTTTGTTTTCCTGTTGCGTGTTCTGCTCAACGCGCTGAGGCTGCTCGACATCACCGACGAAGTGACGAAATGAGTCCTGCCAGCGGTAGCCGAAGCTGACAGTCCACTTGCCTGGAGCAGATGCGCCCGAAAAGACGCGGGCCAGCCGTCCCGATACTTCGGGGTTTTGCGGCTCACCACTACATAGCGCGCCAAGCACGGGCGCGCCCTGCCTTGCGGCCACTCAACCCTGGCCATAGCTGCGCTGCGCTGCAGCAATCAGAAGGACGGTCAGCAGCACACGTCGTGGACTTTGGAGACAGAACAAGATCAGGGTTCCCCGGAACGATTGAAGCGAGTATATGGTTTATGCATATAAACAGGCAATAACTTCGATGTATTAGGGCATCAGAACCACGACGAATGTTAGGATGCGTCCAATGCTGATTGCTCGTTTGCTGCCTGCTTTGGCGGTTGTTTTTTGCGCTGCGGCACTTGCTGCCGACAGCCGTCCGGTAAATCTGCCATTCAAGGACATGACCGGCAAAACAGTGCATCTCAGCGATCTTCGCGGGAAGCCGGTTGTGCTCAACTTCTGGGCAACCTGGTGTGTTCCGTGCCGTGCCGAGATGCCTCTGTTCACCGAAGCGGAGAAAGAATTCAGCGGAAAAGGCGTCGTATTTCTGGCTGTGTCTCTAGACGATAAACAAACTCGGCCTAAGATACCTGCGTTTGTGGAAGAGTTCAAGATCCCGTTCACGATATGGACGGGAGGAAGCACGATGGACCTGCAGGACCTGAAGCTCGGGGAGGCGCTTCCGGCGACGGCATTCCTCGATGCCAAGGGCAGGATTGTGTCACGGGTGCTTGGGCAGATTAGTCGCGAAGAGCTTCGGGCGCGGCTTGGGTATCTGATTGACTCCTCCGGTACTGCGGCTCCTGAGCCGGTGCTGCGGCACGTCAACTGAAGGCCGATAACAGGCACGTTGCCGTTGCCAGCCTGTCTTTGCAAAGGATGCTTTTACACGCAATCCTGTACTCGAAGGCGCCGGACCGCACGTCGCAGTTTCCAGACGACCCGGGGAGGAGCGTGATTGATGCGAACATTCGTCTCGATCGCTTTGTTTCTTGCATGCGTCCGGACTGTAGCCGCGCAGGCGAGCGAAATTCCAAAGGGTGCGCACGTCCTTCTCAGGATGGAGAACTCGATCAGCACAAGGACTGCTGGTGACGGCGATTACGTGTACTTCAGGACAGCAAGTCCGATCGCCGGCAAAGGCCGGATCCTCGTACCGACGGGCAGCTACGTTCAGGGAGTCGTTGGAAAAGTAAAGCGCAGTGGTCGCGTCTCCGGTCGCGCGGAGCTGGCGATACGTCTTGAGACATTAACGTTCCCCAACGGCCGGGTGGTCAAGTTTACACCTAAGCTCAGCTCTGTTGATCCTGGCCCGGGAGCTGAGCGAGTCAAAGACAAGGAAGGCGAGATCGAGGTTGGGTCGACTGCCGGGCAGGATGTTCGGCGGATCGCGGTCACCGCAGGTTCAGGAGCGGCCATCGGCGGCCTCGCCGACCATGGTTGGGAAGGCGCAGGTATCGGTGCCGGAATCGGAACCGGAGTGGGAGTCGCGACCGCACTTCTCACGCGAGGACGGGAACTCGAACTAAGGCGAGGCACATCCCTCGACGTGGTGTTTGACCGCGATATGACCCTCGAGCCCCAGTGACCTGGAGCGCCGCCTCGTTGAACTCAGTGTCTTGTTTCGGGCTTAAGTTCCCATTCGAAGATTGCTTAACTACCTGCCGGAGAGATCCGGTCTCAAACTCAGAATGACATCAAGTGACTCCCGAGGGTTACGTGTCGCATTGAAGTCTCAGGAAAAAGAACGACCAAATGGCATAAACCAGGCTGGAGATCCCGGTCCGGACTGAGTTGGACTCCGCACAGTCAGGGAGGTCTAACGGACGGAAGAAAATCGTTGACGTCTCTCTATTCTCAGAGTACTCTGTTTTTCAGACTACTCTGAGGAGGAACAATGGACGCAGCAAGAGCCCGGCAGGATCTCGAAATGGTCGACCGCATCATCACCAGAGCCGACCGAACGCTCCACGACAACTGGGTCATGTACGTGGCATGGGGAACCTTCGGATTTCTTGTACTTCTGGAGAAACAACTCATCGCGTCCGGATGGAAGCACTCGGCGGACGTGCCCTACGCAATCGCACCTATGGTTATAGCGCTGGTCCTGTCGATTCGCGAAGGACGACGGATTCGAACGGAGGGTCCCTGGACGCTGACGGACCGGCAGGCTTCGATCGTGCTCGGCATCACTATCGGCGTTCTGTTGGCTGTAACAGCGGTCTCCATGGCGACACGGGCGCTTGACGACCGAGCTGCTTCGCTGTTCGTGAACACCGGACTCGGCACGGCATTCCTGATCCTGGGCTTTGAGGGCAGCCGAACGACGCTCACAGGCGGCGCGATTCTGGTGAGTTCGGCAATTGCAGCCTGCTTCTCGCCAGAATACTTTTTCGCGATTCTCGCGGCTGGAATGTTCGGCGGGTTAGTTATTCCGGGAACCGTGCTGGGTGTGCGGCAGCGATTATGATCGACGAGCTATTCCTTTCCCGCGTGCGTCTGGCGGTCGTGGCGGAGCTGGTCAACGCTGACTGGATCACCTTCAGCGCGCTCCAAAGCTCAATCGAGGCAACGAACGGAAATCTCGGCACGCACCTCGTCAAGCTGGTCGAGGCCGGTTACATTCGGGAGGAGAAGCGCTTCGTCGGCCGCCGCCCGCAGACGCGCTTTGGTCTGACGAGGGTCGGCCGGGCCGCATTCCTGCGCCATGTGGAGGCACTTCGTGCCATAGCAGAACAGGTCAAAACATGAGCAACCTAATCCCCCTCGCTCCTCTCGACGTTGGGCTGTTCGGCGTCGCAGACCGTGAGATCTTCCGTGTTGTCCGCAAGGTGTCCGGTCCGCGCTCGTTAAATTCAGTGACTAGTTCCGGGCTTAAGTTCCCTTTCGAAGAACTCCAGCACCGTGGCGTTCAGCTGTCGTGAGAGAGGTCCCGTGACGCCATGCGTCTTCTGCGGATACAACATGAAGTCGAATGTTTTACCCGCCATCTCAAGAGCGTTCGTCATCTGCAGCGTGTTGCGGAACAGGACGTTGTCGTCTTCGATGTTGCACATCAGCATGAGACGGCCCTTCAGGTTTCTCGCGAGCGCGACCATGTTCGTCGTTTCGTAGCCCTCTTTGTTCTCTGACGGCAAACCCATGTACCGCTCGGTGTAGATGGTGTCGTAGTTATGCATGTTGGTTACGGGTGCGCCTGCGATTCCGGCGCGGAACACGTCGGAGGCGCGCAGCATGGCATTCAGCGTCATGAAGCCTCCGTAGCTCCAGCCGGTGACACCGATGCGCGCGGGATCGACAAAGCCCATCGCGATCAACTGGCGAACGGCGGCCTTCTGATCTTCGGTCTCGACTACACCGAGCTTTCGGAAGACAGCGCTCTCGAAATGATGACCGCGACCGGAACTGCCGCGGTTGTCGACCTGAAAGATAACGAATCCGCGGTGTGCGAGCACCTGGTCGATGGAAACCCCGGACCATGCATTGACCACGGTCTGGGCGTGGGGACCGCCATAGACGCGGACAATGGCCGGATACTTTTTGCCAGCGTCAAAGCCAGGCGGCCGTATGATGCGTGCATAGAGTTCGGTGGTATTGTCAGCCGCTTTCATCCGAACAATATCCGTCCGAAGGATGTCGTACTCTTCCGTCTGTTTCGGATCGGCTTTGGCAAGCACGGCAACAGATTCGCCGGCGGCGGTTCGGCGAAGTGTCTGTGTCCACGGGCGGTCAAGAGCGGACGATGTGTCCACATAATGGCGTGCGTCCGGCGACATCGACACCATATGCATGCCCGGTTCGGTCGTGATGCGTTTCTTCCGCGTTCCGTCTGTGCCCACGGCATAAAGCTGCGACTCGAGAGGGCTGACTTCGCCTGACATGTAGTACACAACGCCAGCCTTCTCGTCGACTCCGGCGATATGCCGGACCTCCCACTGACCCGAGGTCAGCTGGACCGCCTTGCCGTCATCGAGACTGATGGAGTACAGGTGACGGAAGCCGCCGTCTTTTTCGCTCGACCAAATCGCATGATGCCCGTCGGGCAGCATGTGAAGTTCGTCGACAACATTCACCCAATAAGGATCCGTTTCCCGAAGAATTCGGGAGTTGTCCCCGGTGCTGGTATCGAAGCGAATGAGTTCGAGCTCGTTCTGAATCCGGTTGAGCCGCTGGACGAGAAGATTCCGGCTGTCACGGCGCCACTGAACGCGCGCGATGACATAGCGCCACTCGGTATCGCCGATGCTGAGCCAGTGGGTTGTGCCTCCGGTCGCAGGCAATACACCGAGTCGAATGGTCGCATTCGGAGAACCGGCGGTGGGATAACGCTGCGGTTCGGCCAAAGCTCCTGCCGGGAGCAGGAGGTCGGCGTGGGGGTACAAGAGTTCGCGGCTGATGTCGAACTGCAGATACGCGATCTGCTTCGAGTCAGGCGACCACCAGTAAGCCGTACCGAGACCGATCTCTTCGGGGTACACCCAGTCGAGTTCGCCATTGAGCAGCGTGTCGGTTCCGCTCGACGTCAGGCGGGTCTCGTGTCCGCTGTCGAGATCGAGGACGTAGAGATCGTGGGCACGCCGGAAGGCGAGCCGTTTGCCATCCGGGGAGAGTTGCGGATCGCTTTCGGGTACGCCGGGGCTGTGCGTCAGCGAAACGAACCCACCAACAGAGCCCGACATCCGATAAAGGAACAGATCGGATTCCGTCTGTACAACCAGGGATCGTCCATCGGGCGTCCACTGAATCGGCTTCTCGGTCACGCCGCGATTGACCCAGCCAAATGGGCGAGCTGTCGTGGCCGTCGCGGGCGGTGCGCTTTCGGCGGGTGTGAGAACCGTGAGCGAATCGAGCCGGAACAATTCGCGCGAGGTTCGGGCGCTGATGTCGAACAGCTTCACCGCACCGCGCTCGTTGTAGACGAACGCTTTCCCGTCCGGTCTCCACACGATCCCGGTAACTGGGCCCGGTGGCCTTTGTGCGAGCGCTTCCAGCGTGACGGGCTTCTTCCCCCCAGGCGCTGACTGCGCGTCAGCGAAGCAGGCTGCGGCGGCTGTGAGAAGGGCTACGGCCCGGCTGACGCTCGGGAAATTCACCTTCGAATTATAGTGGGCGTTCTACTATGGGCGATATGGCGGAGGCTTTCCTTGAAGAATCCGTGGCGCTGCTTGCGCGCACACCCGCGGTTGTCGATGCGCTGCTGCGAGACCTGCCGGATGCGTGGCTGCTGGCAACGGACGGCCCGGGCACGTGGAGCCCGCGGGACGTTGTGGGTCATCTGGCGTATCTTGAACGCACGGACTGGATGTCGCGGCTGAACGTGATTCTGGAGCACGGACCGAACCGTCCGTTCGATCCGGTGGATCGTGAGGCCCAGTTGCGGAATCCTCGTCCGCTGCCGGAGTTACTCGATGAGTTTCGAGCTTTGCGCGCGGAGAATCTCGAGAAGCTACATGGGCTGCAGTTGTCGCCTTCGGATTTCGAGAAGACAGGCACTCATCCCACGCTTGGTCCGGTGACACTGCGGAACCTGCTGGCCACATGGACGGCGCACGATATGGCGCACCTGGTCCAGATCGGGCGAACGATGGCCCGGCGATATCAGAATGACACCGGGCCGTTCGCTTCGTTTCTTTCGGTGATGCGAAAGTAGTTTTATTCCAGGGCCTGATAGACCGTGTTGAGGAACTTCGGCTGAATGTCGGTGGCGTTCGGCATCAGCTGGATCATCAGGACGACGACGAGTCCGGCTTTGCCGGATCCACCTGGTAAGTGGTGCCATAAGCGCCGCCCCAGCCGAACGCGCCGACGCCCGCCATACCGCTCGCGCCGTATCGATCGACGGTTTCAAACCCGTAGTCCGAAGCCAAGGCCGGTAGTGGAGTGCAGTGTGCCGGACTGGTTCGTGTCATCAGCTCCACGGTGCGGGGGGACGAGAATGCGAACGCCGTCGAGCGCGCCGCCATTGCGAATCATCTCGAGAAAGCGCGCGTAGTCGTGCGCGGTGGAAGTGAGCCCGGCGCCGCCGGCGAAGCTCTTGCGCGGACCGTCGACGTAGTGTCCCTGGCCTTTGGAACCTTCGGGGGCGCGCACGAAGCTTGCCGTCGGCCGCCGCTGGCATAGACCGCGGCGAGCCGGTCGCGCTCGGCGGGCGGAATGTAGAAGCGCGTGTCCTTCAAGCCGAGCGGCCCGGTGATGCGTGTGCGCGATGAACTCGATCGAGCGGCATGCCGGAAGCCTTCTCGACGACGCAGCCGAGGATGTCGGTGTTGTAGCCGTAGACGTACGCCTCGCCGGGCTGCGAGACAAAGGGCAGCGTGCCGAGGCGCTCCATGGTGTCGCAGATGGGCTCGTCTTTATCGGCGGTGTACCAGCCGTTGCCGGCGGCGGGACCGAGTCCTTTCGCTTCGTACG
This sequence comes from Bryobacteraceae bacterium, assembly GCA_963794765.1. Classification (GTDB taxonomy): domain Bacteria; phylum Acidobacteriota; class Terriglobia; order Bryobacterales; family Bryobacteraceae; genus JAWXCM01. The sequence continues at coordinate 48,220 of CAWCGC010000023.1, read as the reverse complement.
AGGCGGCGACTGCCGTGTCGGTTCCGTAGGAGATGCCGGCGGTGTGCGTCAGCAGGTCCTGAATGGTGATGGCGCGTTTGGCGGGAACGATGTCATTGCCCGGTCGGATCCATCGCGACGGTGGTCTTGGCGAATGTCGGGATGAAGTCGCCCGACCGGCTCGTGTCAGGCCGATCTTGCCTTCCTCGACCAGCGACCAGCACCGCGGTGCTGGTGATGGCTTTCGGTCTGCGACGCGATGCGGAAGATGGTGTCGGGGGTCATGCGGCGCCCGGCTTCTTTGTCGGTCCAGCCGACCGCGTGTTCGTACACCGGCTTGCCGTCCTGAAGCACCAGCGCGACGATGCCGGGGACTCGGTTCTCGTGAACGTAGCGGTCGAGGAACGCGTCGATACGGCCAAGCCGCTCCGGTGCGATTTTGGTCTGTGCAGAAACGGTTGCCGCGGAAAGAAGCAGTAATGAGAGAAAGGCTCGTCGAATCACTTCAGGGGGATCGTATCATGCGATCGTATTATGGCGGTCAGGAGGCCTGATTGAGCGAACGTGGAACGAGCGGCCGCCGAAGCTGGCTGGAGTGGCTGACATTTGCGTCAGTGGCTCTGATGATGACTGAGGTTGCCCACGGCGATTCCGCTGCGCCGGAGCACTTTCTGCTTCGTCCGAACGGTCCGATTCCGAACCACGAGCGGCTGCCGGTTCTGGTGTATCGTTCGGTGATCACGACCGGCGATGCGGCTTCGCAGTTTGAGCAGTTGTTCGAGCGCAATGGGTGGCCGGCGCAGTGGCGCAACGGCGTGTATTCGTATCATCACTACCACTCGACTGCGCATGAGGTGCTTGGGTTTGCTCAGGGCTGGTGCAGGGTGATGCTCGGCGGCGAAGGCGGTCGCGAGGTAACGCTGCGGGCCGGCGATGTCGCGGTGCTGCCGGCGGGAACGGGCCACTGCCGGCTCGATGCAAGTTCGGATTATGCCGTGGTGGGCGGATATCCGCGGGGCCAGTCATGGGACATCTGCCGCACAGCGGCGGATGCGCGCACGCTTGAGCGAATCCGGACGTTGCCATTTCCGCATCAGGATCCAGTGCGCGGAGCGAAGCTTTCGATTACGACGCTGTGGACACCGGCAGGGGTATAGACGTTTCGGGTGCGCCGGTGCGGTAACCTGCATCTGGGATCTGGATCGGCTGGGGTGCCGGGCAGGAGGGATATATGAGCTATAAACATGCAGCAGGTCTGATGGTGGTTGCCTTGTTGTTGAGCGGGTGCGGAGGGAACAAACCGGCCGATGTCAGCGAAACCGAGAAGAAGGTCGGTGACACCGAGCAGCAATTGCAGCAGGCGAAGGCGCAGGCCGGAACCGAGCAGAAGGTGGCCGACCTCGAGAAGCAGCTTGCCGACTTAAAAAAGCAGCTGGCCCATTCGAAAGGCGAACCGGCTCCGGCGGCAACAGGAACTCCGGTTCCAGCCGGATCGGCTCCCGCGACAGCCAGCGCCGATCACCCGCTGACGCCAGCTGGAGAACAGGCGCCGGCGACGGCCGCCAACACGGGTGCGAACAGTGCTCCGCGCGCGCCAGAGCCACCGCCGCCTCCGCCCAAGCCGAAAGAGTATGTGATTCCGGCGGGAACCCCGATTTCGATTCGCACGACAACGGCGATTTCGACCAAGACCGCGACCAGCGGCGAGACCTTTGCCGCATCGCTGACCAGGCCGCTAACGGTCGACGGCGTTGTCCTCGCCCGGTCCGGCGCGGACGTTTCCGGCGTCGTGGTCCAGAGCGATCCGGGTGGAAGAGTTAAAGGCAAGGCTTCGATCAGCGTGGCGCTGCGGTCGATCCGAGGCACGCACGGTCCTATCCGCGTCGAGACGGGCAGCCATGAAGCACTGGCGCCAAGCTCGATGAAGAAGGACATGGTACGCGGAGGAATTATGACGGGCGTTGGCGCTGCGATCGGAGCAATCGCAGGCGGAGGGTCAGGCGCTGCCATCGGCGCCGGTGTTGGAGCGGGTGCCGGCGTTGGAACGGCGCTTGCGACAAAGGGTGCCCCTGCGCAGATTCCCGCAGAGAGCGTACTGACGTTCCGAACGAAAGCTCCCGTGACCATCACGGTCCAGCCGTGAGCAAAGGTTAAGGAACCTGCCCCGTGTTGCCAGTCAGAGTTCGTCTTCGAGAACGGCTACGAACTCACCGATGACGCGGACCCGCTGACCGGAATCGGCTTCCATCGGCTCGTAGTCGATCTCCCAGCTGGGGAATTCCGGATTGAGCGGATGGAGAATGATGCGGACCTGTTCGCTGCGGTCGTCGTCGACGCGCCGCTTGACGCTCTCGTATCGCTTGACGGTAAATCGCTGCTCACCGGGCTCGCCGTAATTGACAACCAGGACGCGCTTGCCCTGACGGCTGCCGGCGAGCGCCGATCCGCCCCGAAACACACAGAGTGCTCCGTCGGGAATCAGCGGTTCCATCGAGCGCCCCGGACGCGCGCGACGAACATGTCCTCGCTGAGGCGGCGAAGATTGCGAGGCGCCTCGATCCAGTCCTGCGGTTCTTCGCTGACGTCTCGCTCCGGACCCCAGCGTCCCGCGGCGGCCTCCAGCCCATAAACAGGAAGGTGCGTGCGGAACTTCAGTACCTTCGGGCGTACGTGGCGGTGGTAGAGCCAGGTGAGCTGCTGGGCGAAGTCGCCGACCCGAGCGGCTTCGCGCTCGCTGACACGAACGAAATTTGAGGCGTGCTCTTCCAGCCAGTCCATCCACGCTCTTGCGCCCAGCTCTGCCGATTTCAGGCGGAGGTCTTCTTCGAGCAACTCCAGAATGTCGGCCTCTTCCGGGGCGACTTCGTCGAGATCTCGCCGGAATCGCGGCCATGGCCGGCCCGACTCGATGTCGACCAGAAAAACACCGATGTTTTCGCCCGGATGGCCGGGTGCGGCAGCGGAGAGCACAACCCACTCGGCATTGGGTTCGTCGCCCGACTCTGAGTGAAGGTGAGGGTCGCGAGGTGTGGTTAGAGACGGCACCTGTTGGTTATTAGCTTAGTGCAGCGGGGCGGCTGGGGTCCATAGGTTTGGAGCGGCGTGATCGGTCGGGAGTACTTGACAGTGCGACACTAAAGTTTTATCATGGACTTGAAGTCAGATAACTCTGACAGGAGAGAAACAGCCATGATCGCCAATATAAAATTCGCGCCATTTACCGATGTCGACGAAATGCCCGGCATGCGGCATTTTCAGGACGCCGTCAACCGTCTGTTCACCGACCCGGCGGCACGCCCGTGGACTCCGGCGGTCGATATTCTCGAGACCGAGAATGACCTGCTTCTGACCATGGATGTGCCCGGTATAACGATGAGCGACGTAGAGATCCGCCTTGAGAACAACAATCTGAACATTCAGGGCCAGCGCAAGTTCGAACAGGTCAACGGAAAGGGCTATCACCGCATTGAGCGGAGCTATGGAAGCTTTGCGCGCTCGTTCACACTGCCGAACACGGTCGATACGGAGCGGGTCCGGGCGGAGTACAAGAACGGTGTACTGACGATTACACTTCCGAAGAAAGAAGTGGCGAAACCGCGGACAATTCGTGTCGAGGTCAGCGAATAAGCTTTCCGGCGCAGATCCTCACGCGGGCTGCTACATCTAAATAAGCGAGACACGAGCAGCGGAGCTCCAGGCGAAAACGCCCGGCTCCGCTTTTTCGCGAAAGGAGAATCGAGTGACTACCAACGGACTCAAGACGACATTGCTGCTGGCCGGACTGACCGGACTGCTGCTCGGTCTGGGTCAAATTTTCGGCGGGAGCCGGGGGCTGGTGTTCGGCTTCGGCGCCGCGATTCTGATGAATGTAGTCAGCTATTTCTTCTCGGACAAGATCGCGTTGTCCATGTACGGCGCGCAGCCGGTGACGCCGGAGGAGAATCCGCGGGTCTACGAACGAGTGGCTCCGATCGTCCAGCAGTTGTGCCAGCGGATGGGACTGCCGATGCCGAGGCTCTGGGTGATTCCCGAGCAGTCACCCAACGCGTTCGCGACAGGCCGAAACCCGAGCCACTCGTCAGTAGCCTTTACGATTGGTCTGCTGGAACTGATGAACGACGAGGAGCTGCAGGGTGTGATTGCCCATGAACTGGGTCACGTTCGCAACCGCGACATCCTGACCAGTTCGATCGCGGCGACGGTTGCCGGTGCGATTACGATGCTGGCTCGTTTCGCCATGTTCATTCCGCTTGGGGGAGGGTCGCGCGACGATGAGGATCGCGAGAGCAATCCGATGGTCGGGCTGCTGATGATGATTCTGGCTCCGATCGCCGCCGCGCTGATTCAGATGGCGATCTCGCGGACCCGGGAGTTTGCGGCCGACGCCACAGCGGCAAAGGTTTGCGGCACTCCGGACGGGCTGATCAGCGGATTGCGCAACCTCGAATCCTGGTCACACCGCATTCCGATGGACGCGACGCCGGCTACGGCTCACATGTTCATCATTCAGCCGTTTACGGGCGGCGGTCTCTTTAAGCTCTTCTCCACCCACCCGCCGACCGAGGAGCGCATTGCGGCGCTCGAACGGATGCGGGGCAGAGCCTGATTTGCTCGCGCGGGTTCGCGTCAATCGCAAAGCCGCCGGCCGGATCGACTCGGGACATCCCTGGATCTATGCCAGCGATGTTGTCGACCGGGGGGACGCTGTCCCGGGGGATGCCGTCACAGCGGTAGATCCGGCCGGGAAACTTCTCGGTACGTTTCACTACAGTTCCACCTCACAAATTACTCTTCGGCAGTTGTCGCCGGGACAACAGGACATTTCGGCCGAGTTCTACTCTCGACGTATCGCGGATGCCATCGCGTTTCGATTACGTGTGGTTGAGAACTCGGATGCGTTTCGGCTGGTGCACAGTGAAGCCGATCGTCTGCCGGGGCTGATTGTCGATCAGTACTCCCGGTATCTGACGATCCAGGCGCTGACGCAGGCAATGGATAAGGCGACACCGGACATCGTTGCTGCGTTGCGGACGCTGGTGAATCCGGAAGCGATCATTGCGAGAAACGATGCCGCAGTTCGGGAGCGGGAATCGCTGCCGCGCGAGATTGCGGTTCTGCATGGCGCGGCATCCGAGGGGGGCGTTCGCATTCGGATGAACGGACTCGAGTGGCTGGTCGATCCAGTGGGCGGCCAGAAGACGGGAATCTATCTCGACCAGCGCGAGAACTATCTTGCGGCGGCGCGCTGGGCGCATGGTCCTGCTCTTGACTGCTTCACTTCGACCGGAGGCTTTGCGCTGCATCTGGCGTCGAAGTGCGAGTCGGTGGAAGCGGTGGACAGCTCAGAGACGGCGCTGGCTGCTGCGAGGGCGAATGCTGAGGCAAACGGAATCGCGAACATCTACTGGCGCGAGGCCGATGTTTTCGATGTTCTGTCGTCGTATGCGCAGAGCGGACGGAAGTTCGGGACGGTTGTGCTCGACCCTCCGGCGTTCGCCAAGTCTCGTGGAGCGGTTGAGGGGGCGATCCGGGGATATCGCGATATCAATTACCGCGCACTCCGGCTGCTGAGCAAGGGCGGCATTCTGGTGACATGCTCCTGCTCCTTTCACTTCAGTGAGAGCATGCTGCTGGAGACGGTGGCGGCTGCCGCTCTTGATGCCGGAAAGACGCTCCGGGTGCTGGAGCGGAGGATTCAGGCCGCGGACCACCCGGTGCTCCTGACCGTGCCCGAGACACTCTATCTGAAGTGTCTGATTCTTGAAGTGCTGTAGCGACCGACGATCCTGTTACCTGGCCACGCGTTACGTGGCCATCAGAACGTCAGGCGCATGCCGAGCTGCATCGTCCGCGGCAGGTTGGCCTGCGAGGTGATTTTGCCGAAGGCGCTGCTGGTCGGCGACAGGTTCGGCGAGCCCCAGTTGGGATGGTTCAGGGCGTCGAACGCATCGGCGCGAATTTGCAGCTGGACTGCTTCGGTGAACTTCACCTTTTTGCTCAGTGACAGGTCGAGGTTGTTGATTCCGGGAGCTCGTGCGGCAGGGACGGTGGTCGGGAAGTAGCGATACTGGTAGGCCGTGTTGGGCTGATCCGCAGCCTTTGTATCGAAAGCAGCGGTGTTGATCCAGTGGTCGATCGTCTGGCCTCCGGGAACGGTCACGATGTCATTCCAGTTATTGCCGGTGAAGACGACAGCGCCCCAGCTCAGGGCCAGTCCGGGTGCTGCGGTATAGATTCCGCTGACCTGCCATCCGCCGACGAATCCATCAATGACGCGATTCATGCCGGATCCAAAAGTCCGGCCTCGGCCAAACGGAAGATCGTAGCTGGCTGCCAGCGTGAACTGCTGCGGTCTGTCTTCCGGACCGATGCGGCGTTCGAATTGCGTGTCCTGCGGGTTCTTCTTGTCTCGGGCCCACATCTGTTTCGCGATGAGGTAGTTGGTCAGGACGGTGAAGCCATGGCTCATGCGGTGCTGCCATGAGAAGTAGACTTCCTGGTTGGTGATGCTGCCCGAGTTATCGCCGCGTCGAAGGACGGTCTGAAATTCAGGGTACGGCAGCAGCAGTTGTCCCCGTGTGATGGTTCGCTGCCCCAGAGGGCTGTTCGCCGGAATGATTCCGAAGAAAGGATTCGGCACGGTCGCTGTCAGGTAATTGATGGCGTTGTTGTCGCGGGTGTACGAGGTTCCCATGAACTGCGCCGGAAGGTAGTTGATGGGGTAGTTGGTCCCCGGAGTGTGCACTACCTGTGAACCGTTGTAGTTTGCTTCGAGCACATCGTTGCGCGTGATCTGGTACTGGACGGAAGCCATGTAGTGGTTGTTGTACGGCTGGAGCTGTTTGCGTGTGATGGCGTCGCTATTGGTGCCGAGATTCGTCAGAGGTCCGAGGGAGCTGCCGACGGGCTGTGTGATCCCGTTCGGGAACGGATTGCTGAGGGTCGAGATGAAGGTCGCACCGTTGTCGGCGGTGGGAACGAATTGCGTGCTCTGCGAGAATCCGTACTGCCAGGTGCCAGTTCCTGAAGGTGACAGGCTGTAGTAGGTCAGACCCCAGCCGGCGCGGAAGTTGAGTTTGCGACCGGCGAAGTTCGGATTCCATGCGAGGCCGAGGCGAGGCATGACGTTGCCGTAATTCCAATCCCAGATGCCGTCGGGCACGCCGTTGACTCCGGCGAACAGGAGGCCTCCGGGAACCCGGAACTGTGATGGCGGCAATGCTGGGTCCGGGGCTCTGCGCGTAGTTCGCCTGCGCGGCGGCTTCGATGGGATTTGACTGTCCCAGAGCCAGCCGGCGACAACGCGATTGTGCATCTCATACGTTGGGCTCTCCAGGTCGTATCGCAGCCCGAGATTCAAGGTCAGGTTCGGAGTGACCTTCCAGTCGTCCTGGATGAACCAGGCATAGTAGCGGCCTCGCATTCCGGCAGGTGCGTTGAGATCGACGGTGCCGGTGTTTGCACCCGCAGTGGTATTGCCGTTGGAGAGTCCGAGCATAAACTGCGCGAGGTCGTTGCCGAAGCCGGGACCGCCGGTGAGGCTTTGCGTGGTGTACTGGCCATTGAAGAGGAATAGACCCGCTCGAATTGCCGTAGCTGAGGGAGTAGTCCTGCTTCTCCCGGGCTTCGAAGCCGAACCGGAAATTGTGCGAGCCCGCGATCTTACTGAAGGACAGCGAGAGGAAGTAAGTGTGAGCATGCTCGAAACTGTGCGTGATGGCGTTGCCGCCGACGCCGAGTCCGGTGAAGTTGGTGAACTCGAATCGGGGAAACGTGCCTTCGGCCGTCCCCTGCGTAAATGAAGCGGGGAATCCGAGCTTCGTGACATCGAGACCGGTTGCTTTGGGGACCGTGTCGCCCGCGTATCCCGAATAACCAAGGCGCAAGTCCATCAGCAGCGATGGCGACCACGAGTACGTGTCATTGAAGTTGATGATTTGCTTGGGACCCTGGGTTGTTCCGCCGGTGGCGAGAGTCCCGAACAGGTCCGCGACCCGGTTGTTTGTGACGTACTCACCCATGTTGAAAAACATGCGGTGCTTCTCACTCATGAAGTAGTCGAGCCGTCCGATGTAGTTGTTGTAGACATCGTAGGTACCGGTCGAGGAGAAGTAGTTGTTTTCGAGTCCTGCACCGGGCACATTGGGCAGCGGGATGTAGCCGAGTATGGATTTCGCGACGGGGCTGATGAGATTCGCCGGAATCTGGTTATTGGAGAAGGCGGGACGCTGGCCGTTGCTGACCGCGAACGGGTTGTAGATGCTGACGGGCTGGTTGCGTGTCAAGAGTTCTGAGAAGTCACCGCTGCGCATCTTTTCGGTGGGCACGGTCGCAAACGCGGCGTTGGGTGCGGAGTTGCGAATGCCTTCATAGGCGAAGAAGAAGAACAGCTTGTTTTTGCCATTGACGACTTTGGGTATCCAGACTGGTCCACCGATGCTGCCGCCGAACTGGTTGTAGCGGCGGGGAGGTTTCGTCCCTCCGGCGGCGTTGACGAAGAAGTTGGTGGCGTTCAGCTGGTCGTTCTGGAAGAACTCATAGGCCGAGCCGTGGAACGCATTGCTGCCCGATTTGGTGGTGACGCTGATGATGCCGTTGCCGGAGCTGCCGTACTGCGAGTCGAAGGGGTTGGTGATCACCTGGAATTCCTGCGTGGCATCGGCCGGCGGCGTGTATGCTACGCGGCCGCTGAAATAGCCGACCGGCAGGACGTTTGGCATACCGTTGATCTGGAACTCGGTGTTGTAGCGTCGACCTCCGCCGACGGATACGAAACTCTGGCCGGCGACATCGTAGGGCTTGGTTTCGTTCACCTGACCGGCGACCAGCACTCCGGGTGAGATGCGCGCGAGGATGTACGGCGAACGGCCCAGCATGGGAAGTTCGTCGATGCGCGAGTTGTCGATGACCGTGCCGGCGTCGGCGGACTGGGTGTTCAGGAGCGGGGCTTCGGCGGTGACCTGCACCGCCTGGGTTACATCGCCGACTTCGAGGTGGAGATTGACTCCGACCTTGTCGGCGGTGTGTACGTCGATGTCGGACACGACTACAGGCTTGAAACCGGGAGCGTCTGCACGCAGCTGGTATCTGCCTGGCTCGAGAAGACTGAAGGTGTATACACCTGTCTGCCCTGTAGTGACGTTGAAGGTGGACGAGGTGCCTGCGTTTGTGAGCTGGAGAGCGACGTTCGGTACTGCGGCGCCCTGCGGGTCTGTCGCTGTACCGGTTATCGTTCCGCGGTATTCCTGCGCGAGGCTGCACGTTGAGGTCAAAAGCAGAATTGTGGTCAGACGGTTTCTATGAAGCAAGGCTGCCCTCCGGTAGCGGATACAGTATCGAGTTCGCCTCGTTCGCGTCAAGGCCTTCAGAGCCTGTGTCATAATCACGAGACTCTTCCCGAACAACCTATGCCACAGCCTGCTATAGCAACGATTGCGAGTTCATGGAGATCACGATTCAGCGGCCGACTGCTGACGAGCCCGGATGACGGTTACGATGATGCCCGGCGGATCTGGAACGGCATGATCGACCGGCGGCCGGCGCTGATCGTGAGGTGCTCGACGGCAGATGACGTTCGCACGGCGGTCAAACTGGCACGATCGGAAGGATTGCCGTTAAGTATTCGCGGGGGCGGTCACAGTGTGGCGGGCACGGCTGTGTGCGACGGCGGTTTGATGATCGATCTCTCGCCCCTGAAACAGGTGGCTGTCGATCCGGTGTCGCGGGAGGCTGTCGCGGAGCCGGGCGTGCTCTGGGGCGAGTTTGACGCGGCAACACAGGCGCATGGTCTTGCTACCACCGGCGGTCAGGTGTCGCACACGGGTATTGCAGGGCTGACACTCGGCGGTGGTCTTGGTTACCTGATGGGCAAACATGGTGTTGCGTGCGACAATCTGCTCTCGGTCGATGTCGTGACGGCAGACGGCGAGATGCTGACGGCGAGCGAGGAACAGAACGCAGACCTTTTCTGGGGCATGCGCGGTGCCGGTGCGAACTTCGGTGTGGTGACGTCATTCCGCTACCGAGTGCATCCGCTGGGCCAGGTGCTCGCGGGCATGCTGCTGTATCCGCGCGATCGAGCTGCTGAGCTGATTGCGTTCCATCGCGAGTTTGTGCACGGGTCTCCGGATGAACTTAATACAACCGTGGCCTTTCTGAACTCGCCGGAAGGACTGCCAATCGTGGGCGTGATTGCAGTATGGGCGGGTGATATCGCGGAAGGAGAACGTGTGCTCGAACCGCTGCGAAAGTTTGGCTCGCCGGTTGCGGACTTGATTGGGCCGATGCCATACACGGCCGTGCAGAGCATGGTGGATGATTCGCTTCCTGTCGGTGACCGATATTACTGGAAATCGAATTTCGCGTCGGAGGTAAATTCCGAGCTTGGTCATATCCTCGAGGACGGGGCGAATGCGATGACGTCGCCGCATTCGATGATTCTGTACTTTGAAGTGAAGGGACAGATGCGCCGTGTGCCCAAAGACGCGATGGCTTTCGACCACCGCGATCCCAACTTCGAGGTGTCGATCATTTCGCACTGGACGGATTCGTCGCACGATGGAGCCAATATCGAGTGGGCGCGCCAGGTGTGGACGGCCGCGCAACCGCATGTATTGCCTGCTGTGTATACAAATCACATGACAGCGGACGAGACCCGCGAGCGCGTACTCGCCGGCTACGGCGCAGACAAGTATGCGCGGCTGGCGGCACTCAAGAGCAAGTACGATCCGGAGAATGTTTTTCGTCTGAACCACAACATTCTGCCGCAGCGATAAAAGTGGTGCTATGCTGTCCTTTGCCTTTGACGACTAACGCCGTCCGATAACTTCCGCGTTTCCCCCTTTTCCACGTGCAATCGTAGTGTGCCCCGGCGTGACGGGCCTGGCCGCTGTCGCGCTTCCGCTGTGTTTTCAGGGAGAAATGAATTGGATACGAACTGGCATAAGTCGTTCTTTACGGGAATCGCGCTCGAATCCTGGTGGAACGTTGTTACCCCCGAATGGACTGAGTCCGAAGTCGAGTTTCTTGCTTCCGTTCTTGGTCTGCGGGATGGAATGAGAATTCTGGATGTGCCTTGCGGCAATGGCAGGCACTCCATCGGGCTGGCTCGGCGCGGCGCGCAGATGACCGGCCTCGATCTCGCGGAAGAGAACATTACCGAGGCTCAGCGGGTCGCTGACGGCCTGCCGATCCAGTGGCAGGTCTGCGATATGCGAGAGCTTTCCTTCAACGCGGAGTTCGATGGTGCGTTCTGCTTCGGCAACAGCTTCGGTTATCTCGATCGAAGCGGAACCGCTCAGTTTGTCGGCGGTGTCGCACGAGCTCTGAGACGGTCGGCCCGGTTCGTTGTGGATACCGGCGTTGCGGCCGAATCGATCCTGACGTCGCCGCTGCAGCGACGATGGTTTGCGATCGGTGACACGTACATGCTTTCGGCTGCGCAGTATGATCCTGCGTCAAGCAGGCTGCAGACGGACTACACATTCGTTCGCAACGGCAAGTCGGAGACGCGCGGGGTCTGGTATTGGGTCATGACCACTGCTGCCATTCGAGAGCTGTTTGCAGAGGCGGGATTCGAGGTGGAAGCGATGTACTCAGATACCGAGCGGAAGCCATATGGTCTCGGGTCGCCACGGCTGATTCTTGTTGCCCGGCGGCTTTGACAGGTTGGGCGCCCGCATCGCGTGTTGCATGCTCGTAGTATGCGAGTTCACGTGATCTTCTACAGTACGTATGGCCACGTCTGGAAGATGGCCGAAGCGGTCGTCGAAGGCGCACGTCAGGTACCTGGGGCTGAGGTTTCACTGTTCCAGGTGCCTGAGTTGATTCCTGACGACGTGCTCGAACGAATCGGTGCGAAAGCGGCGCGTCAGCAGTTCGCGCAGGTACCGATCGCGGTGCCCGAGAATCTGCTCGAAGCCGACGCGATTCTCTTCGGCACTCCGACTCGCTTCGGCAACATGGCGGCGCAGATGAAGAACTTCCTCGACCAGACCGGTCAGATCTGGGCCAAAGGCGGACTGATCGGCAAGGTTGGAAGCGTGTTCACGTCGACCGCAACGCAGCACGGAGGGCAGGAAACGACGATCACCTCGACGCATACTGTCCTTCTGCATCATGGCTTCATCATTGTCGGCCTGCCTTATTCGTGCCAGGAGTTGCTGACCATGAGTGAAATCGTCGGCGGCAGTCCGTATGGCGCGGCGACGCTGGCCGGCGCAGATGGCTCACGGCAACCGAGTCAGCTGGAACTGAACATGGCGCGATATCAGGGGCGTCACGTCGCGGAGATCACAGCAAAACTCGTCAGGTAAACTGGGGCGTTGACCCCAACCACAAGGGACCTGATACGTGACCACGCCGCTCTTTACCTTGCCGGCGGCGCGGCCGTGTCGGTCATGTTCTCAAACGCTGTCTGCCAAATTCTGCTGGGTGCAGCCATTCTGGTACTGCTGCTGCAGCGACAACGCTGGGAGATCCCGGCACCGCTGCGATGGCCGCTGTTGCTGTTCATTGTGACTACGCTGATGTCGCTGGCGCTGTCGCCTGATCCCCGTGCGGGACTTCCGCAAGTTAAGAAATTCTACGTCTTCATGATGCTGCCGGTGCTGTACACCGTGCTTCGAAGCGCGTGGGACGTACGCACGATTTTTCTCAGCCAGGCGGCAGTGGCATCTGCAAGCGGAGTGTGGGCTGCGGAGCAGTTCTTTAGGAGGCGCGGAATGGCGCTGGCTTCGGGGCTGGATTTTTATCAGTTCTATGTTTCCCGACGAGCGACGGGTTTCATGGGGCACTGGATGACGTTCAGCGCCGAAGAAATGATTGCCGCTCTCCTTCTGGGCTCGCTGTTACTGTTTGGAGCCGTCCGGGAACGGAGACTCCTGTGGATCGGCGTCCTGGTTCTGATTGGCGTCGGGATCGGACTTGGCTGGACGCGCAGTGTGTGGCTCGGTACGGCTCTGGGCGCGTGCTATCTGCTGGCGGTGCGCCGGCCGGCGCTGCTGCTGACTGTGCCGGTTGTGCTCGGCCTCGTGTTTGTGGCCGCGCCATCGGCGATGCGGGAAAGAGTCACGTCGTTGTATCGTCCGCATGGTCAGACGGACTCGAACGAACATCGGCGTGTAACGTTTTATACCGGACTTGAGATGGTGAAGGCGCATCCCTGGTTCGGTCTTGGGCCGGAGATGCCTGGCCGCCTGTTCTCGCAATACGTGCCCACGTGGATTCCGCGGCCACTGCCGGATGGTTTCTACGGACACCTGCACAATGTCTATCTGCAGATCGCAGCCGAACGAGGGCTGTTCACGTTTGCCGTCTTCGTCTGGCTGCTGGGGCGGGCGCTGATCGATTTGGTTCGAGGCGCGGCTCGAAGTACCGGTCTGGACAAAGCGATCCTGAGCGGATCAGCTGCGGCGCTCATCGGTTTGCTGCTGGAAGGCTGTTTCGAGCACAACCTCGGGGACTCGGAGGTCCTGACGCTGTTCCTGATTCTGCTTGCCTGCTCTTACGCGACGCTTCGGGCGGCGCGGCATGCCTGACGTTATCGTTGCCGGGGGTTCGGGAGGTTTGGGGAGCGAGACGGTTCGCCTTCTCCCGTCAGAGTGGCGTGTGATTTCGAGCTACAGAAGCCGGTCCGTTCCAGACGGCGTGCGAGCGGACCTGATGTCCGCTTCGGATCGTAAGCGTTTCTGGACGCAGCGACGGACCTGTATGGGCTGGTGGCGATGACCGGGATCCCGCACGAGGTTCCGGAGAAACGCCGTTTCATCGCTCGCATGAGGCGAATTACCTTGGACCGATCCTGCTGGCGCGGGAAGCTGCGGACCGGATGAAGACTGCAGGGACGCAGGGTGCGATCGTGCTTGTGTCGACGATGCAGGCCGTTGCGGTGTTCGCTGGTTCTACGGCGTATGCGGCACAGAAGGCCGCGCTGATTCATGCTGCCCGCATCCTTGCGAAAGAGTGCCGGGGCAAGGCTAACATTCGTGTGAATGTGATTTGTCCGGGAGTCAATCAGGCCGGCATGGCGCGAGCGAGTATCGCTTCCGGGAAGTACGAGGGGTATCTACAGGACGATGTGATTTCCCGGTACGGACGGGCGGAGGATGTGGCTCGCGCCGTTCGATTCTTCCTTGAGCCAGACAACTACATCACGGGCCAGGTATTGACGATCGATGGGGGTTTGACGCTTTGATGCCGCTGTGGCGGCAGTAACGACGACTACTCAAACCTTAGCCTGCATCTCTCACGAGCGCTGAAGCTGAGCAGGGCGGCAGTGTTCAAATCGTGGGCGCAGGTCCAATTCCGCTGATAGGCGGGAGTTACTCCTCGGTCGTCGGCAGTATGAGGGATCAAATTGTGTTCTGCGACGGCATGATGAATCATCGAATCGCAGTGTTGACGGACTGATCCGAGTCAGGTATTTCACCGACGCTATCGGAACAGTCTCGACGTGGTTGCGCCCCGTTTCAGCAGCGCAGGTTCGCCCAGACCTGCTGATAAAGATCCTGCCACGGAAATGCGGAAGCCATCGAGACCCAAACTTTACGCACGGTCACCCGGATCTGCGCGCCGATCTTCAGCAGCTTCGTACGGATCGTCGATACCTGCGCCTGCGCCAGTTCCGTCGCTTGCAGCCCCAGCCGCCGCAACCCGCTGACCAGGACATAGGCCATGGCCGACAGATACAGCCGCATCTGATTGGCCCGCATCGTCTCGGCACTCACCCGGTCGGCGAACAAACTGAACTGTTCTTTGATGCGGTTCTCCATGTCGCCGCGCGCGCAATACAGTTCTTCGTACAAAGCTCTTCGCCGCCCATTGCTCGCTCGATTCAAGGACGTCACCACAAACCGCGGATTCTCTTTCCCGTCGATGTGTTCGGCCTTCGCCGCCACGCGCCGCTCGCGGTCCCAGCCACCCTTCTTCGTCTTCTTGGTCCTGTATTGGAACTCGGTGAATACCCGCGCCGGCTTCCCGCTCTCGTTCCACTGCTGGGTGGCTTGCGTGCATCTGACGCCCCGATGATCTTTCGCAGTCTCTGATTGCGCGCCAGCCCGAACACAAAGTCCACCCGTTGTTGTTCGCACCAACTCATCAGCTCGTTGCGGCAGAAACCGGATCTCCGCGCAGGATGATTTTCACTGTCCGGCCACGCCGCCCGAATCTGCGCTACGATTCGTCGGATTTCTCTGCAGGCTGCCGAAGGAGGCGTCGTGGTTGGCTTCCCGCAACCGCGCGCACAGAACCTGCTCTCCGCAAAACATGTACAGCGGCAGATAACAATAGCAGTCGTAATAGCCGTGGAAGAACCGCCCCTCCTGCTTGCCGTGCAGCGGCAGGTCGGTGGTGTCCACGTCCAGGATGATCTTTCACGGCAGCCTTCTGGTACGACTCGATGAAACACCTTCACCAGCAGTTCATCCACCGCTTCTTTCCAGAACGTGATCTTCTTGTAGCGATCCTTCTGCCGCTGCCCCCAGTTCCATCCGGTTCAGCGTGCTCTTGCCCGCCAGCGGCCTTCCAGTTCCTCCCGTCCCGCCAGACACCGAAGACCGGATCCTGCCGCAGTTGCTCGTGATCGTTGATGTCTTCGTATCCCAGCGCCAGGCCGTAGATCCGCTGCGACAGCATCTCCAGAATCGAGTGCTCGACCTGCTCCTGATTCCTGCCGTCGAGAAAACACTCCGCCAGACCGCGGCAGCAGGTTCAGGCGCTTGTCGGTCTGCCGCAGCAGCAATGCGCCGCCATCGGAACTGATCGTGCCACCGTCGAAACGGGCCACGATTTCCCGCCCCCGCAGGCTTCAAATCCGAAGCTGGATTGGTTACACTCTGTCATAGCGAAGGCCGTCCTCCTTTGGCCGAAACATGTTGTGGCAAATATGTTTATGCCAGAAAAAACGGCCTTTTGCTACCCCTTCGTGAGAAATGGCGGTTAGTGCGGCGGCCATGACACTCGACAGTCAGGGACAGCCGACACTTCGTATTGCTGTTCGCACTGTGCGCGGCGCCAGCCATTCGGGCAGCACCAATGTTGAGGTAGCGAGAAGACACACGTGATTGGGCAACACGACGTGCGTGGGTAACCGGCAGTGGTGGAGTGTTCGCTCTCCTCAGGAGCGGATGCGACGAGCCGCCTAAAAAGGCGGCTGCAGCCAGGATTGGGCTGCCCCACATTTGTGGGCGTGGTACTTTGCGACCGGCGATTCCTGACGATCGCGGCAGTAACGACGACTACTCAAACCTTAGTGCGTCGGTTGGGCTGACGGCCGATGCGCGCTGGGCTGGTATGAGTGCAGCAGTCATTACGCCGACACTGAGGACGCAGACAGCGGCCGCTACAGTCGCGACATCAGTCGCCTTGCCCTCGTAGAGCTGCGACTCGATCAGGCGACCGAGAGCCCAGACACACGGCAGCCCAATTGCGATTCCGGCAGTGATCATCAGGAGTGCATCACGAATGACGAGCCAGGCTGTGGCAGTTCGTGAGGCTCCCAGTGCGAGTCGGATACCGATCTCGCGAGTGCGTTGCGATACGACAAATGACATTACACCGTAGAGGCCGACGAGGGACAACAAGAGCGCAATTGTGCCGAAGCTGCTCGAGAGCGTTGCGAGCATACGCTCGGTATTCAGGGACCGCCGAACCTGTTCATCGAGCGTTCGGTAATACGTAATCGGCAGTGTCGGATCGCTCTGATGAACAATGGCCCGAATCGACTGGTACGCGCTGTCGGCACTACCCTGCACTCTTACATAGAAATTGCCGCCTTCATAAAAGTTGCCGCCCTGCGGGCCGAGAACCGGCACATACGCCTGTTCTGACATCTCGCGAACGCCCCGATAGCTGATGTTTGCCACAACTCCGACAATCTCGATATCAGGGTGAACCAGCGGTCCGACTCCGATGCCAATTCGGCAGCCGAGAGGATTATGCCCGCCGAGGTACCGCTTCACAAAAGCTTCGTTCACAATGACTACCGGTTGTCGACTCTGGCCGCCTCCCTGCGTGTCGTGTTCGTCGAAATTCCGCCCTGCCAGCAGACGCGTACCGAGGGTTGCGAAGAATCCTGGACTGATGGCATTCAAGTGAACTTCGCGATCCGTGATGATTCTTTCACCGGCATCGATTGTTAACGGATTATTCCAGCTCCCGCCATTGAGAATCTGCACACGTGCTACGGCGAGCGACCGCGTCATTGGCGATACGCTGAGTTCTTCATAGATTCGTTTTACAAGGAGCGTGGCGTCGGCGCGCGAGTACCCGTTCTGCACGGGATCGATCCCGAAAGAGATGAGGCTGGCGGTCTCAAAGCCGGGCCCCTTCGCCAGCAACGCGCTGAGCGTCTGTACGAATGCAGCTGCTCCCGTGAGAAGAATCAGCGTGAAGGCGATTTGTGCCGTCACAATGACCCTTCGGACTCGCAGTCCCTGGAACGCAGTCCCGGCCCGGTCTCGAAGAGAGGTGATCAACGATCCTCGTGCGACTTGTACCGCAGGAGTAAGTCCGATGAAGAGTCCAGACGCTATTGTTACGAGGCTCGCGAACAGCAACATGCCGGCATCGATGCTCGCATGGACTGCATTGCCGGCGATGTTACGCGGCAGAAAAGAAATCAGAGCTTTCATTGCGAGTGGTGCAAGAAACACTCCGAGCACTCCGCCGGCAAGCGCGATCAGGAGACTGTCTGCAACAAGCTGCCGTCCGATTCGCCCCTGGGAAGCACCAAGCGCGGCTCGGGTACTGATCTCGCGGTCGCGAGCCGATCCCCGGGCGAGAAAGAGTCCGGCGACGTTGAGGCAAGCCAGCGCCATCAGAAGTGCCGTTGCCGCAAACAACACCCGGAGTGGCGTCGAAAGCCTGCGGGTCAGAGTGGAATGACCCTGCGGCGCCGGGGTGAGTTCCAGGGAGGATGCGAGAAATCGCTGCCGCCGCTCGGGAGCAACCTTTGGAAAGTCGACGGTGCGAACATCTTCGTCGAGTGTTGCTTTGAACCAGGGCTGCAGGCCATTTTGAGCCTCTGCGGGCGTGACGTCGTGACGCAGGCGGCCCAGCACCTGCATCCAGCGCACGTGGCGATTGAGAACGTCATTAAAGGCGGGAATAGCATCCGAGGACATCGCAGCGGGAATCCAAACAGAAGGAACTTCTCCCACATCGAGGCCGTAAAATCCCTGGGCTGCGACGCCGATGACTGTCACAGGATGCCGGTTGATCCAGACTTTTCGGCCTACGATGTCGCGAGCGCCCGCAAGCTGACTGTTCCAAAAATCCCACGACAACACGACGACGGGACTTTGTTTGGGCGGCTGATCGTCATCCGTCGTGAACAGCCGTCCCACAGCCGGCTGAATTCCGAGAACGGAAAAGTAGCTGCCGGATACGATCTCGGCAGAAGCGGGCCTGTTTTCTCCACCGGTCGATAACGTCACCGTCGTCAGAGCACGACAGAGTACGCCGTCGAAGAAGCGATCTTGTTTCTGCAGGTCCCGGCAGAGCGGATACGACATCAGGTTGTAGCTGCCGAACGCGTTCGAGGTGACCTGATCACCCTTCCAGTCGACGAGAACCAGCCGTTCGGGTTCGCGTACGGGCAGGCTGTGCAAGACAACCTGGTCGAGGAGAGAGTAGATGGCCGCCGTGGCTCCAATACCTAATGCCAGCGAAAGCACTGCCGTTGCGGTGAATGAGGGACTGCGAACGAACGATCTCGCCGAGAAGCGGAGGTCATACACGAAGTCGCGGAGCCAGCGAGTAAGCCAGACATCGTGCATTTCTTCCCTGACCTGCGTCAAGCCTCCGAGTTCGAGCGCAGCCTGCCGGCGAGCTTCTGTTTCCGTAACGCCGGAGGCCATTAGCTCGGTGACGCGGCGGTCCACGTGATAGCCAAGCTCCCGATCGAATTCGGTTTCCAGTTTTCGCAGGCGAAACCAGTTGAGGATTTGGCGCATTTACCTGCCCTCCTCGAAGATCAGGCGGACCGCTGTGGTGAGCCGCTCCCAGCTGTCTTTCTCGGTTTGCAGCTGCTTCCGGCCGGCGCGAGTCAATGAATAGAATCTCGCCTCGCGCCCGGTTTCCGATTGCTTCCACTCGGCTTTGACCCATTCCTTCTGTTCCAACCTGTGAAGAGCCGGGTATAACGGATCCCTGATTCACTTGAACGACCGATTTGGAGATTTGTTCGAGCCGCTGAGCGATCCCGTAGCCGTGTGCGGGCTCAAGGGAGAGGACCTGCAGGATCAGCATATCGAGCGTGCCCTGCGGAATGGGGAATCGAGAAGACGACAATCAATACCTCAACCTTCTGACTGTCCAGCATACCGCACTTTTATGTCGAAGGATGAGGTGTCGGAAGTCAGAAGTCTGAAGCTGAAGACCTATGGAACCTGGCGTGGTGCGGATGAGCTCGCCCGAGACGCAATCGCCGGATTCGTTGATCGGGTCGGCGATGCCCGGCTCATGCTCAACAGCCGGTACGACGACCTGAAAAGCGGCTGTACACAGCCGATTGACGGCAATGAAGCATTCCAGAGGTTGCGTCAAAGGGGCGAGGGATGAGCGGCTTCGCAGAATCCAGTTCTCGTTATCGCGCCTAAACCGGAGTGTTGCGTATGCCTGCACCACCTTCCTGTAAATTTCCTCCGAGAAGCTGTGACCAGACAGGCACGTCGCTCCGGATACTCCGCGGTCCGGGTGTTTATACAATAGGGCGACATCCGGAGGTGTTTGTGGCCCTGAGCATGTTTGAAGAGATCGTTCTGCTGGGGCTGGATGATGCGACTGGCAAGTGCATCTCCAGTTACGCACAGTACTCCTGGAAAGCCGGAGTGCTGGCGGAGTTGCTTCTCGGCGGATGTATCGCGATACGAGACCGCGACATCGACGTTCGCTGCACGGACACCGGGTCCGATGAAATCCTGGCCGAGTCACTGGCCTGTCTGCGAGTTCGCCAGTGCTCGGTGAAGAAGGCTTTGCGGTTGTCGCTCGCGCCGCACGGCCGGGACAGAATTCTGCAGCGGCTGGTCGGGGCCGGTGTCCTCGAAGAGGTCGAGAATACGGTGCTCGGACTCTTCCACTTCCGGCGATATCCGGCACACGGCGGTCAGGCGGAAGCAGAGATTCGGGGGCGATTGCGCGAGGCGGTGGACGGAAGCGTGACGGATCACCGCTCGCTGCTGCTGTTGAGTATTGTTCGTGGTGCGCGGCTCGAAGGGACTTTTCTTTCGAAGGAACAGCGGAAGCTGTTAAAAGATCGGATTGAGGAACTGGTCGCAGGCGAGCCGATCGGACGAGCGCTCCGGCAGGTCATTGAAGAAGAAGAGGCCGCGGCTACTACCGCGGCCATTATTGCAGCTACTTCGTAGTTAGAAGTTGTGTCCGGAGGCTTACCTTACAACAGCGGCCTGGGTCCTGGTACGGCGGGGCTTTGAATTAATCAGCTTTTCAAGATCCTGCTCCGGGATGGAAAACGACATCTTCACCGTCGTGCCATCGGTCTGGACCTTCAGCGACTGCAGAATCGTCTGGATCGCGGCGAATTCGGAATTCTGGTTGCCGTTCGCCCCGACCATGCTCGCAATGAACCTGACCACATCCGCCATTGCCTGCGCATCCTGATTCGATCGGGTAAGCGCTTCAGCATTGAACTGGACAGTAGTGCCCAGTGTCAAACCGCCCGACGTCTCAAGGATCCCCTGCAGATTGACAGCGCCGAGCGCATTTGAATTAGCCCCAGCGCCTTTGGCCTTCGGCAGCGGCGCAACGAACAGGCCGTTGGTCACCATCCATACGTCGTAGAGATTGCTGGTTGCCAGAGCCTTGGACGCGAATGCGGATAAGGGCGACGATGTGCCCCGAAGGTCAATCGCGGCACGCACGAGTGCAGATTGTCCCGCGAAAGCAACCGAACCATCAGCGAAGCCGACGGAGTGGCCGTCCTTATCCAGCAGGCTGACGCCCTTATAGGTGGTCATTGTTCCGCCGGTTTGTTTCGCCTGAATCGCACTCAGGATCTGCGGTCCGTTGAATACACCTCGGGCGATGACAACGCCCGGAGATTTTTGACCACCCGCAGGAGAAGCAAACACGACGTCCCGGACGTCGCGGCGGGGATCGAAGCCGCTGGCGGTGACGAAGTTCTCGAAGTCCTTGTCGCTGTCCCTGATCTGCGAAAGAAGGTATTGTCCGAAGGGCGAGTTCTCCGCCGCAGCGAGATTGACTCCTCCGATGACCTTTGCGTCCGCAGGGACGAGCGAGATCAGTGTCGGGTCCGCCGCAAACACCGTCGCCGCAGCGAATGCGGCCAGTGCGATTGCGTTCCTAATCATGTTGCTTAAATCCTTTCATCAGGAAAACGCACCGGAGCGGGTATGCGTTAACAACTCGACCGGCTCCTGTCCTATCACTTCTATTCCGTAGGCTTCAAGGCCCACGATTTTGCGAGGGTGGTTCGTGAGCAGGCGAACCTTCGTCAGACCGAGGTCGGCGAGTATCTGGGCCCCCATCCCGGCCTCATGCTGCAGCTTTCGATGTCCTTCGGGCTGGGTCGGGTAAGTTGTGGTCCGGTCGTGCGGAACAAGCCGGAGACGATCCTTATCACGCGTGTAGCGAAGGCCGTGACTCGACTGGTGGAGGTAGACCAAAACTCCACATCCTTCCCGAACGATTGCTTCAAGCGAGCCTTCCACTATGGCGTGGCAATCGCACTCCTCCGAGTTGAAGACATCACCATAGGTACAGTGGGCGTGCATGCGGACCAGCACCGGTTTCGTTCTCCCTGAGATGTCGCCGTAGATCAGCGCGAGGTGCGTCTCGGGGTCGACGGAACTAGTGTAAGCGATCGTACGAAACGTACCGAACTGGTTTGTGAGAGTGCCCTCGGCTTGCCGATGAATGACCCGCTCGTTGTGAAGGCGGTACCGAATCAGATCGGCAACGGAGATCATTTTGAGGCCGTGCTCGCGGCAGAAATCGGCAAGTTGCGGAACACGAGCCATCGTCCCGTCCGGATTCATGATCTCGCAAATGACGCCGCCTGAGCGGAGACCTGCGAGTCGAGCCAGGTCCACGGCGGCTTCGGTCTGCCCTGCCCGGACGAGCACGCCCCCTTCCCGGGCTCGAAGCGGAAAGACGTGGCCAGGGCGGGCGAGATCGGAGGGCCTTGCGCCCTCACGGATCGCTACCTGGATGGTCAGTGCCCGGTCGGCGGCGGAGATACCAGTGCTGACGCCTTCGGCTGCATCGATTGCCTCACAGAACGCGGTGGTGAACCGTGATGTGTTGGTCGGCGACATCGGCGGCAGCTGGAGTTGATCGCAGATTTCCGGGCTAAGGGCGAGACATATCAGCCCACGTCCCCAGGTAGCCATGAAGTTAATGGCTTCGGGCGTGGTCGCTTCGGCCGCCAGGGTGAGATCCCCTTCGTTCTCGCGATCTTCGTCGTCGACCACGACGAGCATGCGTCCGTTCCGGAAATCCTCGACGGCTTCGGGGATAGAAGCGAAGGACATATCTTTATTATGTGCGTTCCAATGGAAAAGCCCCAGCGACTGCTGGGGCTCAAGGAAGTGGTTGGGTGGGGGTTCAGGGGTTGTTGCTTGAAGTGAAAGTTGGTTGGAAATTCCTTGGTGGATTCAGTTAGTGAGGAGCAACCTTACTTCCTTGAGCCAGTCTGTGTTTTCACGTTGCGACTTTATTGCAAGCAAGATACCACTCAAGAAACCCTTTATTCCCCGGACATTTTATTGCGGTAAGCGTTGCACTCGGAAAAATTTACAACGTAACTTATTTCGTATGGGGAGTGCGGGCAGATTCTTCCCTCCCGAAATGGAGCAAGTGTCCCGAAAAGGAACAGCCCGGGACTACTTCGGCCCGGGCGTCAGGAGCAACTTACTTCCACCGGCGGACCCAACCGCCGGAATCGCATCGGGTGCTCGCTGAACTTTGCCAACCTTCGCCTCATCGAGGCTGACGTTGTGAACCTCCAGAATCTTTCCGGTAGCACGGTCGAGCGACACGCGGGCACGATTGTAGTTGCTTAGAGCCGTTACTTCCGCACCCTGGGCGGTAGCCAAATCGCGCTGAGCCTGGATGACGAAGAATACAGTGGATGCACCGAGTGCGTACTTTTTCTGCTCTGCATCGAGAGTCTGCTCCTGAAGAACCCGAGATTTCGCTGCTGCCTGGTACTCGGCGCGCGACTGCTGCAGCCCGATGAGGGCATTCTGAACATCCACGCGGATCTGATTGAGTTCCTGCCGCTGACGGATTTCATTCTGCCGCAGAGTGAGCTGATCGCGGATCATGTCTGCCTGAGCCGAGCGGTTGCGGATGGGAATGCTGAGCTGGAATCCGATCGAGTAATCGGGGTAGTTGCGGCTGAAGATCTGCGACCAGATCGAGCCCAGGCCGCCGAGGAATGCCGGGTTGGCCTGGCGGATAAAGCCGGGGTTTGTATTGGTGGGAAGGGGCAGAGTGTTGACTGAGCCTGCGAGAGCATTGTTCGTCGCGGCGGCGATCAGGTCGAGCTGCGGAAGCAACTGACTCCTGTCGCCTTCGATGCTGATGCGGCTGTTTTCGATCGAAAGGCGAGTCTGAGCCAGTTCGGGCCGTTGTTCCACTGCGAGTGCAACCAGATCCTGAATCGGCTGAACTGGTTCGGTATCGGGCATGCGCAACGAGTCTGTCGGAACAATTCGGGCCTCGGAGATCATCGGGCTGTTCACCCCGGTGCGGCTGAGGTAGTTCTTCAGGATTGTCTCCTGCTGAAGCACCTGTGTATCCGCTACTGTCAGATCCTGCTGCGCCCTGGCGACTTCCGCTTCCGCCTTTACGATCTCGATGGGAGCGAGGGTTCCAATCTGAACCTGCGTCTTGTTGTCGTTATAGAGCTTTTGAGCAAGAGCGAGGGCCGATTTCCTTACGCGAACGTTCTCGTTGAAGCTCACAAGATCCGAGTAGAGATTCACGACAGTAGCGACTGTCGCGATGACCTGCTGCTGGAATGCGAGGTCTGAGATTTTGACCTGGTTTCTCCCGATTCGGATGAAGCGGTTGTTGATCGCGATGCCGGCGCTTCGAAGTAGAGGCTGCGTGACCTGAAGGTTCAGACCTGCGCTGGTAAACGGGTTGATTTCAGAAACGCGGTTATTGGAATTCTGTGTTGTCTGACTGTAACCCAGCTGCGCCGTGGCACCGCTGAGGAACCCCTTTGTTATGCCCGAGTTAAACGCGTTGTTGCCGAAGACGAGAGCGGGGATACCGGTGGTATAAGAGTTTGCCTGCGCTGCCGTTCGGTGGCCCCACGTGTAGGTTGTGTAGAAGCTCTCGTCGTAGCTCGGCACGTTGGTACCGGTGAACACGACGGTTGCGTTATTCGCGGCATTCGTTCCTCCGCCGCCATTGCTCACCGTCGAATTCGCTGTACCCTGACCGCTGCCGGTCTGCAGGTTCGTGGCGGACGAGGGACCCTGGACCACCGACGTTGGCACGCCTCGGACGACGCCGCCAGCGGTTGCGCGGAGCAGGTCCGCGTCGGCGATTCGGGGACCGTACCGGGCGAGTTCAATGTCGAGGTTGTTCTCGAGAGCCAGCGCAACTGCGTCGTTGAGCGACAAGTACAGGTTGCCTGCCCGCAGGAGGGACTCAAGCCGGGTCGAGTTCGACAGATTGATAGGAGCGACAACTCTTGCCGAGTATGGGTGGGTGAAGCGGTCATACCAGGTGGTTTGTTCCTGCTGCATGCCCGTCATTTCGGCCATTGATGGCCCCTGCCCCTTTTCGGCAAAGGCTCCTGCCGGCAGCATCAGCAGTGCTGTAAGTAGAGCGGTGCTGGATTGAAAATTCTTCATGGATGTCGTAGGTTCAATGGGTTACGGACGCAGATCCCCGGATAACCTCCCGTACTAAAGGCACGGAACGGACCACCCGCAAGTTCCTGATATCAGGTATGGCGTAACTACGAGGCTGTTCGTTTCCGGGACGGAGGAATACGAGGACGGACAACTTATGTGTTGCTGAGATAATAACTCGCCGTGGGTGCTCTATCGGGGAAGTCGGTTTTGGTAACGGGGGCGGCAAAGCGAATCGGCCGCGGGATTGCGCTGAGGCTGGCGTCGGAAGGGGCCAGGGTAGGCGTCCACTTCGGCGGGTCCGAGGCGGAGGCGGCGGAAGTCGCCCGCGAGTGCGGCAACGGGTCGGAGGCATTCCGGGCGGATCTGGAGCGGGTGCCGGATATCGAGCGGTTGTTCACTCACGTCCGGGAGAGATTTGGGCCTCTGGACGGGCTGGTGAACAATGCGGCGCGTTTTAGCCGGCTGGATCCTCTGGAGATCACGGAACAGGACTGGGATTACATTCACTCGGTGAATCTGAAGGCGGTGTTCTTCTGCTGCCAGCAGGGGGCGCTGCGATGGGTTCCGGCGGCGGGCATATTGTGAATATCAGCTCGCTGGGCGGGATTCGGCCCTGGCCGGACCATGCTCACTACTGTGCTTCCAAGGCCGGGGTGATCCATCTGACGCGAGCTTTGGCGGTGGCGTTTGCGCCGCGGGGGATTGCTGTCAACTCCGTTGCACCGGGCGTGATTCCTTTCGATGAGATCGACCGGCCTGACGTCCGGCAGTTTATTGCACGCACTCCGGCGGGCCGGGCTGGGACAGCGGATGAGATTGCTGAGGCCGTGCTGTTCTTTCTGACTGCTTCCACCTTCATTACCGGGCAGATCATGGCCGTCGATGGCGGCCTGAGTCAGCGCTGATCGCGGCTGCCGATTCGCCCTAAACCGCTGGCATAATCGATTTCGCCCTACGCAGCAATTGCTCGCGGATAAGAGCCGTCTTCAGTTCAAGTTTGGAAATATGTGCAGCAGCCGCCCGGTCCGGCTATGAACCGCGTATCCGGGCATCATGTAGCGTCAACAATAGTGGTGCGGGCGCGTTAGCGACTGGGGACCACGAGTTCAGCGACCCAGGCTATTGGCGAAGGAGCTGACGCCCCCAAAGAAGCCCCCGGCGGCATCACGGGAAAGGCAATGCTACCGTCGCGGCGCGTCAGATAACGACGCCTGGCCTCGGGCCCATCCATCGGAATGAGTTCGCGAGTGTCGAGTCCGACGCTCTTGAAGAACTCACGTTCCCGTCCGTCGGGGAATCCGAAGATCTGAGGCTCGCCCCAATCAGCATTCCTCTTTTGCTGCGCGAGAGCGGATCGAAGCACCTCGGGAACCTTTTCAGGCGAAGAAAGATTTGCTGCTACCCAGTCAACGAACGATTTTTGCTTGCCATCGAGCACAATGACACTGCCTGGACCTGATTCAGTTGCGACAAAGCGCAAGGTGCTGCGGACAGCCTCCTCCGGGATGTAATACGTCACTCCCTCCCATATGAAAAATGTGATTCGATCCGGCCGATATCCGGCTTTAACGAGCACATCCCGGAGCTTCTCACGCGTGAAATCAATCGAGACGTAGCTCACATGAGAGGGAAGGCATCCGAAGATTTCCTGCACGCGCATCTTCTTGTATTCCTGAGTCGGTCCATAGTCGACCTCAAAAACTCTGATGTCTTTCAGAAGTTGTCTCATGCGATAGGCCCGGCTATCGTACCCGGCTCCGAGAATTACGACTTGTGTTGCGCCTCGGCTTACTGCGCGTTGAAGCCGTTCATCGAAAAAGCGGGTACGTATGAGATGTTGGCCATTGACTAAAGCTAAAGCTTCGTCCTTGATTGCCTCGCGATAATCCCGCTCTAAGTTCTTTATGGCCGGGTCGCCAGCGATGATTTCCCGTTCTGCCGGACCGAGGAACACTTCCGCCAACCAGTCCGGGTTGCGAACGGTGGGGTCGTAATCACGAGCAGTGAGCGCACGCCTTGCAGCCGAGCTGATTGACGTCCTGGATGGTTTTCCAACCTCAACTGCGTCTGCCTGGCTGATTAGTAATACAGCAAAAGATGCAATGTAAATCTCGAGCTTTCCCATGAAATTGCTCCTGCAGGATCAACGGAACCGGCGAACATCATAGCAGCAATGCATTCCGCGTGAGTGTTGCGCTGCTGCCGACCAGGTCCGCCTGATTGACGGTTCTCTGAAACGCCAGCGTTGGCCGTGGCGGCCAAGGTCGCGCGCGATCTCGCGTCACCTCGTTTTGCTCATCAGGGCAGGGTCAGGGACACTCTATACTGGCGCTCATGCGTAGCTCTCACGCCGGTGTAATTGTTTGGGTCGTCGGTTTCGCCGCTGCTGGCCAAACATCTTCTCCGAACTTACCGGCCGTGCTGAGCGCCATCGATCGGGACACGCCTGCAGCGGAGCAGTTTCTTGAAAAGATCATCAACATCAACTCGGGCACGTTCAACCCGGCGGGAGTTAAGGCCCTCGCGGCAGTTATGGATGCGGAGTTTCGATCCCTCGGATTCGAAACGAAGCTGATTTCCAATGACACCCGGCAGCGGGGGCCTCATTTACTTGCGGAACACAAAGGCTCTCATCCTGGAAAACCTCTTCTGCTGATCGGACACATGGATACGGTTTTTGAACCGGCCAGCCCGTTCCAGCGCTTTGAGCGGATCAGTCCTGCGCTGGCGAGGGGTCCAGGAGTCTCTGACATGAAGGGCGGACTCACGATCATGCTCTTCGCTCTGAAGGCGCTCCAAAGCGCGGGACTGCTGGCGAACGCGAATATTCGGGTGTTCCTGACGGGAGACGAGGAGGCGCCCGGCAAACCTGTTGCTGACGCGCGCCGGGATTTGATCGAAGCCGCCAGGGGGACGACGGCGGCGTTCTGTTTCGAAGGCGGCAATCATGCGGATGGCCACGATTACATCTCCACGGCGCGGCGTGGTGCAGTGATCTGGGAGCTGCGTGTGAAAGGCACTCCGGGACACTCAGGCGGGGTCTTCAGCACTGCGTCCGGGTACGGCGCGATTTACGAGATCAGCCGCATTCTCGATCAATTCGATCAACAGCTCCGTGAACCGAACCTGACGTACAGCGTCGGCCTTCTGCTGGGTGGCGCGAACGTTCACGTCACACCGGACGGAGCCGGCACCGTGGAAGGAAAACCCAACATTATCCCAGGGGAAGCGTTGGCCCGCGGCGACCTTCGCGCACTTACTCCGGAGCAGGTCAATCGTGTCAAGGACAAGATGTACGGAATTGTTTCGAAGAGCCTGCCCGGAACTTCGAGTGAGCTGAAGTTCTCCGAAGATGAGGCTTACCCTCCCATGGCTCCGACTGCCGGTAACCGGCAGTTGCTTGCTACCGTCAACGCCGCCTGTACGCGAGCCGGCATTCCGGAAGCTCTCGAGCTGGACCCGATGCGGCGCGGCGCCGGAGACTCATCGTTCATCGCACCTTACACAAATTGTCTGACCGGGTTTGGGGCAATCGGCACAGGCGCACATGCACCTGGCGAGTCAATCGACCTCTCCACATTGCCGCGCACGATCAAACGCGCCGCAGTTGCTATCCACGAGCTGACGAAATGATCGGATAGAGTACAAGAGTGCCCGTGCTCGAAGCCGCTGGTATCACGAAGTCTTACGCAGGCGTTCGTGCGCTTCGGAGCGGGTCGTTCTCGCTACAGGCCGGTGAGGTGCATGCTCTGGTTGGTGAGAATGGTGCCGGTAAGTCGACGCTCATCAAAGTTTTCACCGGCGCTGTTCAGCCTGACTCGGGGTCGCTGACCATCGAAGGGGAACGAGTCTCGCGTTATGATCCCGCGCATGCGCGCGCTTTGGGTGTCGTCGCGATCTATCAGCAGCCATCGCTGTTTCAGCACCTCACGGTTGCGGAGAACATCAGCTATGGACTGGAGGAGCCTCGGCTCTGGCGGCGGGTCGACTGGCGATCACGCAGGGAGCGCGCACGCGATCTGCTTCGGCGGGTTGGGTCGACGATCGATCCGGACCGAACCGTCGAGTCGCTCAGCATGCCGGAACAGCAACTGGTCGAGATTGCGCGGGCTATCGGCGCAAATGCGCGCATTCTGATTCTGGATGAGCCGACTGCTTCTTTGTCGGAGCGTGAGGTTGAGCAGTTGTTTCAGGTGATCCGAACGCTGCGGTCTGAGGGCGTCGGGATGATTTACATCTCGCACCGTCTGGAAGAGATTTCGCAGGTGGCCGACCGCGTCACCGTGCTCCGCGACGGTGAGACGATTGCGACGCAATCGATGCAGGACACGAGCCGGGATGAGCTGATTCGACTGATGGTGGGCCGGGATCTGTCTGCCATCTTTCCCAAACGTGAGGTGCCGATCGGCGAGACTGTGCTCGAGGTCAGGAATCTGAGCAGCCGCGAAGCCGGCGTTCACGATGTCTCGTTCTCCGTTCGCCGCGGCGAAATTTTCGGACTCGCTGGACTGGTCGGATCGGGCCGGACCGAGGTCGCTCGAATATTGTTCGGACTTTCACGCGCCGATTCCGGCTCGGTCACCCTGCGGGGACAGCAAGTCTCATTGCGGTCTCCCGCCGATGCGATCCGGCTCGGGATAGCTTACGTGCCGGAAGATCGACGGCAGCACGGGGTGATTTTGTCGATGCCGCTGACGGCGAACACCACTCTGGCATCACTCGGCAGTGTTTCCCGGATGGGGATGATCAACTTCAATCAGGAAGATTCCGTCGCGGCTTCGTATATCGAGCGTTTGCGGGTTAAGACTTCGTCGGTGTATGCGGAGGCCGGAATGCTTTCCGGCGGCAATCAGCAGAAGGTTGCGATTGCTCGCTGGCTTGCGACATCACCCGAGGTCATCATTCTCGACGAACCGACTCAGGGCGTCGATGTTGGCTCGAAATCCGAGATACACAGCCTGATGGTCGATCTGGCGGAACAGGGTCGCGCGATTGTGATGATTTCGTCGGAGCTGCCGGAAGTACTTGGTATGAGCGATCGCATCGCCGTTATGCACGAAGGAACGATAGCGGGAATTCTCGACCGAAACGAAGCGACGCAACAGAAGGTGCTGGCGCTGGCGCTGGGGCACGGTGCGGAAGAGATCGTGGAGAGCGCGCATTGAATCTGGCCAGGTACAGGCGAGAGCTTTCGGTTGCCCTTGCGATTGCCGTGTTGTGGCTGGTGATGGGCGTGGCCGCTCCGCGGTTCTTTTCGCCTGAAAATCAGGTAGACCTGTTGCTTGCCGATGTGCCTGTTCTGATTGTTGCGGTCGGGATGACGCTCGCGATTCTGACGGCTCAGATCGATATTTCAGTTGGATCTCAGTTCGCTGTCTGCAGCGTGATCTCCGGTGTTCTCGCCAGTGTCGGGGTTCCTGTGATTCTTGCGGCAGTTCTGACTTGCGTTCTCGGAGGACTGTTTGGAGCTCTGAATGGTGCGCTTGTCGCAGGAATGGGTATTCCCTCAATCGTTGTGACCCTGGCGACGATGGTCGCGCTCCGGGACAGTCTTCGATGGGCGACACAGGGTGCCTGGGTCCAGAACCTTCCTGAAGGCTTTCAGTGGTTCGGGCTTTCGCAATCCGGCAGCACGGTCCTGACAGGTGCGATTGCTGTGGGCGTTGTGGCGGCCGCGGGTTGGATCCTGGGCAATCTCGCAATTGGCAGGATGGTGTATGCGACAGGTTCCGATTCGGCGGCCGCACGGCTCGCGGGCCTGAATCCGAAGCGCGTCACGTTTTTTGTGTTCGTGGTGTTGGGGGCGCTGACAGGCTGTGCCGCCGTTCTCAATGCAATCCGCTTCAATCAGATTCCGAGCAACACGGGAATCGGACTCGAGTTGAAGGCAATTGCTGCGGTCGTAGTCGGCGGGACTGCAGTAACGGGCGGCAGAGGGACAGTTCTGGGCACTGCTCTGGGTGTCATTCTGCTTGGCACAATCGGGCCGGCGCTGACCTTCATGGGCGTGAACGCCTGGTGGGAACGCGCCATTGAAGGCGCGATCATTCTTGCCGCTGTTGCCATAGATTCGGTTCGAATTCGGTCAGGGAAACATGCAGGCAACGCTGCCGCTGCCCAGGCGTAGAGCCTGGCGGGAGCGCTGGTCTCCCAACGGTGAGCTGATCCTGCTGGCCGCTCTTGCACTCGAGGTTCTTGTCTTCTCGGTGCTCGCGCCGAACTTCTTCTCGGTCGAAAATTTTTTCGAAGTTATCCGGCTCAGCGTTGAGGTAGGTCTGCTGAGTCTTGCGATGACGGCGATTATTATTACCGGCGGTATCGATCTGTCAGTCGGCTCGATGATGGGTCTGGCTGCCGTTGTCTTTGGCGCGTGCTTTTCAGATCTGCATCTGCCTGTGTGGACAGCGCTCGCGGCTGCTTTAGGCGTTGGGCTCGCGGGTGGTTTGCTGAACGCGGTCCTGATTACCCGATTCCGGATTCCGGCGCTGATCGTGACGCTCGGGTCCATGTCGCTGTTTCGCGGGATCGCCGAGGGCATGACCGGTGCTGCCGTCAATTACTCCAACTTCCCGCCCGGATTTCTGTTTTTGGGTCAGGGATATCTTTGGGGCGTTATTCCGAGCCAGTTGCCTGTGTTCCTCCTTGTGCTGGCAGGGTACGCTGTTCTGCTGCATAAGTCCGTGATCGGCCGCGCGCTGTACGCCATCGGATTCAATGCCGCAGGTGCGCGCTACGCCGGAATTCCGGTCGATCAGCGCGTGGGTCTGGCGTATTTGCTCGCGGGGGTGATTTCGAGCCTGGCGGCTGTCATTTATGTTGCTCATTTGGGACAAGCGAAGTCGGATGCCGGAACGGGTTACGAACTCGCGGCCATAACTGCAGTGGTGCTGGGAGGCACATCGGTGTTTGGCGGACGCGGAACTATATGGGGCACGATTTTCGGACTGTTCTCGATATCGATTCTTCAGAATGGCCTGCGGCTCGCAGCACTGCCTTCCGAGCTGACTGGTATTCTCACGGGTGGCCTGCTGTTAGCGACGATCGCGTCGGACCGGCTCGCACGGCGTCCCAGACCGTTACGGTCTGTTGCCCTGCCCCAACCTTCAGAGGAAGAGTTCATGAAGCAATCGCAACTCGCGATACTGTGCGGTACGATTCTTGCCGGCGCGTTTCTGGTCGCCGGAACCAACGTCTGGCTGTTTCGCTCGCTTACGTCGTCTTCCCCGGGAGGGAACGTTGGGCCCGGGGCGACATCTTCGAAGCGGCCCGTCATCGCAGTTATGCCGAAGGCAAAGGGCGATCCTTATTTCGTCAGCTGCCGGGTGGGCGCCGAAGAGGCTGCGAAAGCAACCGACATCGAGATGATCTGGGATGGACCGGTGGGGCTCGATGCCGCAAAGCAGAACGAGGTGGTTGAGAGCTGGATTACGCGCGGTGTGGATGCGATCGCGGTGAGCGTAGAGAATCAGGCAGGGATTTCCACGGTACTCCGGAAAGCGCGTTCCCGAGGGATCAAGGTCGTGACGTGGGACGCAGATGCTGCGCCGGACGCGCGCGACTACTTCATCAATCAGGCGACTCCTCAGGGTATCGCCGAGACGCTGACGGATGAGGCGGCACGCCTGATGGACGGCCGAGGGCAGTTCGCTATCATCACCGGCGCTCTGAGTGCCGCCAATCAGAACCTCTGGATCGAGTTCATCAAGCGCCGCCTCGCGGAGAAGTATCCAGCGATGGAATTGACGACGATTCGGCCGAGCGACGACGATCGCGATAAGGCCTTCACCGAGACGCAGACGCTGCTGCGGATCTATCCTTCGCTGAAGCTGGTTATGGGCATTGCGGCACCCGCGGTTCCGGGCGCGGCGGAGGCGGTTCGGCAATCGGGACGGAAGGACATCGACGTTATCGGTCTTTCGTTACCGAATCTTTGCAAGCGCTACGTGCATGATGGCGTGATTCAGGCGGTGGTGCTCTGGAATACCACGAATCTTGGATATCTGACGGTCTACACTGCTGCCGAACTCGTTCGCGGCAAGCTGCAGGCTGGTGCTTCGAGCATGCAGGCCGGCCGGCTCGGGCCGATTGAGATCAAGGGCGAACAGGTCATCCTTGGCAAGCCGCTGATCTTCAATAAATCGAATATCGATCAGTTCAATTTTTAAAACACAGCTAGTGTGGTGTCTCGTTTAACGCTTGACAATCTCCACCCAATAGCGACGCGATCGATCGTGGCCCGCCGGGCCCATTTCTCAGCGGGTCGAGCCGACTTGAAAGTCGGCTGCAGGCAAAACTTGCCGCCCCACGCCTGTCAACAATAACAGGGGACAGCAGACGAGCGTCAGTCCCGGGCGATTGAGATTGGCCGGAACGATGTTACGAGCTGCACGACCAGAGCGTGACCAATCGAGTCGTACGCGGCAGGACCGCGAGGGGTTTGATATTCGCACTTGATCAGCTGGTGTGAGTTGGGACGGAAGCCGACGGCGAACTCGTAGTTCTGCGCCGTCTGACCGAAGCTGTAGTGCATGTATCCGAGGCGCGTTGCGACAAACCAGCGCGGGTGCAGGGTGCGACGAGCTTCGAGATAACCAGCCTGTTCTTTGACTGTCGGCATCGCACGATACGGAAGCGTGAACCAGTGCAGTTCTCCGTTTGTGCTCCAGTGTCCGCGAGCCCATGAGACATCAATGCCGAGTGCGGTAGCCGGAAGGTCCTTCGGGTTCGCCTCGCCGGGAAGGAAGTATGCAAACTGGCGATGAAGGTAGGGTCCTCGGTACGCAGACGCTCCGACGCGGAGACCCTGCACGATCGTGTAGCCGATGCCTCCCGTCCAGTTTCCGTATTGATCGCTATCCGCGATGCCGCGACGATTGGCAGGAGAAGAGGTCACGAACTGCACGCGGCTGTCAAACTTGTGGAACGTGAGATCCACCTGGGCACCCGGCATGCCGTAACTGGTCACACCCTTGTAGTAGTAGCCATAAGACAAGGGCATGTCCGTCAGGGGGTTATCGTTGTCGTCGTATCGCAGCAAGAATGAACCAAACGCCGACGACAACTGACCAACCCGAAACGTCATGGAGCCGTTATTCCCGATGCGGGAGTAATCCAGATGTCCCTGGAGGATGTCGGCTCTGATGCCGGAGTCCTGCGTTCGGTACTGCTCAAGATAATAGGGTCGACTTAGTATCTGCACGGCGCCGGTGAATGACCAGTTCTGGCTCAACTTCCACGTCGGGTACAACATCGCGCGGAAGCCCGGAGTTGCGAGTGAACCATAACGAGGCGGTGCTTCGAGTTGATCCGAAACGATTGTCTCGGCGGTGACAGTGCTCCTGAGCTCGAAGCCCGAAGGTGCTTCCTGCTGTGCGCATACCGCGACCGTCATGCATAAAGCGGTTAAACAAAATTTCATGCGGCAACTCCTGGGGTTTCTGAAATATTCACAGGCTGTGTCGAAACTGCCGCGTCGAGTGCGAGCAGACTGGCCGTGACGTCGCCGTCCAGCGGCGGAGCCATGTTCAGAACCTGGTCGATGACACCAACGATGTGAGGGTCGAACTGCGTCCCTGCATTTGCCTGCAGAATCTGCACTGCTTTCGCCTGGGAAAGTCCGCGCCTGTACGGGCGATCCGAGGTCATTGCGTCGTAGGCGTCGGCGACATGCACGATCCTGACCGGCAACGGAACACCCTCGCCAGCGCGCCCGTGCGGGTAACCCGTACCGTCCCAGTTCTCGTGATGCAGTTCCACAACGTCGAGATATGGCTCGAATCCGTAAACGCCCTCGAGAATACGTCGGCCGATCACCGGATGCTGCTTGATAATGTCGAACTCAGCAGCGTCAAGTTTCCCTGGCTTTCCGAGGATCTGGTCTGGAATACCGATCTTGCCGACGTCGTGCAGGAGGGCTCCGATTCTGAGAGTCGAGATTTCGTCCGACGAGAATCCGAGGCTTACTGCGATTCGGCAGCTCAAATCAGCAACCCGCGCGCTGTGACCGGCGGTGTAGGGGTCACGAGCGTCAACCGCGCTCGCGAGAGAGCCTACGAACTGCAGGTATGCACGGCGCAGACTGTCTTCACCTTCCCGAATGGCGACCGCGGCCCGGTTGAAGCCCTGAATCATCTCTCGGATTTCAAGGATCTGGTAATCGTTGGTCTGGATGGTCAGAAGTTTGCCGGATGAGGCACTTGCACGCAGGTGCTGCGCGATGAAGGAGACCGGGCTGACTACGGAGCGAGTGGAGAGGATCGTCGTGATGATGGCTCCGAGAATCCCTGCGGCACCGAGACCGATAAATACACGCCGAATCGTTGCCTGAACCGGGCGCTGCTTTTCATCGACGTTTGCAAGACTTCGAATCTCGTACCCTTGCGGATCCGGAGCAGCTGATGATGTGACCGACAGAAACGATGTTCCGTTGATGTTCAGATCACATTCGGGTTTCTCTCTACAGGAAAGAAGCCCCTGCTGCAGTGCGTTGGTGTCTATGCCGGAAACGGTCGAGTGAATGATGCTGCCGCCGTGCGTCAGGACGAGGGGCACCCCAAATGCATCAAGATCCGGCTTCTGTCCGACCGAAACAATAGCTATGGTTTCGTCGCCCTGGTTTAGCGGCATCGATGTAATCTGCCATGTTTCCCGCCCGTTTGTAAAAAACCCTCTTGCCGGAATCTTGTTGTTCGTGAAACTGAACGGAACAACCGCGCCATCCCTGCGCATGACGCCGGCGATTGCTTCGCCACGCGAGGACGATACAGTAAGCAGGTCAAGACCAGCAGTCTGGCAGAGCTCGGCAAGCTGGTCTTCCAGAGTGAGCCGTGCCGTCTCGCCGTCGTTCGCTTCAATCAGCTGCAGGCCGGCCTTTAATGTCGCATTCTCACCCAGAATTCGCAGATACCGCCGGTTCTGCTCATCGTTTTGTACCTGCATTCGGGTGTACAGGATCTGCTGATCCCGCAGCGCCGATCGAAGGCCGTAATGCGTGACAGAGCCGATGATGTGCTCCATCCCCCAGAACGTCGCCAGCATCAATGCGGCAAGCGGGACAACGGAATACAAAAATGTCCTGACACCCAGACGCATTGTCAGTGTCCAGCAGCGGCGAGTAAGCTCCCGTCATCCGCGAATGGGATCAGGAAGGAGACAGTCGTGTCAGCACCGTCTTTGACCTCAACGGTCTTCTTGTGGGCGCCTCCGGCCTTATGCCACGCGGTGACGGTGTAGCGCCCCGGAGGCAGGTGGGGGAAGCGGAACTGCCCTTTGTCGTCGGCGCGTGTGAACCATGAGTTCGGCGTAACAACGATTGCCGCGCTCATGTTCGGATGCAGGTGGCAGTTGACGAACACGACACCGGGATTGTTGAAAGTTACGGTTCTGGTCTGGTCTTTGGCGTAATTTCCCAGGTCGAACGACTTGCTTTTCGACAATGAGAACACATTGTGAAAAACGAGATCGCGGTTCGGGAAACTCACCGTCGATCCAACAGGCACAACGACGAGATCGGGTTCGAAGCGCCGGTTTTGCTGGGTTAATACTGCCGATACGCGTTCCGTCGGACCGGCACCTTCGATGAAGATAACGACGTGCTGGCGTTCGAAGGCGAGGGGATCTTCGGTACCGATCGGAGTCGACTCAATCGCCGGTCCGCGATAATATGCGCTGGCGCTGGAAGTGACGGTTCTTTTGGTGAGCTTTCGTTTGATGACGATCTCGCCGGTGATGTCGGCAGCGAGAAGGCTGGTCGAGACTACTGAGAGACACAGCAGTACTCGTACGATTTGCACGACTCGGGATGCAGTCACACCTCCCTTATCGCCCCGTAGGTCCGAAGTTTTAGGATTTGTTGTGGAAATCGCGAAGCAGGTTTAGAGTTTCGGTATTTGAACTGAAGGACTCGGGACCGGGAAACCGCGTGGCGTATTCCAAAACGGAACACTCGACGAAATCGTCGGGACGGTCGTAATCCCCGGGCACTGTCGCTCTTATTGCCGGATTTGCGCCTGAGTTCAGAAGAAGACGTGTGACTTCCAGTCCGAAATCACCATACTGTGCGGCGGAGTGGAACAGCGGCGTTTGTCCGCTACCGCCTTTGAGATCCGGTGAGGCACCACGGCTGAGGAGCAAATCTGCACAGCCGATGCTTCCGTATTCGGCGGCTACGTGCAGCAGGGTCGCCCCCCCAAGCGTCAGACGGCGGCGAGCGGTGGTTCCGCAGTCGAGTTCGGGAAACTGACGATTTACCAAGCTAGGGGAAGCGTCCAGTTCGTCCGCGAGCTGGGCAGACCGGTCGCGAATGGTGTTGAGTACACCCGGGAGATCGTAGCGAGTGGCAGCGCCCGCTTCGAGCAGGAGATCGATACAGGTGGCCATATCGGAAGACCGGGAGTAGGTACCGATCAGGTAATCCAGCGCTCCTTCAGTTTTCGCGCCGTGATCGAGCAACCATTTCAGACCAGGGGCATTGATGCTCTCACAGGGAGCGAAGATGATGGGAAAGTTTCCGTTCCACAGAGCATTGACGTCTGCTCCATGCCGGACGAGTAACTCCATCATCGCGATGCGATGGCCATTGAGAGCAGCACGCATCAGCGGACCATCGCCACCCTGATGAACGTCCGAGCCGTTGGCGATCATCCACTCTGCTATCGCCAGCCGGGCGGGTGAGGGTGGCTCCCAGGGGACACGACACTCCGCCACCCAAGTCAGCGGACCATTGTTCCCATACCCCATCGCAGCACGATGCAGTGAGGGGTCATCACTCATCACCCGTTTCACCTGTTCGAGATCGTTGCGATCGATCGCGCCTTTTAATTCTGCGGACTGACTACTCATTGGCTTCGCGCAGAAATCTCGCCGACTCTTCCGGCGGTGTCGGGTTGATGCAGGAACCACTGCCCAACTCGAACCCTCCAACGTGAGTCATCTTCGGAATGATCTCGATGTGCCAGTGATACCACGGCAACGCGGAGTCCTGAAGGGGCGCGGAATGGAGAACGAGGTTGTATGGCGGATTTTCCAGTGTGGCGTTGATTTTCCGGAAGACACGCTGAACAACGCCGGCGAGGTCCGGGATCTGCTCGTGTGTCATGGTCTCGGCATGCGAGTTGTGGAGCTTCGGGATGATCCACGTCTCGAAAGGAGATCTCGGGGCATAAGGGCACAGAGCTATGAAGTGGTCGGTCTCGAGTACGATCCGCGATCCCGTCTCGCTCTCAACGGACACGATATCGCAGTAAACACAACGGTCTC
The DNA here is from genome assembly GCA_963794765.1 of Bryobacteraceae bacterium. Lineage (GTDB taxonomy): Bacteria > Acidobacteriota > Terriglobia > Bryobacterales > Bryobacteraceae > JAWXCM01. The sequence continues at coordinate 10,130 of CAWCGC010000023.1, read as the reverse complement.
GATAGTCGAAGTATTTTCGAGATCCTTCTGTTTCTTCGCTGACAGTTCGGGGGACGATCGGCAAGGCGATGAGCTGTGAGTGTGTATGTTCGACTGTCCCGCCGGCGGCCTCACCGAAGTTTTTGAAGAGCAGAATCGAGCGAAGCCGGACATCGCGTCGCAGATCCAGTACGCGTTCCCGATACGCCCAGAAGAGATCTTCCACTCGTTTGACCGGTGTCGTGCTGAGCGTGTCGAAGTGCTCGGGTGACTCGATGATCACTTCGTGTGCTCCGATGCCGTTCATTTTGTCGTAGAGTCCGTCCGGGCGAGGGCTCGGTGTTCCCTCGACGCGCAGCACCGGAAATTTGCTCGGGATCACACGAGTTGTCCAGCCTGGTTCATTTGGTCCGCCATGAGTGCGGAAAGCGAGAATCTCAGGCGACGTTCGGAGTTCGTTTCCCGGGCAGAACGGGCAAAAGCGAAGACCCTTAATTACAACTGTCTGCCTGTTGAAATCGGAAGGACGTTTTGCACGATCCGTGGCAATTATTACCCACCGGGCTGTGATGGGATCTTTTCTGAGCTCAGGCACGCTTGCACCCCGAATTATAACGAGAGAGCCTGCGGTCGAAACGCGTCCTCGATGTGCTCGATGACGAGTTCGGGAGTGAGAACGACGTTCACAACGTCGAAACGCGTTAGAGGGTTCCTGAGATCGGTACTGCGCCTTAGATAGTGATCAGCTCCGCTCACGATCTTGCGGCGCTTTGCTTCATCGATCGCACGGTCAGGCGCGCCATAATCCGCTGACGTCCTGGTTTTGACTTCGACGAACACCAGAACTTCGCCCTTCATGGCGATGATGTCGACTTCAGCACTTCCCGTTTTGGTGCGGTGGTTGCGCTCGATGACGTGATAGCCCTTGCGCTGGAGCATGCGATGCGCAAGATCTTCACCGCGACGACCGAGGGCATGGTCGGGATCTCCGGCTTTGGCTCTGCGACGGTGACGAATCCTGTCACCCCAGCGATAAAACCAACCGAGAACCAGCATTCCTGTAACAGAGTGCGGGTCTGCCTCGATTGTTCTCAAACGGCTTCGAGCTGCCACTCAATCACTTTGCCGCGGACAACGTAACAGAGATAGTGCTCCCAAAATCGCCGGAATCGCGGGAAGGTGTTGACCATGACCTCGAAGCCGAGCATTCGCCAGAACGAAAGCAGTTTGACCCGGACGGACGTTTCTTTGAATCGGGTACGCGAGTAATAGCCGAACCCGGCATTATCCGTACCAAAGTATCGAAGTGAGTAGCTGTTGAGGTGCCACCTGTGTGTGGGGTCGCAAAACGAACTGAAGTCTGTGTAATGAGGAGTGACGATGAAGAGTCTTCCGCCTTTTCGGAGCAGCCGATGCCATTCCTCCATCGACCGGATAACGTCGCTGACGTGCTCGATTACATGTATCGCCCGAACCTCGTCGAAAGACGCATCGGCGAACGGATACGGAAGACGATCGATATCAACGAGCACGTCGGCCGCGGTTCCTGGAATGCGATCGATGCCAACCGCTCCGGGGTACTTCTTTATGCCGCAGCCGACGTCGAGAACACGCGACGGCGGCATGGACTCAGGCTAACGCACGTCACTCCGGCTGACGCTTAGCGGGACATCAACTCGTGCAGGCAGCCCTCAAGTGTGTCCAGCGCAAACTCCGCCTGATCTCTCGTGATCACGAGCGGAGGACAGAGGCGAATCGAATTCGGGCCGCAGCCAAGGATCAGGAGCCCGCGCTCGAACGCCATTACTTCGAGCTTGTCGCGGAGATCGGGCGCTCGCTCTTTCGTTGTCTGATCGCGAACAAGCTCCGCAGCCAGCATGAGCCCCAGGCCCCGAACGTCACCGACAATCGGGAAGCGCGCAATCCAGGTTTCCATCCGTTCCTTCATGTACGCGCCAACTCGCCTCGCATTCTCCATCAACTCCTGTTCGATGAGCTCGACTGTCGCGATTCCGGCGGCGATGCTTACGGGATTGCCGCCGAACGTTGACGCATGCGACCCGGGAGGCCACTGCATGATCTCCGCACGGGCTACCGTGGCGGATAGCGGCATTCCGCTCGCGATCCCTTTGGCGAGAGCCATGATGTCAGGGACAAAGTCGAAGTGCTCGCTCGCGAACATGCGGCCGGTACGGCCTATGCCCGACTGCACTTCATCGGCGACCAGCAGGATGTTGTGCCTGTGTGCCAGCTCCTGCAGTTCGTCGAAGAATTTCCGGGGCGGAACCACGTACCCGCCCTCGCCCTGCACTGGCTCGACGAAGATCGCCGCGATTTCGTCAGCGGGGGCGATGTGGCGGATTACGACGTCCTCGATGTGCCGGACGCATTCGACAGCGCATGTTTCGGGACGCTGGTTATACGCGCAGCGGTAGCAGTTCGCGTATGGCACGTGGTGCACACCACTGATAAGAGGACCGAAGCCTCGCTTCTGGATGTTCTTGCTTCCGGTGAGCGAAAGCGAGCCCATCGTTCGCCCGTGAAATGCGCCAAAGAATGCGATGAACTGCTGTCGGCCGGTACGGTATCGCGCGAGCTTTAATGCCGCCTCGATGGCCTCGGTTCCGGAGTTTCCGAAGTACACGCGATGCGGCACGTTGCCCGGCATCAATCGTGCGAGTTTCTCGGCAAACTGCACCATGTTCTCGTAATAGAAGTCGGTGCCGGACATATGCAGAAATTTTTCCGCCTGCTCGCGGATGGCCGCGACAATGCGCGGGTGCGCGTGACCCGTGGCCGCAACGGCGATTCCGGCGTTGCAGTCGAGGAAGTGATTTCCATCGACATCTTCGACAATGGCTCCTCGTCCGCGCGCGATAACGAAGGGGTACGGACGCGTATAGCTTGTAGACAGCACCGCCCGGTCGCGCTCGATGATCGCCTGGGCACGAGGCCCGGGCAGAGGCGTGACAAGACGAGGCAGATCAGCGCGACATGCGGCTGCAGTCATGGAAATACCCTCCTGGGTCAGGCTTTTTCTCGATTGGTTAGAGATCAGGGGACTGCACGCAACCTCGTGCGTGGGTCACGTGGGTGAAGGAGGGGTACGACTAGTCCGAGCCGAAGAGAGACGGACGCGCTGAGGAAGGGACCGCCATCACTCACAATTGTAGCCTGATAACGGTGTACGGGGAAAGAGGATTTTTTCGGGAGTAAGATGGCCGGACTGCAGCTCCGGCCATCTCGTCTTCAGTCTCAAAACATCAGTTTGAGTTCGAGCTGGAGGCTCCGGGGATAGTTCGCCTGCGTCGACGCGCTGATTGTGCCGAAGAGCGCGTTCGCGGGATTCAGGTTAGGCGCCGGGAAGAGAGGGTGATTAAACGCGTTCAGAGCCTGGGCGCTGAAGCGAAGTTTCATTCCTTCCCGGATCGCGGTGTCCTTAATAAGAGCGAGATCGACATTATTCGTGCGGGGACCGCGCAGCGTCGCGAAGCGCATGGGATTCGTTCGCAGATGGTTGACGGGCTGGGCCGCAGAACCGGTGACGAATGCACTCGTATTGAACCAGGTCTGCAGCGTCCGGTCTTCGATGGGCAGCACGGGATTTGCTCCGGTCAGGAAATAGTCGGTGGTGCCGAAGTTCAGCGGGAACCCGCTCTGGAAAGACCAGAACCCGGTGACTTCCCAACCTCCGACGAGGCGATCTGCAACGTGGTTCAGGTTCTTCAGCAACTGGCCTCCGTGGCCGAAAGGCAGCTGATAAACGAACGTCGTTGCGATGCGGTGCGGCGCGTCCTGATCGGAGATCATCCGCGTCGGCGCGATGTCGCCCGGGTTCAGGAGCTCAGTTGCCTGCATCCATTTCGAGAATGTGTAATTCGCCTGCAGAGTCAGCCCCTTGGAGAAACGTTTGTCCGCCCGAACCTGCATCGAGTGATACCAGGAGTAGCCGTCGTTTGAGGTCGAGTTGATGGATCCGAACTGCGGATACGGCCGGAGAAGCTGGCTGCGACCGATCGTAGTGCCGGTGAAGCTTTGCGGAGCGCCTGCTGCTGTGGGGAACAGACCTGCAAACGGGTTCGCGACGGCAGCCGTCAGGTAAGCATTGTTTGTGTTGTCGCGAACGCCCAGCGTGCTCAGATACTGATTGGGCAGCGCATTGATGTCTCGCGTGATCTCGATTCCGGTGGTCTTGTTGCCAACATAGGCGAGTTCGACAAGAACCGATCCGGGCAGCTGACGCTGGATGTCAACCTGCCAGCGGTTGGCCTTCGAAACGCCCGGATTCTGATTGAAGAAACTGATTGTCTGACCAAGTCCGGTTTGACCTCCAAGAGCAGTGCCAACGGGACTTAGAAAACCGTTGGGAAACGGATTCGAGAGCGTGTTCACGATGGTGATGTTGTCGGCCGCAAACGGACTGAATGGCGTCTGCTGGCTGAAGCCGGTTTGAATGACATCACCGCGGCGCTCACCGAGGAAACCCTGGTAGCGTCCATAGCCGCCACGGACGACGGTCTTGCTGTCGAGCTGGTATGCGAACCCGAAGCGCGGAAGGAATCCGTTCATCGGAGTGTTATACAGCCCGGGATTGTTCGGGTCGGCAAAGGTCAGACCGCCACGAACGGCAAACTGACTTGCAGCTACAGCCGGAGCACCGGCCGCCTGGTATGCAGCCATTGCTGCCGACGCAAACGGCGGTACGTAACTGGGGTCGAAGTTTTTGACACTGCGGTTGTAGCGCTCGGTCAAAGGTGTTTCGAATTCCCAGCGAAGTCCAAGGTTAAGGGTCAGCTTGCGCGTGGCTTTCCAGTCATCCTGGAAGTAAAGGCCCCAGGTCAGCGACTGCTCGGCGTAGCTGGAGGCGATGTTCGCGTAACTCGAGTTGGTCGGCAGGCCCAGAAGCAGGGCGGCTACGGACTGACCCAGGTTGCTGGGCGCGGCGGCCGAACTGCTGAGGGGTCCGCGAGTATACGTGGAGTCGAAGTTGAACCGGCCTGTCTGGTCATTGCTGGTGAAGATATCGTTTTCGCGATAAGACCGGAAATCGACGCCGCCACGCAGCGAGTGCGCGTTCAGCGTCTTGGTTGCAGACGCGGTGAACGAATGGGTGTCAACCGGCCGGTACTCGCCTGAAAATCCGGTGCCGATGTAGCCTGACAAATCGATGCGCGGAAAGCGGCGCAGGTCTGCGGGAATCAAATTGTTGTACTGCGCCGGGAAGCCAAGCGTAGTCAGGTCGAAGCCATTGCCAAGCGGATTTCCATCCTGCCCTCGGATGAAGCGGTTGTAGCCGTAACGGAGGTCGAGGACCAGCGTAGGAGTAACCACGATGGTGTCATCGAGCACGCCATTGTGTGAGAAGAACTGGAAGAAGGTTCCAGTGGCCGCATTGCCGAAATAGTCGTTATAGAAGCTGTCGCGACGGTAGGTGCTGTAACGGCCGTAGAGGCGCTGACGGTCGCCGATATTGTGGTCGATGCGGGCAGTCAGGTTGTAGTACTTCGTCTTCTCAGCCAGCGTCGGAATAAGAAGGTTGTTCTGTCCATCAGGACCGCCGGGGGAGGTGGGAGTCGGATAATACTGGTCCAGGATCGCCTTGCCCACCGGGTTGAACAGGTTGGCGGGAATGATGTTCCCCGGGAATGGATCTTCCTGGAACTGACCGTTCACCAGCCGGCGGGTGTACGGATTGTAGATCTGATACTGCGGTCCAAGTGCGAGCAGCTGGGAAAAGTTGCCATTCTTCATCGCAGGCGTGGGGACCTGCGGAGTTGTGGCGTCATACCGCGGGCGAGCGTCGTGAATGTTTTCGTAACCGAACTGGAAAAACGTCTTGTTGCGGCCGTTGTACAGCTTCGGCAGCACGACCGGACCGCCGATGGTGAAGCCAGGACGGTTGAACCGGTAGTCGCCACGATCACGGCCGAGTGAGTTGTTGAAGAAATCGTTCGCCCAGAGGCTCTGTCTGGTGATGGACATGTAGGCAGTGCCGTGAAGGTCGTTGGTGCCGGACCGGATCATCAGATTGGTCACGCCGCCTTCGGAGTTGCCGACGGCAGCATCGAAAGTGGCGGTCTGAACCCGGAACTCAGTCAGCATGTCCGTGATCGGCACGTAGGAAGCGATCACTTCATTGCCGTTTGCAGTGGCAGTTGCCGGCGCGCCGTCGAGCGTGACGTCACTGCGATTGCCGCGCGTTCCATCGATTGCGAAGCCGACGATATGAGTCGGCTCAAAAGGACGGTTCAGCTTGGGGTTCCCGGTGAATGTGGCTCCGCTTGTTACTCCGATGAGTGCGAACGGATTGCCATACGCCAGCGGGAGATCCTGGATCTGTTGGGTTCCCACTACGTTGCCGACCGAGGCGGTCTCGGAGTTCAGCAGTTCGGGCGTACCGGAGACGGTAACACTCTGCTCGGCACCCCCAACTTCAAGCTGGGCGTTTACTTCGAGCCGGTCCGCAACCTGGAGCTGGACGTTCTGACGCACGAACGTCTTAAACCCGGGAGTGGTTACGGTAATTTTGTAGAGCCCGGGAATTAACAACGGCGCCTGGTACAATCCGTCGCCACTTGTTTTAAGAGCGATGGTCGTACCCATAGCCTGATTGACTATCTGGACGTCAGCATTCGCGACTGCGCCCCCCGTGGCATCGGTGACGCGGCCCAGAATGGTTCCGCGCGTTTCCTGAGCGAAGATGCAGGACACAGCTGCAAGCGCTATCACAACAAGGCGGGAGATTGATTGAAGCATTGGTAAGACATCCTGGTCTGTTCGGGACTCGGCAGCGATGGCCGGAAGCGGACTAAGTTGCCCCCATTGTAGGAGATTTTTAGTAAGCCGATTAACTTGAAGCTGTGATTTAAGAGTGGGTCGGAAGCGGTTTTTGCGGGGTTAATGCAATGGCTGGAAACTCTCTTCCGCTCATCATCGGAATTTGCCGAATTGGGCGCCAGCGAGTTCGTTTTTGACGCAGTGTGCATACGCACTGTCGAGAATCGGTGATTTGAGCGAGCATCCAAATTCGCTGAGGTCGCTTCGGACCCGTTGCAGGATGTAGTCATTAAGACACTCGTGCGCATATTCAGTGAAAAGCAGAACGATTGGATTGACAGCAGAAAGAAAGGCAGCTATTAATGACGAGCATGGCAAGCGTACGAACTGAAGTTGGAACCATGAGAGCGGCACAGATCTCGAAAGCGGGAGGGGATTTCGAGATCGTCGAGCGCGAGATTCCAAACCCAGGTACAGGACAGGTACGAATCAAAGTGCAGGCGTGCGGTGTTTGCCACAGTGACGTGCTCACCAAAGATGGCCTTTGGCCCGGCCTTCAATACCCTCGTGTTCCGGGACACGAAATCGTCGGCATAATCGATGCACTCGGGTCAGGGGTTTCCTCATGGCAGACAGGACAGCGAGTCGGTGTCGGTTGGCACGGCGGTCATGACGGCACGTGCCTCTCATGCAGGCGCGGCGACTTCAATAATTGCCTGGAACTCCAGGTTCCCGGTATCAGTTATGACGGCGGGTATCAGCAGTACATGCTCGCTCCAATGGAAGCTGTGTGCTCGGTACCGGAATCGCTGAATGCCGCCGAAGCGGCGCCGCTGCTGTGCGCGGGCGTTACGACCTTCAATGCGTTACGGCACAGCGGTGCGCTCCCCGGGGATCTTGTTGCGGTACAAGGCATCGGTGGTCTGGGACACCTCGGAGTTCAGTTCGCCAGCAAATTTGGTTACAAGGTCGCAGCGATTGGGCGTGGACCGGAAAACGCAGCTGTCGCAATGAAACTCGGAGCAAGCGTTTATATCGACAGCAAATCAAGCAAGCCTGCAGAGGCACTTCAGGATCTGGGGGGCGCCCGTGCGATTCTCGCAACGGCGCCTAACTCCAAAGCCATCTCCGAACTGGTGGACGGCCTCGGACCTAACGGTAAGCTGGTCGTGGTCGGCGCGGCATTCGAGCCGATTGAGGTCACGCCGTTGCAGCTCATTCTGAAACATCGCACGATTGAGGGCTTCGCCTCAGGCATACCAACTGACTCCGAAGACACACTGCGCTTTTCTGAATTAACCGGTGTGCGGCCGATGATCGAAACCTATCCGCTCGAGAGAGCCGCAGAGGGTTACGAGCGGATGATCACCGGTCGCGCGAAGTTCCGGGCTGTCCTTACGATGTGACGTCATCGTCACTGTCGCTGTTGTAGCGGATGCGTTTGATATCGAATTTCCGGACCTGGTGTCGAGGTCTCTTCATTATCATTGGCTAATCAGAGTGTTTACTGCAAAGCGAGGAACGAAATTATGAGCACCAGCGCAGTCGCGACCGGCGACCCAAGCGTCGCTACAGTCGACATGAAGCTGGAGGCGGTTGTCATCCCCGTCGCGGATGTCGACCGCGCCAAGGACTTTTACCGAAAGCTCGGCTGGAGACTCGACGCCGATTTCCTTTTCGAGAACGGTTTCCGAGTCGTACAATTCACACCGCCGGGTTCCGGATGCTCGATCCAGTTCGGCACCAAGATGACGTCCAGCGCGCCCGGCTCGTCGCACGGTCTGTATCTGGTTGTGTCGAACATTGCGTCCGCACGTGACGAACTCGTCTCACGCGGTGTCGATGTCAGCGAGGTGTTCCACGCCGGGATCCCGGGTGCTCAGTTTCAGCCGCCGGGAACGGAGGGTCGCGTCGCCGGGCCTGCGCCGGATCACGCCACCTATCGCTCATACGCCACTTTCAGCGATCTCGACGGCAATGGCTGGCTTCTCCAGGAAGTCACGACGCGGCTGGCTGGACGTATCGACGCTACTGCGACGTCATTCGGCTCCGTACGTGACTTGGCGAGCGCTTTTCGCCGTGCCGCAGCGGCTCACGGCGAACACGAAAAGCGGATGGGTAACGCAGATCCGAACTGGCCCGACTGGTACGCCGAGTATGTGGCAGCGGAGCAGGCCGGAACAGAGTTGCCGACGTAAGAGATCACGACGATTCCGCGGCCCTGAGTTTCAGGCCGCCAGCGCTCAGCCCCCGCTTCGAGGAGCAAGCTTATGCAGCGCCACTACCTGGAACGTGTTGGAAGACCCAGCCATAATCGAAGCGCGAAGCAGGATTTCGAACGGCTCCGGCGGACCATTTGGGCGGAGCCCATGTTCACGCAGGACAGCGGACAAGACGTTCACGTTGGTGATGAACTTCCCGGCAGCTTCCGTTGCTTCCGCGTTCGATCCCGCGATCAGCAGTACGTGGCCGTTCTGTCCGGGATTGCGAATGAATCCGATAATGGCGTACGCATTTCCTGTTTCCCACCCCTGAGCCGTCGGGACGTACATGGCCGCCTCTCCATCGCGGACATGCGCGTTTCGGATGACTTCCTGTTTGACGCCGGGGTCGTGTTCGAATCGAAAGTCAAGTTGATCGTCGAACAAATCGAACCATGGATTTGACCGAGGGCTGCCGAGCACGATGAAATCATCATCGACCTTGAAATCGCCGAGTTGAAGGCTTCTCGCGGTGTGTGTCTTTACGGTGTGAGAACGTTTGAACGCAAGCTCAGATATACTCAGCGCGATTGAAGAGTCGATTGAAGCCACATCGGTCCCTCTGAGTGTCTGAATGACGCGCTGAAGATCGGGTCCGGGCGCCAGACGCTCCGGCAAGTAACGATGATTCGCGTAGTCGGACAGGCTTATGCGAAAGTCGAACAGGCCCTGCACCTTAGAAATATCCGGATCGCAAAGAATGATCCGAGTCTGATGATCGTGCCGGAGCAATGAGCTCCATGGTTGAAGATTGGCACCGGCGTCAGCGGTAAAAGCCGGGTGAACTGCAAACCAGAGTATGCACGCCAGGAGCGATGCCGCTAACAGTGCAAATGCAATCCAGGATCGAGATCTCCGCCGTTCGGGCGAAGTTATCTGCACCGACGCGACGGTCGGCGATGGCTGATCGATTTGGACCTGCGGGGCCAGCGGCTGGATTTGCGGTTCCGGCGTGACCTCCACTCCGGGAGTGTGACGGAATTCAGGGATGTATGATCCCGGAGGCAGCTCGATTTTTGTATTCGAGCCGACACCGAATTCCGAGTAGAAGTGCAATAAGCGACGACGAACGTCACTTGCTGTTACGCGGACGATCGCATCGCCACCGTGCCC
>CAWCGC010000022.1:0-463387 GCA_963794765.1 Bryobacteraceae bacterium | reverse complement strand
CCCGGTCAGCTGGTTCATCGCCGTTTGCGTCAAACCACCCTTACCTGCTTCATAGCCGAGGAATCCCGTGACGAGGGTCGCAGTTATGCCGATGAACAGCAGGATACTGAGCAGCTTAATTCGGATGCTCATCCTGGCACTCTAAAAAGGATTTGCGGGAACGAAATTACGCGGTTTTCCGACATGTCTTTACGACTTGTGAGCACTATTACGGGTGGGCAGAAGTGATTCGGTCAACGATACCAACGAATCATTTTCTTCCGATTAATTTCAGGTGGGATTCCGAAAAGGGCTCTGATTCAGAGAGCCAGGTTCAATGCTGCGGCGATATACATCGGCTACCGGTTGTACTTCGGGGCCGCACCTCTGAGCATCTGCCAAACGCTGTCACAGACTTCGAGCGTTTCAGGTGCCAGAGGGCCTTCTTCGAGCGCTCGCAAGTTCGATTGAAGCTGTTGTGAACTGGATGCGCCAAGAATAATGCAATCGGTGGCGGTATGGTGTAGCAGCCAGTTTAACGACATGCTGATCGAGGGAGCGATGCTCCTTCTCTGCCGCTGCTGTAAGATATACGACCGCGTCGAACGCGGCGTCATTCCAATACCGGTCGAGATACATCTTATTGTTGTCAAAACGTGTCCCGGGCTCCGGTGCGGACTTGTGCTGCTTTCCGGTAAGCAGTCCACCAGCGAGCGGATTGTAGACGATGGTTGAGACTCCGAGCTCTGCGCACGCGGGCAGGAATTCGTCTTCAATTCGGCGAGCAATCAGGTTGTACATTGGCTGGGCAATGCGCGCGGCGGCATAGCCTTGTTCTGCTGCGATCCAGTGCATGCGGCACAGTTGCCAGCTGGCGTAGTTCGATGTCGCGCCCCACCGCACCTTTCCTGCACGTACCAGAGAATCCATTGCCGCAAGCGACTCTTCTACGGGAACGCTGTAGTCGGGCGCGTGCAGGTAGTAGATATCCAGATAATCCGATTGCAAACGTCTCAGGCTGTGCTCAACTGCGGCGATGATTGCCTGACGTGAGAGACCGGGCTGCTCCTCTCCGACCTTCATTCCAACCTTGCTGGCGAGCACGACTCGGTCCCGCCTGCCTTGAAGAAATTTCCCGAGCAGTTTCTCCGACTCGCCCTGCACGTATACGTTTGCGGTGTCGAGGAAGTTGATCCCTGCGTCGAAAGCGCACTCGAGAATACGCAGAGACTCGTCTTCCGCTGCCTGTGCTCCGAACGTCATCGTTCCAAGACACGCTCGGGAGACATCGAGATCCGTGCCCTTCAGTCTGCGTCGGTCCATATGACTCTGTTGTTACTCCCCGAAAATTTGGAGATTACTTTCCGGTCGTGGTGCGGGTGGAAGACCTCAGTCTTGTTAACGGTACCATCGCGGAGCGCTTTCGATGGGTTGCACTGACGGCGTTAGCCATATGGCGAAACGGTTATGCACAATTTGCGAAAGCACCGATGGACTCTCGATTCGCATGCGCGATTAAGCTTTATTAACAGACGAAGGGTAAATACTCAGAGCGGAAGACGAAACCAGAAGAGGAGGGAAGTGCGGGCGGGATTGGGGAAGGTGAGGGCTGGCAATACAGCCAGCCCAGAATATGGAAGCCCGACTACGACGCCATCTTGACGGTGTCGACGGTCACAGTGTCGCCGTCCATTTTGCCGTCGATCGTAACCTTATGGCCGATGTGCTGCTTGACTGCGTCCTGATTGGCGATCTTGATCACCTTTCCGTCGGACACGAATACGGCATCAGCGCCGCCCTTAACGCACTTCTGTGCGCACGCCATCGACGCTTCTGATGCGTCAGCATGCTTTGCCGCGCATTTTGAGTCAGCAATCGTCCCGGTCCATTCGCCTGCGAACATGCTGGCTGATAACAGCGAGAACAGGAAAGCCAGTTTCTTCATCTTGATCTCCTTAAATACAGACCGCTGCCCAGGAAAGGACATGGGTACCACAGACTATATCCTGATCGGGTCATATTACGCAAGTCGTACTTTAAGTAACTGCCCAACGGATTCCATCCCAGTCACAGCTATCTGATATACGCTGCACAGACTCGGTTGGTTTTGACCCGAGGTTGTATAATCCACGTTCGAAAGGGAACAATGACATGGATTCAGCACGCCGCGGTTTCATGAAGGGATCAATTGCAGCAGCGGCCATCGCCTCTAACAGTACTGCAGGCGCACAGCAACCGACCGCCGCAGCGGGTCAGGGTAGCGGGGCACGTGAGTTGCCGGCGTATGCCCGGACAATGAATCATCGCTCGCTGAGGCAATCGAGCTATGACCGCACGGGCGGAAACTCAGATCGCTGGCCAATTGCAGCCGGTGCGACGCAGGAGGTGTTCAATTCCGAAGGTCCAGGCGTAATATCGCACATCTGGTTCACGATTGCCGCGCAATCGAACATGCATTTGAAGGAACTCGTGCTGCGTGCCTATTGGGATGGCAACTCCAAACCCAGCGTGGAAGTGCCGATCGGGGACTTCTTCGGGCTGAATCTGGCGCAATACGTCATTTACGAATCGGAGTATCTGGCGTGTTCTCCGGGCAAGTCACTGAATTGCTACTTTGCCATGCCTTTCCGGAGGTCGGCCCGACTTACTGTGACGAACGAAGGCAGGCAGCCGGTGAGTTCGTTCTATTCGAACATTGACTACATGCTGATGCCGCTCCCAGCAGACTCCGTGTACTTCCACGCGCAGTACCGGCAGGCGGCGCCGCAGACGCCTGTGCCTGCAGGTCCGGATGGCAAGAAGCTGAATCCCGACGGCAAGCTTAACTATGTCTACGGCGAGACCAAAGGCCGGGGACATTTGATGGGTGTAACTATCGGGGTGCTGGTAAACATGGAAGGCTGGATGGGGGAGGGTGACGACATGGTGTTTGTCGATGACTCCTCGAAGCCTCTCATTATCGGCACGGGGATGGAAGATTATTTCCTTGGCTCATGGAATTTTGGCGGGCGGGATGGTGCGCAGCCGTTTGCTCACCGGTATTACGGGGCACCGCTGATCGCCTTGCCCGAGCGCACGGGAGGCCGATACTGCTGTTATCGGTGGCACGGCGACAATCCGATTACCTTCACAAGGTACATGAAGCATACGAACGAGCACGGTCACGCAAACGACAGACCTGACAACTACTATTCGTGCTGCTATTGGTATCAAACGGAACCATTTACCGATTTCCCGACGCTTCCCGGTGTTGCCGATCGTATTCCGGTAGTTCATCCATATTCCAGCTGAGGTGTGCATCGTTCCGCGGAGTTCTGCATCTTCCAGATTTGGAGGTCAGCCCGCGGTGAAAGATATTCATCTTCAGATTTCGGGAATGAGTTGCGACAATTGTGTCCGTCACGTGAAAGCCGCTTTGTCCGACCTGCCCGGTGTCGACGTTCGGGATGTCAGGATCGGGTCCGCGACTGTAGGGATTGAACCCGATCAGGGCGGGGAAGAAGCTGTTATTCTCGCCCTGCAGGAAGCTGGGTATGGAGCCCGTGTCAGCGGTTAAGGACAAAGCCTCAGAATCCGAGCAACAAATCACGATCCCGGTTGGCGGAATGACCTGCGCCGCGTGCCAGGCTCACGTCCAGCGCGCTCTACGAAAGACGCCGGGTGTGCGCGAAGCAAACGTCAACCTGATGACCCGCGAGGCTTCGATCGCTTACGACCCTGCTGCGATCGATGCTCAACAGCTTGTGTCGGCGATCCGAGACAGCGGCTATGAAGCCGAGCTGCCGGCACAGGTTCGTAATGTGCTGGCCGAACAGGAACGGCTGGACGCGGAGCAGCAACATGAGTACCAGTCGTTACTGCGTCGGTCCGTTTTTGCCCTGATTGCGGGAGCGGCCACAATGGCGTTGCCGATGGACATCGTTCATTCCAGTGCCGGCCTGAAATGGGCACTGCTGGGGTTGACGGCGCTCGTGATGGGGTGGCCGGGAGCGCACTTTTATGCTCGCGCCTGGGCAGCGGCGCGTCATGGGACGTCGAACATGAACACGCTGGTAGCTCTCGGCACGTCCGCCGCTTTCGTTTACTCGGCGCTGGGGACGATCGGGGTTGTTCACGAGGTCTACTACGAGGCCGTGATCCTGATCATCGGACTGGTGCTGCTCGGCAACACTCTGGAAGCCAGGGCGAAGCGGCAAACTTCTGCCGCGCTGCGCTCGCTTCTGAACCTGCAACCACCGCGTGCACGGCTGGTTGGTCCGGACGGCACTGCGATCGACGTGCCTGTCGCGGAGGTTCGTCCAGGCGATCGCATTTTGGTTCGGCCAGGCGAGAGGGTTCCTGTAGATGGTGTAGTGCAGGATGGCCAGAGCAGTGTTGATGAATCGATGCTGACGGGAGAATCTATTCCGGTCGAGAAATCAGCGAACTCGCGGGTGTTTGGCGGGACGGTAAATCAGACCGGGTCATTCCAGTTTCGTGTGACTGCAGTCGGTGCGGAAAGTGCTCTTGCCCGGATCGTCGCCGCGATGCGGCAGGCTCAGGCATCGCGTCCTCCGATACAGGACCTTGCCGACCGAATCAGCGCCGTATTCGTGCCGACGGTGGCAGCCATCGCTTTGCTCACTGGCCTGATCTGGATGCTTGCGGGCGGGTCCGGGGTGCAGGCATTCGGTGCTGCCGTTTCGGTGTTGATCATTGCTTGTCCCTGTGCGATGGGACTCGCTGTACCTACGGCTGTGATGGTTTCCACGGGTCGAGCTGCTCGTGCAGGCATCCTGATTCGCGAAGGCGGCGCATTTGAAAAGGCCCGTCGCATAGATACCGTGGTTCTCGACAAGACGGGTACGGTTACTCAGGGTCGGCCGGTTGTCACCGATTTCGAGATTCTCAGACCGCATCCAAAACTCGAGTCGTCGCTCGCCGCGCTGGAGACTCAGTCAGAACATCCTCTCGCTTCGGCAGTGGTTTCCTGGGTTGAGGAACGCGGAGCGGTGGTGTCGCATTCGGTTTCGGATTTCCTCGCTGTTCCGGGCGGAGGTGCTCGCGGCGTTGTCGACGGACATGAAATTCTGGCGGGGAACGAACGGTTCATGGCCGACTCTGGTGTGGCCGTCGATCCAAGTGTCAGTGTTAGTGTCCAGGAGCTGGCGACAGCCGGAAAAACGGTTCTGCTGGTTGCGTTCGATCACAGCGTTGCTGCGGTGATCGGAGTGGCAGATCAAATCCGGGCAACTTCACGCGAAGCGATCGGGCGTTTACGCGCTGCCGGACTTCGAGTGATCCTGCTGACGGGGGATCGTGAGAGCACGGCGCGGGCGATCGCAAAGCAGGCGGGCATCGATGAGGTAATCGCAGACGTACTGCCGGATGGCAAAGTTGAGGCTGTTGCACGATTGCAGAGCGAGGGCCGTACTGTGGCGATGGTCGGCGACGGGATCAATGACGCTCCGGCTCTGGCGCGGGCAGATGTCGGTTTCGCTATGGGCAGCGGAGCCGAGATCGCGGCCGAGGCCGCGGATATGACTCTGATGCGAAGCGATCTCTTTGCCGTTGTCGATGCGCTGGCAATTTCACGGCGCACTATGACAGTGATGAAGCAGAACCTGTTCTGGGCCTTCATCTACAACGTCATTGGAATTCCCATTGCTGCGGGAGCGCTGTATCCGGCGTTCGGTCTTCTGCTTAGCCCTGTGTTTGCCAGCGCTGCGATGGCTTTCAGTTCGGTAAGCGTTGTATCCAACAGCCTGCGGCTAAGACGATAGTCCGGACCCTAGTGAACCGCGGAGGAAATGACCAGAGCTATTGCGATGGATATTCCGGCCAGCAAGGTCGCAACCGCAATATTTCGGTTTTCACCGATCTCTTTCCAGATATCGAAAGGAAACATTCTGCTGACAATGCCAAACGCGGCTGCGAAAAGCAGCAATCCCATGCAGGCAAAAAGAACAGCATTGACCAACGCGCCGAGGTGGACATCTTCCATTTCCTTCCTCAATGTACACTCTCGGCAGAGACTATGAGTAACGGCTATCCGGCTGCTCGGGTGACCGCTGAAGCGGTTCATCCACACCTTCTGCAGCATTTCGAACTACGGAGCCCAGCCGAGACTTTTGGTGCGTTGCCGGAGATAGAAGATATTGCCGCACTGATTGATACGGCGTTCTGGGCGAGCCTTCTTCGTGAGGAACTCGCGATCCCGAAGGTTTCGCTGACGTGGCTTCAATCCGACGTGAACGGTGCACTCTGCTTTGAATCTGCGCTGCCGTTCAATCCGCCGACAGTCAGTCGCGTCGCGCCCGCGGTCGAGCGGCCTGGATTGCACCTCGGTGTTTGGCGCGATCCCGGCTCTAAAGAGTACGTTATCTGGGGCATTAAGCGAATGCTTCCGCCACTCAGCCTGGTTGTCGAAGTGGTGGCGCCGGGTCTCATTGTCGTCAAACACAGCCGTCGAGAACGGTCCATCAAGTTCGCCAATTTGGCGGTACTCGAGGGGAATCGAATCAGGCTGCTGGATCATAACGCGCCAATTGCACCCAGCTGTCCTTCCGAACTTCTGTCGATGGTTCAGTTTGATACGGCGGAAGAGAAGACCGACCGAGTGGCGAGTTTGCTGGTCGAGATTGCATCTTCGATGCGGCAACACAACAGAGGCGGATTGCTTCTGATCGTTCCCTCGGGCAATCCGTCGTGGCGGGACAGCATCGTCCAGCCCGTTACCTACGGGATCTCACCTCCGTACTCCAAGCTTGCCTACCTGTTGCAGAAGGACCCTGTGCACAGAGACGCGGAACAGTGGCGGCGAGCAGTTGATCAGACGATTCAGAGCATTGCCGGCCTTACAGCGGTTGACGGTGCGACGATCATCAACGAACGTTACGATGTGCTGGCTTTTGGTGCAAAGATCGGCCGCCGTCAGGGTGCAACGCGGGTTCACGAGATTCTCGTCAGCGAACCTGTGGTCGGTAACAAGCCGGCCATCCTTCACTCTTCGCAGATCGGAGGGACACGTCACCTCTCAGCGGCACAGTTCGTGCATGACCAGAAGGATTCGATCGCGCTGGTAGCGTCTCAGGACGGTAGATTCACGGTATTTTCGTGGTCGCGATGCGATGAAGTGGTGCAGGCACACTACCTCGAGACGATGTTGCTGTAAATCGCCGCCGAGTTCGGTATAGAGTATGAGGACGTACCCCGACGGAGGTTTTTATGATTCGAAAGTTGCTGGCTGTTGCCGCGATTTGTGCTCTGCCGCTGGCTGCGCAGACGAAGAAGATTCTTATCACCAACCCTGATCCGCAGGAGCTTGAAACATTCCAGAAGGCATCGTCGAAGGTTCGAGTGGTTGCCGTGAAGCCGGAGAACGTAATGCAGGAGATTGGTGACGCGGACGCTTTCATAGGCAACATCAAACCCGAAGAAGTCCGTGCCGGCAAAAATCTGAAGTGGGTTGCTGTGATGTCGGCAGGCGTTGAGCAGGTGCTTTTCAAGTCAGGCTCGAATGACCTCCGGGACAGCAACATTGTGCTGACGAATAACAAGGTCGTGCAAGGGCCGGAAATCGCCGATCACGCCCTGGCGATGCTGCTGACGCTTACGCGCGGAATCAACACCTTCATTGCCAACCAGAAACAGGAAAACTGGCAGCCTCGTCCGTATCCCGGCATCGAACTCCGTGGCAAGACCGCGGTGGTGATCGGCGTTGGTGGCATCGGGACTCAGATTGCTGTTCGGGCGAATGCGTTCGGAATGGACATCATCGGTGTCGATCCCGAGGACAAGCCGTTCATGCCCTTTATCAAGAAAATCGTTAAGCCGGATCAGCTCGACGAGGTCCTTCCGCTCGCCGACGTGGTCTTCATCTCCACTCCGGACACTCCAAAGAGCCACAAGATGATGGGCTCAAAGCAGTTCGATCTGATGAAGAACAAGTCTTACTTTATCGCTGTAAGCCGCGGCGGAATCTATGACATGAACTCCCTTGTTCGCTCGCTCGACAGCCGGAAGCTGAGCGGCGCGGGCGTCGATGTGGTGGATCCTGAGCCGCTGCCCAAGGGACATGCTTTGTGGAAGTTCGATAACGCGATTGTTACGCCCCATATTGCCGGACGTTCGGACATGGATCGGGGTCGGATGATTGGCACGATCGCGGACAATATTCGACGCTTCGCCGATGGTCAGCCTTTGCTGAACGTCGTCGACAAACAGAAGGGTTACTAGTTCGCTTGCTCTGATTCGGTCTGGTGAGCCTGGGCTTTGACGGCGATGAGTCCAACCGACTCGCGGCCGTCAAGGCACAGGCTCACCGGCTGATCTTCTCTTCGATACAGCCAAACACGTTCCACTGCGAGCCCCGCGTTTTCTGCCACGCGCCTGAGGACGATGTCGTCGAGCAGGTGAATCGACCGCGGCATCTGTCCGAACTTCTTGTGCCTGGACCAGATGCTCAGCTTCGGGATCCACCCGGGCCATTTCTCTCCCGCGGCGAGCCTCCGCTGATATTCCTCTATGAATGGCGCGAATGCGGTTTGCTAGGGCGTGACCGCGTGCACGAAGAGTTTTCCTCCAGGCCGAAGCCACTGAGCGATGGAGTTCATCCCTTTTTCCAACTGATTGCCGGTGAGGAAGTGAAAGACATTTGAGGCGTGCACTGCGCCGAGTGTTCCTTCGATGAACCACGTCTCGCGGGGGAAACGCGCTACCTGTGTCGTAAGGCGTTGCAGGGCAGCGTGGCCCAGATCGGGCGCCGACTCGACTCGATCCCGGAGCACACGGACGTGTTCCTCTTCGAGATCGTTGGCGATGACGAACGCTCCGGCTCTGAGCGCCGCGATAGTCGCAGTCCCGAATGCGGCCCCTATGTCGAGGGCTTTCGAATCCTCGGTCGAACAGCAGCCGCTTGCGCAGAAATCGACGAATGCTCTGCTGACTTCGTTCAATGCTTCCGAGGCCCAGCCCATCTGGTTTTTGGTGACCAATAGCCTGGGGCGTTTCGGTTTCGACCCTGTACTCAAAGTGGTTAGCCGCGAACCGGTGCTGGTCGCGCCTGCTGAAGCAGCGTGCGTGCCCGGGTGAGCGCATCCCGCAGGCTGTAGCAGATGTTTTCCCGGGGGATGTGCGGGAGAGTGCCGGGACGCGAGATCAGACTCTTCGGCTGCGAGCGCATACCGCAAAGGATCACGTCACGGCCCGTCGACTGGAGCTTCGCGGCCACAGTTTCGAGCGCATGAAGTCCTGTGCTGTCAATCGCTGTCATATTCCGAAGCCGAATGAGCACGACGCGTGGCAATTTGTTCAAGTTTTCCTCAATCACATCCAGCTTTTGCGTCGAGCCGAACAAAAACGGTCCGTGAATTCGGAATATAGCCACGTCATCCGGGACCTCGGTGCAATTGCAGGCTATGTTTGCGTCCGGCCTCGATCTCATCCCGAGTGATTTGGGTCACGGTGGTTGTGGAGGTCACCTTCCGTATGTAAATCAGTGCCGCGAGGATCATGCCTGCCTCAACAGCTACGGTCAGGTCGGCCACGACGGTCAGGCCGAAGGTGACGAACCAGACCGCTGCGCTTGATTTGCTGAAACGAACGATGTCCGGGACTTCAAACCACTCGCCCATATTCCAGGCGACAGTCATGAGTATGGCAGCGAGGACGCCTAAGGGAATCTCCCTGGCGAGAGGCGCTGCAAAAAGCAGGATGCCAAGCAGGGTGATTGCATGGATCATGCCCTGCGACAGGCGTCTTCGCCCCGGATCGTATATTCGTCGCGGTGCGCGCGATTGCTCCTGTTGCGGGGAGTCCGCCCACAAGCGGCGACATCACATTCGCGACACCCTGCGCAATGAGTTCCACGTTTGGATTGTGCCGATCGCCCGACATACGGTCGGCAACTACCGCAGACAAAAGCGACTCAATCGCACCCAGCATGGCGACGGTGATTGCTGGTGAGAGCAGAGTCAGCAGGAGGTCCGGCCGGAACTGGGGCAGGCGAATCTGCGGCAGCCCGGCAGGGATGCCACCAAATCGGGACTGGATTGTCTCGACCGGCGACCCGAGACTCCAGGTGAGGTGCGGTCGCGGCACCGAGGACCAAAACAGTGGCCGGAATTCGCGCGTTGAGCTTTCGAATCAGGACTATTCCGATGAGTGAGCCGGTTGCGACGGCAGTCGTCGTCGGGTCAAGAGAGTGCCAGTTGGCGACAATCGCCTGCATTCGTGGAATAAACTCGCCCGGTACTTTTGTGATTTGAAGGCCAAAAAAATCCTTGATCTGCGTGCTTCCGATCAGGACCGCAATCCCGTTTGTGAAGCCGATAACCACCGGTCGCGGGATAAACTGAATCACCGTGCCCAGACCAGTAATGCCGAGGAGAATCAGCAGCACGCCGGCCATCAGCGTGCACATCATCAACCCATCGACTCCGTACTTTGCGATGATTCCTGCGACGACGACGACGAACGCCCCGGTGGGTCCGCCGATCTGACAGCGGGATCCGCCCAGAGCCGAGATGACAAAGCCCGCAACCACGGCACAGTACAGGCCGGATTCCGGAGGGACTCCGGAAGCGATTGCGAATGCCATCGCAAGCGGCAGTGCGACCAGTCCGACCGTGATTCCGGCCAATAGGTCACTGAGGAATATGGCAGGACTGTAGTGCCGGAGAGCCAGGATGGACTTCGGCAGGAATTGCCGGGCGGCAATTCCGCGATTCGAAAACATAGCTGTAAGTATCAGTCTAAAGCTTGCGAGGTTCGGACCAGCTTGCGTCCATTCCTGACGCGCCAGCCTTCGGCTTCGAGGCGAGTCATCTGCTCCAGCCCCGGGACACCGCTAAGTCGAATCTCGAGCCCTTTACCGACAACTCGGTGCCACGGGACATCCGGCCCGCAATCCTTCAGAGACCAGACCACCTGCCGGGCGCCGGCCGGGTAGCCAGCAGCGGCTGCGACTTCGGCGTAGGTCATGACGGAGCCGCGCGGAATCCGTCTGACGATGGCCCGGAACTCCTCGAGCTTCATTACCCGGCAGGATAACGCGGTTAAGAAAAAATCCTCATACTCCTTTTGGGCGACCCGAGAAGAGTTCTGTGGATAGCATTTTTCTTCGCTTAAGTGTCTGCGCCGGGTTGCTGGTTGCTGCGGCAACTTCGGTTTTCGGAGCCGGTCCGAGGGTGAGCAGGGCTCTCTCGGATTCTTCCGAGAAGATGTATGCGGTGGTCGAGTTTGCGCCCGGGCTGAATCCGACGGATATGGACCGTCTCGTGGTCCAATCCGGGGCGCGGCTACTGTCGAGCCCAGATCTTCTGCCAAATGACCGCATGGTGGAGGCGTCACCCGAGTCCTTACGTGCCTTGCGGGATGTCCCGGAGATGGCGGTGATTTACCCTGCGTCGTACGACCTGCTTGCGGGTATTCCGGTGAGAGGTTGCGCGGCGGGGGTGATTTTGGCGGGAGAGGCGGCGGACGACATCTATGACGGGAACGGCGGCTGGTTTACGTCAGCCAATCGCGGTCTCCTCACCTGGAGCATCAACAAGCCACCGACGAGTTTTCCGGTCGACCGACTGATGACCGCGATCAGGAATGCGCAGGCGGAGTGGGCGAGCGCGGCGCAACTCACATTCCAGTATGTGGAAGGAGCGGCCGGACCCCGGACGCTTTCGTTTGAGTTCCACAAACGAGATCACGGAGACGCCTATCCTTTCGATGGTCCGGGCGGTTACCTTGCGCATACGTTTTACCCTCCGCCGTTGAATCTGGAGCCCATCGCCGGCGACTTGCACTTCGATGACGAGGAGTCATGGTCAGATTCCGGGGGCACGCCGGATATCTACGCGGTGGTGTTGCATGAAATGGGACATGCTCTTGGGCTGCAGCATAGTGACCGGCCGTCTGATGTGATGTACCCCTACTACCGCAGATTTGACCATCTTCAGCCCGGCGACATTGCCGCAATACAGAAGCTTTACCCTGCGCCGGAAGTGACTGTCCCGCCGGCTGAAACGTCAGTGGTTTCGGTTCCCACTCCGGTTACCCCGGATCCCCCGGTGACGACACCTGAGCCGGGGCCCGTAACCCCGCCGGTGATTCCGGTTCTACCGGTCACACTGAACCTGTCGGGGCCCGGCTCTGTGACGGGCGACAGTGCCGAGGTGAGGGGGACGGTGTCGGGCGGCACTGGAGCATTCGAGACTACCTGGACGATGGGTATGCTGGCCGGGCGTGCCGAAGGAAATTCGTCCTGGCGAGCAAACATTGGCGCGTTGTCAGTCGGTACGAATCTGATTGTCTTTTCAGCGCATGACAGCGCCGGCGCTAAGGCTGTGCAAGCGATCGTCGTTGAACGTCTGACGACTTTGGCGCCCGTGCCCTCGCCTGCTCCTGCACCCTCGCCCATTACGGTTTCCTTGCCCTCTCCCGATCCTGCTTTGTCCACCAGTCAATCGGGGAGCAATGACAGGGTCCCGCCGACGCTGACGATTACGTCACCTTCGAGTTCCACCTATGCAACTACGGCAGCAACGGTTCGGGTTGCTGGGACTGCCAAAGACAACGTTGGTGTTCGAGAGGTCAGCTGGCAATCGGGAACGGGATCTGGTACTGCAGCGGGAGCGAGCGCGTGGAGCTTCGATTTTGCCCTTCAGCCGGGCGACAATCCGATCGTCGTCCGCGCGAAGGACTCTGCCGGGAACGTGGGCTGGCGCAGCTTGATGATTACCCGCCGCTGATTAGCGACCGAGCAGGAACTCCAGCCGTGTTCCGGGCAGAACCATCGTTTCCGTCCGCTCCGGACCGGTGGATACGCAGCCGATCTCGATTCCGGAACGCTGTTCCAGAAACTCGATGTACTGCCGCGCAGCCGCAGGCAGGTCGTCGTAGCTGGAAATGCCCCGGGTGCTCTGACACCACCCAGGCACTTTCTCGTAGACCGGTTCGATCGCTTCCATCCCGCTATTTGTGGCGGGCATCTCTTCGAACTCTTTGCCATTGACCTTGTAGCCGACGCACACCGGGATTTCGCGGAGTTCATCGAGGACGTCGAGTTTTGTCACGATCAGGCTGTCGAAGCCGTTCACCATGGCGGTGTATTTCAGCAGCGGCACATCGAACCAGCCGCAGCGGCGTGGACGACCTGTGACCGAGCCGTACTCATTACCGGCTTTGCGGATCAGCTCGCCCGTCTGCCCATGGTCCTCCGACGGGAACGGACCCGCGCCGACGCGGGTGATATACGCCTTCGATACTCCGATAATTCCGTCAATTCGCGTCGGAGCGACGCCGGTTCCTGTAGACGCTCCTCCGGCGGCAGCACTCGATGAAGTGACGAAGGGATAGGTTCCGTGATCGATGTCCAGCATCGTTCCCTGCGCACCCTCGAAGAGAACGCTCTTGCCCTGGTCGATTGCGCGATTCAGCAATGCGGCGGTGTCGCAGACCAGAGGCGCAATTCTGTCGGCGAGCGCGCGGTATTGCTCACGAATTTCGGCGAAGTTGAGGCTCGGCTCGAGATGGAAGGCTTCGGCAATGATTGCTTTGTCCCCCGCAAGCTGGTCGTACAGTGCGTCGAAGGACTCCGGCTCGAGCAGATCCGCCATGCGGATGCCGCGACGCCCGATCTTGTCCTCGTAACTTGGCCCGATTCCCGCGGGAAGTAGTGCCGATAGCAATGCGGTCCGACCGGCCCTCGGACATCCGCTCGGCGAGCCGGTGGAACGGGAATATCAGATGCGCGCGATTGCTGATCGAAAGCTGGTTCTGGACGTCGACACCCGGCTTTGATGAGAGTGTCCATCTCCTCGACGAGCGCCACCGGATCGATCACGACGCCGTTGCCGATGACGGCCTGTACGCCCGGCCGCAGGATTCCGCTGGGAATCAGCTTCAGAACGTACTTCTTGTCCGCCGATGATAGACCGTGTGGCCGGCGTTGTGTCCGCCCTGATAACGCGCGACGATGTCAAATCGGTCGGAGAAAAGATCGACCATTTTTCCTTTACCCTCATCGCCCCACTGGGCCCCCAGTACAATCAAATTGCTCATTTGTATAAGGCACACGCCACACTGCGCGCACGCATCGTGGCAGTTTGTTGCCGAACCTTCGATTGTAACTTGCCTCGACAAAGTCTGCGGGATCAGGCCTGAAACCGTATGCTAACCTCGAAGAAACATGGAGTTGTCGGACATCTTTTTGACGCTCGGTGAGCCAGCTTTCGAGCAGCTGATCCGCGCGGTCTCGATCGGAAAGCTCAAAACTTTTCAGCTGTATGAGCGAGTCAAGCTCCGGTTTCATCTCGCAAAGCTGAACAGCGAAAGTCTGCGCAAAGCTTCACCGAAGCTGTGGGCTCGTATTGTTGAACGGGACGAGGAGTTCGCAACCGATATCTCGCAGGTTGTGCTGGTGTCGCATCTCGACATGATTGTGGACGTGCTGAACTTTCTCGATATTCCGAATGAGGACGGCTTCTTCCCGAAGGATCTGGACGCGACTGACAAGCTGACGGAGGGCTGGCAGCAGCGTGTGTTCGACCAGTTCCGCAGCAAGTATCCTGAAGCACTGCTCACGTTTTACATCAACCATCTCGGCTGGGAACTACTCAAAACGGAGCAGGTTTTCCAACCCGCGAGTGCTCCCGTAACGGCGGCATAGCAGGATGCTGCCGGAGGAAATCGCCAGGCTGCAGACGTCTGCGCTCCAGCGATTAGAAGCGGCCGCAACTCCTGACGAACTCGAAGCAGTTCGCGTGGAGGTTCTGGGGCGTAAAGGCTACGCTCGCGGCTTTCAGTAAGGAGATGGGCCGCCTCTCGCCAGAGGAGAAGGCAGCTGTCGGGAAAGCCCTTAATGCCGCCAAGCAAGCTCTCGAGAGTTCGATTTGAAGCCCGCAAGAAGGCGTTCGACACCGCTGAACTTGCCCGCAAGCTCGACGCCGAGTGGGTGGATCTTACGCTGCCGGCGCAGGGAATCCCGAACGGGCAGCGTTCACCCGATCAGCCAGATTCAGCAGGAAATCGAAGATGTGTTCACCTCGATGGGCTTCGCAATCGTCGATGGCCCTGAGGTGGAAACAGAGTGGAACAACTTCGACGCGCTGAATATTCCGCCGGATCATCCTGCGCGAGACATGCAGGACACGTTCTGGCTGGAGGACGGACACGTGCTTCGAACTCACACCTCCCCCGTTCAGGTGCGGGGAATGCAGAAATTCGGGGCTCCGCTGCGGATGATTGCGCCCGGCCGCGTGTTCCGTAACGAAGAAGTCGACCCTTCGCACGAGCACACGTTTTATCAACTGGAAGGCATGATGGTTGACCGCGATGTCTCGGTTGCCAACATGCTGTACTTCATGAAAACGCTACTGAGCAGCAGTGTTCCGGCGTGAAGTCACCGTGCGCCTGAGGCCGGGCTACTTCCCGTTTGTCGAGCCTGGATTTGAGCTCGACATTCAGTGCCTGATCTGCGGTGGGTCGGGCTGCCCTGTTTGCAAGCATTCCGGCTGGGTGGAGTTGTTGCCGTGCGGTCTTGTGCATCCCAATGTGTTGCGCTTCGGCGGCATCGATCCTGAGAAGTGGGGCGGGTTTGCATTCGGGCTTGGGCTTACCACGGCTCGTGATGATGCGATACGCGATTGACGACATCCGGCTGCTTCAAAGCGGCGACCTTCGCTTTATTCGACAGTTCTGAGGACGTTGGAGTGAACTTTTCATACAACTGGCTCGCCGAGCTTGTTGAAGGGCTGAATGTTGGCCCTTCCGAACTGGCGGGTCTGATCAGTATCAAGACCGCAGAGTCAGAAGGCGCGCACGAATGGGCACCATGGCTGAAGTCTGTATTGGCGGCCAGAGTCGAGCAGGTTGCCGCTATTGAGGGAAGCAAGAATGTGCTCGCGTCTGTCGAAACGGGCAGATTCGGCCGAAAGAACGTCGTTTGCGGCGCTCCGAACTGCCGGCCTGGTGTGATGACGGCGTATGTCCCTTCGGGAACGACGCTTCCCGGCGGCAAGCAGATCAGGAAGGCGATTATCGCCGGTGTCGAAAGCGACGGTATGCTGGCGAGCGGCGCGGAATTGGGCGTTAATCGTGAAACAGCAGGCATTATCGAACTCGACGGGCTGCAGCCGGGAGCCAGTATCGGACCTTCCCCTGACTGGCTGATCGAAATCGATAACAAGTCGCTGACACATCGTCCCGACCTTTGGGGGCACCACGGGATGGCTCGTGAGATCGCGGCCATCACACGACAGCCACTACGGGATCCGGTCGACTTGAGCCTGCTGCCGCGAGAGTCGAAGGGTGGGATCGAAGTCCGCGATCGAGGACTTCGATCTTTGTCCCAGGTACAGTGCTCTGGTTCTGGAAAACGTCACGGT
Organism: Bryobacteraceae bacterium; assembly: GCA_963794765.1. Taxonomy (GTDB): domain Bacteria; phylum Acidobacteriota; class Terriglobia; order Bryobacterales; family Bryobacteraceae; genus JAWXCM01. Next base: position 447,047 of record CAWCGC010000022.1, on the reverse strand, counting down.
TCAGCCGTCACCGCTGTGGTTGCAGGCTCGGCTGGAGGCCGTTGGTCTGAACCCGATCAATAACGTCGTTGATGTGACCAACTTCGTTATGGCTGAGATTGCGCAGCCGATGCATGCGTTCGACGCCGATAAGCTCAACGGCGGTATCGTTGTGCGAAGGGCTGCGCCCGGCGAGCGCATCATGGCCCTGAACAACGAAGAATACGAACTGCAGTGTCAAATCTGGTGATTGCGGATCAGGAGAGTGCGATCGCAGTTGCGGGTGTGATTGGCGGACTGTTCAGCGCAATCGGACCGGAGACGAAGCGGATCGTTCTGGAAAGCGCGAACTTTCACGCCGCAAGCGTTCGGAAAACTTCTCGGCAATCTGAAGCTGCGCACGGATGCTTCCATGCGGTTCGAAAAAGCACAGGATCCGGAGAATACAGTCAGAGGTCTCGCACGCGCGCTGGCGCTTCTGCAGCAGGTTTCGCCGGGAATTCGCGTCGTCGGGGGCGTTGTGGACGTCCGTCGTGAACCGCAGCGCCGCGACCCCATCGCGCTGCCTCTCGAATGGCTGGATCGAAAGCTCGGCCGCCACGTCGAGGCCGCTGAAGTCAGATCCATTCTCGAGGCTCTCGAGTTTGGAGTGAGTGAGCCCGAGCCAGGCATCTTGTCTGTCTCGGTGCCATCATGGCGTGCAACGAAAGACATCTCGATCAAAGACGATCTTGTGGAAGAGATCGGGCGCATGATCGGTTACGCCTCCATTCCTCCGCAAGCGCCTTTGCTGCCGGCCAGCGTACCTGCCGCGAACGCAACGCGGAAGTACCACCATGAAGTACGTTCGCTGCTAAGCGCTCGAGGCTTTGACGAAGTTTACAACTACTCGTTCGTGAACGAGAAAGTCATTGCGCGATTCGGGCTTGAAGAAGCGGATCATGTTCGTGTCCTGAACCCGATTGCTGCGGATCAGACTCACTTGCGGACGACGCTGATACCCGGAATCTGCCAGAACATCGCGGATAATGCCCGGTATCTGGATGACTTCCGGTTGTTCGAGATCGGCGTGGAAATCCACAAAAGCCCGAAACGCGGCGACCTGCCCGTCGAAATCAGCCACCTGTCCGTGGCGCACTACGGCAAGCATGAGGACTCGACCGCGCTGTTTCAGTTAAAGGCAGTTCTCCAGGCTATTGCCCCGTCCGCAACGGTCAGGCCGGCTGCCGAAGCGCGTGTCTTTGAGCACCCGGCGCGAACGGGAGATGTCCTGCTGGAGGGCGAGCCAATCGGCCGTCTGTTTGAGTTTCATCCTGATTTCGTCGAGAGGGGCCGAGCAGCTGTTCTCGATCTGGATGTTGACAAACTTCAGAAAGCTGCCACAGCGAAGGATACTCGCTACACACCGCTCCGAAGATTTCCATCCAGTTCGTTCGACCTTTCGGTGGTGGTACCACAGCGCACGCTCTCGGGTGACATCGAGACGAGGCTGCGCGAGAGCGCAGGCCCCGAACTGGAAGCCATCGAGTGGGTTCGTGAATACTCGGGTTCTCCGCTCCCGGAAGGCACAAAGAGTGTGTCCTACCGGCTGACGGTGGGTGCGGCCGACCGCACACTGTCATCGGACGACATCGCCGCGGTTCGACAGCGCATCATTACGAGCATGCAGAATGCCGGCTTCGAACTGCGAGTCTGAAGCGACGACCGCTTAGCAGCATTTTGCGCGCGCGTACTTCGATCGCAGCCGCTCATCGCTGAACCGGCGCCACTCCTCCGCTGAATGTTGCACTCCATGCGCCGTCAGATGTCGCTTATAAGCTGACTCGTCTGAGATCTCCCGGAGGATGTCGAGGATGATTCGGAAAACTTGCCTCATATCTCCTCCGGCCGAAGCTGAGTCAGCACGAAAGGCGACTCGCGAACGGTGGTTTCGCGGGTCCCGCGAAGGATTCCGGCCCAAACTCGGAGCGAATCGAGCACGATGATCGTCACCAGGATCAGGGATACTCCGCAGACGACGGCGTCAAGTCGGGCGTTGAAGATCAATATCCGGGTGTCTGCAACCTTAGCAGCAGCAATCCTGCCGGCCGCCAGTGCCGAAGCCATGGCATCCGCCTGAGCGAGAAAACCGATGCGGGGTGAGGCGTCGAAGATCTTCTGCCACGCGGCCGTGTAGGTCACAATCAAGAGCCACGAGAGCGGAACACAAGTGATCCACATGTATCTGGCGCGATGCATTTTGATCAGGATCGTCGTTGCCACGCAGAGCGCGATCGATGCAAGGAGCTGGTTCGCAATGCCGAAGAGCGGCCAAAGAGAGTTGATTCCACCAAGCGGGTCGAGAACTCCCTGATACAGAAAATAGCCCCATGCAGCTACGATCGCTGCGCTGGTAAGCAGCACACCTGGCATCCAGCTCGTCTGACCGAGAGGCTTCCAGACGTTACCCAGAAGGTCCTGAAGCATGAATCTGCCGACGCGTGTTCCTGCGTCAATCACAGTCAGGATGAACAGCGCCTCGAACATAATTGCGAAGTGATACCAGAAGCCCAGGATGGCGCGGCCACGACCGTTGCCGGTAAAGATATGTGCCATTCCAAGCGCCAGCGAAGGAGCCCCGCCGGTGCGGTAGAACAGCGTCCTTTCACCGACATCGTCAGCGAGCGCCTGCATGCCTTCGGCAGTCACCGGAAATCCCCAGTTCGTGATTGTTGTGACCGCGGCATTCGGCGTTGTGCCGACGATCCCGGCGGGCGAGTTCACGGCGAAGTAAACGCCCGGCTGGAGCGAGCAAGCAGCGATCAGCGCCATGATTGCGACAAAGCTTTCAAGCAGCATCGACCCGTACCCGACGGGCCAGGCGTGCCACTCGCGGGCAATCATTTTCGGAGTGGTGCCGCTCGAAATCAGCGCGTGGAATCCTGAGATGGCACCACACGCGATCGTGATGAAGCAAAACGGGAATATTTTGCCGGCGAAAATCGGACCGCTCCCGTCGGTGAATCGGGTGAATGCGCGGCAACTGCAGGTCGGGCCGGACGAATAAAATCCCAACAGCCAACATCAGCACAACGCCAAGCTTGACGAAGGTGCTGAGGTAATCGCGGGGTGCCAGCAGCAGCCACACCGGAAGAGCACTGGCCAGAAACCCGTAGATGATAACCGCGACGGCCAGCGCAATACCTGAGAGCGTAAACACTGGTGCGAGTGACGGATTGTGCGAAACATACTGGCCGCCGAAGATGCTCGCCATCACCAGCACGAAATCCAATCGCCGACACTTCCATCACTCTGCCGGGGCGAAGGTATCGCAGATAGAGGCCCATGAACACGGCAATCGGCATGGTCGCGACGATGGTAAACGTGCCCCACGCGCTTTCGCGCAGCGCGTTGACCACGACCAGCCCGACGACCGCGAGGAGAATGATCATGATCAGCAGAACTGTCACCAGCGCAGTGAAACCGCCGAGCGTTCCGATCTCATCTCGCGCCATCTGGCCAAGCGACTTGCCGTCGCGGCGCATCGAGCAGAACAGAATCACGAAGTCCTGGACCGCGCCTCCGAGAACTGCGCCAATAATGATCCAGAGCGTCCCGGGGAGATACCCGAACTGAGCGGCCAGCGTTGGTCCGACAAGAGGGCCCGGTCCCGCGATTGCGGCGAAGTGATGCCCGAAGAGAATCCACTTGTTCGTCGGCTCATAGTCGTGTCCGTTGCGCAGACGTTCGGCCGGTGTGGCACGCTTGTCGTCCAGCAGCATCACCTTTGCTGCGATAAACCGCGCATAGAAACGGAAGCCGATGAGATAACAGCCTGCCGACGCCGTTACCAGCCACAGGCTGTTCACAGGCTCGCCGCGAACACTGGCTATTTGCCCGATACTGACGGCCGCGAGTACGGCCACTATACCCCAGACAATTTTGCCCATCATTGTCACTGGGCGCATTGTAACAGCGGATGAGCGAGACGTAGCCGTGCAAATCCACGCGTCTTACGGATCACTCGCTATTATGGGGCCTGGAGGCACAAACGGCCATGTTGGTCCCGATGGTAGTAGAGCAGACGTCGCGCGGAGAACGCGCATTTGACATTTATTCTCGTCTGCTAAAAGAGAACATTATCTTCCTCGGTACGCCGATTGACGACAACGTTGCGAACCTGATTATTGCGCAAATGCTTTTTTTGGCGGCGGAAGATCCGGAAAAAGATATCTCACTTTATATAAATTCGCCAGGAGGCAGCATCACGGCCGGTCTCGCGATCCTCGACACAATGAATCTGGTTGAGCCGGACATCGTGACCTATTGTGTGGGTCAGGCTGCTTCGATGGGTGCTGTGCTTCTGACGGCTGGAACCAAGGGGAAACGCTATACGCTGCCGCACTCCAGAATTCTCATTCACCAGCCGCATATGAGCGGTCTCGCAGGCCAGGCGTCAGATATTGACATCTACGCGAAAGAGATCCTGAGGATGCGCGAAACCCTCAATGGAATTCTGGCCAATGCCACTGGTCAGCCGATTGACAAAATATCCCGGGACGTCGATCGCGACTACATTATGGAAGCACATCAGGCCGTCGAATACGGTCTGGTGGACCGAGTGATTACAAGCCGCGATTTGCCCACCGCCGTTAAGTAGGTTCAGGCTCTGCGGCGTCGCACTGGCCGGCGCCGCGCACATCTCACCCGGCAATCAGCATCAGTCTCTAAACGTCAGGCGTAAACAGCCGTATTATCAGCAGGCTCAGTCCGCCTACGGCAGCAGCGGCAGGAATCGTCATAGCCCACGCCCAGAGAATTCGCGTGGCGATACCCCATCGAACGGCCTTGGTTCGGCGGATGCTGCCGACGCCAGCTATAGCACCAGCGATTACATGCGTTGTTGAGACCGGCATCCCGAGCTCGCTGGCAAACAGAATCGAGATCGCGGCAGCAGTTTCGGCCGCAAACCCGCCGCGAGGCTTCAGCTTGGTCAGCCTGCTTCCCATTGTGTGAACGATTCTCCAGCCGCCGCTAAGTGTGCCGAGCCCGATCGCCGTGTGGGCTGCAAAGATCACCCAGATCGGGACCGAGAGGGATGGGATCATGTGGGTGCTGAACAGAACACCCGTAATGATTCCCATCGTCTTCTGCGCGTCATTTGTGCCGTGGGAGTAACTGAAGATTGCCGCGGAAAGCAGCTGCAGTCGTCGAAACCAGTGGTCCATCTTCCTCGGGGAGGAATTACGAAATGACCAGTGAATCGCGGCCATAATGACGTACGCGAGTACGAGACCCAGTACCGGAGCGATCACGATGAAGTACAGGGTCGGCAACATGGCGTCGGGGTTTATCGCGGAGAACATCTGCCCGGCGCCCTTCGTCAGCGCGACTTTGGCCATGCCTGCGCCCGCGTACCCGCCGAGCAATGCGTGGCTGGAACTGGTCGGCAATCCGAACCACCAGGTAATGAGGTCCCAAACGATGGCGCCAAGCAAGCCGGCGAGGATCACGTAAATCGTGATCACGTTCATGTTCACACCGGATATGAGAGTCTTCGCGACCTTGGTTCCGAATGCGAAAGCCGCAACAAAGTTAAAGAAAGCCGCCCAGGCTACAGCCTGACCCGGCGTCAGTACACGAGTCGCGACGACGGTAGCAATCGAGTTTGCCGCGTCGTGAAACCCGTTGATGTAATCGAAGGCCAGGGCGATCAGGATGACAACGACGACCAGAAGAAGCGTCAGATCCATGCCGCGGTCAGCTGTTCTTGATGATTACGTTCTGAAGCGCAACGGACACGTCGTCGCAGTAGTCGGTGGTCTCCTCAAGCAAGTCGAGGACTTCCTTGAGTTTGATAATCTGGATTGCGTCCTTCTCATTACGAAACAAATCGCGGACTGCCCCGCGAATTTTGACGTCGACCTCTTCTTCGATTCGACTGATCTCGATACAATTCTCAACGACATTCCCATCGTTTTGCAGGGCGTTGAAAGCGTTGTCGAGCGCTTTTACACAAGAGCCTATATCAGTGACAACTTCAACCGCGATCGGAGGAACCGGCTCGATCTGATACGCGACAATCCTGTGCGCCAGGTCTTCGATGCCGTCGATCACGTCATCCAGCCGGGTCGCGAGCGAATGGATATCCTCGGCATCTATCGGCGTGATGAACGTCTGACCGAGACGCTGGAAGATCTCGCCGATGACGGCGTCGGCCTTGCGCTCGAGTGCGGTAATTTGATCGGCAGCTTCTTCGAGCGTACTGTTCCCCGATTTCAGCCCGTTCAAAAGAAGATTATTTGCTTCTGAGATGAGCCGCACCTGGTCCAGGAACAGCGTATAAAATCGTTCCTCGCGAGGGAGAAATCTCATACAGATTCGGGATGAGACCGCATTCGGTTAATGAGCACGCAGAATTCCTATCTTCTCAACGGGTGTTCGTGTGAAGCAACTGAATCGTGTTACGGTTCCGTTAACACAGGGAGCATGGCAGATGCCTCCGTTAACGCTTCTTCGTCGCCCCGATCCGGGTTGAAATAGCGGACATCAAGTAGTCTTTGCGGCTCCAAATTGCCCATTGCCGACAGTAAGCTGTCCTTCAGGTGAGGGTACTCCCGCTCCAAATCGGCGAACATGTCACGGAGCGTACGCCGAACCGTACCGGTCTTCTGCGAACACCCGCACGGAATGACCGGAGCTCCGAGCAACTGAGCATATGCCGTTGTGAGATCCTCCATCACAAAAACCAGAGGGCGAATCAGGCGAAAGTCCTTCTTCCGCGAATAGGTCACGGGTGGAAGTGCACTTAAGCGTCCGGTGAACATCGCGTTCCTGAGAAAGGCTTCGCAGAAATCGTCCGCTGTGTGCCCTAATGCTATAACATTGGCGCCGAGTTCACGGCCGATCTCGTAGACAGCGCGCCTCCGAAACCGGCTGCAAACATCGCAACCGTGGTCCGGACGATCTTCCAGCAGCTGGAGCGAAGGATTGTCGACTTTATACAGCCATTCGATATTGCGTTCTTTCAGGTAATCGACGAAAGGATGGATGGGGGCGAGAAATTTGCCCTGCTCCACTGTGAATGCGCAGACAGAGAATTTGACCGGGGATCGCTTTTGCAGAAGGACGAGTGCTTCGAGCAGGGTGACCGAATCTTTACCCCCGGATAATCCCACCGCTACCCGGTCGCCTTCCCGAATCATGCGAAACCGGCCTATCGCTTCGCCAACTTTGCGGAGGATTGTTTTTTCGAGCTCCAAACCTCTAGTTTACCTGCCGTTCCCTGCTCGCGTTCCCATCCTTGCCGCCCTGCTGAGCTCAAGTGCAGAATACTGTCCGAAAATTGGACTGGAGTCGGCCTCGCCGCGAAATTTTGACGAATTCGACCTCCTGGTTGATGACCGGAAATGCCCACGTATGCCAGTGACAAGTCGGGCGGCAACACGGCGTGGCCTTACGATCGCCTCGGTGGTGTTCTGATTGACTAGGTGTGCGTACGCGCCGGGACCCCTGAAAGCGAAGCTTAATCGCTCATCAGAAAAATACAGGGCCGGACGTCTTCTTCTGGCGTGTAGTCCCAGTAGCGCAGCAGGATCTTGTACACCAGCAGGCCCACCTCGCCCTCGCCAAACAGCAGGAATCGGAAAGCCTGTGTCATTGGCGAAATCCGGGTGAGGCCGAGAAAGAGAGCAATCGGGTCGATCAGTTCGCTGACGTAGGCAATCGTATTGGCGATGGCGTTGGCTCCGCTGATGCAAATGAGGTAATGCTCCTGTTCGCGGCGGACCTTGAGCCGAAGCGGCGCGAGAAATTCGCTTCGATTGTCAACGAGTGTTACATGAAGAAAGGCAAGCGGGCCTTCAATCTTGTAATGCTGGGCGATCTCCTCTTCCTTGGTCCGAAAAGCTTCCGGCGAGATGGTTCGGACAGGCACAAGATTCACCTTCTTGCAGCGGACCCTCTCCCATAGCTCCTGGGATTCATCATCTGCAAACGTCAGCGCGGAAACCCGCAGCTCGGTCGCACGCCGATACCGGCTGACCCCGCTGATTACGAGTGTCAGACAGATGAAGATGCTCGCGATAATGATGCCGTCCGGTCGTTCGTGAACGTTGTCAATCAGGGTGTATGCGAAGATCACCGCCACGATCCAGCAATAAACGCTTGCTGCTTTCTTGTGCTCGTGCCCCAGAGACACTGCTGCAGCAATCGAGGCTGACAACATCAGAACGAGAACGCCTGTCGCATATGCGCCTCCCTGTGCCTCCACGTCCGCGTTGAAGGCGATTGTTACGGCGACAGCAAGCGTAAACAACATCAGCACGAGCGGCCTCGGGTAGGCCACCCATGTCGGTGCCATGCCGAAGCGAGGAAGATAGCGCGGAATCAGATGCAGGAGTCCGGCCATCGCCGATGCGCCTGCGAACCAGAGGATCAGGATGGTCGAGGCGTCGTACACACTCCCGAAGACCTCGCCGAGCAGATTGTGAGCAAGATAGGCAATTGCACGTCCGCTGGCTTTGCCGCCCGCCTTGTACGCGGACTCCGGAATCAGCAGCGTGGTCACGAAACTCGAGATCATCAGCAGAACGCTCATGATGAGCGCGGCGGACGCGAGAAGTTTTCGCGTGGCTCGGATTCGCCCTTCAGGTTTTGGTTTGGAGTGATCCTCAGGCTCACCTTTGATCAGCGGCATGACCGAAACGCCAGTCTCGAATCCGCTGAGTCCGAGCGCGAGGCGAGGAAAGATAATCGCCGAAGCCAGCAGGATTCCCGACCAGCTTGAGTGATGCGACCAAAGCGCCTGCTGCCAGTGAGACACTACGCTCGGGTTATGCAGAATCGCCAGCGTCCCTCTGGCAAGGACGATTACATTGAGCAGGATATAAGGGATCGCCACAAGTGCAGCGAGATTGATTGCTTCACTGAACCCTGAGAGAAACACCGCCGCGAGCAGCATCAGCAAAATCAGCGTGATCAGCATCCGGGAATCACTCAGATATCCCTGAAGGAACGGGTTCTCAATAGCGTGTTGCGTAGCGTCCGCCGCCGAGAGCGTGATAGTGATCACGAAGTCGGTTGCCGCAAACCCGATGAGAATCAGCACCAGCAGTTTGCCGTACCAGCCATGCAGCAGGTTCTCCAGCATCGCGATCGAGCCCTGCCCAACATACGATCGACCGGCGACCTGGGTGTATATAGGAAGCGCACAGAAAAGTGTGACCAGAACCAGGATCCCGGTTGCAATCGGGGAGATCGCACCAGCTGCGAGAAGGGCCAAACCCGGTTGGTAGCCGAGCGTCGAAAAGTAATCGACACCGGTGAGCCACAGGACGAGATACCAGGGATGCGCTCCGGTTTCGTGGCTGTGGGCCACGTCCAGCCGCGACCCATGAAACAGCCAGCGAGCTACAGGATTCGTCCGCTCGCGCTGGGCCGACGATAACAGCGGCAGGTAAGAACCGTGCTGTTCGTCGGTGACCTGATGCGTCTCAGTGTCCGCCATAATCTTCCCACCGTGTGGATGTCGTCGGGGTGCAGCGTCCGACGCTCGTTACGGTTACGACTCTCCTTATCCGTTTACGTGATGTCGAAGATTGCCACCGTCTCCTTCAGTGAAGTAAGTGGATCGCGTGTGGGCGAGTACTCGTGCGAGATATAGCCGTTGTAACCCATCTCGGCCAACGCGTTTGCAATGCCACGATAATTCATCTCCTGACGGTCGTCCATCTCATGGCGCCCGGGGTTGCCGGCCGTGTGAAGGTGCCCGATGTACTGAAGGTTCTGCTTCGCCATACGGATGATGTCGCCTTCCATGATCTGAACGTGATACATGTCGTACAAAATCTTTACCCTCGGTGAGCCGACGCGCTTGCAAACTTCCACGCCGTAACTCATATGGTCGAAATCATAATCAGGGTGATTGACTTTGCTGTTCAGGTACTCGATGCAAAAAGTGACGTTCTTTTCCTCGAGATGGGACTTAATCTTGTTGCAGAACGTAACGCAGTTCTCTATTCCTTTCTCGATCGGCTGGCCCGCTCGTGAACCGGTAAGTCCGATCAGGTTGGGAGCCCCTGCCGCCGCACACTGTTCGATCAGTTCGTGGCAGTCCTTCTCGAAGCGAGCGTGATTCTCAGTTCGGTTGAGGCCGACAGGAATGGTTCCGCCGCCCGGACACATCGTTGGGATAACACCGTATTTCTTCAGGGTTGGCCAGTCTTTGGGACCGATCAAATCAATTCCCCACAAACCCAGATCGGCGACCGCCCGGCATTTTTCTTCGAGGGACATGCGCCCCAGCGCTCCCGGGCAGATGCACTGCTTCAGCTTGCCGGGGCGATGTTTGATTGAGGGTGATTTGTCCTGGGCTGCGGCTGTGACCGCGACGGCTGCCGTCAGCGCCGGGAAGAGTTGTCTCCGTGTCATACGGGGATATCGTATCGCTGCGGCGCTTCTGGATGCTTGCTAACGAAGCATGTGCTGAACGGGGTACGCTTTCCGTATGCGTCTGCTTCCTGCACTGTTGTTGCTGACTTCTGTAGCTTTTGGCCAGAGCGGCTTACCGGCAGGAGTGACTTTTCGTCGAGGGGCCGTCAATACCGTCACTATCAGCGATGCAATGTCCGTATACTCTGCGCCTGCGTCGCTGGCAAAGAACGGCCGAGTCTTGCTGACTCACGTAAGGCGGAACGCGATCGGAAGACTTCCCTCCGACGCAGTCGTGGTTGCTCCGCCCGGCGAAATCGACTTGCTGAAAGATCCCGACGCCTTCTGGCGGGACGTTGAGACAGCACGGTTTCATGACTATGCCGAGAAGAGCACCAGAGTTCCGGTCTCCGCGGCGCCGCACGTCGAGCCGGCCCAACTTGACACCCCTGTCGCAATAGCCGGAGTCTCAGTTCGGGCAATCGCAACTCCCGGCTACACTCCGGGCGCAGTCTCATATGTAGTGGAAGGCGGTGGCAAGCGAGCCGTATGCACGGGGGATCTTATCTACGGCAACGGCCAGATCCTGGACCTGTACAGCCTGCAGGATGCCGTCCCCGAGGCAAAAGCGCGGGGATACCACGGTTATGCCGCCCGAGCGGGCGATGTCATTGCCAGCTTGCGAAAGATCTCCGCACTCCAGCCGGACCTTCTTTTGCCCGCTCACGGTCCCGCAATAACGGACCCGCAGCGCTCGATACGCCTGCTGATCGACCGCATGCAGACGTTCCTGCAAAGCCACTTCGAGACCGATGCGCTGCGCTGGTACTGGGGAGACGAGAATCATAAAATTCGATCGCGCGCCGTAGAACGTCCGATGCAGGTGCTCGAAATGGCGGAGCAGGAAGAACTGCCTGTGGACATACTGGCAGTCGGCAACTCGCGAATCATCGTCTCGAAGAGTGGTGCCGCATTCGTCCTCGACGCCGGGTACAAGGGTACGGTGCCCGAACTGAAGCGCCTGCTGCAGGAAGGTCGCATCAAGTCAGTTGACGGGCTCTGGATCAGCCACTATCACGACGACCACACCGACTTCATCAACGACGTCGTCAGCACGTGGCAAGCACCGGTGTACTTTGCCGAGACCATGACGGAGGTCATGTCCAATCCCTCAGGTTTCCATCTGCCTTGCCTGACCACTCACGCGTCCCCGACCGAACATGCGACGCGGGACGGGCAGACCCTGCGCTGGCACGAATGGCAGCTCACGTTTTTGCGGTTCCCCGGCCAGACGCTCTATCATGGAGCGCTCGCAGCCCGCCGGGACGATGGACAAACATATCTGTTTGTCGGCGATTCCTTCACTCCTTCAGGGATGGATGACTACTGTATGCAGAATCGCGATTTCCTGCGCAGGGGAGAAGGGTACGATTACTGCCTCCGAAAGGTCGGGACCTTTCCGCCTGGAACGTGGCTCATTAACGAGCATGTGAAGCCGATGTTCCGTTACACACGGGCGCAGTTGTTTCGAATGCTGGATGAACTGGACAAGCGGTCTCAAATACTCCGCGCCATGACGCCATGGCCGGATATTAATTACATGATTGACGCCTCGTGGGCTCGTATGTATCCATATGGGCAGGAGGCCAAACCGGGCGATCTCGTCCGAGTCGCTCTGCGGATCACCAATCATGCCTCCACCGCGGTGACCTATCGTTCCAGCTGGCACGTACCGTCCGGGCTCGAACTGGTATCGGCAGACCGCAGCGCAACGGTTCCTGCTCGCAGGGACGGTGAGATTCGCGCGACCTTCCGTACCTTATCGGCCGGCCTGAACGTCGTGACTGCCGATGTCTCTTTCGGTGACTGGAATCTTCCCGAGTGGACCGAAGCCATTATTCGCACTCATTGAGTAAATGCGGCGTCGTATCCTGCTAAAGAATGCCAATTTACCAGGCGGTGGTCCTTGCAATCATACAGGGACTCACCGAGTTTCTGCCCGTCAGCAGTTCTGCCCATCTTGCACTCGCACCATGGCTTTTCGGATGGCAGGACCAGGGGCTCGCATTCGACGTCGCGCTGCATTTTGGAACGCTCCTCGCCGTTCTCATCTATTTCATGCGCGATTGGTTTCAGATCATTGCTCAGGCATTCGGTATGGACTACAGTCCTGATCCGGATCTTCGTCTCAACCGTTCATTGCTGTGGCTCCTGGCGATCGGAACGATTCCGGTCGGCATCGCCGGGCTTGCGTTCGAGCATGCAATCGAAAATATCGTGCGCACGAACCAGGTGATCATTGGCGTGATGCTGGTCGGCGTCGGCCTGCTTATGTGGTACGCGGACCGAGTGAGTCGCCTCAGCCGCAGCACAGGAAACGTGAATCTCGCCGATGCACTGGCGATCGGTGGTGCGCAGGCCCTTGCGGTCGTCCCTGGTACCTCCCGCAGCGGCATTACCATAACCGCCGGCCTCTTGCGGAATCTGGACCGGCGATCCGCCGCGCGCTTCTCTTTTCTCTTATCCACGCCCGCGATCGCTGCTGCAGCGCTGAAAAAGTTCTACGACGTCCACAAAGAGGGCGGAATTCCTGCCGATATGCGCCTTCCGTTCCTGGTCGGAGTAATCGTAAGTGCGATCGTCGGATCCCTTGTGATCGCGATGTTTCTTCGGTATCTGAGGAGCGCCAGCCTGAAGCCTTTTATCGTCTACCGAATTGCATTTGGCATAATGGTTATCGCTCTGGCTCTCCGCTAAACGCGGAATGAAAGTACTGGGTCCCACAAACCACCCGCGCATCAACGAGGGCATGGGATTAGTGTTGCTTGCGTTCGGCATCGCACTAACCTGCGCTCTGGTGTCCTATCACCCCCTCGATCCTTCGTGGGACACAGCAACTGCGGTTGCCAGACCACTGAACCTGATCGGGCGTGTCGGTGCAATTGCTTCCGATTGTCTGCTTCAGCTTGCCGGCGTCGGTTCGTTCACGATTCCGCTGCTGCTTGTCGCACTGGCATGGAAGTGGTTCCGATCCGACTCAATCGAAGCGCAGTTCTTTAAAGGATTGGGATCAGTGACTCTGGTGCTCGGAGTTTGCACCGCACTGTCGCTCGGTCCGACGTGGCGGCCCTTCGGGGGAACGATTGCTGCGGGGGGGCTGCTTGGCCGTCTTTTTGCGGACTATCTGGTTTCTGAGTTGAATGTCCTCGGAGCCATGCTCGCGACCTTCTTCGCGATCATCTTGTCGCTGTACCTGGTCTCAAGATTCTCGCTGACTCTGCTCTGGAATTGGCTCGCCCCGATTCGCGTAATGTGCAACCGCATGGCTGCGAGCTATGCATCGTGGAGGGAACGCCGCCGGCTGGAACGTGAGGAGCGCCAAGCAGCACGCGCCGCGGCGAGGGCTGCCGCTGCTGAGGCGAAGGCGCGCGAGCGGGCGGAAGCAAAGAGCCGCCGGGCTGTAGCGAAAAGCGGTGCGTTTGCCGACGCAACAGACGCTGTCGGAGAGACTGGCAGAGCGGAGGCTTTCGCGGAGCCGGCGCCCGATCTTCTGGAGCGCACTGTCTCGCGGCGCCGGACGAGATCAACCACTGCGACACGGAAACGTCGCCTCCCTGGGAGGTTGCTGAGCCGGAAGAGGCATCAGTACCTCCGCCAGAGGAAGAGCGTGAGGAAGAGATTCCGATCCATGCTCTTGAGGATTACCAGCCAACTCCGGCCGGCTCACTTCCACCACCGCCTCCGCCCTCTGCTTTGAGCGCAGCGGCATCCGGTGAAGACACAACATCCGCAGCACGCCCCGGCACGGCCCCACCGCCGAAGCGGATGAAGTCGGTGTTCCGGCTGCCACCGACAGAATTACTTCAGGAGCCCCAGGCACGTCCGCCATACGACACGCAGGAACTGAAAGACATCGCCGCACGGATCAAGAGTAAGTTTGAGGAATTCAACGTAACGGGTTCCGTGGTACAGATCAATCCTGGTCCGGTCGTCACGACGTTTGAATACAAGCCGGAAGCAGGTGTCAAGTACAGCCGGATAACGAACCTGACCGAAGATTTGTGTCTCGGCCTGCAGGCGGAATCGATTCTGATCGAACGCATTCCCGGCAAGCCGACGGTCGGCATCGAAGTCCCGAACTCACGGCGCGAAGTAATCAGCCTTCGTCAGATCCTCGAGTCGGATGAGTTCCAAAACTCTGGTTCACCGCTCACGATGTCGTTAGGCAAGGATATTTCAGGTCGCATCAAAGTCGCTGCACTTGATTCCATGCCTCACCTGCTGATCGCTGGTTCGACCGGATCGGGTAAGTCGGTAATGTTGAACACCATGATCATGTCGATCCTTTACAAGGCGACCCCTGACGACGTCCGCATGATCATGGTTGATCCCAAGCGCGTCGAACTTGGCATATACGAAGGCATCCCGCACCTGCTGACCCCCGTAATTACGGATCCTCGCAAGGCGACGAACGCACTTCGAAACGCTGTCCTGGAGATGGAGCGGCGTTTGAAACTGCTTGCGTCACAAGGTGTTCGAAATATCGATCAGTTCAACAAGAAGGTCCGACAAAAGCAATCCATTCCGCGCAGCCTCTTTGATGAGACTCAGGTTCCGGTGGAAGAAATCCTTGAGCCTCTGCCGTACATCCTGATCATCATCGACGAACTTGCCGACCTCATGATGCTCGAGCGCGCCGGTGTCGAAGAAAACGTAACAAGACTGGCGCAGATGGCTCGAGCCGTCGGCATGCACCTTGTCCTCGCGACCCAGCGGCCCAGCGTCGATGTCATCACGGGTCTTATCAAGGCAAATTTCCCGGCCCGAATCAGCTTCCGTGTTGCGACGCGCGTCGACTCGCGCACCATTCTCGATGTGATGGGCGCCGAGCATCTGCTCGGTAAAGGCGACATGCTCTTCCTGCCGCCCGGCTCATCCAGGCTTACGCGCGTGCATGGAGCATACGTCGGCGAAAAGGAAATCGAGGACGTTGTAGCGAACTGGAAAGAACAGGCTCCGCCCGAATACGATCAGAGCTATTTACTTGCCCCACCAAGCGAAGAAGACGGCGACGGAGATGGCGAGGAAGAATTTGTCGGATCCGAAGATCCTGTTTATCAGGATGCTGTTCGTGTGGTGCTTGAGATGGGTAAAGCCTCGACCTCGACACTGCAGCGCCGGCTTCGCCTCGGATACGGCCGCGCGGCGAGAATTCTGGACATGATGCAGCGTGAGGGGATCATCGGACCGCCTGACGGACCCCGGCCACGCGAAGTTCTGAAGCGGCCTGACTGGCTCGAAGAGATCGACCACCAGCTTCGCTGATGTCAGAGGCGATTCAGCAGATCGTTGACTTCGCTCTGGAGTTGGACAAACTCAAGACGGTCACGCGCAAGATCAAAGTTCGTGGCACTGATCGCTACGAAAACTCGGCCGAGCACACGTGGCAGCTGACGATGTTCGCTGGAGCGCTCGCACAATACGCACCACCGGGCCTGAACCTGACCAGGGTAACCGGAATGCTTCTGGTGCATGATGTCGGCGAGATTGATACGGGCGACACGATGGCCTTCGTAGAAGGCGGTTGGGAAGATCGCAAAGCCGCGGAACTCGCAGCGGTCAGGAGAATATTCGGAATGCTTCCGGAGAAGCAGCGCGATCACCTCGTAGCGCTCTGGGAAGAGTTCGAACACGGCGACACCACGGACGCCCGCTACGCTCGGGCCGTGGACCGTGCGATGCCCGTCCTGTTGAATCTCGCAAATAACGGCCAGAGCTGGCGCGACAACGGCATCAGCTACGAGCGTGTTGTTCGTCGCATACGCGACGAAATCCAGGTCGGTTGCCCCGCCTTATGGAACTACCTGGAGCCGAAGCTCGAAGCAGCGCGAAACGCGGGATTCTTCCCGAGTTAATGCGCTGCTGAGGTTAAATCGTCGGTAGCAGCCGCCTGCCACGGTCCATCATCTCCGAGAACTGTGCAGGTTAGCGGCAGGTTTTGTGCTTACCGGCAGAACGCTGAAACCATTGAGGCCCCTTCGTAATCCCACGGCAAACAGGGCTTACGGTCCGCTGATCGATTCCAGACGGAGGCTCGCCTTTTCATAAATTCCGTGTTCCGCGCTTGTGCCAGTAACGCACGGGTTCGAGTGTTCGGCAGTGACTGTTTACGCCCTTGCCGCGAACCCAAGTTGAACTTCAGCTCTGGTTCTCGCACTCTCGTACACTTCCCCAGCCGAGCTTCGAATGAGCCACCGTACTCACAGTGCTTACCAGAGATGACGAAAAAATAGCAGACAGTTTCGATATGAATCAGCCAATTGTCGTCAATTTCGCTAAGTTAATATCAGCCAGCTTACTTCACTATATTTTCACTTGATATCTCCTGCAGCATGACCTTATCCTAAGGCGAAGTTCTACTGGATGGAAGGAACCATGCGATTAAGTTGTCTGTGTTTCATCCTGCTTTCAGCAACCATCGGCGTCCATGCGGCTCCGATCTTTTTCAGTACAGGTGATGTCAACGGTCAGATGGCCATGGCCTCGCGTCCATCCTCAGCCGGAAAGATCGAAATCGAGGCTGCCGACGACTTCCTTCTGACAACCAATGCGCGGATAACTTCTGCAACGTTCACGGGCCTGCTCACGGGAGGTGCGACGATTGCGAATATCGATCAGGTCGTCGTCGAAATCTATCGGGTGTTCCCCAGCGATTCCGACGTTACGCGTACATCCGGACCACCGACCTTTTCCACGTCGCAGGTGCCGACCCGCGTCAACTCTCCGTCCGACGTCGAGTTGGACGGGCGCGATTCCGGTATGTCCGAGCTGTCGTTTACGGCATCCGTTCTGGCAACCACAGTCACCGCATCAAACAGCGTTCTCAACGGTATCCATTCGATGCCGGGCCAGACTACAGGAGGCGACGGAGTGGTAACGGGGACAGAAATTCTGTTGTCCACAATGTTTGCAACGCCATTTGAGCTTTCGGCGGGTCACTACTTTTTCGTGCCTCAGGTTGGCGTAACCACCGCGAACGGAAACTTTTACTGGCTGTCCGGAACACGACCGATAGTTGCTCCCGGCGGTACCCCGTTCGCACCTGATCTGCAGGCCTGGATTCGAAATCAGAATCTCGATCCCGACTGGCTGCGAGTAGGAACAGACATCGTTGGCGGCACCACTCCTCCTACGTTCAATGGCGCCTTCACGCTGACTGGCGAAAGCGTTCCCGAGCCGGCCACGTGGGCTCTGGTACCGCTCGGCATTGCTGTGCTTCTGCTGCTGCGTCGACGACGGGAAGCTTGAGTTCTCACGTCAGGCGCATTAAACAGGCTTTTCCGGCCACGAGTGCTTCGGGTAACGTCTCGAAAGCTCACGCCTGACTTCCGGATACAGCCGCTGCCAGAAACCGGCGAGGTCCGTTGTCATTTGCACTGGCCGTTGGTTGGGCGCCAGCAGATGAAGCACCAACGGCACACGCCCTCGAGCAATCTTCGGCGTGTTCGTCAGCCCGAAGAAGTCCTGAAGCCTGGACGCAATGGACGGAGGCTGGCCGGGCTTATAAACCACCTTCACCTGTCGGTTCTTCAGCGGAATCCGCTCCGGAGCAAGCTCGTCCAGTTCTCGTTGGGCCTGCTGAGACATGCGGGACTTCAGCGTTTGCAGCAGAACGCCAGTTCTCGTCGCGTCTTCCAGTTCGCGAAAGCTGCGAAGTCCCCACGCCAGATCTCTGAGACCTGCCTCCACATCGGCATCCGTCAGGTCCGGAACAAACGTTGCCCCTTGCTCACGCGCAAACGCTGCCCGAGTAACAAGACTCTCGACCTCCTCCGGATCGGCCCATCGATGCAGTCCCGCCTCAATCGCCTTCGCTGCAAGAAGCTCGCTCGCTTTCTCGGTATCTGGTTGCGCACTCCTCGTCTCTTCGATCGGAAGTTCGTCATATAACAGAGCGCTGACAGCTTCCACGCGCTCCGACGCGCGGTTCCAGACCACCTCGTTACGCTCGCGAATACGTTCCGGAAACAAGTCGAGCAGCCACTCCGGCGTGACGCAACTCGCTGTGCGAATCAGGGGAGTGCTGCCGCGGTCCTCGAGCGAAAGAGCAACGAAGAGGTCGAAGTTTAGGTGCGACGCAAGCACTGCAGAGGTCCCGTCTGCAAGCTGCGCATCAAGACTGTTCGAAGAGCGGCGGCGCGCGACTCGGTCGGGATAAGCGGCAAGAATCGCTATTCGTATTGGTTCGTCGCTGTTGGGGGATTCCGTCGATTGTCCTCGCACCAGACGCCGGATCTGTTTCTCGATTTGCGCGGTCTTCCACGATGAATCTTCATGAGCGGCATCGAGCACATCGATAGATTCCGCGCGCTCCCCACTGCTCAGATGCGCCGCAACGCGGCACCCCTCCTTCGCGGCTCCCACCTCAGCAGACTCCTGCACGAGACGCGCGAGGCGAGGGTGGAGCGGATACCGCGCCAGCTCTGATGCGTTCTTCCCATTGGCGTGAAGTCGATCCAGCAACTCTTCGGCGCGGCTCAAGGAGTCGACAGGAGGCGCATCCAGCCACTCCAGTTGCGAAGCAGCGATTGACATCGCCCGCAACCCGAGCAACATCTGAGACAACTCACGACGGGTAATCTCCGGCGTGTCGTGCTCCGGCCGCCGGCGGAAATCTTCCTCGGAATAGAGCCGGACGCATCGTCCAGGCTGAGTTCGTCCCGCACGTCCGGTGCGCTGCGTTGCGGAAGCCTGACTGATGCGCCGGATCTCCAACGTCGGTAATCCTGTAGCGCCGGAATCGCTCGCCACCCGTGCCAGACCGCTGTCAATCACAGCAGTCACACCCTCAACAGTCACGGAACTTTCGGCGACATTGGTGGAAATGATCAATTTCCGCTCACCGGAAGCGCCCGGAAGAACTGCTCTATCCTGATCCTCCGGCGACAGATCGCCATGCAAAGGCAGCACCGTCAGTCCGGTTGCCCGCGCCACCGACTCACAAGCCCGCATGGCTCGCCGGATCTCCGCAGCACCAGGAACAAACGCGAGGATATGCCCACAGCTCCCGTCGGCCGTAAGCATCTGAACCGCTCCAGCGATCTGCTCCTCCAGAGGAGCAGCCGAGTGTCCCCTATACATGACAGTGACGTCGAAAACGCGGCCCGGGATGTTGAGCACGCGAGCATTGTCCAGGTAGTCGCTCAAACGAACGCTGTCCAGCGTCGCCGACATAATCACAATGCGAAGATCGCGCCGGGTTGTGTTTTGTAGTCGGCGCAGCAGAGCCAGCGCAAGATCCGCCTCGAGATGCCGCTCGTGAAATTCGTCGAGAACGACAGCCGAGACGTTCCGAAGCGAAGGATCGGTCAGCAGCCGGCGAGTCAATATTCCCTCGGTGACAAACCGAAGCCGAGTCGTCGGCCCGACGGCTTCTTCGAATCGAACCTGATAACCAACAGTCCTGCCGACCGCAGGCTTCGCCCAACTCCGCCGCAACCCGCCGCGCCGCCATGCGGGCCGGAAGTCGTCGAGGCTCGAGAACAATGATTTCTCCTGGTAGCGCCTGCATCAGCGCCGGCGGTACGCGAGTCGTCTTGCCAGCTCCTGGCTGCGCCTGAATCACAAGGTTTCTGCGCAACCGCAGTTCGGCGACAATCTCAGGAATCGCAGAATCGACAGGCAGCGGACTCACATCTGTTAATTGTCGCCGACGCACCATCGCCCGCAGGGGGCTGAAACTCGGGGCAACGGATGGTCGTCAAAGAAGTCAGACCAACCGGAACCGAGTAGTACCAGGTTCTTTGGGACCTTGCAGGCAGTGTCTGCTCGGACTTGCCCGGCGGTGGGGTCTGCGACTATACTGCCTTTTTACATGGTGCTCTGTGAGGAACACGCAACTCAGAGACGACTTCGATCCGCTGGCTTCGCAGCGGGAAGCAGCAATGTTTTATGGTTTGTTTCTTCGCGGACATTCCGTCGAAGCTTTGCGCAAAGACATTGATATTCCTCGTCCGCTGCTCCAAAAATGGCTGACCACCAGGCGCTTTGAGCCCGGTTTTCACGACAACCTCAAACGCGTCTACAGTTACCGGAAGCAGGTGCTGGCGATTTTCGAGGAACTCGTCGGAAGTGAACGGAATCGTGCGCGCCTTCAGTAATCCGATCTCGGACTCTCGAATCTTTTCAATAATTTAGTGGCAAAATCAGCCTCAGGCTGGTACCATCTTTAGTTTGGATGCTGCGCTTTGAAACGGCCGGCGAGTCCCATGGTCAGTGTCTCGTCGCTACACTGACAGGACTGCCTGCCGGTATTCCGATTTCTCTCCAGAATATCAATCGCGAGCTCTGGCGCCGGCAGCAGGGGTTCGGGCGCGGCGGCCGCATGAAAATTGAAACGGATACTGCCGAAATAGTCAGCGGTGTTCGTCATTCCCAAACCATCGGTTCGCCGATCGCCGTCATCATCCGCAACGCGGACTGGAAAAACTGGACCGAAGTTTTGCCGGTAGAGGGCGGGGAAGAAGAAAAGAAGAAACCAGTGACGCGTCCGCGTCCCGGTCACGCTGATCTCGCCGGTGGAATCAAATACAACTATCGGGACGGCCGCTACATCCTCGAACGAGCGAGCGCTCGCGAAACTACAGCGCGCGTCGCAATTGGGGCAATCGCGAAAAGTTTTCTTCGCGAACTCGGAATCGGAATTCTCAGCCACGTGATCGCGGTCGGACCCGAGCGGCTGAATCGAGGCGCTCAATGGGAAGAACTTGTTCGATTATCCGAGCGTGATGAAGTTCTCCTGAACTGCGTCGACCCTGAGGCCGAAGCGCGAATGAAGGCCGTTGTCGACGAAGCCTATCGAACTGCCGATACTATTGGCGGCGTCTTCGAAGTTGTCGCCCACGGCGTTCCCCCTGGCCTTGGTTCGCACATCGCCTGGGATACCCGACTCGACGGCAAATTAGCTCAGGCGATCGTTTCGATTCAGGCCGTAAAGGGTGTCGAGGTCGGGTTCGCCCAGGAAGGTGCTGCGGCGTTTGGCTCAAAGGTTCAGGACACAATTCACTACAACCGCGAGGAGCACGCGTTCTTTCGCGGCGCGAATCGCGCCGGCGGCCTTGAAGGCGGAATTACGAATGGCGAGGAGATTTTGGTCCGGGGCCTTCTGAAGCCGATTTCGACGCTGCGCAAACCGCTCGAATCCGTGGACCTTGCAACTCGTGAGCCGGCTCTCGCTGCCTATGAGCGCAGTGACGTAGCCGTGATTCCGGCGGCTGGCGTGGTCGGCGAGGCAATGGTTGCTCTCGTGCTCGCGCAGGCTGCGCTGGAAAAATTCGGAGGCGATTCGCTGGGCGAAACAAAGCGCAATTACCAGTCCTATCTGGAGCAGGTGCACGAATACTGAATCAAAGATGATCTATCCGATCGTTAAGTACGGAGAACCGGTGCTGGAAACGCCTGCCGCGGCCGTGACCGAGTTCGATACGGCTGACTTACACCAGCTGCTCGCGGACATGTTCGAATCGATGTACGCCGCCCGTGGTGTCGGTTTGGCCGCGCCGCAAATCGGGATCGGCAAACGGATTGCGGTCATTGACTGCTCTAATGGCGAGCGACCCGAAGAGAAACTCGTACTCATCAATCCCGAGATCCTGAAGACGGAAGGCACGCAGTCCGGCGAAGAAGGCTGCCTCAGCATTCCGGGATTTCGCGAGAACGTCTCGCGCGGCAGACGGGTGACAGTGAAGGCGCAGGATGCAAAAGGCGAGTGGTTCGAGATGACTGGCGAAGACCTGCTTGCTCGCGCATTCCTCCACGAGATCGATCATCTGAACGGACGCCTTTACATTAGTCACGTCAGCGTGCTCAAACGCGATCTCATCAAACGCAAAATCCGCAAACTGGCGAAAGCCGGGGAGTGGAGCTAATCTCCATCTGTGCGTGCCGTTTTCATGGGAACGCCTCAGTTTGCGGTTCCCACACTCCAGGCCATGCTCGAGGCCGGGCACGAGATCGTCGCGGTCTACACTCAGCCGGATCGCCCTAAGGGACGCGGGCACCAGATCCAGTACTCGCCCGTAAAGGAGATTGCCCTCCGGCACAATCTGACTGTCTGCCAGCCGGAACGAATCCGCCGGCCGGAGGAAGTGGAAAGGCTCGCTGGGTTCCACGCCGAAGTCATGATCGTCGTCGGCTACGGCCAGATCATTCCGCAGGCGATTATTGATCTCCCGCAGCATGGAATCGTCAACGTGCACGCTTCTCTGCTGCCCCGTTATCGGGGTGCGGCTCCGGTTCAATGGGCTATTGCCAACGGCGAGTCTGTAACGGGCGTTACGACCATGCTGATCAACACGGGGCTTGATACCGGGGATATGCTCCGCACCGCCTCGACCTCCATCGGAATCGACGAAACCGCTTCGGAGCTTGGCCTTCGTCTGGCTCTGCTTGGCGCGGACTTGCTGATACAGACCCTGGCAGATATGGAGGCCGGGCGGAGCGTTCGTGAACCGCAGAATGACGCCGAGGCTACCTATGCGCCAATTCTGAAGAAGGAAGACGGATACATCGACTGGAACTGGCGATCGGAGAAAATCTCCAATCGTTCCAGGGGTTTCCTGCCATGGCCCGGTACCTGGACAACCTTCCGGCAACAAATTCTCCACATTTGGAGGGCAAAACCTGCTAATTATATAAGTTTGGGGAATCCCGGCTCCCTCCACGCCCTCGACCGCAAGCTGATCGTGGCATGTGGTGAAGGGACCGCCCTTGAAATCGAGGAGCTGCAGCTGGAGGGCCGGAAGCGAGTTTCCGCTCAGGCCTTTGCTAACGGCCAGCGACTCACTCACACCGAAATGCTGGGAGAAAACAAGAATTGAAATTTCCGCTGGGCTACCGTTTCGCAGCCGCCTACGCAGGCATTCGTAAAGACAGTCGTGAGGACCTTGGTCTGATCGTATCCGATCAGCCGGCTTCGGCAGCTGCTGTCTTCACGACCAATCGGGTCCAGGCTGCACCTGTTCGGATTGCACGGCAGCATCTGCGGGCTTCGCGCGGCCGTGTCAGCGCGATTATAGTTAACGCCGGCAATGCCAATTGTGCGACGAAAACCGGTGATGAGGTAGCACTTGCTTCGTGCCGTGCTGTCGCAAAACAACTCAAGGTTCCTGTCGCGCAGATCCTGCCCGCATCCACCGGCGTGATCGGTGTCGAACTCGACCCAAGCCTCATCACGGAGACTGTGCCCCGGCTGTTCGAAGATTTGCTCGAAAGCCGTTACCCCGATGTCGCACACGCGATGATGACGACAGACACGCAGGAAAAACTCGCGCATGCCGAAGTCACCCTCAAGGGCGGCGATGTCGTGATCGCGGGCATGACCAAGGGGTCGGGCATGATTCATCCCAACATGGCCACGACACTTGGTTTTGTCATGACGGATGCTGCCATCTCGCCAATTCATCTTCGGCAGATGCTGGTTCGTGCCGTAGAAGGAAGCTATAACCGGCTCTCGGTCGATGGCGACACCTCCACCAACGACATGGTTGTCCTGATGGCAAACGGCGCCTCCGGCATTCGGCCTTCCGAACGCGAGCGGCGATCGATGGAAGAATCGCTATGCCTCGTTATGGAGGACCTCGCAGAGCAGATCGCGCGCGATGGTGAAGGCGCCACACGCATGATCACAATTCGTGTCGTTGGTGCGGCTGATCAGGAAACGGCGACGAAAATCGCTCGCGCGATCGGCAACTCCCTGCTGGTGAAAACTGCAATCTCCGGATCGGATCCGAACTGGGGACGCATCCTTTCAGCAGCCGGACAAGCCGGTGTGGAGTTCGACCCCTCAAAGATCGACATCTACATGCAGGGTGTTCAGGTCTGTGCGAACGGACTCGCGGCTGACTTCAATGAGGCCGAGCTCAAGACCCGCCTCGACGATCGTGAGGTCATGATTCGGTTCGATTTGAAGGGTGAAGGCAAGGGTGAAACGCGGTTCTGGACCTGCGACATCACCGAGAACTACGTTCGCATCAACGCCAGTTACCGTACCTGACATGACGCGGCGGCGCCTTCTCGCGACCAGCGTTTTCGCCGGCTTGCCTGCCGCCAACCTGCTGTTTGGTGACGACCGCGCCGATGCACTTGATGCCATCGCGCCTCTTGCCTCAGCGCTTGCCAACAGCGATCCTGACGGGTTCGCCTCATCTTTGCCTAAGGAGCTTGCCAACCGGGAAGAGATTCGCGCCAACGTTGCCGCCCTGATTGCTTTTGCCGAAGTGACATCCTCGGTTGAGGTCAACAGCGCAAACAAAGGCGAGGCCGAACTCGATTGGTACATGCAGATCCGCAGTCGTGCAACATCGATGCTGGCCGAGCAGCGTCACGGGACAGTGAAAATCGGCTGGAACAAAAAGAAGCGGCTCACACTGCTTGAGCCCGCTTCGTTCTTTGCACCGCCGCGCGTGCCGTCCGCCGGCACGGGCTAGATCAGAGTTGTCAACCTGCCGAAGGCTTCCGGACTTACAAGGTGAAACCGGATCTCCAGACTGGTGAACTGCGTCAGCCTGGAGCGCGTGGTGTCGGCGGGAATATCGGGCGTAGCAACCCAGAGTTTACCGTCCTCGATGTGGAACGGTATGACCGCAAGATCGTTCACAACCTGGCGCGGGAGCGATCGTGCCACCACCGGGCGGATGTCTTCCGGAACAATCTGAGTGTGGGGCAATCGAGTCTGCAGGCTGAGAGCGTCGTACAGATCATCCTGCGTGAGATATCCCAGCGCCACCAGCCGCTCACCGATCTTCTGGCCTGCCGCCAGGCTCTTCTCTGCTTCTTCCAGTTGCTCCTGAGTCACATAGGCAGTCCGCACAAGCAGGTCTCGGAACGATGTGGGCTCCGGTTGCAGCGCGGCAGCGCTTGGGTACTGGTGCTCCGTCTTGGACCAGCGCAGCGGCTCATGCCTCCAGTGTGCGACTACATAGTCCTTCAGCGCCCCAAGAGTCGCCAGGGTGTTGATCCAGTTCGCCAGCAGTGACCGTATGGGGACTCCGGCAGCAACCTGCCAGCCAAACCTGGCAGCAACCGACCAGCCTCGGAAAGCAATTCGGTGGATACCGATGAGCGCGGTGCAACCAAGTAACGGGGCAAGAGTTTCGACGCGGTGGAGAAAAAGCGGATGCCTCACCAGGATGCCGTATGCAAACAGCACGTTTGCAAGCAGGCTCGCAGGATTCCCGAGCAGACCCTTGCGGTCCCGCCAGAGCCAGTACACGCACGCAGGTTTGCCTGGAAACGAATGGCGTTCCCAAGTCTGCAGTGCAATGCCGGTAATCCAGCGTCTTCTCTGACGCACTGCCGTTCCGAGCGTCTGGGGAAAGTATTCCCGAGTGGAGACATCGGTGCTCGAAACGCGTACGAACACCTGCGTGGCACCGTGCAGATGCAGCCGCAATCCGTTTTCGTAATCCTCAGTCAGGCAGGCCGGCTCAAAAATCCGATTGCTCTCGGAGTGCGCAAGCTCTTCCAGAGCTGCCCGAGTGAACCCCGTGCCGACTCCGTTTGAAGGCACGAAAGCACCCATAAACTGCCGCGCCGGCATATCCCGGCTCTGATACTCGGAAAACTCGTCACAATACACACCGTGTGTCCAGTGAGTGAGAGGAGTTTTCAGCGGAAGCACCGGTATCTGGATCATGCTGTACGTGTCGGCGTACCAGTTGATCCAGTGCAGCGAATCGGCATGAATGACGTCTTCTGCATCATGAGTCACGGCGACATCGAAGCGGGTGTCGTGAGTCTGCTCGAACAGCAGCATTCGCTCATAGATCCAGTTCAGGCAATCGGCTTTCGACGTCGGTCCGTCGTGAGGAACCAGCGCCAGGTGCACATTCGTCAGCCGACCTTCCAGATCACGCAACACGTCGAGCGTTTCATCGTCGTTAGGATATGCGCCGATGAAGAAGTCGTAGTTGAGGTAGATGATTCGCTCGCGATTCTTCTCGATCATCGCAGCGATAACGGCACTCTCGTGCCAGCACGGGATGAAGATCGCGATGCGCTTTTGCCGGTGCCGCAGGAGGTCGCGCCGCCCCGGCTCCGGCGTTCGCCGCAGATCGAGCCACGCCAGCAGACCAATCAGGTCAACGAATAAGTCGTCGACCCCATTAATGAGAAGCCAGACCGCCAGCGGCAGCAGCAGCGCAGACGCGATACTGGCGACCCAAAGACTCACGATCTGTAGTGCTGAGTGTCGTCAATTCGTCTCACATAAATCCCGGATCCGATTTGACTTCGTTAGATCACTAGAACTGTCGAACGCTCGCGGCTATCTGAGCAACACGCAGACGAGCTCAGCCACACAGGTAAAGCAGTGATAACGCCGTTCCGTGTGTCGGCCAGGATCCCTGCTCTGTCACCAGGGAGCTGTCCACAGCGGTAGATCCACCGTCAGAGTGCTTCCCGTGCCGGGAGACACAGCGGGCGCCTGACTCACCTCGACGATATCTTGATCAAGCTCACTTAAATCGAAAGTCGCAAGCGGCTTGTACGATCCCGGAGGCAATCGATCAAACCGGTATGTACCGTCCGCGGCACTGAGAGTTTGCGGAGCCCCTCCCAGCGCTCGGCGGGCCGACTCCAGCATCGGCCAAACAAACACCGGCACGCCCCCGACAGGCTTCCCGTCTGCCAGCACTTTGCCTTCGATAGTCATGGGATTTGTGCCGACCGTGATGCGAACGGCCGTGGCCGAGTTTGGTGGGACATAGACTTCAAACCAGTCGGAGGTGGCCCCGATTCGCCTTCTGCCGCCGCGACCCGTATCAACCGACCTGATGAAATGACCCTGAGGCGCCTGGGCTCGAACCTCCCAGTAGCCGGGAGCCAGAACAGTCTTCGCTGTGCCCTGAATCTCGGACACGTCGCCGGAGGATGAAAGATTCTGTCTTCGGATGAGGATCGAGCCTGTGGCCGGAGATCGCTCGCCACCCAGGAAATGCCAGGTCGTTGCGACGGTGGACATTGGTCCCAACGGAAGGTCAATCCGTATGTCGCCGCCTGCCGTAAACTCGACGAACGCCGCACCAGACAAGTCCACCGAGGTCGCAGACAGCTCGTACGACCCAGTCGCAAGACCCCCAAACTGAAACTCACCGGGCCCAGTGGGACTACAGTAGGTTCGCCTGATTTGCTGACCAGTGTCGGAACTCAGTGCGACGATGATCTCGCCGGGACGATTGCACGTGACCGGCCCGGAGACCTGATAGAGCGATCCTGGAATGGGACTCACATCCGCAAACCCGGTATCTGCGTCAGCCGTCACTGCGAATAGACGAGCGTCGCGCACCTCGTGTCCCTGCGGGGCAAATGCCGGCAGCCACGCTCCGCCTTCCGGAAGTGAATACGGCGCAGACCGCACCCAATATTTCCCAGGCTCCAGTCCGGGAATTCGGTAGACACCACGATCGTCGGAAGTGCCTTGCCCTGCCGATCGCAGTGGCAGCCTGGCGCCGTATGCCAGAACAACAACGTGCGGCGTTCCGACGCCGTTCTCATCCAGCACGCGTCCGGTAATCGCCCCCTTGTGCCGCATTCGAATCTCTGCAAACAGGCGTGTCTCTTCATCGATTCGGAAGGGCGCGCCTCGACCAGTCGGAAGTCGCTGACCCCAGGCACCGGTGAAGTACCCTTCGCGACTCGCAGTCAGGACATAGACACCGGAAGGAACTCGCTCGAAGGAGAATTCGCCCGATGCTCCTGACCGGACAGCCATTGGCTTCGCAGCAGCGGATGCGGCGTCTTTGGCGGTCGCAGGGACAGGGGTCAGAAACACGGACGAGCGTGAGAGTGGACGACCCGCCGCGTGTTCGATAACGACGCCCTGAATAGCTCCGCCCTGTAACAGCCCAACGCAGAATAGAAGTAAAAGAGCGAAACACCGCATTGCGAATTCTGACGACACTGCGTTCCGAAACGTGGAATCCGATCATCACTTCGCTCTGGAGAGCCTCGATGGGAATTGCCCTGCTCACGTGAAGGGCCGACAAAGGTCGCGAGCGGCGTACGGGCTGTGAGCTTGTCGGTCACACAAGCGGTGATGCGAGATTGGTTCGTTGAATTCCTCTGGAATTCAACGAACCCGTTATTCTGATCGGAACCGCTGCAGGGACGGCAACGGGTTTACTCTGCGGGCACTACGTCGAAGCCAGCTTTTTAGAGTGAAGGCCGCCGATCCTTCCGTGTTTCTTTTCAGTGCCGCCGGTCTGCTGTTCGTTCCGGCTTCAGCTGCGTTCGTCCCCGCCTGGCGTGTGTCACTGGCCTCTCGCGACCTGGCCGCAGACTGACCCGAATTCCTCGCAAACCGCGTTATCTTTTTTAACCTGTATTTTCGTCCCTGTTTCGCCAGAAGCGTGATAACTTACTCTACTTGAAGACAGCGAAATCCGCTTCTGGGGAGAACGAATGCTTCGCAAATTACAACTGCTGCTTGTCATCGCACTAACCGGATCCTGTGCAATGGCCCAGGACGTCACCGCGTCGATCACCGGTGTCGTACACGATGCGTCCGGTGCTGTAGTCCCGGGTGCAACGGTCCGTGCGCTGAACACAGGAACAAACGCCGAGTTTACGGCAACCACCAACACCGAAGGCCAGTACACAATTCGCGCAATGCCGGTCGGTGAATACAAACTCAGCGTCGAAGCGACAGGTTTCCGCCGAAATGAAACGTCGGGCATTCGGCTGCAAGTCAACGACGTCGCTCGTGTTGATCCGACTCTGGACGTCGGTGGTACGACTGAGACGGTGACGGTAAGCACTCAGGTCGTCTCTGTAGATACGGATACATCCAGCCTGCGCACCGTGGTCGACCAGAAACGAATCGAAGAACTTCCGCTGAATGGTCGGAATGCCACGCAACTGATGCGGCTTGTTGCCGGTGTCACTGCTGATTTCAAGGCGGACGTAACATCGGGAACGACATACCCCGGCGTAACTCCCGTTTCAGTAAACGGCAGCCGGTCCAACACAACGAACTACGTTCTCGACGGAGCGAACAACAACGATCACTACACCAACGCTCCCAATCCGATGCCGAATCCTGATGCACTCCAGGAGTTCAGCGTTCAGACGAATAATTTCAGCGCAGAGTTTGGCCGCAATTCCGGAGCGGTTGTGAACGCGATCACAAGGTCGGGCACAAACCAGGTCCATGGAAGTGCCTTCGAGTTCGTCCGTAATAACGCGTTCAATGCAGCCAACTACTTCGCGCCCATCGTGAACGGCAGCAAGCAGTCCGACGGTCTCAAGCGCAATCAGTTTGGAGCAACGCTCGGAGGCCCGGTTTATATTCCGAAGGTGTACAAAGGGAAAGACAAGACGTTCTTCTTTTTCTCGTATCAGGGCACTCGCCTGCGTCAGGCGCCGATTCAGTCGCTGATCATTGTTCCAACAGCAGCGCAGCGTGCGGGCGATTTCTCCGGAACGAAGGCGCTCAAAGATCCGTTCAGCGGCGCAAATTACATCAACAATCAGATCCCGGCGTCACAGATCAGCCCTATAAGCCAGCAAATCCTGCAACACATCCCCTTGCCGACGAGTGGTAACACAACCTTCGCAGCGGCCCCCAACAACTTTGACGAAGATCAGTGGCTGCTGCGTGGCGACCATCAGATCTCGAGCAACAACCGTCTCTCAGTCCGCTGGTATCGGTCGTACGGCGAGACGCCGGCATATCTGGATAAGAACAATTACCTTGCGAACAATGTCGGTCGTACATGGCTGAATCAGAGCATCAGCGTCACAGACACACACACGTTTACGCCAACTCTGGTCAATCAGTTCCTGTTCAGCTTCAATCGAACGGACGGAAATAACGTCCCGATCTATCCTGACAAGACGTTCAAAGATCTGGGCATCAATATCGCAGTGGACGACAAGCCGCAGTGGTACGTCGCTGTCACTGGATACTGGGGCACGCTGAACACGGGCGATACGAATCGCTTCCTGCGCGACGAAAATCAGTTCTCTGATGTTCTTCGCTGGACCAAAGGAAAGCACCAGATCAGTATGGGCGGCGAGTATGGCCACGGCGCCGACGATGTGACGAACAACTTCCGCGCCAACGGACGCTTTACTTTCAACGGTGGCTCCGCGCCATTCACAGGCGACTCGTTCGCAGACTTCCTTGTCGGCAAATTCCAGACGATCCAGCAGGGAGCCGGTGAATATCGCAACACCCGTTTCCATCGGTTCGCTTCCTTCTTTGATGATTCGTGGAAGATGACCCCGCGATTTACTCTGAATCTCGGTGTTCGCTGGGAGCCCTTTTTGCCCTACACCGATCTCAATGACCGCCTGGCAGCGTGGCACCCGGGACAGCAGTCGACTCGTTACGTGAACTCTCCCGTTGGCGTGGTTTATCCCGGGCGATGCCGGCGTTCCCTCGGGTGGCTTCCCAGCGGTGTGGAAAAACTTCGCGCCTCGCGTTGGCTTCGCCTGGGATGTTCTCGGCAATGGCAAGATGTCTGTGCGCGGCGGCTATGGAGTCTTCTATGACGATCCCGGAACCATCGCCTGGAATAGTCAGGCTGACCAGGCGCCATTCGGCACCGTTCTCTCGCTCGATGGCAATAACGTCAACAGCTTTGCAAATCCATACGCAGGTGCCGTGAACCCATTCCCGTCACCGCTGAATCCACCCTCGACGGCATACTTTCCGCAATACAGCAGCCAGTTCCTCGCCTCGCCCAACATGCGGAATCCTTACATGCAGTCATGGAATCTCACCGTCGAGCGTCAGATTATCGGAAACTTCGTAGTTCGGGGGTCCTACGTCGGTTCCAAGGGTACGAATCTCGTCAGCATCCGGGAACTCAACCCGGCCATCTACGCTCCTGGCGTGACAACCGCGACCACGAATCAGCGTCGACCGTACGCACCCGGACTCGGCTCCTCCAGCATCGTCGAACCCGGTGGCAACTCGAACTTCAACGCACTCCAGGTAACGGCCGAACGCCGGTTTGCGAAGGGATTCTCCGTCCTGACGAATTATCAGTTCGGTAAGAGCATTGACGAGGCGTCTGCAAACAAAGGCACTGGCCAGAACGTCTCAGACCCGTTCAACCGTCGCTTCGATCGGGGCCGTTCCGATTTCGATCGGAGACATGTATTCAACTTCTCCGGTCTGTGGGAACTGCCGATCCGTTTCCAGAACCGTCTCGCAAACTCTTTGCTCGGCGGATGGAACCTGAACGGCATCGTCAGTTTGATGAGTGGCACTCCGTTTACCGTCACCAGCGGTGTGGATAACGCCCGCAATGGCACCGGCAGCCAACGGGCAATCCTCGTCGGTGATCCCTACATTACCGGCGATCGCTCGCGTCAGGACGTTATCAGCCAATACCTGAACAAAGCTGCATTCGCCCAGAACCCGATTGGCACAATGGGCACGCTCGGGCGTAATATCTTCGAAGGACCGGGTTTCGCGAACGTCGACCTTGGGCTCGCCAAACGTTTCCGTATCACGGAACGCATCGCGACGACATTCCGTTTCGAAAGCTTCAACGCCCTCAACCATCCGAACTTCGATCTGCCGACCGGATCTCTGAGCAGCGGCAATTTCATGAAGACGACAACGGCTTACGACCCGCGAATTCTGCAATTCGCTCTCCGCACAACCTGGTAATGACTATGGACAGACGCACCTTCATCGCAGGAGCAGGAGCGCTCGCTGCCGCAGAAATTGCGACGGGCGCAGAGAACTCCAAAATCGGCGTGGGCATGCTCGGCACAGGGCACAGCCATTTCGCCGGGAAGCTCAAAGCGCTTCAGGAATCGCCCAGCTACGAGGTGATCGCCGCCGTCGATACTGTTGATGCACGCAGGAAGTTCCCGGCGTTGAACTACGTCAGCGAAGCCGAACTCCTGCACAATCCGAAGATCCAGATGGTGGTTGTGGAATGCCGTGCATGGGAAGCCGTGCCATGGGGTTCGAAAGTGATCGCCGCCGGCAAGCACCTGCATCTCGAAAAGCCGCCGGGCAACAGCTACGGCGCGTTCAAAGAACTTATAGACGAGGCTCGCCGTAAGAAGTTGTTGCTGCAGACCGGGTACGTCTGGCGCTGGCATCAGGGCGTCACAGGTGCGGTCGAAGCAGCACAGAAGGGCTGGTTAGGCGATGTCTTCATGGTGCGCGGGACCATCAGCGCCGATCGTGATACCGAGGAACGCAACATCGAAGCGCACTACAAGGGCGGGGGCATGTTCGAACTCGGCGGCCACGTTATCGATCGTGTGGTGGAACTCCTCGGCCGTCCGAAGTCAGTCAAAGCATGGCTGCATCACGATACGTCTGTAGCGGACAAACTCGCCGACAACAATCTGGCGGTCCTCGAGTACGACAAGAGCCTTGCCGTGATCACGCAGGCCGCAAAGTCCTTCGCGTCCGGACCTCAGCGTTCGTTCGAGATCCTCGGCACAGATGGCAACATTCTCGTCTACCCGGAAGCAAACCCTTCCGTGATGCACGTCTCTATGCGAAAAGCTCAGGGTCCCTATAAAGCCGGAGCACAGGTCATCACTCTGCCGGCTCAGCCGCGCTTTGTCGGAGACTTCGCCGACGTGGCCCGTGCGCTGCAAACCGGAACTCCGCTGAAGTATTCTTACGATCACGAACTGCTGTTGCAGGAAACGCTACTTCGCGCCTCCGGGGAGATGGCCTGAAGCAGCGCGCATGGCAACGGCACGAACGTCGCGGAGCGTCTGCATGGCATCGCCAAGCGGTATATATTCCATAGCGACGAATCCTTTGAACCCGGTCTCGGCAATCGCACGAAAGACATTCTCGTGATGGATCTCACCAGTGCCGGGTTCATGCCGTCCGGGAACATCGCCGACGTGAAAATGGCCGATGTTCGCGATATTGCTTCGCAGCGTCTCGATAAGATTGCCGTCCATGATCTGCACGTGATACAGGTCGAACAGAATCTTGAGGAACGGCCCGTCCACCTGTCGCGTGATCTCGAACGCCTCAGCCGAATGGTTCAGGTAATAGCGCGCGTGGTTGTCTCCATTCGGATTCAGTGGCTCGACCTTTGCAAGCGTGTTGATGATCTCGAGAAACATCGTCACGCCGTGCGGCGCCACAATATCGTGCGCCCGTCGCAGTCCCTCGACAATGCTGGCATGCTGTGCCTCACGCGAAAGATGATCCGCACGAAAGCCCGTCAGCACAACCATCGCTTTCGTGTCGAATCGCCGCGCCGCATCCAGCGAAGCACGAATCTCCGCAAGAAAGCCTTCTCGCTCGGCCGGATCGCACAGCCCCATGCCTTTCGGGTTCACACTCTTGTTCCCGACGATGCAGACACATTGGAGTCCGAGCTTGTTTTTCAGCGCGACAATCGAGCGCGCATCCTGAGCGCGCCAGTCACCGAATTCGAAGCCCTGATAACCGGCATCGGCGACGCGTCGCATCTGCTCTTCGAGCTTAAGTCCCGGAAACAACGCTTCCACGCGTACCGACAACCGCAGTGGCATGTTCGCTGCTCGCAGCCGACGCGCCGTAGCAACCAAAGGAAGCATCAAAACATTTCGCCTCAGCATCGAGGCCGTTATACCATTACGGCCGAGTCGCCCATCCAATGAAATCAAC
Source organism: Bryobacteraceae bacterium (assembly GCA_963794765.1). Taxonomy (GTDB): domain Bacteria; phylum Acidobacteriota; class Terriglobia; order Bryobacterales; family Bryobacteraceae; genus JAWXCM01. Next base: position 413,008 of record CAWCGC010000022.1, on the reverse strand, counting down.
CGCACTACTCTGCTTCCTCGTATCCACCTGCGGTTTTGCCGCAAACGTCCGCGTCATTCGTTTCGACGAAAGCATTCCGTTCAAAATGGGCAATGTCACGTCGCGCCGTATTATCCACCCCGGGCTCGGAGCAAAAAAGACCACGCTCAACTTCTCCAGCTCTCAGCCGGGTAATGAATTCGCGCAGCACGTCCACGACTACTCCGATGACACGATTCTTGTTCTCGAGGGAGAAGTCAACCTGAAGCAGGGATCGTCATTGCACCTGATGAAGACGGGCGAGTGCGCCTTCGTACCTACTGGTCAGATTCACGGAACCGTTACCGCCGGCACTGGCGAAGCCATCATGATCAGCTTCCAGAATCCGCCGGATCTGATCCTCTACACCGGAGCGCGCGACTCCAGCCGCCCTGGCGCTGCACCGCCGAAAGGCGTGATCACTCCCGGAGCTGTGAAGTACGTCAGCTGGCAGGGGAAACAGGGACCCTTCACCGACATGAAAATCGGTTCCAATCGAGCCAAAGGCATTCACCGAACTCTGCAGAACGGTGAAAGAATCTTTACCAAAGTTGGCAACGACGGGGAAGGGTTGCTCTTCGTATGGAAAGGCAAGATTCGCGTCACCGACGGCAGTCAAACCTTGACCGCCGGAGAGCGTGACACCGTCTTCGCTCAGGGCGCTGCGAACCTCGAAGCGGTAGCCGATGGTCCCGCCGAGATCATCGAGGTGTCCGCACCGTGATCACCAGACGGAACTTCGGTTTTGCACTCGCCGCAATGCCTCTCGCGGCCGCCGCGACGGGACGAATCCGTGTCGCGATGATCGGCACCGGGCACGGCCACGCGGCCAGCAAGATCAAAGCGCTCCAAAGTATGGCCTCGGAGTACGAGTTTCTGGGAATTTGCCGACCCTACAAAGACGATCCAGCAGTCGGCGATATTTTCAGCAAAGTTCCGGAGCTCTCAGCAGATAAAGTTCTGACCGATAACTCCGTCGACCTCATCGCGACCGAGTTCGCTGATCCAAACCGGAATCTTGAGTTCGCGACGGCGGCTATAGACGCCGGCAAGTACGTCCACCTCGACAAGCCTCCCGGGGCTGACCTCGCCAAACTAGAGGCGCTGCTCAACAAGGCAATCGTAAAGAAACGGGTTGTCCAGATGGGATACCAGTGGCGGTACCATCCTGCGATGCAGGCAGCCATCGATGCCGCGCACAAAGGCTACCTGGGTCGGGTCTACCGCTTCCGTGCAGCCATCGACAAACTCATAGATGCCGAAGAGCGCCGCCACCTCGCAAAATATCGCGGCGGCATGATGTTCTCCGAAGGCTGTCACCTCGTCGACCGCGCCACAGCAGCTCTTGGTAAGCCCGACCGCGTGACCGGGTTTATTCACCACCACGCGCCGCAGGAGGACGGACTCGCCGACGATTGCCTGATGGTGCTGGAATATCCGAATGCCATTGCAGAAATTTCTTTAGCCGGCTTTGATGCAAACGGGACTCAGCATCGATTGCTGGAACTCCAGGGCACAAACGGCATAGCGAGAGTCCAGCCCTACACAGCAACAAAGCTCACAATCGAACTGCGTGACGGAGCAGGTCCGTACTCGCCCGGCGTGCAAACCATCGAAACTGCTCCGAACGGAAGCGGAATCGCGTACACACCCGATTTCGTCGAAATGGCCCGGATTATTCGCAAGGACGAAAAACCAACCTATTCGGCGGCTCATGACCTGAATACACACCGCGTCCTCCTCGAAGGCTGCGGGATGCTTTGATGAAAGGATTTGAAATGAAAGATGTAACCCGGCGCAATGTGATGCAGGCCGCTGCACTTGTGCCTTTTCAGGCCGTCCGAAGCAGCGCGCAAAACAGCGCGATCAAGGTCGGGCTGATTGGTGCAGGCAGCAGGGGAACTTACACCAGCGGTATCGTCGCGAAAGATCCCCGAGCGAAGATCACAGCCATCTGCGATGTCAACCAGGAACACGCAGAAAAAGCCCAGGCGAAAATCGGCGCAACCGACGCAAAGCTGTACCGCGACCTTCACGACGTCCTGGCGAGCGATGCCGACGCCGTCATCATCGCCACGCCCGTCTACCTTCACCCCGATCACTTCGAAGCTGCTGTGAAATCAGGCAAGCACATCTACATGGAAAAACCCGCTGGTCTCGATGTTGCCGGATGTAAGCGGGTGATGAAAGCAGCCGACAGCGCCGACCGCAAGATCAACATCACCTTCGGATTCCAGCAGCGCTACGGAGGAGTCTACGTCAAAGCCAAGCAGGCCCTCGATGCCGGCAGCATCGGGAAGGTCCGTGAAGTTCACGGCGAGTTCCTGAAGTTCGCGCTCCGTGGCGATGAGCCCATTCCGCCGATCCCAAAAACGAAAAAGAGAAGCTCGAGCAGTGGAAGCTCTGGCGCGCAACTTTTGGTGAAGTGATCGTCGAGACGTACGTCCACAATCTCGACTCCATCAACTGGTTCCTCAACGCGCACCCGCTGAAAGCCGTCGGCACCGGCGGCCGGACAGTTGAGAAGCGAGGTGACCTGCTGGACCACCTCAGCGTCACCTACGACTACCCTGACCATGTCCAGCTGACGTTCATCGGCTCGCAGAGACGCCCCAATGGTTCCGCTCAAACAAAGAGCGGTACATCGGCGACAGAGGCTATCATGGAAACCGCACGCGAATACTGGACCCTAAACACCGGCAAAGGCCCGGTCACCGAAAAATCGGGTCACGACATCAGTATCGATTCGCTGCAGGCATTCCTCACCCGAATCCAGGAAAACAAACCGGAAAATGTCGGCGTCCGGGCGGCAGAAAGCACCCTGACCTCGATCCTGGGCCAGACTCGCAATCGACGCCAAACGCGAGATCACCTGGGACGAGATGATGAAGAGCGCCTGACCGCATCTCGGTCAGGATTGCCGTCGTTAACCTTTGCTGGTCCCGAGCGTAACTACGCGCAGAGAGGAATCAGTGAAATGAAAACGAGGTTAGCGGCGGCCTTGCTGTTGGTGCTCGGAGTTTGGGCGCAGGCTCCGGCCGAAGGCGTTCCGGCAGCGCCGGCCGGTGTCGAAGTGCAGGACGCCGAGACAACAAAGAACCAGCTGTCGCAACTGCTGGAGCGCTATCCGCCCGGGCTGAGGTACGCGCTTGCCGCAGACTCAACGCTGTCGGCCAATGAACAATATCTCGCGCCGTATCCCGCCGTGGCTGGCTTCCTGAAAGCACATCCCGAAGTGACGCGCGATCCTGGCTTCTACCTGGACCAGTTCCGGCGCCGGCCGATTCCGGACCGGACCACTCAGGTGATAGACATCTGGCGAGATGTGTTGCAGGGAGTCGCTATCTTCTGTGGCTTCGCCATGGCAGCCGGGATGATCATATGGCTCACCCGGACGTTCCTGGATGCCCGGAGATGGAACCGCATGGCGAAAGTACAGACCGACGTACACATGAAGCTGCTGGACCGCTTCGCAAATAACGAAGAGTTGCTGGCCTACGTGCAGTCGCCCGCGGGGTCGCGATTTCTCGAATCGGCACCGATCACACTCGATGCGCCTCCGCAACGGACCGTGGGCGCTCCGGTTTCCCGTATCCTGTGGTCCTTGCAGGGTGGCGTCGTAATTCTCGCAGGGGGTATTGGATTACTGTTCGTGAGTGGGCGAGTCGCCTTGCCCGAAGCGTCGGACCCGTTGCGCGGACTCGGCATCGTAGCGATCGCGCTTGGAATTGGCTTCGTTGTGTCAGCAGCCATGTCGTATGTCATCTCGCGGCGGCTTGGGTTAATCGACATACCCAGTCGCAGCAACTCTGTGCAGAGCTTGTCATGAATCGCGCGACTACCGTAAACGATCTCGAACGGGAACAAGCGCTCGCCCAGTGCGAAGAGTTCGCTATGGAGGAGGACGCATTCCGCGCATTTTACGAACGAACCGCACGCAGACTCTGGGCGTATCTCGCGCGTGTGACCGGCGATCGTGAACTGGCCGATGACTTGTTGCAGGAGACCTTCTACCGTTTTCTGAAAGCTTCCGCCCAGTACGAAAGCGAATTGCACCGGCGCAACGCGCTCTACCGGATTGCGACCAACCTCGCCCGCGACGTCCGGCGCCGAAGGTATGCTACCGGATCCGCGGTTGTGGTGGGCGATGACATCGAGCATCTGCCATCGACAGAAAATCCAGGACGCCCGGAACGGCGGGCTGACCTGCTGCGGGCGATGTCGCAATTGAAGGATCGGGAGCGGGCGATCCTTTGGCTCGCGTACGCCGAAGGTGAATCGCACCGCCACATTGCCGACGTCTTCGGCCTCGAAGTGGGGAGTTTGAAAACGATGTTGTTCCGAGCTCGACGAAAGGCGGCCGAGTTGCTGCGAGGTGACAAGTGACGCACATCGAATGTGAATTTGAAGCGGAGACCTTAGCCGCTGCACTGCAGTCACGCTGGCCCGAAAACGTAGATGACGAACTGCGGACTCACGTCGAGGCGTGCCCGATCTGTTCCGATGTGGTGACTTTGGCTCTGGCGTTCGATGAAGCTCGCGAGGACAGCAAAGACTGGGCAAGTGTTCCCGATGCCGGTCGGGTCTGGAGGTCAGCGCAGGTGCGCGCTCGTTGCGAGGCAGCAGACAAGGCCATGACGCCCATCCGCATCACGCAGATGATCGGCTTCGCATCCGCATTCGGTATCGCCGGAGCTTGCTTTGGAGCATCGTCAGGCTGGCTGCAATCGATGCTCAATGGCACCATGGATGCCTTCTCAGGGGAACATGTCCGCGCGTTGGTAGGATTCGCGGCGCAGCACGGCTTCGTGCTCGCAGGCGCAGCAATACTGATTGTGCTCGTTCCAACGGCCGCCTGGCTCACCGCCTCCGGGGAATGAAGTCACCGCATCCGCAGCTTCAAAGCAGGTCACTTATTGCTGACAGGACCGTGGTCGTAACTGATGACTCGCGTAATCTTCCACACCCCGTCCTTGTAGCGCCAGATGTGAATAAACTTTGCTTCCCCCACTGGTTCCTTCGCGTCGATGGGACTAAAGAAGCGATGCACTCCCATCTGCACCGCGCCGTAGCCTTTCAACTCGTGCACTTCGAGTGACCCTTGTACGAGTTCTCGCCGCGTCTTGCCGCATATGTTCTTCCTTAGCTGTTCAACAACCGTGTCCGCGCCGATTGTGAGGCCGCTTTTATCGTGATAGAACTCGAGATCATCTGCGAAAAACGCACGATTCTTCTGCAGATCACATTTGTTGTAGGTATCAAACATCTCGGCGTCAAGCGCCGCAAGCGTTTCGAATAGTTGCTTTTGCTTTCCGTCGTCCGCAGCGCTTGCGTGAGCAGCCGCGAAGACAAGAAGAGCTGAGATGGCTGTGATTCTGTTTGGTGGCACCATCATGTTGATAACCGACCATACGAACAGTCGTTCCTGATTGTTCCATCGCAGAGAAAAAGGAAGTCAGGGTAATGTGACAATGCTGATCCTCATCGACATGCGAATTCTCATCTCAGCATGTGCAGCACTTCTCGCCTGTTCTCTGGCGGGCCGTGCCGAACTAATTGACCATCACCAGCACCTCTTCAGCCCCGCTGCCGCGGCTCACGCTTCCCTCGACTCCAAGGGCATAACTGCAAAGGACCTCATTGCACTTCTTGACAAGGGCGGTATTAGTCGCGCGGTGATCCTTTCGGTCGCGTACACCTTCTCGAATCCAAACAAGAAACAGTTCGAAGACGAGTACGAGCGAGTCAAAACCGAAAACGACTGGACCAGCGGTCAGGTCGCGCAGTACCCCGGCCGGCTCGTCGGCTTCTGCTCCGTCAATCCGTTGAAGGCGTACGCTCTCCAGGAGATCGCTCGCTGTGCCAGGGATCCGAACCTCAGCACTGGTCTCAAACTCCACTTCGGCAACTCCGACGTAGTCCTGGAGAACCCGGAACACATGGCTCGAGTCCGCCGTGTTTTTCGGGCTGCCAACAGCAACAGAATGGCGCTCGTCATACACGCACGTTCAACCATCAACCTGAACCGGCCCTATGGAGCGGCGCAGGCTCGCCTGCTGATTGAAGAACTTCTTCCGGAGGCCCCCGATGTCACCGTCCAGATCGCGCACCTTGCCGGGAGCGGAGGCTATGACGATCCTGGGATGGACGAAGCGCTTACGGTCTACATCGACCACATTCGCAACAAGGATCCGCGGATGAGGAACGTCTACTTCGATGTTTCCGGGGTTGTCGGCCTTGGAAGCTGGAACGCGAATAAGGCTTCCCGAGTCGTTGAGCGCATGCGTCAGCTTGGCATTTCGCGGCTTCTCTACGGCTCGGATGCAGCGGTCCCCGGAAATCTCCCGGACGAAAGGCTGCAAAAGTGGCGTGAACTCCCGCTAACAAACGACGAGTTTCGCCTGATTGAAAGCAACTCGGCGCCGTATCTTTTGCGAAAGCCGCCGCAACAGTAGTTCTGGCGTAAGGTCCCCTCCAGTCGATCGCGTTCAGCGGCGCCAAGCTCGGACGGCCGTGCGGAAGTACTCGAGGCAGACGCGAAGAAGCTCCTTGCGGGCGGGCACGCGTGTTGTCAATGTCTGTCCCGAATCTCGGTTTGCTCTCTGCAACCCAAACTGGTATTGAGGACCGCCGGAGCGCCACTGTATGACTGACTTTTCGGATCAGGCATCATCGCGCCGCCATACCTGCGCTGTACTCCTAGAAGCCGTTTTCTTTACAACAAGCAAGGCCGGACCGACGGAACCGCGAGATCGCACGCCGTCGGAAACGTTTTTCGACCAGTTCACCGACACCCAGTTCGCGGGTGGAAACCTTCAACTCGTGACCGAAATGGCAATCGGGCAGCGCGTCCGTGATCTCCAGAGCGGGAAGAACTATCTTGCCGCTTCTGGAGAACTACCGGCCCGAAGCCGGGAGTGCACCGCCGAACGCCAAGTGACTCGCACAACGCAGGATAATTCCACCGAAATTCAGTCTTGAGGTGACCATCCAGCAGATGGAGCGCTTCATAGCTTCTACGAGATGTACATCTTACTGACGCCGCTAAGCGACAAGCTGTGAGGAACGTTAAGTCGGTGTCGGACGCGGATCGCGCTCAAATCCTTTCGAAGGTCACGCAAATAGTCGGACGTGATATCTATCCCGCATGCCGCGAATCCAACGCCTGCCTTAAAGAGCAGCCACCACAGGCAACAGATGACGCCGGAATGTGGCGTTTGCGGAATGGCGAGGCGGCCTATGCGAACTTTCTTGGTCGTTACACCACGACGAATCTGATACGCGAGGAGATTCACAACGCCGGCCTTCAGCCGGTGCATCGGTTGAAGCCGAGTATCGGTTGTTCGCCCGGTGTCTCCCGTTGTAGCGAAGCCATATCCGAAACTGACCCGAGGCCAACACAGCCGCCAGCTACTTCCCTCCGACTGCCGACGGCTCATGCCCGGGCACGTTTAAGTTCCGCGGTGCCTGGATAGAATGACCCGCTTCACACTGCGGACCCGTGTGCCACGAGATAGTTCCGGGACACCACTTCCAACGCGCTCTGCAGGCGGAAACGAGAGCTTACCCCAGTTCCAGGTAAATCGCAGTTTTTGCGGTTCGACGTCGGCGTTTACCGAAGGTTGGGGCCTGTACGCAGAACGCCTTGTTGCGGAATCGGGATGGTACGAGAAAGATGGTGAAGGTCTGCTGGGACAGCTCAACCAGGAATTATTTCGCGCACGCCGCCTTGTGGTCGACACCGGACTGCACACTAAGCGGTGGACCCGTCAGCAGGCGGTTGACTACGGCATCAGTCCGAGCGAGGTCGAACGCTACGTCGTCACGCCTGGTCAGGCGTGCTCCTATATGACCGGTCAGATGCGAATGCTGGCGCTTAGAGACAAGGCGAAGCAGGCTCTCGGAGAAAAGTTCTCTTTGAAACAGTTCCACAGCGTGCTGCTGACAAACGGCTCAGTTCCACTCGATACCCTCGAGCCGCGTGTAGACAGCTTCGTTGCATCTCAGAAGAAGGCCTGAGCGCGCGAGCCTGATCGTTATCTCGACGGCGGTGCCTGATCGAGGTAAGCCGTCCAGTCAGTCGCCACCTGCGTGCCTACCGCCTCACGCTGATCCGTCGCGATCACCAGAATCCGCGTGCCGTCGCGCGATGGGGCAGCTATCTGAGCGCCGGCGGATTGTGAGCCGAGAAGCGATGAAAAGAGGTACTTCGGCTCGCTGAGCCGGAAAGTGTTCTCGTCACTCCCAAGGACACTCTGCGCGACCAATCCGACTCCATCAGTGCGGTAGAGCGTAGATCCATCTCGACTGAAAAAAGGTGCTCCGGGTCTGTCGTCCAGAACGACCGGCGTGGGTCCCGGCCGAGGATATCGGTCAGCGAGCAAAGTTCGAGCTCCCGTGTAAACGATCCACTTGCCGTCCGGCGTCACACGCGCATAGATGCTCGGGACCTTACTTCGGATGATACATTCGGGTTCTTCGGATCCTTTGTCTCGCCGAAGACTTAGACGATACGCGCCGCATGCCGACAATTGCTTCGAAATTCGGCTGAACACAACGTAATCACCGTCGGGCGTGACCTGCTGCAGGATTAGGCTTCGCTCCTTTTGAGTGTAGATCTGCTCCGGTCGTCCACCATCTCTGATGGCGACGATGCGCGTTTCGTCGTCGGTGCGGTCGACGTAGTACAACACTCTCCCGTCCGGTGACCATCGGGGAAATCGTTCTTCGCCGGGCAGCGAACTGACGCGGGCGCCAGTCCCGGTACGGACGTCGAAGAGCCAAATGCTTCGAACAGGATTGCCCTGACTGGTAGCGACCCGAGTCTCGTCCGGCGACAATGCGATCTCGGTATATGAGTTGTGCTCACCGAAAGAGCCCACTACATTTCCATGAAGATCCAGCCAGCGCATGCTCCAGACAGACAAACTTGAGGCCCTGGGACGCCAGGCAATCAGGCCGTTAGATGCAACATCGAGAAGTATGGTCGATCGTGCAGCATAATATGCAACAGCTCCCAGGATCGGCCGGGTCGGGCCCTGAGGTGTCCCGGTCCTGGGATCGATCGGAGTGATCATCAAATCGCAAGACCCCGGACTGGTGTCGCAGTGGAACATGAACCACTGCCCCGTGCGGGGGTGGCGCGCAAAGATGGCCGCGCGATTGGTATCGAGCAGTTTCTCACCCTTCTCAGATGCGGTGTTCGCACGAAAGAGCCTCGTCCTGGCAGGGGATTCCGCCAGATACGTGAAGTTATCGCCTTCCGGAAGAAAGACCGGCTCCTTTAGAATCTCTCCCGGCTCACCTCGTACAGGCAGGTGGCGCACCGTCCCGGTACGCATGTCTACGGCGTGCAACTGCCCTTCCGACGAGAAGACAACTGTACCGTCTTTCTCACCTCCGCGCCATGAGCCGCCAGCCGTGGGCAAAGGAGCGGCAGCGAGCGTCACGGCTGGCTGGCCGTCGGCGCGAACCGCCTTGAGTTTCCCGTCCGCGAAGAAAGCGATTGTGGAAGAATCTGCGGACCAGAATGGATCTCGGGCGCCCTCGGTGGAAGGGAGCGTTCGCCATTCCAGACTATCTATGGCTCGAACTCGCAACGAGTTGGACGCCATGAGAATGGACCGTCCGTCGGGACTAAAGGTTGCCGGGGAAATTCCGGTATCGAGTGCAAAACGAACCTGGAGTTGACGTTGTGCGGTTGATGATCGCCACCAAAGGTAACCAAAGACGCACGCGACGACAGCAACTCCAGTGAACGCTGCCAGCAAAGGCCATGAGTACCGGTGTCTGGCTGACGGCATGGCTGGAGCTGGTTTCCGATCGAGCAGCCAGCGGCCGTCTCCGATATCGTGAAGCCGAAGACGACGATCGCGGACAAGACAACGCTCGAGCAGCGGCTCGAACTGCGCAGGTATACCGTCGAAGTCGAACTCACGCGTCAGCACCTGGGCGATGGTGTCACTCAGCGTTTCAGCGGCAAACAACTGCCGCTGGGTGAGCATTTCGTACACGATCACGCCGAATGCCCAGATATCGGCGCGCTTATCCACATCCTGCCCGCGCGCCTGTTCCGGCGCCATGTAGGCTGCCGTTCCGAGGATCATTCCGGGTGTCGTCGCATGAAGCGTCAGAGTGGGAGACGTCATTGGATTGACGGCCTGCTGTTCCACCGAGAGTGCTTTGGCAAGACCGAAATCGAGTATCTTGACGCGGCCCTCGCTTGTGATTTTTATATTCGAGGGTTTCAGATCCCGATGAACGATGCCCCTTTCGTGTGCGTACTCCAGAGCATCGATCAGTTGATCGACAATTTGACGCGCCTGGTGGTGGACGGGACCTTTCGCGATTTGCTCATCGAGCGTCGGCCCGTCAATCAGTTCCAGGATGAGCGCGCCATCTTCAACGCCGTAAATGGAAGCAATATTCGGATGATTCAGCGACGCGAGAACCTGCGCCTCCCGCGACAGCCTTGCCATACGATCGGCGTCGGAGGCAAGAGGTGGCGGAAGAACTTTGATCGCAACTTCGCGTCCGAGCTTCATATCCGTCGCCTTGTAAACCTCACCCATACCGCCCTCGCCGATTTTGGTTGTAATGCGGTAATGAGCGATGCTTCGTTGTTGCGGGCTGGACATTTGGCGTGCAGGTCAGTGTATCAGAGACATGCGCGCACCACCTTCCACACAGCTCTGTGCGGACACGTCTGCCCGACCACTTTCGGGAGTTTGTGGAGAAAGGGCTGGGATCCGCAGAGACACTGGACTATCACCATTCGCGGCGAGTTCTCACGACTGCCGTCGATTTCGGGCACTGGCGTGAAGTTCTCTCAGCCACGGTGCCATTGTTGAAAGTCGGCCTTGAACGTCTGCAAGATGGAACCAGGGCACGGCATCAAAGATGCTTCTCGATCGCAGTTCCGGCACTATCCCGAGAAGGACCGTTATATAGCAACTATCCACATCATCATGTCGAGATTCAGTACAGTCCTGAAATCGTCGCGAGGGTGAAGCAGATAATCGAGGCGCCGTGGTTGCACGTTGAGCAGCGTCCGTTTACCTCGCGTCGCTTCGCAAATTTAAGGTGAGTCGATTCTGATGGCGGCCGCTATGCCCTACGTGTCTTCCGAGTCACTGCAGCCAGACTTTCGGGACAACCGACATACCGGGCCGCAGTAACCCGTGTGCGGAGCCTGGATCCTTAAAGCGCAGCCGAACAGGCAGGCGCTGCACCACTTTCACATAATTCCCGCTCGCGTTTTCCGGAGGAAGAATGCTATACCGGGCAGCGGTAGCTGCGGGCATACTCTCAACGTACGCGTCGAAGTCACGGTCGAGCGCATCGACGTGAATCGTTGCACCCTGGTTGACGCGCATTTTGCGGAGCTGTGTCTCTTTGAAGTTTGCCGTCACCCAGATGTCATTCAGCGGGACGATGGTCGTAAGCTGTTGCCCCGGCTGGACACGCATCCCGATCTCAGCAGCTTTACGGCCAATCACGCCCGCAACCGGAGCGTAGACCTTCGTATATTCCAGGTTCAGCCGAGCCTGGGTGAGCTGCGCCTGGGCTGCCTGCGTCCCTGCATGTCGAAGAGCAACGTTGGCACGCTGAATCGAGAGCTGGCGAGGAGCATTCGCCTGAACCTCACCCAGTTGCGTTTGAGCCTGGTTCAGCTGCGCGCGCCTTTGTTCGATCACTCGTTTGGCAGCCTCCGCAGCCGCCCGCTCCGACTCCACGTTCGCCTGAGCCGCCTTTGCTGCCGCGACCTGTTGATCATATTGCTGGCGTGAGACCTCGTCTTTTTGCACAAGGGTCGTATAGCGCTGCAGATCGGCCTGAGCCTTCTGGTTATTCGCTTCCTCGCGAGCCAGTCTTGCCAGCTGTGATTCGTACTGTTGTTGCGCAGCCGCAACCCCCGCTTGTGCTGTGGCGACCTCGGCCTGAGAACTCGCGATTCCGGATTGCGTTGTCTCGGCCGTAATCGGAAGCGATGGAGCCTGCACCTGAACTCCTGCCCGGGCCTGCGCAAGTGCCGCCTGAGCCTGCTCGATCGTAACCTCATAATCGCGGGGATCGAGCTCCGCCAGCAGTTGTCCTGCTTTAACTTCCTGATTCTCTACGAAATACAGAGCCTTGATCGTACCCGGAATTCTGGTCGAAACAGCATTCAAATGTCCATCGATTTGTGCATCGTCCGTGGATTCAAATGTCTGCGAATACTGCCAGTACCAGAACGCGCCCACTGCTATGGCAACAATCACAATCAGCGCGAGCAGAGCCTTGATCGGATGATCGCGGTACCACGGTCGCCTGGGCGTCTCGTTGTCCTGATCTGTCGTTGCAGTGTTTTCAGGCTTCTGCGTCGGTGATGGTTGTGGCGCCTGCGTCTGGTTCGATGTACCCTGGCTGGCACCGCCGCCATTGCCGGCAGTGCTCAAAGCAGACCGTTGACGGTCCTGCTCCTCACGAAGCCGCCGGACTTCTTCGCGCAGCCGCTCCACTTCGGACGGGTTGGGCTGCACCGCCGAAGGCGCACCCGACCCGGGAATCTCTCGTTCTCTGCGATCGTCGGCCATCTACTTAGTACTCCTCAGCAAGGATCGGATTGTCTGCTCAGCATCACCGCGAGCCCGAACAAGCTCGGCTCGCGCGCCGTAATACAGATATACGCTCGAAATGTAGTTGTCATTGGCAGTCGCAACCGCCTGCTGTGCTTGCACTACTTCCAGATTATTCGTAACACCGGCTGCAAATCGGTCTTCCGCCTGCTGCAACTGCTGTCGTGCCAGCGCCAGCGCGCTGGTTGCAACTTCAACCTGCCGGCTTGCAGAACGCAGGTCAGTGTAAGCAGCCCTTACATCAGCGTCTATGTTGCCGCGGATGTTCTCATACTCCGCCCGACGCTGGCGGACCACTGCATCCGCAGCGGCGACGTCCGCCTCTACGCGACGCCCCTGGAAAATCGGTATGTTTACCGATCCGGCAACCGTAAAGCTTCCATGTAGCGCAGTCACACTTAACCCGTTAACGCCGTAATTGGCATCTACTCCAGCAGATGGCAGCCGGCCCGCCTGCGCTGCACTCTTCTGCAGCTCAGCCGATCGGAGCGCCGCTTCCGCTGACTGCAAATCGAATCGTCCGCGCATAGCCTGTTCGATGCTCTCCTCCACCGTCTTTTCCGCCGGCAGACTCACTGTCCTGAGCTTGTCGGCGAGTTCGAACTCCTGCCCCGGGGCAAGTCCGATCGCACGCGAAAGCGTAAGCTTCAGTTTCTCGAAGTCTCCCTCGTAGGAAATCAGCCGTTGCTGCTCCTGCTGCGCCTGAACCTGTGCCCTCAGCACGTCAATTCCCGGCACCGTGCCGGCATTCCTGCGGTCCTGCGCCTGACGCGCCTCCGTCTCCGCAGTCGCAACCTGAGACTGTTGCGCCTCAATTCGTGCGAAGCCCGCAGCCGCCCGAAGGTAGCCAGTCGTTATCAGCAGCACGACCTGCTCGCGAGCATCGCGCGTGGACAACTCCGAGGCGCGGATTCCTTCCCGTGTCGCCTTCCAGTAACGCCAGCTCTGAAAAGACAGCGACTCAGCTCCGTACCCCCGGAGATCATAAATACTGAATGGGCCGACGACCGCTGGAATGCCGGGGAATCCGGTAAAGCCGAACGCTGCCAGATTGATCTGCTGTTCGGACACGGACGGTCGCACATTCAGTGTGGGCAGCATTGCGCTGAGAGCACGAAGCTTCTCCGCACGTCGCGCCCGAATATCTTCGCCACCCTCGACCAAAGCAAGATTGAACCGAAGGCCTCGGTTGATAGCATCCTCCAGCGTTAGCTGAAGCACCCCGGGCGTTCGTTCGGAACCGCCCACACTGCCTGAGTACGTCGTCGGCCCTCGAACGCCCGCGCCGAAGTCAACACGTACTCCGCTGCTCGGAGCAGGTACGCCCTGCTGCGGCTGCTGGGCAAAGCACAGCCCGGCGCCGATCGCCAATGACATAAAAGAACGAATAGTCGTGGAGTTGTTCATCCGTGTTCGTGTGGAGAGATCAGTGCGCCATCTCAGCGCTGGCGCCCTTGGGCGGCTTCTTCATAACCAACAGCAGCGGGACCATCAGCAGAAAGATCGCTGCCATAATCAGAAACAACTGCACAAACGCAACCATGGCCGCCTGCTGTTGGACCATCCCGAACACCGAGGCTGTCGCTTGTTTTTCCGCGAGTGCCGGCCCTGACCCGCTGTGCGCATAGGTCGACTGCAGTCCCCGAAGCATATCCATGGCACGCGGATTCAGAGCCGTGATGTTCTCGCCAAGACGGTTGACGAATTTCTGAGTGAACCGCGAGTACATCGTCGTCACGACCGCAATTCCGATGGATCCTCCGATGTTTCTCATCAGGTTGAAGAGACTTGCTGCGTTGCCGATTCCTTCTTTGGGAATCGGGCTCATCGTAATCGTCGTCAGTGGAACGAACAACATCGCAAGCGCGAGGCCCTGCAGAAATTGCGGCCAGAAGAAATCCCAGTACCCTGCGTTCAGATTCAGCCGCGAGAACATAAACAGGGTTACAGCCCCCAACGTCAGGCCCGCAGCAAGGACGCGCCGCGGATCGAACTTGCCGACAATTGCGCCTACGAGTGGCATACCAACCATCGAGCCCATACCGCGGGGAGCGAGTGCAATTCCGGCCTGCAGTGACGGATAGCCGAGCAGCGTCTGCAGCCACAACGGAAGCAGCACCAGGCTGCCGTAAAGAACGAAGCCGACCACAGTCATCAGAAAGACGCCCGCACTATAGGTTCGGTACTTAAAGACCTTGAGGTTCACAACAGGCGCGCGTGTGGTCAGCTCGCGAATCAGAAAACCGACAAGGAAAATGATGGTGATCCAGACAAAGGCCTGAATGAAATGAGAGGAGAACCAGTCCTCCTGCTGCCCTTTATCCAGCACCACCTGAAGCGCTCCGACCCACACTGCAAGCATTCCGATACCCCAGTAATCAACCTTCGACGCCCCGCCGTGGCGGAGGTAGGGAGGATCGAACACAAACGCCCTGGTCATCAGAAGCGACGCAATTCCAACGGGAATGTTGATATAAAACACCCATCGCCAGCTGTAATTGTCGGTTAACCATCCGCCGAGAACCGGCCCCATCACCGGAGCGACGACGATACCAAGGCCCCAGAAGCCCATGGCCTTGCCGCGCTGGTCAGGAGGAAACGCCTCCAGCAGCACCGACTGCGAGAGCGGCTGCAGACAACCTCCCGAAGCACCTTGCAGACACCGAAAGAGGATTAGCAGCGGCAATGTAGGAGCAAGTCCGCAAAGAAAAGAAGAAACTGTAAATCCAACCACCGACGTCATCAGCAGATTCTTTCTGCCGAACCGTGCAGCCAGCCACCCGGTTATCGGAAGAATGATCGCGTTCGCGACCAGGTAGGAAGTAAGAACCCACGTTGCCTCGTCGATCGAGGCCGACATGCTGCCTGAGATATGAGGAAGCGAGACGTTCACAACTGTCGTGTCCAGTACCTCCATGAAGGTCCCGAACATAACCGATATGGCAATCAGCCAGGGATTGACTCCCCCGGGCGCTTTGGATGTGCTCATTCCGCAATCATGCCTTTAAGGAAGATCGACGCGAAGGATCTGATCAGCTCACTGCGAGCAATCCTTGGACTAACATCGCCGTACACCTCTGTCACAAGCACAAAATGCACCAGCATTCCGGCCAGCGCGCGAATCGCAACCACTGGCCGCACATCTTTCCGGAACGCCCCCTCCTTCTGACGCAAGCCTATATAACGTGCGACTGCGTCGTACAAGGGCCGGATATGAACCTGTCGAAATTCCCGGGCCATGGAATGGTTCTCGAGTCCGGAAAACATCATTAATCGGAAGAACTCAGGCTGACTACGGAGCGCATCCAGCAGCTTTTCAGCGAATATCAAAAAGTATGCTTCGTCGTCACGCGCCTGGCCTGGCTCATTCAGGGAATCGATAATTGTCTCGACCGCACGTTCATCTGCACGCTGCCGGAGTATTGCTTCGTAGAGATCCTCCTTGGTCGGAAAGTGCCGGAACAGCAATGCTTCATTGATTCCTGCCTCGGCCGCAATCTCCCGGGTCCGGGTCCCCTGAAACCCCTTGCGGGAGAACACACGAAGGGCGGCACCCAGCAACTGCGATCGCCGGTCCTCGCATTGAAGTCTTCCTGAGGGGGACGGAGAAGTAACCACTTACTTACAGAGTATCCTGGTCGGAACGATACTGCCCACCTAAGCTAGACGCCGAAGCTGGCAGAATTGATGCATCGCCTGTGAAGAGACCCAGGGCCCGAGTGCCTGGAGGGGGCACCGAATTCACGGTTGGGTAACAGGGACCTTTGCTCTGCAGTACAAACCTGTAGAGTAGGGGGAGAGCTGCCAGGCGTGCCCGCCAAGACTGATTTTACGCCGTACCAGTGCGCCGATTGAACTGCTGTCTGTCATCCTGCCGAAAGCGCCTGAGCAGCGATTCGCGCACGGAGCGTCAGCCGAGGCCGCAGATTCCGGATTGTTCGTCGACACCCGCTGCAACCAGGTAGCAGCGAGTTTTATAAGCGGATGTAACGCTGAATAAAACAGGGGGGATACCAACGTTCACTGAAAAACGGTGCAGAACAACTTCGAGCCCGGTCCTGGTTGGTTCAAGAGCGGAAAACTGGGCAGCAGCGGACATCATGCCGCAAGCCCAGCCCAGAGAAAGACCCGCACTAGGAACAGTCTAACTTGCCAGTGCAGGTTCAGCGACAGCAGGCTCAGTGGTAATCGCCTGATCGTTGAATGAATACCCGAAGCCACGGACCGAGCGAATCAACTGAGGATTCGCAGGATCGGCTTCCGTCTTGTGCCGCAAGCGCAGAATATAAACATCGACCGTCCGGTCAGTAACGACCCGATCATGTCCCCATACCGAATCGAGTAGTTGTTCGCGGCTGAACACCACACCGGGCCGGCTCATCAAAAACTCGAGAAGCCGGAATTCAGTCGCGGTAAGTGACAGCGGGTTTTCATTCAATGTGACGCGGCAAGTCGTGCGGTCCAGTTCCAGGCCTGAAGCTTTCAGGATCTTTGCAGGCTGAGTCTGGGACCTGAACTGCAGCCGAATGCGTGCAATCAGTTCACGCACGAAAAACGGCTTAACGATGTAATCATTCGCGCCCAGCTCGAGGCCAACGATTCGGTCCGTCTCGGCCGCCCGCGCCGTGAGGAAGATGATGGGCAGGTTGCACAGCTCAGGATGGCTGCGAATTCCTTTGCAAATGTCCAGTCCGTCCGAATCGGGCAGCATGACATCGAGAATCACCAGATCGGGACGCTCTCGGCGGCAGAGTTCGATAGCACCCTTGCCGGTCTGCGAACCAACCAACGTAAAGCCTTCTTTTTCCAGGTTATATCGAAGCAGGGCGAAGAGGTCGGCGTCGTCTTCAATCAGCGCGATCTTTTTCATGTCTCCCTCATTGTCTATAACAATTATTACAAAGAGGTTACGGATGGATTAATTCACGTTGCAGAGATACTTCCTCAAGCCGATCGCGGGCTGGCGCTTTGGTCGGAAGCGTAAACGAAAATGTCGAACCCTGGTTCACAACGCTCCTCACCGACACCTCCCCTCCGTGCGCCATCACAAGATGCTTCACGATCGCAAGTCCAAGACCCGTGCCTCCGAGCTGACGCGACCGGGCCTTATCCACGCGATAAAAGCGTTCGAAAAGGCGAGGCAAGTCTTCAGGAGGCACCCCAATT
This sequence comes from Bryobacteraceae bacterium, assembly GCA_963794765.1. Classification (GTDB taxonomy): domain Bacteria; phylum Acidobacteriota; class Terriglobia; order Bryobacterales; family Bryobacteraceae; genus JAWXCM01. The sequence continues at coordinate 395,207 of CAWCGC010000022.1, read as the reverse complement.
CCCGTGTCCCCGACATCAATCCGAACAAAGCCTTCGTGGCTGGTCACTGCACCGATACTTACTGTGCCGCTCTCACTTGTATACTTGATCGCGTTGTCGAGCAGGTTGAGCAAGATCTGGTGCACTGCTTCGGAATCGCAGTACACTTCTGGGGAAGTCGAGGCCGCGTCGGCAACCAGGTCGATGTTCGCCTTCTCTGCGACCGGGAGGACCGACTCGACGCACTCGCGAATCAGGTCGTTGACCTTATGCATGGAGTAAACAAGTGACGTCTGCTTTAACTCCAGCCGCGACAGCGTCATCAAATCGCCGACAAGTCGCGCGAGCCGTTCGGCATTGTTGCGAATAATATTCAGGAACCGAACATTATGCTGCGGGTCCTCGAGAGCGCCGTCAAGCAGCGTTTCCGTGTAGCCCTGAATGGACGCCAGCGGCGTTCGCAACTCGTGCGAGACGTTGATGACGAAATCTTTTCGAACGCGCTCCAACCGGTCCAGTTTCTCGTGCTCCCGATCAAGCTCGTCAACCATGTGGCGGAGATGTTCACCCGTCCGATTGAGTTGCTCTGAGAGAACATCCAATTCGTCGCCCTGCGTCACTGCCAGCCTCGATTCGAAATCGCCCCGGGCCAGTTTGCTTGCATGATCGATGATTTTTGCGACCTTGCGTGAGATCACTCGCGCAAAGAATGCAGCAATTGCAACGGCCGGCACAAACGCGAGCAGCACGGCCAACAGTACCTGGCGCGTGACGTCCCGAATTTGGGCCTCAATTTCCTTCAACGGAACAGCAAGTCGGAGTACAGCGCCATCAGCAAGCGGAACAGCCACATAAAGGAAGTTCATCCCGATAGTCGCACTGCGGCGGCGATCTGAACCAGTTCTGCCCCCGAGCGCTGCCTTCACCTCTGGTCGTTGGCTGTGATTCTCCATTTTGGACGCATCGGTCTCGCTGTCGGCCACCACTCGCCCAGCGTGGTCAATGTACGTAATCCGCGCTGCGGCCGCATGCGCCAGAGTGTGAATTTCCGTGCCCGGAACCTTACCCTTGCCCATGATGAGCGCGAGCATTTGCGCCTTGTCACCGACCTGACGAGTGAGTGCTGCCAGATAAGTACGTTCGGTAACGCGGGTGGCGAGCCAGTCAGCCGCCGCGAGAGCGACGACCAGAATACACGCAACGCCGGCGATAATTTTGAGGAAAATACGTGCAGTCACAAAGGGTTACTTGCTTCATTTTGGCATTTAAGTTGTTACAACGCGGTGAAAGCGGGTGTGGCATCGTGCAGCACCGCACCCGCTGCTGGCGGTAGTCGTTTTTGTAACAGCGCTACTCGGTATACATGTTTCGCATCCGGAACGATCGATACTGCTGCGTCTTGACCTCGATTTTGGAAACCATGCTGCCGCTTGTGTCGTACTCCAGCGCCTCACTCGAGCCGTTTGGGGCCCAGCCCAGATCGAAGTGATAGGTACCATTTGCCAGCTTCTGAGCCGACCCGAGCGCAAGCGAATATTGCCCCAAATCGACATTCAGCACCAGCCGCGCCGTCCGGGCCCTTTCGTCGAGTTCCAAAACCTGTCCACGGCTGTTCGCGTCAGGATCGCTGTCGTGTCTGGTGTTTCCGTTATCGAAGAGGGTCAACCGGTTGGTAGACCCATCTTCGATGTTCGGATCATGCTGGTGCGAGAACCATGCCGTTGCATCGCCATCGATCTGGAAGTCACCGTCCTTCCCCAGCCGCCAGATCACATCTCCGTTGCCGTCGCCATTGCGGTAATCGAGCTTGATCACCCAGTCCTGATGACGCGCCGAATATAGAATGTTGCCGTCGGGCGTCTGCTGCAGCGAATTACCATGTAGCCAGTCGTTCGCCACCGTCGCCAGCGAAAACTCCGGGCAGCCGCCGCCACCCTGGGTGCAGACTTCGCCGAGAATCGCCGGCCGCTTTACGTCGAGATGGTCGAAGGCATCCCATACCCATTCGACTTGCATGTTCTTATCGAGCACGAGAATCACGTCGCCTATCACATCGACCTCGCCGTCGCCTTGCACATCCCTGAGCATCCGCTCGGAACCCGCAAGGGCCAGAATCTTTCCGTTCTCCATTCTCCGCGCTTCGTGATGAAAACTCGTGATGCGCGTCGTCTTACCCAGTGCTTCGAGCTGCTCGTTTATCCGAGCCGCATTGGTTTCCTGCACCACCACGCTGGCCAGATCCAGCTGCCGGAGATACTGCTGCTCTGCGGGTGCTCCCGGGGGACCAGCGATCGCGAGAAAGTACCCGCCTGCATCCGGACGAGTGAGATACCGGATACTAGCTGGAGAAAACCAAACCAGATTTCCATCAAAATCTGTCGCGACGTTGTACTCGAAGACCTTGCTTTGCAGAAGAATTCCCTGCGTGACCGCCCCCGAGGGCTTCGCAAGTACATCGGTCACTGCTGGTTTCAGAGCCGGACGTCCCGTCGTGAACGTTATGTCTGTTGCGGTGAACGTGCCTGCCTTTGACGTCACGACGTAATGGATCTTGTAGTCGGTTGCCGGCCGAAGCCCGGCAACATAGGTGTTCAGTGTCTTACCTGCTTCACACGCCATAGCAGGTGTAGACTGGCCGGTTCCATCTGTGCTCTCGAAGTAAACGCTCATCTCACCGCCCGCAGCACATTCAGGCGCGCTGTAAAGATAGACCAGTTCGTTATACGTCGGTGTCAGGACGGGAGTGCCGTCGGGAATCGGCGAAAGTACTTGGAAGGATGCCGTCGCGTGCGTGGATTCACCTGTGCCATGGTCACGTGCTGTGACCTGGATCTCCCATACGCCTTCACTCCTGACCGGAACCCAGTCAAATGTGTTCTGCGGACTAAAGTCGATGACCGTCCGCCAGTCAGTGCAGCCAGGGTCTCTCACCCGGAACCGATACCACAGGTTGCTCGAAGCGGCGTCGAGCACCGCTGCCTCCCACTTCACGTGTGTTCCGAGTATTGCGGTATTCCCCGGTATCGACTGCAAACTAACCGACATGGAGAACGAGTGCGCGAGTGCAGTAAGAAAGAACCCCAGCACTCGAATTATCTGGAAAATGAATTTGAATTGCATTTCAATTCTCCCCGCTTCACACGGAGAAGCGCAAACAGCCCTGTCACAAGGACGGTCGATCACGGTTAGAGTCTGAAATGCTGTTTGGAAGTGTGGTAGAGGAGCGAAGCTATTTAAGGCCGCAGCTTCAGAGATTCAGTACGCGCTCCGTGGCTTTCAAATCCCGAGTTTCTGAGACCGGATTCATTGGGTCAGTAGTCCGGTCGCCGCGGTCCTGGTAATGACCATTCCGCCGCTCAGTGCGTGAAATACATCTCAAGTGCCATTGTCGTTCTCGTCGGCATGGCGACGCCATTTGCCCACCGATTTTCGAAACACTTTGTAACAAACGGAACTGAAGCGCAATCCCTGGTATAGCGGCGAAAGTATCGTCCGGTACAAACTCAGGATGTCGAACACGCGCATTCTTCTCGGCTTCGCCCTGATCGCCCTTTGCATCGCCCTCTATTTCTTCGCGTCACGAAACCGGTTAAATGTCGAACCGCATGCCGCTAAAGAAATCGAGAAAGCAAAGGAGCGCTGAAACAGAGATCAGCGAACTGGCGCAGACGAAAACGTCACGTACGGGAACACTTCAGGTATGTGCGAGTCATAGTGCCCATGCTGGTTCATCGCCCATCCCGCGGCCGGATCCAGTTTCTCGCCACGCGGTCCAATGTGCTGGAACCGCGAACAGTCGATCCGCCACACATCTCCGTCACAAGGAGGTAAGGACCTCCCGTCCGCAAGCCACTGAAGTCCGGCCCACGGAACCGCTATTTCAGCCGACCAGCCCTTATCGGTGCCGGTCCGGCTGTTCAGAACTCCGTCGACATGAACTGCGTGCCGCAAACCCGGAAGATCCCAGTCGAGGAAGCCGTTGCGCATTCCCCGGGGATGCACATGGCCGCCGACGCCATCCAGCAACAAAATGCGCTGGCCCTCAGGCTGCCATTCCGGAACGTTGTAACGGCTGCCGGCAAAATACATGTCCTGCCATACCCAGAACACCTCGTAGACAGCGCCAAACGCGTTAATCTCAAATTCGTAATAAGCGTCGCTGCCGGCGATGAAAATTTCGAGATCGTTATCAAACCAGATTTTGGAATCTCGCTCAGTCAAAGTAGCCCAGACATCCTTCTCTTCAGCAGTAAAGCCGAAATAGAGATGGAGGTCGTCCCAGAGCATTCGAACTCGTGTATCGAACCATCCCTGCGCACCGGTGACAATGTCCACGAAGGGCTCCGATAGCGGCGCCGAGGCCCAGTCCGCCTCATCGAGGCGCCCGTCAATTCGCACTTCGGACGTAGCCCGCTTGCAGGTATATTTCACAGGTGCATTCAAAAGCGGTCACCTGTTCCATCGATTACAGCCGCTCGAACACATTGGGGAAGTTGCTTGTCTGGACATCATCGTAGCGGTTCCGTTGAGTTGTACTGTTAGGGGCATAAGTAAAGTGAAAGTACATGGTCGGCCGCGGAATGGCAGCGAATCGTCGTTGCGCGCTTCCCGAGCAGTCGACTTGGCCCGCTCGCTGAAGAACGGTCATTGATGCTGGTTACCGAAGGATGGGCCTTTGAAATCTGGTATAGGAAGGGAACCTCGGCACCTCGGCAACCTTTCATCACGCGAACGGAGCCAACTGGGACATCCTCAAGAGCGAACGTGGCGGCAACTACTGAACTTTGGCTACTGCAGGCGAAATGTCCATGTAATCAGCGAGGATCGATTCCAGCAACTCTGCCGTGATTCCCTGTGCCTTAAGTTTTGGGCCATAGTGGATCCTGAACCTCGATCCGGCACGGCTGCTGACGGCGAGCTTACGACTGGTACAGTCCGACTGAATCGCGTTCATTTCGGAACGCACATTTCGAAGTTCCAGGTCGAGGTTCGCCAACTGCTGATTGTTCCTGGTGATTGACCGCTGTTCTTCCAGGTCACGCTCGCGGCGCCGAAGATCTTCCGCCACGCAGACGTGTTCTGACCCAGCGGGCGGCGCACCACCACCGTCAAGCTCGACTTCGATAGTACGGCCTGTATCTTTAATGGCAGTGATCGTGCTGGCTTGCCCATTTCTAATTGCAGTTCCGAAGACCGTCAGCCGGTTGTTTAGTTCGGACAAGTTCACCCCAGGCTTTCTGCGTGCACTGACGTCCACACCTGAAATGGTCGCCGGCATGTCTATCTTCAGTCGCACTTTCCGGCCTTCGAGCGCGGAAATGCCACCCGCAGACTGGCCGAACAACGATGTTGGCACCGTAAGGAACATCAGGTTCGCGATCATTCTGCACCGCATTTGCAACTCTCCTGAAGTTGATCCGACGCCGGTGTATGCCCGGCGACGTCATCCAGTCTACTCTTAATTCGGCCATCTGAGTGCGCGCCAAGCCGCCACAAAGAATCTGGGTGAACGTGAGCACTCCTGCATCAGAGCCGCGGAACGCCGTTCCGGGTTCGAAGTCTTCTCACAGCACGCCGAATCCTCTTTGCTCCAGCCACCTCAGCTTTCGGTAGAGATCGAAGCTTTTCTCGTTCTGACCTCCGTACTGAGCCGCCGGCGAGAGTGGCGTTAATCGTTGTTGAAATGCGGAGGCGGACTGCCGTTTGCAGCGTAGGTGCTGGTTGGGTTCACCGGATCTTGTAACTTGACCTAATCGGAGAACTCTTCAAGCCGCTCGGCGAAATAGTCCCGATTTGCGTGAAACTGGGTTGATTGACGGCGCACGAAGCGCTCCAGAAGCGGTTGCCTGGTATCGCACCCGCAAGACAATGCGACACCCGTACTACTGAATTGACGACATACCGCCGCGCATGGACTCCGGCTGAGCTCGTCGGCTCTCAGCCCGATACGGAGGGCGCCGCAACCAGTCATAGCCGCCATCGCCGCCGATGGGTGCACCGGGAGGCGCATCCGGAGCCACGATCGCTTGGTATTCCTCTGACGGCCGGTTCAGGAAGCGAGTGATATCAGCCGTCAGCATCCGAAGGTGAGCACTGTCGCCTTTCTTGCCCGAAGCCTCACCCGTCTTTCCCCGAGCTGCAACACCATTCAGCTTGGCTGTCGCAATCGCCCGAACCTGTGCATTCGGTGAGCCCGTCACCAGCCAGATAAGTCTGTCAACCAGCACGGTCTCTCCCGTGCGGCGGACCTCGGCTTCATAGGGTGATGCAGTTGGCGCATCGAACGTGGCAGTCACCAGACGATCAATTACTTCTTCCAGACCCGGCAGCGCCGGGATGACAGCGTGCTGCGATACCAGTCGTGCGGCGCGGTCCAGTTGCAGAACGAACCCGATAGTCACGTCGGCGGCAACGGATGCCGGACTCAAGGGATCGAATGCCCCGCCCGTCGTCCGGGGAAACAACTCGCGGTGCAGATGATATCCAGGCGGACGCGGTGGAATCGCAGCAAGAACCCTGCCCGGCACTGTCAGTTCACTCGGCCGTAATGTGTTGACGAGCGCTTCCAGCGACTTGCGCTGATTCTCTGCGGGCTCCTGCTTAAGCGGAATCCGTTTATCACCCCGAATGGCATAGATGTAGTCGACCCCGCCGAGACTTGCGGCAGCCGACTCCACAGCGTACCGGTGATACATGAAAATTGGAACCAGCGCTTCCTCGATCGTGGCCAGCGGAGCACCTTCACGGACGGTGTTCTCGCCCATGCGTTCGAGGGCGGCTCGCCGGACCTTCATAATCCGCACCAGCTCGTCGGCCTGATTCACTCCGTTCGACCACTGGTCTACTCTCGGGTGAGTTCCCAGATCCTGGTTGGTGAAGTACCGCAAATCCTGGGTCCACGCCTTATCCAGAATTGCCGCCAGCGCAGGTTTCTCATCAGCATCGTTCGCAAACTGCCGGTACCCATAATCGATGGCAACCTTGTCCCAGTCACCAATGCTTTTCGGATACGCGCCGGACAAATCGATCGTGCCGTCGTCATTCAGCTTCTCCTGCGGGTGCGGATAATCCATCACCGAAATCCATCCTCGGGTGCTGTCGTAGTAGTTATGCATCAGACCCAGCGTGTGCCCGACTTCGTGCGCGGAGAGCTGGCGTATGCGCGCGATCGCAGTCTGATAAAGGATGTCCGGTTTCTCTTTGCCGGTCGTGTATGGCGAAAGAAGACCCTCGAAGATCAGGTAATCCTGACGGTCGCGAAGTGATCCAAGTGTCACCACTCCGCGGATGATCTCGCCCGTGCGCGGATCGATTACACTTCCGCCGTAGCTCCAGCCTCGTGTGGACCGATGCACCCAGTTGATGACGTTGTATCGGATATCCATGGGGTCCACGTCCGCAGGCAGGACTTCAACCCGAAAAGCATTCCGGAATCCTGCCCCTTCAAACGCAGAATTCCACCAGCTCGCTCCTTCGACAAGCGCTCGCCTGATGTCCTCGGGTGCGCCTGGATCCACGTAATACCGAATCGGCTCGACGGGCTCGCTGATTGCGGCGTTCGGATCTTTTTTGATAAGGCGATGCCGGATGATAAATCGCTGGACGAGCGATTCGCTCAGCGGGACACTGTAGTCGACGTACTCGGTGTTGATGAAGCCGCCTCGAGGGTCGAACGCTCGCGGCTTGTATCCCGCGTCCGGCAATTGCACCAGAGAGTAATGCTCGCGGAGGGTCACCGACTGCGCGTCAGGCGCCACACTCGCTACCGTTCCCGAGAACAGCCCATCGGACGGCAAGCTTGCCCGGCCGCCTCCGCGTCCAATCTGTTCCGGTCCTTGTGCAGGAGAGTTGCGTACACTTCCACCGTCGCCGCTATTGCCTCGACTGAAGGTCAGCAGAGACTCCACTTCCGTGTTCCGTGGAAACGCCTTGGTGCGAGGCATGTACATCGCACTCCGATCCCGATCGAGGCTGTAATTGCCGGGTCGTAAGGCCCGGGCAGCATTATGACCGTCTCGAATGAAGAAATTCGTTGCGTTCACCAGGACGCGGTCGCCCGATTTCGCGTCAATCGGAAACGCGGCGAGTACCGACTTGGCAAACGACTCTTCCACCGAACGGCGCTCGGCGAAGCTCGTACTTGTCGATCGAAAAATTTCGTTCCGCCGCACCAGAAGCACTTTGGGGCCGATACGCTGGAAGTAGACAACAGCCGAGTCGCCGGTCTGACCACGGTCAAGACCAATGTCATTCGAACCAACGCCCGCCGCCAGACCGGTAATCAGCAGGAAATCGGCATCTAGCCGAGGTATCTCGAGCCAGAGTTGTCCCTTGCTGTCATCCCAGTACACCGGGAAGAAGCCATCGAATCGCTGCATCCCCTTCGTTTTGTCTTCAATGGAAGGCGTTTGGGTAACCGGAGCGGGAGTGCTGCCGGTTTGTGCAGAGACCTCGGCTCCGCCTGCAGCGAAAAACCAGAAAAGAAATATACAGATGCAGGTGAGTTTATACACGATCAAGTCCCTAATCCAGCTCGGCTACTGCATCGCGCTCGGGGATTTCCGGACTTTGCAGCAGCTGAATGATTTGTACAGCAAGCGTATTCAGGGTGTTCGTTATTCGGTCTGTCTCGATGTTGACGAGAACATACCGTTCTTCGAATGCACTGCCCGATTGAATAAGCGCGTGATGCGCCTCCCGCAGGTCGGGCAGGTCCTGCCGGGTTAATGTTGAGCCTCGGAGAGCACCAGCTATCGAGTGAAGCGTGATCTCAACAGCGTTAGCAAATCGCTGGAACTCGTGCCGCGCGGGAACCGGATCGCTGTGTGTCATGACCGCCTCCAGCGCCATCGCTGCGCGAATCATTCGATGCGAACTCGCGACAGCGGATCCCCACGCGCGAGCCATGTGTTCGTCGACACGCGGCTCGGATGTGAACCGCTCGAACGAAGCCTCGACGTTCGTACGGGCCAGACGTCCCGCATATCTGGTTCGATCAAGCTCGGCAGCGAAATCACGGTCCGGTTCCGTCAGCGCTCGCGTGAGGACCTGAAAATACTGACGATAGGATTCCAGCATCGTCGCAAACGTGTGAGGCAGGTGGTGCCGCTCCCACGTCGGCCACACAATGTACGCAACCAGCGCGAGCACTCCCCCGACGATGGTCGCGATCGCTCGTGCAACCACCGTTGTATGAGGTGGAATGCCTGCCACCGCGAGCAGAGCCACAACCAGCCCGCTCAGCAGAGTTACCAGAACGCCGTAGTTCGCTGCTCCGACAAATCGAAGCAAAAACATAAAGAGAACGATCAGAACGAACTCTGTTGTGAAAGCTTCCGGAAAGACTCGAAACAGTCCGGTGGCGACGAGCAGGCCTGCGAACGTTCCGGCGAGTCGCAGGAGCCCGCGACTAAACGTCGCCGTGAAATCAGGCTTCAGGACGATTGCTGCGGTCATAGGGACCCAGTACCCGCGTTCAATTTGGGTGATCCTGACGAAGGCCTCGGCAATCGTAACGCAGGCGCAAAGTCGGATTGCGTGCCGGCATGCGGCAGAGTCGAGTGTAAGGTTCGCCCGAAGGATCGGAATCGCGCTGATAACGCGGAGATAAAGCGGCTTGCGACGCTCCCGTCGGTCAAACTCGACGCGGCCTGTTGGTGTCGACGCGACCGCCAGATCAACCGCGGCCCGGATCTGGCCTGCCAGTGCATCTGTCTGGTGCTGCACTTCTTCCAGAAGTTGCCGTATTTCCGCTGAACAGCTATTATCCTCACAGTGTTTCCGGACTTGATCCGCCAATTTACTTAAGCGAGAAATTTGCGCAAAATCGGTCTGCGGTGCTGACCGGGAATTTAACGCATTTCCAATCTCCTGCAGTCCGGATCCGATGACGGTCAGAAACTCGTTAATATCGGCAACCACCGCCTGACCTTCCGCCTCGCGCCGCAATCGGACACGAAGTCTCCGAAGCAGAAGCACCGACAGTCGGATTCTTTCCGACTCGCTCAGCAGCAACATCAGTCGCTCAGCGTGAGTGTTCCGCTGCATCATGAGTGACGAAAGAGTTTTGTGGGCCTCGTTCATCTGCGCAGTTCCGGGCGGCGCGACCGTCGATTCCGGAGGTGCCAAAGCAATGCTTCCCAGTCCGCTGTAGACCTGTGCCATCGCCCGTTGCTCCGGTTCGAAGCGGCGGAGCGGCCACAGCGCAAGCGACAGAAGAGTCTGCAGCAAGCCTCCCGCCGTCGCAGCCAAACCTGAGTAAAACGCCTGCTCCGGAGGAAGTGAGTGTGCACCATACACGACAAGCGTCACCAGGCTAATCGTGCCGATGTCAGCGGCCGCCTGGTCCAGTGCCACCAGCAGTCCGGCGACAAACGCCCAGACTGACGTGATTCCGACTGCAACCGGGTCATTGCTGCCGAAAAGTGCGCCAATAAATACGGCGCAGCCGCACCAAACGCTGGCGGCGACCATGCGCGCACCGCGACTTCGGTAAGGATCACGCCCGTCCTGAAACGAGACGTTCAGCGCTCCGGTGACGCCGACCAGACCGCTGCCGATGCTTCCTGCAGCATGGCCGATTGCGAGAGGGATAGCGACACCCAGAGCATTGCGAAACGCCGTTCCGGGTGCGATTTTATCTCGTTCGAATTTGGTGAGGCTGGTCCAGACTCCGTTCACCGAGAGGTTATGACCACGATAACAGGGCGCTTTTCGACCTCAGGCGAACTGGATGGAACTTTGCGCGCCAATGCGACGGATATAATCCGCACCTTCTTTATACTCCTCCGCCGTCTTGAGATGTTCGAGCATCAGCGGGGGGCGATGCGGCAGTTTCGCAATCTCCGATAAGTACGTCGCGTAATCGACCGAGCCGCGCCCTGGAATCACTTCCACAAAGTGAACATTCAGCTCCGTTTTCCACTCCAGATCTTTTGCGTGGCACGACTGAATATAGCGGCCGAGTTTCGAAAAGCACTCGCGGATGAACGCTGCGTTGTTGTAGAAACGTTCCGGCGAGTTAATGCCGTTGCAGACGTCCATATGTACCGCGAAGGCCGGGCGGTCGACCGCGCGTATCAGCCGCAAATACGAGTCGGGCCCGTCAGGTACGATCCAGCCCATCATCTCGATCGTCAATTTCGTGCGCTTCGGCTTGACGCTGTCGATCAGCTTCCGGCAATTCTCCACTGTCGCGTCGAAGAACTCCTTCGAAAGGTTCCTCGGGTCAGGACCATACCACACATCCTTGTTGTATGAGCCTGCAATATCCACGCAGTTCAGAGCGCCAACAGCTTCTGCCAGCGCCAGCCTCTGCGTCACGTAGTCCAGATTCTTCCGCCGTTTCTCAAGGTCCGGGTCGAGCATGTTTACCCACGCCCCGACTTCCGCAATCGCAACTCCCGCCGACGCGAATGCTTTCTCGATAGCGCTGCAGCGCTCCGTGTCTTCGACCTTCGCCGTGGGACAATAGGCCGCCGCATAGCCCAGCTTTCGGTGCTCCTGCGCCAGTGCTTCAGGATCGTCAGACTTCAGGAAGATCGGGCCGCCCAGCCGAACGGTATTGCGGCCCGCTGCGGCTGACGCAAACCCTGCTGCAGCAGACAGGGCTACGAATTGCCGTCGATTCTGGCGAGTAGTCATGCCTCAAATTTTATGCGAACTGAAGGTAACTCCGCCTCGTATTAGTCGTAGATCAGTCATGACAGGTCTCTGGTTCGATATTCGCTACGCCTTCCGAACGCTGTTGCGCAGCCCCGTTTTTACAACGGTCGCGGTACTCTCTCTCGCGCTCGGAATAGGAGCGAATACCGCAATCTTCACCTTGCTCGATCAGTTGCTCTTAAGAATGCTGCCGGTTTCTCAGCCGGAGCAACTGGTGATGGTGTGGGCGAGCGGCCCTCACATGGGGAGCAATCGTGGATCGCGTGCTGCGTCCTATCCGATGTACCAGGATTACACGAAGAAGGCCGAGGCATTCTCGTACGTATTCTGCCGCTTTCAGAACCCGGCGTCAGTCAGCTTCAACGGCCGAACGGAACGTGTAAACACGGAGTTGGTCTCCGGAAACTACTTCGAGGCACTCGGAGTAAAACCGGCGCTAGGTCGTCTGTTTACGCCAGAAGAAGACGACCGCGTCTATAAAGGACATCCTGTCGTCGTCCTCAGTCTACCAATACTGGGTCAACCGTTTTAACGCGGATCCAAAGGTCATTGGAAGCAAGCTGCTTGTAAATAACTATCCGATGACAATCGTCGGAGTCTCCGCGCCGGGTTTTCTCGGACTCGATCCGGCTCGCTCGCCCGACATTCGCATTCCGATCCAGATGAAGCCGCTCATGACACCCGGCTGGGATGATATCGGCAACCGCCGCAGTCAGTGGATCCAGATATTCGCACGCATGAAGCCGGGCTATACAGTGGAGCGTGCAAAAGCGTCGCTGCAGCCCCTCTTCTTCGGGATCCTCAACGAAGAACTGAAAGAAAAGGAGATGGCGCAGATCACTCCGTTCTATCGCGATCGGTTCCTCAAGCGCGAAGTCAAGATGGAACCCGCAGCGACGGGCTACTCGCAGCTTCGTCAGAGCTACGCCACAGCACTGTACGTTCTCATGGGAATGGTTGGTCTCGTCCTGCTGATTGCGTGCTTCAACGTTGCGAATCTGTTGATCGCTCGTGCCGTCGCGCGCCGCAAAGAGATCGCCGTCAGACTGTCTGTCGGAGCCTCGCGTCTGCAATTAGTACGGCAGCTCATTATCGAGAGTTTGTTGCTCTCGTTCGCGGGCAGCATTGCAGGTCTCGTTCTGTCCGACTGGACCATCCGGGGCTTGCTCAGTTTTCTTCCGCAGGACGGGACCAATCTAATGCTCAGGGCAGCGCCGGATGAGCGAATCCTTGCATTCGATTTCGCACTTGCCTTGCTCACGGCACTCCTGTTCGGGCTCGCGCCTGCTGTGCAGTCTACAAAGCTCGATCTCTGGAGCACCTTGAAGGACGTCGTCGGTGCCGTTGTCGGCGCGGGTTCCTCGGTTCATGTCCGCAAGGCTCTCGTTACCGCTCAGGTTGCTTTGTCGTTTCTCCTGCTTGCCGGTGCTGGACTCTTCGTCAAGAGTCTCGGAAACCTGAAGAATACGCAAACAGGTTTCCACGACATCTCCAACCTTGTGAGCTTTCAGATTGATCCGGCGCTCAACGGATATGACGTTCCTCGAATCCGTGCGTTTAGCGATCAGATGCTCGCCTCGCTGCGCAGCGATCCCGCCGTCCGGGACGCGGCATTCGCCAATGTCAGTCTCCTCGCCGGAAACGAGTGGGATTCTTCCATGTCCGTCGAAGGCCATCAGATTAAGGACGGCGAAGACATGCAGGCATTCATGAACGCGGTCTCGCCCGGATACTTCAAAACCATGGGTATTCCGCTGCTTGCCGGTCGTGATGTCGAGGACCGCGACAGGGGTGATGACGTCCGGGTTGCGATCGTGAATCGCAAATTTGCGACACACTTCTTCGGTTCCCCTGGCGCCGCCATCGGTCGTCATATTGGGTTTGGCACCGGACCGAAATCCAAACTGAACATTGAGATCGTCGGTGTTGTCGAGGACACACTGTACGAGGGTCCTCGCGAAGGTGTCCACCGTCAGGCCTTCGTGCCGTACGCGCAATTTAAATTTCCGGCTCAGCTGACCTGGTACGTGCGAACCAGCATTCCCGCAAAACACATGTACGCTCAATTGCGTGCGGAACTCGCCACTCGTGATGCTTCGATGCCGGTCTACAGTATGCGGACCCTTGAGTCCCAACTCGATGAAACTCTCGGGACGGAGCGGCTGATCGCAAGCCTTTCGACAGCGTTCGGGCTGCTCGCGACCATCCTGGCCGCGATCGGACTCTACGGCGTGATGGCCTTCGTGGTCGTGCGGCGAACTCGTGAGATCGGTTTGAGGATGGCCCTCGGCGCACCCCAGCGAACCGTCGCCTGGATGGTCATGCAGGAGGTCCTGATTCTGCTCGGAATCGGATGCGCAGTAGGTATTCCGATCGCGTATGGTCTGACCAAGTACGTGTCTTCGCAGCTCTTCGGTGTTCAGCCCGCCGATGCTGCATCGGCAGCAGCCGCGGTCGCAGTACTCACCGCGGTTACCGCTTGCGCGGGTCTCATCCCGTCAATTCGAGCCAGCCTCATCGATCCGATGACGGCACTTCGATACGAGTAAAGCGCTCTTACCTGTCAGCGCTTCACAACTGCAAGTAATACACCGGAAAACAGGCAGCAAGCGCTGCGAGTATCTGGACCGCCAAAACTCGCAGCGCACTTCCAGGAGCGGTCGGCAGCCATCGGATCGCAAAGTATGCGATGACGGGCACCTGCCCCGCCATCAGCAATTGCCACAAGTGAGCGGCCGTGCCCTCGTCCGGGTCGTGGGTAACGCCGTAAACCGAGAGAGTAACGACCAGAACCAGCAGTGCTGCGAAAGACATTGCGACGGGCACAATCGCGCTGGGATGGCGGAAGACCGGGTTAGGTGCACGTTGAAGCGGCACAATACTTTGTAGTATAAAGTGCTTGCAACCGTCCGTCAACGTAATTACACACCACGCCTAAATCACAATCTGAAAGCACGTCACCGAGATGATGCGCACCTGTCCTTCGTTCACCGGCAGCACTCTGTGCGGCACAATCCCGCCGAGGAGTGCAATGGTCTGTCCCGGAAGAAGCTTCACCGGACACGCACCATCCTGAAGAGACTCGCGAATCAGCGAAAGTGGTTCGGAGATCCTGTGGGGATAAAGAACGAGTGCGCCTGCGGCATCGTTTGACGCAGAATTGTCATGCAGAACTGTGATCAGCGCAAGGTCACACCTGTCAACGTCAAGATGCAGTTCGAGGAAGTCTCCCGTTCGGGCGTAGTAGCTATAGCTTCCTCTGTTGCCCGCCGGAACCACAGGCAACCCCGCCTGAGATGTCAGGAATTCCTGAAGCCACTCGTTCGCATACCACGCATCCTGGATTGCACCAGCTGTACTTGTCAGCAACTTGCGTGGTGGCTTGCCCCCACGCCCGTCTTCGTGATCCGGTTCGCAGCTCTCCTGCACAGTCGCCGAAGGATAAAGATCGAGCGCTTCCGACATCAGCCCGTTGAATGTGTACGCATCGGGCAGGCCGGAATAAACCCGAAAGCCCTGGCTCTCTTTGACCAGCGGGGACGCGAGCAGCGGCGCTGCGATCGGGGACGCCGCGGTTAGCTCCATCGTTGCTGAAATGCCTTCCGTCATCACTTCTTCTTCTCACCGCTTTCCGGTCCGGGGTCGATTGGAGAGAGCGGTGCGAACGGATGAATCGGCGCCAGGGGGTGAAGTGGATGGAGCGGCTGAAGCGGCAACGTCGGATGGACGGGATGAAGCGGAACTGTCGGATGGAGTGGCAGGGTCGGAATCACAGGATGAAGCGGCACTGTCGGATGGAGTGGCAGTGTTGGAATCACCGGATGAAGCGGCACTGTCGGATGGAGCGGCAGCGTCGGAATCACAGGATGAAGCGGCACTGTCGGATGTAACGGCACCGTCGGAATTACCGGATAAAGCGGCAATACGGGATGCACCGGCAATACGGGATGCACCGGCGTCACCGGATGTATCGGAGCAATTGGGTGAATCGGACCGATCGGTTCAATTGGTCCCAGCGGTAACTTAGGGTTCTTTGGTCCGGCAGTTGTCAACGGCAAACCGCCGTTGTTCTTTCGCTCTGATGCGTTGTGTTCTTATCCTGAAGTGTTCGACATATTCTCGCCATTAGCTCCGTATTCAACTTAGTCGCTGGTTCCGGGTTGACCGCCACGCTCGACCGCTTCCGATCGGGCAATTCCAATCAAGTTGCCACAGCTTCACGTTCCTCCGCGGGCTTCTCGTCTGCGGCCTCCGAGCCATGCAGCCAGAACTCGAGTCTCCCCATGTTCTGGCTGAAGTAGTGGCATACGATCCAGTCGCACTCCGTCCGTTTGCGCGACAAAATCTCGCCGTTTTGTAGTACATCCGCTGGTGAGAAATCCCGATAACTGACACCGCCGAGCTTGCCCAAAGTCATCCAGAGCGCAACTTGTTCGAAGATCCAGCGATTAGAGGACGGATAGACGAGTTCACGGCCGCGATCGGCTCGTCCAACGAATCGGTCGAAATAGTCGCGAAGGTAACTAATTCCCAATCCTTCTCCGAATGCTGCCGACACACCCTCAACAGGATTCTTAGCCATCCAGAGCGCAAACCGCCACGCGTAATCGACGAACAAGTGTTCCGCGGACGCAAGCCTTTCGACCAGTCCGTTGTTGAGCAGGAGTACGCCAAGGTTGAAGGGTGCGACAAAGTCGATACCTTCCTGGCGGCTCAGGACTGCCAGTGCTTCCTCGTCGACATAATTCTGGTCGTAACCGTAGTGACTCCTCGCACACATAGGTTCTTCGCGCGCATAGCAATCCGCATCCCGACAGGACGAAAACAGAGCGTCCACATCAGCGAAAAACAGCGTGTCACAGTCCAGACACAGGACCTGCCCCGGTCTGTAGGACGCGACTTCTTTTAAATTGAGAAATTTATGCAGTGTTGGATACTGGCTTAACGTTTGCCAGCCCGCAGGTATTAGTCGCGCGAGGCGCGACGAATAGGATCCCTGATGCTGAATCAGCACTCGAAACGGCTCGAGTGATCGGGGTACTTCGCGAGGAATGCTGCCGTAAGTAAACACAACGATCGGAACCGTCGTGTTGTAAGTCCGCAGGCTGCGCACGCTGAGTTCGAGCTGCCGCACAAGGTCCGGTCTCGGTTCCCCTTCAGACAGCGCCAGTGAGTAACAAACGAGACGGTTCATCCCCGACCATCACGCTCCGACGTGGATGAGCCCGGTCCCGTGAAACTCACCAACATAATCTAGTGCGAAACAGAGCTTAATGCAAGAAACAATTCGTAATTAGAACGAATTGCGGCAGAATGCCTCTTATCGGGCGCGCAAGTTTTGGAGTTCGATCACGAGGTCTTCCAGTCGGTCGTAACTGATGCCCGCACCGTTCGACATACCGGAAGCCATCACGCCGTCGCGAACCTCCTGAGACGGATACCGGACCGTCGCAATCAGGCGTGTCTTTCCGCCTTCCTCAAGCAATTCGGCCGTCACCACCGATTCCATGTCGGGGAACTGCTCGAAGATCTCAGTAAAGACCATACGCCTGGGTGGATCCACCTCGCGATATTCGCCGTAGAACGCCGCCTCTCCGTGCGGATGCCGATTCACAAAGCGCCACTTACCTCCCGGACGCAGATCGATCTCACACACCGGCACCGAGTAGCCCTGTCCCAGCCTGCCCCACCACTGGCGAACATATTCGGGCTTAGACATCGCTTCAAACACCAGTTCGCGCGGAGCGTCGAACACGCGCGTTAACCGGATCTCAGAATCCGACGGAGTCGTTACGTTATAGCTGTCGCTGTTTCTTGCGCTGCTGGTCACCATTTCTTTTGTTCTCTTTCTCCTGAGCCTTGATTTGTTCGATCACCCCGTCCAACCGGTCGAGCCGCTCGTCCCAAAGCTGCCTGTACCGCTCGGTCCAGCTGAATACTTCTTTGAGCGGTTCGGCCTTGATCCGACACTGCCGCCACTGTGCCTCGCGCCGTTGCTCGATCAGGCCTGCTCTCTCCAGCACTCTCAGGTGCTTGGAAACAGCGGGCATGCTCATTTCGAACGGCTTCGCCAGTTCCCCCACTGAAGATTCGCCCGAGAGCAGCCGGGTCAGAATTGCTCTTCGGGTCGGGTCGGCGAGCGCTGCAAACGTCGCACTTAACCGATCAGTCTCCACGTATTTAACCTAAAGGTTATTTAACCTAGTGGTTTTATACCGCGTAGCTCAGAGATTGTCAACAGGATTCTTTATACGAGAGCGGCTGTTCAGGCCGGACCGTAGGTCCCACATTGATTTGGCTTGGCAGTTACACAAACGGATGCGCCTTTCCGTTATTGATCTGTTCGGCGTGAAGGTCGCCTCTCCGATATGCTCGGTGCGGACCTGTGTGATGCGGAGAGACTGAACGACGCGTGCGGCGTGAACTTTGAGCGCGAGGCGGAGCTTGTCTTTTAGAGCACCTGACCAGGCATTCAGAGACATTCTTCAGGGGATCGACCAGACTGCAGTTGCATCGTCGCCTGCATCACACCTGAGCAAAGCTCAAGGATCAGGCAGACAATCTGTGCCACCGATGGACTTAAACGCTCTGAATTGCGGCGCTGTATCAGCCGTTATGATGATGTTCTATCAAAAGAAAAACGAGCCGAATACAATGACATCGTCAATTAATCCGGAGCAAAAGGTTGGGTTTTCTGCGGTAGTCAGCCGCTCGTCAGGAGAGTAACATGTATAAAGCATGCAGGGGGAACCTCGCAAACGGAAGCCTGTTCTGTTTATTACAGGTGGTTCCAGGGGAATCGGTGCAGCTTGCGTGCGCAAGTTTCTTTCCGAAGGATGGAACGTCGCCGTCTTTGCGCTTCCGGATCAGGACCTCCAGTGGCTCGCGCGCGAGAAAGATGTCGTAGTGGCCGCAGGCGATGTTACTTCGGACCTCGCCCGCGAAGCGGCAGTCCGCGGTGCGCTCCGATCATTCGGCAGTGTCGATGTGCTGATCAATAACGCGGGAGTGGGTCTATATGCGATCCCGACTGACACTCCGCTGGATCTTTTCCGGAGATCGCTCGAAGTAAATGTCATAGCACCCCTTGCGCTCGCTCAGTTGCTTATTCCGGTAATGCTGGAGCAGAGGTCAGGCGTCATTGTCAACATGGGATCTGTTTCCGGGCACGTCGCATTGCCGTGGTCGGCCGCTTACTGCGCTTCGAAAGCTGCACTGCACTCCATACACGACGCTCTGCGACGTGAGCTGCGCGGGACTCCGGTGCACCTCGTTAAAGTTTGTCCCGGCATTGTGGACACCGGATTCAGAGATCACGTACTCGGTGGAGAGCCGCCTGAACGAGTGCTCAGCATACGACGGATCGTCTCTCCCGATGTGGTCGCGGCTGCAATTTTTCGTGCGGTGCACCTTCGCAGAGACTCTGTATATATTCCTGCGCTCAGCGGCGTCTTCGCTGCTTTCGGAATGCTCTTCCCCGGATTGATGGATCTCTATCTTTCGCAATTTCAGCCTTATGTTGTGGGCGAGGGCAACTCTGTCGCCACAGCTCAGGAGAAACATGCACGCGGTGCGAGCTAACGGTCTCGACCATCAGGCGGGTATACACGCGAGACCGGTTCTACAGCCCGTCAGTCGGAGGCTTATTAAGGTTATTGCTTTCTCCGTAATTCTGATCGCTGCGATCTCACTCAGAATACAGAACCTGGATACGCTCCCAATGTGGGTGGACGAGGCGGAATCCTCAATCAATGCACTTACAATCCTGGAACACGGCGTTCCAACGGACTCGTACCTCGGACTTCCGATTTTTGAGAATACTCACGTTTGGGAGTGGCCGGAGAGCGCGGAATATGAGTTCCGCGATGTCAGTTACTCCGATAAGCACCTTGCTGTCTACCACGGCTGGCTTCCTCTC
The DNA here is from genome assembly GCA_963794765.1 of Bryobacteraceae bacterium. Taxonomy (GTDB): domain Bacteria; phylum Acidobacteriota; class Terriglobia; order Bryobacterales; family Bryobacteraceae; genus JAWXCM01. The sequence goes on along the minus strand of CAWCGC010000022.1, from coordinate 375,646 downwards.
TACTCGATCGCAGCCTCGCTTGCGATTCATGGAGTTAAGCCGGACGTGGCCGACGGCTCACGAGAGACAAAGCACACCCTCGATGAGCAGAAGTGGCGGACACGCGCAGCCAGGTTGCCGGCAGTAATCTTCGGTGCTCTGTTTCTCGTGATCGTATTTGTTGGTGCACGTGCGATGTATGGCCGGGATGCGGGGTGGGCGGCACTGATTGCCGGAACAATCTATCCGAGTCACCTCGTAATCTCAGATCAGGCCCGTTACTACTCGCTACAGGTCACATTAACAACTGCCTGTTGCGTAATGCTCTGGTACGTTATTCAGACCTGCCGATGGCGGCATGTCCTCGTAGCAGCAGTTTCTTACATATTGCTGTTCCACACTCACCTGCTTGGATTCGTAACAGCGTGCATTGTTTTTGTTCTCAGCGTGCCTGTCATTGTGTACCGGCATTCCGATTACTTCAGAAAGCTCGGAGCTTTTGGTGCGATCGTGCTGGCTGGCACTATGCCATGGGTGCTTGCCACAGGATTTTATAAACACCAGAGCAGGATTCCGCGCGCGTGGCCGCTGCTGCACATTCCATCAGATCTACTCCAGTACCCGCCGTTCAACCTCGGCTATGCCGCTGTAGCTGCGACTATCTTCGGCATCTTACTGCTCATCAACATGCGATCGGCCGGGAGTAGTCGTGAAGTTCTGAAGCCTCTTCAGCAACTCCGTCCCGTAGGGTTACTGACGATCACATGGGCTGCGGTCGGATATACGACGTTTATACTCTTCATGCCAGCCGTGAGCTTTACAGCAAATCGCCTGAACTACAGTTATTGGGGCCCGCTATTTCTGCTGTTTGTAGCAGTGTCTGCGGCTATTACGAGGGCATTGTTGCCGGCACGTTCAAATGCGGTGCATGCCGTTGTCGCAGCCGGTTTGCTTCTGACCATGCATGTGGCGGTTCATTTCCCGGGCTGGGTGAAACCAGATGATCAGGATGCAAGTCGAGGCACGTTTGTCTTGGGACACACTCCTGGAGAAGGAAGCTGGGACGCATTTGCGGAGGTGTTTCAGCAGATAGATACCATGCGTCTTGACGTCAACAGCCGAATCTATGCGGCTCCAAATACCCACCTGATTCTTACGTTCTATTCCGGCCTTCCGATTCAGGACATCACTCCCGTAAGAAAGTCGTTTCTTGACAACTATCCCGGGGAGATCATCTACCTGGATCGCTTGACTATGACTGCCTCCAGATTTCTAACGCAGGAGCGCATTCTTCGTACTGCTCGCAACAGCGGGAACCCGATGACAGCAGAAGCCGCATCACAGGCGTCCGTTCTGCTCTCCACGCGAGGGTATCGTCAGGCCATCGCCGAAACACTTGCGCCGGGTGAGCATGTCGAACTCGAACCCGTGCCGGCCTTTCTCCGTCCATTGCTGGAGGCTCACCGTCGAGAGGAGGCATTGAATTTCACGCGGTCCGGCTTTGAATTGGTGACGGGACCGTATGAAATCCGAAACTGGCTGGATTGGGTCGACGTATTCAAGTATCGATTTGTTAATCCGGACTCGCGCCGTGGGCAAACGCGAACTTCGCTCAGCGGCTGCGCGGCTCGGATGCGATGATCCTCGGAAGGTCCGGAGGGGCTATCTTTCGATCTCACTGGCATCCGCCGCTGTCGAGCGCGCCGGTTGTGTTTCAGATAGCAGACTAAGCTGCAAACTGTTGGCCGTGATTGCGGCTGGAGGTCTCCAGCGACGGTGTTAACGATGGACGAAGACGTTGAAGCAAGTTGCCATCACCGACACACCTGGATATCGCCTCGGCCCGTATAACCGACGATACCTCGCCTTCACTTTTGCTCAAGACGCCACGACCACTTTCGCGATCCATGAACCACCGACAGGACCTTAACAGGCTGCGCGAACGCGGTATACGCTTACCCACCGAGCAAGGAGAACTCCCTGGTTCTCTTTACCCTGGGTGCCACGTCGTCCGAACTCTGGAAATCTTGGGCGGCTGCTTCGAGAGCACCAAGAACAGAGTCGACCGTCCGGTCGGCGCATTGGGACGAATCGGCCTGCATCTGCTTCACGAACTGCGGCTTGAATGTGATCAACCTGCCAGCGATACACATCGATATAGACACAGGAGCCGGATCAATAACGAATCCGCGGTCCCTGTTCGTGGCCTCCGCAATCACGTCGATTCGATTCCGAGTTTCATATTCCACGCGGACAGTCAGAATCTCTTTCAGGATTGCACTGTGACACGTTGTAGCGTCGCAGGGACGCCGCATTTACACGTTGTCGGCAATGCCATCAGGAGTTCATCTGCAACGTAACACTTCGACGGGAACGAGCCGCGGCCTTGCTGAACTCCCAGCAATTATCGACTCCGAACAGAAGTTAACAACAGGGAGACAGCGCGAAAATATTCTTACGATATCGCTGATCTAAAGGTCCCGAACGCAACGAAAGCTGATGTTCGTCGTAGCGCTGTCCGGAGTGTTCGAGGTTCGTGCCGCCACTCGATACCGATTGCAGTACGACCTGTGGCACAGATACGAGCCGCCCTTCATCAGCCGCGCTCGTGCCTTCCGCCGGACCTGTCGGATTCACGCGCGTCGTCGTCAAATGCCACGTTGGGCTGAACCAGTCCGAGCACCACTCCCACGCGTTGCCCACAAGACCGAATAGCCCGTAGCCATTTGCGGGAAATGCATCGGCCGGACCCACAGACGTGAAGCCATCTTCGCCCGTATCGTGATGGGGAAACTCGCCCTGCCACACATTGCACATGTGCTTGCCGTCAGGAGTGAGTTCGTCGCCCCAGGGGTAGATCTTCTGCTCCAGACCGCCACGCGCGGCGTACTCCCACTCCGCTTCCGTCGGCAGGCGTTTGCCCGCCCACCGAGCGTAAGCGGCGGCGTCATTCCAGCTCAGATGCACCACTGGATAACCGAGTCGCGCATCAATCGACGACGCAGGACCCTCAGGTCGCTCCCAGCACGCCCCGGAGACTTTGGTCCACCATTCCGTTCCGGCAACGCGATCCTCGACGAGTTCCTGTGGCACATGCGTGTGAAACACGAAAGACCAGCCGAATCGCTCGGACTCCGTTTTATAACCGGTGGCCCGAGCGAACTCGCGGAACTGCTGATTGCTCACCGGTCGTGTGTCCATGAAGAAGCCGTCAATCGTGACTTCCCGGACGGGACCTTCGCCGTCTTGCGGGAACTGCTCCGGCGAATCCGTGCCCATCTGGAACGGTCCGCCATCGAGTCGAACCATGCCCTCCGTCGATCCGCTTCGAGCTCTTTCGCGTTCATTCGAAGCAGCGCGAGACAGTTCCACCAGCTCAAACCGGCGTTTGCTCGGAACGCAGCAGGGAAGGGGCGCACCTGAAGCCAGCGGAAACAACTCACGACTCATGCCGTCGCTTTCACCTGCTTGATATCCGCCTTTGCCCGCAAGGCATCGAGATAGGTCTCGAGTGCTTTTTGCCGCCGCTCATTCGTCAGCGCTTCGGCAATCTGTTCTCGGACTTCCGCTAACGGACGGGTCCCGGCGGGCTTGCGTCCGTACACGCGAGCGATATGGAAACCAAACACGCTTCGGAAGATAGCAGACGTTCCGCCAATCGGAAGGTCGAAGACGGCAGCCTCGAACTCGTCAACCATTTCGCCACGAGGAAACCACCCGAGATCACCGCCATTGCCTGCGCAATCCGAATGCTTATCTGCTACTTCCTCCAGCGTAGCGCCCGAATTAAGTTCGGCCTCGGCCTGATCGATTGCCGCGCGTGCGGATGATTCGTCGTGCTGTTCATCCACATTCTTCACGATATGTTTCGCCCAGCACAACTCAGGCGTTCGGAAGTCATCGCGATGAGCCTTGTAGTAGGCCGCGATCTCTTTCTCGCTGGCTGGCTTCAGCCCGGTTTGCAATCGCTGAAGCAGCCGCTGCGTCCGAAACTCCAGCTCCGCCTGGGAGCGAATCTCGTCCTCCGAAGTACGCGTGCCGCAGCCCACCAGACCTCCGGCATCCGACCGGGCAGCGTCGACAGCCTGTTGTACGAACTCCTCGGGAACCGGCTCCGGATCCCCCAGCGCTTCCTGCCGAAGCAGCATTCGCTCAATCACGTTCTCGCGCGCCCACTCCTTTAACTGCATCTCGGCTTCAATAGGATCCATATCCGAGAAGGCCTCCTGATACTGCGGGCGCATCATCCGAGCCTCGTCCCGCACCGCTGTGTCGTCGAGGACTTCTCCGTTTACATACCAGGGCATGGTGGTCAGTTAGGTACACGACCATTATCTCGCCGACGGTTGTAGTCGTGCTATTCTTGGAGCGTTCGGTTCTAACACCTCCAGCTGGTGATGCACACAACATCTTGCGTGCAGCGCCTCTCTCTTCTGTGTTAATCTGGCAGAGTATAAGAAATCGACGATTCAGGTAAGACGAGGAGTATTTACTCAAGCATGGCTCTGGCGGCAAATGTTAAGCAGGAAGTAATCGGCAAATACCGGCGGCAAAAGAACGACGTGGGGTCGTCCGAAGTCCAGGTTGCCCTTCTGAGCCAGCGAATCCTTCAGCTTCAGGAGCACTTCAAGGCCAACGCGAAAGACTTTCATTCGCGTCGCGGTCTGTTGACCTTGGTGGCAAAACGCCGCCGGCTTTTGAACTATCTAAAGGAAACCGAGCCCGAGCGTTACAAGACGCTCATCACCAGCCTCGGAATCCGCCGCTAGTTCGGCGGATTCGCTACGCCCGACGCAGTTCGTTTGAGTTTGCTCTGATGCAGGCGGCTGGACCGCCTGGTTCGCCATCCCGGTGGGTGGCCATCCCGCATCCCCGCTCCCCGTTCTCCACCTAATCTGCGAAGGTTTGCGTGCCCACGTGCGCTGCCCAAGTTGGAGGACTGAATGGTTCATACCATAGAGATCGACCTGCAGGGCAGGAAGATCACTCTTGAGACTGGCAAGGTTGCCAAACAGGCGAGCGGCGCTGTTGTCGTTCGCTCAGGCGACAACGTGGTCCTGGTGACCGCGAGTACCGCCGATAAGCCGAAGCCCGGTGCGGGATTCTTCCCGTTGACCGTGGATTACAGAGAATATACGTACGCCGCGGGTCGTTTCCCCGGCGGCTTCATCAAGCGCGAAGGACGCCCGTCGGAACGGGAGATCCTCACGGCGCGCCTCATCGATCGCCCCATCCGCCCGCTCTTCCCCGAAGGATACCTGACCGAGACACAGATCATCGGTATGGTTCTCTCGGCCGACCCGGACTACGACCCGGCCCCGCTCGCCATCATCGGCGCGGCTGCCGCACTGGCGATTTCCGAGATTCCTTTCCCTTACGTTCTGGGCGGTGTCCGAATCGGTATGGTCGGCGGCAACATGATTGCCAACCCCAGCTATGAAGAGGGCCGCAATGCCGACTTCTCGATCGTCGTCGCTGGCACTGAAGAAGGCATTGTAATGGTCGAGGCCGGCGGCAACGGCGTACTCGAAGAGGACGTTGTCCGCTGCATCGAGTTCGGACACGAGTGCTGCCGCAAGATCATCGCCGGCATCAACGAGCTCGTTTCCGTCGCAGGCAAAAAGAAACGCGAATTCAATCCCGCTCCAGTTAACGAACCGCTGTTCCAGGAGGTCGCCTCGAAGTCGAGCGCTGATCTTGCTGACGCACTCGACACGAAAAAGTGGGGCAAGGTCGAAAGCTATTCGCGTATCGATCAGCTCAAATCGACGCTGGTGGAAAGCTATCCCGAAGAACAGCGGCCCATCGTCGCCGATTATTTCACGCGTCTCAAGGAGCGGGTCTTCCGCGATCAGATGCTTAACCACCGGCGTCGCCCCGATCACCGTGCCTTCGATGAGATCCGACAGATCTCGATCGAAGTCGGACTCCTGCCGCGAACCCACGGCTCGGCGCTGTTCACACGTGGTGAGACTCAGGCCCTCGTCACCGCAACGCTCGGAACCAAAGAAGACGCACAGCGCATAGAGCTGCTCGATATCGCTGAAACCAGCAAGCGCTTCATGCTGCATTACAACTTCCCGCCCTTCAGCGTTGGCGAGGTTGGATTCATGCGCGGAGCCGGCCGTCGCGAGATCGGTCACGGCCTTCTGGCCGAACGTGCACTCTCTGCCGTGATTCCTGACGAGAAGACATTCCCCTACACGCTCCGGGTAGTCAGCGACATTCTTGAGTCGAATGGTTCCAGCTCCATGGCCTCGGTCTGCGGTGCCACTCTCGCGCTGATGGATGCCGGTGTGCCGATCACGGCTCCGGTAGCAGGCGTCGCGATGGGTCTGGTGAAGGAAGGCGACAAGTACGCCATTCTGACCGACATCGCGGGTGCCGAAGACCATTACGGCGACATGGACTTCAAGGTCGCCGGCACGCGCAGACGGCATCACGGCGCTGCAGATGGACATCAAGGTCCCGAACGTCAGCGCCGATATCATGCGCGAAGCTCTGGAGCAGGCACGCGCAGGGCCGCTGTTCATCCTCGACAAGATGGATGAGACCCTCACCGAAGCCGCGCAAGAACCTGTCGCGCTATGCGCCGCGCATCTACACGATGACGATCCCGACCGACAAGATCCGCGAGCTGATCGGACCCGGCGGCAAGGTGATCCGCAGCATCGTCGACAGCACTGGCGTGCAAGATCGATGTCGACGACGACGGCACAGTGAACATCTTCGCCTCGGACGAGGCTTCCGCCAATCGCGCCATCCAGATGGTCGGCGAGATTGCCGCAGTCGCGGAAGTCGGCAAGACCTACCTCGGCAAAGTGGTTCGCATCGTCGACTTCGGCGCGTTCGTCGAGATCTTCCCCGGCACCGACGGCCTGCTGCACATCTCCGAAATCTCGGAGAACCGCGTCAAGCAGGTTCGCGACGAGCTGAAGGAAGGCGACCAGATCATGGTCAAGGTCCTGGCGCTCGAAGGCAACAAGATCAAGCTGAGCCGCAAAGCAATTCTGCGCGAACAGCGCGAGAAGCTGAAGGGCACCTCTGGCGGCACTGAAGACGGATCCGATTCAGAAGGTCAGGAACCGCAGCCTGTTGGAGCTCCATCCGAAGATCGTCCGCAGCGCGAGCACTCCCGCCATCATGAAGGCGGCGGTGGCGGCGGCGACCGGCCCAACCGTGGGCCACGTCGCGACCGCGGAGATCGTCCTCCGCGCCGCAACGATCACTAACCTCAACGTACGTAATCTCACGAGCGGTCAGTTTCCACTGACCGCTTTTTCTTTGTAAGCACGCTCAGGCGAACTCACCGCGACCTAACGCTCTACAGGCCCGAGATACTTATCCAGCCAGCTCAGAACCTCTCGCATCACATCCTGCATTGCCGGAACATGACCGCTTTCCGAGAGCACGTATCGCTTATCGGCTTGAGCTGTGCCCAGTGAGCGGAACAGCAGCTCCTGCAATTGCGGAGGGTCATAGAAATCGTAACGGCCATTCAGCAGCAACACTGGCGTCCGGACTCGCGGCGCGAAGTTGAAGGCGTCTACTTCGGGCGGAGGCTTATCTCGAAAGAGCCCGCCCCCGGCGAGGATCCCCGCTTTGAACCGCGGCTCGACCGCCAGGAACAGCGTCCCGAAGAAGCCACCAGTGCTCAGGCCGTAATACGCCAGATTCGAGCCCTGGATGTCCGGGCGGCTTTCCAGGTAATCTATCGACCGCGAGAGATCCTTGGCGTAGTGCACCATCTCGTCCCGAAACGCGTTTGGTCCTTTTCCGGGTACCGCAGGCCGCCGCTCGAACGTACCCTTATAGACCGGATAAAGCACTGCCCGCCCGGTACGAGGCAGGAAGTTGAAAAACTGGTTTAGCGGACTGCTCTCGCTGTTGTGTAATCCCATCGCGTATCCGCCCGGAAACCAGATCACCGCTTGATATGGGGGTTTCGTGTGCCGCGGAAGATACAGGTACGCCGGAATCCGCTCCCCGTTATAGGCGGCACCATAACTGACCTTTTCGAGGCGCCAGTCCTCGTTTGTGTCGTCCACGCTCTCGGTCTTTCCTTCTGCTGGTGCCTTGTCGTATTCGTAGAAGCTTCGCAGACTCCGGAATGATTCGTCCCCAGCCGGCTTCTCTTTGGAATAGTCGCGAACAAAAGGCTGCATCGGCGCGAGCGACTCAGGTGGTGGAGGCGTTGGATAAACCGCACATCGAAACCCGAACGTGGGCTCCCGCGAAATCGGGTTTTGCGCATCATCATCGGCGAACATGTAGCTCGGCTCGTTCCAGCCCCCGCCCAGGATCGCCCTCTTGCCGGACGCCTCGTTGTAGCACCATTCCTTGACGTTGCCCGCCATATCGAACGCCCCGAAAGCGGACAGACCGGGATACGCGCCCACTCGCGACGGCCCGTTGCTCATGAAGTTGCTGTGCATCAGAATCGCGTTGGGCGCGCTTTGAATCCTGCTGCTTTGCGCCAGTGATGAATCGTGGGCAGCGACTTGCCGGCGAACTGGCAGTACGCCGCGGCTTCGAACCAGCTCACACCGGAAACCGGATAGTCTCCCCGTTCTTTCGGAAACGATCCCAATTCCCACCCCGACGGCCCAGGCCTGCCGGTCCGATCGCGAAAGATCGCCATCGCTTCGTCGAACGAACGATCGCGGCCATCGGACCGGAAGGGTTCACGCCAATACTCCCGCTTGGCGTAACCACCCGCATCCACGAACTGCTGAAACTCATGGTTCGTTACCTCGAACTGATCAATGAGGTAATCCTGCAGCGCCATCCCGGTCGTTGGCATCCAGGCGGCACTCGCCGGGACCGGCACCATACGGTTCGGTCTCTCGCCCGGGCGCAAAAGCCGGATTGGCTGATCGTTTAGCAATCCCGTAAGGGCCGCCAACTCGTAAGGTGCGAATCCTTCCTTCTCTATGCGGAGCACGATCTGCGTTTGAGGAAGCGAAATATCGCGAAAAGGAGTCTGGCCCGCACGACGCCACGGCATCGATGAGTTACCGTAGTCCCGGTAAGACACTGTCGCTCCGGACGGCTCGGTATTCAGGCTTACGTTGAGAGACGCCTCTTGCAGGTACTGCTTCACTTGCGGATCGTCCGGAAGCTTTCGCGCTGCTTCGCGCACCAGATCGAACGCACCGAAATAGTCATCGTGTGCGATCAGGCGCTGAATCCGAGGCAGCGCGTTGTTACGCACCCAGCGGGCCGACGAATAGTGCAGATAGAACCACCATGCCGCTCCGATGACTGCGAGGAGGATCACTGCCACCGCCAACACGGGAACGCGGGATGCCGCCCGCAACGAAGATTTCTGCAGACCGCTTAGTTCGCGATTGAGCTCCGCACCCGAGCTATAGCGCGACTCCGGAGCTTTTTCCATGCACCGGCACACGATATCTTCGATCGCCAGCGGCGTGTCCGGGCGTAACTGCCGAACTGGCGGAGGTTGATGTCCGATAACCGATGCAAGCGAACCAATAATGGAATCACTCTGAAATGGTTGTGTGCCCGTGAACATCTCGTACATCACAACGCCGAGCGAAAAAACGTCCGAGCGTGGATCCGCCGGCTTGCCCAGCGCCTGCTCCGGACTCATGTATGCGGCGGTGCCCAGAATCATACCCGCGCTGGTTTGCGGGCTCGCGCTTAGCGTCGCTGCATCAGGCTCCGGATTCACTCGCTCCAGCTTTGCGAGCCCGAAATCAAGAACCTTCACAATCCCGGCTGCGGTCACGATCACGTTGGCCGGCTTGATATCGCGATGCACGATATTGGCAGCATGCGCTGCGGCGAGCGCGGACGCCATCTGCGCGGAGTAACTCACTGCCTCGGAGGCGCTCAATTGTTTGCTGGTGAGAATCTTCTGCAGTGTTGTGCCCTGCACGAACTCCATCACGATGCAATCCTGGCCGCCGTAGGTCTCCAGTCCGAAGACCTGCACGATGTTGGGGTGATTCAGTGCCGCCACCGCCCGCGCTTCCTGAATCAGCCGGAACCGCTCCGGTGCATCGGGATCCATCGAACTCTTAACGACTTTGATCGCAACCAGACGCTTGAGGCGTGTATCGCGGGCCTTGTAGACCTCGCCCATACCGCCATGGCCAAGTTCTTCGAGGATCGTGTACTGACCAAGCTGAGCCCCCGCCTCGCATCGCTGCGTCTGCTTTAGCCCGTCTTCGAACGGCATGGTCGTCGCCTCTCTTGTCTCCCGAGTGTACAGGAAGATCACCCAGCGCGCCGTCGCCGCCGTTCTTCGAATACGATAGCCCAACCTGTTCTTTACTGCCGAGCCGCTGCGCCGGAATAGAACTCATTCCGAGCCGTGGCAAGATCGTCGCCATACCGAAGTACTCGCGTTCGCGATGCATCTTGCCGTCGCGAAGTTCGATCACATCGCAGATCTTGACCGTGATTGCACGGTTCGTAGCAGCGATCCCATGAATTCGGCAGTATGCGTTCCGCGTCCGGTCATCTCGGCAATAACGACATTGCCGGCCACGTCCTGTCGACGTCAGCGTTGCACGGGAAACGCGGCCCGCAAACAGTCTCGCAACGTCGAGGCCGGCCTGTATCCCAGGTCGCTCATTTCCGTCCGGGCCGGTATAGGTGTAGTCCGTCCGGCAAGCGCTGCGATCTCATCGATCTTTCGAGCATTCCACAACTCAGCCGATTTCTGGTGAATGCTTTCAGGGTCCATGATCAAAGGCGTCCTCCTGAGGGGTTTTACGGACGGAAGATAGTCGCTAGGATTGCGAAAAGTCAAAAAAACACTTGGGCGCTTCGCCTTATGTACCTGGCAACGTCACTTGCTTTTCGCTGCGAAGAACATTTTGGTAACTATTCTTTTACCGGTACTTCCGTTCGTTCATGAAGTCTTCCATTATGCTTCCAGAGGGCGTTCGGCGACATCACCACGCGCCAGCTGGGCAACAGACCACGAGTCGGAGGATTCCATGTTCGCATTCAGGGGCTCAAGCGGAATAACGAGTGGGTTAGCGATGTTACTGCTCTGCAGCGGCATCGTTAAAGGCGATACGATTCCCGTAACAATTCTCGATCCAAACCTTCAGGTCACAACTGTTCTAAGCACTGGCATCTCGCAGCCAATCGGCATTGTCTTTCTGAGTGCGAACGACTTCCTGGTCCTCGAAAAAGCGAGCGGCCAGGTAAAACGCGTCATCAATGGCGTTTTGCAGCCCCAGCCGGTGCTTGACCTGGCGGTAAACTCGAACTCCGAGCGAGGTCTGCTCAGCCTGGTGCTGCATCCCAACTTCCCGGCGACACCGTTCGTGTACATCCGATGGACCCAGAGCAGCACCGGTGCCGACAGTGGAGTCGTCTCGGAAGTGCCCCTCCTCGGGAACCGAGTTGACCGGTTCATCTGGAACCCGCCGCAGGCACGCTGACGCAGGACATCAACCTGCTGATGCTGCGCTCACGGCAAATGGATAACTTAGCGGTTCCCGGCCACCCCGGGCCCACCAACGCCGCCGAACAGGGAAACCACAACGGCGGAGTAATGAGATTCGGCCCGGACGGGAAGCTGTATCTCTTCATGGGTGACCAGGGGCGCCGAGGCTGGCTGCAGAACCTCCCAAACGGTCCATTCCTTACGCCGCCGGTCGTCGACGACGGCTTTGGCGGACCGATGCCTGACAACGCTCACCTGACCGGCGTCATCTTCCGTTTGAACCCTGACGGCACAACTCCGTCCGACAATCCGTTCTTCACCGTCGGCGCGAACATGGGAGGCGAGGTCGGAGCGAACATTCAGAAAATGTTTTCTTACGGACATCGCAACGGATTTGGAATGGCCTTCGATCCGATGAGCGGCAATCTGTGGGACACCGAGAACGCCGATGATGCCTTCAGCGAGTTAAACCGAATCGGCCGGGCATGAATGGCGGATGGGTTCAGCTGGCCGGGTCCGCTAAGCAGAATTGCAGAATTCAAGCAGATCGAGACCACGCTGTTCGGCAGCGCCATGCAGCAAGTGCGCTATCCACCCACCCGGGTCGCGTACACCGCCGCACTTGCTATGTCGCGGATGTTCATGCTGCCCGGCGCCACTTACTTCGACCCGGAGTTCAGCTGGAAGTACGAGATTGGGCCTGCAGGAACAACGTTTGTCAGCGGCAATGCTCTCGGGGCGGAATACAACGGCACGCTTTGGATCGGTTCGGCTCGGTCGTTCCAGCAAGTTGGCGGCACAGGCGGCAGCCTGTATCGCTTCCGGCTGACGGCAGACCGGCAGACCGTCGATGTCAGTGCCGATCCGCGCCTCGCGGACCATGTCGCCGATAATCTGTTCCGGGCGACCAAGTTCGACGGCACAGAAAGTGAAACACTGATCATAGGCACCGGCTTCGGCACCACGCCGGATATCGAACAGGGACCAGACGGCAACCTATATGTTGTTTCCGTAACCGACAACGTGATTTATAAGATCAGCCGGAAACCGGCGCAATAGGGGGCTCAAGCGCAATGAACATTCAAAGAGCACGATACATCATAGCCGCGATCCTCATGCTTGGTGCCCAGGCGGGGGCCGCCGTCATCACCAACGGCGGATTCGAGTCAGGACTCGCAAGCTGGACTAAAGCAGATCAAATCGGCAGCGAGGGGACCTTCTCGCTGCAGAGCGGTACGACGTCTCCTGTCAACGGATTTACCGTACCAGTGCCGCCCGAAGGAACCGACGCAGCGATGACGGATGCGCAGGGACCTGGCAGCCATGTACTCTACCAGGACTTTCTCATTCCGACCGGCGTGACGAGCGCAAATATCACTTTCCGGCTCTACATCAGGAATGGCGCGCAGGACTTTTTCACCCCAGCCACGCCGTCGCTGGACTTCTCCACTCCTGTTTTGAATCAGCAGGTTCGCGTGGACATTCTGAGCACCGCTGGTGATCCATTCAGCGTCCTCGCCGCTGATGTCATTCAGAATCTTTATCAGAGTCAGCCGGGTAATGCCCTCATCTCCGGCTACAACCTGGTTACAGCGGATCTTTCGACACTCTTCCAGGCCCGTGCCGGCCAGACTGTCCGATTGAGATTCGCGGAAGCCGACAATGTCTTCACCATGAATCTCGGTGTTGATGATGTATCGATCAACACGGGTGTGTCTGCCGTGCCGGAACCGTCTTTGTGGTTTCCGGTGGCCGCGGCATTTCTCGCCGGCGCTATCACCCGGCTAAGTAGAAGCCGAACACAAACGGTGGGACAAGTCACTATCGCGCAATACCTGAGCCAATTCAGTATAGGCACGAATGGCCTGCGTTAATTGGTGCTTGAGAGAACCGCATACGCGCGAGATCTTCTGTACCTTAAAGGGGAAATGTCAGGTTTATTCTGAGTATGCGAGTGATCGCGAGGTTTAGGCTCAGACCCTCGGAGTGACGGCGTACAGAAAATCGTTCATGAGCCGGCGAGTCCCGGCAATAACTGTCGCTCTATGTTTGCCGCGTGCGAATGCCTCGGCAACACTGACCTGACTCTCACTCGCCCGATACGGGGACGGGCAATCATGGCAATATCGCTGCAGGCGATGTGAATGCCGGCCCAGTGTTTGACCACCTATTCCAAATACATCGCTCGGAGGTCAGCTTCGAGTAAGGCCCGATGTCGGACGAGGCTCGTGGAGCGGAGCGCGGTTAGACTCAACCGATGCCGCTCCGTTATACGTGGACTATCGGCTATCAGAAGCAGGAACTGTTCTGTGTCCCTGACCTGCGTCGGCATCAGTCTTCCTTTTTGCCTGCAAGATATGTCAACTTTCTCTGGCAGCTCAGCCGGGTGATGCTATTCGTCATCCTGATAAAGCACGAGAGCGTATAACGTCCGTTCGCGGAACTTCTGAACAGTATGCAGAACTTCGAGCGAGCGTATCAACTATGCCAGGAACGCGGAGAATGCGTCGCTGAACACTGAGCTTACGACCAACAACCTACTGAAGCCGTCCCCGGCCTTCGACCCGCCACGTTTCGACTACGTCGCCATTGCGAACTCCGTACACCTGCTCATGGAGATTCATTGCGACGCAAATATGGTTGGGAATGACGCGGACTTTCTCGCCCATACGCCATTTTCGATCGGTTCGGGAGATATCGACGAACCCGTGTTCCTCGTTCATCTTGCCGAACACAGCTTCCGGCGCCTCGGCAACATAGCCAAAGCCAGGAGCGTCAGCAAGTGTCGCACGATCGGACGAGAACGTCTTCGATCCGCCATCGATGATCATCTGGCCGGGTACCGCGGTCGACACAACTGTTGCTATCACGGAGGCAGCACAGTCATCCAGTTCGCAGGCTCCTGAGAGCCAGGTGTTCCGATCATTAAAAATGTAGGTGCCCGGCCGGATTTCGTTGAGTCGTGTAACGCGATGCGACTCATACAAGGTTGGTGTCGATCCACCGCTTACCACCGGCACTTCAAAGCCGGCACGCTCGACGACTCCAACCGCCCGTTCGACGAGTTCATCGAGCTGTGTCATAGCGCATTCGGAATCATGTCGAATGTCTTTGATGTGTCCCGGATAGAACGTGACGCCTGCGAATCGGAGATTCGAGAATTGCGCGACGGTTTTTGCCAACTCAAGAAGGGCTTCACCCGGCTCGACACCAACCCGGTGCAGCCCGGCATCAAACTCTGTCAGAACGCCAACTTTGAAATCCAGTTCGGCGGCAGCCTTTCCCAGAGCGCCGATGGCTTCAACGCTGTCCAGCGCGATGGTTAGCTGTACTTTTCGCGCGAGTTCGGCAACCCGGAGCAGTTTGGCTCGACCGATCACCGGATACGCAATCAGCAAATCAGGCGAACCTGCCTGAAGCATTACCTCGGCCTCGGTAGTCTTTGCAACCGTCAAGCCAGCAGCGCCGAGCTGTACCTGCCGCCGGCCCAGCGCCGGGATCTTGTGCGTCTTGGTGTGCGGTCGCAGGCGCAGCTGGTGACCACTGGCATAATCCTGAACGCGCCGGAGATTGCGCTCCATGACGTCGAGATCAATTACCAGCGCAGGCGTGTCTAAATCTTCGATCCGCATTATTTTTGAAAGTCGAGTACCAACTGGCCATTGTGCGCTTTGAAGATGAGATCGAGATCCTTGATCTTATGCTTGCCCTCAAGTACGTAGTAGAGAAAGCCGTGGACGGGCTGCTTAATTTCACCCATCGGTAGTTCTTTGCTACGGAGTGCTGCCATCAGAGGCGTATCTTCGGGGTTCGACTCGGTCACCGTGCTCCGGGCTTCTGCGTTCGTCACCGACGAAACGTCGTCGCTTGTTCCCATCCGCCCCGGCCGTCCTGACGTCCCGGGTATTCCGCCCCAAACGGGACGAGGCCGCCCGAGCATTCCGCCTGACGCCCCCTGATCCTGGCTTTGAACCATAAGTGCACCTGAACCTGCAATTTGGCTCGGGTGCAGAGCCGGACTACGCTGGCCATCGTTGCGAGCAATCAGGACAAAGTCATCACGTGAGATTCTGACGCCACTGTCGATCTTTGGGCGAACTTCGATGTCGATGAGAATCAGGTCCGTACCGGGATCAACTCCAAGTGCCTGTTTGATGGCCTCGCGATTGGTGATGATCGTTCCGCGAAGATCGATTTGATCATCGGCTGCGCGTGCGGGCTCAAGCTTTTTGTCCGCAGCACAGAGACCTAAGCCTATAATTGCGATCGCACCGCGAAGTTGAATGCAGCGCATTGGGACACCTCCAGGGGCAACATCCTCAATGTACTCCAGTATTGATGACTTTGCCCGCGTGGCAGCAAGAGCGGTGGGTTTAAGGAGCAGTGGTACGAGCTTCCGGAGGCGAGGTGTTGATCGGATTTTCGCCTCCGGTCAGGCGGCAGCTGATCTGAGGCTCCCTAGTCTCCTGAGATGAAGGTCCGTCGACTGCCGGAATTGCGTGAATAGCATCGGGCATAGCGATCTTGTCCGATGTCGGTCTGGTGAAGCAAGAAATTACTCGCGGGTCAGGGAATCCTTCGCGCAGCGGGAAAGTCCCAGCGGATACCCCCGCGCAGCATCCGGGGAGCGCCGACCAGCGGCACCGGACTGTACCCGACCAAGTACTCGCGATCGGTGAGATTTTCGAACTCTGCTGTCGCCGTCAGTCCTGGTCGAAGGCGTTGCGCAGCGCTGAACTGCAGTGTCGCGAAACCGGGAAGAATGAACTGATTTCTGTCGTCCTCAAACTGAAGTGAGTACGCTCGAACTCCCCCGGATATGAGTGTTCCTCGGTGAGCGTAGGTGACTTGGGCCATACCACTGTGTTTTGGGACTTGAGGAATACGCTCGCCTGTGGCAACGCGAGCGTCGGCGAACAAATACGCGACCTCGCCCGTCCAGTTGTGCCATTTGTGGCGAGCATTAAAGTCGATGCCTCGGTTCAGTGCAGAGGCCGCGTTCTGCCGCTGACGCGAGATCAGCGCAGGCGTTGAAAGCAAGGTGACGTTCGTGATGATGTCGCTGATATCGTTCCGGTAAAAACTCAATGATAAGCGCGAGTTCTCGCCTACATAGTCAACGCCCAGTTCCGCGCCGAGCAGCGTCTCCGGTCGAAGCGCTGGGTTCGGCAATGTTTCGGCATTGCCCTGCCTGAACGGACGATAAAGCTCATTGAGCGTCGGTGCCCGGAAACCACGGAAGACGGAACCTCGAGCCCGCCAGGCGCTGCGACCCAGCACGAACCCTCCGCTGGGGCTGAAGAAGTGATTGTCCGAACCCGCAAACTGGTCTCGGGCGCCGAGGAACAGCTTCAAAGGACCTGTGGTGAAGTCAGTCTGGGCGAACGTACCATGCTGCAGTTGCGATCCACCACCGATGCGGGTGCCGGTTGGATAGAGACGGTCTGTGCTGGTCCCCTGGACTTTCTGCATATCCGCACCGGCCAGCAAGTCCCACGCTGAGCCGCGGTGAGACCAGAACGCAGCGGAACCGACGGCCTGGGAAGGGACCTGCTGCAGATAAGAAAGCGTTTCGGTGTTGCGGTTTGCAGAAACCGCGGAAAAAGACGCCCGGTATTCCTCGCGCGTATGGTAACCGAGGAGGCTGAACGTATCATGCTGCCAATTGTGCGCGTAGTTGGCAGAGATTGTTCCGAGGGAAGTCGAGTTGTGCGTCAGCTGAGTGCCATTGTCTCGTTTTTCCGCCAGAATATCGAGCCGTACAAAGAGGTTATCTGCTGTTCCGTTGAGGAAATCGAGTCGTGTATTCCCGGAAATGAACCGCACGTTTGCCGGAGTATCTGCGGTGCCGCGGCGGGACTCGGGAACGGTAAAGTAGCCGTCCGTGGTAAATGAGCGTACCGATGTTGACGTCCCGAAATGTGACCACAAATACGAACCGCCGCCCGAGAGGCTGTGAGTGTCCTTGGTGCCTCCTTCGTACGACGCCCATAACCAGTGACCGATCGGCCGAGAAAAGAGCGCGATAGTACCCGCCATTGCCCGATCACCGAAGACACTCGTCGATGCTCCTCGTGATACCTCAATACGGTCGAGCTCTTCTGGTGAAACGCGAGTCCAGTAGACCCAGCCCCCAAAAGGGTCGTTCAAAGGAACGCCATCCCAGAGCAGCAGTGTCCTCGATGCGCCACTGGTACCGAGGCCTCGAAGCGATACGCCCTGTGTTGTCGGATTCGCTACGATGCTCGAGCTGCGTCGAAATAGCGTAAAGCCAGGAATCGCACGAAGGCGATCGTCAAGATTGATCCCGGGCTGCTCTTCGATCCGTTCGCGGTCCATCGTAGAAACAAACGCCGGCGCCTCTGTTTCAATGTTGCCGATGACCGTAATGGAGGAATGGACCGGTTCAGCGCTGGCCGGCGGCTCGTCCTTCGGATTCTGGGCCAGTGCGCACGTATTCGCGAGGATCAGGCAGCCGAGGCCCAAGCCAGCCTTCCGCGACAGCTTCATCCAGCCGAGACGTGACAGCAATAGCGAGATCAGAATCATCAGGGGTCAGCAGGCGTGCGCCGAAAAGCGGCTCGACCAAAGCGAGATATCTGAGGACATCATAAACCGTAACCTCCTCCGGTATGCGGCGATCGAAGCGCTGTGTCAGGATGCGAACACGGAGTCCCCGATCATTCCAGTGCCATACGAGACAGGCACAACAATCAACGGCGAGTTCGAACCAGTCGTGGTTAGCATCCTGCGGCAGGTGGAGGTCAAGAAAAAGTGTAATCGTCTGATCCTGCTCGCTGGCGAACTCGCGTACCTGAAGTTCCCCCGTGTGAGCCGTTGTCTTCCAATCCACGTGGCGGGCGCTTTCCATGGCCACATATGGGCGAATACGATAGAAGTCGGCTCCGCGACCGCGCTGGCGGGCGTCAATTTCGCCTGTGATCTCGGACATCGCGAGGTCGAATGCCGGTTGAGGGTCGATGCAGGGGTAGACGAGCAATTCGTGTTCGAGGCGAACTTGGGCGCGCCGCTGTGTAAACCCGAAGGGAAACCCGCTTTCAAACCAAAATATGTTGCTGCGGTGGTGTCCGCGTTCGTTGAACAGCAGCTCCACAGGATGTGAGAGGATCGTTCGCGGCAGCAGCAGAGGTATGTAAATCGGCCTCCTTAACCCGGATTCGGGCGCTCCGCCCACTCGGAGCGAGAAGGACGGCATCACCCATTTGCGATTTCGCAGCAGGACGCGAACTCTCACCGGACGTCTGGCGGCGATATGCGACGGAATTTCGAGGTTCAGCTCCAGGCCGGCGAGACCCAGGCGGCTGACGAAGCCCGAAATCAGCATGATCGAAAGCAGCGCGGCGAACAGCAGGAACAGCAGGTTATTCGCAGAAGCGAACGCAGCGAGCCCGACCAGCACCACGACAACGGTGAAAACGATGCCCAGCTTCGTTACCCGCTGACGCATGTTTGGATCGAGCGCGTCTCTAAGCTTTTCCCAGAACCGGCGGATGGACCGCATCGACTCCATGGTGAAACAGGCCGATGCTACAGTTTTGATGGTGTTCCGAAAGGTTCGGGTGGATGGTCGTGAAATAGAGCTTTCGATCTCTGATGACGGCACATTTCGCGCGGGCACGCGAACGGGCCGCTTCGACGCGGTTCAGGTTGAGCCCGGAGTGTGGTCGGTCGTCATCGATGGAGCGTCCCACACCGTTTTCACAGGACCTGAAGGTGGTTACCTGGTTGACCAGAAACCCGTCCGGGTCCAGGTAGTGGACCCCAGAGTGCCGCTCGCGAAATCGTCGGCCGTAACTCCTGATGGTGTTCAGACGCTGAAAGCGAGTATGTCCGGCCGTGTGCTCCGGATTCTGGTGTCGGATGGCGCGCAAGTAGAAGCCGGGCAGACGATTCTCGTTGTTGAGGCGATGAAGATGCAGAATAAGGTGACGTCGCCGAAATCCGGGACCCTGTTGCAGGTGCGTGTGCGTGAGGGCGATACCGTCGGAGCAGGCGACCTGCTTGCGGTGGTGGAATAGGCAGTATGGCGGTGGCTTCGACTTGTGAGAAATGCAGCGGAACCGGGTATGTCGTTGTGACCCGCGACGGCTTCAGCGGCGCGGAACGATGTTCCTGTTTTTACGAAAGTCGCGTCGGGCGGTTGCGTGAGAGCGCGAATATTCCTCCAAACTTCGCGGACAAGTCGCTGGAGAGTTTCCAACTGCCCACAGACAATCCTGTTGCGCGTCAGGCACTCTCGGAGGCGTTTGTCGACGTCAGGCGCTACGCCCGCGATTACCCGTTGGTCGACAAGCCCGGATTGCTTCTGATCGGCAACCCAGGTACTGGCAAAACGCACCTCGCTGTCGGCGCGCTGAAGCAGATCATCGGCAAGGGTTTCGACGGGCTGTTTTACGATTATCAGCAATTGCTGACCGACATTCAGCGCGGCTGGAGCAAAGAGGCGGGGCCGACGGAAGAGAACGCTTTTCGGCGCGTCATGGAAGTCGAGATTCTGCTCCTGGATGATCTCGGGGCGCGGCGTGCCATGGACTGGGTCGAAGATGTGGTGACCGAAATCATTACGTATCGCTACAACCACCGTAAGCCTTTGATCTCGACTTCGAATCTCGCGGACCCGGGTGCCGGGCATCTGGTCTCCACGGGCAAGACTCCCGGGGGCATGAGCAGAGCCGGAAAAACGCTCAGCGAAGTAATCGGCGAACGTTCCCGGTCGCGACTCTTCGAGATGTGCCGTGTGGTGAACATGCCGGTAGTAGAAGATTACCGGATGAAAAGAAAGTAACGAGCAAATCCTGCCGTCAGCTCCGCTGGACAGACTTCTTTCTCTTTAAAGGGCAGCGATTTGGGTTTGGCAAGCATCTTGCAAATCTTCGCGGAGGGGACATTGACATATCCTGACCACGCCGGTCGTGGTCAACCGATCTGAATACGGTCCGCGCTCAGGCAGGCAGTAGTGAAGCGGGCCGCAGGGGAGTGCTGCCGGAGAACTCGAAAAAAGGCCGGTGGCCTCCCCTCGTTCAAGGCTTCAGGCTAAATAGAAGAGGCTCAGACGGGGAAGTCCTGCCTTTTCCTGCAGGCGCCGGTCGAGATACTGCCTCTCCAGCATTGAGATCTGTTCTGCGGACATTTTGCTGCGATACGGCCTGAGCGTCGTGTCCAATTCGCGGCGGAGCTGAAAAAGCTCTTCATCGCTGCAACTGGCACGAACCATTGCGGACATTCGCTCCTCAATGGCTGTCAGACGCTGCTCCAGTTCCTCCAGATCGTGATAGTGCTCCTCGACATTGGCGACTAGCATGACGACGGAGTGACCTATTTCCGCAAAACCGGGCCGCGCCGTAATTAACCCTGCGGCGTGCTGAAGGTAATTTCGGAGTTCTTCCAGCTGGAACGGCGGCTTCGCCGGTTCGCGCCGGACTGGTACGTTGCCCGCCATAGCGTCAGCTTCTTCTTGTACCGCCTGCGCGCAATATGCAACCGAATTTACGCTACGGGTGTGTTTTTGTTTGCGTGTGCGCGATTTCTCGAAAGCATGATCGATGCCGCGGAGCACCGCTTCGAGAGGAACGCCTGAGTTCTTCCAGTTCTCCACCAGCGCCCAGTCAATTGGCGACATCAGAAACAGACCGGTGCCTCGTGCGCGCTGAAAGTGCTCCTCGACTTCAGTGAAATAGTTGAAGTAGTTCCAGCCTATTGTTTCTGGTTCCGGTGCCATATTCGCTGCAGACCTTCGAGAGTGAGGTCGGGGTCAACGTGTCGAAGGAATCGTGAACCGTTTACGATCAGTTCGGCCTGCCCGCCTGTTGCGATCAGGACCGTATTGGCCCCAAGCTCATCCCGGAGGCGTTCGAGAATGCCGTCAATCATTCCGATCGTGCCATAGTACAGACCCGACTGCATGCTGGTCACCGTGTTCGTTCCGATGAACTTTTCAGGCTGCAGAAAATCGACCAGAGGCAGCCGGGCGGTCTTCGTAAACAGGCCCTGAACCGAGATTCCGATACCTGGGCAGATCAGCCCTCCGAGGTACTCACACTGTTGCGAGACAGCATCGAAGGTGATTGCTGTTCCGAGGTCAACGATGACGCAGGGGCCGCCGTACTTCTCAAACGCCGCGATGCTGTTGACGATTCGATCCGCGCCTACCTCTCGCGGATTGTCGTATAGGATTGTCAGGCCGCTGTCGATGTCAGAGGTTACGAAAAACGCTTCGCGGTGGAAATATCGGCGCGACATGCTGGCGAGCGTCGAATCCAGCGGCGGGACCACACTCGCCACAATGATGCCGTGCACGTCCTCGAGTGTCAGATCACCGAGGTTGAACAGGTTACGAAGAAGGATTCCCCATTCATCGGAAGTCTGATCGTGGACGGTCCGCAACCGCCAGTGGCGAACCAGACGAGAGCCATCGAACACCCCGATCGTGATATTGCTGTTTCCTACATCCAGGGCTAGAAGCATGGATCCGGCCGTACTCCGCCTGCAAGTATACGTGTGGATGTCCCGTTGTCATGCCGAAGCCACAGGAACCCGACCTCATCGAGACCGTCGGTAGTTCCACGTATGACAGAGTGTCCATCTTCGACGACGACGCGCCTGCCCCGGACGTAGCTCGAGGCAGCCGTAAAGGCGCGGATTACGGGTTCGGGACCCTGCTCGATGAGGATGCTCATCTCGCGATTCATTGCGTCCAGAATATTCAGCAGGAGAGTTTCCCTATCATATTGCCTGCCGGAAGCGATACTGAGGCTGGTCGCGATAGGTATCAGGTCCGCGGGGAATGTAGTGTGGTTCACGTTGATCCCAACCCCGATGAGCAAAACGCCCTCGGATAGCTGAGCCAGGATGCCGGCGCACTTCTTCATTCCGATGAGCACATCGTTGGGCCAGCGGAGATCGACTGCGATACCGGAGGTTTGAGCGATGGCACTGCTAACAGCGAGACCCAAAGCAAGGGTCGCGACGGGAAGGCGAACTGGATCGAGCTTCGGCCGGCGAATTTGCGTAAAGTACAGTCCGGCTCCCGGTTCTGAGTGCCATGAGCGGCCGAACCGGCCCTGACCCGCGGTCTGCTCCTCGGCGACGATTACGGTGCCGTCAGGCGTACCTTCGCCCGCCATCTGTGCGGCACGGACCATGGTGGAGTCGAGCCGTTCGAAACGGAAGATCTGTGCTTGCAAGCGGGTTCAATCCAGTTCAACGCGGAAGTTGAAATTCACCGATCGTGCCTGATGTGTAATGGCACCACTGGAAACGAAGTCAGCGCCTGTTTCGGCATACGTTCGGACGGTCTCGAGAGAGATATTGCCTGAAAGTTCGACAGTTGCGCGACCTGCGATGTAAGAGATCCACTCGCGGGCTTCCTCCGGTGTGAGATTGTCCAGCAGCAAATGCTTTGCCCCGGCTGCGAGCGCGTCGTCCAGTTCGGTACGTGAGCGAACTTCGATTTCGACCGGAAGTGTGGTGTTCCGAAATCTTTCAAGGGCGGCCGTCACGCCACCGGCTGCTGTGATGTGATTGTTCTTGATCAGAACCGCATCGAAGAGCCCCATTCGATGATTCGTCACACCGCCGGCGGCGGCGGCAAGTTTTTCCAGTCTGCGGAACCCAGGCGTCGTTTTCCGGGTGTCGAGGACCCTGCACGACGTATGCGCCACGGCTTCCGAGTAGCGGCGGCCCAGAGTCGCTACTCCGCTCAGCCGCTGGATGAAATTCAGAGCCGTTCGTTCGCACTCGAGCAGCGTCCGCGCGCGGCCGCGAACGTGCACTACTGGTAAGCCTAACGGGACAGAATCGCCACTTCGAGCAAGCAGTTCGAGTGACTCGATACCGCCACGCTGTTCGTACAAAAGGGGCAGCAGCTCAATCCCTGCAACGACGCAGTTCTCGCGCGCGAAGAAACGACCACGGGCCATCCTCTCAGCGGGGATGCAGGTTTCGCTCGTTACATCGCCTCCTCCGATATCCTCCCGGAGCGCGAGTTGGATCAGCTCTCGAGTCTCGGGATGATCCCACGAGTTTGAAGGGGCACTCATTGTAATGACTGCCGAAACTTGTCGAGCTGAGGCCTGATACTCCGACATCTTTTCACGGATGGTCCCGACGACGTGCACGGGTGCCCGGCTCATGAACTTTTCGTCGTTGAGCTGCCGTTCGGAGTTCGCGATGAGCTTCTCCAGATTGGCGATTTCCTTCTGCACACGTGAGCGATGAACTGCCGCCTGCTCGGCGGAAACCTGAACGACGAGATCGAATGCCGGAGTGGAGCGCTTCACCCCTTCGACTCCATCTGTGGAGTCCACAACTGTAAGCCTCACGCTGCCAAGCTTTTCAATCGGCAGTCGCTGCTCAGACGCGAGATCACGAGCCGCCGGACTTACGGCAAGCACGACCTCAACAGTCGCTTTGGGATCGATCTTCAGGTCGGCGCGCACCTCCCGGATAGACGTAATGATGTCCTGAAGGACGCTCATCTCCTGCTCGGCATCTGGCGCTGCCGCGTGCGGATTGTATTGCGGGTAGTGCGCCAGCGCAATTGACTGCGGTCGATCTTCACATCCGGATGCAAGCCGCTGCCACAGCTCTTCGGTAAGAAACGGCATCACAGGATGCAGCAGCCGGAGCGCCATCTCATACACCGTCAGCAGATTCCGCCAGTTCGAGTTGATGCCGGAACCGTCTTCGAGCCGGAGCTTCTTCAGTTCGAGATACCAGTCGCAGAACTCATGCCAGAAGAACGCCCACAACGTCTGGGCGACTTCATGAAAACGATACTGCTCGACGGCGCGATTGACGACCTCGGCACAGCGATTCAGGCGGCTGAAGATCCAGCGGTCCTCCAGCGGCACTTCAAGACTTGCTTCTTCGGCGTTTGGCAGACAGCAGTCGAGTTCGCGCGGAAGCCAGCGGTCCACTTCCGACGCCTCCATTCGCATGAAGATCAGCCGCGAAGCGTTCCAGATCTTATTTGCGAAGGCGCGAGCACTTTCGATACGATCCGTGCCGATGGAAATGTCGGTACCCGGAGCCGCGCCCATCATCAGCGCCATACGGACCGCATCTGTTCCGTACTTCTCGGTCACCTCAAGCGGATCGATGACGTTGCCCTTGGTCTTCGACATCTTCTGTCCTTCGGCATCGCGCACCAGGCCGTGAATGTAGACCTGCCGGAACGGAACGTCGCCCATGCACTCGAGGCCGAGCATGATCATGCGCGCGACCCAGAAGAACAGGATGTCGAAGCCCGTGATCAGCAGCGATGTCGGATAGAAGGTCGCGAGATCGTCCGTCTTGATCCGGCCAGCCGAGAGTCGAGAACGGCCACAGACCCGAGCTGAACCAGGTATCGAGCACATCCGGATCCTGCTTCAGGCTCGTCGAGCCGCATGTTGCGCACGCGCTGGACTTCTTCGCGGGCGACGGTGATGTGACCGCATTGCGCGCAATGCCACGCCGGAATCCGATGGCCCCACCACAGCTGCCGCGAGATGCACCAGTCGCGGATGTTGTACATCCACTCGAAGTAAGTCTTGGACCAGTGATCCGGGATCGAACTGGATGCGGCCGTCTTCCACGACGCGTATTGCCGGCTCGGCGAGCGGCTTCATCTTCACGAACCACTGCGTCGAAACCAGCGGCTCGACGAGCGTCCTGCAGCGCTGGCATCGTCCGAGGGTCAGCTTGTGGTCTTCGATCTTGACCAGCAAGCCCGAGCTTCTCGAGATCCGCGACGATTCGCTTGCGGGCCTCAAATCGGTCGAGACCCGCGTAAGCACCGCCCTGCGCCGGTCATCTTCGCGTGCTCGTCGATCACCTTGATGATCGGCAGATTGTGGCGCTTGCCCGCCTCGAAATCGTTCGGATCGTGCGCGGGCGTCATCTTCACCACGCCGGTCCCGAACTCGGGATCGGCCATTTCGTCGAGGATGATCGGGATCTCGCGATTCATCAGCGGCAGACGTACCGTTCTTGCCGTGAAGGTGACGGTAGCGCTCGTCCTTCGGATTGATCGCGACGCCGGTGTCGCCGAGCATCGTTTCGGGCCGCGTCGTGGCCACGACCAGCTTTTCGTCGCGTGCCGATCACCGGATAAGCGATGTGCCACAGGTGGCCCGGCGTCTCCTCGTGCACGGTTTCGAGATCGGAGATCGCGGTCTGGCAGCGAGGGCACCAGTTCACCATGTACTCGCCGCGATAAATCAGGCCCTTTTCCTACAGCCGCACGAAGACTTCGCGAACGGCTCGCGACAGGCCAGGATCGAGCGTGAAGCGCTCGCGATCCCAGTCGCAGCTGGTCCCGAGCCGGATCATCTGCTTTTTGATGGTGCCGCCGGATTCGCCTTTCCACTTCCAGACGCGCTTCTCGAACTCTTCGCGCCCCAGATCATGGCGCGTCTTGCCTTCCGCGGCGAGCTGCCGCTCGACCACCATCTGCGTCGCGATGCCGGCGTGATCGGTCCCCGGCAGCCAGAGCGTGTTGTCGCCGCGCATGCGATGCCACCGAACGACCACGTCGATTTCGGTGTGGTTCAGCATGTGGCCCATGTGCAGGACACCGGTCACGTTGGGCGGCGGAATGACGAGCGAAAAAGTATGGCCAGCCTGTCCGCGGCTTTGCGCGGAAGATTCCATGGTCGATCCACCACTGTGCCCAGGATGGCTCAAACCGTTGAGGCTCATAGACTTTCTCGATCTGCATGAGGGGGAATTTTCAGGTTAACATGCGAGGCCAAATGCTGATTTTCATCAGTCATTGTTGTTTTGCTGAGACGCGTAACAGCCAGGGCAATAACGCGTCCTACTCACAGTGCGTAGATGAGCGGCTTTGAGATCCTGTCTATCATCTCGATTGGGGTCCTGAGCTTCCTTTTATTCCTGGCTCTCTTCGAGCCGACACTTCCTTATAAAGTCTCCGAGCCGCCCTCTGCTCCCCTGGACTCGGAAACGTTCCTCAAGACTCTTGCTGTGCTTTCGGATTCGGAAATCCGGCGCGGCACATCCGTCGAGGTCCTTGCAAACGGAGAGGTGTTCTACGAATCGGTTCTGAACGCCCTTCGGCAGGCAAAACGAAGCATCAACATCGAGGCGTACATCTTCCAGCCGGGCAAAGTTACGGATCAGATCATTGAGGTACTCGTCGAGCGGGCGCGTGACGGCGTTCGTGTGAACCTGGTCATGGATGCGATCGGGAGTTTTCGGTTCATGCTTACCGGGATTGAGGAACTCGACGAAGCCGGCGGCGAGGTACAGATTTATCACGGGTTTCGCTGGAACGAACTCCCGAGACTGAACAGCCGAACGCACCGGGAGATCGTCATTGTGGACTGCAAGGTGGGTTTTGTCGGCGGACCTGGGTTCGCGGACCATTGGTTGTATGACACACCACGCAACCGAAGGTGGCGCGACACGATGTTCCGGATCGAGGGAGACAGCGTTGCCGCGCTGCAGGCGACCTTCGTCGAAAACTATTTGGAGGCTTCCGGCGAACTGCTGACAGGTGACTCCTATTTCTGCTTCGATTCGAAACCGTCGGACTCCGCGGTGCTCGTCGTAGACTCGAGTGTTTCCACGGGCCAGTCCACCCGAGCCCGAATGCTGTTTCAGACGCTGTTCGCTGCCGCTCAGAAAGAAATCCTGATTGCGACGCCATACTTCCTTCCGGACAAAGGAGTCCGGAAAGAGATAGAACGGGCGATTGTTGAACGCGACGTGCGAATTCGGATCATTTGCCCGGGTCAGCACACGGATCACTACATGACCCGGCACTCGAGCCGTCGTCTCTGGGGCTCATTGCTGAAAGCCGGTGTGGAAATCTTCGAGTACGAGCCTACGATGATGCACGCGAAGGTTTTGATAGTTGATTCAACCTGGGCAGTTTTCGGCTCGACCAACCTCGACCATCGGAGCTTCTCGATAAACGACGAACTAAATGTTGCCACCAACGACCCGGGAGTTATCTTTCAACTGAAAGAGGATTTCGCCCGCGACCTGGCCGAATCGAAGCCCGTGCTGTACGCGGAATGGCGAAGGCGTTCGCTCTATGAGCGTGCGTACGAGGGGTTCGGGCGATTGTTAGAGCGGCAGCAGTGATACGTCTGGCCACATGGAATGTCCACAAGTGTCAGGGAATTGATCGAAAGGTTTCGGTCCGGCGAATCGCCGATGTGATCGCCGAGTACCGGCCGGAGGCGATCGGACTTCAGGAGATTTTCGCCGGGCAGGCGGAAGAGCTTGGTGCGTTGCTGGGAATGCATCTTGTGCCCGGATCCGTGCGAAAGCTGTCCGGGCAATCTTACGGAAACGCGGTTTTGAGTGCGTTGCCGCCTGCGTCCGCGAGTACATTTGATATCAGTGTTTCCGGACGCGAGCCACGGGGTGGACAGCGCGTGGATTTCGATCTCGGAAACGGAGTGTTGTTGCATTTATTCAACTTTCACTTCGGGACTGGATTTCTCGAGCGGCGGCGTCAGGCACGCCTGATATCTGAGTCAAAGCTCTGCAGTATTGCAGAGGGGAATGGCCCACGAGTCGTAGTCGGTGACTTTAACGAGTGGACTCACGGCCAGGTCTCGCGAATGCTGGCATGTGAATTTCGCGGCGCCGATATTCGCATTCACATGAAGGGCAGGCGAACTTATCCGGGGCTGCTTCCAATCCTGCACCTCGATCACATCTACTACGATGACTCCCTCTGCCTGCAGCATGTGGCTCTGCACCGGACGCCGAAAGCTCTGATTGCATCCGATCATCTCCCTCTTTACGCCGACTTTCGTCTTACAGGGTGACCGTAAAATAGAACTGTGGGTCGAGTCTCCGAAGCTGTTGTCCTGCGCCTGGCGCACGAGTGCGGCTTTGAACTGGCCGGGGTAGCTCCCGCCACGCCTGGAGGAACAGAGGCGGATCAGTTTCTCGACTGGGTCTCACGCGGACTTGCGGGCCGGATGTCGTATCTAACGGACCATCGGGCCAATCTTCGGGAGGACCCGCGGAATCTGCTGCCATCCGCACAGAGTGTAATCTGCGTAGCTCGCCTGTATAACGTGCCGGAGTCCGGACCAGTCGCGCGTTATGCGCGTACGCCTGATTACCACGACGTGCTGCGCAGGGACCTCGAAGTGCTCGCAGCAAGACTCAGGGATGAAGCAGGCGAGTTCGAGTACCGCATTTGTGTCGATACGGCTCCACTGCTGGAACGATCGCTGGCAAGAGCCGCCGGTCTTGGCTGGATCGGCAGAAACACCTGCTTAATCAATCAGCAATTCGGGTCGTATCTGTTCCTCGCCGAGATGCTCGTATCTCTCAGAATTCCGTCGTCGCCAACTCCGGCGCCGGATCGATGCGGATCATGCACACGCTGTATCGACGCGTGTCCTACGGACGCGATCCAGGCAGGAGGGCTGCGGACAGAGCTCGATTCGCGTCGTTGCATTTCGTACCTGACTATTGAGCTGAAAGGCGGCATTCCGGACGAGCTTCGGCCTGCCACCCGGGATTTGGCGTTCGGATGCGATATCTGCCAGGAGGTATGCCCATGGAACCGCAAGGCTCCGTTGGCGGCGGAGTGGTCCGACTCTCCGAGTCTGGAAGAGCTCGCCATCCTGTCGCCGAACGAATTCCGTGAACGGTTCAGGCAGACACCTGTGTGGCGGACGAAATATCAGGGCCTGCTTCGGAACGTCGCTGTGGCGCTGGGCAATTCAGGCTCTGACGAGCACACCGAACTGCTCGAGTCGCTCGCGCAATCCAGCGATGAGGTCGTGCGTACGCATGCTCTATGGGCACTTGGACGTCTGAAGGAGTCAGTGACTTGCGGGTGACACTGGCACTGGTATTCCTTTGCCTGGGAGTCATCCGGCTCGAAGCGGCATCACCCGATCCGCCGCTTTCACCGGGGTTCGAGCACTTCTACAACCTCGAATACCCCCAAGCCATTACCGATTTTCGGGCGGAGACTCTGAAAGAGCCGAACAACCCCGAGTCGTGGAACCACCTGGCTCAGGGACTTCTGTACTCGGAAATGTTTCGGGCAGGAGCACTCGAGAGTGAGTTAGTTAGCGGATCAAATCCGTTTGTCCGTCGCGAGAAGATGCAGCCTAGTCCTGCCGTTGCCCGGGAGTTCGATGACTGCATCAGACGCACGCTGCAACTCGGAGAAACCCGGATCGCGAAGGACCCGAAGGACGCGGACGCGCAGTATGCGATGGGTGTCGCTTACGCTCTCCGCGCGAATTACAACTACCTGGTTCGGAAAGCATGGATGGACGCGCTTAAAGACTCGAATAACGCGCGAAAGATGCACAACCAGGTCGCGCAGCTTCGGCCCGACGATGTCGATTGCAGGCTCGTGGAGGGACTTTATGAGTACCTGGTTGGCAGCCTTCCATGGCATATCCGGGCGCTCGGTCTTTTGGCTGGATACAAAGGCGACCGCGAGGGGGGCATTCGCATCGTCAAGCTGGTTTCCGAGCAGGCGCGAACCAACCGGTATGACGCCCGCGTGATGCTGGCTGCCATCTACCGCCGCGAACGTCGGCCAATGGACGCGCTTCCGCTCGTGCGCAGTCTGAGCCAGCGTTTCCCCCGGAATTACCTGTTTCGTCTCGAGCAGGTGCAGATGTACAGTGACGCAGGTCAAAAGGAGCCGGCGGTGGAAGTCTTGCAGAGTATAGAGGCAGAAAAGAAGGCTGGTGATCCCACTCTTGCTGCCTTACCCATCGAGAAGGTTTACTACTATTGGGGCAACCTGCTGTTTTGGTACCGCGACTACGACGAGGCAATCTCAAACCTGAAGCGAGTCACTCCAAACACGTCGGTGCTGGACCCCCACACGGCTGTAATGGCGTGGATGCGTCTGGGACAGTGCTACGACCTGAAGGGTGACCGAAAATCCGCGCAAACCGCATATCGGGAAGCTTACAAGCTGGGTCCGGAAACCGATCCCGGGAAGGAGTCCAGGTCATACCTGAACTCCGCCTATCGTCGTCCAGCTAACGTGTAAGTGTTCAGCTTTCGAGCTGAGCGTCCATTGTGATCTCCGCATTCAGCAGCTTCGATATCGGGCAACCTGCTTTCGCATTCTGAGCGGCGCGCTCGAACTTTGCTTTGTCGCCGCCCGGAATCTTCACTTTCACGTCAAGGTGGCTCGATGTAACAGCAAAACCTCCATCTTTTTGATCGAGAGATACGGTGGCTTTTGCCTCGATATTATCCGCGGTCATGCCCTCCTGACCGAGCATCATGGACAGTGCCATCGCAAAGCAGCCGGCATGTGCGGCAGCTACGAGTTCTTCCGGGTTTGTGCCTTTGCCGTTTTCGAAGCGTGTGCTGAACGAATACTGGGTTTGATCCAGAACTCCGCTTTGGGTACTGATTGCGCCTTTTCCGCCTTTCAGATCACCTTTCCAGACTGCTGTCGCGTTCCTTTTCATGCAAGTCATTGTAGCCGTCAAAGGGCCTGCAAATCGGAGCGCAACCGTGAGTGAACGGGTGTCTTACGGCGTATGCTGCACAATAAGGCTCTGCGGTAAATTGAAATCAGTCTCGCGGTGCTTTGACAAAAGATATGAAATTAGCGACAACCCTCCTCCTCTCGATAGCTTGTGCGGCAACCGCCCTCGCTCAGGCCGGATTCAGTCCCGAAGCGATCGATCGATCGGCGAATCCCTGTGTCAATTTCTATCAATATGCTTGTGGCGGATGGCTCAAAGCGAACGCGGTCCCGGCAGATCAGGCCACTTGGGGACGCTTCAGCGAACTCGACGAACGTAATCGGAAAGTCCTCAAAGACATTCTTGAGACCAGCAGTGCTAAACAGAATCGTTCATCTATAGAGCAGAAGATCGGGGACTACTACGAGTCCTGCATGAATGTACCCGGCATCAATCAGCAGGGCTTAAAGCCGCTTGAGCCGGAACTGCAGCGCATACAGGAACTGAAAGATAAGCAGGCGTTAACGGCGGAGATCGCGCACCTGCATGCGATCGACATCAACGTATTCTTCAGTGTTGGTTCGGGGCAAGATTTCAAAAATTCCGCCGAGGTAATCGCACAACTCGATCAGGGCGGCCTGGGGCTGCCCGAGAAGGACTATTACTTCAAGACAGATGCCAAGTCTGTCGAGATTCGCCACGGCTATGTCGGCCATGTGGCGAAGATGCTGGTGTTGTCGGGTGTTCCCGCCGACCGCGCACAAAAGACGGCCGACATGATTCTGCAAATGGAAACCGCTCTGGCCAAAGGACATCTCGACGTAACGGCGCGGCGCGATCCCCAGAAGGTTTATCACCGGCTTCCGGCGAAGGAGCTGGAGTCTTTGACTTCCTCGATTCGATGGCCGGAGTACCTGACAGTTGTCGGCGCGAATCAACCGTCGATGAACGTTGCTGTTCCTGACGCTTTGCGAGCCGTCGAGTCTGTGATTCAGTCCACCAGCCTCGCCGACATCAAGTCATACCTGACGTGGCATGTTCTTCATGATGCCGCCCGGTTTCTGCCGGAACCGTTCGTGACGGAAAATTTCAATTTCTACGCGAAGACACTGACAGGTCAGAAAGAACAGCGACCTCGGTGGCGGCGTTGTGTTGCGTACGTTGATATCGATCTGGGCGAAGCTCTGGGCCGCAAATATGTGGAGGTAACGTTCGGAGAGCAGGGCAAAGAGCGGACGCTCGCGATGGTTCAGGCCCTCGAGAAAGCCTTGGGTCAGGATATTCAGGCGATCGACTGGATGACCCCGGAGACAAAGAAAAAAGCTCTCGAAAAGCTGCACGCCATCACGAACAAAATCGGTTACCCGGAAAAATGGCGCGACTACAGCACCGTGGATATCCGGAAGGGTGACATGCTCGGGAACAATCTGCGCGCAAAGACGTTCGAGTTCCGGAGACAGATGGCAAAGATCGGTAAGCCTGTTGACAAGAAGGAATGGGACATGACGCCGCCGACTGTTAACGCATACTACGATCCGCAGAATAACAACATCAACTTCCCTGCCGGAATTCTTCAGCCACCGTTTTACGACAACAAGATGGATGATGCTGTCAACTTCGGCGGAATAGGTGCAGTGATCGGCCACGAGTTGACGCACGGTTTCGACGATGAGGGTAGTCAGTTCGACGCAAAGGGCAATCTCGACAACTGGTGGACCGAGAAGGACCTGAAAGAATTCCAGCGCCGCACGGAATGTTTCGTCAAAGAATATGGCCAGTTTACGGCCACGGACGATGTGAAGCTGAACGGAAAGCTCACGCTCGGCGAAAACACGGCCGACAACGGAGGCATCAGAATTGCGCATATGGCGCTGATGAACACGCTCGCCGGCAGAACGCTCCCGAAGCAGGACGGCTTCACTCCGGAGCAGCGATTCTTCCTCGGCTACGGCCAGATCTGGTGCGAGAACGATCGTCCGGAGGCGGCCCGTCTCAGAGCGCAGACTGATCCCCATGCATTTGCAGAGGCTCGGGTGAATGGTGTTGTGTCAAACCTGCCCGAGTTTCAGAAAGCGTTCAGTTGCACCGTCGGACAGCCGATGGTACGCGGCGAGAACGCCTGCCGCGTTTGGTAAAGACCTCACGGAAGGAGCTTACTTCAAAATTGAAACGCATACTTATTGTTGCGGCAATCGGTTCGTCGGCGTTGATGGCTCAGCTCGGCTTCAATATCAACAACATGGACAAGACGGCCGATCCATGTACGAACTTCTATCAGTACGCCTGTGGAAACTGGATCAAGAGTAATCCCATTCCGCCTGAGTATTCGCGCTGGGGCCAGTTTTCCATGTTATTAGCTCACAACCAGCAAATCCTTAAGGATGTACTCGAGACCAGCTCAGCGAAGACCACTCGCTCTGCAATTGAGCAGAAGATCGGGGATTATTACCAGGCGTGCATGGACACGGCCAGTATTGAGAAGAGCGGTACCGCGCCTCTCAAGCCTTATCTGCAGCAGATCAACGGCATCAGGGACAAAAAGGACGTCGGCGAAGTTGTTGGCAAACTTCAGCTTGAAAAGCTATCGGTCTTTTTTGGTGTCGGGGCTGGGCCGGATTTCAACAATTCGAAACTCACGATCGTACACACGGTCGAGGGCGGGCTTACTTTGCCGGACCGCGACTATTACCTGAAGGATGACGCAAAGTCGGTTGATATCCGAAACAAATACGTGGCTCACGTTCAGAAGATGTTTGAACTGCTTGGATATCCGCAGGTCAAGGCTGCTGCCGCATCCAGGAGCGTCCTGTCACTCGAAACAGCGCTCGCGAAGCCCGCTGCGGATCGAGTATCCCGCCGTAATCCACAGTTGCGAAACCATCCCACGGAGACGATGGCCTTCATTGCACTCGCGCCATCATTCAATTGGTTGGGCTTTGCGCATTCGATGGGTCTGCCACGAGTTGAGCGCATCAACGTTCAGAACCCTGATTACTTCAAAGCTTTCGACAAGATTTTCCAGGATACGAGCCTCGAGGACATCAAGACGTATTTGATCTGGCACGTTGTCAATTCCCAGGCGGCAGCATTACCCCAGGCGTTCGAGGAAGAAGACTTCGATTTTACGAGACGCACGCTGCAGGGAATCAAGGAGATGCAACCTCGCTGGAAACGCTGCGTTACGGCGGTGGACACCGATCTGGGCGAAGCGCTTGGACAGAAGTATGTGGAAATTGCGTTTGGGCCGGAAGCAAAGCAGCGCATGGCTGTGATGATTGCGAACCTTGAGAAAGCACTCGCGAGCGACATCACCACACTTGACTGGATGACTGACGAAACCAAGAAGCGAGCTCTCGAGAAGTTACATGCAATTCAGAACAAAGTCGGATATCCGGAGAAGTGGATCGACTATTCGAAGCTCCAGATTAAGCCGGGAGATTACTTCGGCAACAGTCTTCGATCGAATGCATTCGACGAGCGTCGGCGTCTGGAGAAGGTCGGAAAAGCTCCCGATCCGAAGGAATGGCGCATGACACCTCCGACCGTCAATGCTTATTACATGTCGGCAGAAAACAGTATTAATTTCCCGGCGGGCATTTTGCAGCCGCCATTCTTCGATCCGAAACTGGACGACGCTGTCAATTATGGCGGTATCGGCGCTGTGATTGGTCACGAAATCACGCATGGCTTCGATGACCAGGGGCGAAAATTTGACGCCGAAGGGAATCTGAAAGACTGGTGGACGGCCGCAGATGGAAAGGCATTCGAGGAACGCGCCTCGTGCATCGACAAGGAGTACAGTGACTTCACCAGCACGGCCGATCTTCATCTGAACGGCAAGCTGACGCTGGGCGAAAACACTGCTGACAACGGCGGTGCTCGCATCGGTCTCATGGCGCTGATGTCAACGCTCCAGAGCCAGAACGCAGACAAACTCGACGGTTTTACTCCGCAGCAGCGTTACTTCCTTGGGTTCGCTCAGGTCTGGTGCGAGTCGATGACACCGGAAGAAGCGCGCCGGAGAGCATTGACGGATCCGCATTCGCCGGGCCGTTTCCGCGTAAACGGAACTGTCTCAAACATGCCGGAGTTCTGGAAGGCGTTCAGCTGTACGGAAGGTCAGCCAATGGTTCGCGGCGCAAACGCATGCCGGGTCTGGTAGCACATAGAAGATAGCGAAAAGGCGACGGCACAGGCCTGCCATGCAGTACAATGGCGGCTTGAGTCAGCCCGGTAAGTCTGTGCCTTCGTCGCCAACCGCGGTTCAGGTCCGTCCCAGCACGAAACTCGTTCGACCGTGGTACTACGTGGGGTTTCTTGTACTCGCTGTCGCGTTCTTCTATAACAACAACGGCACGAATCGAAGTGAATGGTTGCTCCTGCTTTGCCTCCCGTTCTTTATCTGGGCCATTGTCCAGCACATACGCCAGCACTTTACGGTTCTGACGATCACAGCCGGGAGACTTCGGTACGAGACCGGCTTGTTGCGTAAGACCACACGAACAATTGACCTCAGGAATCTCCAAAACGTGCGCGTTGATCAGTCTGTGATGGAGCGGATTTTTGGGCTCGGTACGATCTCGCTGGAGACAGCGGGCGAGAGCGGCGCCTTCGGCATGCACAACGTGGATCGCCCTCAAACGGTAGCTGACTACATCCTCGAAGCTGCGGGAAAGTAAATGACAGGAATAGATCTCAGCGGTAAGCTCGCGCTGGTCACTGGCGGCTCGCGAGGCCTCGGAAGAGCCATGGCGATTGCGCTCGCCGGCGCGCGGGCGCCTATCGCGCTGGTGGGACGAGATGCGGCAAAGCTCGGCGAAACTGCCGAACTGATCCGCTCGAACGGCGGATCGGCGGAGGCGTACCAGGCCGACGTAACGAAAGAGGCGGACGTCCACAGGCTGGAGCAGGAGGTATCGGCGAAGCAGGGCAGGATCGCCATTCTGATCAACAACGCGGGCGTGAACTGTCGCAAGAACATCACGGATTTTACGCTGGCCGAATGGCAGTCGGTTATTGACACGAACCTGACCGCAGTATTCCTCACGTGTCGTTCTTTCGTTCCGCACATGAAGGGAACAGGCTACGGACGGATCCTGAACATGACTTCGATCATGAGCCATATCTCCCTTCCGGGCCGCGCTGCCTATTCGTCGAGCAAAGCAGGACTACTCGGATTGACGAGGGCGGTCGCGCTGGAGCTTGCCGGCGAAGGCATCACCGTAGTTGGCATCAGCCCAGGGCCGTTTGCGACTGAGATGAATCTTCCACTGCTGAATAATCCCGAAGTGAATGCGCAGTTCGTATCGAAGATTCCCGTCGGCCGCTGGGGGAACGTCGAAGATATTGGCTCGCTGGCGCTGTTTCTGTGTTCGGAGGCAGGCGGATTTATAACAGGTTCCGACATTCTGATCGACGGCGGCTGGTGTGCTCAGTAGACGCGAATTCTCCGTTACTCTTACCGGAGCGGTGCTCGCATCCTGTCGTGGAGATCGCCGGAAACGGATTGCTGTAATTCCGAAATCTACCCAGTCGATCTTCTGGATCGCAGTTCACGAGGGCGCCGATCGCGCGGCAAAAGAATTTAATGTTGACGTGTTGTGGAATGGCGCTCCTGCTGAGACAGACATCGCTCGCCAGATTCAGATCGTCGAGTCGATGGTGGCGCAACGAGTTGACGGTATCGCTATCGCAGCAGCGCAGAAACAGGCTCTTGTCTCATCGGTGGAACGAGCCATCGCTTCCGGAATACCTGTTACTGTCTTCGACTCCGGTCTCGACATCGACGACTACACCGCCTATGTGGCGACGGACAACGTCGAGGGGGGCCGTCTGGCTGCCCGGACTCTTGCTGACCTTCTGCAGGGCAAAGGTGTGGTCGCAATGGTCTCGCATGCACCTGGAAGCGCGTCAACGATGGATCGCGAGAATGGGTTCCGCGAAGTCATCACAAAGAATTACCCGGCTATCAAAATCATCGGTGAACAGTTCGGGATGTCGGATCCGTCCAAATCGAGAGCCGCTGCCGAAAACCTGTTGACCGCACATTCAGATATCAACGGAATCTTTGCCTCGTCAGAGCCGAGTACACTCGGTGCCGCCCTTGCGATCAGTTCACGGGGGTTGAACGACAAAGTGACTCTCGTCGGCTTCGATGCCAGTGATGCACTGATTAACGATCTCCGAGGCGGAGCAATCAAGGCGCTGATTGTGCAGGATCCGCACAAGATGGGCTATGAAGCAGTGCGGACCGTTGTCCAGAAGCTGCGAGGTGAAACACCGCAGAAGCGTCTGGATCTTGCAGCCGTCGCTGTGCGAAAACAGGATCTCGATAAACCTGAGATTCGGCAACTGCTGAGTCTTTCGTAACCCGCTGCGAGAACGGCTTCTTCCTTCCGCCCACTCCTGACCTCAGGAATCAGACACCATGACGTCGAGCGAGCGCCGCGAAAAGATCAAATCGATAATTCGCGTCTCCACGGGCAATTTCCTGGAAATGTACGATTTCATGGTCTTCGGGTACTATGCCGCGGCGATCGGTCGGACGTTCTTTCCAAAAACAAGCGAGTTTGCCTCCCTGATGTTCTCGTTCTCAACGTTTGGTGCGGGATTTCTTATGCGGCCGCTGGGTGCGGTCGTGCTTGGGTCTTACATTGACAGACACGGACGTCGTAAGGGTCTGATCCTGACGCTTGGGCTGATGTCCGTGGGGACGGTGTCGATCGCGGCCACTCCTGGGTGGGACATGATGGGACTTGCAGCGCCCGTCATCATTTTGCTGGGCCGTCTGATCCAGGGTTTCTCGGCAGGCGCCGAATTGGGCGGGGTGTCGGTCTACCTGTCCGAAATTGCAACCACCGGACGAAAGGGTTTCTACGTTAGCTGGCAGTCGGCGAGTCAGCAGGTCGCGGTAGTCACGGCCGCGTTGTCCGGCGTTGTTCTTCATGCTTTCATGGACCAGCAGCAGGTGGACCGTTGGGGCTGGCGTCTTCCACTTGTCGCGGGATGTTTCCTGATACCGGCTCTGTTTCTAATCCGTCGAAAACTGTCCGAAACAGAAGAGTTCCAAAGGCGCCAACACCATCCGCCGCTCCGTGAAGTCCTGGAGACGCTCACTGCCAACTGGCGCATCATCGTAGCCGGGGCAATGATGGTCACGATGACGACGGTCGCTTTTTACCTGATCACCGCATACACGCCTACCTATGGCCGCAGCATGCTGCGGTTAACTGAGTATGACGCCCTCCTCATCACTCTGTGCGTCGGCATCTCCAATTTCATTTGGCTGCCTGTGATGGGTTCTTTATCGGACCGCGTTGGCCGGCGGCACCTGCTAATCAGTTTTACTGTTCTGGCCCTGCTGACGGCGTATCCGGCGCTTTCCTGGATGGCCTCATCGGTATCGTTCTCGCGAATGCTGGCGGTCGAACTCTGGCTCTCGTTCGTTTACGGAGGCTACAACGGCGCGATGGTTGTTTACCTGACGGAGATTATGCCTGCATCCATCCGTGCGAGCGGCTTCTCACTTGCCTACAGTCTGGCGACCGCGCTTTTCGGCGGGTTTACTCCGATGATTGCCACCTGGCTGATCGAGGTCACGGGTAATAAGGCCATGCCAGCGATATGGCTGTCCGCCGCTGCGGCAATCGGGCTTATAGCAACCCTGTGGTCAACGCGGTTATCGACATCATCGTTCAGCGCCGAGAGCCCTCTGTGAGTTCAGTTATAGCCAGGTATTGCGGCGATATTCTCGATATCTTTCGCCGAACGCAGCCTCAAGCACAGCCTCTTCATGGCGTGCACGGCGGATCTGGATAGCAGCGAGAGGGATCAACAAAATCAACAGGAGCGGCCGATCTGCAACGAGAGCCGAGCCCGCGAGTGCGACAGCACTGAACACGTATACCGGGTGCCGGATTTTGGAATAAACCCCGGTAGTAACAAGTTCTTTCGCTTTAGCTTCGACCGAGAACGAGTTCCCTAAATTGAAGCGAGCAATCGTGAGCATCACGATCCCTGTAATCAGCAGAACGTAACCTAACGCGCGCGTCGGTGTAAGTGGCAGATCACGCCCGAAGTAGAAAAGCAACCAGAAGATCGCTGCGATCGGTGCAATGGTGACCAGCCACACATCGGCGCGAAAACGAAAGTTGCGAGCCATCGATTCAAAACTTCGCGCGCAACTCCGGCATCATGCGATGAAGCAGCGCCGAGAGGCCAGGCTGGAGACCACTTGGAGGAAGCCAGCCGTAAGGCGTGAGTTTGCGGGCTGCAGCGGCGTTTCCCGCCTTGACTTCTGCACACGTTGCAGCCATTCGGAACTGGTTGTATGTCGGTGTAAGTGCCGCAACGCGAGTTAGTCCCGACTGCCACGCTTCCGCCGCTTCTGCGAAATGAGAATCGAGAAACAGAGCCCATCCAAGCAGCTCTGCTTTCGCAGCTTCCTGTCCCGGATCCTTGATTACGCCTGATACTCGTTGGGTCCAGTCCTGAGGACTCGCGCTCGGTTGTGAAAGGAATGCAGCGATACCGCTCAGATTCGCTTCGCTGGCGTCCCGGGCTGCCGTTCGAGCTTTTTGGGCCAGTCCTGCTGCTGTCGAGCGATCGCCGGATGCGAGTGTTGCCAGAGAATTCATAGCCATGCCGGCTGTCGTCGATGGCCACTGGGCTGAACGACCCGAGACATAAGCCCAAAGACTTCGGACCATCGCGACTTCGGCCGCTTTGGTCGAATTCAGCTGATCCAGCAGAGGCTTAAGGGTAGCGTCGGCCTGATCCGTTTTCCCGGCGAGATGAAGTGACAGCGCGGCGCGAAAGGGTTCTGCGGTCAAGTTTCGGTTTAAGTCGTATGCTTTTGCGAACTGGCCTGTAGCCTCATCATAGCGTCGGAAGTAGAAAAGAATCTCGCCGGTGCTGTCGTACGTATTCGGCGCGTTTGGGTATTTAGCGGCGTAGTCGGCGAGCGCTTTGCGCGCTTGCTCCAGATCACCGGCCATCGCCCACAGATACGCTCGTTCGTTTAGAGTTTGCTCGTCATCAGGGGCCAGTTCCAGAATCCGCGACGCCGTCTGAGCGGCTGACTGGAGCTCCTGTTGCGTGATCTCCGCCTGCATCAGTCCTTTCAAAGAGGGAACATCCGCGATACCCGAGGCTGCGATGTTTCTCAGTGCGGCTACAGCCGCTTTGCCGTCGCCGGCAAGCTGTGCCCGAATCAGATCAAATCTAGCCTGCTCGGGAGCATCGAATCGGGCTGAACTTGCTTTTGCCAACTGTGCTTCAGCCGCCGGACGGTCGTTCGCACGCACCTGGATTTCAATGAGAGCCAGCTGTGCTGCGCCGAACGATGGATCAGCGTCAACTGCCTGCTCAAGCATTTGTCTCTGTTCCGCTGGTGTTGTTGAACCGAGCGCTTTGATATAAAGCTCGAACGCTTCTAGCCGAGGCTGCGGCCATTTGTGTATGGCAGCTCCCGTCTCCTTTGCTACCGTCTCGCCGAGCTTTGCGTAGTCTGAAGGCGCACCGCTTGTTTCGAAGGTCCGGACTACTCTTCCGCTGGTGAGGTCGCGGAGCGTTCCGTGCAGCTGTGCCGTCCCGTTCCGAACACCGTACCAGCCTGTGAGAACCTGAGTGGCGCCGGAATTGCGCGCGTCTCCGAGGGTAGCGGCGGGAATGACTCGGATTGCCTTGTTGCCCTCGGTTCGGCAACTGCGACGTACGCGACTTCTCGACCCAAAAGCGCATTTGCTTCGGGAGCCAAACCTTCAAAAGGGACGACTGCAACGATTTGAGGCGTGGGCTGTGGCGCACGCGAACAATCCGCCGCAAGGAGAACAGCGGCAACGGAAAACGAGATTGTGCTTCGATTGATCCTGCGACCGTCAGAGAACACGCGGCTCCATCGCAAGGAGCTGCCGGAAGTCTTCGTTATCCTGCAGCTTCGCGAACTCTGGTTCTTCCCGGAACTTCTTGCGGTCCTGGAAACCTTCTTCAAGACACTTCCGCATGTACAGGAGTGCTCTGTCTACGGCTCCTGCTTTTGCGTAGGTCTTAGCCAGATAATAATGGAACTTTGCACGTTCCTGGACACTGCGCTCCTGCAGTAGAACGCCCTGCGAACTGCGATGCTCAAAGACGTCGGGATCAAGGGACAGAGCTTTCTCATAACACTCCGCCGCTTCTTTGTATTTCTTCCGCGCAAACTGGGCTGTTCCAAGATTGCTGTAAATCGAAGCGGATTCCGGAGCAAGCTTCAGGGCCTTATTGTACTGACTGACCGCGCGACGATAGCTCTTGCGCGCATAGTAGACGGTGCCGAGATTATTGATTGCCTCGTTGTATTTTGGATTGAGCTTGACGGCCCGTTCGTACTCGCGTCGGGCCTGTTCCAGATTCATCATCTGGTGCCATGCAATACCAATTTTATTCGCCAGGACAGCCGAGTCGTGAGGACCTTCGCTGTAGGCCTCGACGGCCTCGCGATACATCTTGCGGGCCATCAGAATGTCTCCCCGCATCTCGGGGGTGATATTCACTGGCCTCGTGTGAGGCTGCTGGTAATGCGGAACTTGAGCGTGGATCGTTGAAAGCCTGAACTGCGTTTTGGCGCTGGTAGGGTAACCGAAGTGACTGCGATGAGAACTGCAAATGTTGTACCGGAAACCATGTGGGCCTCCTCAGTACAATATATCCGAAAACTCGAGGCCTGTAACGTGGTCTGCGGACCCTACCTGAAGATGTCCCGAATTTTGCCAAAGAAGCCCTTTTTCTCTTCTTTCTTCGGCGCAGGCGGGGTTTGAGGAGGCGTCACCTCAACAGACGCTTCGGGTGAGACGGGTGTTCCGGCGCGCGCCGTACGAATGCCCGGAGCCGCCGGAGGGGCATTCGGCTGCGCATTTGCTTTCACGTTTACCGTCGGAGCTGGGGCTGTTTCCCAACCGGCAACTTGCGTCGCGCCGCCGCCGTGGAGTCGGCACAATTCCACAGGTTGCGTTCCCGAAACGAAGTACTCTGCCTTTGCTGCAGGACAACCAGCGGTGGCGAGTTGACCGGTGGTGGGGTCGATGTCCACGCTAACTACTCCATCGGGAGCATCCCAGTCACTGACGTTCCGGTACGCGCGATGTTGATGCGCGCGCTTCATGAACTCGGTCCAGATCGGCAATGCTGATTTGGCTCCCTCAAGGCCGAGATCCTTTGAGTCGTCGAAGCCTACCCACACGACGCACACCAGCTTGGAGGTGAATCCGGCGAACCAGCCATCCCGCGAAGTGCCAGTCTTTCCGGCGGCAGGAAGGGTGAAGCCTCGCGACCGCACACCCGCGGCGGTTCCGCTGCGCATGACCTCCTGCATCATGCTGATCATCAGGTAGTCGATGCGAGGGTCGAGCACGGCTCGGCGGTCGGATTTAGCTTCGTAGATTACCTGGCCCTTGTTGCTCCGAATCATATTTACCCATTCGGGCTTTGAGGCCACACCTCGGCTCGGAAACATGGTGTAAGCGCTGGCCACTTCGATCGGAGTCGCGTCGGCTGCTCCGAGAGCGATTGCCGGAGTCGGCCGGACATCCATGCTGAGGCCCGCACGCTTCGCCAGATCGTAGACGTTCTTGAACCCGACCAACTCTCCCAGTTTGACCGTCGGGATATTCAGAGACTTGGCCAGCGCCATTCGCATTGGGACATTCCCATAGAACTTACCGCCGAAATTGCTGGGCTGGTAGGTCTTGTTGTCGTAATAGAACGTGGTCGGTTCATCGGTCAGCATCGTTGCTGGCGTCAGTGCGCCTGTTCCGCCCTCGATTGCCGTGTTTAGCGCCGCTGCGTAGACGAATGGTTTGAACACCGATCCGGGCTGCCGTTTTGCTACTGCTCGATTGAGCTGGCTCTGTCCGTAATCACGTCCTCCGATGAGCGCTTTGATGGCTCCGGTTTGCGGATCCATGGCGACCAGCGCAACCTGCGGTTCTTTGAACGGGTCACCCTTTTTCGTACGCTTCCGTATGAGAGCGTCCGCTTCCTGAATGCCGATTCGCACTGCTTCGGCTGCGTCATGCTGCAGGTTGATATCCAGCGTCGTATAGACGCGATACGCGCTGTTCTGGAAATCATGTGCCTGGAACTCTTCAATCAACCAGTCGTTTACGAGATCCACGAAGTATGGCGCATCGGTCGATTCCGAGCCTGTTTTGGAGACCACCATGGGTGCTTCGACCGCCTCGGCGTATTCACGATCTGTGATATAGCCGTTCTCGCGCATAAGCATGAGCGAGACGTTTCGCCGAGCCTTTGCGCGCTCAGGCCACCTGACCGGATTGGTGTAGCTCGGCCGCTGGATCAGACCGGCGAGGGTTGCGCATTCCGCAAGAGTCAGATCGCGAACGTCTTTTCCGAAATATTGCTGGGCCGCTTCGCCGAAACCGCGAATTCCGAAGGACCCGCGCCGGCCGAGGTCCACCTGGTTCGCATAGAACTCGAAGATCTTCTCTTTAGAAAGCTTGTGTTCCAGGTAGAGAGTGATGTATGTTTCTGCGATTTTACGTTTGAGGGTCTTTTCGGGTGTGAGCCAGAAGTTGCGCGCCAGCTGCATGCTGAGCGTCGACGCACCCTGAGCTCTCCGCTGCTCCCGAAAGTCCACGTACGCAGCTTTGATGATGCGGAGCGGATCGAAACCGGAATGCTGGAAAAATCGCTTGTCCTCGGTGGCAACCACTGCGTTAACGAGGTTCTTTGGCAGGTCGTCAAAATGAACCATTCGCCGTTTCTCTCGCGAGCGGTCAAACAAGTTCGTTATCAGTTCCGGTTCGAGCTGGTACTGTGTGCGTTCACTGTTGTCGCGCAGAGAAATGATACGTGCGACCTTGTCGCCCTGAATCTTGACGACTGCGTCTTCCTCGTCGAAATAGCTGTCCGGGCCGGGAAAGATCTCGATGCCGTCAGGCCGCACGTTGTACCAGCCCATCTTGCTGCTGCCTTTGGAATCGGCATAGCCGCTGCGGCGGAGCGCGGACGCGATATCGCCCCTTTCGATCTCATCGCCAACCATGACAACCTCGGGGGCCGCGAACAACATGGATGTGTTCGTGAAAGGACCGCCGAGAAGCTTCTGCTCTATGAGGGGGTTGTACTTGGTCGAATAGTAGGCGTATGTCCCGAGGAGGATCAGGTTGAACGCGACAAAAATTATCAGCAGCGCACGACCCCATGGGTTGAGCAT
The DNA here is from genome assembly GCA_963794765.1 of Bryobacteraceae bacterium. Classification (GTDB taxonomy): domain Bacteria; phylum Acidobacteriota; class Terriglobia; order Bryobacterales; family Bryobacteraceae; genus JAWXCM01. The sequence goes on along the minus strand of CAWCGC010000022.1, from coordinate 331,575 downwards.
GAAGCGCACGAAAGCCGCTTTTTTCGGTACCTGTATGCGAACTGCCACGATATGGTTTCAGTATCTCAGACGGGGGCCATTATCCGTCCATTCAATCGGATGCACGAACATTCGCCGAGCGGTCATACCAGCGTCCCAGGCGTGATAGACGATCATCTCCGTCCCGTCAGGAGCGATGATCAGGGTGTTATGGCCGGGACCAAGGATCGCACCCGGGGTTGTTCGGAGAAGACGCGCTCCGCCCGTATCGTTCGAAAACGTCCACGGACCCTCTACACTATCCGAGACGGCCCAGTCCACGCCGTAGGTTTCGTTTTCCCACCGTCCGGTGCTGAACAGGCACCAATACCGGCCGAGCCGCTTGCGCGCACACGGACCTTCGATGGTATGCCAGTCGAACCGACGCCCGTACATAATTCGATTGCTCAGGAATCGCTGCCAGTCGAATTTGGCTCTCGCGACCGTGCGCGGTGCTCCTGCCAGCGATGTCATGCTCCTCAGCCGATCCACGACAATGCCTGTTCCGGCTCGCAGCCCGTTGTCCTCGTCAAGGAAGTCGCGAGCGTAGAACAAATACCATTCGCCGTCTTCATCCTGAAACGGCGAAGCGTCGATGGCAAACGGACACGTGAACGGATCCGTGAGTGTGACGCCCGTGTCCTTAAATGGGCCTTCCGGCTTGGCTGATTGCGCGACTCGAAGGTGATGTGCCTTGTCCTCCCGTCCCACGGAATAGTAGAGCCAGTAATACCCTTCCGCATACGCGACTTCAGGCGCCCAGTACGACTCGCCGAACTCTGGTTCGAGCTTTTCGAGAGCAGCTGCAATCGGAGTCCACGAGACCAGGTCAGGCGATATCAGCAGCTGGAATACGCCAGGACTTCCGTCAATCGTTCGGGCATCGACATCTCCGGTCCCCACGCCGTAGTAGGTGGATCCGACTTGCCACACAAATGGGTCTGCAAAATACCCTGCATATACCGGGCGATCAAACATGTTTCTCTTATAGACGGCGAACTTTAACGATTGATCTCGAACAAAACGCTGAGCCAGGCGGCTGAGGGTCCGCCCGTGGGACCGATTCTGGTCTGATACTGGATGAATGAAGACCGATTTAGCGACACCCCTGCAAGTCCGAGGAAGTACTCATGATCCCGCTGAAGCGTTTCGATCTGCTGATGCTGCCACTTTGAAGGATTGAAGAAAAAGGGCATCAGATATTGAACTACTGTCGTCAGCGTGACATCGTCCTTGTTGGCATAGTGGGCCAGATCCTTCCCGCTTAACTCGGCGAAACGGCAGATAAACGCGAGAGCCGTGGCGTTGAACAGCGAGTAGCTCAGCGATTTGGTTCGCGCTTCCTCCAGCGGAGCGCTCCCATCCGGCTTGAACTGCTTCAGCAGGCGCGAACGATAATGTTCGAACATCTTGTCGCGTGTCTTGTGGTCGCCGAGATAGATTGCGATGGCCGCGTTATGCGCGGTCCACCAACTCGCATGGTTATTGGCCGCTTCGCCTTCACGTTTTCCAATCTCGCTCGATAACTCCCACTTCTGGAACTCGTGTAGCCAATTCTTCAGGCCGGCGCTCACCTGTGGGTCCCAGCCCCTTGATTCCTCGGCCAGTCTGACTCCTTCGAGCAGCCAGATGAATGATCGGATCGCAATCAGCCCTTCCGGGCGGCCTTCTGCCCGGCCGTGGACAGCCTGACCATACCGAACGTTTGGATTCATTTTTGTCGCGTCGTCAAGAAACCATGTGGAGACTATCTTTGCCGCGCGCGCCCCGTACTCCGCCTTGTCGAATAAGTACGACGCTGCGCCGAGCGCCAGCACAGAGTCACACATTGCATTCAGATCCCGCTCATTGGCGGTAAATCGATCAGGATTCCGCTCGCCGTCACGCCGAATATATGGACCACCTGGGTTCTGCGGGTCAGGCCACCAGTACGGTCCTTCGCTGTAGAAATCGTGTGGTCCGGCGGGCGTATCTTTGGGACGTTCGAACGTAACGCTCCACGGTCCCGCCTGCATTGCTTTATCCGCCGCTGCACGAAGCGCATTCAGTTGCGGATGATTCGTCGCCGCGATAAGTTTCGCAGCCACCAGATCTGATTTGGTGTAAATCAGTGTCGAGGACGGCGCAGATGGGCTACTCGCCGCAACGGAAGTGCCCGCCAGAAGCACCAGCAGGAATCGCATCTAATAGCAGTTTACGCCTGTAAGGTCTTTATCGGATTACCTGCTATACTGCTCAGATACGAATGGAATATCGACTTGGTGATGTAATCGACGATCACTGCATCAAGTGCCGCAGGCTTACGAACCATTCTGTTGTCTCGATCGTGAATGATGAGGTCGCAAAGGTACGTTGCAGGTCGTGCTATCACGAACACATGTACCTGCATGAACAGGCCCCGCCGTCTCGCAAGGATTTGAAGAAGGCAGAGGCGTTGGCGGCTCTGCAGGCCGAAGGGGCAGCGGCGGCGAACGAGCCGGAAGCTGCTGCGGTGCCTGCTCCTGCTCCTGCTCCTGCCATCGAAGACGATTCCCCGGCCGAGGCGGCTCAAAAGACTGCCTCGAAGTCGCGCAGTCGCAAAGCCTGACCCGTGCCGATCCACCCTGACGCTGGCCGGCCGCCGAGCCTCTCGTCGCTGACCGACATACCCAAGTTGATTAGCGCTTACTACACGGGAAAACCAGATCCTGGCGTGAATACACAGCGGGTCGCGTTCGGCACGTCCGGACATCGCGGGTCCTCATTTGCCGATTCGTTCAACGAGAACCATATCCTCGCTATCACGCAGGCGATTTCCCAGTTCCGCCGGAAAGCCGGCACTGACGGTCCCCTCTTCCTGGCAAAGGATACACATGCGCTTTCCGAGCCCGCATTCGCAAGTGCACTCGAAGTTCTTGCGGGCAACGGTGTCGACGTCATGGTCGATACGGAACTCGGTTACACACCGACGCCTGCGCTCTCCCATGCCATTCTGAAGTACAACCAGGGACGAACGACGGGGCTTGCAGATGGCATCGTGATCACGCCATCGCACAACCCGCCTGAGGATGGCGGCTTTAAGTACAATCCGCCGAATGGCGGGCCTGCCGACACTGGCGTTACCAAATGGATCGAGAACGCAGCCAACGATCTGCTCGCGTCCGGTCTTGCAGGGCTTCGTCGAATTGGCTTGCGCGAAGCCCTTTCTGCCCCTTCCACACATCGTTACGACTACGTTTCGGATTACGTAAACGATCTTGATGCGGTCATAGACTTCGATGCAATCCGAGCCTCCGGATTGCGTTTAGCCGTTGACCCTCTGGGAGGAGCGGGGGTTGCCTACTGGCCCCGAATTGAAGAAAAGTACCGGATCGGACTGCAGATCCTGAGTGAGGTCGTCGATCCAACATTCCGCTTCATGACGCTGGACTGGGACGGGCGGATTCGAATGGACTGCTCGTCCCCTTACGCAATGGCGAGTCTGATCGCTCTCCGCGACCGGTTCGACGTTGCCTTCGCCTGTGATACCGATCATGATCGCCACGGGATAGTTACCGGCTCCGCCGGACTGATGAATCCAAACCACTACCTTGCGGTGGCGATCTCGTATCTGTTCCGGAATCGTCGCGAATGGAGGTCTGACGCAGGCGTCGGGAAAACGCTGGTTAGCAGCAGCATGATCGACCGTGTTGCCGCGAGTCTCGGGCGCAGGCTCGATGAAGTGCCTGTGGGTTTCAAATGGTTTGTTCAAGGTCTGCTGGACGGTGCGCTCGGGTTTGGCGGTGAGGAGAGTGCCGGCGCGTCGTTCCTCCGGAAGGACGGTGGCGTTTGGAGTACTGACAAGGATGGTTTGATTCTGGGTCTGCTAAGTGCGGAGATCACAGCCCGTTCGAAGAAGGATCCCGCGCGCGTTTATCGGGATTTAACGAGTGAGTTTGGCGATCCGGTTTACGCGCGCATAGATGCGGCAGCTTCGCCCGAGCAGAAGGCTATCCTCTCGGGCCTTAACCCGTCGCAACTCACTGCCCGCGAACTCGCAGGCGACCCGATCGAATCGATGATGACTAAGGCGCCGGCAAACGATGCTCCTATTGGAGGTTTGAAGGTCACCACGCGCCGCGGCTGGTTCGCAGCGAGACCCTCCGGCACCGAGAATGTATATAAGATTTATGCCGAAAGCTTCGCCGGAGCTGATCACCTGAAACGAATTCAGGACGAGGCGCAGCAGCTTGTTACAAACGTCTTCGAAGCTAGTCAGCGAGCCTGACCAGTTCTCGCTGAACTTCGCCAGTAACGCCCGCCTCATTTTCCCCGACGTAAACATTCACTTCAGCGCGAATCCCGAAATCTGGTAAGTAAACGCCCGGTTCCACGGAAAAGCAGGTACGGGGAACAACTCGCCGTTGATCGTGTGTTTCGAAGTTATCCATGTTTGCGCCGGCCCCATGAACTTCCGTACCTATGGAGTGGCCCGTTCGGTGAATGAAGTAGCGGCCATACCCAGCGGACTCAATATGAGTCCGGACCGTATCATCAACTTCGAAACCTTTCAGTCCGGCCTTGAATCGCTCTGCGACTGTCGTCACGCCACGATCACGTGCCTCAGTGACTACTCGGAAGACGTTTGCGATTTCATCAGGAGGGGTCGGCCCACACATATCCAGTCCACGTGATGTCGTAGTACACCGAGTCGGGCTGATCTTGCAACTTGCTCCACATGTCGATCAGGACGAGGTCACCTTTGTGGATTAAGGCATGCCGCTCCGCAGCGGGTTCGTAGTGCGGATTCGATGCATTTGCATTTACAGCGACGATTGGGCCGTGATCCGTGTACAACCGCTGTGCCCGGAACTGTTCATGAAGGAACTGATGGACCTCCCACTCTGAAACCGGAGTTCCGTCATGCAGACGGGTTCTGATGAAATCGAAAGCCGCCCCGCGGATCCTGTCCATTCTCCGGCCGGCTTCGAGATGAGACTCCAACTGTGAGTCCGACCAACGAGCTTCGAACAACTGCACCAGATTGGCGGAAGATTGAACATCGATGTTGAGTCCTCGCACGAAGTCCACGGTCCCTCCGTCTACCATGCCGACGTACGGTATCGCGTTATCGGGCGAGTACTGCATGGCGACCTTCGTCGCATTTGCAGTCAGTGCAGCAAGCTGGTCGCGCAGTTCAGCCCACCGCGAGTAAACGAGTTTCTCGCCGGGCAAGATATCGAGCATGTCGGGCTCGACCCGATGGACGAGGCTTCGAGGCTCGCCGGCCGCTGGAATGAAATAGAACCAGCGCCGCGTAGGCGTACGTCGTGCATCGAAGCCGAGAATTCGATACGCCAGTGGGTCGCGTTGATGATGATCGTAAAACAGCCAGCCATCAAGACCTTCTCCCCGAATCGCTGTCTGCACCGCAGCAAGATCAAACACGTTTAACGAACTCCTCCCATGAGTCGGACCATAGGTCGAATAAACAACGCGAGCACAACCCCCGCGACAACCGAAAACATTCCGAGCGCACCGAAGAGCCACGTCAGCGGAAGCGACTCATACAGTGCAGCCATGCGCCCGCCAATATAGTTACCGATGGATATCGATAGAAAATAGACACCCATCATTAGCCCGGCAACGCGAGCCGGTGCGAGCTTAGTCATTGCACTGAGACCTACGGGGCTCAGGCACAACTCCCCGCACGTGTGCAGGAAATAGGTAGCAATTAGCCACAACGGACTGACCCTGCCACCACCGATCGTGAACTGCGCGCCGAAACCAAGAAGCAGGAAGCCCCCACCGGCAAGTAGCAGAGCGAGTGAAAATTTCGCTGGACTTGACGGATCGTGATCGCCTAAGCGGAGCCAGAGTGCCCCGAAAACAGGTGCAAGCAGGATGATAAACATTGGCTGGACGGATTGGTACCACGGAGCCGGGATATCGAACGTGCCAATACGGTTATCGGTGTTGCGCTCGGCAAAGAGATTCATGCTGGAACCAGCTTGCTCGAAGACTGACCAAAACACGCAGGCTGCGAGGAATAGGAAGAAGATTACGACCAGTCGTTTGCGTTCCTCGGGACCCCAGTCCGCCAGAAACAACAGCCAGCAGAAAAAGCCCGCAACAATCAGGATGAGAAGTGCACCTGACGCATCGACGATGCCTTTGGGACTGGCCACGCCGAGGTTAGCGGCCAATGCGGCCGCGGCGATGACTGCGAGCAATATACCGGCACCCGTCGCAAATTGCCGCTTTGATGTGTCACCTGTCACTGTCGCGGGCGGCCGGCCAGCATCGCCCAGATTACGCGTGCCCATCAGGAACTGAACGATTCCGAAGGTCATGCCGAACGCCGCGAAGAGAAAACCTGTTCGCCACCCGTATCGCTGAGCAGCCCATCCGCATGCCAGAGGTGCTATAAAGGCACCCAGGTTGATGCCCATGTAAAAGATGGAAAAGCCGGAATCACGACGGGTGTCGCGTTTTGCGTATAACTGCCCAACGATCGCGCTCACATTCGGTTTAAGCAGGCCTGTTCCGATAACAACTAACACGAGGCCGCAATAAAACGCTGCAATCCGGGGAACGCAGAGGACAAAGTTCCCGCTTGCAATAAACACGCCGCCGGCAACGACGGCATATCTGCTGCCGATGATCCGATCGGCTAGCCAGCCCCCAGGCATAGCGGCGAGATATACCATAGCGGTGAACAGTCCGTACACAACGCCCGCAGTGGGAATATCGAACGCGAGTCCGCCACCGCTGAGAGGTGCCGTCATGAACAGAATCAGCAACGCTCGCATTCCGTAGTAACTGAACCGCTCCCACATTTCTGTGAAGAAGCAGGTAGCAAGTCCTCTGGGGTGTCCAAAGAAGCGGGTATCCGCGCTGATATCAGGCACAGCGCTTCACGTCCCACTCGATGTCGGTCGCGAACCGAGCGAGACCCGCTGAATCACGATCATCGACCACGGTGAACTGCAAAGCGTCATCGAGCCAATCCTGGCTTCTGCCGTCTTTATGTTGAGTCGCAACTGTAAGGGTGTATTCCTGGCGGGTAAGGAAACAGGTGAAGGAAAACAGAATGTTGAGCCGGTCGCCTGTGTTGAAGGATCCGAGATCACGTCCCTCAATTCGGGTATTTGTCCCAAAAACCTCAATTCCAAGCCGGTTACGTATAAGGATCCCGACAATGGGATCGTCGACGTGTTGCTCGAACTCGGCAGAGACCTCAATAGAAATCCGATCGCCTGCTCGTACTACTGGTGATTCGTTGCCTTCGGAATCGAGCATCTGAATTCGGGTGATCCGGCTCGCTGAATCGCCATGGCGAAAGTTGCCAGTAAGGTCGCTCTTTTCGGCAGTGATCGAGTGCGAATCATGCACAAGGCCGACGTATCTATTGACCACCTCGCCTGGTGAGCCTTCGGCCGCGACTTCGCCATGAAGCATAAGCACCGCGCGATGACAAAGCCGCTTAACAAGACCAAGATCGTGCGAAACAAAAAGGATCGTGACTTTTCGTTCCTTTAGTTCTTCCAGCTTCTGCAGACATCGGTTCGCAAAGATCGCATCGCCGACTGCCAGTGCTTCGTCAACGATCAGGATTTCGGGGTCAACGTGAATGGCGGTGGCGAAAGCAAGCCGCACATACATACCCGACGAGTACTCCTTGACGGGACGGTCAATGAAGTTACCGATTTCCGCGAACGCTTCAATCTGAGGAAACGCGCGCTCGGTCTGCACACGCGAGAGCCCCATGATCTCGCTGTTAAGGAATACATTCTCGCGGCCGCTGAACTCAGGATTGAATCCTGCACCCAATTCCAGCAGAGCGGCAACACGGCCCTCGGTTGATACTCGTCCGGAGGTGGGCTGCAGAATTCCCGCCGCAACTTGTAGCAGAGTGCTCTTGCCCGAGCCGTTGGGGCCGACGATCCCCAGGATCTCGCCGGCCCCAACCTGGACCGTAACGTTCTTCAGAGCCCAGAAGTCCTCGTGATATCGCCTGCGGCGGAACGGAAGTATCTCCCGCAAACGGTCCGACGGCTTATCGTACAGACGATACAGCTTAGACACATTCTGGACCAGGACCACGGCCTGAATATAGCATTCAGAGCCGTATGGTTACGGTCAAACCTGCACCTGGACGACCAATCCCAGCAACGCCCGTCGAGATGATATCGAGACCGAGGTTGGTACCCGCAACCAGCGGCGGAAGATTGACTCCGCTGATCACGTTAGACGTCGTCTGGCCTGCCGGAATCGTCAGATCACACAGGGCTTGGGAACCCGCCGTCACGCGTACAGCGATAGGCGCCCCATCTGGAGCATCTGTCACACTGGCGAACACGTCTCGAACCGACCGTGTCTGATCCACGCTGCACGGTGGAACGGCGGACGACTGGATCGCGAGCATTCCCGCGACCTGCAATGTAAACTGTCCACCCGAAAGCGTTCGAAGCCCTTCATCCACTGTATTGGTGTATGACTGCGAACTGACCTGACTGCTGCCCTTCGCATTGGTGACGAACATTTCGGCGACAATGATTCGCTGATTCGGCATCGCGATCGACTGCGAGTAGTCGGCGCCCGCGGGTGTTCCGAACAGACCTTTCACGAAGGGCAGGATCGAAATCCGGCGAGTCAGGCCGAGAACGGGCTCGTCACTCGTGTGAGCTGCCGCGTTGGTGTCGTAAGCGCCGCGCTGAACCTGGCAGGTCACGCGGTCCTCAGCGATCGAGTATGCCACCAGCACCTCACTGCCGATCTGAACCAAAACTCCGTCAGTCCATTCAACTGGTGAGGCAAGCACGATCGAAGTCGCCGAATCCGTAATGTCCGCCGCGAGCCGAAGGGAAGGAATCCCCTTCAGCTCGTCCCAGCAGTGCAGCATCAGCGTGCCGGCGCTGATACCGCGAGTGTTCTCGAGGTTCTCGAAGCCCACGCTACTGACTTCTATCGACCCTCGACCGGCAGTTGCGAGTCCGAAGATTGGAGCATCAGGTACGTCGAGATCATCTCCTGCACCCCCGATGACGTGCCGCGTGAGCGGTGACAACTCGTACGCACATTCTCGTTCATCAACCGACGACGAGCGACCCGAGATTTGAACTACCGCGTCCTGCCGGTTCGGTACCGTAAACGTCAGGGGACTTGTGTCGGACATCGCTCCGAAATTCCATCCTGAGTCAGCAATCACGAATGTACTGGTTGCATCGGGCACAACGGTCCACGACGTCGAAGTCGTGATCGTCGTGTCGGTGTTCGATGCTATCGGGCGCTCCTGTCCCGCACCCGTACCTGCCCAGATTCGAACGATCTTCCCGCGATGTGCATCCGGAAGCAAACCCAGGGAAGTCCTGCCAATGGTATTCGCCGTGAATATATCCGCGGCCGCTTCCGGGAGCGATTCCATCCGCCAGTAGAAGTTCGCGTGATGAAAATTGACGTCCGGCGGCGCGGCTGGTGTAACTGTCGCGCCCGAGTCAGTGAACGTATCCGCGACAGCCTGATCGGACGCAATCCGCAGCATACGCGACGGTGTGAGCCCTCGGTAGACCCGAAACGAAGCTGTCCCGGACGCAAACGACAGATGCTGAAGCCTCACTAAATTCGTGTCTGTAGCAGAGGGCACAGCAGCTCGCACAACGAACGACAGCGGACTTTCCGAGCCATTCGAATCCACGGCACTAATCGCGTAATAGTAGCTTCTGCCTCCGAGGAGAGAGCCTCCTGTCGACGCAGTTGTAGCCGCCAGATCGATCAGTGGAACAGACGCTGTCAGGACCGACGGTTTCGGCGGTACGGAAAACGACACTGACAGATCGACATCCCAGGTGTGATCGGCACGTTCACGATAGCTCTCGGCTACGCCAAACTGCGTTTCGCCATCAGAAGTAAGCGTTGTGCCTGCCAGCGGTAGCGGCACGCCGCCGCCAACTGCCGGTTGCCGACCACCTCCGGCGAGACCACTTTCGCCGACATACCAGGTGTCATCGTGAAGCTGTGCCGTAATCAGCGCGGTACGGTAATTCAACCGGGGACGAATACTCAGAATCCGAAATGTCTGCCGATCGAGACCTTCCTTCTCATAGGTCAGCGTAATGATGTCACCCGGCTTCAGGCCGATAGCACGCAGTCCGCTCTCAAACTCCACAAGCAGGTTGCCGCGAATCGACCGATCCAGTGCGAGCCGCAAGATGCGGGAGGCCTGATTGTAGTTAGGCACACCCAGGGCAGGGAAGTTCGCACTCACCTCGTGACCGGTCGAAGTAGCGTCATCGAGATCAACCAGGGACAAACTGTCCTGCTGATATTCGTTGAATTCGTCCTGAAACTCGAGTGTGTACCGATTCGGCGAGTCAGCCGTGCTTCTGCAATACAGACGTAGGGCGGGCTCTCCGCTTGGCTTCCGAAGAATGTCCGAAAACGAAGAAGATCCATCACCGAATTCATACGCGGGCCATCCGTCGGCCAGCACCTCGGTGCTATTGGAACTCTCGGGCTTGTCAGTCTGCTGCACGGCGAGGCTGCTTTCAGCATGTAACTGCAAAAGACCGCCCGATCCATACGTGAGGTATAGACCCGAACTGTTCCGGACACCCCGAACTACATCCGCTGCACTTCGACGATTACGCAAGACAAGATTGCACGCAAACCTGGCGATGTCCCGCGAACTGCCATTCAGGTCCGCGGTCTGTAGACGCTCGTCGCAGTATGCAGCGACCTGAGCAAAAGTCACAAGATCGATCTCACTCTCCTGCCATCCGGTTCGGCGAAGCAGGTCAAGTAACACCCATGCGGGATTGTTTGTGAACACACGACCCGCGGGCTCACCCGAATCATCGACAACAGATAGAATCTGTCCGCGAATCAGCACATCGATCTTGGGCAGAGAGGAACCATCGCTGATGCGGTTGGGTACCACAACCGACAGAACCGCCATGCTGCCGCAGGGATCTCCCACAGCATTACCTGCGCTGTCGCGAAAATCCTGATTGAATGCTCCATTACGTGCGCCGTTCGAGACGAGGTTGTACCAGCCTGTCGCGGTCGCCTGCGGAGCATCCTTGCCGGAAGGTAGCTCGATTCCATTAGCCAAAACCTTCACAACAGAATCGATCTCGCCCATGCTCAGCAACACTTCCGTGTGCGTGAGGTTCCCGTCGTTCCGGGCGAACGTAACCGGCGGACGATACCAGGCGATGCCATAAATGAGTGGAACAACATCGTTGTATCGCGACTCATTCTCGATGGCCGCAGAAGTATGCGATCCGCTTTCACCGTAGCTTCGGACCGTGATCGTTGAAGGTACGAACTCTACTCCACCGAAACGTCGGGTTTCTCGCCCGCTGCTGTCGTGGTCGAACATGCCGCGTTCGACACAGCTCGCGCGCGAGTAGTCGCAGGATGTAAACGGGCCGGAGTTGTCATTGTTGTTCCCGCAACCGCCGTCCTGATCCGGCGAGTAACCACAGCGGAAAAATGGAGAGTAGCGTCCCCGGTTTCCTCCATCGACTGCTTCCTGACGCTGTTCTGGTGTTGACGGAAAGACCCATGGACATCGGCGTTGAACTCGGACCTCGGGCACAGCGATCCGTTGCAAGCTCATCCGGCTGTTGAATGACAGTCGGATTGCAGCTTCCGTGATCTCCTCTGGCGGGTCACATACGCCTCGAAACAAAGTCACCGGCTCCGATGTTGCATTACCAGTGCTGAGATCGGCAAACACGAATTGGACGGTCAGCTTTCCGCCCTTCAGCCCGACCGAGCGGTTTATCTGCGAGAAGTGCGAATCAGCGTTCGCCAGAGTCAGTGAGACTCTGGACACCGCGTCAATAGATTCGTTTGACGACGACGAGAACTCCAGCAGATTGTGCTGTAGAACACGCGCCGAGAAAGCGTTTCCACCTGATGTGATCGCGTGCGTACTCCACCGCTCCACCGTGCCCGAGAGCAGCGTGCACTCGAACAAAAGCACCGGTGTGTCGACGACGGTACCTGTTTTTAGTTCATGGACACTTTTCATAGCAACCTCACTCGACTCGTCAGGTGAACTGTCGTCGCATAGTCCTCGATTCCATCAGCTCGAAAGGTGAGCGAACTTTGGTCGAACCGTGTTTCTTCAAAACGACCCGACACGCCCGCCGTACGTTTGTAGGCAGAACGTCCGGGTTGAGCCTCTAATTGCAGGTTCTTGACCTCAACCACAGCACCTGCCGGGAACCGGAGCCCGAATGCGACATCGTTAGAATCGGCGTCGGTGACTGTCGAAGTCACAACAACGGTCCAGTCGGCCCCGACGGAAATTTGTGAACCCTTTTCAACGGCGGGCGTTGAAAGGAATCCAGTCACATTGATTGGGGCGCCCCCGCCAGAACGAACCAGCGCACTCCCGCATACGGTGTAACCCGCTGCCGTCGCCACGTGCTGCTGGAAACTCGAAGCGGTCTGGGCCGTGTTCGTGACGTGCAGTACCCCGTCCTCGAGTTGCACTCGCAAGAGGCCATCCACAGACCAGACGGACTTAGTCAGATCATCGCTATAGCGAAGGAGATTGCCGCGCGGATCAAGAAAGAGGAAGCTCTTCAGCGATCCAGCCGTTAATTCAAAGAATGACGACAACGCATCGCGCTCCGCCGAGCTTAGGCCGGAATATCGGAGGTCCCAGGAAAGCGTCGTGGCGTCGGCATCGGAAAGCCGAATTGCGCTTCCGTCCGGCAATTCGTTCACGACAGTCCGATATGCGAACGTCTTCGTCAGCGGGAACTGACTGATGACTCCCGTCGATAGCTGTGGATAGCAAAGCGTCATAAGTTCGTCCGAATCACCAGGGTGGATTGCGCCGAATCTTCATCAAACAGTTGCCCGTGCAGAGAATCGGCTTCAAAGCTGCAATCGGGATAGACCGTCCCGTCAAACGGGTCTGTAAAGGAGAAGCGTCCGAAGCGTCCCTGCTGCGAGACAAAGAACTCTTCAATTGCACACAGCTCCGCTTCCGAAACATTCGAGAGCTTCAGCTCCCAGCGACGCCGACCGTTTCCTCCCGCCGGCCAGCGTTGCTCACTTCCGTCAACGAATTTCAGAATCTCCGCATCCAGAGCAACCGTCCGGGAGGAAGGGTACTGAGTGATCGCTCCTGTACTGAGCTGAGGAAAAGAGTCTGGCATATCAAAGCTCCGAGATCACGTCGTTCACAGAGTTCGACCGAAGCATCGCCGACCGAACCGCTGCTGCAATGTCATCGCTGTGATCCATAAAGGACCTGCTGTCCATCGCGTTCACCTGAATCTGAATACTGGCTCCTGCAGGACTCCCGGACACCTTTGACCCGGTGGGTGCCGAAGCTGGCGCGGCACTTCGGGCAATGCCGCCTTGGGCATAGCTGACTTCACTCAGGGAGCGGTCTCCCGAGATCCCTCCCTCTACGGACAACCGCGCTGGCATCTGATACGGAGTCAGAGCCGGTGGCGGAGTGTCGCTTCCGCCTCCGCCGAACAGCTTCAGAAGGCCGGTTACAATCGGCCCTACCCCGGTTACGAGTCCTACCGTTTTGAGCACATCACCGGCCACGGAACCACCGCCGCCGGAGTCTTGCGAACTGGAAGAACTCTGCCTCGTTGGACGTTGGTTCAGAAGTTGCTGATCGTATGCTGACTGTTGAACTGAGGCTTCACTTTGAGCGATTTTCTCAATGTCGCTCTGAGATGATTTGCCGGGATTGATCTGCGTCACGGACGGGAGCGCTGATCCTGTCGACAAAGCGCCCGCGAGGGAGTCTGTTAAGCTTTTCCATTCATCCTTCGTCATTTCTGTTCTCCCTTGCCATCTCGTTTTCTAAAGTGCAGAACCCATCCACATCGCGTGCTGCCGTTGTCGATACGTTCCCGAAGCCAAAAACTCGCCCTGCATGCCATTTCTCGAGTAATTCGAGACTTGCCGGGGTTATCAGTCCACGGGGGCAAGTGGTCACGCGAACATCTGCTCTTGCCCATACCAGCCGTTCCGGACTCCGATCGCGCTCCGGTATCCACGGGCATCTGCGTTTTGATTCCAGGCCTTGTTTCCTGCACGTGTCGCACTCCCAGGCGGCCTGGCGAGCATGCTGAAAGTGGAAGGCGACAACTAGTTTTTTCGTTCGTCCTCGGAAAGCCCACACTCGCGTCGAATCGCGGCAACGATTTCGCGGACCAGTTCTTCAGGGCCGCACGCGATTAGCAACTCGGGCGACGCCTCAATTCCGTCGATTCTCAGACCGCGTATATCGATAAGTGCCCAGTCGAGATAAAGCCGGTCAACTTCTGCTCGCGAGATGGCAGCGCTCAGTTTGGAATCGGCAGTTTCGCCCGCCTCATCGAACGCAATTCGCTGTCCGAGTTCGCGGACCTGCCGCGTCAGTTCGAGCCTTCGTCCGAATGAAATCCGCGCAATACGAAAATGAACCCCGGGAAACATCGCGGATTTTAGATCTACAGAGCTTGCGTAATCCATTGTGCTCACCCGAATGCGACTGAGATCTCGTCTTCGTCCGTACCCTGCGCCCTGCAGTTTTTAAACTTCCAGGCGAGTCGGTTGTCGGAATCGTCGTACTCCGGCAGCTGAGGCACGAAGCTCTTCAGATACACTCCGAATAGCTGCTGCGTTTGCTCGCCAAGCTGAAACATAATTTGCATCGGGGACCGCTGTTGTGCAGCAGTATGCAAGTCACGAGTAGCGTCATCAGTGGTCGCAAACAGATCGAAATCTACTTCCACCTTTCGTTGACCCGGAACGACAGTTCGCATTCCTTCGAGTCCGAATTCCCGGCATCGGCTTTCCAGATCGTTAGACAACCGGATGGTTGCCGAAGAGAGCGTGTAGAATCGCTCAGCGATCGCTCCCAGCCAGACTTGCCCAAGGTGTCCAGGAAGGATCGCCGCGTCAAACGGCAGCAGGTCAGGCTCAATCGGGAATGAGCTGAGTCCGCCTTGACCATCTGCGAAACTGTCAAGGTCAATCACATCCCGAGCGGGCCCTGAAAATGCAAACTCATGATAGTCGCCGTTGACCTTGACTTGAAATTCATCGACAGCCGCGCCGGAGATCACACGCTGGATCGCTTCCGCAGGCGACCAGTAGTCAAAGATGCTTGCCGTCGTCAGTGATCTGCCGGGGACCCAGGTAATCGTGGGAGTGGCAGCGACATTCGTCATACTCCCCGTAGAGAACGGCGCGTTAATCACCACACTGGACGTACTCGGAACGGATGACACAAAGCGCAACTCCCCGTTAACCGCTATGGCCTGACCAGGTGTCAGCGCGTGAGCCGAAGCAAAAGTGACAGTTGTTCCGTTGATCGACGCAACCGTCCCACCCTGCCATAATTGCGCCGCCGAGCCGAGCGCGGCACGAAAGAGTGGTCCCATGGCGGGTTGCGTTGTTTGATCCAGCCAGGAGCTGAGGTATGACCGAAGCTGCCAGTTCGTGTACCGGCGAGCACCGTTCGGGATGCCACGAAATGTTCTTGTTCCTGTTTTGTCCCGCCGTTTCGGTGCCTCAGTGGTCTGTTTGACCGTAAAGCTTACGGGAGCAAACCGGTTCGCTGCTGTGACGGCAGGAATCTGACCGAGTACACCCTCGGCAGCTGCGTACAGCCTGTTGTCATTGGATGCAATATAGGACATAATTCCTCCGCTATTCCGATTGAATGTGCACCTGAAGCTGCACGGACGCAGTCTGCAGATAGTTTCGGCCGCCGTGGCGAACCGGATTGAATTTGACGTCGTAACGGCCTGGATACCATGTCTGGCTGTCCCAGGCGCCTCGATTTCCTTCGAGAATGTTTGTGACTGCGGCAACGTACGTCCGTAGCTGGTCCTGCAGTTCCTCCATCCGGTCGTGGCTCACGCGGATTTCGATATTCAGATCTGCCGTTCCGGAAAAGCGCCGAAATTTCTCGGCAAGAGTATTTGAAATCCGGTCACAGTAGACGTGAATCGCCGGATATTTGACCGAGCCGGATTTCTCAGTGATATCCGGAGCCGCCTGCATCTCGACAATGGAATGATCCGCAATCAGCGGAACAGCTCTGTCGAGTTGCAGCGACCCGGCCGCGGCATTGATACCATCGTCTCCGCGAAGCAGAGACGCAAGCAGGGTTGTAGCCATGTTTGCTGTTTGCGCCATGTTTACCCCCGCAGCAGCCGTCGCCGCTGTGTCGCCCACGTCTGGGGCTGCTGGATGCGTGCCGCCGGAAGCCCGGTGACCGGTCCTTCGTCGGGAACTGTCCAGATATCGGTTGCCTGAAAGGGCTGATCGTTCTGTCTCGAGGGTGCGGAATCACCGGCGCCGAGATACAGAAACCAGCCGACCGCTCGGCTCGGCAATTCACTCCCGAAGGCAATGGACAAGCGAGTGCTGTCAGGCGCATGCAGTATCACCGGGTCGCTGAGCGCACTGGTAAAACCATCAAGTCCGCAGGAGGCAACTTGAACCGTATATGTCACTGCCGCGCGAGATCCGCCTGACGTCAGCTGAGTGTTCGCAGGCTCTGGTTTTGGAATCGGACACGACGTAAGTCCGACTCCGATTTCAAAGTACTGGCCCAAAGCACGGCGGGACAGATCTGTATACTGCTTCCACTTACCTTCATAA
This sequence comes from Bryobacteraceae bacterium, assembly GCA_963794765.1. Lineage (GTDB taxonomy): Bacteria > Acidobacteriota > Terriglobia > Bryobacterales > Bryobacteraceae > JAWXCM01. The sequence goes on along the minus strand of CAWCGC010000022.1, from coordinate 314,955 downwards.
CGATCGTTCAGTTGACTGTTGTAAGCGTCCCGATAAATCAGCCCGAGCGTCCACATGATTTCGGCATGTGGAAGCGGGTCTGTAACGACTACACTGTTCAGGTTGCGCTCGTTCGCCAGCGCGTACCCTTGCGTCAATAAGAACGAGAGAACTTCGAAACCGATTTCCCGATGTCCCAGCGCCAGCTTTGCCCCGAGGTCGATGCCTTCACTACTGGCCAGATCGAGAATCGCAGTCTCATACCCGCGAAGGTCGTTCAGGGTTGCAATGTTCCCGTCCGTGAAGAGCGCCATTTTGCTACCTCTTATGTGCCTTCAAAAAGGCGTCTTCGTCATTCAGCAACTCTGGGTTGGCAATGATCGATTCCCGAATCGCACGCAATTGCTCGCCGCTCAGGATAGTGACCTGAACCTTGCCTGCGTTCTGCTGGGCTTTTTCTTTCTCAATCAGGTCCGCCATTTCCGCGCGGAAACTTTTGATCTCCGATGCGGTTGCGATGCGGCCGCGGCCATCCACGATCATGTGGGCCGCGACAGCTTTGGTGACCTCGACCACTCTGCCGGCTTTTCCGCCGTCCGGAGTCTCGGTGCTTACGATTACGGCGTAGTCACCCGTGATTTCACTCTCCGCCTGACGCAATTTACGAAAATACTCGCGAATATCCATATGAGCCTCCTGAAAAATAAAGGGGCTTCGATAACCGAAGCCCCTGTAGTGCCGTGAATTGCCGCAGACGCGACGGATGAACGCCGCAGCCGCTGTGCAACTGAAAGCGGACTACGACCGAACGTGCACTCCGAAACCGTTGCGAAGAATCGCGCAACCGTAGAGGACATCAACAGTGAACTGCTGCGCCAGCGTATTCGGCGCGTAGCTCATCAGCACGCGGACACCGAAGTTGCCCATTTCGGCATACTCGGCGATCGCACCGGTACCAGGCAGAGGCTGAGGCAGACGCCGAGTCACGAACCCGATAGCGTCCCGGGCGAAACCCAGATTGCTGGTGGTAACCGTCGGGCTGCCGGCCTTCTGTACGAACTGCGAGCGCAGAACATAGAAGTCCTTGATCTTACCGATGGAACCATCGACCAGCGACTGCAGACCAGCCTCGCCGGCGGTGCGATACTCACTGAAGCGTGAGATCTGACGCAGGTTCGAGTAAGAGGTCGGATCCACAACCAGGTACTTTGAGGCGCTGCCCGGAACCTTCGCATTGAACAGTGCGGTCTCGGCGGAGTCGACAATCGCTTCCGTCATTGCAGTGCTCGGCGCACCAACTGGCGCATTGGACGTGAACTGCGGAGCCAGCTTCAGGAGATCGGTTTCGATGCGCTCAGCCAGCGCAATTACTGCGGGCTGCATGTACATCTTGAGCAGATCGGGAACAGCCATCACTTTCGCGACGTCGGGAATCTGGAACGTCGCTTCGGCGTGAGTTGTGAGCTGGATCTGTGCGTTCCCGAGCGAGAGGTTCGCGGTCTGGTTCACGACCGTTCCGCCGTCGACGAGGTTGTTGGCAACCAGCGTCGGAGGAATCGGCACGTTGATGGTGTCACCGGCATTCGCGAGCGTCGGTTCGAAGTCGCGATTGACCAGATTGCCCATCACGAGGTTGCCGACGAGGGCGGGAAGTGCATCTACCGCAACCAGCTTAACGATCGCGGACGCCAGGTTATCTGAATACAAAGTAGCCATAAAATTCGTTTCCTTTTTCTGAGTTGGCGGAAAAGAAAAGGCCCGGAGCTGAAGCTCTCCGGGCCTGACCCCTGCCGCCGTTTGTTCGAACAGCTTAGCCTTCGGCGACGCTCATTGCGTTCGCCGCTTGCTGCGTAACTAGATGCCGCGCATGGACTGTCGTGCCACGCGGGCGATCTCCTTCCGGACCCTGTCTAATTCCTCGGCACTCATCCCTGGACGAATTTTGTCCAGGTCGATACCCGAGGGAGTTACTGGTTCCGAATGTCCGGCGTTCGCGCCCGAACCGCCCTGAATTCGTCCCGGGAGCAACTCCGGGTTCTCGCTGACGAATCGCGCAAGATAGTCTTTTAGAGGAACCTCGCCGGACGTCGTACGTGCCGTTATCCGGCCGTCCTCAGTACGGGCGATATCGTCTTTCACGGCCTTGAAGGCCAAATCGACTTTAGTGACGCCGAGCTTCTGCAACTCGCCCCGAACTACTGAGCTTCGTTCCATCTCTTCGGCGACCTGGCGACTCTTGCGATTTTCGTCGACAAGTTCGTTGACGCGCCGCTCCAGGGTTTCCCTTCGCTTGCGCTCTTCCAGAAGCTCTGCCTTATAGGCCGGCTCGTTTCTGGTCTGCTCGGCCTTGATGAATTCCTCGATCGCACTGCGCACCAGAGTGCGCACGTCCGGGGAACTTTGCTGTTGAGGTTCGGCAGAATTGTTGTTCTGATCTTCCATTCTTCCTCCTTTGACTTCGATATAGTCTCGGTGGACAGTCCGTAGACCGGCCTTCCCCCCTCTATTCGAAGCTGTGGTCGATCTCCCTTGCGATCTCGTCCTTCACCTCCTGACGAACATCGCAGAGATACTTGAACGCGAGCCGCTTATACACTTGCTTGCGCAGTGTGTCGGATTGAATTCCCAGCGAGAGTAACTGCCCGGCTTCTTCGAGGTCCGTCGTGAAGTCTCGAAGGTCGAAATCATCCAGACCTGCGACGTCGATCACCAACTCGTCTTCCCTCGCGGCCTCAACGGCGCGTAGTATCCGCTTCATACAATCCTTGACGGCATCGCCGTAAGCCCTTAAAACTTCTTGTGTAATCGCGAAATCGCGAAGTTTGCTGAGACCCGACTGGGCGGTAGCACTGGAATTACTCCCAACACCCTGGTTCATCAGGTAGCAGACCCGATAGATCTCTTCCTGCAATCGGGACAGATTCTGGGCTGCGATCTCGTAAACACGACCCTCCGGCTCGGTCCATCCAAACCTGTCATTTGCGCCGAGCTGGATATAGTAAGACTCGCCAATGATTTGGTTCCAGTCTCGTTCGCTGTAGACCACCGGTGTTGCGAACAATCCAATATTCAGTGCCCACGAAAGAGCGTTCGATTTGTTGAAGTGCTCTAACTGCAGGCTTCCGGCCTTGTTCATCAGCCAGAGCCCATCGCTGACCTCGAGATCGAACAAAGGGACCTGACGCTGCTTTGCAAGTGCATGAACCCCCTTGGAAACCAGTTCCATGGAACGGTCTTCCGCGTCGGCGCCAAAGCCGGACAAGTCAGTGTCCGAATGCTGGCGCCAGATCTGGTAATGCTCGCGATCGTAGTAGCGCCAGATGATCTCACGGACCGGCATGTCGGTGTTTGGATCCGCCTTGCGATAGTAAACGCTTCGCAGAATCACCCACTCGAAGTTTCCGTGTGGATCACAGCTCCAGTTGATAAGTGCTTCCGCTGGAAACGCAACCAGATACGCACGCGAGAGTCCCAGGGCGTCTTCTTCCGCTCTGTTTCCGGCGATAACGGGAGCGGTGGGAAAATCAACAAGTACGTAGCTCTTGCCGGCAACCAGCGTGTCAATAAGCCTCGAACGAAAGAAATCGCTTAGGGATGTCCCTTTAAGGTCGCAGTTCTCAGCGAAGTCGCTGAAGAATTTCCGCCCGAACCGATTTTCTCCCTCAACCAGTAGCTGTGGTTCGCGGCGAAACAGAGTCGCGGCATACCAGTCGATAATCGAGCCAACATAGTTTTCGTAAAACACGAGATTGAGTCGCTCGCTATAGACATCACCCGGTTCTTTCTGACGCTGCGTCAGATAATTTGCAGCATTTTTCCGCATCTGCTCGCCGCCCGCATACAAGTCGCGGTATTTCCGCCACATCGCCTTGTGTGTCTTGTACTCCGGATGTTCCACGTTTATGTTCGTCATATGCCGCAAGGTCCTCTCTCTGCTCGTCCAGTTGTTCTAAAGCAGTCTTCTCCGCTGCTCGCCAAATCTGACACCGCCATCTCGTTCCTGCCACAACAAATACCCGAGCGCATCCGACAAGTGCGTCCTTTTGGGATCGCGTTCCTTGTCGATCAGCGTGGAGCCGTTCTTATAAACGACCTCCTCGAGATCCTTGATAAGTTCCACGCATTTTGGCGACACCCGCATGCATGTGTCGCCGCTCGCTGACATCAGCTTCGCGTTCATCAGCAGAACTCGATCACGAACCATCGGGTTCGCACTCGGTATTCGATACTCCGGATATTTGTACGCCGTCCTGCTGAAAAACTGCCGGATCATGGCGTAATCTGTCGTACCGCTTGTTTTCAGGCTTTGCCCGGAAGCATCGCCGTAAATGATCAGTCCGGCAGGATGGTGCGGATACCGCCCGATAAACTCCTGGCAAGCCTGGTCGGTACTGGCTCGATTGATAACGATCTCGTCGAGCACATGAAATTCATTGCCCCGCCTCTGTGCCACTACTGAGCACATCGGGTTTACGTTGAAATCAAGCGCCCATAGCAGCGGTTGACCGAAGTCAATCCGGCATTCCCCGACGTGAACTTTTCGATCGAAGGTTGCGTAAACTCTGTTGCTGTCGGTCGCCAGATATTCACCGAGCACCTCCTGGCGATAAAACCTCTCGTCATACGACCTTTTCAATCGGTCGTAGAAGTCTGGAATCTGATCGAGAATGTGTCGGTTCTCGAACGGCTTGGCAACAATCACTTCATAGGCGTCGTCGTCGCCTGCCTCGGCCATGAATCGGCGATAAACCCAGTCATGACCCTTAGGGGTCCAGACTGCAAAACCGCACAATCTGGACGCCTTCGGATCACGTAATCGACCCTCGAGCCGAAGCCACGCTTCTTCGAACGTGTAACTCAACTCGTCAACTCCAAACCACGCCAAATTCGTTCCTCGCAGCCGCTCATATTCATCCAGCGACCGCAGTAAGACTCTCGACCCGGTCTCCGTAAAAGTGAGAACGTTCTCAGATTTGTTAAGTTCGTACGGGATCTCGTTCGACTCGAGCACTTCGAGCATCGATGCGAGCGTTGCATCCCGGAGCATCGGATACGTAGGAGCGCCGATCAGTCCCGTTCTGCCGGGATTAACATAGCTAAGTTTGACGGCCTCTTGGCAGAGCGCCTGGCTCTTACCTGAACCAATTGATCCTGAATATCCTTTAAACCGGGCTTTAGATTCGTGGAACCGGGACTGTGATGGAAGCGGACTGTAGATCAGTCCTCGGAAGACTCTTCGGCGCCCGCGTCCGGATGGTCGCTCGTTCCGGTGGGCACGCCCCCCAGGTCTGCATTCGGCCCCAGTCTTCTGAGCTTCATCAGTTGATCCAGTTGTGATTTCTCGATCCATGTAACCTCGATGTCGGCCGGCTCATCGGTCGATAATTCCTGCTGCATTTGAAGAAGTCGAACGTAATCAGAAATGCTCATCTTCGCTGCGGCTTCCTTGATACGCTCATGAAAAGCTTCAATTAACGTCTCTATCCCGTGTGCACGAGCGTGAGGAACACCGGCGTCCGTTACGTCCATGTCTACCGTTGAAGTCTTAAACGTTCTCTTCGCCATAAAAAAAGCTCCACAAGCCAAAAAAAACCGGGGATTTGCCCCGGCGCTCAGGAAAAAATGTTCAAATCATGAACCGCATCGGCACGGTCAGCCTGTTAAAACCCTCGGCTGTAGTACCGCGCCCACGAAAAGAAAGTATCACGCAGTCGTTCGCATTTCTGGCGCAACGTTCTTCAAGTCTTTGAAAAGAAGCGCAATAAACGCACGAAAAAGATTTACTCTCCATTTGCGGCTGCTGATCTTCGCTGTATGTTCGCCGAATTAGAACAGGAACCGATGGCGGTTTCGGCTCGTACACCCGCTGCCGCCGAAAATCAGAGACACAACAAGTGCATTGGTTCTGCGCCCGGGACTTACATGCGGCCCACGCGCATTGCGGACGTGAGCACAACCGCACGGCGCCTTATCGCACGCCAGATCGCACACGAAGGAAAATGTCGATCTTCAGGTGTCGTGCCTTACGGCAGAGAGGCTTACCTTGAACGGGTATATCGCCCCGATACTCATCTCCTGAGTCGGCAGATGCTTGCTGCCTTACTCCGATCATTAAAGGACGGGGCAATCTGAAGAAAGTGCGCAAGTGGTTATCAGGTGTCCGCCGTCTCAGGCTGCCCAATCCGCCTAGCTTGCACGATCCTGTTCGGCCCCGAACTCTCCATCCGCTTCACCACGGGCAGCGGGCGCTACACACATTCAGGACGGGTATGCGGAACGGTAGTCTTGAGTACTGTTACTTCCCGCACTCTTTCTCTGATCTGCTCTGCAGGCCGACCTCGCGATAACTCAGGAGCGGCCAGCACTAATGGCCGCGTTCTCAAAGGAGGAATAGTGAAGGTTGCTCGTTTTTTAGCTCTGCTCGGACTTGCCGGTGTATTCGCTTTTGGAGCGACGGTTACTCTCGATAACGGCGTGAGCGGAGTCGGCGGATGGGAAGTAATCGTGGATGATGCCGGGTCGTCGGCCACCGGTAATCTAACGCACGCAGGTGGCACCAATGACGTCATCTATTCTTATCGAAATTCGGTCGTGATAGGTTCCGGCGGTCCGCTCGCACTCAGCGGCACGACCACGGCACATACTACTCAGAATGGTCTGGATCAGGCGCAGTCGGGTGGCAGCTTCGGTGGCCAAAACGGCTCGATCTCATGGATCGCAACTAGTTGGATTAATCCCGGTTCAGCGGTTTTGACAACGCGGTTCGATTTCAACAGCACCGATCCATTCGGTTCAGTTCGCTTTTTTAATTATCTGGATGAGGATGTTCTCTCGGCCGGCGCGAATAACCTGATCGTGTTTGGCAGTGCGGCCTCCAATGATCTTCAGTTGCTGACCGTACACGACACACAGAACCTCGGTGTCGCCCAGGCCGCGAGCTATCAGCCGCTGGGTGCCACATTCGCAGGTTGGGGAGCACACGTGTACGGCTCCGGTCACGATTACGACATCAGCTTTGGCGGGAATACGACCGCGCCGTTGCTGGGAGGTGGCGATCTCCGCTATCCAGGACAGGTTGCGTTCGGGACTACGGACATGATCAGCGTCCTGGGATTCGATCTAAGTCCGACGGCGACGTCTGCTTCCATCACGCTGTCACTCGGCGGCTCGCCGACCGGTGCGCCGATCTCCGCTACGGCTGCAACGCCGGAGCCTGGCAGCATCGTCCTGCTCAGCTCTGGACTGGCTGGAGCTGCGTTTCTCCGTCGCAAATTGGCTCGATAGATGATCCGGGCTTGCGCCGCTTATTCGTACGGGATCTGCGGCGCGAGCTCGCAAGCGACGATGCACCGCTTCCTTCGGCAACATCCTCGAGCGACCATCGAAGACGTCCAAAAGCTTCGGGGCATTCGTCAGTCATCTATCCATTCCGGTCGAATGCAGAAGAACTGTCAGTCGATCCGGAGCGCATCCATTGGCGCGATCCTTGCGGCCCGGTGTGCCGGAATCGAGCACGCCGCCATGCCGGTAAGAGCCAGGACGACTGTGACGACCACGATCGAGATCGGGTCATTGGCAGTGACTCCGGTAAGGAGGCTTTGGACATATCGCGCGACAGCGAAGCCGCCGACTATGCCAAGGAGGATGCCGAGCACAATGAGACGTGCCCCTCTCGCGGCAATCAGACGTATGATGTCGGCCATTGTGGCGCCCAAAGCCATGCGTAAACCAATCTCGCGGGTGCGGCGCGCGACTGCGTTGGCGATCACACCGTAAATGCCGACGGTGACAAGAGCCAGACCAAGTGCGCCAAAGACACCGAACAGTACCACGTTGAACTTCGGTCCCGCCGATACATCGCGTGCGATGAAGTAGTCTACCGCGTTGGCTTCCACTATCGGCTGATCTTTGTCGAATTCCGCGATGGCTGCTCTCAAAACAGGAATGAGGGTAGTGGGATCTCCGGCTTTGGGACGCATCACGACACCGTAGTTTGCGGGGCCGCTTATCGTGAATGGAATGTACGCTTCCGGCCGGATCTCGCGGGAAAATGCCTGCCGCGTGTCGCCAACCACGCCGACGATCTCGAACGTGTCGATCGGAACTGAGAAGGGCTGTTCTTTCAGGCGCGGCGCCCGGAAGGTGGCGCCAATCGCGTTATGTTCCGGCAAATACCGGTGAACGAAGCTTTCGCTCACGACAGCAAGGGGATGGCGGGTTCGGATGTCAGTTTCACTAAGAAGTCGCCCGGCCTTGAGCGGGATTCGGAAGATGCCGAGATACTCGGCGGTGATGGAGTGAACCGTCACTGGCCTGTTATCCGACACACCTGGAACGATCACGGGCATGGCCGCGTTTCCGAACGGATGGAAGCCGGTGTTTAGTGCGACAGCATCGACGGCCGGAATATTCCTCAGGCGATCTTCCAGCTGCGTGGCGAACGCACGCCTTCGGTCGGCGTCAGGATAACGGTTGGGATCCATAGGAATCCGCGCTACAAGGATGCCGGATGTCTCGACACCGTACTCGGCAGAAGTCACACGGAGAAGCGAGCGTACCATCAGCGCTGCGGCGACCAGCAGCATCAGCGACAGACCCACCTCCGTGACGACAAAGCTTCCGGACAGCCACGATTCTCTGCGGCTGGTTCCACTGCGGCCGCCCGACTTCAACGGCTCGATCACATCGCCGCGGGAACTTTGCAGCGCCGGGAGCAGTCCGAACAGGATTGATGTCGTAAGTGATACCGCCGCTGAAAAGGCGAGAACAGGAAAATTGAGCTTCACTTCGGCTTCATCGGGGATTGTGAAAGCGGGCACCATCGCGAGGATGCCTTTCATGCCTGCCCACGCGAGGATGACACCCAGTACGCCGCCGAGAACCGCGACCACAACGCTCTCGGTGAGCAACTGCTGAATCAGCCTCCGTCTCGGTGCTCCGAGTGAAGTTCGGACAGCCATCTCGCGGGCTCGGTGGAAGGAATGGGCCAGCAGAAGATTGGCAACGTTAGCGCAACTGATCAGCAGCAGCAGCCCGACCGCGGCGAACAGGGCCCAGAGCACATTACGAATATCGCTTGGAAAAGTCTCGGCGAAGGACAGCAGCCGAACACGGTACGCGGAGGGAAAAGAGGCCGGCGACTCACGCTTCATCTCGTCAATGATCGGCCGGAGATCGCCTTCGACACGGGCTGCGGTGACTCCCGGTTTTAGCCGGCCGACGACATGGACGAACTGCACGCCTTCATCGATGACTCCGCGCCGGAATTCGAGGGGAAGATAGACGTCCGCTCCGCGCCACATGAACCGAGGCGGCATGACTCCGATGATGGTTCGCGCTTTGCCGTTCAGGAGAAGCGTCTGCCCGATCACGGCGTGATCGGCGGCGAACTGCCGCTGCCAGAAGCGGAATCCGAGTACGCAAACATCGCTGCCGCGATCGGCGCGACTGAAAATACGTCCCACCATGGCCGGGACGCCCATGATCTCGAGGCCATCATAGGTCGTGTGATTCCCGCGCAGACGCTCGGGAACAGAACGGCCGGTCCAGAACACGTCGCTGATCGTGGACGCCGTCACTCCCTCGAAGATCGAGGCGTGGTCGCGGAACTCGAGAAACTGATCGACAGTGTAATAGGTGCGGCCGCCGCGCTGCCCTGGCTCGGAGACCTGAATCGACATCAGTGACCCGACGTCTTTGTATGGAAACGGATCGAGAACGACTCCGTAGACCACACTGAAGACGGCCGTTGCTGAACCGATTCCCAGAGCCAGGGAGACGATGGCGGTTGCCGCTACGACAGGGTACCTTCGGATCTGTCGGAACGCAAAGGTTAGGTCGGATCTGCGGAGCATACCGAGATCATACGCTCGTCTCCGACAGTCGTGACACTCAGGTGCTCGTAGTTCGCGTGTTCCTCAAAAGGCATATCGCAGGCCTAACTGAATAATTCGCGGATCTCCCGCGGACGTGATGCGGCCGAAAAGCGCATTCGTCAGGGTTGTATTCGGATTGCCGAGATTGACGCGGTTAATCACGTTGAAGAACTCCGCGCGAAACTCGAGCTTATGGCCTTCAAAGGGCATCGAAAAGCCTTTGAATAACGACGCATCGATGTTGACGGGAGCGGGTCCCCGGGCCGTGTTGCGCCCAAGATTGCCAAAGGTACCTTCAGGACTGGCGGCGTATGCAGCGGTGTTGAAATATTTCAGAATGCGGTCCCCGCGAGGCCGGCTGTTGTCAAGGTTAGGATCCCCAACGATATTGGGACGATCGCCGCCAATAGCTGTAAGTGAGTTGTCGAACCCGTCCGTGATATTGAGCGGAGCGCCGGTTTGAAGAGCGAAGATACCGTTCAACTGCCAGCCGCCCAGTAAATAGCTGAGCGCTCCGGTTTTCACACCGGGAAGCTGATAATTAAACGACCCCGTAAATCGCACGGCGCGGTGAAAATCGGATACCGCATGGTCCTTCATCCGATCGGCGAGAGTGAATTGGCCGAGATTGCCCTCAAATGCTGTGTAAGAAGCGAGATCCGTCGACTTTTGCCAGCTAAGTCCGGCCAGAAAAGTCAACCCACCCGAAAAACGTTTCTCGAGACTTGTAACCAGAGCATGGTAATCGGACACTCCGAAGGTTCCTGCAAGGGTGAGCGTCGTAAACTCCTTCATTGGCCGGCGCGCGTTCGTGTTGGCGACGTTCGCACCTGGACCGGGCACGGCAGCGTTAATCTCCGATGCGTGGAACAGGTCTCGTCCGGCCGAGCCCTGGTAGGCGACGCGAGCCACCATGTTTTTCGGCAGGCTCTGCTCGATCGTGAAGTTCCACTGATGAATCGTCGGGTATCCGAAGTTCGGATCGAAAGCAACCAGCAGGAATGGGAGGACGAAGGTCTGCGAGGCAGCAATCGGTCGTGCCACTGGAAAGGGATTCGTCGTTCCGAGATAAGGGTTGGCGAAGCTGGGCGGCGCGACGATATCGACACGGACGGAGTTAGGGGGCGAAGTCAGCTGCCGGTTGTAAGTCAACGCCATGGGGGCATCATGAAATCTGCCGTATCCCGCGCGTAGGCTGGTTTTGCCGTTGCCAAACACATCGAACGCGACACCAAGACGCGGATCGAACAGCGCATACTTGCTGGGCACGACGGTGTCGGGCACGCCCGGATCGCCGCCGGAGAACACACCTGGCGGTAAGTTCGGAAACCGTTGAGAATGCACCCCTGCGCTATACGCCTGCGCGTCAAAGAGGGAAATCTGATGCGCCGGCTTGTCCGTAAACTGGATGAATGGATTCCACCTCAGGCCCAGATTCAAAGTAAGGCGACGGCTGACCTTGAAGTTGTCCTGAATGAAAGCGCCATACTGATCGCGTACCAGATTGTTATACAGAGGCGAGATCTGTGCGAATGCGCTTGCCTTACCGTAAAGGAAATCGGACAGGTTGTTATTCGAGAATCGTCCGCCCCAGGTCCACGTCCCATCGGAGTTGAAGTCCTGGTCGAGTATGCTCTGGTCGCGGGTAATGTCCAGCCCGAAATCGAGTTGATGACGGCCCTTTGTCCACGTCCACGAGTGCTGCAGATTGTATTCGTTGCGCGCAACCCGGTATAGCGCGTTTACGGCATTGCTGAAGTAGTTCGTGATCGCAAAGCGGAACGTATCCCCTTTAGACATAATCGGCACGTTGATGCCGAGCGCCTTGTTTCCTGCAAAATCCTGCCCGGTCTGCAGGTTGTACGTGCGGCTGTAGCTTAATGTCGTGTTCGTGAGCAGCGTTGGAGTGACCGTAATCGTGTCTGTCAGGTTCAGACTATGGCTTTTCCAGATCTTGTCGGGAGCGTTAGTGAGTCGGTTCTGCGGATCGACGATCGCCGGGTTGTTCAGCCCGTCGTAGAAATACCGGACCGACAACCGGTGGCTCCCGGTGAACTCGTGATCGATGCGCCCGATGTATTGGTTATCGCTCTGGGAGGACGCCACCGTGTAGAAGAGGAGCCCGTTCGCTTGATTGGGCAGAGGGATCGTTTCGAGAACTTTCTGCGCTACCGGATCCAGTTGCGACGGGGGAATAATGTTCCCAGGAACGGGTTGTTTGGTCACGGGATCGATCAACTGCGTCCCCGGCAGCAGGCTCGAGAAATCTCCCCGCCGCTGTGCGGCAGTGGGAACCACAGTGGTGGATGTGGGCGGCCGTTGACGCAACTCCGTGCCCTGCCATGAGAAAAAGAAGAACGTCTTGTTGCGAATGATCGGACCGCCGACGGCAACACCGTACTGATTGCGCTTGAGGCCATCGTCTGTCGACGCAAAGAAGTTGCGGGCATTCATCGCCTGGTTGCGGACGTACTCGAAGAGTGAACCATGGAAAGCGTTGCTGCCCGATTTGGTCACCATGTTCACCACTCCGCCGCCGCGGCCGCCGAACTTGGCGGAGTAATTGTTTGTCTGGAAGCTGAACTCCTGAATGGCATCAGGGTTAGGAGTGACGTTGGCTACCAGCGTGTAGGGGTCTTCATGAAGGCCACCATCGAGTACAAACGTCGTGGAGTTGCCGCGGCCGCCACTGGCTGACACCTGCAGAGTTTCTGGCCGCGTGGCCGATTGATTAAAGCTGCCGGCTCCCCCAAGAGTGCCGGGCGTCAACTGCATTAACTGCAGGACATTGCGGCCATTCAGCGGCAAGTCCCCAATTTGCTGCTGGTTGATGACCGTGTTCAGCGTGGCAGTTCGTGTATCCACGATATTGGCGTCGGCCACTACGTTGACCGCCTCGGACACGGCCCCGACCTTGAGCGAAATATTGATGGTTGCGTTCTGATCAACCGCGAGTTCCAGATCCTGAACGTTCTGCGTCTGAAACCCTTTTGCCGTGATCGTGATCGAGTACTTTCCCGCAGGCAATGCGGGAACGACATAATAGCCAATCGCGTTCGACTCGACTGTTCGTTCCAGGCCCGTGTCAAGATTCTTGACAAGGACGCTCGCGGATGGGACTGCAGCCTCAGACGAATCCATGACGGAGCCCGCGATGGACCCGCTGGCTCGCTGTGCAAACACCGGGCTTACAGCAAAGTGTCCCAAAAGCAGGCAAGCGATTGCCCTAAAAAAGTTGTGGACGCATCTGTTGCGGGCGCATCCTGGGTTCAGCATGCAACGACTCCCTTCAAAGTTGCCGAATTCATACAAATTTCTCCCATGATTCTGGTCGCGAAGAGACTTTGATGGTTGATCATACTACTGTTTCCAAAAAGCAGGGTAAATTCCGAATTCCATCCAGTTGCCTGCGAAGCGGAGACAGGGTCTTTGGATTTCGCCTTCCCTCTAAGTCATGGGATATCCTTCGTTCTTCATGCTGACAGAGAACAAAAGCGGCAACTATTCCTTTCTGCCGGGCATCGCTCCTTACTCAGCCGGTGTCCTGGCGGCACCGGGTTTCGAGATCGTCCATGTTCGCCTGGGACACTATTTGGCACTTCCGGCAGGTTTCGACGCGATCAAGGCAGAGCTTGAAAAAGTAGGGCGCCCGTTACAGTCACTGTGCGGGCTGGAGCTCAGGTCCCCCAGGCCATTTACCTTTTCTGGCTTCAGGGAATTCAATGCAAGTTATGTCGATGTCCTCAGGCGCTGGGAGATTCTGCTTGGCGATGTGAACCCGGTCGCACGCACAAATGTGGCGCCGGCCGTACACCCCCCGCAACAGCCCTCGGTTTATGCGTTCTCTTACACCATTCCCTCAGCGGCAGCTCGGAGGACCTTTGTGGTGGCCGGGGCAGGGGAGTTGCCTGAAGGTTCACTTCAGGAGAGCGACGTCGTGCGACGGGGAGACGTCAGCGCTCCGGCGATTCTGGAGAAGGCGAAATTTGTCATGGGACTGATGTCGGCGAGACTAATGGGACTCGGCGTGACATCCAGTGAGGTTACGGTTTCCGATGTCTACACCATTCATGAATTCAGCCCGTTTCTTAAAGAAGATTTGCTTCAAAGCCTGGGCGAAGGCCGGGCTCATGGTGTAACCTGGCACTACTCGCGGCCTCCGATCGAGAGCATAGAATTCGAGATGGATTTGCGCGGCTGCATTACTGAACGTCTGATCGATTGCTGACCGTGGTATTCGCCGCATTTCGATTCGCTCTTGAGTTCGAACCGAATACACTGACAACGATGTTTCCGAAAATGACAGCTCTTGTTCTGACTGGTCTCGCCATCGTTGCCGGCTGCGGTCCGGGACCTGGCAAGCCCGTCGAGCGCATCGGCGGCACTTACGATGTCTCGGGCTTCGTTCTGAAGTCTTTAAAGGGGACTCGTGACGGAGAGAATTTGCAAGTGCAAGCGATGTACGGGGACGGCTCTCAAACCCTGCTTGTCCGTCTTCAATTCAACGTCACGCCCCCCGCTCGGCTGGTATCGGGAACGTGGACCGGCGTTGGCAGCGAAGGCACAGTACGACAGCGTTCAGTAACCTTCCTTGGCGGACAGTCCTCGGCGCCGAGCATTGGCGGACGCTTCGATCTGGCGAGTGTGGATGATCGCCCGCTTTATCGAATCAGCATCCCGCTTCAGGAAATAAAGAGGCCCTTGTAATCCGACTGTGAATTCCGTTCAAACCGCATGCGAGAGAGCCCCTCAGAACCGAGGCCGGGACAGACGGGCCACACCTGCTAAAACGATCCGGTCTTTGCATTAGCAGGTCGAACGCTGGGAGAATCATTGGCTTTCAGATCGCCCAGCGCATACTGAATTCCTGCCAGCAGGTGTTCCAGCATTGGCTTCATCGCATATACGCGCTCGCTGTGCCCGTGCGCTGCATAGAAGACGCGTCCTTTGCCTTCCCGTCGGATCCAGCTCAGGCCATAGTCGTGATCCGCTCGGGGGTAATCCTCTTTCAGTTTGTCCGCTTCGCTCATCCTGGCGTAATCGATACTCGTCAGCACGTGCAGGTTTTCGCGCGACCAGCTCCTGATGCCAAACGTATAGGTCTCGTCATTGATCTCGAAGCCATTGCGAAAACTCGCAGTCAACGGGCTGGCGGGATCGTCGATCTTATAAACGATGTGTTGTGGGTCCAGCCAGTGGTATTTAAAGTAGCCGCCGATCATCCGATTGAACTCAGGCCAGGTACCCACCTGCGGATCGGGGCCGGATTTGGCGACTTCCGGTGGTCTCGGACCGGACCGGCCCTGTCCCCGGTTGCTGAACAGCAGGCGCGGGAATTGGGCTTTGAAGGCCTGGGCCGCGATGCTGCCCTCGTGTGCTGAATCGATCCCGTCAAACCATCGGTCCGCCAGTGCCGTCAGTTCCTGTGAATCTACGGCGTTGTCATTGTTCTTGTCGGCGGATCTGACGATGTTGGAGCTCAGCATTCCTCCGAACGCCGGACCTTCGGTCGATTGATGATACGAGTCGGATGCCGCATGAATACCTGCAAGTCCCTTCCCGGACCGGACGAACTCAAGCAGAGCCTTCTTTCGAGCGGCAGTTACGCCCGGATCCGGGTCGTCCAGGAACGGGCCCGTAGTGTTGTTGAGAAACACCAGATCGTACTGTTTCAGATTCTCTGCCGTTATATCTGCGGAATCGTAGCTCACCGTGGTCGCCCATCCTCCCGTTCTCGTCCCGAGTTCTTCTATCGTTTTTGCCGCAAGCGGAATGCACGAATGAATGAAGCCTGCGCATTTCGACAACACCAGAACCCGCCGTGGCCTTGCAGGTTTGGCAGGCGCCGACGACGGCAGCGCTGCCATCATTTTCTGAACGTCATCGGGCTTTGGCGTGCGGCTGGGCGGCGGCGAAATCATCGCCATGAACGTCGTTTCCGGAAAAGCCTCTGCGAGGCCTCGCGATAATTGGTCGGCTGTCGCGCGATCGCGGCCCCCGAGCCACTGTTTCACAGCTGCCCGCAGTTCTTCGCGTGAGATGCGTCCGTCTCCATTCCCGTCCGCGGCCGTGAAGAAGTCGCTTGAGGATGACGTGGTCGCAGCCGGAATCGCAACCACCGCTAGTGCAGCGGCAACCAAAAAAATCGACAAACACGGCGTGAGGGTTCGCATATGATCCTTCTGAAAGAACTCTGATCTTATCGCCTGACACACGCTACGCCAAACTCCGCACGCCTTTACCCTGTGTCGGAGGATTCACCTCGCGACAATGGGCAATGATGACCGCGTGCATCGTCTTTATCGTGATCGCGTACGCGCTTTCCATCACTTTGGCTCTGGTGATCGGGTTGACGGGTGGACACAACAGTCCGCTTATCGGAGTCTCATATCTGTCCATGTTCCTGCCAGCGGCGGCCGTACTATTCGTGAGCGTCGCGATGAACGAACATCCACGTGTACGTTGGGACTGTTTTCCTGCAACGTACCTTCCGGTCGCGCTTTTCCTGATTCCAGGAGTGCTCCACGCCGTCATGTTGCCCTTTGTTGCAGCGTTCGAGGGCGGCTTGCACCGGCAAGACTGGTTGATAAAGCAAGGCGATGGACTGTACCACACGCCCGTTTCCCGCGGATGGGGCACTCTCACAACTCAGGAACTAGTCGGACGCGTTGTCCTCAACGCTGTTGCCGGGCTGGTGATTGTCTCGCTCCTCGCCCTGTTTGAGGAAGTCGGCTGGCGAGGATGGCTGCTTCCGCGTCTCAGGAAGCACATCGGCTCTCGCCAGGCAGTCGTGGCGACTTCCGTTATCTGGGCGCTGTGGCACGTGCCGTTTCAGCTATCCGGCATTCAGCATATTGATGGCGTGTCCCCGATGGAACTTGCCCTGACGATACCACCGGGCACCATGGCCATGGGTCTGATCCTCGGCTGGATGTGGCTGCGCACCGAAAGTATTTGGCTGGTTGCGATCGCTCACGGTGCAGCGAATAACTGGGGACAGTATGCCTTCAAATATCTGAAAGACTCAGGCACACCGAACAGAGACATCGCCGTACTGAATGCAGGATCGCTGGCGTTGTTCCTTGTAGGTGCGGTTCTGCTTTTAGCCTCAACGCCAGTTGATTCGCCGGAGCGCGCCTCATGAGATCAGGGCCGCGGCTCAGCGAGAAGCGGCCGATTCTATAGGCGGAGCGTCTACCTGGCGGAGAGTCCGAACATCGCGCATTGGCGGCCGTCCAAAAAATCGGCTGTATTCACGGTTGAACTGGCTCGCACTCTCGTATCCGACCTCAAACGCGGCACTCGCTGCATCAAGACCGTCCACAAGCATACGTGCGCGCGCAGTCAGCAGTCGGAGTTGCTTCTGATACTGCAGAGGACTAACGGCGGTCAGGACGCGGAAATGGTGGTGCAGTGTAGAGACGCCCATTCCGGCGAGTTCCGCAAGCTCGTCGACACGCAAAGGCTTCGCGTAATTAGCGCGGATCCATGCGATTGCTTTCGCCGTGCGTTGACTCTGATCGCCCAGGGTAGCGATCGTCCGGAGGCGTGCGCCTTCCCGGCCACGCAGAATCCGGTAAACGATCTCGCGTTCAATGAGGCCGCTGAGAAAAGGAATGTCCTCCGGATGAGCCAGCAAATCCATTAGCCGACAGCAAGCGCTCAGGAATTCGACGGTGGTTTCAGCGGTGCCCATCGCCGGGCTATCCGCCAGCGGTTCAGGGATTTCGATTTCTTCGTAACTGAGAAGCTCCCGCACAACAGGCATTTTCAGCTTGACCGCCATAGCCAGACACGGCATCGTTTCAGTGGCTTCAACGACGCGGGTAACTACCGGAAGATCGACCGACGTCAGCAGGTAACGTAATGGATCGTAGAGGAAGGTCTTGCCGCCCAGGTCGATACGCTTTCGCCCCTGCGCAATCACAATGACGCTCGGCTCGTAAGTAGCGGAACACGGCACGGTCGGCGTCGTTCGCCGGTGCAGGGATAACCCGGGAACATCTGTTGTGCGGCTCTCTGCCGATCCGACATAAAAAGCAATCCTCGCTGCCAGTTCAGTCCGCAATTCTGCTGCTCGAACTTCGCTCTGACTGCCCTGTTTGTTGTGAGTTTTCACCGTAACGGCCTCGTGCCCTAACCACTGCAGGATAACGCTTGCATGCTCTGCAGTGCCAGCTCTCAAGAGAATTAGGCAATCAATCGGCAGGATTAGGGTACCGCTTCTCCGGCCGTCTCCTCTACTCTTGGATGAGAACGTGAGCGTCTCCGGCGACGCTTGAATCTCGATCATTGAAAGACTCCGAAGGAGAAATGATGCAAAAGCGAAGACTTGGGCAGAGTGGTTTGGAAGTATCAGAGATCGGCCTCGGCTGCATGGGAATGAGCTTCGGTTTTGGTCCACCGAAAGACAAGCAGGAGATGATCTCGGTCATTCGGGCAGCAGTCGAACGCGGCGTCACGTTCTTCGACACGGCTGAGGTCTATGGTCCCTTCATCAACGAAGAACTGGTGGGCGAAGCGCTGGCTCCATTTCGTGAACAGGTAGTGATCGCAACCAAGTTTGGATTCCATCTTGATCCGGAAACAGGCAAGCAGGCGGGGCTCGACAGCCGGCCCGCGCATATTAAGGAAGTCGCGGAGACGTCCTTGAAGCGACTCAGGACCGACACGATCGACTTGCTCTATCAGCATCGAGTTGACCCCGAAGTGCCGATTGAAGACGTTGCCGGCGCAGTCGGGGATCTGATTCAACAAGGCAAAGTGAGAGCATTCGGTCTGTCTGAAGCGGGCGTGCAGGTGATTCGTCGCGCGCACGCGGTGCAACCGGTCGCGGCGCTTCAGAGCGAGTACTCGCTGTGGTGGAGGGAACCGGAAGCCGAGATCATGCCAACGCTGGAAGAGCTTGGAATCGGCTTCGTGCCGTTCAGCCCATTGGGCAAGGGCTACCTCACGGGGAAGATCGACGACAGCACCACCTTCGACAGCACCGATTTCCGCAACACCGTGCCGCGCTTTTCTCCGGAAGCTCGCAAAACGAACCGAACACTCGTGGAACTGCTCACCAGCATTGCCGGGAAGAAGAACGCGACTCCAGCCCAGATCGCTCTGGCGTGGCTGCTCGCGCAAAAGCCCTGGATCGTACCAATTCCAGGAACAACGAAGTTGCACAGACTCGAAGAGAACCTCGGTGCCGCATCGGTCGAACTCAGCGATGCAGACCTCCGCGACATTGAGCAGGCCGCATCCCGGATCACCGTCGAGGGCGCTCGCTACTCCGAGGCTGCACAACGACTGATCAATCGGTAACCGGAGAAAAGGAGCACATGTACAAAACAAAAGCATACGCGGCCGCGAGCGCCACATCGCCAGTCGCCGGCACGACAATCGCCCGGCGAGATCCAGGCGAACACGACGTGCAACTGGACATCCTTTACTGCGGGATCTGCCACTCCGATCTCCATTCGGTCCGTAACGAGTGGAGCGAGTTTATGCCGACAAGCTATCCCATCGTGCCTGGCCACGAAATTGTAGGTCGGGTGACGAAGGTCGGCTCCGCAGTGACAAAGTACAAGGCGGGCGACCTCGCGGCCGTTGGTTGCCTGGTCGACTCGGATCGAACATGTCCTCGTTGTCAGGCTGGCCTTGAGAACTTCTGCCCCAATATGACGCTCACCTTCAACTCGCCGGACAAGCATCTCGGAGGCGTGACATACGGTGGCTACTCAGACACCATAGTCGTCGACGAACATTTCGCGTTGCGTGTTCCGGGAAACCTCGAACTCGCCGGAGCAGCGCCGCTTCTCTGCGCAGGGATTACGACATACTCTCCGCTGCGCCGCAACGGAGTTGGCAAAGGCAAGAAGGTCGGGGTCGTGGGTTTGGGCGGACTCGGCCATATGGCAGTTAAGTTTGCGCACGCGCTGGGAGCTCATGTCGTTGTATTCACAACTTCACCCGGCAAGAAGGAAGACGCTCTTCGCCTCGGTGCCGACGACGTTGTAGTCTCGCGGAATGCGAACGAGATGCAGAAGCACGCGGACAGTTTCGATTTCATACTGGATGCCGTCTCCGCCGACCACGACGTAAATGCGTATCTGAACCTGCTCACACTGAACGGCAATCTTACCTTGGTCGGAGCTCCTCCAAAACCGCTGGGAGTCTCAGCATTCTCCCTTATCTTCGGAAATCGCAGCGTGTCGGGCTCGGCAATCGGCGGTATCCCCGAGACGCAGGAGATGCTCGACTTCTGCGGCCAGCACAACATTACAGCCGATGTTGAGGTGATTCCGATTCAGAAGGTCAACGAAGCCTATGACAGGCTCCTCCGGTCGGATGTAAAGTATCGGTTCTCGATCGACATGGCTTCTCTCCGCTCCGAGTGAAGCGAAAATAGTTCTTCAGCGGCTCCGCCCGAA
Source organism: Bryobacteraceae bacterium (assembly GCA_963794765.1). GTDB lineage: Bacteria > Acidobacteriota > Terriglobia > Bryobacterales > Bryobacteraceae > JAWXCM01. The sequence continues at coordinate 294,683 of CAWCGC010000022.1, read as the reverse complement.
GATATGAGGGAACTCGAGATATTGCTCGTCATGGTTCTTGCGGCCGTGATGCTGGCCGGACTGGCACGTCGTGTCGGAGCGCCGTACCCGGTGTTCCTGGCTGTCGGCGGTGCGTTGCTGGCCTTGCTCCCGGGCACGCCCTCGCTCACCGTACCGCCTGAGCTGGCGCTCGCTCTTTTCATCGCGCCCGTCCTGCTCGACGCCGCGTATGACGCTTCGCCGCGCGATCTCAGAGACAACTGGGCACCGGTTGCCGGACTAGCTGTGTTTGCAGTGGGTTTCACGACGTTTGCGGTCGCGCTCGTCGCTCGCGCGCTGGTGCCGGACCTCCCGTGGGCGCCCGCGATTGCTCTCGGAGCAGTGGTTGCTCCGCCGGACGCCGCGGCCGCGACTGCTGTCCTGCGACCCCTGCAGCCGCCGCATCGCATCCTGACGATCCTTGAAGGCGAAAGCCTGCTGAACGACGCGAGCGCGCTGCTTATCTTTCGACTGGCCGTTGGAACTGTCGCATCGGCTGGCTTCTCATTCAAGGCGGTTGCGCCTGCTTTCCTGTTTGGTGTTGCGGGCAGTCTGCTCGTCGGTCCGGCACTGGCGTGGGTCTTTGTCCACTTTATCGATCGCGTGCGGCACGTTCCAACGTCTATCCTTCTCCAGTTCGTCAGTACCTTCGCAGTGTGGATCGGCGCCGAACAGGTTGGCCTCTCAGGCGTATTGACGATGGTCTGTTACGCGATGACCGCCGCACGATTTGCCCCTCAGCGCACTCCGGCACGGATTCGTGTACCGGCATATGCAGTGTGGGACACCGTGGTGTTCCTCATGAATATCCTGGCGTTCATCTTCATCGGGCTGCAGCTTCGTCCGATTCTTGAGCATGTGCAGCCAGGGGACCGCGGCCGTTATCTGGCGGTCGCCGCCGCGGTGCTCGCGACCGTCATTCTCGTGCGAATCGCGTGGCACATGCCATTCAATGCCGTAGTCCGATGGCGGCACCGCGTCCGCGGCTTTCATCCGCCGCGCCCCATGCTGCGGCCCACCGTCGGAAGCGGCCTGATCATCTCCTGGGCCGGCATGCGGGGCATTCTTTCTCTCGCGGCTTCACTCGCACTTCCATCCGAGTTTCCGTACCGCGATCTGATCGTGCTCACAGCGTTTTCCGTAGTTCTCGGTACGCTGGTCATCCAGGGGCTAACGCTCAAGCCGCTGCTGCGAGCTCTTGGTTTGAAGGACGATGATCCTATAGGTCGCGAACTCGGGCAGGCACGTGCACTCGCTCTGCAGGCAGGCCTGGCGCCATTTGAGAATGACCGATCACCAGCAGCGGAAGCCATGCGCAAAGCCTTCGCCATGCGATTGATGCCTTCATCCGTAAACTCCGCCGACTCACGACAGTCCACGGCAGCGGAGATTCCCAGCACTGCGCTTCGGGCCGCGCGCCAGGCGGTCCTCAGCATGCGTGCCAATGACGAGATCGGAGATGATGCCTTTCATCTGGTCGAGGAGGACCTCGACTGGCTGGAGATGACCGTCGGTACGAACCCGGATGGATCCTGAGCGGAACGTTCGACCGCAGTCCCGACGCTCCTGCGTTAACGCCCCGAGACCATGCGCACCAAAGCCGATACTCGTTGACGCAGTGGACTTTGCGTAGTAAAGTAAATCTGGCGACAGGCGCGCCGCACACGGGCAAGGCTGGTGAGCGGAGGCGTCGCTCTCGACATGAGGAACATGGCCACGAACCGCACCCCGACATGGCTCCGGCTTGTGCTCATGCCCGTGTTGCTGCTGCTCATCGCCATCCCGGGGATGTGGGTGTACATGCGCACCACGGCGACGGTCCTGCACCCGAACCCGCAGAAGGTGCCAACAGCTATCGGTTCGGCGCCGTCGCCGCAGTGGGCGAGCGCCGTAGACCGCGCGCGGCAGACTGTTCGTGCACGTCTCGCCGAGAAGAACTTGCCGGGAATTTCGGTGGCCGTCGGTATTGATGGTGAGATTGTGTGGGCGGAAGGGTTCGGTTTTGCGGATCTCAGGAATAGCGAGCCCGTCACACCCAATCAACGGTTCAGGATTGGAAGTGCTTCTACAGTGCTTACCTCGGCTGCCGTCGGCTTGCTGCTGGAGAGCGGCGGTCTGAAACTCGACGGCGAGATTCAGACGTATGTGCCTGCATTCCCGAAAAAGCAGTGGCCCGTAACCGTGCGCGAGTTGATGGGACATACGGCGGGCGTCATCCCCGACGGCGGTGATGAGGGGCCACTCTTTAACAAGCACTGCACGCGACCAGAGCAGGCGCTTCCGTACTTCGCGGCGAATACGCTGCTGTTCGAGCCCGGGACCCGTTACCGATATTCGGACTACGGCTGGATCCTTGTAAGCGCCGCGGTCGAAGCCGCCGCGGAGCAGTCGTACCTCACGTTTATGCAGCAGCGGATTTTCGATCCGCTTGGGATGAGCAACACCAAACCAGACTCGGGGACGGTTGAAGGCGACGATGACTTTCCGTTATTCAATTTATTCCGTGAGCTCATCTTCGACCCGCGTACCAAACGCGACACCTCAGCGAACTCGTCCGCGCAAGCCGCCAGAGTATCGTGCCACGTCCTACTTCCCGAGATTTGCAGCGGATCCCACTTACGGCCTGCACCTGATGCGTCCTCTTGATCTTTCCTGTTATGCGGGATCCAGCGTATTTCTCTCGACTCCGTCCGATTTGGTGCGCTTCGGCATGGCAATCAACAATGGCAAGCTTCTGCGCCCGGCCACAGTTCAATTGCTCCAGACGTCGCAGCGCCTCCCCTCAGACAAGAACACCGGTTACGGTCTTGGCTGGCAGGCAGAGACTATCACCTTGGCAGGCAAGCAAGCGCATGAGTCCGGCCACGACGGCGAGTTGCTGGGCGGGATGGTGGCCTCCCTCATGACGTTTCCCGACCGCGGCATGGCCGTGTCCGTAATCTCGAACATCTCTTACTCCGACACGTCTTCTTTTGCGCTAAAGATCGCGGAGGCCTTCGCGGAACAGGCGAAAGGCTCAGCACAGGAATGACGCCCGAACGCTGCTTGCATGTCTTTTCGAGGACGACTACCTCCCAGTCCACACGGGAGCCAGCCATGCGACTGGCTTAGACGGGTCAGCACCGGGAGCCTCTCCTCCACCAGCAGTCCAGGCCCGCACGAAGAAATAATGAGCTCCTGCGTCCTCCACCACGGGCTGCCAGCGGACCGTATGTGACGGCGTCGCCAGCGCATGCTCCTGAACCACAACGCCACCGTCCTTCACGATGTCGAGCTTCGTGATTGCCTGTTGCGGATTCCCGGTGTCGGGATCGCTGACCGCAATATCGAACCGATACGACGAAGTTCCATCGGCACGCAGCGTTGACCCCATGATCGCCCCGTTCACCGCGTACCGGCATTGCAGATTTCGATCAAGCGCCGCATAAACACGCCGGTTCTTCATGGCTTCGAGGACAGCCGGACGGGTCGGTGCCTTTGCCAGCACAAACGTGCGAGCCACATTCCGGGCAATCGCCCGCGTTCCATGGTTGTCGTTCCCGGCCACAGGAGCTACCTTCCAGCCCTTATCCAGTGCCGCCACAAAAGCCTCGTAATGAATCTTGTTATTTGAGTTAATCACTTCGAGCATCGTCAGCACATCGGTGACCTTCGCGTCGCGATCGGCCCAGTTGCCGTACTGCTCTCGGCCCGGATGATTAAAGCTCGCCACCACCGGACCCTCGCCCGCCGGCTCCGCTGCGGCCAGCCACTTGTAGAACGAAGGCAAATCCACGCCCGGCGCCAAGGCGTTGATCATCCCTCGCGTGTTCATCACATTGATATGCCCCGTGCCGCCAGGACCGTCGTTCTCGGAGAACTCAAAGCCCGGAATCGCGGCAAACCCGTCCACTGAAGCCGCATCGGCGTCGTTCTTCATCGACATCCACTGCACATTCGCAGGGTTCGGCGGCTGAAACGCAGCTTCCTGTGAATGGTCCGTCACCACATAGAAGTCATAGCCCGCCGCCTTGGCCAGCTTGTAATGAACCGAAGGCGGTCCCTGATACTCGGCCCAGTCTTTCTTCAGCGTGACACCCGGGGCAGGGTATTGAAACGAATTGATGACGTAAATTCCCGGACACTGTGTCGCCTTCACATAGCCTTGATTCCAGGTGAACGCGCCCGCATTTTCTTTGTCCGGACCATACACCAGAATTCCGGCACAATTGTTTTTGCTGAACTGCTCGCCATGCGACCACGTGTACGATGTATGCGCATGCGTGCTGCCGGCAAAGATGCGGTACTCCGCACCCGGGAGAGGGACGGAAGTCTGCGCGGAAGCTCCAGCCAGAACAGCAAAACCAGTGAGGATGAGTCTCTTCATACAGGCGAGACGATGATAACTAACTCGCGGACCTGGCTTCGATGTTCGAGAGCGCCACAAATCGCGCTGTCCCCGGCCCAGCCACCGCCGTGACTTTCTCCCCGGCAGGTTGGGACGAGGCCCAGATGACCGTCATGCCCTCTGTCGTTTGCACCATGGATTCGTCGGCTCGAATAACCACAGCCGCTTGGCACCGCAATATAAGACAACGAACGGCATTACGGACGTGATCTGACACGAAGCATCGCGGCGCTGCTGGACACGACTACTCCCAATAGAGCGCAAACCGGCAGGACAGCAGTGTGCCACATCGCGAGATGAGGTACCTGCAGCCTTGCACAATGGAGTTCCAGCATCGTGAGGCCGCCCAAACCCGCCAACGTTGCTCGGGCTATGATCGCCGCCTTCGTATCCACGGCGAAATGTCGACGCAACAGGAACCAGACAAGCAGGGCGACGGGAACGGCCTGAAATACTCCGGCAGTCAGACACCGCACGCCCTGGCTGACGAAATCATCAACACTGTAGTCGTTGAAGCAGACTGCAAACAAACCGATCGTCGCGAGTATCGCCGCAATAAGCACCTTCGGGGCAGTGATCCAACGGCGGCCGCCGGGAATGCCAAGCTGAACGTTGTTGATCGCCGCGATGTACAGGAGTACGAGGAGCGAGGTGCAGATTGTGGCTGCACTACGAGTGCTCATCGCCTGAATGCCATGCATTCCCAGTATTGCCGCACCCAACGTTGCGGCTCCGGCGACCGCGATTACCAGTCCCGCTACAGTCCACGCGGGAGCGGGTAGTGCTGCTACCGGCTGCAGCGAAGATTCTATGCGGCTAACGATCCGCCGGAGCACTTCCGGATCTACATCTTCCTCTTTTTGAGGAACGCCCTGAAGCGCAGTGCGCATTCGCTCCCTGAGCTCTCTGTCATTCATGGGAGAATCCCCTCGGTGGTACTGCGCATTCCGAGCTTCCCTAGAACCTCCCGCAGCTTTTCATAAGCGCGATGCGCCTTCTGCTTAACCGAACCTACACTGGACCCGGTGGCGAGCGCAGTTTCCTCCAGCGACATATCAGCCACTTTCAGCATCGCAACCACCTCCCGCTGACTATCTGGCAGGGTGGAAAGCAATGCTTCGAGATCAAGGCCAGCGGGCATTCCCCCGAACGGCGTTGCGGCGCTGTTCTCTTTAGCCAGCGCCGCTACCCTGGACTGACGTCGAAGAGTTTGACGAAAGTGATCGATGCGTATGTGCCGGGCGATGGCGTACACCCACGGCAAGACTGGTGCGCCGGGACGGTATGTGTGGCGGACCTGATGAACACGCAGCCAGGTTTCCTGCAGAAGATCTTCGGCTTCGCGTCGACTGGTTCCCTGAACCGCAAAAAACCGTTGGAGCTGTGGACTGAGGCGATTTACCAGGCTGGTCGCGGCCATAAGGTCGCCTCGCTGGTAATCCAGCAGCAGCGATTCAAGGCCAGGTTCCGAGTCCATGGGGCAGGGGAAACACAATTATCGCCCTGCTCGGCTCCCGTGCTGTGGGCCGCCTCGCCGCCGTGAGTTCGTAACATCCGGGCGTTTCACGCCGGGACGGAGCCGTGCTCCATCCCGGGATGACGGAAACTACCGAACGATCGCGGCACCGTTGATTGCTGCCGGGACGGGAACAGCGAAGCGAAGTGTCAGCTCTCCTTCCGAATCGATGTCAAACAAAGATACGGTTGAGTTGCCGTTTCCACCATCGATGACTCCAAGAAGATTTCCATCCACTGTAAGATCCGTGGGCGCGCCGCCGAGTCGGGCGACTCCGGGTTTGTCATAAAAGACGTTGCTGTCGCTCACCAGGTATCGAACCAACTGATGCCCGGGACTGTCGGCAGAGTAGAGGAACTGGCCCCACAGCGCATTCCAGCAGGGTGCATGAAGAAAGTTTCCCGCGCTGTCTTTATAGGGCTGTCCGCTGGTCGCTACGGAGCTGATTTTGCCGCTGTTGATTAGCACCTGACGATCGGAGTGGGCAACCGTGAGATAGACATTACGGCCGCGTGCCACCATACCAAACGGCGTATCGTTATTCGGGGCCGCTGGTAGTTCCACAGTTCGGTTCGGTCCGGTGAGACCTGATCCAACGCCGTTCGTAGCCAGATCCAGCAATGCAACCGAGCCGCTCTTCTCTGAGTACACGACGCCGCCCTCGAACGCGACTATCTGCGCAGCGCTGTTATCGCTTCTGGTGAGATTCACTGTCCCATCCGCGGTCGTCGCGACATTGTTTCCGTTCAGCGCGAAAGACTCCGCGGTTGTGAGACCAAGGACAACCAGATGATCATGGCCGAAGGTCACCGAAACTGGCTGTGAAGCAGTCTTTATGGTTTGCACCGGACTCATGGTGTCGCCCCGTCTCATGAAGACCGTTACTGTAGATGATCCGAAGTTCACGACAGCAGCCATTCGGTCCGAAACAGCGACTCCGCCGGCGTTTCCCGTTGCGTTTCCGACACCACCGGTTGCTGCATAGTTGAGCTCTCCGGTTCGGGTGTTAATTACTGCCAGGTAGTTGGCGGAACCATTGGTAGCTGTCAGGAATAGTGGATCCCTGGCGCGAGCCTGCCTCGGCATGTCTTCCGCTGCGCTGGACAACATTGCCAACGCCGGGGCAAGCGAAAGAAGGCGGGCGAAACGGCAAATAGATCTTCTTGTGCTAAGCATCGATTCTCCTTGTTGGAATTGTCAGTTGGCGATCTGGCGGGTGCGCATTTCACAACGTCGTTCAATTCCGGACATGGATTCGACGGTGACGCAGAGAAAGTTACGGTCGTTCTCACTTTCTTCAATAAATCTCAACCCTCCGCCCGGGTCGGTGAGAGCTCAGCGGATACACGCGAAGAACTGATGATTTATTCCTCGAAACGCAGACCTTCGTCGGTGCCGAGCCATTTTACCCGCAATCTTCTCCCGCCGCACTAATCGGAAGACCGTCGCGCTTCAGACGGTTCTGCTTGAAAACGGTTGTATTCTGTAAGACGGTGAAACTCGGTCCGCTTGCCGCCTGGACAATCTGCTTGTTGTGCATTTCGCTCCTGCCCGAGTGTTTCGGTGATGAGCTCGCCATGTCTTTTCCCGGAGCGGACTGGATAAAGATCAAGCCGGAGAGTGTCGGTTACTCGAGCGAAAAACTGCAGGTGCTCCGAGCCTGGCTGAAAACCCAGAAAACGACGGCATGCCACATTTCAGTAAATGGGCGTGAAATTTTCGAATACGGAAATATAGCCCAAATCAGCAAGGTCGCATCTGTGCGTAAAAGCATCCTCGCGATGCTGTATGGCACTTATGTCGTTGCGGGCCGAATCGATCTCAGCCGAAACGTAGTAGAGGTCGGATTGAACGACGTTGAACCTTTTCTCGACGTTGAGAAGAACGCCACTCTGTACAACCTCCTCACCGCTCGGTCGGGAATCTATCATTCGACGGCGAACAAAGAACTAACGGACCTGTCTCCGCGTCGCGGATCACAGGCCCCGGGAACTTATTTTCAGTATCAGAACTGGGACTTCAACGCGGCAGGGACGGCGTTTGAGAAGCTCACCGGGAAAGGCGTCTTTACCGCTCTCGAAGAGGATCTCGCGCGTCCCGTCGGCATGCAGGATTTTGACCGTTCGAAGCAGCGCCTGAACAGCGAGATGCCGATCAGCAAGCATCCTGAATACGCGATGTATCTGTCCACACGGGACATGGCGCGGCTTGGCTTGCTCATGCTCGCAGATGGAAACTGGGCCGGACGACAGGTTATGCCAAAGGGTTGGAGTGCCCGAATCACGACTCTCGTCACGCCCGCATCCGACATCCACCCGATTCAGCTGAGTCTGCGGACGCGGCCTGGATTGTGGGGTTACGGAATGCTCTGGTGGGTGTGGGACGCGCCGAACTGGCCCGGAATCATTACAGGGCCGTATCAGGGTGCTTATACGGCGATGGGCGCAAATGGCCAATATATTACTGTTCTTCCGGCCATGAATATGGTGGTCGTCCACAAAGTCGATTTCGATGAAGACGGAACCCGGCAAGTCTCAAGCGGCCAGTTTCAGACGATCCTTCAGATGGCTATTGAAAGCGACTGCGCAGGCCCGTGCGGCAGGTAGGGCGCGTTCGTCCGGATCCCGACCGCTCGAACAGCAAAGACGAGCCTGCTTATGGCCCAGGAGTTTCGACGAGATTTGGCGGGCTCCGATTATCCTTGTTCCTGAACTCAGGCTTCTCTATGTGTCCGGCCGTAATATACATACCGGCTTTGTCCGCCTGCGCCCGTGCGTACATCGCGTGCCAGAGCTTCGGATCAACTCAGGCTTGAACGGAACCATCACGGCACGAAGAGTGCTTGCCCGGTGCTGAAATTGTATGGCGAACCCTGACCCGTATTCAGTGTTCCACGTTCGACGATCTCCAGCCTCTTCACCGTGCCCGGAACATCCAGGTGCACCACGATTGCAGTTGTTGCGCCTGCGGCGAGTTGGTTAACACGGAAAGGCAGAGGATCGAGCAGCCTGGCCTGTTCCGTTCCGGCGAGTGTGCGTAAGTCGATACCGCTAATCTCCATCGCGGTAATCTCCGTCGATCCGCTGTTCTGGATTGCAAATCGCACGTCGACCCGAGTCCCATTTCGAGACACGTCAGCGACCTGGATCGATACCTTCGTGACTGGCTCCGGACCCGGCTGCGAAGGCTGGGCCGGGGCGGGCACTGGAACGTAATCGTCTTCGCTCTTGTGCTGACCCACGGCTGCTTCTGTATAGCCGAAAATATTCGCGCACCACGTGTCCGTTATGTATTGAGTATTACCACTGCAGTCGATCATGGTTTTGTTAACAGCGGGTACCGGTTGACCATCCGCTGGACGGGAAGGATAGGGCGGCTGCGTCTTTATTTGGAAAAAATACAGGGCGGCAGGAGTTTGATTGTCCATGAAGCTCAGCGTGCAGTCGGAGAGTTGATTGGCGGAAAGGTCGAAGCTGGTGAAGTTAGGATTGACATCCTGGTCCGGCGTATTTGTGCAAATCCCGTATTTCACGAATTTGATCTGATCCGTCGCTGCCCATCCGAATGGCACGTGAATGGGCGCGGTGGCCGGGTTCGGATTTGGCAATCCTGCTGTTCCTCCTACGGCGATGATCAGGCCCTCGCCTCTTGTCTGCATATTGCCAACTGCATCATCCACCGAGTAGGCATATACGTATTTCGCATTGAGGTACTGCGGATCGTGAACCAGCTTGACGTACGGGTTGAATTCGCCGCTCGGCCAGTTGTTCAGAGCGTCAAATTCGGACTTGACCAACTGATATCTGGAATAGTTGTTGCTCCCGTATCCGGGAGTGTCCTCAAGCAAGTTGGTCTGCGCAGTGCAATTTCCGTTGAATGGGCTCCAGCCATAGACGTGCGCCAGCATGGCGTCCTCGTCCAGCGTCGCGGGATCAGGCGCTTTCGTCTGATCGCAGGTATCGGAGAATCCAGAACGGTAGTTGTTGCTGTAAGTTGCGTAATTGGCTGCGAAGAGGTCACGCACATCGCGTATATTGCTGCAAATCGGCTCCGTTCCTCCCGCGATGCAGTGCTCCCACAGCATCTTCATATTCTCAACAGGACGCCACGGCGGCGGCGGTGTGAGGCTGGCCTGGTCAAGCATGATATGCAGAGCGGAAGGGATTTTCAGCATCGTTTCCCCTCCGTTGTCGACAAACTGCGGCCAGCCCTGAAATGCGGGTGCAGCGAGGAACCTTTGAATTGCGGCCTTAAAAGACTCGATTCCCTGGGTCGTGCCGATCCAGCCTACTACCGGGTTGTTATACGGTTCCATCGCAGCGGGCAGGAAAACATTGTCGACATACGATACGTCATAATCGACGTTCTTTACGTCGAGCGTGTACGGGTCCTTTGTAAGATCGATGGCGCCCAACGTGTATTCGATTAGCTGAGCCGGATCGTTCGATGGTAATTCGCCCCCGGTATCCACGAACATGTCCGGCGGATGCTGACAACCTGCACAAACCGGGACAGTCGCACCGGCAACAGGCGTGAGGAATCTTTGACTGGGTCTGCTGGTGTAGTCCGCCACGAGGGCTTTAGGCGGGGCGGCATCAGAGTAGAGGCTTGCGTATATCGAAATTCGTCCACCATTCCACCAGTCAACATATTGATTGGGCAGCTTAGGATTCAACTGATCGCTCGTGACTAATTGCGTGTAGAGCGGCAGCTTTACGGTTATGCTGGCGTGCGGCGGAATGCCGGTTCCGGTGGGATTGAAGTAGAGCCGGAAGGTGTCGGGGGTGGGAAATGGATAGTCGGCAAGCTGCGCCTTTGTGACTTTCAAAGCGGCCTGCATCCAGGTATCGATCGGATTATGAGCTCCTGTCGACAGCACTGGATAAATGCTGTACTGGTCCGAGTTGTTGTGGATCTCGATCGTCATCGTGGGAACGGCTTGTGCGTTCCCTGTGCTGGCAAAGATGATCGAAAGGCCCGTCAGCAAGATACCAGCGGCCACTCGTCGCATTGTGTCGGATTCCATCGTTAGTCCCTCATCGAATTTTCTTGCAAAGGTCAACCCGGGCAGAGCTTCGGTGCCTGGCTCCGGGACACCACATTAGCCGGATACGAGCGGGTTGTAAACATTTATCGGCGGTTGCCCCGGATACAAGTTGCCGGATCCTCTTGCACATTGCGTCGTTCAATGCCGTCTGCTGAACGAAGACTGGTTTTAGCTCAGGAAACCGATATTCGAGCGCAACATCGTCCTCATCGAAGATTACGTCGACTATGCAGAACCCTTTCGTCGATAAACTCGAAAAGTAATCTGTATTTTGCTGGCTGGCAAGAAGGTCACTACGTGACCCGTGGAGCTTAGGACCCCGCGTTCGTGCCCCCTCCAGTGCTGAGTTCCGCGTCATACACTGATCCGACATGCGCGCCATATCGTTGTAAGACTCATTACGATGATCCTCTCGCGGAGGAAATAGAACGAAGTCTTCAGATCGGCCTCGTAAACGGATGTTGCAAGCCGGATTTGTTTGCACCGCGTCGTCGCGGCGGAGCAATCGACACAGCCTCGCCAGTATCTATGGAACAAGTCCCCAACCCTCGGTCTGCCATACACCGTCCAGAGAGGCGCCGAACAAGCAACTGGCGAGGGTCGCCGCCAACGCGATCTTGACTATCACCGCGTCCCTCATTCTACCGTCCGGTGCTCTGAATGAGGGACTTCCGAGGCTGAAGTGTAAGACCGGGCAGTCGGGAAGAAGGAATCTTGAATGCCAGCGGGTTGGGACATCACGCCGGAGAACGACGCTCAATAAAACTTGACGGCGTCAACGCCAGCAGCGCACATAACGTGAACTCATGTGACCAGAAGCAGACACATCAGGCGCAATGCAGCAACATGTTCGCAATGCGGCTACGCATTCAGCGATACCCTCGCGACAAGAGTTCAATCTCCGATGAATTTAAGGTACACCTGGAGATCGTCAGCGCAGCGCCGAGGCTGGATCATCCGGCGATACCGGCAACATCCACCTTGGCCCGATGGTTTACGCAACCTTCGCAAAACCGTCAGAACGCACGCCCACAAGAAGGACTCCGCTACCCCTCTGGCCCGAACAGCCGTTGTAGTCCGGGCTGAGGCTGTTCTGTCTACGTCCTGTCCCGCGCGGGACGATCTGCCTGCGTTCCTTGCGCTCTCCAGCAGCATCAACTGGCTCCGAAGTGACAGAAAACCGAAAATTAAAGCGCTTTAATAAATCTTTTTTAGGGGTAAATCTCGTTCTTTTTCAACAGCAATGTGCGCGCACGACGAAAATCCATACACCCCAATGCCAAACTCGAACCACGGCAACGAAGGAGCCGACACCAATGGCATCACCGGCACAACACGCGGCAAACATCGCGAACGCGGCATTTTCAACCGGACCCAGGACTGGAGAAGGCAAGTCAGCCTCGAGCGCCAACGCCCTCTCCCACGGCATGACCTCCCGCAAGGTTGTCCTGCCGCACGAAGATGAAGCAGCGTATCTGGAGCTTCTCGACTGCACGCTCGATTACTACAACCCAGCCGACCAGCTGGAGCGCACGCTCGCCATCAGAGTCGCCGAAACACTCTGGCGTGCAACGCGCAGTGACCGCTACCACGACGCATTCCTGGCAGAAAGAGCGAAAGCGCTGGCAGCCGACAATCCGGACCTCATTCAGGATCCCGATCAGGCCGCGGTGCTGATGTTCGTCGATCCAGTCGAGCAAAAGCGCTTCACGCTCATGCTGCGCTATCTGAATACCGCAAAACGCGAACACGAGAAGGCCATGGCTGAACTGGAAAAGGTGCAGAAGAACCGCTACCGCCAGCAATTGGAACTCGCTGTAGTCGATTCATGGCTTGAGAAAGGCCACAAACAGCCAGATACCTCAGCATCACATACCGCACCAGTCAACACGAACGAGGCAGCCGAAGCGGAACAGACTCCCGTAACAGCAGTAATGAACCAGCCGGCGATGTCAGCACCGGAACCACACTCACAGCTCAGCCGTCAGCAGCGCCGCGTACTCGAGCGAGCCGAACGCAAAGCCGCACGCGGCGTCAGCGCGCAAGAGCGTTCCGTAACAGCGCTGGGAACCGCAGCCTGACGAGGAACCATGTTCACCACACCAGACAAAATCTCATCACACGTCCTCGACTTCTGCCGAACGATAGCTCCGGAGTCCACGCCGGTGTACGTACCGGTGTTTCCTGTGAAATCCGCCGTCCTGGGCAAAGCATTCTCCTTCGTCCGGGAGTACGCGGCGCAAACGCAAACCGGCCGCGCACAAACCGGCTGGACCATCTGGGAATGGCCGGACATGGCGCTCGAAGCCGAACACAACTGCGTTTACGATGCGCAGGACGGCGGTTCGCTCAGAGAACTTGCGCCGTATCCGGAGCGGCGAATCCTGTTCTTGCCCGACGATGCGGCGACATACGATTTGGAAGCTTTCGGCTGGCCCAGAAAGTCCGTTCGATCCGCGCTGCGGCCCGAAAGCGTCGTTCACGAGTATCTCGGAACCCTCGAGATGCGCGATGACTTCGTCCGCGCGAAGCTCCCTGCTTTCGAACCGCTTCGGAGTTGTCCCGACCCTCGCACGATCGCGCAGTTTGTCAGCATCTGCAAAGATGCCTCGCGCCTCGAACAGGAGATCCTGCACGGCCTCGAATTTGGCTTCGTTTCGTTAATCCAGCGCAAAGCTGCGTGATGTCACCGACCGCGTCTCACTAATTACGTCCTTTCGAACACGCGGTCGCAAACAGCGCAAGCAGCTGCGATGCCGCGCTGAACGGTGTCGTTTGCCCGGCACGCACGCGACAGAGCAGTTCCGGCATCCGTGCCTGTATCTCCGCGTCGCTTCGGAATAACTGCTGCAGGCCCTGATCGATTAGCTCGCTGAGCCAGGCCTCGTTCTGCGTGCTTCGGCGGCGCGCGAAGTAGCCGCTGGCATCTTGTTGCCGTCGATGCTCCAGCACCAGTTGCCAAACCTCGGCTACACCAGTGTTCGTCAACGCGGAACACGTGAGTACCTGGGGAACCCACCCGTCCGGCGATCGCGGAAACAGATGCAGCGCAGCGGCATATTCCGTGCGGGACCGCTCCGCAGGACCTTTGTTATCGCCATCGGCCTTATTGATGACCATAGCGTCGAGCATCTCAATGATGCCGCGCTTGATCCCCTGCAAACCATCGCCGGCACCCGGAATCATAAGCAGGAGAAGAAAGTCGGTCATGGAACGAACGGCTGTTTCAGACTGACCAACACCCACGGTCTCAACGAGCACGTTGTTGTAGCCGGCGGCCTCGCATAGCAGAATCGTCTCCCGAGTCCGCCGGGCAACGCCGCCAGGATGACCCCGCGCCGGGCTTGGTCGAATGAAGGCGCGGTCTTCTGCCGGCAATCTCTCCATCCGTGTCTTGTCGCCGAGAATACTGCCGCCGGAAATCTGGCTCGACGGATCCACGCTGAGCACAGCGACCTTCTCGCCGTGATCGCGAGTGATATGCATCCCGAGCGCATCGATAAATGTGGATTTTCCGGAACCTGGAGGTCCGGTGATGCCTGCACGACGGCTGTTTCCGGCGTGAGGAAGTGCGCCGTCCAGGATCCTTTGCGCAAGCTCGGTATCAGCAGGATGTTCGCTTTCGATGACGGTAATCGCGCGTGCGAGCGTCACGCGGTCGCCTTGCAGAAGGCCATCGATGTATTCGGGTGCGCTGAGACGCGCTCGCCGGAGCGAATCAGACACGGGCGAGATTAGTCTGCAGCTTTTTGAGTATCTGCTGTGCAGAGATCGGAATGACTGTGCCAGGCCCGAACACGCCCGACGCACCGGCCTTGATCAAAAGGTCATGGTCCTGCGGCGGAACCACGCCGCCAACAACAACCAGAATGTCCTCCCGGCCCAGATTCTTCAGCTCAGCAATCACTTCCGGCACAAGAGTCTTATGTCCGCCTGCAAGTGTCGAAACTCCAAGTACATGGACATCATTCTCCGCGGCCATCCGGGCCACTTCACGCGGAGTTTGAAATAGAGGACCGACATCGACATCGAAGCCGATATCGGCGAATGCAGATGCAATTACGCGGGCGCCTCGGTCATGTCCGTCCTGTCCCATCTTCGCCACCAGTATTCGTGGCCGCCGGCCTTCCTCCCGAGCGAACTCGTCAGCCATAGTTCTGGCTCTGACAAACTCAGGATCGGTGTTCGATTCCGACGAGTACACACCGGAGATTGTCCGGTTGGCAGCCTGGTAACGCCCGAAGACTGTTTCGAGCGCATAAGAGATCTCGCCAAGCGTCGCACGAGCCCGTGCAGCATTCACAGCAAGTTCCAGCAGATTACCATCACGCCTCTCCGCAGCCCGCGTCAGAGCATCGAGCGCACTCTGAACCGCCGTTGCGTCGCGCCTACGCCGAATCTCGGCAAGCCGCCGCAACTGGTTCTCCCGAACCGCCCCGTTATCGACTTCAAGTACATCGATCTTCTCTTCCGTTTCGGGCCGTACTTGTTGATGCCGACAATAACCTCGGCACCTGAATCGATGCGTGCCTGACGTCGTGCCGCTGCCTCCTCGATGCGCATCTTCGGCAGCCCGGACTCGATCGCCTTCGTCATACCGCCGAGCGACTCAACTTCGCTGATAAGATGCCACGCACGATCCATCAGACCTTTTGTCAGCGACTCAACATAGTAGCTTCCGCCGAACGGATCGACGACGCGCGTAATGTCCGTCTCTTCCTGGATATAGATCTGGGTGTTACGCGCGATTCGGGCAGAGAAGTCGGTCGGCAG
Source organism: Bryobacteraceae bacterium (assembly GCA_963794765.1). Lineage (GTDB taxonomy): Bacteria > Acidobacteriota > Terriglobia > Bryobacterales > Bryobacteraceae > JAWXCM01. The sequence continues at coordinate 278,942 of CAWCGC010000022.1, read as the reverse complement.
CGCCAGCGCCTCATCGAGCGCATTCGTGTGCAGCGACTGCGTGTGGCCAAGCGCAGCAGCCATGGCTTCGACACAGGTCCGCGTCACATTATTGAAGACGTCCTGCGCCGTTAAACTCCATCCGGATGTCTGCGAGTGTGCTCGCAGGGCCATCGACTTCGAATTCTTCGGATTGAAGCTCTTAACAATCCGGGCCCAAAGCACTCGTGCGGCGCGCAGCTTCGCAATCTCCGTGAAGAAGTTCATCCCAATTCCCCAGAAGAAGCTCAGACGTGGGGCAAAGTCGTCAATATTAAGGCCGGCTGCGATACCGGTTCGGAGATACTCAAGCCCATCGGCGAGTGTGTAAGCCAGCTCGAGCTCGGCTGTCGCTCCGGCTTCCTGCATGTGATAGCCGGAGATGGAGATGCAGTTGAACTTCGGCATCTTCGTCGAACAATACCGGAAGATGTCGCCAACGATCCGCATCGATGGTTCCGGCGGATAAATGTACGTGTTCCGAACCATGAACTCTTTCAGGATGTCGTTCTGAATCGTGCCGGTAAGCGCCTCTGTCGGAACGCCCTGCTCTTCCGCGGCGACGATGTAGAACGCCATAATCGGCAGCACGGCGCCATTCATCGTCATCGACACCGACATCTGATCGAGCGGTATCCGGTCGAACAGAATCTTCATGTCTTCGACACTGTCGATGGCAACGCCCGCCTTACCGACATCGCCGGCCACACGCTCATGATCCGAGTCGTAGCCCCGATGCGTAGCAAGATCGAAGGCAATGGATAAGCCCTTCTGACCGGCAGCGAGATTGCGGCGGTAAAACGCGTTCGAATCTTCCGCAGTAGAAAAGCCGGCATACTGCCGAATGGTCCACGGCCGCAGGACGTACATCGTCGAGTAGGGTCCGCGCAGGAATGGCGGAATACCGGCCGCGTAGTGAAGATGCTCCATTCCTTCTAGGTCTGCGGCAGTGAAGCGGCGTTGCGTGCTCATAGCGCCTTTTCCTGCCAGTACTCCAGTATCTTGAGCATGTCGGACTGCATATTGACGTAGCCGGCGGCTCCGGGTATGTCCTGCTCCTTACCCGCAACGATTACTGGCTTTGTAGTCTGAGGAACGATCTCGGCTGCGAGCGCCGGATACTCCGGATCAGAACTGCACAGAACGACGAGGTCTGCGTTCGGGTCGAGCTCATGCGATTCGATGATGGCGAATCCGCCACAGCCGAAGAAGTTCCGACAGAACTGCGCTCGAGCTTGCCGCATCCTGAGGTCGCCGCGCGTGAGTAGCAACACCGTCTGCCTGTGACCTGTTTGCTTCGCGTAACCATCGGCTCGCAGTCGTATCGTCTCGAAAGGATCGGCGGCACGCCAGATTCCGGAAGGCGTTGGCGGCAGGTCCGATGGGTCCTTCGTCTCATTGCTGTCGGGATAGTCGGTTACACCCACCAGCACACGCCGCCGCTGCGCGACAGCTTTCTCCTTAGCGGCGCGCGACGCTGCGATCGCCTGATCTATCGAAGCCTTCGCTTTGGTGTAGCCGCCTTCTCCTGCAATCTGCTCCATCAGCTTGCGAGCTTCGTCGGCAATCGACGCGGTTAGCACTTCGACATACCAGGACCCGGCAGCTGGATCAACGACATCGTCAAGCCCGGCTTCCTCGCGGAGAATATGGTCTACATTGTCCGCGAGGCGCTCCCGAAACCCGAACGGCTGCACCCTGAGCTCGGAAGCTCCTCCGATCAATGCCGACATAGCTTCGGTAGTCGCGCGCAGCAGATTCGTGTACGGGTCGTAGATGCTCTTGTCAGTGAATGGAGTCCGAGCTTCGATATACAGAGGCTGCTTCGTCAGCTCATACCAGAGGAGCCGGGCAGCACGGAGTTTCGCGATCTCGAAAAAGAAGTTCGAGCCCGCGGAGAACGCCAGTCCGATGCTCGCCGGTTCAGCGCCCTCCTCAAGTTTCTCCTGAGCCGCCGCGAGCCCGTACGCAAGCTCCTGCACCGTCGTTGCCCCGTTCTCGCCGAACTGTGCGGCGTCGATTAACGTGGCTGCCTTGATAGCTTCGAATGATACGTGCGACAACCCCGGCAGTTGTTTTGCGTCTTCAAGGCGGTAGTAAGGCTTTACGTCAATTCCTTCATCCGTCCGCCAGACCAGCTTCTTCTCGTAATCCCCGCCGCCAAGGTCAGCCCGAATTGCGGCTTCCCACTCTTCTGTAGTGACTGGCGGGAATTCGTTGCTCAAAGCGAATTGCCTTCCTGCACCACTTCTATTAAATATCCGAACGAGACTTCAGGCGTAGTCTTCGGATGCACAAAAAACACCGTGGTACCCCGAGAACCAGGACGAGGCGCCGCGTCGATGATGTTAAACCCGTTCGCCTTCATGTAATCAAAGGCCTTCTGAATATCGGCAACGCGCAGCGCCACGTGCGCGAACCCACCCCGTCCACCGCTCTTCTCGATCTGCTTTGCGACAGGTGATTCCGCATTGAGCGGTTCAAGCAGCTGAATCAGATTCGGACCGCCTCCAACCTCCAGCAGCACCTCACGAACCTGATCGTTCCCGAGCACATCCTCACGATGGACCTCGCGAAACCCGAGCGCCTCGTACGTATCAACATGCGCCTCGAGCTGTCCTTGCGGTACCGCAATCGCAACGTGGTCGACAAACTGAAACCCGGTCACTTGTGTGAGTTGCTCGTCCATATACGCCCAAAAACAGACCGGGCAGGCTCAGTCCAATTATGGACGAAGCCTGCCCGGGGTTAAACGAAGTTGCCTGGCGGTTTCTTAGTCATTATGGAGCGACCGACACCTGATTCGCAGTGACGCGGGTTACGCTGTGAGTAGGAAAACCAGCGGCGCAGAGCCGCATACGAAAGGATCGGTCGCAATGTCTAAAGTACGCTTTGTTGGTCTGGATGTCCATGCCGAAACCATCGCAGTTGCAGTTGCCGATGCAAATGGAGAAGTTCGCTCGCACGGGACCATTCCGAATCGGCTGGAGTCTATTCGCAAGCTGATCGCAAAGTTGGGTCCGGCAAAAGACCTGAAGGTCTGTTATGAGGCCGGCCCAACCGGTTACGTTCTTTACTGGCAACTCACGCAACTCGGGGTGGAGTGTCAGGTGATCGCACCGAGTCTGGTCCCAAAGAAGGCGGGTGACCGGGTCAAAACCGATCGGCGCGATGCCGAGAAACTGGCGCGTTGCCATCGCGCCGGGGAACTGACGGCGGTGTGGGTACCGGACGCAGCGCATGAAGCGCTCCGCGATCTGGTCCGAGCGCGCGAAGCGGCCAAGAAAGATCAGCTGAAGGCACGGCATCGGCTGGGGAAGTTCCTGCTGCGACATGGCAGGCGGCCGGAAGGCATCAAAGCGTGGACGAAGAAGTATCTGGAGTGGATCAGCACTCACGTGAACTTCGATCAGCCGGCACTGGAGGCCACGCTTCAGGATTATCTCGATGAGGTGAAACACGTGGCGGGGCGGATCGTAAAGCTGGAGAAGGCGATCGATGAAGCAGTGCAGAAGGCCCCGCCTGAAATCCGCGCCGTTATCGAGGCACTACAGGCTTTACGCGGTGTGGCTCAGACCACTGCGGCCACGATCGTCTCCGAGCTCGGCCAGCTGTCGCGCTTCGAGAGCCCGCGGCAGCTGATGGGGTACAGCGGTTTGGTGGCACGCGAATACTCCAGCGGCAATCGCATTCAGCGCGGGTCGATAACAAAGACGGGCAACGCGCACCTCAGACGGGTGATCGTCGAAGCGGCGTGGGCCTACCAGCATCGGCCAAACGTGACGGGCTTTCTGCTTCGCCGGCAGAAGTCATTGGCCATCAGTGATGAGGTGAAACAAGTGGCATGGAAGGCGCAGTACCGATTGAACAAGCGGTATAAAGCAATGTCAGCGAGGGGGAAGAATAAGAACCAGATCGTAACGGCGGTCGGGCGGGAACTACTCGGATTCATATGGGCGCTTGCAGTGAAAGTCGAGCGCAACAACAAGGAGAGGTAGCAAAGGCAGCCTGAGTCGCGGTGAATTCCCGGACAGCAGAGCCGATGACAGCGCAGGGCACACGAAAAGGAGAACCCTCCCCATGTTTTATGCGGAACGGGCTCCGGCCCCAACCCGCGCGTTTAGTCCGAGGCAGCTCCCGACGGATCATGGCCATGCGGTAAGACCCGCGAATATCAGAGTGATCAATCGTCGCGAAAGCTCCTCCGCTGTCATCGGCCCGACTGTCCGGGAAGGCTCTGAGCTCACCAGCAGGAACGTGTTCCCGCTACGCCGCCCGTCGACAGTCGTGTGAGTGCCACAACGGTGCTCGATGGCAAGGGTTCGCTTCGCCGCGGCAAACAACGCCGCGCCCCTGCCACCTGTGCGCCGTTCTGGCCAGACCACCTTGCGACGGGTGGCTCCGGCGGGAACACTCCCCGGAGGCTCACCAAAAAGGAACGGCCGATTGCCTCTCATTGCGGAGTGCAACCGGCCTGAAATTAGTAATTTATGTCAGCAACCCGTGAAAGGTATTGACAGGTCGCTCCATATCAAAACATGGTGTTGCTGTTGGCCGGCGTCTCGGGCACGATCTGCAGCACGTCCCAGTGTTCGACGATTTTGCCGTTTTGGTCGAGACGAAAAATGTCAATCCCGGCCCAGTCGCGATCCCCCGGCCACTGCTGAAAACAATGCAGCACTACATAGTCGCCCTCAGCAATGATGCGCTTGAAGTGAACGCGTTTCCCGGGGTACTGCTTTGCCATCAGTGTGAAGTACTCGATGAACGCTTCCTTCCCATCTGCGACTGCCGGATTGTGTTGAATGTACACATTGCCTGCGTATTTTTCGATGGCTTCGGCAGGCTTGCATTGGTTGAACATCAGATCGTAAAAGGCCGCTACGGCGGCTTTGTTCTTCTCAAGCTCACTCATCGTCGCGGAGACCTCCCCAACGTAGAATGCCGCTGCTGCTGTCCACAGCGCAAATGTTTAAACAGAAGCGGCAATTTTGTTAAACAGCCAGTTTCGGTGAAAAGGACATCGGTCGTGATCACTGGGAATGTTCCCAATCCGGGCCTGTCCCCGATTCTTTTCCTAGCCGATTCGAAGACTTCGCGGACCTCGAGACTGAAAGTGACCTGTCCAGGACCAGGTCTGTGGTATCGTTGTGTCCCATCGGGAGCACCTGTGCCGACCAACCGTAAAGAGTTCCTGCGCGTGATGGCGGCTATCGCCGTACTACGGCGTGCTGCCGCGGCAACCCCACAACAGCCGCAACCATCGGGTCCCGTAGTGGACCAGGGACCGTTCCCTCAGCGCGTTTTGGAGGACTGCGGTGCCGCGATGCGTTGCGCGTTGGCTACATCGGCGACCGCGTCGGCCTGTTCCAATCAATGGCAGTGTCCGGCCCCATTAACGCCCCCACTAAGTCTAACCAGCACAGATCCCGCACGCTGGGGCCAACGTGCTGCTTGGCCCGTCCTTCGACGGAAAAGGCTAATCTTTCGTAGTCGAGGCTGTGCGTAGCGAGCCTTGTCACATCAGCACAGCAGCTTACGCCCGAGAACAGGCGATTACAGCCCTCTGGCCGGGTTTCGATGAGCACGTGGCGAAACCACACATTCATGACATTCTGTCAACAGGTACAACGCACCCCTGAGAGATCCACAGAATTTGTGATATCCTTGGCGCTCTCTTAATAAACCGGTGTAGAGCACACCTCGGGAGTAACAGCATGAAAATTCCTTCGTTACGGCCACTAATTGGCCTGACAGCCCTGTTGCTTTTGACCAGTGCGGCGCAAGCTGCATCCATCGCTTGGGCAACTGGTCCCAGCTATGACGGCCCGAACGGGTTCGAGGGGATTCTGACGAACGGCTCGCTTGTCGCGGCATATGACCTCGCAACGGCAACACCGCAGACGGTAGACCCCACAGGCATCAACCTCACCTTCACGCCGATTGATCACCCGGCATTCACGGCCTTCATCTTCAGCAGCGGGTCGCCGGGAAGTACGGACGTGGCGTGGAACAGCATCGTCGACAGCACTGAATGGACCAGCGGAGATTTTACTGCACCGAACTTCCTGACCGGGCCCTCACTTCCGGCCGAACCTACCAAATCCAATTTTTTGCGTCGGACACTCGCAGCTGCTGCAGCACGCGTACCTCGACTTCTCGAACGGCCTCGGGCTCGCATCAGCACCCGTTGTGCAAGGCAGCTTCACTAGTGTGGTTGGTACCTTCGTTGCGGACAGTCCGTCACAGACAATTGGGTTCATGGCCAGCTCCGGCGCGCCCATTCTCTCTGCATACGTGCTGCGTGATGTAACGCAAACCTCGGCTGTTCCCGAGCCGTCAACTTACGTGACGTTTCTTACAGGATTGGCCAGCTTTGCTTGGGTGCTCCGGCAACGCAAATAACTACTGCCGGGGTCGTTTCGATAATCCGTTCCTCTCGGAAATGCAGGAGAGAAAGGGAAGGAAGATAAAGAATTTTCGCTTTATTCTTAATATCTTGCAAAGGTGCACTATACGGGCGCACGATGTTTTCCGCATACTATGCAACACAGGTACCCGTCAAGTCGAATGAAGTACCTCTTGCGGGGCGCGCAGTTCGGCCACCACAGGGTTACCGGCGAACGCTCGCGCCTCACTACCAAATGAACGGGCTCCACCCGTGGCGTTCCTCATCACAGTAGTGAGCGTGAAACGCGCAGACCGGCCTGCGCAGCTCGCGGCAGATGTCCACCGCTGGCCCGTGATCGGTGCCGTTCTCGGTACAGATACAGCAAGCTATTGCGTCTTCGGTGCCTGGAGTTGCGGGAAGTTGTTTCCCTTGAAGCTGTCCCATGCCGTCCGTCCCTCCGAATTGACGATGTAGGGGAAAGACCTGGCCGTACTCGGCCATCTCGAGTTGGACCATGGCGATCTGCACCTGCAAACGCCTGACGCAATACGCGAGAGTTGGAAGCTTCAGTCGAAGGCAAGGCGACAGTAGTTTTCGTATACCATATAAACCGTTTATACGTTATTACGAATAGCGGCACAAGCGTTAACTGGTCAGGGTTTCGGTTCCGCGCAAAATCATCGATGGTCATTAACTGCGCGACGCCTGACTGCTTAAGATCTTTTCTCACGGCTTGCCGGGCGATCTCGTTGATCGTCTTATCGGGAAGCGTTTTTAGACTTTGCCTATAAAACTTTCGCTTCGCGGCGACAAGCGCCTCGAACTCTTCGGCATTTGACGATGCAATATATGCATCGATGGTCTCGTCTTGGTACTCCTCGTACGCGAGCTCAAGGCGTACGCTTCGAACTCGCTCTTCGTCCGCTTTCTCCTTTGAAAGCTCCCGAAGCTTTCTTACCCGACTCGTCTCAAATGACGGCGGCGGAAGCACCATTGCCTCGAGCAGGTAAACATAAAAGCCTGCCGGGTTACGAATCTTCCCTGACGCATCCCTAACGAGCTTGTCGCCCCATTCAAGAATGTCGGTGAGCTCTTCTGCCCGACCCCGAAACGATGGCAAAAGCTTCTCAGCGCGTTCCGACGTAATGCCCCGTTTCGTGAGCTCTTCGATTTCAGCATTCCGCTCCACATGGACTACAACCTCGTCAGGCGCTCGCAGCGCGCGCCCGTGAGTTGCTGCGGCAGCTTGTGAGCAGCGTCGGCGCTGCGTGCTTCTCAACTGTGGTCCTTTCGCGACGACTGCGCGGAGATCCTGGAGTACACCTGGATTCGCCAGCTACCCTCCGAGGACGTGATCCCCGATCGCAGAGACTCTTGCAGGCGTTCACGATGTTGTCACTGACGACGTCAGCTGAACAGCGCCGATCAATTTCGTCCATATCGTACGGCTGCAACATATCTGCGACGAGTATCTGCGGCGGAGCAGTTCAAGTGCGTTCCGCTGCTTTTTATCTAGTCCTTGGGTTCGGGCCTACGGTACAAGAGCTATACTCTTCTGGTGCGTGACACGCCCGTTTGCGCGTTTGCACATTCTGGGACCATTAATGCTGACGCTCGCCATCACGTGTAACTGCGGGTTTGAGGTGCGCGCAAATTGTTCGTCTCTGCGCCTTGTTGGAAATATGTGGAGATACCGCCATGTACTCTTACGCGTAGGTTCGATGTGTGTTACGCAGAGCACCATCCTATTCACGGCGCTTGCAGGAGTCCTGTTTGCCCAGTTCGCACCTTTATCCGGAGTCGTTCGCTTACACGGGGGACTCGGGATCGGCGGCGCCAAGGTGAGTGCTTCGTGTACACAGAAGAGTACCTACACCGACGAGTACGGAGCGTTTACTCTATCCGGCGTGTCGCCGGGTTGCCGCCTTACCGTGACTGCTGATGATTTTCAGGCCACCAATTACATCGTGCATGATCCGGCTCAACCGGCAGATATTGTGCTAACGAGAGATCCGCTACGGCAGACCGTTACTGTGCTGGCGTCGAGTCCGCTCGTGAACTCGAACCCGGAAATATCCACGGTAATTGACGCGCGCACGCTCACGGAGCTCCCCTCCTCCAGTCGCGACATCAACCGCTTTGCGATGCTTGATCCCCGCGTCCGCAATACCGGACCGCTCGGTAGCGACGGGATCTATGGAACGCGCCTGGCAGCAAATGGTCAGCTCTTTAGGTTCATGCAGTATCAAATGGATGGACTATCGAACTATGAACCCGCGCTCGGGAATGGCCCTCAACAGGTCCTTTCGATTGCCTCCGTCGCCGAATACAAAGTTCTCGTTAATCAATATGGCGCTGAGTTTGGCCGCTCCAGCGGAGGCGTTATCTCGGCAATCACGCGAAGTGGTGGCGATACCTGGCACGGCGAAGTGTTCTCGTTCATTCGACCCAGTGGCATTCAGGCGGCTCCTCCAGTGTCCCGTTTCCATGTTCCGAACCAACGATTTATGTGGGGTGGTGCAGCAGGCGGCCCCATGACCCGGCATTCACACGCTTTTGCCAGCTTCGAAGGAAGCCAGCAGACCCGCGGGGCGTACATCCAATCACCCTTACCGTCGTTCTACCCGGGGCACCAAACACAATATTTCGGGCTGGCGAGCTTCGATTGGCGTCAAAGCGAGATGCAGTCGCTCTATCTGAGACTCAACTCGCACTCAACGGCCGGAGACAATGCAAATGATGCGGTTGGGGGCTTCATCCAGCCGAGTGCTGCGCGAAGGGACTCCGGCCAGAACGCCGGTTTTCAGGCGACTCACCGCTGGATACCGACCTCATCGGCCGTGAATGAGTTGCGAATCGGTGCCGCAAATAGTGTCCCATTGGCGTTTTACTCGTTATACCCTCAGACACAAATTGTGCGCCCGTCATACTCCACCGAAGGACTCTCGGACTATGGAAAAACGAGGGTCATCACGTGGCAGGTCGGAGAGAATATCGCCTGGGAGCCGGGAAATCATCGGCTGCGAGCGGGCGCGGATTTTATACGGAACAAGGTAAGCGATTACTCCGCAACGGCCTATGGCAGCTATATCATGCCCGCTGGACCGCCGCGTCAGGGAGAAAATCCACTGCAATACACACAGACGTTCGGTGCTGCACCCATCCGTTATGGCGACACGCTCGCTTCCTTGTTTCTCCAGGATGATTGGAGGTTAGTTCCCAGGCTGACGTTGAACCTTGGTATCCGGCAAGACTACCAATCGACAACCGCCGATAAAAACAACATCGCACCCCGTCTGGGTTTCGCATGGGATGCTTCTGGTGCTGGCCGCACCGTGTTTCGAGGCGGCGCAGGGATCTACTACGATCAGGTCTTCCTCCAGGTTGTACGAGGTGCACTGCAACAGGGGCCGGGGTCGATGCAGGCAAGTTATACGTTGCCCTACGGCGTGCCTGGCTTCCCGACGTTTCCTGACTCACTGACGACTGCTCCCACGGGACCGGGCAACCGTCGCGATCTCGCTATCTATTCAGCACACCGCCTGAATCCTTACACCGGCCAGTTCACGTTCGGCATTCAACACGTTTTGGGAGAAGAATGGACGCTGTCGGCGAATGTATCCCACATGCTGAGCCGAAAACAGGTACGTACGCTGGATAGCAACGCTCCCAGCCCATTTTTTCGCACTGAAGCCGGCCAGCGAAGGTCCGCCTCCGTCGCGGATGCTACGAGGCCATACATCACCTACGCCGGGGTACCGGTGCGGACGATCAGCCTGATCGAAAACACCGGAAGCAGCCGCTACAGCGCGTTCGATGCGCAAATTAGCAAGCGATTTACTCGTAAGTTCCAGGTCATGGCTCACTACCTGTATAGCTCGTCGATTACTTACGTTTTCTTCACGGGTGGTCCAAATACCGGTGTCCCCGCCGATTGGGGTAACAGCGGTATTGACGAGCGCGGGCCAAACGACTACCATCAACGTCATCGTTTGACTGCAGAATCCATTGTAGATCTGCCGCTGGCGTTGCAGTTCAACGTTTACATGATCGTTGCTTCCGGGCTGCCTGTTAATCCGCTGACGGGGATTGACAACAACGGCGATAGTAATCTGGTTGATCGCCCTGTGGGATTCGGACGGAATAGCTTTCGCGCGCCGCATCAGGATACACTGGACCTCTCATTGACGAAGCGGTTGAATATCCGACAACGAGTACGAGCCGAGGTGCGGCTGGAATGCACAAACCTGCTAAATCGCTCAAACTTCCTGCGGCTGAATGCGATTTACGGAGACGGACTGACCGCTGTGCCAACTTTTCTGCAGCCTGTCGCAGGGTTGGCAAACACTGACCCTGGCAGGCAACTGCAACTTGGCGTAAGACTCACATACTGATTTACTTCCAGCAGCAGAAACATCGGCGGTGGCATCTGCGTTATTTCAGCATATGAACGAGAATCGTGGCGGCCCAGCGGTCCGCGGTGTTTGGTGAGAGTTCGAGTCATTGCATCCTGCCATGAGCATCGTCCTGCCAGAATTCGAATGCCGTTGCACAATGGTTGAAGCGTGCGGAAAGACATCTGGTCGAACAAACAGACGCAAAATTTACGTGCGCATACATGCGCGCAAGATCATTCATAGGGGTGGAACTTAGAAGCAATGTCTGCCCATACTCTAATCAGTGCACTGCTGTCGAGATGTCGACTACCGCAAACATCCTTGTCCCCAGTAGGCCGGGGCCACCTAACCGGGGCCCCGCGTGGGACTCGAATTCATCTGTGTGGCGCACGGATCTCGATCCGGCGCCATCCGAAGAAGCGAGCGTCGAGAGAGTAGCATCCAGGCCCCATCAACAGCAAGACCAGGGAAAGACCACCGGCCACAACCGGCAATCCGTTCGACGGCAGACCGAGCCAGGCAAATGAAAAGAGCAGGAACAGGCATGCAAGAACTGCTACGACGGCTGTCGCGAGGCCGCCGATCATGAACAGTCCGACGAGCGTCAGCGACGTACCGACGATGTGCGGCAAATCCAAAGGTGACGTCGAACCTGCAGCGGACTGATACAGGACGGTGTATCCGGAGCCCCCCAACGCGAAAGCGGTAATCACTCTCAGAAAGAAAAGACCGATACCCGCGGCCCCACAAGGGAACGTCGAATGGACGTAGAGCCTAATGTGTCTGGTACCTTTCCTGACCGTGCTTGTCGCTCGATCACTACGTACGATAGATCGAAACGAGTTTAGGCGCCATTACTAAAGAGTGTTGGCCGGGCGCTACCCGAAAGAGTGTAAGCGTTGTGCATAAAACGCTTTTGGATTACCCGTGCCACGCGAACTGCGGCCATCGCGACTCACGCATGCTGCCTGTGTTCCGCCTCAGCTGGAAATGGAGAGGGCGTTCACCCGTTAAGATAACGGAGTGAACGCGTGAGGAAAGAACGGAAGAACTACACGGCCGAAGAGAAAGTGGCCATTCTGAAGCGGCACCTGGTGGACAAGGAGCCGATCTCGACGTTGTGTGATGAACTCGCCTTGCAGCCGACGGTGTTCTACCGTTGGCAGAAGGAGTTCTTCGAGAACGGAGCTGCCGCCTTCCAGTCGAAAGCCCGCCCCAATCCTCAGGCCGGGCAGGATCGCATCGATTACCTGCAAAAGAAGATCCAGACCAAGGATGAAGTGCTGGCCGAGTTGATGGCGGAGCATGTTGCGCTAAAAAAAAGCATTGGGGAGATCTGACCGGGGTCTGGGTGCCACACGACGTGCGGGATCAGATCGTGGATTTCGTCCGGCGCTGGTCGGAGAAGACCCAGATCGGCGCCGGGCGGTTTATTGGGTGGCTCGGGGTCTCGGCCAGCAAATTCTATTCGTGGCGTCAGCGCTATGGCCGGGTCAACGAGCACAACGCCTGGATCCCTCGTGATTTCTGGCTGGGAGAGTTGGAGAAACAGGCCATCATCGACTTTCATCGAAAGAATCCGCTCGAAGGATACCGACGGCTGACGTTCATGATGCTGGACGCCGATGTCGTCGCGGTGAGCCCTTCGAGCGTGTGGCGGGTGCTCGGTCAGGCCGGTCTGCTGAAGAGGTGGAGTGGCAAAGAGTCACGCAAGGGAACAGGGTTCGAACAGCCGCTGTGCGCGCAGCAGCACTGGCATATCGATGTTTCGTACATCAACATCTGCGGCACGTTTTATTACCTTTGCAGCGTGCTGGATGGATTCAGCCGGTTCATTGTGCACTGGGATCTGCGCGAATCTATGACGGAGGCCGATATCGAAATCATTCTTCAGCGAGCGAAGGAGAAGTACCCGGATGCCAGGCCGCGGATCATATCCGACAATGGACCGCAGTTCATGGCTCGCGACTTCAAGGAATTCGTCCGGATCTCGGGCATGACGCATGTTCGAACGGCGCCGTACTATCCGCAGTCAAACGGGAAGCTCGAGCGTTGGCATCAGTCCATCAAGCGGGAGTGCATTCGGCCGGGAACACCGCTGACTCAGGAGGACGGACGCAGGATGATCGCCGCGTATGTGGACCGCTACAACACGGTGCGTCTGCACAGCGCAATCGGGTTCGTGACGCCGAGCGACATGCTTGCAGGCCGACAGGCAGAAATCCATGCCGCGCGCGACCGGAAGCTCGAACAGGCACGCCGGCAACGGCAACTGCAGCGACAGCAGGCCGCCTGAATACAATGGTTCGGCCTGGTGAAACGGAAGCGGGCTCTGCAGGGATGCACCCACGCCGAGGGATAACCAGGTGGGCTCATCGAAACGATGGTCAGCGAGCGCGGAGGCTTCACCTTCGCGCTTTCAACACCATCGGAGAGATAGACCCTCTATGCCTTGAAAATCCCCGCCCGAAGGGCGGAATCTACACTAACGGGGAACGCCTGTTCTCCACTTTCCGCTGAACCGGGACACCTGCATTGTCCTGGTCTCTTCGACAGCGGTATCTTCACCGTGCCCTGACGCAAATCATCGGTTGCAGTTTCCGATCGCCGACCAGCTTCAGTCAATGTCTACTTCTCAACGCGCAAGCAATATACTCTCGGACGAATGGCATGATAGATGCGAAGACCGCTTCGGCGTGAATGTTATCGGCCCCAAAGCCGAGTGCTCGTTGCTGCGCCCCGTTAATGGGCCGGGCAACAAAACTCAGCGGACTCAACTACAATTGGTTGCGTGAATAGCTGATCAGAGAACTTCCTGTGGCTACCACCAAGGCTCAATCAAAATTCCTCTCGTGCCGCTGGCGAAGTATTCTCCTCCTGGCATGCGCGACAGCTTGCGTAGCGCCCGTTTCCGCGCTCAATCCCGAACATAATGTTTCGCAGTACCTCCATACGATGTGGAAGAGTGACGCCGGCGTGCAGGGCGTGCGGCGATTGAAGCAAACTCCTGATGGATACCTTTGGCTGGCTGGCCGCGGCGGCTTATTGCGGTTCGACGGCGTCCGATTTACGACTTACCTGGCTGGGTCTGTTGAAGGACTGGAAAGCAGCACCATGCAGGACCTGCTCGTGGATCCGGATGGCTCATTATGGGTTGCGACCCTCGGCGGTGGGCTCGCCCATTACCAGAATGAAAAATTTCGTTCTTACACGTCGCGCGATGGACTTCCTTCTAACGACGTCAATTCACTTTATCGGGACGCGCACGGAGTACTGTGGGTCGGAACGCGTGAAGGTAAGATCGCTCGTCAGACACGAAACGGCTTTGAGGAAGTGCGCCTGGGGCTCCCTGCGACCCGCATCACTGCGTTCATGGAAGACGTCGACCAATCGCTGTGGATCGCGACATTTGGAAGTGGGATGTTTCGACTGCGCGGTGGAGTGCTCACGCCGTACTCAGTTGGAGATGGATTGCCGGACACTCAAGTGTTGAGCTTATGTCGAGATCGCTCTGGCAAGATCTGGACGGCTGGTTGGAACGGGGTAAGTTCATGGAGTGGGGTACGGTTTGTGCCCGATCGAACCATCAATAAAGTTGTGGGCAACGCGGTGAGGTGCGCCGAAGATCGGGACGGAAACCTGTGGATCGCATCGTCCTCCGGCCTGTTCCGTTCTCAGTTCGGAAGGGTTAGTAAGCTCAATCGCGACTTGGGCTTGAGTGGCGATTTCGCCTCTGACGTGTTTGAGGATCGCGAGGGCAACCTATGGGTTGCCACCCGTTCTGGTCTGGATCGATTACGAGATGGGACGGTTCGAACGTACACACACCGGGAAGGTTTGGGTAACAGTTCCGGACCCATAATTGCAGCCGATGATGGGGCGATTTGGAGTATTTCTGCCGAGCGGATTGCTCGGATCGCGGCGAACGGTATCCGTGAGTGGCAGTCGCCGCTGCGATCTTATCGCACACCGCGCACTTTCGCACCGCGCACTGTGTTGTCTCAGCCGGGCTCACAGTTCCTGATCGGCTTCGACCGAGGTGTCATGCGCTGGAGTCCGCAACGCTCTGAACTGGTGGCGGGAACGGCAGCGCTGGATGTTCGGTGTCTCCTTGAGGCACGTGACGGAAGCATTTGGATCGGCACTGCGAATCGAGGGTTGCTCCGATGGCGATCGCCACTGGGATCTCAACCAATACTCGAGACGCGTGTTCCGGACGGGTCCATCGAATCGCTTGCTGAAGATCACGACGGAGCAATCTGGGCGGGCAGCAATTCAGGTCGCGGTCTCTACCGAGTAGACGGACAGCACGTGCAGAATTTTGGCCGAGCCGAAGGTCTTCCGTCGCCCTATGTTTTTACTCTGTTCGTGGACCGCAATGGCAGTCTCTGGATCGGCTCGATGAGCGGTGTGAGTTGGTTTCAGGACGGGCGGCTCCGCACTGCGAGTTCGCAGCAAGGCCTGCCCGCCGACCAAGTTTTTGCGATCCTCGATGACTCCTACGACCGGCTCTGGTTTACGAGCATCAAGGGTATCGCTACAATTGAAAAAATCAGCCTGACTGAATGGGCTGCAGGGCGGCGCGAACGGCTGACCCCGAGGATCCACCAAACGGCCGAACCCCCGTTAGCCCGTACAGTTCCCAACGCGGTCCGATCTGCTGACGGACATTTGTGGTTTACTGTTGCCGACGGAGTGTCGGAGGTGATGCCGCCCAGTCCCGACGCATCGCAGAGCACCGGAGAATTCCATGTTCTCGTAGAGGACGTGGTCATTGATGGGGTCGCGCAATTAAGACAGGATCGTATCCGAATTCCGCCTGGCGCACGTTCCATCCAACTCGGTTATACCGCGCCTACTCTCTCCAGTCCTGAAACTGTTCGGTTCCGCTATCGACTGGAAGGTATCGAGCACGACTGGGTCGCCGCGGACTCGCGGCGCATTGCGTTCTACAACAATCTCGCGCCCGGCGCCTATAAATTTAGAGTTTCAGCAATCGCGAGCGATGCACACTGGCGGGACGCGCCTGTGCTTGTGCTTGAGCAACTCCCTTTCTTTTATCAGACGCTGTGGTTCAAGCTGCTTGCCCTTACCGCCACGGTGTCGGTTTTCGTGCTCGTGTACCGACTTCGCGTGCGGCAGACGATAGATCGGATCAACGCCGGTTTCCAGGAACGGATGGAGGAACGTGCGCGAATTGCCCAGGAGCTGCATGACACCGTCGTTCAGGCGATCGCCGGATCGACGATGCTCGTTGAAAATGCCGCCGAGAAAGTTCCTGATTCAATGCCGGTCGTGAAAGGGGCATTACTACGAGCGATGGACAGGCTGGACGTTGCGCTCGCAGAATCCCGTGCCGCCTTAAAGGGATTGCGCGCGTCGACGACGCTGGACATTGATCTAGCGACGCAGCTTTCGGCGGTTGCTCGCGAGGCTAATGATGATGAAACCACGTTCAAGCTAGTGATCAACGGTGAAGCACGCAACATTTCTCCGATGGTTGGGTACGAGGTCCTAAGGATCGGTTCGGAGGCAATCGGCAATGCATTCAAGCACTCGGCAGCCGCTTCGATCCAGGTCGAGTTGGAATACGGTAACGCCTTGCGGCTTTGTGTGAAAGATGATGGCAAGGGCATACCTGCAGAGGTCCTGCGTTTGGGGAGAGACGGCCATTTCGGTTTGCGGTGCATGCAGGAACGAGCGGATCGCATCAGGGCGAAACTGGCTCTTTCCAGCCGTGTCGGCCAAGGGACGGAAGTCGGCCTGGTTGTTCCTGCGGACATCGCCTTCGATAACGATTCGGCAAAAAGGCGTCCGCTGATGCAAACCGTTTTGCAGCTGATAACGACTGGCAGGCCGGCTTCGGGCGATTCGCGGTACCTGTAAAGGGATCTCCGCAGTGCTCGACGGCGATGTTTTACTTCGCACGTACTGTTCATGCGTGCATGAGCAACTGCACGTAAGCCTTTAATGTCAAAACGCGGCTTCAGCGGCAACGACGGCGAAGCCTACCAACGTCGAACGGGATCCACTGTCGTTACCACATCAGTCGCGACAAGCAGCACTGGAGCATGCCGCCTGCAACTGCAGAGCAGAGCGCACAGACACCGGTTTCTTTAGGTCGCAGGGTGAATTCACCACGACGCTGAGTACACGTTCGTATGATGGCGCAGGAGGGCAGTGTGGGCCCCGCGAGTCAGTGTCGTCACTTGGACTTTGATCCAGGATAGGTCTTCTATTGTTGAAAATCGACTTAACGATCGTCGTCGGTGTTGATACGAGCTGTGAAAGCGATGGCGACCAAAGCAGCAGTGAGGGTGAAGGACGGGGCAAGTGTGATTTCACACAGGCCGTCGAATACACTTTCACGACCACGATCGGGCATCAGTCGAACACGATGTCCATTCACGTCGCGGACACGGGCTCGATCTGCAAGACGACCACCGTCGTATCGTCGAACTGCTCCGTCCCTCCCGACCAATCGACGACAGCCTGCATCAGTCGCCCGGCGATGGTCCGGGCATCCGTCCCACTCTGCATGGCTCTGCAGCACGCAATCAGTCGCTCCTCGCCATATTGTTGCCCGGCCGGATCAGCAGCATCAGTCACGCCATCAGTGAAGATGACCAGCAGGCTACCGGGCCGCATTCTCACCTTAGCGGTCGCGTACTGAGTTGCCGCGAACATTCCCACCGGAAACCCAGCCGACGTCAACCTTTCGACGTCGCCGTTGGCGTGAAGAAGGATCGGTGCCGGATGGCCTGCGCCGACGTAAATTAGCTCCAGTGCTCCTGCATCATAAACAGCCCAAAACAGAGTCGCGTAGCGGTTGTCCTCGAAACG
Source organism: Bryobacteraceae bacterium (assembly GCA_963794765.1). Classification (GTDB taxonomy): domain Bacteria; phylum Acidobacteriota; class Terriglobia; order Bryobacterales; family Bryobacteraceae; genus JAWXCM01. The sequence goes on along the minus strand of CAWCGC010000022.1, from coordinate 261,293 downwards.
ACCGCTCAATGCTTTATTCAGCACTTCGACAAATTGAGCTGGGCACCTGCAAGCTGCTTCACCAGCATACAAGGTGTTCACCCGCGCGACTGCCTGCAGATTCGCCATCATCAACGCAGCCGGAATGCCTTTACCACTGACATCCGCGCAGAGCAAGCCCGTTCGTTGGTGGCCAAGTTCGAAGAAGTCGTAGAGATCCCCGCCAATCATTCGTGCGGGCGACGTACGGCCGGCAACTGTCGCATTGCGAAGAGCCGGTTCGCTGCGCGGGTACAAGTATTCCTGGACCCTGCGGGCAGCCTGAAGCTCAGCATCCAACCGCAGATGCTCAGCCTGGTCCTTCTCGGCACGTTCTAACGCAATCGCCATGTCGTTCAAGTTTGCCGTAAGTTCTCCAAGTTGGTCCTTACCTCGCACTTCTGTTCTCCAGAAAAGGTTCCCACCGGCGATCTGGACTGCCATAACACTCAGATCGTCCACCGCGGCCGCGATCTGCTTTCCGAAGCTGACGCATGTCCAGATTCCGGCGCACTCCAGAATCAATGCCGCTGCGGCAAACATACCGAGGAGCCACACCCAGTTCGCCCTTTGGCTGCCCAGTCGTGCAATACCCGAGAATGTGTTCGCGTAGTTGCCCCGAACACTGTAGGCGATCCAGTCCTCCGGGCTACCGGTGCGCCAATTTCGGACCGTCAGTACCAGCGACGCAGCCCGGACCGCGCCAGGCATGAAGTTCGCTGCGATAGTTTCGATGACTCGCTGGTTCGGCGCGTGTACATGGAATGGTCTATGCTGGAGCGCGGCGACTTCTGTTTTGCTCGCGAACGAAAGTCTCTTAGCCAACTCGGCGCCAAGCGGCAGACTGAACACCACCGTCAGCCTGCAGGCGCCCTTCTGTTGTGTGAGAACATGGCGAATCTCGATCTGTCCCCGATTCACCACGAGGCCATCGAAACCGGCTTCCAGCCATCCGGGGCGCTCATCGATCATACGGGCTGTCCCCGATGCCAGAAACTGCACACCACTCTCGCCCTCAACAGTGACCGAAGTCCGCGAGTACGGAAACACCTCGGCCGTATAGGCCAGCAGCGACTTCAGCACGGCCTGACTCGAAGCCGGTTGTGAGCACGTACCGGCTTGATTCAGAATTATCGGGGCAACAGACCGGCTCTCCTGCACTAGCAACTCAATCTGCTTCTCGACGACATTGGCGCCTTCTCTGCGCACCATGACGTCGAGAGTAGCGACGGATAAACAGGCAACCAGAATTGTGGATGTGCCAGTAAATGCAAGAATCGCCGTCATTCTCCAGCGTACGGAACCAGAGGCTCGGTATACGACGCGATATGCTCGAGAAACAACCGAAAGGATCCTCATGCCCGAGCAAGCGCAATCTGAATGCCAATGACGTCGGGTGCTGGGCGCGTGGAGATCTCGGCAGGTTGACACGCCACCGAGGCGGCAACTTATATTTTTGAAGGTGACATCAATCAACTCGGCGGAAGCCGCGGTCGGCAATGCTGCCTAAGGTAATGCGTGCGATAAACGGAAACGGCGGCGGGCAGGTGATCAGCCGCTCAACCATCCGTCCGTTGTATTTACGGAGCAGTGTGGTACCAAAAAAGGAGCGGCACAAGCTGGAGTAGTCTGCGCCGCGCCATCAATGAAGTTGAAGGTGCGTCTTCAAGCTCGACCCGACCAATAATCGGGCCGACAAGTCTCCACGGCTTTTTGAAGGCGCGACGTAGGGGCGACTCTTTCCGTCCGGAAGTGCAGCTTGCGCACTGCGCGGAACTACACGACCGATTACCTCAGAGGTCATCGACGATTACCGACAAGAACCATGTCCGGCGTTCGCTCTGATCGATCCAGGTTTCAATTAAGCTGGCCGTAGCAACGTCATTGTGTCGCCCGCAGATGTCGTGGGTACCGCGCAGCCAAGCTGCCAGCTGGAGGTTGTCTCCCCGGAGTTCATTCAGCATCTCCTTAGGCGGCACTCCTACATCGCTGTTGTCCTTCAGCCGCGCGTATCGAGATATATCACTGATCGAGCGGAGCGTCGACGTACCGATTTTTCGTGCGCGTTCCGCGATCTCATCGGTCATTGCAAAGATCTGCTCGGCGTGTTCATCAAGCAGTAGGTGATAATCCCGGAATGATCGGCCGGCCATATGCCAGTGGAAGCTTTTCGTCTTGAGGTACAGGCTAAAAACATCAGCCAGCAGCACTCGGAGAACTTCGCCGATTTCGACGACAGCGTCGGCCGCCAAATTCGTTCTAAACTCTGTTGTTTTTGTCTCACGTGGTTCGGAGGTTTCCATACCCGATTGAAGGCAATCGGAGTACCGATGGCACAAACCACCGAAATCAGATCCGCCGCGTGCCGCAGTCGAGTCGCCTTAACGTCAGACTGATGAACCGCCGTCAGGGTGGTTAGGGTCGGGGGAACCCAATGGGAACCATGGTTGGTCGTTCACGCTGGTCATACGTGCGAAAATGCGGTGCGCCGTGGACTCTACGTTTTGAAAGACGGGTCTTCTAAACGCATCTCAACTGACTCTGGAGATGACCTGAACTCATAGGGCGGAAGAACTGGAACGAGAACGCTTGTCTGAGGATTCAGGGCAGGATCAAAGGGGGGCACGCTATCGCGTGCCTCTGAGGGGCGACAGACCTAAATTGCAAGGGACGGTTCTCGTTGCGCAGCGTGGAAAGCAATTCTTCGACCATCATGGCGTAAAACTGGACCGCGTACGTTGTTCGAGTCAACGTCAATGTCCAGCACTGCGCGTATATACGAGCAGTCCTTACGTACAGAGTTCTCAAGGCTCCGGAAATACGATAATGCTGAGGATTCCCGGAGCGATTGTCCTCCAGAAACCTCCCGGTCCAGCAGTCGTGAAGCTTCGAGACGCGATAAAAACGAGTTCGCAAGCCGGACGATCTGGAACGCTTCTGATCCGCAGCACACGCTGCCGGAATATTGGTGGACGCGAGACCTCCAATTGTAGGCGCCGCCACTTCCAGCGAGTTCCCCGGTAGCGCGCTGAAAGCCTCCAATATCGACGCTGGGAGACGATGACGGTGTCGAGCCCTCGACGGTGTTGCGATACGGACAGTCGCCTGCACTTCAGGGAATTCAGCTAAGTGAAGGCGATTTCAATAGTATGCGCAGCACTCACTTAAGCGCGAGATTCACGTAAATGATCATTCACGCCAATGGTTCCCCTTTCGACACAGCCAGAAGGAGAGAATCTGATTGCGGTACTCGCGTGGTGTGGCATCGAACTCTCAGAGGTTGCAGCATCCGCAACGTGGTCCCATTCAGACATGTGACGCTCGGAGATTGAATCGAACGCGAATTCGTCCGGACCCGTGCGACTTAAGGTCACAAGCCACATGGATCTGTGGATCTCCACGACGCGCGGAGAGGCGGCGCGGGTGCATGCACTTCAGTAAACAACTGCTCACTGCATTGCGGTAGCAACAACGGCGCTCGCAATCTTCACAGAGCCACGAAATGCTGGCCATTGAAAGTCAAGGTATACCATTTACACCCAAACGTTACGCGTTTGATGATACAACGCCATGTAGGGTGGCGCTCCGTAACGAGAACAGTCCTCATGCCGCCGCGATCGTGTCGCGTTGGTCGGCATCGGTAGAGCCTTGTTACAACCGTAACCCCTTTTCCGCCTGGAGGCCCCGGGTTCGCGAATCATATGAGGCAACAGGCAGGCCCTCAGTGTCCGCACGCCTCACTGCCCTCGAAACAGGCTCATTGAATTGATCACGGTAGTGTACACTCCCCAAGCGAGCGGAAGCCCAACCAGCAGCCACGATAAAACGACTACGAGCGTTGAACTCTTCCTAGTGTTTGTGCTCATTTGAGTTCTCCCTTCGTTATAGCCGGTCAGATCCTCTGAGGTTCCGCACTTTGAGTGCGTCCTTCAGCGGTCTCTTCTGGAAGCCAGTACTTCGAAGCGACCGGCCGAACCATTGAGTTCGCTACAAAGCCGACTACGAGGAGTCCGGCCATGGTGTGCAGCACGGTTTGGTACGCGTCTGCTTTGTCCGCTCCGTGCTCCAATTGATACTCCCGCATGTGGTTCACCAACACCGGGCCGAGTACGCCGGCGACTGACCATGCGGTCAGCAACCGGCCGTGAATGGCACTGACATGATATGCACCGAAGAGGTCGCGCAGGTACGCAGGAATGGTGGCGAATCCACCACCGTATGTGCTTAGCAGCACCAGGCAAATAGCGATAAAGGAAATCACACTATTGAAATGATCAGCCCCGGTCCAGGGCAGGAGGAAGTAGAGGACCGTCCCCACCGTGAAGAATATGTAATATGTATTTTGTCTTCCAACACAATCGGAGGCAGATGACCATAGAAATCGGCCGGCCATGTTGAACAGGCTCAGCAAGCCGACGAAACCGCCTGCGGCTATCGGTCCTATTCTGCCCTGGAACAATTCTTGAATCATGGGCGACGCTTGCTCGAGAATGCCAATGCCCGCGGTTACGTTTGTGCAGAGCACAATCCAAAGCAACCAGAACTGCCTCGTTGTGACCGCCGTACCCACGTCTACCCTGTGGGTTGTGACCATTGATTGCGAGCTCTTGGTTCCGGCGGCCCAACTGTCCGGCTTCCAACCCTCGGGGGGCACTCGAATGCTGAAGACTCCGAACATCATGAGGCAAAAATAGAGCGAGCCCATGACCAGGAAGGTCTTTCCTACACCTCCGTCAGCCTGAGTTTGGAACTGAGTCATTAACCTGAGGGCGAGTGGCGATCCGATCATGGCTCCGCCGCCAAATCCCATGATGGCCATGCCGGTTGCCAACCCTGGGCGGTCTGGAAACCATTTGATCAGGGTGGAAACAGGTGAGATGTACCCGAGTCCGAGACCGGTGCCGCCGAGGACACCATACCCGAAATAGATCAACCAGAGTTGATGCGCGACGATCCCGAGGTAGGACACGTAGAAGCCAAGCGCAAAGCACGTGGCCGACGCAAACATTGCCTTCCTCGGGCCGGCCCGCTCCAGCCATTTCCCGAATGCTGCCGCTGACACACCCAACATCACGATGGCAAGCGAGAATATCCATGCGATCTGCGACTGCTTCCAATCTGCGGGCAGTGACTTACTTACGCCAAGCACCTGAGTCAAGGGAATTTTGAAAACGCTGAATGAATACACCTGCCCAATGCAGAGATGAATTGCCAGCGCCGCAGGCGGAACAAGCCAGCGGCTGTATCCAGGGTGGGCTATCGAGTTATCACGATCGAGAAAAGACATATCTACCCCTTAAAAGTATTTCCAGCATAGGATTCGTGAACGTTCATTCCAGTCGTATTAGAGACCGAGATCACTCAATCCAGGATGCTCGTCCGGACGGCGGCCCAGCGGCCAACGAAACATGCGGTCGGATTCACTGATAGGGACATCATTGATGCACGCGTGCCTATGGTGCATAAGTCCGTCATCGCCGAAGTCCCAATTTTCGTTCCCGTAGGAGCGAAACCAATTGCCAGAGTCGTCCTGCCACTCGTACGCAAACCGAACGGCGATTCGGCTGCCGTCAAATGCCCACAACTCCTTAACGAGGCGATAGTCGAGTTCCCTGCTCCACTTGCGAGTGAGGAACTGAATGATCGCCGGTCGGCCCTGGACAAATTCAGCGCGATTGCGCCACCAGCTATCGACGGTATAGGCCAAAGCAACCTTCTCCGGATCACGAGAGTTCCAGGCATCTTCTGCCAAACGGACTTTCTGAATTGCAGTCTCGCGGGTAAATGGAGGAATAGGAGGGCGTGTCGCGTTCATAACTTTTGTCGTCGTCATAGTATTCTCTTTCTGTATCTCTACACTTGTGTGAGCTCGCGCTCTTGTGCGCAGGAGCTTATCAACACATGAGCCAGTCTAAGGACAAGTCCTGGGAGGCTTCGGCTGGACTGGCTTCGGTCCGAATGCTCGGGCGGTTTCGCGCTGAGGGCGATTTCTGCTTGAAAGGTCACGCTGACGTTTCAGTTCCTTCAGACCCTGTTTGTGATAATCAGCGCTTGTGAGTGAGACCATGAAGGCCACCAGATCATTGATATCCGTTTCCGACAGCGCAAGTGGTTGGATATCTTCATCAAGATAGGGGTCGTGCAGTCCGTCTCCCTTGTTGTAATGGTCTACTACGTCCCAAAGCGTCTCCTGAGATCCGTCATGGAAATAAGGCGCGGTGATCAGCACATTCCGCAGGCCAGGCGTCTTGAATGAGGCCACATCAGCGTCTTTCTTTGTGATGAGAAATCGTCCAAGCACAGACATATCGGATTGAAGGGCCGCGTCATCTAAAGCACCCACATCACCAGAGTTGACATGCTTCTCAGCCTGGCATGCAAGCGCTGCGACATTGTGCCGAACAATGCCGATTCCTACGTTGTGAAAGTCGCTATCCATAAAGAAGACAGCATCACGCTTGCGGTCGGACAATGCGTGACATTTGTTGCAGCGGCCGCGGGTGTTGAATATCGTCCAACCACGCTTTGCCGCGCCACTGATGGCGTTCATATTACCCGCAACGAAGTGATCGAACGGAGAATCGAAGGCCATCAGACTTCGCTCATAGGACGCGATGGCACTTATCGAGGTCCGTTCCATTGGGTGCGTGACCGAAAACGTTACGGAAAGCCCTTCGATACTCGCTTATACCCGCGATCGCCGCGACCGCGGCGTCCACGCTCGATTGCCCCATTTCGACCGGATTCGTAATGGGAAGAGCCGCCTGTTCTTCGAGAGTCTTTACACGCCCATCCCAGAACTGCGCTTTGTTGTACAAAGCGTTCAGAATTGTCGGGGAATTACGTTGGCCGATGCGCCCTTTGATCCCGATCGAGGTAGGGCGCGCATCGGTAAAGGCATACAAGGGATCGTGGCACGTGCTACAAGCAACCGATCCATCTGCTGACAAGCGTCCGTCGAAAAACAGCATTTTCCCAAGTGCGATCTTTTTGGGGGTCTGCGGGTTGTTGGTCGGAATGGCTATGCGAGTTGCTGTCCTGGGAAGACCAGCCTGACGAAGAGGTCTGGGGCTTGCTAATGGACCGGCTTTGGGAATTGGTGGAGCATTCTGCCCTGCCACCGGCTCCGAGGATAGGGGACGGACACTCAATAGCACGATGGTGACGCACAGCTGCGTTAGTCGCATAAGCTGCTCAGCGTTTCCTGCTTTACTCCGTTTGTCAACCATGGCGGCTACCATGCCCGATCAATCCCGACCGGAGTCCAGCCGTGCCCACCACGCTGGCGGAAGTACACCCTCGTGGTCATTCGTTGCTCGGATAGTGAGCCCTGAGCGTACCGGAGCGTTGCGACTAGATAGTGCCGTTCGGGGTCTTGCAAATGGACCGTGGGAACGTTGAAGTCTTCAGTTGAGTCAAGCGGCGTGGCGTTGCCGCTACCGTTGTCATACAGTGACCACGAAACGGAGTAGGGGCGCGCCGAAGCCAGGCCGACTGTCACCGCGATATCCGTAGACGTGAGCCGATCATCAATCACACCAAAGTGGTCGAGCGGGAGAATCCGAGTGAGGTAGGACTTGAGGATTGCATCGCGTCGCCGGATTAGCGTGCACGTGACGTACTCCGCTGCCCTGGCATCGGAATATCCACCTGTCGACACTATTGCTTTAATATCGTCATCAGTGAAAGCCGCTACTTGCCTTGCAGCCCAGAAAGCATCATCAGGCTGCATGTGGGAGAAGGCTGCGTTCGGGTAGTTCGGCTTCCAGTGGTCAGGGTCAAAGTCCTCCGCCGTGAAATGACCTACCGAGCGCAAGCCTGGATAGCGCGTGCGAGCCCAACGCGGAACGACAAGGCCAAGGGTAATTGCCTGTTGGAAAGTCGGCTTGAGGTCCACGAAATACTCATGCCCGAGACGCACGTCTTTCGGCGCGAAGCTATCGCTGCCGAGGGCCGCGCCGAAGTCGATCAGGTAGTGCCGCACGTATTTGCAATCGTTCACTTCGATGAGACTGTCGAGTGTGTTCATCGATTTGGCGTCTGTGTGATTGAGCCATGCCGCGAAAACACGGAGCGCCCGCAAGTCACGTCTGTCCTCATGCGGTACGAGATCGTTGGGGTCATCCGTACGCGTACCGCTGTAGCGGAACGGGCCAAGGACGACGCCGGGAATAATTCGACTGGCGAGGGCACGGATGCGTCCTTCGGAGTCACGCGGTTGCTCGCGTAGCAGTTCGGTGAGGTGCTCCCGGGTGAACGGGCGCGCACGGCCGCCCATTTCGCGCGTAGTCGCCCGAGGGTCGATGGACAGTTGGCCGGTCTGAAAGCGGACGATGTAATTTTCGGGCGTGTTGTACCCAAGCGCATAGAACAGCTTGCTACCGATCATGTCTGCGGCGCTGGCCATTTCCGGATAGCGCGGAGGATCGAACTTGAGGATGTAGCGTCGCCCCTGAACGTCTTCGATGGTGAAGCCGGGAGTGACTCCGTCAGCCTTGGCCGCAATGACGCGCCACTTGCCTTCGGGCGCCGGCGGATTGGCGTAGCCGGTGCCACGCCGTAACTCCTCCAGGCTCATTCGCCGGCGGCCGTGCCGGTTGGTGAACCACGCTGAGTCGGGTACTTCGTCCAAGGTATTGATGGAACGTCGGTGTACGGGTTGCAACCTTGTGACAGTCTTGCGTGAACCTGCAGTAAAACTGTTGTCGACGAAATCGTAGAGCGCATCGATTGAGCGGATATGCGCGCGTAAGAGCGACCTCGGCGCCGGTTCAACCCACCATGGATCATCTGGGAGAAATTTGGCTCGAGTCACTACAGGCGCTGTATTGTCTGCAGCCGGGAGAATTTGCAGAAGCGGCAAGCTGAGCAGCATAACAATGCTCAGAAGACATTTCGGAAGCGAAACCATACCTGTACTCCTTCATGGCTGAATGCAGTGTCGATGCGCAGTGCGAGTCGCTGTTGCGCCTTGAAGCGTAGACCAAAGCCGACGTCCGATTGCAACCCGTGCAGGTTCCACTGCTCCCAATTATGGAAGACTTTTCCGGCGTCGGCGAATAGAACAATATCAAGGAGCGAGCCAGCTTCGAACCGGTACTCGCCATTGAGTAGCAGCGAGTTGTCATCGTAGAAGCGGAACGGTCGAAAACCGCGCAGTGTTTCGGCGCCTCCGAGTACTGGCTGCAAATAAAACGGAACTGTATTGCCGTCGTGAGCGGCGGTTAGCGTCGTCCTGCCTTGGACGGCGAACACTCGCTTGCGGTTGAACAGTGGCAGATACTGCTGTACGGCCAGGTCCAGTTTGTTGAAGCTGTGACGGCCGAGGTCCCGATCGGAAAAGACACTGTATTCGGCCTTGTAGAGGCCTCCGCTGGTCGGCTCTTCGCCTTCAGTGCGCCAGTCATACCGGAAGAAACCGCCTCCTTGCAAGAAGTTTGACTGACGTACAAGGCCTGGCGCTTGTGCGTCAGTGTAGATCTGCTCGGTGTGACCGAGTGCATCGTTGTCCCCGGTACCGACGTTGATCGCCTGGTAGCTGCCGATCAGTCCCGCGGTGAGTCCGGGTATAAGCCGCACGCCAGGGTTAACCGCGACGGATGTATTCTCGAGCCGGTACACGCTGCGCCCATTTTTGGATGAGCGCGGTCCTTCACCATAGAACTGCATATTGGGGTAGTTGTACGAGACCGTGTAGAAATCCAGGAACGCTTTGCCTTCAGCGAGACCGGGTAGTGTCAGGCCGAAATCGGCCAGGTACGCTTTGCGCGAGGAGCCGCGGAGTGAGGTTCGCACGGAGACGCGCCCTCCCCACATATCGCCACGAGTGTAAGTCGGGCCGACTGCAAACCCTTGCGCCTGGGCCAGTCCGCCGAGTCGGAGCCGCAGACCATCCCCTCCTCCGAAAAGCCCGTTGAGCCAGCGGTTATGCTGCACCCAGATGAAGCGTCTTTCCCACGAACTTGGCTGATCGGGGGTGAGTTGTAGAAGCTTGGACTCCCGCTCGGCTTCGAGTTCATCAGTACGTAACTCCGACTGAGCCTGCAAATGTACGCTGATCGCCAAGGCGAGAAGGATTCCCGCGGCGAGTCTCATACTTGTGTCTTCCTCGGCTGGGCGGAAGCTTTCGTTACTCCGTCGAGTTGAGTGCGCAGCATTTTGCAAGCACGATGCTGCCGAGTTTTTGCGGCGGCCCGGGTCAGTTTCAAAGCGCTGGCGGTCTCATCGATGCTGCGCCCCTCGAGATAGCGGAGTCGAAGCACGCATTGATACCTAGGAGGTAGTTCGCCTAAGGCTTGGGTCACAGATCTGTGTCGTTCGACCTCAAGCAACTGGGCCAGCGTTCCTGGTCCGTTATCCCGAAGTGGAGCTGAAGCGTTAACGGGATGTCCGGCCTCCCGACGTATTGAACGGCGTCGCATTTTGGCTTCGTTCACCAGAATGCGGAATAGCCAGGTACGGAATGAGGCATCACCGCGAAACTGATCGAGCTTGGCGAAGGCCTTCCATAATGCCTCCTGTACAACCTCGTCGGCGTCCGCGCGACTGCGAAGAAGTCGGCTTGCGCAGGACTTGAGGAGGTGGGTAGTCGGCTCGACCAACACTTCAAACAAGTCAGTCCTGCCTGCGAGAATATGGTCAATCAGGTTTCGTTCTTCGGTTCTGGTCCTCATATCTAACTTCCTTAGGCATCTCTGGATGCCGGGCACACACCCTTACTACCGGTAGTGTCCGTTTGTGAAGCAAGTGACTTGGTCGCATTCAGATTGTGGTCACCGCAATCACACGACCTATGTGCAAGTTAGAAGCCAGACCACCGTTCCTTCTCAATCGGATGGCGCTGTTGTACTTGTAGGGGTGTGTCGCTTCGGAGCATGCTGTGGCGGGTCGGTCGATCGACACACATCCGACGTGTGGCAGGCAAGGCGCTTTAAGTCAGCCAAGGCGGCGCCGTTCTCGTGCGTAGCCCGACGGTCGTGAATTGCAAGTTCCAGCAGGATGCGGAAATACACTGATACAAGTTACCTGAGTCTTGTGTTGAACCTTGTGTGTTGTGCGCGGACAGGACTTATTCAGCATGGTTTATCCAGCTACAGGTCGCCAGAAGAGCGCATCCCGGCGAAGCATCCACTCAGACTGATTCGCAGGTCGTTGACCGAGTGCTCCGGCACTTGTCTTCTGACTTCGCAAAGCTGTACGCTTCCATGGCCCGTACCTCGATTGCGCCCGAGGAGTTGTTTCGGCTCTGATGTTGATCGTTCTGCACACATCCGCAGTGAACGCCGGCTCATGGAAGAACTGGAGTATAAACTTCTATACCGCTGGTTCGTGGGGGCTGGGAATGGACGAGCCAGAATCGACGAGGCCGTCTGGGACCCAACGGTGTTTATCAAAGCCGCAGCCCTTCATCGATCGTGAAGTCGCCCGACGCCTCTGTGAGGAGCTTGTGAGCGAAGCCCGTGATACCGACGTGCTCAGCGCTGGAGCACGTCATCGTCGATGGCACGCTGATCGAAGCACGAACGAGCCTGCGTTTCCGGCCGACAGGGGAGCAGAATAGCGCACCACCGGACGATCCCGGGAACCCAACCGTAGACTTCAATGGCGAAAAGCGAAGTAACCAGACGCACGAGTTCACGACGGACCCGGATGCGAAATTGGGGCGTAAGCGCAACGGCAAGACTCTGCTATAGGGCATGTGATTATCGAGAACCGCAATGGGCTGGCCGTAGATGCCGAGTTTATGGAAGCCCAACGGGATCGCCGACTGCGAAGCGGCGCTTTGGACGGCAGAACGGATTCCGGGAAATGACCGCGTGACGATGCCGGGGACAAAGGGTACGCGTCAATTTGGCCAAAGTGCGCGCCATGGATGTCAGGCCGCACGCTTCCGGATTGCGTTCTCGCTGATTCAGCCCAATTGGTTCGGATCATCACCAGCGGTGTTTCTCAACCTGCTGTCGAGTATTATCCCCGGCTCGGCGTGACCATCCGTCGCGTCCTGACCGACAACGGAAGCGGTCACCGGTTTGCCCATTTTCGTCAGACATGCCGATGGCTCGCCGTTCACCACAAGTTCACCAGACCATATACGCCCCGTACCAACGACAAGACAGAGCGAGCTATTCAGACTGCCCGGCGCGAGTGGGCATATGCTTACCCAGACTCAGCACAGCGCATTTCGGAGCTGACTTACTTGCTTTACGTACAACTGCGGTCCATACTACCCGACCTCGCTGGGTTTAAGAAAACTCGAAGCCGCTCGGATCTGATGCAGGTGCTGCTGTCTTTTCGAGGGTCCGACTACAAACCGGAAAGCCTCTTGAGGCTCCGCACATAGCACGATTCACTGTGGGCGAGCAACGCGGACCAAAGTGCCCGAGGTTGACGGCAAAATGAAACGGACTCCTGCGTAGACCATACTCACGTGCGCATTCTTCGGCTCGCCAACACCAACGTGCCATGGCGCGCGAGTCAGGTACGAGTACTGAGTATAAAATTGCAAAGCTCCAAACGTTGGGTGTTTCCAGAACGTTTGGATCCAGTCGAACGTTGCTTGCTGGATAGTCCGGTTGTTTGTGTTCGGCGACCCGGGACCGCCATATCCGATGATCGTTCCCGGAAGCTTTGCATTCGTCGTATCAGGGAAGAAATTGGGCGCATAGTAGTTCACTCCGTAGTAGGCGCCGAACGCAGTCATTGGCAACACATGCCATTCAAAGCCGACGGAACCTGCGTCGGCATGAACCAGGGAAGGAGTGACGTCTGTTCCCGCGGCGTTCGGACGAACAACCGCTTGCGGGCCTGTACCCACAAGATAGTGAGCGCCACCCTCGCTCCAAAATGCATTTGCCAAAATGCGGAAGGTTGGCGAGAACTCGTAGTTTGCCGCGACGGAAACTCCGCCGCCGATGGCCTTCCGGGATTGGAAGGAGGCTTCCGTAGTAGGCTTCGCGGACGTCTGCACGGCCGTAATCAGGCCAACTGACTCTGCATGGAGATGTCTCCCTTTATCAAAGTATCTGTCGTATGCAAGCTTGGAAAGAATGTCGGGAAAAGGATTAGGCGCCCCGATTTGGCTGCCATTGTCGAATTGTGAACCAATCGACGTGAATGCCGACGGCAGCGCCACGTAACTACCGATGTACTGATTGGGATCCTCTATCCCTGCACCGAACGCCCAGCGGTTGCTGAAGTGGTATGCGACGCGGAACTCCGCAGCCCGGGTGTACGGTATTCCGACACCGACGTTCTGATCCTCGTTGTACGTAGTCGCCAAATCCACGGGCATCGGGCCTAGTCCGTTTCGGTTCGGCGTTAGCCAACTCCATGATTGCCCTCCCAAAAACTCCCATTTACCTCGGCGCGCGTTCGCAAAAAAGAGCCGCAGACGGGCGCTGTGTCCGTTGACGCTCTGGTATACATTTGCGGCGTCGTTGCCGCTAAAGTCTGCTTCAAGATAGCCAGTTATGTCGTGCTTGCCGAATTTGTCGGTAATTGTCAAGTTCAGGCGCGAATACTGCGCGGTGCTGCGAAACTCGGACACGGAGCCCTGGGACGTGTTGCTGAAGGGGATTGCCGCGAAATTTGTAGTGATGTTGTTTTGCGTGTTCGTCGTGCGATAGATATTTTCAAAGTCCACGAACCCACCGGGCGTGAATACAAGACTACCGATCTTAAAAGAGGACCGATCCGTCTCGTCTGGCGCGGCAGCGCTGCTCTGAGGAGGGCTGGACGGTCGATCACGCTGTGCCGCGTCGACAGACTGTCGCTCGTTCGGCGGCGGCTCGACGAGTTTTGATCCGTTCTTCAGCGCTTCAATCTCGCGCTGTTGCGTAGCGAGCTGCCTTTGCGTGTCAGCCAGGGCCTTCCGAAGCGACTCTAATTCACCCGCCAGGTCCTTGGCATCGGTCGTTGAGGAAGATCCATTCTGAGGCGCGGTTTGCGCCCATGTGAGTGTCGCCACAAGTAGGGCAACGCCTAAACATCGAATTGACATTTTCGCCTCGCGATCATAACGGCCAAATCGGATCGACGCGGTCGTTCGGCAACGAAGATCGCGTTAGCCAGCTCATTCCGCAAACAACTATGCAACGATCGTGCCGAACGGCCATTTTCAACAATTGGCGATCGCCAGCCCTGGATCCATTGGGCTCCTACCCCGTTTCCTGTATCTGTGGCGCTTGGTGTTCAATCCCAGAGTCCGTCGAAGCCCTGTCGCTCAGTCGACGATCACACGACCCTGAGTATTCGCCGTCACGCGACGTATATCGAGTGATTCCAACCAGTACAGCGCGATGGGGCCCCTGAACCGTCGCTGCTTCGGCACGGTCACGTAATTGCAGTTGTATTGTCAGGTCACGGCAACCCGCCCATAAATGAATGGGGCGACGTTAAGGAGGGAAGTATGAAGAACGATAGAGATGAACAAGGATCCAGGAGAAGCTTTCTCCGAGGGACCCTCGTTGCAGGTGTGACTGCCGGGTCTGCGGTGATCCCAATAGAGCAGATTCAGGCAGCACCGAACAAGCGATTGTCCACCGACAAACGTACAGTGTTCACCTTCTTTCGTCCAGAGGAAGTTGACTTTGTCTCAGCGGCGGTCGATAGATTCATCCCGTCCGACGAAGAGTGGCCCGGCGCAGTGGAGGCAGGTGTTGTGAACTATATCGATCAACAAATGGCGGGGCAATGGGGTAGCGCAGGCTACATGTACTGGCATGGTCCTTTTAAGCAAGGTACACCCAGCCAGGGCTACCAATTGCCATTCACACCCGCGGAATTGTTTCACCGGGCTATCGCTGGAATCAATCAGCATTTTACAAGCCAGGGGACATCATTCCACCGGTTGTCGCAAGACGAGCAGGACAAGTATCTCCAAATGCTTCTGGCGAACGGAGTCACTCTCAATGGTGTTCCTTCGAAAGTCTTCGCTGACTTTCTGCTCCAGCACACGATCGAGGGATACTTTGCCGATCCGATGTACGGCGGGAACAAGGATATGGTTGGCTGGCGAATGCTGGGCTTCCCGGGGCCATTTAGTGACTATTACGAATTGATCGATCAATACGGGATAAAAGTCGAACGCACACCGGTCAGCATAGGGGCGGCGCACAAACACTCGATGTAGAAGCAGGAAGGCAATCGAAATGGCACAGAAACTAAAGCCGGTAGATGTGGTGGTGGTGGGAGTGGGATTCATGGGCGCAATCGTCGCGAAAGAACTTGCAGCTCAAGGTCTGAAGGTAGTCGGACTCGAGCGTGGGAAAAAACGTTGGACGGTGCCCGAGTTTCAGGCGCCTGACATTCACGACGAACTGAAGTACTCCATCCGAAAAGGCATGATGCAGGATGTTACCCGCGAGGCAATGACGTACCGGAACAGTCCTACTCAGGAGGCCTTACCAATACGCCAATGGGCCGCCTTCCTTCCCGGGACCGGCGTCGGCGGGTCTGGTGTGCACTGGAACGGGCAGACTTATCGGTTCACCGAGGCCGACTTTATATGGCGCACGCGGATGCAGGAACGATACGGTAAGAACTTCGTGGATCCAAGCCTGACGATTCAGGACTGGGGTGTGACTTACAACGAATTGGAGCCTCATTTCGACAGGTTTGAATACCTCTTGGGCACGGGCGGTAAGGCCGGTAACCTTAACGGCAAACTCCAGCCTGGCGGAAATCCCTTCGAATCCTGGCGTTCGCGCGAATACCCGAACCCACCTATGAAGGAGCAGTACGGCGGCGTGTTGTTCCGAAAGGCAGCTATGGACATGGGCTATCACCCGTATGTACAGCCTTCCTCAAACATGACGCGTCCGTACACCAACCCAGAGGGGCTCAAGCTCAACGCCTGCAACTATTGCGGTTTTTGCGAGCGGTACGCGTGCGAGCACTTTGCTAAAGCGACGCCGCAGACTGTGATCCTTCCGGTGCTGCTGAAAAATCCGAACTTCGAGTTACGGACAGAAGCCCAGGTTCTTCGGGTGAATCTTGCCAGCGACAAAAAGAGGGCCACTGGAGTCACTTATGCGGATGCGACAGGCCAGGAATTCGAGCAGCCCGCTGACTTGGTGATCGTAACTACGTATGCGTTAAACAACGCACGGATGATGTTGCTCTCCGGCATTGGCCAACCCTACGATCCACAGACTGGGAAAGGCGTAATCGGTCGAAACTACGCGTATCAGCTTACGGGGGATGTGTACGTGTTCTATGACGAAAACGTCAACATCAACCCATTTATGGCCGCAGGCGCAAGCGGAACAGTTATCGATGACTTCAATGATGACAACTTCGATCACGGGCCGCATGGATTTATTGGCGGGTCGTACATCATGTCGGCGCTAACGAACGGACGGCCGATAGAGTTCCACCCGACACCCCCAGGAACACCGGAATGGGGCAAGGAGTGGAAAGCTGCTATCCGCCGTCACTATAACCATACGGCGCATATTTTGATTCACGGCAGTTCCATGCCAACTCGAACGAATTACCTCGATCTGGATCCCACTTATAAGGACGCATGGGGGCTCCCACTGCTTCGCATGACTTTCGAACTCCCCGAGAACGATCTCAAGATGAATCAATTCTGCGTTGACCGGGCAGTAGAAATTGGCGAACGCATGGGCGGCAAAACAGTAGCCGGGTATCCTAGAAAACCGCCCTTCACAACGCAGAAGTATCAGTCGACGCACAACACCGGAGGAGTCATCATGGGTACGGATCCCTCCACCAGCGCACTTAATCGGTATCTTCAATCCTGGGACGCCCACAACGTGTTCGTAATAGGAGCGTCCGCCTATCCTCACAACACGGGCCACAATCCGACGGATACGTTGGGCGCTCTCGCCTATTGGAGCGTTGACGCAATCAAGAAGCAGTATCTGAAACACCCTGGACCTATGGTGTCGGCATGAAACGCGATTTAACCATTACCACTTGGGTCGTCGCTTTTGCACTCACAAGCCTGCTTTTGACCCCCTCCTTCGCTGCTGAAACGTCGGCGCCTGATATCCAACGAGGCGCCGGTATCGTGGCGAATGGGACCAGCTATGGTGTCGTGGCCTGCGCAAGGTGCCATGCATTCGACGGCGCGGCTGATGGCAGTGGCGCGTTTCCAAAGTTGTCGGGCAGCGCTGCCTACTATCTGGCGAAACAACTTAAAGACTTTGCGTCCGGTACGCGATCCGACGCGATTATGTCCGCGATCGCCCGGAAGATGAAGATCCAGGATATGGCCGATGTCTCGGAATACTACGCGGGCATACAGGGTACTTCAACGCCTCGGCCTGCGGCTAATCCGGACTTACGGGCTTTGGGTAAACGCCTAGCCACCGTTGGGGATGAGCAGAAGACCATTCAGGCATGCGAAAGCTGCCACGGCCTTGAGGGCCGCGGTCAATCTCCAGCGATCCCTCCCCTGGCTGGTCAGTATTCGCACTACATCGCATTTCAGATGAGCATGTGGCAGAAGGGTTACCGCAAAAACGACGCCAATCAACAGATGGCGAACATTGCCGGCAGGCTGAGTCCTGAAGAGATTGAGGCCATCGGCCTATACTTCGAGCGTCTTTCTCGGCCGGACACCACAAAGACATGGAGGCAGAAGTGATGGGTCTGCGGAAACTCATTTGGCTTTTTCTCAGTCTCGCCGTGATCCTGATGTGCATAGTTTCGCCCTTAGCCATTCAGGCGCAAGCCTCAGGCGAGTCTATACCCGCCGGCGATCCGATCCGAGGCGAAAGGATCGCGCTTTCCTGCGCGCGATGCCACGGCGAGCGTGGGATCAGTAGAGAGGCTTGGATTCCCAGTCTCGCTGGATTGAGCCAGCGCGTGATTTATAAACAGCTCGACGATTACCGATCCCACCGACGCCGGCCGGAATGGTACATGGGAAGCATCGCCCAGGCTCTCTCGCTGGAGGATTCCGCAGACGTGTCCGCCTATTATCAAGGGCAAGTCGGAGGATCGTCCAAACGGGCCGTGCCAGGACGCCAGCCGCCCGGAGCGGTTTCATGCGGAGCGTGTCATAACTCCCTGACCGGAGATGCGCCTGCCATTGTAGGCCAACAACCCCAGTATCTGGAAATCCAACTGAGTCTCTTTGCCCAGGGGATTCGCTCAAATGACCAGGATTCGACACATCGGAAGATTGTTGGCCAGCTCACTCCGGACCAGATCCGTCAGATCAGCGAGTTCTTTGGGGACCCGCCTCGTTAGCACCGATTCTTGCTCAATAACATAAGGGCCGGGGAATTATTGGCGCGCAACACATAGCCAACTCTGTACTTCAAGACAGAGATGGAGTGCCCAATAACAAAAGGAACGATTATGATCAAATACTTTCCAACCTTGATTTTGCTGTCCGGCGCCTTCACGTCAGCCGGTGCCGACATTCCTGAACTCGTCGTTCGCGGACAAATTAAACTTACGCTTGCCGGAGCGGAACGAGTGATGATGGCGGCGAAGGATCGCGCATTAGCTTTAGGCGTTGCCGAAAACATAGCGGTGGTGGACGACGGTGGTCACTTGCTGACGTTCGTCAGGATGGATGCGGCGCGGCCTGCCAGTGCCGATACGGCAATCACTAAGGCGATCTCCGCTGCGACCATGCGTCGAAACACTGGACCAGTGTTTAAGGATTCTGATGAAGCCAGTAACTTCAACCTGGCTATCGAACATGCTGCCGCAGCAAACGGGGGAAAACTGACGATTCTATATGGCGGCATTCTCATCAAGGCAGGAGGACAAGTCATCGGAGCGATTGGCGTCGGCGGTGGAAGCGAACAATAAGACGTGAGTATCGCAGAGGCAGGAGCAACCGCTTTGGAAACTGGGCTGTTTCAAGACCGCGCGATTGAGAAACGCGATTAGAGTTGAGCATGGGCGCGAAGTCGGAGTTTGCCAGCGTTTTGTTGTCGAGTTTGAATGTGGTAGCTCAGTGTGCCTGCACGATTCCTGAGTGGCAGCCACTTCGTTACGACGAGGATTATCGCGCACTCCGCGACCCGATCTGCCGGCAGGCGTCCGTAGATGCCTCGGAATACCATCTGATCGGTGACAACCGGGATCGGTCTTTACGTGTCGGAGGAGAAGTCCGCGAACGCCACGAGTACCTCGACGATTACTCATGGGGCCTCGAACCACACGAGGGCGGCGGTTCCTCGATCCAGCGTTATACGTGAGACACCAACCTTCACTTAAGAAACGCAGTTCGAGTGTTTGTGCAGCTTAAGAGCGAGTTCGGGCACGGAAGGACGAATGAACCTCGGTCACCGGCTGCTGATGCACTCGCGCTTGATTAGGCTTTCGGTGGGTTGTTGTTAGGCAAGAGCACACAAGGCAGGTTAGCTGTCCGTGTAGGACGGCAGCAATTGGTGTTTGGTGAATCGAACCACGTGTCCGTTTGTGAGTGTCAACACGTTCGGCAGGGCTTCGATGGAGCGCGATTCACTTGTTTTGCTGAGCTTGGGAGATCAATGCATTCGCGACGACACGAGCACACACCCGCGCGAAATGTTTTACGAGTCAATCAACCACGCCCAAAAGTATAGGGCGTGTATGCAGTCAGTCCCTTGGCTTTTTTGCTGAGGGTCGAATCGATGTTTATATGCAATGTCTGAAGCACCGCTTCGGGAGAAAACGATCGAACAGGAGAAACATAAGATGAGCACAATTATGACTAGTGACGGCGTGGAGATTTTCTACAAGGACTGGGGCACCGGTCAGCCAATCGTCTTCAGCCATGGGTGGCCATTATCGGCCGATGACTGGGACGCGCAGATGTTCTTTTTCCTCGGACACGGCTACCGCGTTATTGCCCATGATCGTCGTGGTCATGGACGTTCAACCCAGACTTCCAGTGGCCACGATATGAACCACTACGCGGATGACCTCGCGGCTCTTACGACCCAACTTGACCTAAAGGATGCCATCCACGTCGGCCATTCCACTGGCGGTGGCGAGGTGGTGCGTTATCTGGCTCGGCATGGTGAAAGTCGAGTCAGCAAGGCAGCGCTGATAGCGGCAGTCCCGCCTTTGATGTTAAAGACGCCCGCCAATCCAAGCGGCCTTCCCAAAGAAGTGTTCGATGGATTTCAAACGCAACTCGCGGCTAATCGTTCGGAGTTCTATCACGATCTGGCAGCGGGTCCGTTCTACGGGTATAACCGGCCCGGCACAAAGCTCTCGAAGGCGGTGATTCACAATTGGTGGCGCCAGGGCATGATGGGCGGTGCCAAGGCGCAGTATGACGGGATTGTGGCATTTTCCCAAACCGATTTCACGGAAGACCTGAACAAGATCAGCATCCCGGTATTGGTCATGCATAGCGAAGACGACCAGATCGTGCCGTATGTGGCCTCCGGGCCGCTTTCCGCAAAGCTCCTGAAACACGGAACTTTGAAAAGCTACAAGGCGTTTCCGCACGGCATGCCGACAACCGAGGCGGCAACGATCAATTCCGACCTCTTGGCCTTCCTTAAGAGCTAATCCTCTTTTCATGCAGGAGTTAGCTCCTCTTCCTGTAACGTCCTTGTACTTTGGCGTGGGCGAGAAGCTTTAAAGATTGAAAGGTGATAGCAACATGTCCGTAACCACAGAAAGCAGACTGAACGCCCTGGCACTCTCGGGCGTGACAATACCCGACAGCACGCTTGTTCGGCAAGCAACGGAACTCGTACGGGACACCGAGTCCGAACTGCTTTTTAACCACTCAACACGGGTCTACTGCTTTGGCACGCTCGCCGGCAATAGACGTGGGCTGAAGTTCGATTCCGAACTACTGTACATCGGAGCGATGTTCCACGATATAGGTTTGACGCCGCGATACAGCAGCAAAGCAGATCGATTTGAAGTGGACGGTGCCCACTGCGCGCGGGAGTTCCTCCGGCGGTACGGTATCTCCGAACAAGAGGTGGAGACAGTCTGGGCGGCCATAGCACTACACACCACTCCGGGAGTTACACAATACATGCATCCAGTCATTGCACTGGTAACTGCGGGTGTGGAGATGGACGTAGTCGGAATAGGATACTCCGAAGTCTCTGAAAATCATCGTGAGGCTGTTGTCCAGGCTTTTCCTCGATCGCCGCACTTCAAAGAGGAGATTATCGAGGCTTTCTACAACGGTATGAAACACAAGCCTCAGACGACGTTCGGCACTATGAATGCGGACGTGCTGGCAGATAAAGATCCTCACTTCCAACGTACCGATATGTGCGCATTGATCCGAGCGTCGGCTTGGCAAGGTTGAGCGACAGGAAGCGAACGCCCAGAGTAGTCGGGCGGAACTGCGGTGTGCGATCAGAGCCGAAGTATCAGAACCGTAGAGGTCGCGAAACTAGTCGTGGAGCCTCAAGAGGTTCTTCCATCGGAGGCCGAGCCTGCTGGATCAGTGCTTCTGCGCGCAGACCACTACGCAGGCGATGCCAATTATATAGGTCGAGCGCTTCGTTTAGATTGCCCTGCGCGAGTGTTCGTGGGCTTACGCGTACGAACACTCAGAACAGCGTATCGCAGACCTGCTTTAATCGTTACGCATTTACAATTGGCATAAGCAACACAGCAGTTTGAGTGGCCGACCCGGCTGTCAGCAGGCTCGGTAAACGCCGAAGCAACCTTTCGAGGTTTTACATCTAACGGCAAATCGGTGGAGGCACCACGGAATACTTCAAACGACTCGTCGCAGGGAGCAAGCGGGTCCACGTGCGACACCGCTTTGAGTGTTGACAGGTCGTCGGGGGTACTCACACTTCCAAGGCATGAGACGGTTCGGCCGAACCCGCGCAATCGAGGCATATTTCTACGGGCGTATGTTGTTCGCGGTCACACGTGCAGAGTGGGATTGTATCCCAATGCTCACAAGAAATACGGGACCCCACGCGCGAATGCCGTTCCCTACCGCAAGTGATGAGGCGGTCGGTGAGCTCGCTGACTGTCCGACTTGGCCTGAACTAACTCGGGCATGAGCCTTACCCTTTTTAGGCTCGGAAAGAAGCTGCCGCACGTGGCCATTGACAGCCTCGCTGCGTCGCAGGAGCTGTTTACTGCGCGCTCAGCGCAGTGAAGTGAACGCCTGCTGGTTCATGCTGGTGCCAGAACTGTGGGATCGTTGGCGATTCAGATCGTATACGTGAAGAAGCTCGGTGCCGGTCGAGGTGATCAATTCCTGGTCCGTGACGTCGGGACACGGAATTCGAAAAACCGTAACAGCCAGCCGTTCTCAGTGAGAGTACCGCTTCGATCCTGGACCGAGCCGCCAAGAGGACAGTGGTGGTCGCACTCGCATCCCTGGCAGTCGCGGCACTGGGTGTCTCATTTCGCGGCCGCGGCCGCTAGGGTCGCTACGACAGCGATGTTCTGCACCACCTCGTCCGGCAGTCCGTGGCGCTGGCTCAGGTACTCGGGACTGTCGTACGAAAGCCACACCTTTGCCTGGGCATCTTCCCAGACCAAGATCTTCAACGGGAGATCAATCGCCGCTCTCGGAGCAGCCAACATCACAGGCGTGCCGGTTTTGGGACTGCCGAAGATGAGTAGCTTCGTGGGAAGCATTTTCATACCCACCTTATGTGCCTCCCCGCTATGGTCAATAAGCGCAAACAAGGTGGCACCCTTGTCCTGCAGGATATTCTTGAGCTTCTCGACCGTATGATCAACCGGGTGAGAACTCGGCGTGTCGATGATTCCATTGTTTGCGGCTATCATTGTTGATCTCTCCTGGGATTCGGATTGTAGATCTGGCGAACCGCCTGCGCCGGCCATTGTGAGCCCAACCAGAGCGATGCACAGGGGAAGCTACAACGAGGGGGTTTTGTTGAATGCTGTGGGTCGTCGTGCCTCCAATTGAGGGCCTGGACCGACTGGAATCAGGTCGCCCTGCCCGCAGCCTCACCATAAGGGCTTGCGGCGAAACACGACTCCACGCGATCAGGATAGGCCATCGCCAGAGGTCGGCAGAACGCCCTGCACAGCACGAAGTTGTTGAACAGCAGTCCGAAGCGAACGCCACGAAACCAACACCAATCAAATCCAGGCCTCTGCGGATCCAAGAGAGCAGGGTTCGTTCAGCCGCCACAACATCATGGAAGCCGGCCCTTTGGTCGAGTTGAACCAGCGCACTCATTGAAAGAGTCCGCATCTCGTCGGTAACTTGAGGCAGCCTTGAGGTCGATCTCGCCGACAGAGGTCGCTGTCAATCCCATTCTGTGATTTGCACGAACCCCTCCTGTACAAGCTGTGTCATTCTCGCCATTGCGTTCGTATTGACTTTGATGTAGGAAAGCAGGTCTTCATTCCCCCAATGGTGCACAGCCGCAGTAGCACCGCAAAGCTCGACTTGCACCCCGCGTTTGACGAGATCCGCGAGAAGTTCCTTATATGGGTTTCCGGTTCTTATGTTGCGGTCGGTATTGTAGGCCTGATCATGCAACGTCACGTGGCCGGCAAGGCTATGAAATACGACTATGACCTGTGCCTTAGCGTTCCACTCGGCGATGTTTCTGGTGATCAACTGAAGATGAAAGATGGCCGCCGGCAGGTCGCCTTCAAAAGCCAAAGCGGCCACGCTGAAGGCGATCTTGAGCTCCCGTAATGTTACTGGGATATCGATGTGAAGGGGCTTCTCTAGAGTGGACATTCGCGTTTCCTTTCGATTACAGAATTAAACTCCCGAATAAACGAGCGTGGTGAATATTGTGGGCGTCATCAGAAATTGGCCCCACTTTGCGTCGAAGGCGCGTGTCGGCTTTGCCGCGATCGTTTCTTCGAGAGACTTGCCTTGTTTCTTGAGTGTTGAAACATTGCCGCGGATGGCGACCAACATGTCGTAATACTCGATAGACCAGATTTATTTCCCACCGGACCATGCCCAGGGATAATGATTGTCTTATCCGTCACGACAGACAGGTTCCGCTTGGTTGCCCGGATCATCCCATCGATGTTGCCGCCGGTCGAGTAGTCGATGAACGGGTAGAAGCCGTTCCACCACGTGTCGCCAACGTGAATCACATCGGCTTCCTCGAATACGACAGAGACGTCGCTGTCTGTATGCGCAGGGCCGTAGTACTTCAATGCCAAGGCCGTATCGTTGTGGTGGAGCCGGTGTGCATCACTGAAGGTCATCGTGGGGCGCGCCTGCATCGGCGCAGGCGGAAACGTGTAGCTCCAGCCATCGACACGGGTCGAAGTGGCCAGGTGCTTCCTGGTATTCTCATGCGCTGTGATGGCCGCACCTGCCTCATGCAGCCAGGCGTTGCCATCGGTATGGTCGATATGCCAATGCGTATTGATTAGCCGCGTGATAGGTTCCGCACTCAAGCTGTCGAGGGCGGACGTGATCCGAGGTTTGGAAACTGTAAACCCAGCGTCGATGAGGAGCTTGCCCTCCTTGCCTGTGAGGACGGCGATATTTCCGCCGGAACCTTCCAGCACGGTGATATTTCGACGCACCGGGTGAACCTCAATCTTCGCTTGTGACGCCGCATTGATCATCGTCGGAACGATCCCCGTCGCTTCGGCGAACAGTCGATGACGAGCCAGAATAACGGCTCCGGCGCCAAGATTCGCCCTTATGAATTGACGTCGAGAATAATCGGTCAGACTATTGGGTTTCATGGACTTCTCCTACGATGTTTTGTCTACTTCAAGGTTGTTGAGCAGCCCGGTGCCGACCGACGGGAGGCGGACTGAGCCACAGAGTTTTGCACTTGCGAGCTTTCCCTCTTCAGGACTGTTTTTCGGAACGGCCCGGAGCTGTCAAGGGCGCGCGTTTTGCGCGGTGGAGCGAACCCTTGACGGCGAGGACCGTTCTGGGATGGGGGAGCGACAGGGAGAGCGGGGCGGGGGCCTCAGGGGCTTCCCCCGGCGGGAGTCCGACGTTTTTGGCGGTCGATGCCAGGAACGAATCCCGCTCGATCACTTGCCCCAGTTTGGTGATAGATCGTCGTACGCCTTTGACTTTGAATCGTGCTCACGTGGTTTTCTCCTGTCAGGTTTTGCCCAACCGGGCGACAGCGAAGGGCAGCTTTATTGCGCGGCTAACCTCAGTCCCATCGCTGGGTCCAAGCGGCGCCGCAGCCAACACATCGCACGTGCTAAACACCGCAGCCGTGCTCTCGACTGCCTTTTTCTGGCCTGTGCTCGTTATTGACTCTGACCATCGCACCACCCGACGATGCATTCGGCTCTCCAAAGTAGCGTTCCGTCTTTGAAGTGCCAAGCGGAGTAGAGATGCGGGCGAAAAGAAACTGTCGACTCTACCTGTTCTGAGTACGTTCCGGCTCAGCTTGCACCTTCCGCTTGGAGATTGTGCGGCGACTAACGCTAGTGTCCTGACTCGCGAACTGTCGAAGCTTGGACTCTTTGACATCGGGACGACACATCGCGTCTCCTTGCGATTGTTGACGGGCCGAGAAGCGCCACGCGTGATCGTTCTCGTGGACGAAATTGGCAACGCTTTGCAGGTACGAGCACGGAATGATCTGGTGCAAAGGTCGAAGGCTCTGGTAAGAGTCGCGCAAGTCGCCACGCCGGGCACGATTCTCGGCTGGTGGCGGAAATTGATTGCGCGGAAGTTCGAGCTCGGACACCGGTCTTATCCTCGGAGGCCCAAAGATGGAGCCTGAGATAGAGTCGCTAATCTGCAGATTGCTCGTGAGAAATCCAGCTGGGACTACGACGCATCGCGGATCGCTGTTGAATCTCGCTCACGACCTCTCCGACCAGATAATCGGCAATGTTCTGCGCCGGCTTCGGATTGCGCCGGCTCCGAAGCGGAATCAGACCACGGCATGGAAATACCTCACAACGGCGCGTATCGCGGCTGTGTCAGGATGGCCTTCTTTACGGCAGAGCAGTGGTCGACTGGCGAGGTCCGACCGCGTACTGTGTTCCGTCTTGCTTCCAGCTAAAGACACAACGCGTAACGTTGGCCGGCATAACCCGCACGCGAAGCAGGAAGCATGCAACAGGCTGCCCGCAATCTGGCCGACGCTGATCCCGGTGCACTTCGGTGAAGCTATTCGCAGAGGCATCGCTGCGAGAACGGAGTACATTGCGTACTTACCACAGCGAGCGGGACGTCCAGCGGAAAGGGGTCCGCCGCGACGAACATTTGGTATTGCGAGCTTGATCCCTTCCCTTTGCATGGAATCGGACCAACCGACCAGCACGCAGCCTGCACCACACGCTCAATCTACGGAACGGATCACCGTGGATATGTGATTGTTCGTTTTGTTTCGCCAGTAGAACTTAGTTTGTGCATGCGTCCTGCAGAAAGCACGAAAGGCGTCGGTGAAAGATTGCGTTGACCCTCGTTCGACACCTCGTGTCGAACCTCAGACATTCAAGACGGCCACGTCGTAGACCGCCGCCCACAGTGCCCAAGCCTGAGATCGGCGTTAAAGCTCTTTTTTACAAATGGCCTCAATAGCCGATCCGATGCTCTTGTTACCCAGAAGGCAGGATTGCGGCAAAAGGAATCGAACCTGCAGTAAAGCCTTCATGTGATGTAGCCGATACGGATGCTGCCAGCCCAAGGACACGAATGGTGAACTCTGCTGACGAATGGCAAATCCGGCAACCCCCGCGCCATTCTGAGCCGGGATGTACAGCCTGAATGAGTAATCAGAAGGAGATACATAAGTGAGACGACGTTCATTTCTAAACAAGACCGCTGCTGTTGTCACTGCAATACCTGTGCTTACGGATCGGGCAGCAAGGGGAGATGCCAAAGTAGTACAACCGTTTCGACTGCCCGACGTAATCATACCCGTTCCCACTGTGGCGGCGAGGTTCCAAAAAGTAGAAGCAGGTGTTCCTGATACGCAGATGACCCGCGAGGCGACTGGCCTGCTGCGGGAATTCAGTACACCCGTCTTGTTTAACCATTCTCACCGGGTATTCTTTTGGGCCAACGAGATGGGCCGACAAGCAGGCAAGAAAGTTGATGTCGAGCTTCTCTTTATCTGTGCGGCCTTTCATGACCTGGGACTGCTTAAACCGTTCAGCAGTGCGACCGAGCGCTTTGAAGTCGACAGCGCGAACGCACTTCGTCAGTTCCTCACCGCGCACAAGGTTCCTGAAGAGCAAATACAAACTGCCTGGGCAGCGATCGCCCTGCACACCACCCCGGGCGTTACTCAGTACATGCGCCCCGAGATAGCTCTGCTCTATTCGGGTGTCGGACTTGATGTGCAAGGGAAGGGTTTCGATCAGTTTCCTTCGAAGTTGCGCGATGAGATCGTGGCCAGGTACCCTCGCAAACATTTCAAAGAAGAGTTTGTCCAGGAGTACTTTCGCGGGTTTGCACACAAGCCGGGCACCACGTACGGTACCGTTAACGCCGGTGTCTGTGAACGCTTCATCCCCGGTTATAAGACCCCAAACGCGTGCGACTTCATTGCTGCATCTCCGTTCCCGGATTCCGACTAGCAAGCTGAAGGTAAAGGGCTTGTGAGGCTTGAACCCGAGGAGCCGGAGGTCAACGCCCGGCTCCGTGGCAAGAGACATTTCAAATGTGAGGGTAAACGATGAAAAGAATAGTGCAAAAGAGATCCTCAGGGCTAGTATGGACGGCATTGGTATTGGGGATTGTGCCCGTGCTTGCTCAGAATGTTGAGCAGGTGAAATCAGTCTTCGAACACGTAATCCCGAACATCGGAGGAAAGAGCATGGTTGCCGTCGTCGTGACCTATCCTCCAGGCGCCAAATCGCCGGCTCATCGCCACGCCCGGTCCGCATTCATCTACGCTCACGTCTTATCAGGCGCCATTCGCAGCCAGGTTGGCGACGAGCCCGCCCGAGTCTACCGGGCCGGCGAAGGCTTCTACGAGCTGCCCGGCTCTCATCACAGGATCAGTGAGAATGCAAGTGACAAGGAACCTGCAAGCCTACTGGCTTTCTTCATCCTCGATTCCAACGACAGGCCCCTGACCCTCCCGGACGAGAAGTAGGAATCGCGCCGTTGGCCATGCGACAGCGGAGGAAACATGAGATGACCCCCAACAGCATCGTTCATCAATCCAATGATGGCCACACTGATTCAGTAGTAATGGCTCGGCGCTTGTAGGAGATTGGGCTACTCGACGTCATGCGGTTCGAGCGAGTCCTTCGACCCGATCCTGGCCCTGGCGGGTCATCGTCGAACTTGAAGTAGCTGAGGTCGGTCCATGGGACAGCTCGATCAGGGCCGGAAAGAGTGTGTCGCCGCAACCGCTCCCTCTCACCTGGGCTCGCATCCGTCTGAGGACATCGACGCGGTGGGCGCCAGAAGTTTTTGGCCTGCGTATGGGAGATCAGGTGTATGGTGTGAGGAGTCCCCAGTTTGTCCGGGGCCTACGCCGAGTACGTTGTGGCTTCCGCATTCATGGTCTCGGCGCAAACAGCGTTATTGACTACGTGACGAAGCGCTTTGAGCAATAGATTCAGGATGCGAACGCTGTCATGTGATCTGGTCGGCGGCAACACACAAGAGCGTTTCAGATCCTCGGCCGGTGCGTCAAGCTAATTTCGATGATATCCCTTCTGATCAGTATGTTGCGCAGAGCCAAGGTGTCGAAACGACAGTCTTTTTGTCAACATCACGAGGGAGTATCTTGCGGAGATAGGCGGCCTCGTCGATGGCGGACAGCTGAGAACACGCACGTGGTTGCATTCCTACCCCCGCACGGCGCGCGGGGCTCATTCGATGCTGGAAGGCGCATGCGCCTTGGCGGAAAGGAACAATCGTGTTTTGGTGTCGGAGCAAGTTGAGCAAATCAAGCCTGCGAGTTACAGAGGGCATAGCGAGAGGATTGGATGAGCGAGCCGTGATCCAACGCCAGATCCGTTGGCAATGGCCGGGAATTCTGGCGGTCATCATCGCGACGGTCGAGAAGAAATGAAGCCGAAGAGTCTGTCATGGATCGCGATAACAGGGTTGCGCGTCGCCCTGGGAACTGCGTTTTTGTCTGCTGTCGCCGGGCGGCTTGGTCTTTGGGGCAAGTACGGCAGCAGCTGGGAAAACTTCCTGAGGTACACAGAGTCGGTGAACTGGTATCTCCCGGTTGCAGTGGTACCGGCGTTAGCGATTCTCGCGACAGTTCTCGAGACTTGCTTCGGCGTTGCGCTGCTGGTCGGGTGGCAAACCCGCAAGGCAGCGCTGGGCAGTTCGGTGTTGCTCACGCTGTTCGCGGTGGCCATGTTCTCAGGCAACCCCAAGTCGCCGTTCGACTACTCGGTTTTCACGGCAGCGTTCGGCGCACTGACTCTCGCAACGCACTCCGCACTCCATAAACCGCAAAATAGCTCCTCGCCGCCGTAAGAAAGTTGGTGATAGGCCAAAACTCAGAAGGCAGACGGAACCCATGAAGAACTTGTCCAACTGCTTGAGTACGGGTCTGTTCACACGGCCACGCTTCCGGCACGCCAAGAACGTAGACGCCCGTGAAACGCGAGATTGTCGGGCGAGGGCTTGAGACCAGCTCCTGAGACGGAGTGACTCCCGATTAGCTTCGGCGTGAGGTCTACTGCTTGTGTCATTGGCGTAATCACGGCTTCATGGAGAAACAGAGAGAGTATTTGCGGTCAGCCCAACTCGTTACAGCGGTGTGTGCGGCTTCCCTGGTTCTGGGACTGCCGGGCGCGGTAAGGCTGGAAGCTCAGTCGACATGTCCCGGTCCGCCGGAGTATGAGTTGCTTCGGCAAGACGAAGATTACAGCTATCTTCGCAATCCCGCCTGCAAGCTCGATTCCTTGGACTCTTTGAAATATGTGCAGCTCGGAACGAGCGACAACAGCTTTCTGACAATCGGCGGTGAAGTTCGTGAGTGGTACGAAGGCTTTCGCAATGCCCTGTGGCGCGTGGGACCTCAAGATGACAACGGGTACCTCTTACAGCGCCTTTCGGTGCATGGAGACTTTCACGTAAGCCGTCGCCTTCGGTTTTTTGTGCAACTCACAAGCAATGTCGAAGTGGGGAGAAGTGGCGGTCCGAGACCGGCCATTGATGAGTCCAGGCTCTGGTTCGAGCAGGCATTCGCGGATTTCACCTTGGCGAAGGGGGAGGAAGCGAAACAGCAGGCCCTCGTCATGCGGCTCGGCCGACAGGAGTTCCGTTTCGGATCGGGAAGGCTTGTGGACACCAGAGAAGGGCCTAACGTTCATCGGGTATTCGATGGAATCGCTCTCATATGGAAACGCGCTTCGTGGGATGTGCGCGCCTTCGCCACCAAGCCTGTGCTGAATGGGAGCGGCTTTTTCGACGCGCCGTCGAATTCTGGCGTGACCTTCTGGGGGATATACGCCGTCAGGCCGTTGCCCAACATCAAGGGAGCAAACATCGACCTCTATTACCTCGGCCTGGACCGAGATCGGGCGCTGTACGACAAAGGCGCCGGCCGTGAAACGCGCCACATAGCCGGAGCACGGTTGTGGGGCAAACGAGGGGCGTGGGACTTCAACACTGAAGCAGGCGTTGATCGAGGGGCGTTCAGCGCCGGTGACCTCCGCGCCTGGGGCATCGTCCACGACACGGGATATACATTTCGATCCGCGCGTTTTCAGCCGCGAGTTGGTGTGACCGCCGCCGCGACGAGCGGTGATAGCGGGAATGCAAGAGAGGCGCTGGGGACATTCAGCCCGCTGTTCCCGACCGGCTACTATTTTGGCCAGGGCCCGATAAGTCTGAACGGGCCATCCAACCTGATCCAGGTCGACCCTCAAATCGCGTTGCAGCTGACGAAGTCGGTCAAGGTTGTGGCTGATGACAACATCTTCTGGCGGACAAGCCTTCGTGACGGCGTTTACAGTCTAGCCAGCAATTTATTGGTCTCTGGGAACGGAAACCTCGAACGCTACGTAGGAAGTCAACCCTCGGTGGGTGTCTTATGGCAGATCAATCGACACGTATCATTATCCGCCGCCTATGGCCATTTCTTCGCCGGCCCGTTTCTGCTCAAGGCGTCGCCGCCCAGGCAGTCCGTAGACTACGCAGCGGTATGGTTGACTCATAAATTCTAGCGGAACACTGATCGACAAGCCGCCCTCGACGCTCCGCTTCACGAGTGCCGTGAGAAGCGTATGCACCATCGGCGGCCGAGTTGGTTTCAATCTAGACGCGCCGGTTGCGGCCGCAGCCCGTTCCGCATAGATGTGAGGAGGTTCTCCTTTCGTGTGCTTCTGCACTATCATCGGCGCTGCTGTCCACACGGATTCTTTGTAAGACCTTGTATCGCTGTTCTGTTTTGATTTCTATCGCCAGGATGAAGCCGAGCAGTTCGCGGTCCAGCGCTGTGACAATCTGATTGTCCCTCTCGCAAACTCCGAAATGACTGAGATCATGGTAGTTGCACCTGATCCGCAAAGTTCGTTCAGTTGGTTCTCCGGATGGCTCGCACTCTTGCTCGCCGGAGCTTCATCGGCGCTGAAAACCCGCGCTGCACTGCAACTGGAGAATGTTGCGCTCCGGCATCAGATCGTCGTTCTTCAACGCTCTGCGAAGAAGCGCCCGACAGCTGCACGCAGCTGACCGACTCCTGTGGGTTTGGCTGTCCCGCGTTTGGGCAGATTGGCGCTCGTCGCTCGTCATTGTCAAGCCCGAAACAGTCGTTGCCTGGCACCGCAAGGCGTTTCGCCTCTTCTGGACATGGAAGATCCGCCGCGGCAAGCCGGGGCGCCCGGCGGTCCCGCGCGAAGTTCGCGATCTCATCCGCCAGCATGAGCAAAGAGAATCCAGGCTGGGGAGCGCCGCGCATCCACGGCGAGCTTCTGAAGCTCGGCATCAACATCGGGGAGACGAGCGTGAGCAAGTATCTCGTCCGAATCGGAAACCGCCGTCGCAGACTTGGCGAACCTTCCTTGACAACCACGTGAAGTCGCCTTGTGTCCGTAGACTTCTTTACCGTCCCGACGATCCGGTTTCAGGTCCTCTACGTATTCCTCGTTCTTGCGCACGAGCGTCGGCGTATCCTTCACTTCGCGGTCACCGCACATCCGACTGCAGAGTGGACTGCACAGCAGCTCCGGGAGGCTTTCCCGTGGGACAGTGCGCCACGTTATCTGCTGCGCGATCGGGATCGCATCTTCGGGCATGACTTCGTCGAGCAGGTCAAGGCGATGGGGATCAAGCAGGTACTGTCGGCGCCACGCTCACCATGGCAGCGTGCGTATGTCGAACGGGTCATTGGCACAATTCGTCGCGAATGCCTCGATCACATGATTGTGTTCAACGAGAGCAGTCTGTCCCGGCACCTTCAGGCATTCGTCAGCTACTATCATCGAACTCGCACGCACCTCGCACTGGAGAAGGATGCGCCGGATCCACGCACCGTACAGCCGCCGGAGGCCGGCCGCATCATCTCCATGCCTGAAGTGGGCGGGCTGCATCACCGGTACGAACGCCGGGCGGCCTGAACAACGCCCTTCGAAGATCGACAGCACGCACCCGTCTCCTTCAAGTCATATCTAATACGCATGCACCCTCACCGTTCGGCTGGTGTTCCCTCAGTTGACGCGCTCAGTCCTTCATCCCCCTCACCCCGAGATCCAACGGCCGGCAACGCAGTACCGACATCATAGATGCGCATCCCTCGTCACGAGTCCGACAGAGGGCGACCGATCGAGTTTCCAGAGGAACAAATGGTTGCCGTGGGTGAAGAAAAAGGAAACCGACGCTTGGTTGTTCGCGACTGAGAAGGGCACCAAGGCCCTGAACTTGGCGACTTCATGTGGACCGGGAGGATTCAGCCGGCGGTTGAACAGTTGGGGCTGGAGTGGGCGACATTCCAGGTGATGCGCCGAACGCACGCGAGCCTCTCCAAGAAGGAGGGCGTCGATGCTCACACCCGGGCGGCTCAGATGGGAAACACAGTTGACGTGAACGAAAATGAGTATGCGGTGAGCGACTTCGCGACACGCCAGAAAGGGAGTCCCGGATGCTCGAAGCCGCATTGAAGGGTAGAGTCGAGGATGGGCGCGAGCACTGACGCGATGCGCCGCCCCGTCTCCCATCCCCGCTCATCAAACCGGACGTGCGAATTGCCCGCATCCGGCTTTCCGACTGGCTTCACCACCAGACTCACGAACGAGACGCCATCCGGACACGGCGCAACTGGACAACGCCCAGAGGGCCGTAGACCGCATCCCGCGAGAAGCGGGTATTGCCACGCGACTGCACTTGATGACGTCGCCGAAGATAATGACGTACGCTGTCGTAAACGTAATAGTCGACCGCCTGATACGCCTTCGTCGTAGTGCCGTAGCTGAAGTATGCGCACCAACCTCTCAGAATCTGATTGAGTCGATCCCGCACCTCCGACCACGCCTCCACGTTGTTGGGTACCAGAAGGTCTCCCACTTTCTGCTTGATACGCGCCACGCTCTTCCTGGACGGACTCGCACCCAAATACCAGCGGCCTTCCTTTTCGAAGCAGTGTGGGCCGAACGTATATCCGAGAAAGTCGAAGCTCTCCTGGCGAGCTTGTTTGATGCTGGTTTTCGCCTCGTTCAGGGTGAGACCCAATCGCGTGATCACCTTTCGCGTCCAATCCAGCGCCTGCGCGGCTTTCCCGCGACTCAGGATCACAAAATCGTCCGCGTAGGAGACCACATGAGCTTGGAATTGCTCTCCCCGTTGGGTGTTCCGCCAACCCTTCAACAAACGGTTCATGTACAGGTTGGCCAACAGCGGGCTGACCACTCCACCTTGCGGAGTCCCGCAGTGGTGGTCCCGTCCGCCTGTCAACCGACATTTCCCATTCCCGTCTCGTTCCTCGACTGGTACCGTAAGCCACATCTTGATCAGACGCAGCATGTTCCTGTCGACGATTCGGCGGGCGACACACTGCATCAGTTCGCAGTGTGGAATCGTATCGAAGTATTTGGACAGATCAGCGTCAACAACATCTGCATAGCCTGCTTTCAAGAGCTGATGTACTCTTCGGATAGCGTCCTGCGCACTCCGCTTCGGTCGGTAGCCGAAAGTATTCGGTTCCAAATCCGCCTCGAAGATAGGCTCGATTACCAGCTTAGCGGCAGTCTGCACGACTCGATCCCTTATACAAGGAATACCGAGCGGCCGTTCACCGCCACCGGGCTTGGGTATCTTCACCCGCCGCACCGGTTGTGGTCGATACGTCTTGTTGCGTAGCTCCTCTCGGATCCCGGTCAACCACCTCTCCAGTCCTGTCGACTCGATGTCTTCGAAGCTCTGCCCATCTACTCCCGGCGCGCCCTTGTTGGCTCGCGCCAGTTCATAGGCATGGGACAAAATGTCCTCTCGGTATATCTTGTCGTACAGCAGGTAGAAGCGATATTCCGGTTCGTTCTTCGCCTTGCGATACAGCTTGATCTGAAGTTTCCGAATGTTGCTCGGTGTTGTCAGACTCATCGTCAATCACCGCACCTTTCCTCCTTCGCAAGCACACCAGAAGTGAGGGCCCTTTCCTCCGCCGGCATTACCCGGCCTCATCGGTCATATAACCCTCTCCGACGCCCAGACTGGCCGTGGCCCTTCCGACCACGTTCGGAAACGCGACCTCCACCAGTCCCGGGCCTCCCCCACTGACCCAGATCACCTTCCCTGCATGCCGTGCTCACTACCCCGGTGGATCGGAACAGGTGCGTGTTGGTTTCTTCCCTGCCCGCGCGGCCTTCCCCGTTCTTCAGGCGGGTCGGCATCCACATCGTCAACTTTCGAGGCCTGCTCAAGCTTCACTCGCGTTACGGCCTGCAAGGTTGCTCACCCACCATACGTGGGCTTTATCGCGAGGCTTCGCCCTCGCCAGTTCCCCAGCTCGAACGCTCGCAAGCTATCAAGTCCTACCAACAACTACTTGAGTGGGTCCTTCCCCCACTGGTGATCTGCGCCCTTGGGGCGCACTGAAGAAGACTGACAACGAGGAGCCCTCGGAGTAGAAGGCTTTTCGAACCAATGGCTTACGCGAGGTATTTGGAGGTGTTTGGCCAGAGGGCGTTGCAACGCCCTCCAGCCGGCTCCGCGAGGTGATCGGGAGCTAAACGTAGTAATCGGAGTAAACTTGAAACTCGGTGGTCGTTCCTAAGTCATTGAAAAGATGGAGCGGGAGACGGGGGTCGAACCCGCGACGTCCAGCTTGGGAAGCTGGCATTCTACCACTGAATTACTCCCGCTTTAGACTGTGCAATAAACAAAATTATACCATAGTATTTACGCCCACAATATTTGCTCCCCACAAGGAGTGCCCCGATCTGATTGCCCTGCAGCGCGAATAGGAACCTGTACCGATATGTTGCAATCTGGGCCGCACCCGCACGGTTGTTGGCTGGTCCTCGGATTATGCCGCGACGTTGAATCCGAACAGGTCGTCGATGAACGCAACCTGACCAGTGATGTCGCCTTTCGCTAGCCACTCACTTGGCCTTCCGGATCACTTTTATTGTAGATGCCGTGAAGTGTTCGCCACGCCGAGTGAAATGCCCGAAGGCCTTACATCGCTCGGACCCGGCGCTTCACGGCTCGGTGATCCTGTTCGACGATGTTGTTCAGGTACCGCACGGGTCGACATCGGCAACGCCGACCGAGTTGGCCGGACTGCTTTAATTCCGATATGGCCTTTGGGTACGACGGGGTTCGGTCCACATTGATCACCCTCGGCCGAGGATGGCCCGGCGAACGCAATGCCTTCTGCAGGAAGTGTTTGGCTGCAACCGCGTTAAGCTTGGCCGTAAGCAGGAAGTCGATCGTCGCACCCGTCGAGTCGACCGCGCGATATAACTACGTCCACTTGCCGGCCACGCGGCAGTACATCTCGTCGACTCGCCACGATCGATTCGTGTTTCGCAGTTCCGGCCGGCAGTGACGGTTTAGTTCCGGGCCGTAGCGCTGAACCCAACGCCAGATCGTGACATGATCGACACTGAGGTTCCGCTCCGCCATGATCTCTTCCAGTTTTCGCAAGCTGAGCGGATATCGCAGGTACCAGCGCACGCACAGGACGGTAATCTCCGCTTCGAAGTGTAGCCCCCGGAACAGTCCTGGCCGCTTCCGTCGCATGCAGGTTCAGCCTATCAGACGGCCCAAATACCGATGCAACACTGCCGTTGTACCCTCATCGTTATGCGCCTTCTCCCCATCGTTGCAGTTGCCGCAATTCTTGCCATCCCGTCGTTCGCGGCACCAAAGAAAGTCGTTCAGCCGAAGGAGATGCCTGCCGGCCGTCCTTTCAGCCCCGGCATTCTCGCAAACAATACGTTGTATATCGCGGGCCAAACCGGCAGCGATCTCAAGACCGGCAAGTATCCGGAAAGCTTCGAAGATGAAGTAAAGCAGACATTTGAAAACATCAACCTGGTTCTGAAAGAGGCGGGTATGACCTTCGATAACACCGTCGCGGTTCAGGTATACCTCACCGACATGGAACTGTTTCAGCGAATGAATGCTGTTTATACAACCTATTTCCGGGAACCTCGGCCTGCGCGCACCACTGTAGGAGTCGCCAAATTGGCCGGTGCCGCGCGCATCGAGATCACGGTCACGGCCAGCAAATGAGCGAAGTCAGTCAAGTCCCGCTGATTGTCGACGCTCACCTCGACCTGTCGATGAATGCGCTGGAGTGGAACCGCGATTTCCGTCTCCCGCTTGTCGAGATCCGTCGTCGCGAACTTGGTCTGCAGGATCGGCCGGATCGAACGCGCGGTGTTGTATCTTTGCCGGAGATGAGGGCTGGAAGAATCGGTCTTTGTGTGGCAACGCAGATCGCCCGTTATTCCGGGCGGTTTAGCAAATTACCCGGCTGGAGTAGCCCCGAACAAGCATGGGCGCAAACGCAGGGGCAGCTCGCCTGGTATCGAGCGATGGAACAATGCGGGGAAATGGTGCAGCTGCGTACCTGGCCGGAGGTTGACGCTCACGCTGCGCGCTGGCGCAATGCAAGTCCCGAGCAGACGCGGACTCTGCCAATTGGATACCTGCTCAGCCTGGAAGGCGCCGACTCTATCCTCAGCTGGCGGTATCTGGAGAAATCACGCCAGGACGGTCTGATAGCGATCGGGCCTGTGCACTACGGGCCCGGCATCTACGGGCACGGTACAGATGATGATGGTCCTCTCACTCCAAAGGGCCGCGAGTTATTGAAGGAAATGGAGCGGCTCCGGATCATTCTCGATGTCACGCACTTATGCGACGAGAGCTTTCGCGATGCTCTCGATCATTACTCCGGTCCGCTATGGGCCAGTCATCACAATTGCCGCGCGCTGGCGAACTGGAATCGTCAGCTCACCGATGAGCAAATCCGTGAGCTGATACAGCGCGGAGCGGTCATTGGCATGGCGTTCGACGCTATTATGATGGTCCACGGCTGGACCCACCACCGTTCCACGCCCCAGGAGTTCGGTCTGAAGATGGAGAAGATTATCGACCATATCGATCACATCTGCCAGATCGCCGGGAATGCACGGCATGTCGGTATTGGGACAGACCTGGATGGCGGTTACGGCAAGGAGCAGACGGCGATGGACCTTGACAGCATCGCAGATATCGCGTCGCTCGCGAAACCGCTGGCTGCTCGCGGTTACAACCAGGACGATATCGACGGGATTTTCTCCGGCAACTTTCTTCGTTTTCTGCGCGAGCACCTGCAGTGAAATGGACGGCGTCAGCCGCGACTATCCGGTACGCGATACTCGCGGTCGCGACGGCCAATGCGTTTCTGCTGTATCTCGACCGCATCTGCATGGGCGCGGTCGTGCAGTCTGCCAGCTTTCAGCGTGAACTCGGGCTCAGCAAGGATGGTGTGGGTGATGTTCTGGCGTGCTTCTTCTTCGCTTACGCGCTCGGACAACTGCCCGCAGGCTGGCTCGCAGACCGATGCGGTCCGCGAAAGATGCTGGTCACATACATTCTGCTCTGGTCGGCTTGCACCGCCCTCACAGGTTTCGCAACTACCCTGGCCGCGCTGATTACGGTTCGTGTAGCGTGCGGTCTCGCAGAGGCGGGCGCGTATCCGGCAAGCGCGCTTCTTATCACCCGCTGGTTCCCATTCAGCCAGCGTGGCAGGGCCAACAGCGCAGTTTCGTTCGGCGGCCGGATCGGGAACTCACTCGCCCTCTGGCTTACTGCTGGTGCGATCGCAGTGCTCGGCTCATGGCGACCCGTGTTGTGGATCTATGGTGCGCTTGGACTTTTGCTCGCGTTCGCCACATGGCTGGTTTTCAGTGACGAACCGGCCTCGCATCCCCGGATACGCCAAATTGAAAGACCTGTACCGAATTCCTCTGCTGTTACGGAACGGAAACAGGCGCCATGGCGCGCTCTCCTGACTCACAGGGGACTCTGGTTTCTGAGCCTTGGCAGCATTGGAATGAACATCGGCTGGGCATTTCTCGTGACGTGGCTGCCGAGTTACCTACAAGAAGTTCGTGGACTTGATCAGGTGACTGCCAGCCGGTATGTCTCGATCGCGCTCGCATTCGGTCTGTCAGGTTTACCGTTCGGCGGATGGTGGTGCGACATGCTGACACGTCGATTCGGCCAGCGTTGGGGCCGGCGCCTGCCTTTTCTTTTCGCGTCAACACTGGCGGTCACGGCGTACCTGCTGTGTCCGTTTCTTCAGACCGGATTGGGTGTAGCGGTGGCGAGTGCGTGTGTAGCATTTGCCACTGACAGTGTAATGCCTGCCGTTTGGGCGATTGCGCAGGATATTGGTAAGACCCACGTCGCGTCCACACTGGCGTGGAGCAATATGTGGGGTAACTTCGGCGCCTCTGCTGTGGCCAGGGTCATACCACTTCTGTTGGTCAGCCGTATTCACGGTCCGCAATGGAACGAGGTGTTCTGGATGTGTGCCGCGGGGTTTGTCGTGCTGGGATCGTGCTCACTTATGGTGGACAGCACAAGGCCGCTACATCAGGGCGACAGGGCAGAATCCACTCTGTCCGCGACAAGCGTATCCACTTAAATTTCCAGCGGGCGCGTGTTTCAGTACTTATCGACTGAAGACTTTTCGTGCCGCCTCTGTCTTCTTGCGGAAACTCTCAATTTGAAGTGGCGACCGGCCCAACAGCCAGAGAATTCCGTTTCAAGTAGTCTGTTATGCGTGGATCTACTGGAAGATTTTGTCGCCCGCAAAGAATCGCCACTCGTCTGTGTCAATAGCAGGCGATCCGCCTTGACGTTCGGAGAAAAGAAGAGCGACACGCGCTGTGGCGCAGGAATTTCAGATCACAAAGCGGCCGGTGTGATGGCCCATGACGATAGATAAATTTCGGGTCCTTGCCGCCAGACCACGGGATTGTCGCCGCGTATCTGGAATCCGGGAAAGTAAACAGAAAGGATACTACCGCAGCTCCAAGTTACGCTGAAGAGCAGCGGTCAATCATCCCGACGCCGCTGGTTGGTTGACTCACAGCCTTTATGGACGAATCGAGGAGAACAGTTGTGTGCCGAGTTATCTGCAAAAACGCATCTGAGCCATGATGCTCATTGAGTTTGGTGGCTGCCGGGGGGCGGAGCCCGTAGGCAGGTTAGCAAAGTCAGGCGGCGGTGCCGAGGTGTCGCCGCTCCTTCTGCTGTTCTCTGAGCAGGTCCATGTTCAAGTACCTCGTCGCTTCTATCCAGTTCTCGTGCATCTCTACAGCCAGTGCCCGCGTCAGCCGAAGGCAGCTCGCTGTGTTTGGGAAGATGCGGACGACAAGCGTCCTCCGTTTCAACTCCTCGTTGAGCCGCTCCAGCATATTCGTCGATTTCAGGTGCTTGTGGTGCGCCAGCGGCAGGGCATAAAACGAAAGCGTCTCCTCAATGTTGTCTTCCACCCAGCGGCACAGCCTGGCATACCGGCTACCCCATTTGCCCAGCCACACGGCCAGATCCTGCCGTGCTTCTTCTCCGGTCCGGCGGCCATAGATCCACCGCAGTTCCGTCAGGCAGTCATCGTCGGCCTTCCGCGGCAGGTAGTCAAGCGCATTCCGCAGGAAATGCACATAGCAGCGCTGCCATAGCGCCTCTGGCAGAACCTCCCGAATCGCCTTCTTCAGTCCGGCGTGATCGTCGCTGACCACGAATTGAACGCCACGCAGCCCCCGCTTTCGCAAATCTTCGAGGAACTCCTTCCAGCTGCTCTGGCTTTCACGATTCGCCATGTCCACAGCCAGCACGCAGCGCCGGCCGTCCTGGTTGATGCCGATCGCCACCAGCACCGCCTGGCTCCGGATCACACCGTCCTCACGGACCTTTTCATAGCGGGCATCGACCACCAGATATGGATAGTCTTCGTCCAGCTTCCGGCCGGCGAACTTCGCCAGTTCCTCGTCCAGGCTCTCGTTGATTCGGCTGATCGCAGAAGCCGAGAACTCGTGCCCACACAGTTCCTCCGTGATTGCTTTCACCTTCCGAGTCGAAACGCCCTGCACATACATCTCGGCAAGCGCCGCCACCAGCGCCTTTTCGCTCCGCTGATACCGTTCGAAGACCTCCGTCCGGAATCGACCCTGCCGGTCCTGCGGAACCCGCAGTTCCAACTTCCCCACACGCGTCATCAGCGTCCGGCCATAGTATCCGGACCGATAACCTGTTCGTCCCGCTGTCCGTTCGCTCTTGCCGGCGCCAAGCGCCTCCTCCATCTCCGCTTCCAGAACCTGCTGCACAACCTCTTGCACCAGCTTCCGAAGGAAGTCCTCCTGCCCCGATAGCACCTCCTTCAGGTCAAGCTCCTTTGCGTTACCCTTTCTCCGGGTCATCGGTGTTCCTTTCTCTCCCGTCTGCTAACGGGAGCGGTTATTCGTCAACCAGGAACATCATGACCCATTTCTGTTTTTGCTGAACCTTCGACACACAATCTCGAGAACATAATTGCCCCGGGGACCTTCTGGTGAAACACAACCCTGCAAGACGGTCGCGGCGGTACGCTTCACCTCACCCTGGTTTTCGAGAATCGATGCAATTGCGCGATGTCGCGCGGTTTACCAGCTGTCTGGCGCTGTTATAAAGAAGCCTGCTCGCCATGCATCGCAGGACGTTTCTTGCCACTGCCACTTCGATTGCGATGAGCCCGACTGAGTCGAACGCCGCGCCAGAACAATTGCGCTGCGATGTGTTTGTTTATGGTTCGACCCCTGGAGGAGTGACGGCTGCTACTGAAGCGGCAAGGCAGGGTGCCAGGGTCATACACTTTGAACTGCAAGGCGTGAGGCGCAAGACAGGTCCGCAATTCGCCAACGGAGCAACGGATCCTCCGCCCGAACTTGCAACGTGCGGATGTGCCGCGTTGGCAGGAATTTGCGGACTATTCGATGCCGCTTTCCTTCATACTCTCGCCCTTGCTACTGCCGATCAGCCTCTCAGGAGCGGTTGCAAGACACGCCCTTTGACATCAGTGAGACGGAAGTCGCGTCCCTGAAACCGGAATACGAGCTTCGTGTGGTCCAGGCCCAACAGGTGAAGAATGGTTGCCTGAATGTCGAAGACCTCGATCTTCTCTTCGGCTGCTGTGAAGCCGAGCTCGTCTGTTCCTCCGACGGTACCGGGCCGAATGCCGCCGCCTGCGACAAACATGGAATAGGCGTCGATGTGGTGATTTCGACCAGTCTTGCCTTTTTGAAGCACCTCACCCATCGGAGTGCGGCCGAACTCGCCTCCCCAAATTACGAGCGTCCGGTCGAGGAGCCCGCGCTGCTTCAGATCGCGAATGAGCGCCGCGGTGGGCTGGTCGATCTCGCGGGTCACGTCTTCAAGGGGTTTCGTGATGTCCTGATGGTGGTCCCAGTCCGTGTGATAGAGCTGTACGAAACGTACGCCTCTCTCCACCAGCCTTCTCGCCAGAAGGCAGTTCCCTGCATATGAGCCCTTGCCCGGTTCGGCACCGTACATCTGGAGTGTCTCTTTGCTCTCCTGAGACAGATCAATGAGTGACGGGCCGCTTGTTTGCATGCGATACGCCATCTCGTACGCGTCGATGCGCGTCTTGATCTCGGGATCGCCCGTCGTCATAGTCTGCATCCGGTTGAGGTCGGCAATCGTGTCCAGCGTCTGACGCTGCTCGGTTGCATTCACTCCACGTGGATTCGACAGATCGAGAATCGGATCGCCTGTCGAACGGAAGGGTACTCCCTGATACGAGCTCGGCAGGAAGCCCGCGGACCAGAGCGCTGCCCCGCCCCGAGGCCCACGCGGACCTGACTGCAGCACCACAAACCCAGGAAGATCTTTAGAGTCGCTCCCGATTCCATACGTCACCCACGAACCGATACTCGGCCGTCCGGGGCGAACCGATCCGGTGTTTGTGAAGAGCTTCGCCGGACCGTGATTGAAGTTCTCCGTGGAGATTCCATGGATCACGGCAAGGTCGTCTGCCAGCGACGCTATGTGCGGCAGCAGATCGGAAACCCACATGCCGGAATTACCGTACTGTTTGAACGTCCGATTCGTTGCAAGGAGCTTCGGCTTCTCCTTCGCAAACGTGTCCATGAACGCAAAGCGTTTCCCCTTCAAAAAAGAATCTGGCGTGGGCTGACCGTGCAATCTCTGTAGCTCTGGCTTGTAGTCGAACAGCTCCAGTTGGCTGGGTCCGCCTGCCATGAACAGATAAATCACATGGTCGATGCGCGGACTGAAGTGATACTTGCCGAACGCCGAGTCAACAAGCAGAGAGGCAAGCGCCATCTTGCCCACACCGACACCGCAGTCGCGAAATAGCTGGCGTCGTGTGCGTGTTTGGAGCAGGCTACTTTCGAAAGTCATACGATTATTGCCTCGTCAGGAACTCGTCGACATTGAGAAGGACTCTGGCGACGGCAACCCACACCGCCTCCTCGGTTTGATGGGAATCGCGGCGAGTCCGAACGAATCGAGCCAGCCGCTCTGTCTCATCCGCCCGTGGATCGCGAGCCATCGCGACGCGCCACCCATAACGGAGCCGCTCAGTATCGGACGCTGGGGCTTCCTTCAGAATCCTCGCCGCCAGTGCCGCCCCAAACTCGAACGACGATTCATCGTTCAGGGTAATCAGCGCCTGCAGTGGTGTGTTCGAGCGAATACGGCGCGTGCACGATACCGTCGCGTCAGGAGCATCGAAAAGAAGCAGCGCCGGGTGCGCCGCGGAGCGCTGGAAGAAGGTGTACAGAGCGCGGCGGTAGCGGTCGGGTCCCGTTGAGGTCACCCACTCGCGTTTCACCTGCGTCACGTTGTTCGCTCCGGCCGGAATGGGCGGATAGACGCTCGGGCCACCAACCTGAGCGTTGAACAGACCACTGGCAATAAGCGAGGCATCGCGAATGATCTCGGCATCGAGCCGCAACCGGTTCTGCCGCGCGAATAAACGATTCTCGGGATCGACCTCCCTCACGTCGGACGCTTGCCTGTAAGTCGCGGAAGTTACGATCAGCCGGTGTATACGCTTCTGACTCCAGCCCTGATCCATGAACTCGGTCGCGAGCCAGTCAAGCAGTTCAGGATGAGACGGTTTGTCGCCCTGCAGGCCGAAGTCGTTCTCCGTATCGACGATGCCGCGGCCAAAGTATTGCTGCCACATTCGGTTCACGGTCACCCGCGCTGTCAGGGGATTGCGCCTGTCCACCAGCCAGCGCGCAAGATCCAGACGGTTTGGATCGCGCCCGCCGAGTTCGAGCTGGTGGAGATACTCGAGGACTCCCGGCTTGACCGTCGCGCCTTTGCGCGTGAAGTCGCCCCCGAGATGGATGTAGGACACGCGCGCTTGTGGCAGTTCCCGCATGATCATCGTGCGGACCAGATTTGGGCGGGCCTTCCGGTGCTCTGTCAGCTTCTGTCTGAGGGCCTTTAGCTCCGGGTCGGCATCGCCGTCGCCAGTAACCATGTCCTCGCGCTTCCGAATCGCAGCTTCGATGTCGTAAACTTCCTTCTCCCATGCCGCGAAAACTGCCTTCTCCTCTTCGGTCCCCAGTTCGAGGAATGGCTTGTTGAAGTACTTGCGGTCCTCCGCTCGGTCCACCTCGTCCACGTTGTTCATCACGGCGAAGAGCTGGTAGAACTCCCGCTGAGAAGTCGGGTCGAACTTGTGATCGTGGCATCGCGCGCAGCCGAGGGTCAGTCCAAGAAACACTGCCCCCGTAGTCGCGACGCGATCTGCGACCGCCTCAACCCGATATTGCTCAAAGTCGATTCCGCCCTCATAATTGCTGGGAGTATTGCGATGAAATCCAGTGGCGATGAGTTGATCGATTGTTGGGTTCGGCAACATATCGCCAGCCATTTGTTCGATCGTGAAGCGGTCGAAGGGCATGTCCGAGTTCAACGCGTGGATGACCCAGTCGCGGTACTTCCAGATATCTCTCGGAGCGTCGATCGTGTACCCGTCGCTGTCGGCATAGCGCGCCAGATCGAGCCAGTGGCGTCCCCACCGCTCGCCATAGTGCGGCGAAGCGAGAAGCCGATCCACAACGCGCTCGTACGCATCGGGCCGCGTGTCGGCAAGAAATGCTGTGAGTTCCGCCGGTGTCGGCGGCAGGCCTGTCAGGTCGAGGTGAACCCGGCGCAGCAGGATGGCTCGCGAAGCCTCCGGCGATGGCTTAATCTCTGCAGCTTCAAGGCGGTTGAGAATAAATCGGTCGATAGCATTGCGCGGCCACGCAGTGTCGGTTACAGCCGGGACCG
Source organism: Bryobacteraceae bacterium (assembly GCA_963794765.1). Lineage (GTDB taxonomy): Bacteria > Acidobacteriota > Terriglobia > Bryobacterales > Bryobacteraceae > JAWXCM01. Next base: position 216,694 of record CAWCGC010000022.1, on the reverse strand, counting down.
CGGGTTTGGAGGGCGCCCGAAACGCCCAGTGTTCCACTCCTGGCCGTTTGGACTTTACGAGCGCCTCCGGCATCGCAGCGCCTGAGGCGATCCATTTCTGAATTGCGGCGATCTCTTCGTCCTTTAGCTTCCGCCCCGGTGGCATTTTCAAATCGCCGGTCTGACGAATTGCCTTCATCAGCGTGCTGTTCTCCGGATTGTCAGCCGCGATGGCCGGGCCGCGGTTCCCGCCGCGGAAACTCGACTCACGTGTCTCAAGCGACAATCCGCTGGTCGAGTTCTTATCCGAATGGCAAGGCAGACAGTTGGCACGCACTACGGCGAGGCCGTCCTGTGCGGCCGCCGCAGTTGCGAGAAGAACACACACCAGTAGCGCGCGCGTCATTGTGTCAATGTTACTCGAACCGAATGCCGCTTGAGTAGCGCATACCTTGCTTGTGGATTGACGACGCGATGTCGCCCAGCGAACGGCGCAGGGCCGACCCACTGACGTCGTAGTCGCTACTGGCAGTTTGCAAGGCGAGCTTTGAGCCCAGATTCGCGAGCGAGCACACCCACAGAGATGCGCCCATCTGGGACAATGAACGAATGTTCGCAAATACGCGGCTGTCCCGTCGCGCGCTCCTGCAACATTCTGCCGCAGGCTTCGGTTTTCTGGGGCTGCAGGGGCTGCTTGCCGGAGAGACAGAGAACCCGCTTAAAGCCAAAGTTCCCAACTTTACTCCGCGGGTTAAGCGCATCATCTTCCTGTTCATGCACGGTGGACCATCCAGTATCGATACCTTCGATCCGAAGCCGCGCCTGGACCGGGATAACGGCAAGCCCGTACCTTTCAAACGAGGCCTGACTTTCGGCGAAAACGATGTACGGGGACTCATGAAATCCCCGTGGTCTTTCCGGCAGTACGGGCAGAGCGGCACTCCTGTCAGTCAACTGTTTCCTGATGTGGCGACCTGTGCCGACGACCTTTGCGTCATCCGGTCTATGGTGGGCGACGGAGTGGACCACGGCGCTGCGCTTCTGCAACTTCACACCGGAATGTTCCAGTTCAAACGTCCGAGTATGGGCTCGTGGGTCTTGTATGGACTCGGGACTGAAAATCAGAACCTGCCCGGCTTTATCACTATCAAACCATCGCTCGGGCACGGGGGCGCAAACAACTGGAGTTCCAGCTTTCTGCCCGGAGAATACCAGGGCACGGCGATAGGCAATTCCGGCATGAAGGTGGAGGAGATCGCGAAGGAGCCGGTCCCGTACCTGTCGCCCAAAGGTTTGCCTGAGGAGCACCGCAGGTACGAACTGGACATGCTGCAACAGATTAATCGGAAGCACTCCGAAGCGAACGGTCACGACCCTGAGTTAGAGGCGCGTATTGAAGCCCTGGAACTCGCGTTCCGTATGCAGGTGAAGGCACCGGAAGCTTTTGAAGTGGAGAAAGAATCTGATGCAACGAAAAAACTCTACGGGCTCGACAACGAAACAACTCGCGACTTTGGCTGGCAATGCTTGTTGGCGCGAAGACTTTCGGAACGCGGCGTTCGGTTCGTTCAGTGCTCGCATAGCTATAAGTGGGATCAACACACTCAACTACAGAAACTGCATACGGCAAATGCAGCCGAGGTTGACAAACCGATCGCAGGCTTGCTGAAGGACTTGAAAGCACGGGGCCTCTTCAAAGACACGCTGGTTATCTGGGGAGGTGAGTTCGGGCGCACTCCCTGGGCCCAGGGCGCCGATGGTCGGGATCACAACCCGTATGGGTACACGATCTGGATGGCGGGAGCAGGTGTCAAGTCTGGGTTTACTTACGGTGCTACCGACGAATTTGGCTATCACGCTGTGGAAAACCGGATGCATATACATGACTTGCATGCGACGGTCCTCCATATGTTGGGACTCGACCACGAGAAGTTGACGTATCGTTATGCTGGCCGCGAGTTCCGCCTGACCGATGTCGCCGGTACGGTGCACAACGGGATCTTTGCATGAGACGTTTCCTCTGGATTGCCGTGTTTGCAGGTGCTCTGACAGCACAAACGCCGGATCCCGACTTCTTTGAAAAGCACGTGCGCCCATTATTCGCGGCCAGGTGCTATGGGTGCCACGGCGATAAAGTAAAAATGGGTGGGCTTAGCCTCTCCACGGATGCCGGACTGACAAACGCGTTTCAGGCGGGCGTTATCACGAAAGGCGATATCGATCACAGCCGTCTGTACCGCGCGGTGTCTTACACCGAATCCGTGAAAATGCCGCCCACAGGTAAACTCCCGCCTGAGGAAATCGCAGTCCTTAGGACCTGGATTCAGAGTGGAGCGCCCCTGCCGTCAACAGTGCAGCCGGCCGTAAGCACCGGGCGAAAGAGCGTCAGTGACGAGGACCGAAATTATTGGGCCTTCCGGCCGCTTCAGAATGCGGCGCCGCCGGAGCCGAAGCAGGCTGGATGGGTTCGCACTCCAGTCGATCGGTTCGTTTTAAGCAAACTGGAAGAAAAGGGCATTCGTCCTGCGGCACCCGCAGGCAAGCTGACTCTGCTCCGCCGTGTCACCTTCGACCTTACAGGTCTGCCGCCAACCGTCGAGGAGATTGAGGCATTTCGCTCGGACAAGAATCCTGACGCATTTGCAAAAGTTGTGGACCGCTTGTTGGCCTCGCCTGCATATGGAGAGCGTTGGGGGCGAAACTGGCTGGATGTCGCTCGCTACGCCGATTCAACGGGCATGGATGAGGACAATCTCTATCCCCACGCGTGGCGTTATCGGGACTACGTCGTGCGTGCCTTCAATGAGGACACACCTTACAACGAGTTCATACGTCAGCAACTCGCGGGCGATCTGCTTCCCGCAAAGACTCCTGCCGACCGAGCCCGCAACCTGATTGCCACCGGTTTTCTCGCAGTCGGTCCAAAAGCGCTGGCGCAGCAGGACCGTGTCCAGATGATCTATGACGTGGTAGACGAACAGATCGACACCACCACGAAAGCATTCCTCGGACTTACAGTTGCCTGCGCGCGCTGCCACGACCACAAGTTCGATCCCATCCCCACTACCGACTACTATGGGCTCGCTTCGATTTTTGCCAGTACAACCGCGTATCGCAATCAGGGACGTCCTGGCGCAATCGCATTTCTGCATTACGCCGCGCTCAATCAGAAGGCCTATGACCGCTACCAGACACACCGGTGGGAGACGCTCGGAAAGCAGATGGAGATGGAGGATGTGCTTGCCGAAGACACCAATCGTGAAAACGCGCTCCTCCGGCCGAGACTCGCAGACACGCTCGTTGCAGCGTGGAAGGTTCAACGGAAAGGCGTAAGTCTCGACGCCGCGGCCTCGGAACACAACGTCGATCCTGCGAATCTGACACGGTGGGTGAAGTGGCTTGCAGCGCGTGACGAAAAGTCTCGCGCCACCTTGCTGAAGCCCTGGTACGAAGCCACTGCCGAAGACATCGGCGCTGTCACGAATGCCATGCAGGAGCAGTACATCAAAATTGGTACCAAATGGGATGCGCGGCTCGAGGCCTGGCGCGTTCGCTACGCCCGTGAATCGCTGCAGGATCGCGCGCTGCCGGACCGTCCGGTTTTCACTGCTGAGGAAGATCCATTCTTCGCAGCAACTACGTTCAACGACGGTCCGATGGCGTTTCCGGAAAGTCCCCGCGTTCAACTCCTGCGTTCCGAATGGAAGTTGCTGAGTGAGACGATGCCGGAAACTCCCGAACTTGCGAGCGCAGTAATGGACGGACCTTCCGTGAATCAGCGTGTGCTCGTACGCGGAAGCCTCAACTCACCTGGGGAACCCGTTGCAAAGCACTTCCCGGTAGTACTGTCCGGCACTGTCGATGCAAAGCTTTCGAAGGGCAGCGGCCGGCTGGAGCTCGCCGAGTGGCTGACCAGCCCCGGCAATCCTCTTACGGCCCGCGTCATGGTGAACCGCATCTGGCAGTGGCATTTCGGTGAGGCCCTCGTTCGTACGCCGAACAATTGGGGAAAAACCGGTGAAGCCCCGGTTCATCCTGAGCTCCTCGACTATTTGGCACGGCGATTTATCGAAAGTGGTTGGTCAATTAAAGCGCTGCATCGCGAAATCCTGCTGTCGAGCACGTATCAACTGGGCAGCAGCGCAACGGAGGAGGTCCGCCAGGCCGATCCCGCAAACAGGCTTTGGTCCCGATTCAATCGCGTTCGCATGAGCGTGGAGCAGCTGCGAGACGCTCTGCTGGCAGTGGATGGCTCACTCGACACAACGATGGGCGGCTCACTCTTTCCTACGGGAAAGGGAAAACGGGAGCGCATCAATGTGGATGAGCTAAAACGTCGGAGTCTTTACATGCCGCTCCGCCGGGGGAATCTGCCGAGTCTGTTCTCCACTTTCGACTTCGGTGACGCCACCACGTCAAGTGACGGTCGCACACGGACCAATGTGGCACCTCAGGCGCTGTTTCTAATGAACAGTCAGTTTGTCAATGATCGCGCCCGCGGCGTCGCCACCAAAATGTTGGAGCACGAAACACTATCCGAAGCCGCTCGAATCAGGCAGATGTACCTGAAGATATTTTGCCGTGAGCCAGATAACGCCGAAATCGATTCAGCTCTGAGCTATATCGCGAGTCTGAAAGAGAGGCTCAGCAAACAGGATTCGCAATTGACTGCCTGGACAAGTTTTTGCCACGTGCTGCTGGCAGCTAATGAATTTCTCTACATTGAATAGGCGCAGTGCGTTGCTGGGTGGAAGTGATGGCAGGAGTCCGCGTTTCAGCACCCTGTCCAACCTTATGGGTCAAGTCCGAATGGAATCGTAAGCAGTTGCTTTTTTCGAAAATCGAGGATAACACTTTTTGCGGACCACAGCCTGTTCCGCAGTGCGGTCGGCCATTGGGCTCGCCCCGCGTCGGTAACACCGATCTTTGCCCACATGTATCCACCAGCCATCGCCGGGCTGCAGCGCACGGAATCCAGAACGCTTCAGGAGGGAGTCTTCCATGTCCCCACGGACTCTGATCAACGTGCTCACGATATCAACTTTGTGTTTGGCGACAGCAGCGGCGCAAGGCAACGGCGGCATTTCCGGGACGGTCAGCGATCCTTCGGGAGCTGGCGTTCCAGGAGCTAAAGTGAGCGTCGTGGAGCGCGCAACTGGGCAACTCCGAACCGTCACCACAGAAGCAACCGGCTATTACACACTTAGCCCGCTGAGTCCCGGCGATTACCGTGTCTCGGTCGAGGCCCCAGGTTTTCAGCGCTTCGAACAGACCGGGATCGAGTTGCGCGTAGATGAGCGGTTGCGTGTCGATGCGAGGATGCAAGTTGGGACACAGACAGAAACGGTCAGCGTGATGTCACAGGCGATTGCGGTGAACACGATCGACGGCGTCGTCCGGCAGGTCGTGGATGAACGACGCATGGCTGACCTTCCTCTAAACGGCCGCAGTCCCTTGCAGTTGCTCCTGCTTGCTCCCGGCGTTCTGCCCTCTCCCGCCACCGGCCTTGGCACCTCGTTTCAGCCGCAAGGCCAGCAGTTCGTGGCTTCGAGCGGCAGCAAGGCAAACGCAATCAACTATGTGCTGGATGGCGGCGACAACATGGACACCTACCGCGATGTCGCGAACGCGTTTCCCAATCCCGATGTCTTACAGGAATTCAGCGTTCAGACGAACAGCTACTCGGCTGAGTTTGGCGGACGTTCGGGCGGTGTCGTTAATGCGGTCACGAAATCCGGAACGAACGCGTTGCACGGCACGGCTTTCGAATTCGTTCGCAATGCCGAGTTCAACGCGCGGAATTTCTTCGCGTCCACCACTGATGGCTTAAAGCGCAATCAATATGGCGGCACGATCGGCGGCCCGGTGTGGATCCCTCACCTGTACAACGGCCGTAATCGGACCTTCTTTTTCTTTGGCGCGCAGGAGACCTCCGTTCGCCAGACACCCGCAACCAGTTCGGCGCGCGTGCTCACCGAAAAGCAGCGCGCGGGTGACTTCAGCGACCTCCGGGATGGCAGCGGTAATCAGATCGTCATCAAGGATCCCACAACCGGCCAGCCTTTCCCAGGCAACGTAATACCCTCCAGCCGTTTGAATCCGGTCTTTCAAAACTTCCTGAAGCTGGTTCCATCCACGGCGGACCCATCGGGAATCGTACGGTACGTCATTCCCGTGATCAATGATGACCTGCAATATAACGTCCGCATCGATCACAACCTGACAGCCAACGACCGCCTGTTTGGGCGATTTTTCAAGGACAACTACCTGCAGCCCAATGCGGGGGTAGAGGGCAATCTGCTCAGCTATACCAACCAGCTGTCGCAGCGGGCGACTAACTTGACCCTCGACTACACCAGGGTGTTCAGTCCCCGCGTCGTCGGCGAATGGGGTTTCACTTTTAATCGCTCTAACGGGATGATGAAAAATAAGTCTGCCGCTGGTTTCTGAGCCTTCTGTTGAGGTTTTGAGGCCTACAGCGTGGTTCTGAAGCGTTGCATGTGGGGGGATGGCGGCCCTAAACGCCCTGTTTTTCGGGCGCGAGGCACACTTCTCCCCGAGCTTATGCGGACTGAACTAGCGGATAGATCAGGTTCCGCATCCGCACAAGATTATAGGCAGTGGCCGCGAAGGTGAATACCCAGCGCACTTTGTGCAGCCCGCGGTGTCTCGTCTTGCGCAGCATGCCGACAGTCTTCAGCCAGCCGAAGACTTCTTCGATTCGTTTCCGTTTCCGCTGACTCACCTTGTATCCGGCGTGACGCGTAGTGCGACCATCGATCGCGCTGCCGCCGGGCCGCTTTTCGTTCTGCGCCACATGCGGCGTTACGTTCATCTCGCGCAATGTAGCCACGAAGTCTCGGGTGTCATATCCTTTATCTGCCGCGACCGTTGCACGGTCAGCGCCCGGAATGCACTCAGCCATCAGCAGAGCCGCATCCCGTTCCGCGTTGCCGCTGCACTGCACCAGTTCGGTATCCACCACCAACCCGTTGCGGTTTTCAATCATGACGTTGCCGCAGTATGCCAGCTTCGATTCATGGCCACCGCTCTTGCGTGCCAGTCGTGCATCCGGGTCCGTCTTCGACTCATGCGTGTCGTTGCGCCGCTTCTCGCCGTGAAAGTTCACCGTCGGATTGCCGGGATCGTCCGGTGGCGGCGCTTCCGGTTGATCTTTCCGCTGAAAGCTCTTCTGGCTCGCCCAGGCTTCGATCAGCGTGCCGTCCACGCTGAAATGCTCATCGGAAAGCAATCCCGCAGCGGCGGCCTGATCCAGAATCTGCGCGAAGAACTTCTCGGCGATTCGCCTTCCATCAGCCGGTCCCGATTCTTGCTGAACACCGTCGGCACCCACACCGGCTCGTCCATGTTCAGGCCCACGAACCAGCGGAACAGCAGGTTGTATTCCAGCTGCTCCATCAGCATCCGCTCGCTGCGAACCGTGTACAACATCTGCAGCAGCAACGCCCGCAGCAGCTTCTCCGGCGCAATCGACGGACGCCCGAACGTGGCATAGATCCGATCGAACACCGGTGACAGTGACTTCAGCGCGACATCGACCATCTGCCGGATCGGCCGCAATGGATGGTCGCGCCGGCACCCGCTCCTCCGGCGAAACGTAACTGAACATCGCGCTCTGTTGTGTGTCTTTCCCTCGCATACCAACCCAGGCGATGCCACGTTCCAAATGGTTACCCGCTGACCTACTTTTGTCGCGGTAGGGACGCCGGTTGCCCGACGCCCCCCGCACAGATCCGTACGTGCAGAATTGCTGCATACGGCTCCTACCTCGGATGTTTGGCGTCGAAGCGCACATTCGGATGCGGATGCAGGATCTTCGCACTTGGAATCCATCGATCGACCAACGGCCAGAACCGTTCCCAAGTCATCGTGTCTCGCTGGCTCCGCCGCCGAAGCGCACGGTACCAGCGCCAGATCGACCTGAGCCCGAAAGCTGTTCAGACTATCCATGTTGCCGGGAACTGCGTGGTAGTTGAAGTAGCCTTGTACGACCGACCTCAACCACTTCCCGACCTCGGCCACTGGCTCATGCCAGCGTCGCCGAAGCTCCTCCTTCAGCTCATTGAGCTTGGCGGAGAGCCGCTTACGGATCGTCTTTCGCTTGACGATGAACCGGCCGGTCTTCCGGGTCTGTCCCGCACATGTGCGTGAAGCCCAGAAAGTCGAACATCTCCGGCTTGCCCTCGCCTCGCCGCTTCCGGTTTTCGGCTGCGTGGCGCCCGAACTCAATCAGGCGCGTCTTGTCCGGGTGTAACTCCAGCCCGAACTTCTGCAAGCGCTCCTTCCATTCGCTGAAGAAACCGCTCCGCGTCGGCACGATGTTCGAATCCCGCGACGATATCATCGGCGTAGCGGACGACGATCACGTCGCCCGTGGCCTGATGTTTTCGCCAGTGCTTGACCCACAGATCGAAGACATAATGCAGGTAGATGTTTGCCAGCAGCGGTGAAACCACTGCCCCTTGCGGGGTCCCTACCTCCGTCTTCGACCACTTCCCTTCCTCCGATACCCCCGCCCTCAGCCATTTCTGGATCAGGCGCAGTATCCTTCGGTCGGCGATGCGGTGCTCGATGAACTTGACCAGCCATTCGTGCGACAAATTATCGAAAAAGCCACGAACGTCTGCATCGAGAATCCAGTTCACCTTCTTCCGCATGATCCCCACCCAGAGCGCATCCAGCGCATCATGCTGGCTGCGCCCGGGCCGGAACCCATAGGAGAACCCCAGAAAGTCCTCTTCGTAAATCTGATTGAGGACCGTCACCACGGCCTGCTGAACGATCTTGTCCTCCAGGGCCGCGATGCCCAAGGGACGTTGCCGTCCATCGGCTTTCGGGATGTAGGCTCTCTTGGAAGGCTGCGCTCGATACGTTCCCCGATGGACTCGGCCATGCAGGTCCGCCAGCCTCTCATCCAGGCCCGTCTCGTACTCCTGCCACGTCACGCCGTCCACTCCGGGCGCAGCTTCCCGCTTCAGGGCGTAGTAGCTGTCCCGCAGCAGATCGACCGTCACGTGGTGGAGCAGCGCGGTGAACCGCGTCCGCTTGTCTTTCCGTGCTGCTTTACGCACACCGAGCAAGTCGCTCAACTCGCTGATCCGGCTCTGAGTCCGGGGCGCGGTCGCCTGCCCGATGTTCTCCTTGGTCGGTCGCCTTCCCTCCACGCCCTCCGCCGGCGGTTGCCCACCTTTGTTCGGACACTTCGTCGGTACTACGCAACCGTCCGACTCCCCACCGACGTGCATGTTGGACTTCTGGCTCATGGCCTTCTCCAACCGGCCCGCCGCCTCTTCGGCGACGGGCACCGATGGGGTCTCCCGGTTCTCGCGCGTGGAGTTTCCATGCATGCCTGGGGTCTCAGACTGCGCAGAGTCCTGCGGATGCTTGCGATAGCGCACCCGCCGGTGTTGCCTTCCGCCATGCTGAACGACGTCGGCACCCCGGTCGCGATTATTTCGCAGCTCAATACCCTGCCTGCATGTGCCCCTGTCAACGCTTCGATGGCAGCCTTACGGCTGGCCACGCATGACTCGGGGTCAGGATGGTTCGCTACTCCTTTCCTGTATGACTCTTTCATTCACTACTCCACGCCGGTTTATCCCGGCGCACTCAGCATCCTGCTAACGTCTTCGCGGCGCGGTGGCGCCGACCACATGGACCGACCTCGGATCGAAGATTCCGCCCGCGGGCACAGGCAACGATTTCCAGATTTCAATTCCCAACTACTTCGGCGTCACTTTGTTCGGCAACACTCCGCTGGTTCGAAACAATTTTCAATATAAGGGCTCAATCGGCTGGAACAGGGGTGCTCATAATCTGCGAGCCGGAGTCAGCGCGATCCGCCGGCAGTACAGCATTCCATCGAACAATGTTCAGTTTCACGGCAATTTCGCATTTGGCGGCTCGCTTTCCGGCGACAACGCAGCCGATGCGATCCTGGGTTTGCCGTCGTCCTTTGTTCAGGACACCGGCTACACTGTAGCGCTGCGTGAGACTGATTGGGTGGCCTGGGTGACTGATGACTACAAAGTAACCCGGCGACTTACGTTGAATCTCGGTCTTCGATGGGAGCCATTCCTTCCCTGGATCGATACATGGGCGAACATTCCACAGCTGTCGCAGTTCCGCCCCGGGACGCAGTCTGCGGTGTATCCGAATGCGCCGAATGGACTCTTGTTCTACGGCGACACAGGCGTGAGCCAGCGAATGGCTTCCTCGTCGTTGAACCGTTTCGCACCACGGCTCGGTTTCGCGTTCGACCCCACTGGCGACGGCAAAACCGCAGTGCGCGGAGGCTATGGGATTTTCTACGACGTCCTCCTTCCAACTGAGCAGGTGCAACAATACGCCAGCCAGCTTCCGACCTTCACCGCAGTCGCCTCGTTTGCTTTTCCTCCGAGCCTTACCGACCCGTATGCCGGACGGCCGCTTCCGTTCCCGGCAGCGCTGCCGCGCCCGTCCAGTTATGTCTTTCCGAACCCGGTAAATACGGCGGTCCGTTTCTATTCCCCGAACTTCACCAATCCTTACGTGCAGCAATGGAATCTGACGGTCGAGCGGCAATTGTTCGATCCCGCGATGCTGGTTCGCGTCACGTACCAGGGCTCCAAAGGCACGCGCCTGCCTTTGCCCGTCGAGGCTGATCCTGCCCGGTACATCGCCGGACAGTCTACTACTGCGAACACAAATTCGCGCCGTCATCTTCGCTCCGGCATTCAACAGCATCCTGATCGCTTATCCCGATTCCAACAGCACCTATCACGGCTTGGTACTCAGCTTCGAGCGGCGGTTCTCGAAAGGCTGGAGTATGCTCGCTTCTTACACATGGTCCAAAAGCATCGACGACACCGACAATGTGAGCAGCGCGAATACGAGTTCGGTTCCGAACCCTTACGACTATTCGCTGAATCGCGGACCCGCATCGGCCGATCGTACACACGCCTTCGTCGTGTCTTATTTGTGGGAACTGCCGAAGCTCTCGAAAGCTCCAGCCTTCGTGAAGTATGTCGCCGGTGGATGGCAGAACAACGGCATTCTCAGCCGGTACTCAGGGTTGCCATTCAGCGTGTTCAGTGGCGTCGACAATTCCTTCAGCGGGATTGGACAAGATCACGCCGATCTCATCGGCGATGCCTCGATTTCCGGAGACCGGTCGAAAACCGCCACCCTTGCGCAGTATTTCAACACACTGGCATTTACTCGCAACGCAGTTGGAACGTTCGGCAATACTGCTCGCAATATATTGCGCGGGCCGGGCAGTGTCAATTTCGACTGGTCCTTGTTCAAGAACATACCGATTGTCGAGAACCATCAGTTGCAGTTCCGGGCAGAGTGTTTCAACCTGTTCAATCATGCGAACTTCGGGCAGCCCACGAACACCTTCACCAATCCGAATTTCGGCAAAATTCTGTCTGCCGGCAGTCCGCGAATCATTCAATTGGCACTTAAGTATGTTTTTTAGATCGCGCGGAGTCGTCCTGATTTTAGCGGCGGTCGCTTCGGCCGCCGGTCAGACGCCCGTTGTGCATCCGGTTAAACCGGGGGACGATCCACAATCGGTCCTGGACCATGCGTCGGCCGGTGACCGAATCGTCTTTCTGCCAGGTCTGCACGAGCATCGTCCTAACAAATACAGATCCATTCTTTACGTGGACAAGCCGATCGACATCGAACTTCAGGGTGGCGCCGTCCTGAAGTTGCCGGACAACGCCACAACTCTTCAAAAAGATGGCGAGATCACAACAGACCAGGGCATCGCAAAGAAGATCGACGACCTTGCGGCGGGCGGCTCCTATGACTTGAGCGGCGGCCCCCGGGTTTTTTCGATTCGGATCAATAGCGAGGGCTCGGGGGCCGAAGCCGACACTATCACCTGGGGAAGCGGGAACTACGTTGCAGGCGATCAGTTGCGCTACGAGCACGCGAAGGTTCCGATTACGGGAGGCTGGCAAGATCTAAGCCACGGGGTTCAAATCAAGTTCGAGCATAAGAACGGTCACAACGTGGGAAGCCAATGGTACATCAGTTACGACGGACCCGAATCCTACGGAATTCGCATCGGGAACGGCACGCAACGGGATTACATCGATGGAGTGCGGATCTTCGGCATGGGGATCATCGATCTGAACCGTGAGCACAATATTGAGCCCAGCTTTCTGGTGAAGGACATCAACGCGGCGGTTCTCGTTCACGGGCGTGTGCGGAACGTCACCGTCGAAGGCATTACGATGAGGAATACCAACCGCTCTGTAATGGTGTACGGCGAGCACACGGGCAAGTTCCTGCAAGGCGGCGCATCCGGACCCGGCGAATCATTCGATGCCGACCGTGTATCAATCCTGCACACGCGTACCATCAATCCGCGTGGAAGCGGATATCTCCTGGGGCATCCTTCTCACCGCGGGCGCATTACTAACCTGCGATGCAACTTCAACTACATGGAAACCGGAACGACGGCGATCGAGCCGAATTTTAACCTGGATCAATACGAAGTGATTGGCAACGTGATTCAGAGCGCCGGGCGCGCAATTCACTGTTGGCGGCACTCAACGAACGGACTGATAACGAACAATGTCCGGATCGGCGACTCCACAGGTCTCGAAGTAGTGATGGTAAACGCTCCCGCAGCGTGGCAGCCTCCGGAGAATATTACATTGCGGGATAATCGCAATCTGCTGAGCGATCCGATCGGGTTCTGGGCGAACGTGTCCGGAGGTCAGGAGAATCGGGCCTCAGGACGGTTTGGAACAGTTGGCGGAGGATACAGGAACGTCGCTTCCGGCGTTGGCTCGTCGGTGGTCGGCGGCCTGGATAATGAAGCCACCGGAAACTACTCGACGGCTCGCGGGGTGAATGCCCGCGCAACACGTGCCGGTGAAGACGCTCTGGCCGTTGGGATGTTCGCTGAGCCGGGCGACGCACAAATCAGCCAATTGGTCGCCCGACGCGTTACTAACGATGAGAAGCCAGCGCTTCTAACCCTGTCTGGCGAATCACCTCTCACCATTCCGAAGAACGGCAGTGCAAGCTACCGCATGCTGATCGTAGCGCGTGGCGAAGCGGGCAGCGCGGCAGCAGCTTTCGAAGCGAGAGGACTCGCGAGCCGCGGACAGGATGGCAACCTGACGCTGCTCGGCGGCAAGGTCACGACGATTTACAAAAGCGATTCCAATCTCAGCTTTGATGTCGTGACGGACTCAAAAACGGGCGCGGTGCAGTTGGAAGCCCGAGGGCTCGCCAACAAGACGATCCGCTGGGTGGGACGCATCGAATTGTCCGAGGTCCGTTTCTGATTTGGGCCCGCCTGTACCTCAAAGTATTCGGAACTTCGCTGGCTCTGGGTGCCACTGGCCATCAACAATAACAGATCTATAGTCACATGCTCGGGAATCATCGGTGGCACCGAACTCAGAGCAAAGAGACTGATCAGCCGGAGCCTGTGCCGTTTGTCTGCGACGGCATATGCAGACAGTCCCGCCGGAAGGCGACTTTCCGAAGGATCACGCTGATTCACGACGGATAAGATCACGCCGTCCGGCGTTCACAATAATGATGTAGACCAACTTCGCGGAACTTTAAGCTGACCTTCCGTCTGCGTCGGAGAGACGGCGATCAGGTGCGTTTGTCAGGCAACAGGTGAGTTCGCCAGCAATGGTTTAGCTGCAGCAGCGACCGAAAGTGCGGAGCAGTCACCGCTCTTCGACCACGATGATGTGGTCCAGACACTCCCGTCGAACTGAGCCGACTACTCTCCACATAAGCGCGTTGTCACTGATTCTGGCGCACAGAGCACTTGTTTAGTCCCCATCGCTCTGACCTGATCGACGAATCCGCTACCGACCATCCGGGTCGCGATCACGCAGCGGATTCCGGGGTGCGCTGTCCCACGGAAACGAGCCGTGCGTCTGCTGAGCCGTCCATTGTGCGCTCGTACGCCAGAACAAGGACCGCATACAGGACCCGGAACTGAATCGTCGCGACAGGTAGCGTCGAGGATGTGCGCGAGCGCTGACACAAAACGTCGCCGCGGTTCCCCTCCCGTCCAATCAACCGGACATGCGGATTTCCACAGCCGGCTTCGCGACGGCATTCACCGCCAGACTCATGAACGAGACTTGCCTCAGCGCTGCTCGAGGAGGCACGCGCCGAGCGGCACTGACATCTATCAAGCATTCACGATTTTGCCGAAGGCTCGCGACAGCTTCACAAAAACTACGACTAACCGGCCGCTTCCCGTGTTCCGAAGGTCATGCGGAACGGATGCGGGCACGATCACCAGTGAGCCCGCTCGAGCATCGAGTTCGCGATCGCCGACGGACAGTACAGCGTGCCTCTGCTGGAAAGAGAAGACCTCGTCTTCTTTGCTGTCATTATGCCTCGGAGTGCCTTGGCCAGCTTCGTAGCACCGCAACTCACCCCAGAGTCAGGCACATTCAAACAACTTCTTGCGTACTCGTTTTGTCGGCCCGAAACTCGAATTAATTCCGAAAAGTGAATTAACTGGGCAGCGGTTACGCCATACCGGGATAGCTTTGGAGTCGGGTCCGCTTCTGTCATACGCCTCGGAAGTGATCATAGCTGTCGGTATTGGATGGCTACCGGAGCGAAGCGAAATCTGCCAATACCGGCTCTGAAACGGAGTTCTCGTCTCCGATCATGCCACCCTCCCGCTGAAGAAGCAGCTATGAATTTAAGCCGGTTCCGCCCGAAAGTGCGTGTCGCGTACCCACTCCGGCTGGCTCCACAGGCGAAATCCTCCGACGATTGCGTCCGCGTTACTGCCGAGACGTACTCCAGAGGGCAGCGCGTCCAGATGCTTGGTCTGGCCGCCGCCTAACGTCACATAGTCGGCCTGAAGGGCGTGCTTTAGTTGCGCGATCACCTCCTCTACATGACGTCGCCAACGTTTCTTTCCGAGGCGTTTAAACCCGCGAAGGCCCACATAATCTTCGAATGTGCAGTCGTTGCGGTACGGCAGATGAGCCAGTTCCAGCGGCTGCAATAGCCCTTCCACAACAATGGCCGAACCCAGGCCAGTTCCAAGTCCGAGGAACAGCATTCGACCGCCTCGATAAGCGCCGAGGGCCTGCATGGCTGCATCATTAACGATCCGAACCGGCTTGCCAAGGGCCTGTTCGTAGTCAAAGCCGACCCAACCCGAAGCAAGGTTTCTTGGCTCTTCCGCAGGTTTTCCCTGTATGACCGAACCCGGATAGCCCATGGAAATGACGTCATACGTCCAGGCGCCAGTCGCCCGCTGCAATGCCGCAACCATTTTCGCTGGCGTCAATTCGGGCCCGGAAGGAAACTTGAGTCGCTCATCGTTTGGGCTCAGACCCATCTTTACCGAGCTTCCTCCGACATCAATCACTAAGATTTTCATATTGCGTAGTGCTTCAATCTCTCCACCAGGTGCGACGTGCCTCGAAGGAACTCAATCGAGTTCGTCTGCGTATTTTAGGAGTACGATGACAGTGCAGGGAAATGCAAGTCGTACCTTCGGCGAGCCCTGAAGAAGTATTGTGCGTCGATCTGGTCGATCTCGCATCTGTTCTTGGTTGTGATGCAAGCGCAAAGGGACGAATCTAATCCCTGATTTCATATCTTCGAGCTAGTCCAGAACTCTGATGCATTTTCGCTCGTTACCATCGCGAGCTCGGTACGTTGCTCTGTTCTGTCTCATACTGGGCGCTGTTTCCTGTGCGGCAGGGGCTATTTCCTCAGTTCTCTCACGAAACCTTTTTGGTTCGGCCATGTTTGGCCGGCGTGCCGCCGACAGCCTGTCGGACCCCGGAGTTGCCGCGTATACGGCCGACCTCATCACGGACGGAGTTATCCGCAAAAAACCGGATCTGATCGCCTTTCGGCCAGTGCTGCTGTCTGTAACGGAGAGTCTCGTCTCGAACAAGGTCTTTCGGTCGGTGGTCGAGCGGGCGGCACAGCAAGCCCATGAGGCCGCCGTTAGCGAGGGTTCGCAACGCGTCTTGCTGTCAATTCCGGATCTGAACATCCTCGTGCGCGAGGCGCTCAGGACTGCGAGTCCCGGCCTGGCAGCGAAGATCCCCGCCAATCTCGATTCTGCGCTCGGCGGATTGACCGCGCGACACACTGCGGCCCACATGCTCACCTTTATGCGAACGGGCAAGCTGCTCCGGTGGGCGTGGCCGGGGTTCTTTGTACTGGGTGGGATCCTCTATACACTCGCGATCTGGCTCGCAGTTGACCGCCAGTGGGCGATGGTTCAGTGCGGCTTCGGCCTCATCGCTGCCGGACTGATTGTCGGTGCCATCGTCCCGCTTAATGCAGTTGCTGGATTCTGGATTCACGATACGAGGGAACTGGGCCTGGTACGTGGCTTGTGGCGGACTTATCTGGGTGACCTCACCGGTTGGGCAATCCTGCTTATGGGTTTGGGTGTTCTGATCTCTTCCGGTGCGTCTTCGCTGCTCGAGCGGATGGACCCGTTTGCAACCTTCGCGCACTATGTAAAATCCGCCGCTGCGCCGCCTCCAACGCGGGCGGGCCGCTTTGTCTGGGGGGTTGCGCTCTTTCTGCTTGGGTGTCTGATCGCTTCCTATCCGGCGCAGGTGCTGAGTTTCGTTGGTGTTATCGCCGGCATTTGCATCGCGTACTCTGGCCTTCGTGAGTTATTCCGTGTATTCGAGGAGACGCTTGTTAAGGTAGAAGACCCATCCGCGGTGCTGTCTCCCCGGGTTCGCCGCCTTCACGGCGCCGTTGCCGTCGGCGTCCTGGTGCTGGCGTTCGGGGGCGGCTGGATTTTGTGGCACAAACCAGCAGCGTTGCCTGCCACGGCTGCTCCGTCAATCCTCGCGTGTAACGGGTTTCCTGAGTTGTGCGGTCGCCGCGTTGATCAGGTCGTGTTTGCCGGCGCCCACAATGCGATGTCGAACCAGGAGGTGCCCGGATGGATGTTCCCTCACCATGAGGCTGCGATCCCGCAGATGCTGCGCGACGGCATACGAGCACTTCTGATCGACATTCACTACGGTTTCGCAGGAGGGGCACGCATCAAGACAGATATGCGTATGGAGCCGAATGCGAATACTATCAAACGAGCGATCGGCGCCGAAGGTTACGCAGCCGCCATGCGCATTCGGGATCGCCTCGTCGGAGTCGACGAAAGTCAACCCAGTCTGTACTTTTGTCATGGATTTTGTGAGCTTGGCGCCTACCCGGTCGTGCCTGTTCTGCGCGAGATTCGCAGTTTCCTTGTGGCCCATCCGGACGAGGTGATCATCATCATCGTTGAGGACACCGTGACTACTGAGGATCTGGCGTCTTCGTTTGAAAAATCCGGTCTGGCCAGCCTGGTCTACACGGGAAGCGCAACGCCACAATGGCCGACGCTCCGCGAATTGATCGAAAGCGACAGACGGCTCCTGGTTTTTATCGAGTCCGGCAGACCCGGCGTTTCGTGGCTGCGCCCCGCATTCAAGACCTTTCAGGAAACTCCCTACAGCTTTCACAAGATCGAGGAGTTCTCATGCCGCGTTAACCGTGGAGGCGACGCAGGTCAGCTTTTTCAAATCAATCATTGGATTGACACGACACCCACGCCACGTCCCTCGAACGCAGCGATTGTGAACGCATACCCTTTTCTCCTTGCCCGCGCTGAGCAATGTGCGTCTGAGCGTCACCACCTTCCCAATGTCATTGCTGTCGATTTCTATCAGACGGGAGACCTTCTCGCCGTAGTTAACAAGCTGAATGGTGTTGGCGAGGCGGACGACGCGGTACCTGAATCCACAGCGAGATCGAACGATCAGGTCAGTCGGTGAGAAACCGCGATCTCTGAACGATCTTGCAGGTGCGGTAACAAATATGTTCTGGAGTGTCTCCCCGGAGATACGATGTCAATTGTTAACTTTCTTTCCAGACCTCCAGACCTCTGGCTTCCGACGGACACAGAGATCGAAAGATAGGCCATACGGGGATTTCGATATCTTGGTCTCAGTCCTCTCGGGTTAACGGCGTACGGCCCTGACAGTCTCTCGGCCCGTTATACGGACGGGCTGCAGACTCCGATCTGTGAAGATCAAGGCCGAACGTGGCTCTCCATCTACAATCGAGAGCGCCACTAATCTGGAACTCGATGGCGCTACAGGTAATCCCCCCCGTGCCGGAGTTCAGTAACTTTTCAGATTCTCTCCCGTATTGAGTCTCGAAGGGGGAGTCTTGACGAGCGACTTGCGCGAGGCCGCGAGACAACTGCGGAATGCACCTGGAATCGCAGCAACGGCCATGATCACTCTGGCCCTGGGAATTGGTGCGACAACGGCGATCTTCACGTTGGTGCATCAGGTGATGCTTAAATCACTGCCGGCGACCAGGCCGGAGGAGTTGTGGAGAATCGGGGACAAGATCCGGTGCTGCAACTGGGGTGGATATACGCAGGGCGATGATGGTGATTTCTCGCTTTTCTCGTGGGAGATGTACAGGCACTTCCGCGCCCACACGCCCGAATTCGTCGAACTTGCTGCGCTGCAGGCAGGCAATGCGCCCCTCGCCGTTCGACGCGCAGGTTCCGCCGCACCCGCAGACACTCGCAACGGGGAGTATGTCTCTGGCAATTTCTTCCGGACTTTTGGCGTCCAGCCCTGGATCGGCCGCCTGATGACCGATGCGGACGACCAGGAAGGTGCGCCACCTGTTGCGGTCATGAGCTACCGCATTTGGAGTGACAAATACGGCTCCGACGCTTCGGTGGTCGGCGCCGGTTATCAGATCAACGGACACTCGTTCAGGTCATTGGCGTGGCTGCCCCGGGGTTCTATGGTGCGAAGCTCGCCGGTTGGGGAATGCCGGATTTCTGGTTACCACTGGTAGACCGAACCATTGATCGATGGAGAGACTCGCGTTTGAACAGACCAGGCCAGCACTTCCTGGATTTGATCGGGAGGGTAATGCCTCGAGTTGAATCCAAAGTCACTGGAATCGAAGCTGAAGGTGGACTTCATGAATGGCTGGCCAGCCATGTACCCGAGATGGAGCCGGGAGAAAAACAACTCTGGCAACAGCAGACGCTCCACCTCACACCCGGCGGTGCCGGGGTCGCCTCCATGAGAGACGACTATGAAGACGGATTGCGGCTGCTGTTAGCTGGGGCGGGGTGCGTACTCCTTTTAGCATGTGCAAACATCGCCAATCTTATGCTTGCGCGCGCGTGGAAGGACCGCGCTCAAACCTGCGTGCGCGTTGCGCTGGGTGCGTCTGGAGGACGGCTGGTACGGAAAGTGTTAGTGGAGTGCCTGCTGCTTTCGCTCGCTGGAGGAATGCTCGACGTTGGAGTGGCATATGCCGGAACCAGGCTGATTTTACGTTTAGCCTTCCAGATCGGCGGTCCTAACAACTACGTTCCGATTGAGGCAACGCCATCCTTGCCCGTGCTGCTGTTCACACTGGCCGTATCGATTCTGACCGGGATCGTTTTTTGGTATCGCACCGGCATGGATGGCGTCACGCAGCGATCCGGCCGAGGCACTGCGGGCAGGAGCTAACCGCTCCCTTGGCGGAAGTCGTTCGTGGACACAGAAGATGCTCGTGATCGTACAGATAGCGGTGTCGCTGGTCTTGATTTCCGCAGCGACTCTGCTGGGCCGAAGCCTGCAAAACCTTGAGCACCAGAACTTTGGATTCGAGACGAAGGACCGGTATATCGCCTGGATTAACCCTTCACTCGGCAACTACAAACCGGAGCAACTCGAGCCGATGTTCCGGCAAATTAGCGAACGCCTGCTTCGGATACCCGGAGTACGAATGGCTGTGCCCGCGCTTTACGCTCCCATGACTGGCGACAGCTGGAATCGCGGGATTCACATCCAGGGTTGGCCCGAGCCTGGGCCGCGGGAGGATACCGGTGCGGGTTGGGCATGCATTATGCCGGGCTTCTTCGACGCGATAGGTGCCCGGGTTACCCGGGGCAGGGCGATTACGGAAGAGGACATGGCAACAACGCGGAAAGTGGCAGTGATCAACGAAGCATTTGCAAGACGATTCTTCAGGGACCAGAACCCAATAGGGCAACACTTCGGGGGAGGAAACATCAAGTATTCCGGGACCTACGAAATCGTCGGCGTAGTCAACGACATCCGATACATGACTTACGAATATCGAAAACCGGTTCGCCCGATGTTTTGGGTTGCGGAGGCACAGACGGTTTCGTATGACGATCCGGGAATGCGCGGTGGTGAAATCTCGTCGCACAATCTTAACCAGATCGTGATCTGGGCAATGGGCAACCCACCAACCATAGAACAGCAAGTTCGGAAGGCGTTGGCCAGCGTTGATCCGAATCTGGTTCTGTATGGTGTCGACCCCTACAGTAAAGTCCTTAGCGCAGACTTTCAGCGGGAAAACCTCATCGCAACTTTGACAACGCTGTTCGGCGTGCTTGGACTCGTGTTATCGGCTGTTGGCTTGTACGGAGTACTTTCATACACCGTAGTGCGGCGGACCAGTGAAATTGGCGTCCGAATCGCGTTAGGTGCAGATCGTGGCCGCGTCGTCGAAATGGTGCTGGGGAGTTCCTTCTGGCAAGTTGGGCTGGGCCTTGCTCTGGGGATTCCCGCTGCGCTGGCTGCGGGCAAGCTGATGACAAGTCAGCTTTTCAATCTTGATCCATGGGATCCTCTGATCCTTACGTTCGCGATAGTGCTGATCGGTCTCGCCGCTTTGCTGGCTTCGATCCTTCCAGCCTGGCGGGCAGCAAGTGTCGACCCGCTGGTGTCACTCCGTACCGAGTAACCAGCCAGCCACGACCGCTGGATGTCACTTGTGTTAGGCGAACTTCACTGCTCGACGTTCGTGCGTGCGTCGATTCCTTCGGGGTTACTGACCGTCCGTCCCACATGGCGGCCGAGCCCGTGACATCGCGCCGTGATCTTTACACCCATGGGTTTGGCAATGCTGTTCCCGCGGGCGGATGCCGGGATATTCAGTTTCCTTGCTATAGAGGAACTGCCACAGAGCGCGGACGAGGTCTTCGATTTACAACTGTATTCCTGAGCCCGACCTCGCGGGATCGACCAGAGGCGCGGTCATGGGAGGCCCGGAACTGCCGCATGTAGAACAGGTGATCCAGGTCGCCTTCGCGGAGCCTCTCCGCCGTGCTCTGTGTAATGCCGCGTGAACCTGATCTGCAAGAATCCTTCCGAAAGCCGAGTTCAATGGCGAGGCCTTGCGAACTCTCGGTCAGATCGGTCCATCAAATCGGCGTGGCGCAACGATCCCGCAAGCAACAGGATCAGTCTCTCAAGCAGCAGCGTGTATGACCTTTTGAAGTTCACGCTCATCGAACTCGATGCCCAGACCTGGCCGGTCGGGGACTCGCGCCGATCCGGGTGCGTAGTCCAATGGCTCGCGGATCAGGCGATTCCCGAGTGGCCCGGTGTGTGCACCCCCACCTTCCATGATCACGAAGTTCGGCGTCGCGGCGGCGAGATGAAGTGAGGCACTCATGTACAGCGCCGTTCCGGTGCTCACATGGGGTGACCACAGAACGCCATTCGCGTCCGCAAGAATCGCGATCCGCCTGCACTCGCTGATGCCGCCTGCACGGCACACATCCGGATTGATGATGTCCACGGATTTGGCCGCGAAAAGATCACGGAACTGATACCGGTTGCAACCCTCTTCGCCGGCGCATATTGCAGTGTCGAGCGCTTCGACCAGCTTCGGGTAACCCGACAAGTCGTCAGGCGTCAGAGCATCCTCCCACCATCCGATGTTTCCAAGACGGTCGAGTTCGCGGCCCACCTTCACAGCCTCGTAGAGCTTATACGCGCCAAGCGAGTCAACCAACAGTTGTCCCTTGCCTTTGATGGCATCGGCAACTGCCGCAACCCGGCTCAGGTCGTTCGTCCCGGGTCCCTTGCTCAGGCCCATTTTGACCGCACCGAAGCCGCTCTGTATCGCTCTTACGGCGTTGTCTTTCAATTCTTCGGGACTCTTCCCGCCAATGCCCGTATACGTCGGGATGCGATCGCGGTACTTCCCACCGAGCAGTTGCCACAACGGTTGACCGGTGAACTTACCGACGATGTCCCAGAGTGCGATGTCCACACCGGCAAGAGCTTCGGTATAAGACCCGGTGCCATAACCACGAAGCCGCTCAGTCGAGTACAGGCGTTCCCAAAGCGGATCGATATTCCGCGCATCCTGGCCCATCAGCACCGGCGCAAACAGATCCGTGATGATGGTCTGATGTACCCGGGGTGCGGACGGTGCATGGCACTCGCCCCAGCCAATAAGACCCTGATCTGTCGTGATCTTCACGAGCACGCCTTGTGTATGCCCTTTAAAGCGAGTGGGACTTGCGTGATCGAGCCGATTCCACAGTCCGGGACCGCCCGTCGTGGATCCTACCGGCGGCATTTCGATGAGTGCCTCGGGAGGCAGATTGTCGTTTGGCGTTCGGACCACCATGGCTTCCACCCTGGTGATACGAAGCGGGCTGGTTCCCTTGGCGGCTCGCAACACCGCGGGATTTTGCGCCAGCGCCGGGACGGCGATGCCACTCAGTGCAAGGAGTCTGCGCCGACTGAGATCAGAATGCATAACGTAATCCCAACTGAATCTCACGAGCTGAACCCGTGGTTGATATACGGCCGAAGTCAGCGTTGCCGACGGTGCGGCCCGGGATTCCGAACTGCGGCGTATTGGTCGAGTTAAACAGATCTCCCCGGAACTGCAATGTGTGTCCTTCGCGGATCGTAAAGCGGCGGGTGATGCTGATATCCAGCAGCTTGGTCGCAGGTCCTTCGATAATGCCTCGTCCGCTGTTGCCGAAAGCATATAGCGGAGGTGCAACAAACGCCGCCGTATCGAACCACCGCGTGGGTGTCTGCTGATCGGACGGCAGATTGCCATCGGCGAGACGGTTTGGACGGATCGTGCCGCGGCCCGTGTTCGCGCTGTTTCCAGGCGTAATAATCGTGAACGGAGGTCCCGTATGCAGTGTCAGGCCGGCCGATAACTGCCACTCTCTGAGGATGTAACGTGCAACCGTTGGAACACCCTCGCGGACCGGGATCTGATACACGCTGTGAATCTTGAACTGATGGGTGAAGTCGATGATGCAGCGGCCGCGCTCCGGTATATGCCGGTTGTTCTGGTCCTGCGGTTCGGAGTCTTCGGAGCCCACCGCGCTGGTCGCGGCGCTGCTCTTTGTATCCATACATTTCGACCACGTATAGCTTGCCAGAAGGTTCAGCCCGTGCCAGTTGCTGCTCTGAAGTCTCGTTTGCAAAGCGTTGTAGTACGACACGCCGTCGGTTCCGAACACACGAATCGCTCCCCATTGCGGGATTGGACGTCGAGACTGAACGGAGCCTGGCCCCGGCGAAGGGGGCGAGTTGTCCGTGTGTGCGTTATCTAGATGCAGTGTGTGCGATCCTAAGTATCCGACCTCCGCCACCCAGCCTCCCGCGAGACTTTGCTGAATGTTGAACGACCACGTTTCGGCATAACCCGGACCGTAATCCTGCGGAATCGTTACGAGGTCCGGAGGCACGGTAGACCCCGCAGCCTGGTTGGCGGTCCGGAAGCCATCCGCAAGTGTCAGATCCGGCGCATCAATGTTCGTGTTGTACGTGTTCTGCTGATTGCGAGGAGGATTGCGGTAGAGCAACGTGACGTTGGCAACGGTCGGCTGCGTATAGAACAGTCCGAAGCCGCTGCGGATTACAGTGCCGTTCCGGACTCGGTATGCGAGTCCGAAACGCGGAGCGAAGTCGTGGCTCGGATCGTTCAGCGGGGCGGTAACGCCAGGATCCGGGAAAAGAGAAAGCGTCTTCCAGTCGAAATTGCGCGCGTTCCCCAGCAGGTCCCTGTACGACCCAGCGAATTCATACCGCAGGCCCAGATTCAGCGTCAGCCGGGAAGTGACTCGCCAGTCGTCCTGCACATAAGCGGCAGCATGTTTCTGGTGAAGCGAGATCCGGTCCAGGTAGTTGGATTTCGTTGTCGTGTAAGGCAGGCCGAGAATGAAGTCTGCGAACGCATCGCCTGTGAGCAGACCTGTGAAGCTGAACTGCCCCTGATGCGTCGCATTCACGGCGTAAACATCCTGCCGCCACCGAAAGTACTCAAAGCCTGCGCGGATTGCATGCTTGTTGAGTTGCAGCATGATGTTGTCCTGCACCGCAGGGCTTGAGAAGAGTAGACGCGGGTTGGCGAAATTCTCTCCCGTCCCCAGGTATCCGCTGATTCCGGCGGAGGGGATTCCACGAATCAGAGGATCAGAGAAGTTCAGCCCGGTGATCCCGAAATCGCGTGCCGGATCGATATCCGCTCCTTCTCGCCCAGTCTGTGTAGGTATCGATTCTCGGACGTATGAGACTCGCGCCTCATTCACCAGACGTGGCGAGAAGATGTGCGTCTCCGTCAGGGCATGATTCTGATTGGTCGGATAGCCCAGGCTGCCGAAGTTCGGATTGATCGTCACGTTCTGAAAGCTGGTATCCCTCAAAGCAGTGCGGAAGAAGATGCGTGTCCTTCGAGGAGAAGTGGTGATCCAGCCTTCCGAAATACTGGTTCTCATCGTTCTTGTTGCTTCCCGTATTGATGAAGTTCAGCGCGCGCCCGGGCAGATTCGGCAGAGGTACGTAGGCGAGCAGCTTCTGCGCCTGCGGTGCGAGACGATCCGGCGGGATGACGTTTCCGGGAAACGGCTGTTTGGTATACGGGTCGCGGATTACTTTCGCCGGTAACAGCTCCGAGAAGTTGCCGCCGCGCATTGCGGCGCTGGCTGCCGTACCTTGCCCGGTGGACTGCCGTCGGGTCCGGTCGCCCTCAAAAGCGAAAAAGAAGAATGTGCGATTGCGTCCGTTATAGATCTTTGGCAGCACGATGGGTCCACCGATCGTGGCGCCGAACTGGTTGAACTGATAGGGCGGAGGCGCAGAGACGTCGAAGAATTGCCGGGCGTTCAGGTTATTGTTTCGCAGAAACTCGTAAGCGCTTCCGTGCAGTTGGTTGGTACCCGACTTGACCACCATGTCGACTTGTGCTCCGGAGTACAGGCCCATGGACGCCGAGTATTGGCCGGTCTGGACGCTCACCTCCTGCAACGCTTCGAGCGAAGGAACGAAGGTGCTGCCGTTGACGTAGCCCGATATCATGCTGACGCCATCAAGCCGGTAGTTGTTGTCGAACTGGCGCTGCCCGTTGGCGGAAAGGTTCAGCGGCTGCGTGCGGCCCAGTGAGTTCTGATTTCCCGGCTGGGCTTCGTTTGCACCGGGCGCCATCTGGGCCAGTGTCGCAAAATTGCGGTTCTTCAGGGGAAGATTTTCCGCCTGCGCCTGACTGACGACAATTCCTGTTGCCGCGTCTTCCGTGCGCAGCAGCATCTCTGCGGCACTTGCCTTCACTTCCACGGACTGCGCGATGTCTCCAACCTCCAGGCGGAAGTCCACACGCACGGCCTTGTCGGCCTGAACGATGATGTCGGTTTGGACGACAGGTTTCATCCCGGGAGAAGTCGCGCGGACGCTGTATTTTCCGATGACGAGCGAGGGAGCAGAATACTGTCCGGCCGAATCCGTGGTGACAGTGCGGACAATAGCGGTCGCCGTGTTGGTCACGGAGACCGTGGCGCCTGCAATGGCGGCGCCGGTAGAATCCGTTACTTCACCCTGAATGGCATTTTGGAGGCTCTGTGAAAACGCACTCACCGAGACACACAGCAGAAAACAGAATCGTAAAAGCTTCATGGCGTTCCTTTCGCGGATTTACCTGGCCGCGACTACTGGTTGCACAGACTGACCGGCTTTGAGATTCGCAGGTCCGCGTACCAGCCAACGGAAAGTAAGGAAGGCCGCAGGATGCAGAAAACCCATGATGATGAAGATCGCCGAGTATGAGAAATGCTGGACCACGTATCCGGTCAGTGAGGTGAAGATGGCACCACCCAGTCCGTTGCCGAATGCAGCGATACCCGCGACTGAGCCGATGACCTGCCGCGGATAAATGTCGTTGGTGACGGTCATCAGATTCGTCATCCACGCCATGTGGCTGAACGTCACAATGCAGATGACGATCATTGCAATGGTTGTTGATGGGGTGAACGGAATAAGCAGGCTGAGCGGCATCGCCATCGCGAAGGGCAGCATGGACAATCGACGAGCACGCAAAACGTCGACTTTTCGTTTGATCAGATAACCCGAGAGCAATCCGCCGAAGATGGACCCAACGTCCGCACACAGGTACGGAAGCCAGACCAGCATGCCCATCTGCTGCATGGTGAATCCTCGCTGTTCCACCAGATACTTTGGCAGCCAGAACAGATAAAACCACCACACCGGGCTTGACAGGAACCGTGCAAGAAACAATCCCCAGGTCTCGCGAATTCGCAGGAGTTCGCTCCAGCGAATCTTCTTGCGTGAGACCGCAGCGGTGTCATCGCCTTCGATGAGTGCCAGTTCCTCTTTTGTTATTCGGGGATGGCGCTGCGGCAGATAGTAGAAATACAGCCACGCACACATCCATACCAGGCCGAGAGCGCCGGTGATGACGAAAGTGGAACGCCACCCATAGCGGAGATACAGCCACACGATCATCGGACCGGAAACGATTGCACCGACCGCGGCTCCGGCATTTACCAGTCCGTTGACGAACGCTCGTTCCTTTGCCGGGAACCACTCCGACGTAGCCTTCGTTGCGGCCATGAAGTTGCCGCTCTCACCGGCACCGAGCAAAAATCGAAAGACTCCAAGCTGCAGGCCGCTGTTAACGAATCCGTGCAACATGTTCGCCACCGACCACCACACCATGAAGACTCCGAGCCCAATCCGTGTGCCCCATCGGTCGACAATTACACCGGAGACCACGTACATCACCGTGTACGCCCAGAGAAATGCCTGCAGGATGTTGGCGTATGAGATCGGCGAGAGGTGCAGCTCTTTAGTGAGTACCGGCGCGACAACAGACAGAGCCTGGCGATCGATGTAGTTGATCACCGTAGCCAGAAACAGCAGAGCTGCGATAAACCAGCGCAGGTGCGGAATCTTCATGTGCGGGCGAATTCCGGTTTGTCTGAAGCGACCCATTCACGCAGAAAAGCGAGCTCACGCAGGCTCTCCTGATCCAGCGAGACCGTGGGATGACGGACTCGTGCGCTGCGGATGACTCCCGCCGCGAGGAGATTGTGCTTCATCGCTGACACACCCATGCCAGGCTGAAGCTCAAACCGCATAAGCGGCAGTGCACGTGCAAATAACTGCCACGCCCCGGTCCGATCGCCGGCTTCAAGGCGATTCCAGATATCCACGAAGATAGAAATCATGTCGCTGCCCGGCATCATCCCGCGGGCGCCTCGATCGATCTCTTCGATCATGAATTGCCCGTTCAGGCCGCCGAATACGACCGGACCGCCTGCCCGGATGACCGCGCTGACTTTCGGTGCGGTTGGGGGAGCCTCCACTTTGGCGTACTGCACGTGTTCAATCTCTTTCGACATACGAGCGAGGAGTGCGGCGGGCATCGGAACCTGCGTCATCAGCGGCGCATCCTGCACCATGATCGGGATGCTTACGGCACGGCTGATCGCGTCGAAGTAGTACATCAGACCATCTGCGTCAGTCTTCAGATAGAAGGGAGGCAGCACCATCAGCGCATCCGCGCCCTCATCCTCCGCTTCTTTGCTGAGCGCAACGGCGGCATCAGCGCCATTGGCTCCGCTCGAAACCACCAGTGGCACCCTTCCTTTGACGACATTCCGAACGGTTCTCAGGAGTGTCCGGCGTTCGTCGGCAATTAGGGAATAACCTTCGCTCGCATTTCCAAACAGGCCGAGTCCGTGAGCCCCCTGCTCCAGCAAATGCTCTGTCAGCCGGGCCTGACTTTCGATGTCGATGGTGCCATTGTCATGAAAAGTGGTATTGACGATCGGGTAAATGCCCTCGAGTTTCTGCATGGTGAAGACCGAGTATGTCACACCTTTAAGTCAGAAGTAAAATATTTCAGATCGGCACGCAGGTCATTTTCCAGCAGATCGATTCCGAGTCCTGGCGTGTCCGGAACTACATACTTTGCCTCAGCGACGGTCAGTGGCTGTTGAAGATAACGGTTCGCCATGGCCAGCACCGTGGGATTGAACTCCAGCATGAAGCATCCCGGAGTCGCCGCCGCGAAATGAACCGCAGCCGCTATCTGTGGCCCGAGAGCGATGCTCAGATGCGGTACGACCTCCGCTCCTGCCGAACCAGCCTGTTCAGCGATGCGGCGTCCTTCAGTGAGGCCGGTACGCCCAAGATCAGGCTGCGCAAAACGCACGGCTCCGGCACTGAAGAACGGAGTCATTTCAAAGTGCGTCCGATAACTTTCTCCCAGCGCGAGGGGAGTAAAGATCGCGGAGGCAAGAGCGCCGTGAGCAACGGGGTCCTCGGGCGCGAGCGGCGCCTCCAGCCATAGAGCGTTTCGACGATGCAGTTCATGCCCGAGCGTTACGGCCGCCTCTGGATCCAGACGCCAGAGTGCGTCTACTGCTATCCGCGCGCCGGTGCCCAACTCATCACGAAGGTCGTCGAATGTACTTAGCAAGTCCTCGACAGTCGACTCATGGAACAGCTTGAAGGTACGGAACCCTTCGTTCCAGCGGTGGCGCGCGGTCTGCGCTCGTTCGGCAGCAGTCGCTCCAGCCACGCCGCTCAGGTACGCCTTGACTGAACTCGCCGGCGATTGGGACATCAATCTCGAAACAGGCATTCCACGCGCTTTGCCGACGAGATCCCACAAGGCAATATCCACACCGCTAATCGCGTCGAGCATGAAGCCGCCTGTTTGCCCGCGCACGCGCATCGTTCCATACATCCGATCCCAGACTGCTGCAATCCCCGCCGGGTCCGGCTCAAAATCGCAGGCCAGGAGAACGGGCTTCAGCAAATGATCGACGATGGTGCACGCAACTTCAGGAGCAAGCGGAGCCTGTGCCTCGCCCCACCCGACGATGCCGTCGTCTGATGTGACCTTCACCAGGGCAGTCTCGAACCAGACCGAGTATAGTGCTGAAACGCTGGTGGACCACAAATAGTTCCCGGACCCTGCTTTGAGTGCAGTAGGAGAACCCGCAGTTCGCTGTGCTTCTTCGCGATTCCGGGGCAGTCGAACCGGGATCGCTTCCACACTGGCAATCTTCATTCGGAAGCGCCGTTCTGTTCCCGTTCGCGAAGAGCTTTGATCATGTTGTCTTTAGCCCGGTGGATATGCTGTGTCAGTGCCTTTTCCAGTGCTGTCGGGTCACGTCGTTCGATAGCGGCAACGATGGCTTCGTGCTCGATCTGTTCTTCGCGAACGCGGGTGATCCAGTCACTTTTGTCGGCATGAATACGAGCAATCCGAAGATGTGCATTCAGTCCTTCATACATGTCCTGCAGCCGCCGGTTTCCTGAGGCACGAATGATCGACTTGTGCAGTTCGCTATTGTTCTTGTCGTGTGCCGCCCGATCCTCTTCACTCCGCACTGGCTTCTTCAGCGCCCGCAGTAGTTCCCTCAGATGTCGGACGTCACGGTCGCTGAATTTGTCTATCGCATCCCGGGCGGCCAGGCACTCCAGGGCACATCGGATGCGAAAGGTTTCATCCACATCCTGAACAGTCAGGCTGGCCACGAACGTCCCGCTGCGAGGACGAATTTCAATCAGACCTTCCGTGGCAAGCTGTTGAATTGCTCCGCGCACAGGCGTGAGGCTGACGCCGAGGCGTTCGGCCAGTTCATCAATGTTCAGCCGGTCACCGGGACGCAGCAAGGAGTTGATGATTGCAGACCGCAGCGCATCATAGACCGCATCCATCGCGCGCTGACGCTGCAGTTTAACCAATTCCACTCTATAAACGTATCCCAGGGCACCACAGTCACATGAATATTCAAAACATTGCATTTCTCACCGCGGGCGGAACGCGCAGTAAGAGCTGTAAGGCATCATAATTTCCGGCGATCTGACACCCAGCGACGATCCTCATCTCTCAACCAGCCCCAGTATGATGAGCAATCGTTGTCTCTGATCCGCTGGATCGACGCGGACAGTCGGAGTAGTCCGTCCTGGACCCGTACTTCGCCGGACTGAGCACCAGCGCAATAGCGCGGCGATCGACCTCCCTCGGATATCAAGAGTCGTTCGCGAGGCGCCAGCTGAGCCGTCGGAAAGGAGTTGACAGCAACATCACCGTTCGCCGAAATGAATCCCACGCCCGGAGTTTAACTCTCGTGCGTTTTACATGGTGTGCTTGCCGCGACGGCACTCATTCAGCAGTTCAGTCAGAGACTGCACCAGTTCCGGATGCTGGTTGTAAACGTTTCGCGTCTCCTGAGGATCGGACATCATGTTGTAGAGCTGACCGGCTGGCTCGCCCGCTTGCGGCTCGATCCTCTTCGGCACAGAGAAGCCACCCGATCCCCGTTTCAGGATCAACTTCCACTCTCCCTTCTGAATGGCGAACTCACCAAGTACCGAATGGTACACAACCGAATCGCGCCCGCTCGCGGTGCTCGCTGCGTTAAACAGGTGCGCGGCCATACTCACGCTATCCTCTGCAGCTCCGTTTGGCAGTTTCAGGTTGCATAATTCAGCCACTGTGGAGATGACATCTGTCAGGCACACAAGTCGCTGGTTCACTTGCCCGCGATTGTTGCGCGCAGGCCAGGACACAATCAGTGGAACTCGGTGGCCGCCATCCCAGAGGTCAGCTTTCGTACCCCGCAGCATCCCGTTGCTCCGATGTCCGTAGCCCTTCTCGTACTTGCTTCGAGGCGTCAATCGGCCATACTTCACGTCATCCGTTTCCTGTAACTCCCACCAGTGCCACAGTCCTCCGTTGTCGCTGGTGAAGAAGACGAGCGTATTCTGCTCGATGGCCTGCTCCTTCAAAGTCTGAAGAACGGACCCCACTACGCTGTCCAGTTCGACAACAAAGTCGCCGTAGCGTCCTGCTTTACTTCTGCCTTCAAATTCTTTACTGGGGACCACGGGCAAGTGCGGTGCCGTCAGCGGCAGATACAGAAAGAACGGGTTGCGCGAGCCCCGCTGCTTCTCAATGAAATGACGCGCCCTCTTTCCCAGCTCCGGCAGAACATCGCTCAACTCGAACCCCGCAGGTGCAACGCCAGGGCCCTGGTTATAGAACAGATCCTTTCGTTCCGGTGTTTCGGTCGCAGGAGGTTGCAGAGGCTTCCGGTTTTCGATAAAGCAGTACGGCGACATGTCGAGCGAGCCCGAAACACCAAAGTAGTAGTCAAACCCGGCGCTCAGCGGACCGCCTTTCACGGGCTTACTGAAATCCACTTCGCGGCCCGGACGAAAGCCGCCGTTGAAGGAATCTCTAAAGGGCATCGTTGTGCCGTCCCGGGTTGTCCACTCCATACCCAGATGCCACTTACCGATACACGCAGTCGCATATCCTGCCCGTTTCAGCATCGACGGAAGCGTGACCCTTTCCGGCTCAATCAGAGACGGATCAAAGCCGTCGAGCACGCCCTGACTCAGGCGCGTTCGCCAGGCGTACCGTCCGGTAAGGAGGCCATAGCGCGTCGGCGTGCATACCGCAGACGGGGTGTGAGCATTTGTGAAGCGCACGCCGCGTGCCGCAAGGGCGTCCAGATTCGGAGTAGGGATCTTCGAATCGCGGTTATAGCAGCCGAGATCTCCATAGCCGAGGTCATCCGCAAGAATGAACACAATGTTAGGCCGGAGAGCGTTGGCGGCAAACGCTGGATTCGGCAGACCTGCCAGCGAGGCGGCCGCAATCGAAACTCGATTCAAAAACGTGCGTCGGTTCATGTGCCTAAAAGGTGAGTCGAAGGTTCAGTTGCAACTGCCGGGGATCACGTGCTGCGGTGAACGCTCCGAAGCGGCTGTTTACCTGTTGGGCCGTCGTTGGATCGAAGCGAGCAGTCGTATCGAGCGACGAAAATTGCGTATGATTGAAGACGTTGTACGCCTCAGCGCGAAACGTCAGTCGAAGTCGCTCCCACACAGCGAAGTTCCTCGCGAGCGAAACGTCCCAGTTATTAATCCCAAGTCCTCGAATTACCCTTCGGGCGGCATTGCCGTAAGTACCGGTTTGAGGTAAACGAAAAACAGCTGGTATCGAAGTTTCTGCTGAATGTCCGGTCGCTCTTTGACAGCACCGGATCGCCGACGAGATCCGGACGAAGCACGAGCGAGGGAGTACCGGTGATGTCAGCTCCGTTCGTCGTTGTCACATTGATGCCCAGAGGCGCTCCACTCGAGAATGTCGTGATGCCGGAGACTTGCCATCCGTTCAACACTGCGCGCGAAATGGTGTTCTTCCACGGAGCGTTCGGCAACTCATAGATGTAGTTGATCGACAGCATATGAGTTCGGTCATACGAAGCAAGTCCGTAGTAATACGAGCGTGCATTCACCAGCGACGTAACGATGTCCGTATCCGTGTCGTTGTAGTTCAGGGCCTTCGAGAACGTATACGCGAGACCGAACTGCAGATGGTTGGCAAACCGGCGCTGAGCCGTGACCTGAAGTGAATTGTAATTGGAACTTGATGCGCCCTCCATCGAATAAATGGAGTTGTAACCCGCAACCGGTCTCAGGAATGCTGTGGGCAGAGGTCGCCCAGGCAGAGTGGGGTCGCCCGAAGACGGAAGAAAATTTGTCCCCAGCGGGATCGCATTCAGATCACGAAACCACATCAGATGCCGCCCTAACGATCCGGCATAGGCAACGTCCAGTACGGTCTTAAAACCGATCTCCCGCTGCACGGAGAGGCTGTAATTCATCACCATCGGAAGTTTGCCCTGAAGATCAGGAGCGTAAACGTTAGTCGGGTAGAGCAGTCCCGTCGACGACGTCAAGGTGGCGAGCTGACCGTACGTCACTGTTGGTGTCTGCACGATTGGGGGCTGGGCGATCATGTTGCCGAAGTAGGTTTCCGTAAAGAAGCGGTTATAAAACACACCGAAACCGCCACGGACTGCTGTCTTACCGTTCCCCTGCACGTCCCACGCGAAACCCGCGCGCGGCCCCCACTGAACGCCTCGGTTCTGAATGATGGTGTCGGGCAGGTTATTGGTTCCTGCCCTCGCCATTCCGTTGCCCGGATCTCCGCCACCGGGAGCAATCGCTCCGATCTGGGCCGCAACGTAGGTTTGCCCCGTGAACGGATCAATGCCTGCACGCTGGCTGCCCGTACCAACTGGCTGGATCAGCTTAACCGCATTCGCCGGCGCATAGAGTGACGGTACAAACGCTGAGATAAGGTTGTCGGATTCTGTCATAGGATTGATCCAGTACATGCGGAGTCCGTAATCCAGAGTCAGTCGCCGATTGACCTTCCAGTTGTCCTGAAGAAACACCTCCGTGTCCCATGCATTGACATTCATCCAGCCGAGTCCGGTAGATTCCGTGTACTGATTGAAAGCACCCAGCGCAGCATTAGCCCACGCGATAACCCGTGTTCAGTGGATTATTGGCGTTCTGCGCAAAATCCAGAGATCCGTTGAAGCTGACTGCCTTTTTTTGATTCCGGACAAATCGCTCCAGATAGACGCCGGCCTTCATTGTGTGGGCGCCGCGCGTAGCTGTAACGTTATCCGACCATGTGTAGATGTAGTAGTCGTTATATAGCGGGAACCGGCCTTCCGCAGTCAGATTCGCGGCACCTGGAACGCCTCCGAAGGTTGCATTCGGAATGATTCCGAGGGGGTTTGCCGATGGTGCGAACTGGCCCGCCTTAAACCCCACCGTTGAGCGCTGGATCTTGGCCAGTTCCTGATCGGTGTAAGTATCCCGTGCCGGCTGAGTCAGAAACCCAAAGGTTGCTTCGTTGATGAGCGTTGGACGCAGAATCGAGGTCCACTTGGCAGTTGTGCTCTTTGGGTGCGTGTAGTAGTGCTTCACCATCAGCGGCCAGTTCAGGCTTCCGGAATCAGGCAGTCCCACAGTGCCCTCCCGGTCATCGCTGAAAGTGTTGTAGCTGCCGGAGATCGTGTTGTTGTTGCTTAGCTGGTAATCAAGCTTCGCAGTATTCGTTTGTTTGGGAGCGTTCACCGGCGCGGTGAAAACGTAGTTGTAATTTCCGCCCGAGATTGCCCGATTCAGGAAATTCGGCTCCGGGAACAGCTTCAGCAGAGCGAGACCGTCCGAGTTCAGTCGCCCCGCAGGAATGCGGTTATCGGGAAACGGATTGTTGTTATTGAACGGATCGCGAACAACGATGAGTTTGTTGTTCTGGTCAACACTCTGTGAGAAATCTCCATTGCGCTCCAGAGCTGTGGGAACTGTCACCTGACCGGTAGTGCTGGTCACCGTCGGCCAGAACTCCTGCCCCCAGTAGAAGAACAGCTTGTTTCTTTCGGTATTGAAGAGTTTGGGAATCGTAACGGGACCACTGATGTTATACGTCCACGTGTTATACCGATAGCGGTTTCGCGGAACTCCCGTAAGGTTGTTAAAGAAGTCATTGGCGTTGAACTGTTCGTGCCGCTTGAAGTAGCTGACCAGACCGTGGAAATCGCGGCTGCCGGACTTGGTAACGACAATCACGTTAGAGCCGGCAAGCCGGCCATACTCTGCCTGGTAATTACTTGTCTCCACTTTCATTTCAGCCACCGCGTCCTGGCTTACCGTCAGCTTCAGCTGCGAGCCGTTGCCCATGTCTGTCGCTGGAACTCCGTCCACGGTGATGTTGTTCGCGGTCTGCCGGTTGCCCATCACATTGAAGTTGGTCGCAGAGCTAAGGTCCTGCGGCTTGCTGGTTGTAACAACGCCGGGCATGATTTGCAGAAGATCAGTGAAGTTGCGTCCGCGAACCAGCAGTCGATTGACCTGATCGGAAGTCACCACTCCCGCGCGTTCGGAGCTTCTTGTCTCGACGATCGCAGCCTGAGCTGTGACCAGCACGGTTTCGCTGGTACTGCCAACATCGAGCGTAATCTCACCCGTCGGCAGCGTCGTACCCGTAGTCAGAACGACATCGTTCAGCACCTTGGTCTTGAAGCCCGGCGCGGAGACTGTCAGCTTCCACGCCCCTGCCTCAACGCTGCTCAGGACAAAGTCGCCCTGCTCATTGGAGTGGACAATACGTTCCCTGCCCGTCTCTCGATGAATGCCGGTGACGGCGGCATTTGCCACCGCAGCACCGCTCGGGTCCCGTACGGTACCAACAATCGAACCTGTTGCAAGCTGAGCCCATGCTGCGGCAGCAGCACATGCGAAAACAGCGGCGATGCGCAGATATGACATAACAACCCTCTTCCGGTTCAGTTCAAAGCGGCCGGCTGTAGCCGCGAGTCTTGTATGTTTCCAGCAGCGCGGCCAGGCGTGTCACTACATCACGTCGCTGCAGCCACTGATTGTTTGTCTCGCCGGGATCCAGCTCAAGGTTGTACAGTTGCCCCTGCGGACCGCCGGGTTTCGGATCTTCGTGTTTCGGATCACTGAAGCCACCCGAGCCGAGACCCAGTATGAGTTTCCAGGGTCCCTGCCGGATACAGAACATTCCGTCGTTCGAATGATGGACAACAGCGTCCCGTATCGGCGATTTCGCCTGTCCCCGGTATGCAGGCAGCAGGTTGTAGCTGTCTTCTCCCGCATCGCGAGTCAGCCGGTAATCGACCACCGCCGCCACCGTTGCCATCAGGTCAGTCAGGCATCCCAGCTGGTTGGTGGTCGTGCCCGGCTTGACGTTCCCAGGCCAGCGCACCATGAACGGAATCCTGTGTCCGCCGTCCCAGACATCGGCTTTCTCTCCTCGCCAGTTCCCATTCGCACGATGCGCGAACCGCTGCTTGTCCTGCACTTTCCAGTCGGCACCGTTGTCGCTCGTGAAGATCAGCAGCGTGTTATCCGCGATGCCTGCCGCGTCGATTGCCTTGACCACTCGGCCAAGCATGTCGTCCACCTCTGCAACGAAATCACCGTAAGTTCCCGCCTTTGACTTGCCCTGATAGGGCTGCTTCGGAACCCATGGCGTGTGCGGAGCCGTCAGTGCCAGATACAGGAAGAATGGCTGCACGGAACCGCGAGCACCGCGCTCGTTTATGGTCGAGACGGCTCTATCGGTGAGCGTTGGAAGCACTTCCGGAATATCGAAGTGCGGTGCAATTGGACCCGGACGCCAGAAAACACCTCGCGGCTGAGTTTGGCCCGGTGTTGTGGACGACGGCTGTTCCACCGCATGATCGTTTTCAAAATACAGATAGGGATCCATGTCGAGCGACGCGGGAATACCGAAGTAGTAATCGAAGCCGTGGTCTGTCGGAGACGGGTGCAGTGGTTTCGAGTAGTCGGCTTTTTCGGCCGAACCTAACCCAAGGTGCCACTTTCCAATACCTGCGGTGTAGTAGCCCTGTTTCTTGAGCATCAGCGGGACGGTGAGTCGGCCCGGCTCAATCAAATTCGGCGAATAGCCCCAGAGCACGCCTTTCTTCAGTGACGTTCGCCAGCAGTACCGTCCCGTCAGGATGCCGTACCGCGTTGGAGTGCAAACCGCGGATGGGGAGTGCATATCTGTGAACCGGAGCCCCTGCTTCGCCAGAGCGTCAGCGTTCGGGGTCGGAATCGCAGAATCGGGGTTATAGCACCGAAGGTCTCCCCACCCAAGATCGTCCGCAAGGATGTAAATAATGTTCGGGCGTTTGCTCCCGGCGGACTGAGCCGATCCCCACACTGCGCCGAGTGCGGACGACGAGAGGCGTGCGAATTGTCTTCGATTCATCATGTCTTTGGCAGAGCAACGGTGCAGGCTGTCCGATATAGAATAAGCACGTAACTTCGGCCCTGCAATGTCAAATCGTGTGATTTCACCTGTGAGACACGTTGAAAACGCAGGCACTTTGCCGGTTGTATTGCCGTCCGGTGACGACCGCTGGGAAGCAGTCCTCCGAATCAGCAACAGCCGCGCGTTCGAGAAATCACCTCGTATCCGGGAACTGCTTCTCTTCGTTGCTCGAAAGTCATTCGAGGGTCAAACCGAGCAGCTGTCCGAGTATGAGATTGGGCGCGCGGTCTTCGGGCGGCTTGACAGCTACATCCCGACGGAGGACAGCATCGTTCGGTCCTCGATTCGGCAGCTGCGGCGGAAGCTGGCCGAATACTATGAGAGCGAAGGCAGGACCGAGACATCCCGGCTCGAGATTCCCAAGGGTTCCTATGTCGCGCAGTTCCGATTCATCGAGCCTGAATGCGTGGATCAGCCGGTTCATCCTTCTGATCTGGCCGAGACATCGATTCACCGTCCCAGGAGGTCGATGCGGCAGATGCTCCTGTGGGTGGTTCTGACGTTATCCCTCGTCGCAAACGTGTTTCTATTTGTGGCGACTCGTCAGTCTGCCCCCGGAACCGAAGGACGGCGTACCGGACTCATCGGCGCCCTCGTAACGAGGAATTCAGAACCGACTCAGCTTGTTCTCGACGATTATGCCTACGTATTGCTGCAGCGCCTGTCCGCAAAAAAAGTTCTCGCTGGAAGATTACGCGAATCATACGTACACCGACCAGGGATTCATGCCATCGCATGACCCTGCACTCGTCAATCTCTGGGACTTACTCACAACAAGGTATGTCGTTTCACTCGGTTCAGTAGGAACTGTCGAAAGAATCCTCCGGACGGTTCCGGATCCTGCAAGAATCGTGATCCGCCATGCCAAAAATCTCTCCGGCCGCGATTTCAAGTCCGGCAACCTGATTCTGTTTGCCTCGCCACCGAACAACCCGTGGTCTCAGCTATATGAAGACAAGCTGAATTTCCGCCTTTTACGCAGCGGCAAAAACGCCGAGTTCACCAACACCAGGCCGAAGGCAGGCGAGCAACCACACTACGCGGCGGAACACCTGGCTTCAGCGAACTCCGGGATTGGCTTTGCGCGAATCGCCTATCTTCCCGGAGCTGCGGAGAACACCTTCGTGCTCCTGCTGACCGGCCTCAACATGGTTACGGCTGAAGCTGCCGCGGAATACGCCACCAATCCTAAGTTCTTACCGGAACTTCTGAAGCAGCTTGGCGCGGAAAGTGTCAACCAGGTGCCGCACTTTTAAGCGCTGCTCCGAACCTCGGCGTTCGACAGCACCCCGAAGGACGTCGCACTGGTCGCTTCCCGCCGGCTCGAGTGATCGCCCGGATCTTTGCCTTTGTACCTAAGTTACCGTGAACTATTTAGCTGACCGGCATTGACGGCGCCTCCCAGCGTCGGTATCCTTGCGCGCGTCGCGAACTGTTGCGTAAATCAGAATGCCGGACCCAATCGGCCGAGCGATTCTGTAGAGCCGCCGGTTGATCACTGCCGGAAAGCCGGCAGAGCGCCGAGCGTCGTCTGCATCTTCGAACTGCTGGCACCGGAACAGATAAACTCGTCATTCAGCACTAAGAATTGAAGGCGAGAATCCTGATGAAGGCCTGGCGTTTCTACGGCTTCGGCGATATGCGGCTGGATGAAGTTCCGGAACCAGCGATACAGCCCCGACACGTGATAGCAGAGGTTCTTTGCGTTCAGCCAAGTGTTACGGAGGCACAACTCGCCTTCGGTATTCCGACACTGGCTTACTCGCGAATCAAGGCGAGACTGGAAACCGAAGCTCCTGTCCAGCTCTTTGGACATGAGTTTTGCGTACGCGTTCTGGAGACCGGCCCTGGCGTAACTCGCTTTCAGCCCGGGGATCGGGTCGCCGCGAGAGCCAAGCTGCCGTGTGAGGCTTGCTCGCTCTGTGCTTCTGGACGTGCTGAGTTGTGCCGGAAAGGGCCAATCATCGGTTTCCAGTTGCCTGGCTGCTTCAGCGAACGTGCCATCCTCCCGGAGATCGCACTGGTGAAAGTCGACGAGCGAATCAGCGACAGCGAGGCAGCATGCCTGCAGTCGCTCAGCGATTCGGTCGCGGCAGTGGAGACAGCGCAGATCAGAATCGGCGATTCAGTGGCGATCTTTGGACAAGGAAGCATGGGTCTCGAGTGCCTCCAGATCGCGAGGAACAGCGGAGCCGGAATGCTGATCTCAGTCGATGTTCGTGAGGAAGCATGCCGGATGTCAGCCGAACTCGGCGCCGATCATGCTCTGAACGCTCGAACGTGTGATCCTGTCGAGGCAATTCGCGACCTGACGGGCGGCGAGGGTGTCGATGTCGTCTTCGAATGCGCTGGCGGGAGCCCGAAGCAGGGCCTCGCAGGCGATCAAACACTGTCCCACGCAATCGACGCCGTAAGATCGGGCGGAAAGATCGTAGGCGTCTCCTGGTTCGGCGCTCCGCTTCTGTTGAATATAGATACGCTCCGCGAACGGAGCCTTCGTTACGTGTTCCCGGACATCAGCACCGTCCAGCATCTGGAACACACTGTCCATCTCGTTGCCTCGGGCAGAGTCCGAATGAAGCCGATGGTCACGCATGTTCTCAACGGCATCGAAGCAGTGCCCCTCGCATTCGAAATCACGGCCAACAAAGGCAAATATCAGGCCATTAATCCTGCTCAGGTGGTAATGCAATGAAACGATCCGTGCGTCAGCGCCTGCTTTCGCTGCGTCCCGCATTGCTGTCCGATGCACTGGGGAAATCGGGAGCCATGGCGCATTACCTTCAGTCCTTTTCCGCAAACTGTCGGATGGCAGGTCCCGCGTTTACAGCACGGGTCCATACCGCTGACATTCTGATGGTCGGTAAAGCACTGTCAGAATGCCCAGCCGGTAATGTACTGGTGATTGATGGCCAGGCTGAGCGAAACACGGCGCTGTGGGGCGCAATTACCACCGAATGTGCGAGACGTAAAGGGATCGAAGGCGTCGTAATCGATGGTGCCATTCGAGACGTAGGCCAGATACGTCGCAACCGCCTGCCGGTATTCGCAGCTGCGGCAGTGCCGAATGCCGGTGGCGCTGAGTATGTCGGCGAGACGGGACTCGTTATCCAGTGTGCAGGTGCCGTCGTCGCACCCGGTGACTGGGTTGTAAGTGATGAAGACGGTATCGTCATCGTTCCTGCCGACCTGCTGAATACGACCCTTGAGCGTGCCGAGGCACTCTTGAGCGTAGAGCGTTCCATCTTCGCCGAGGTCCGGAAGGGCACGGATCTGGCGGGTCTTCTCCGCTATGATGAGCTGATAAAAAACAAAACTATCTCAGGTGGCCTGCCCCAAATGCGATTCGGGCGACCTTCGAGGAAGCGGACGAACCCAGTGTGAAGCCGCGGCGTCGGCCGCGCAAAGGGATCCTGGCTCAGATCCGTTGGCCACTCGAGACACGAGCCGCGCCTGATCATGCAGTCGGAGGCACCTCGGTGTCACTCGGTTGCTCAGAACCTTTGTCGGTGGGCTGCGAAGCGAGAAGCCTCGCAGCCGTATAGCTGAGAAGATCGCCCCGCGCGCGAGCGGTCTCACCCAACTGTTCATAATCCGCCGCCGCATAGCTCAATTGCATCGCAGTTGGGCACCGCAGATAGGTTGGATCTTCATTGGAGAGAAATCGCGAGAAAGCTTTGAGCGCTTCCCCGTGGCGTCCCAGTCGGACCAGCAGCGACACAAGTGTTTGCGCCGATTCAGTACCCATCCCATCGGGATCAGCTTCGGCTTCGATGGCCTTCTCATAGAAGTGTCCGATGTGCGGGTGAGCATCGGCGCCCGGTAGTACAGCCTTGACATAATGGCCGAAATCGACATATCCGTTCTCGAATGCCGGCGGCCCCTTAAAAGCGAAATTCGATGACAAGTGACAGCCGTACTCGCACAACTCATCGAATAAACGCAGCGTTTCGGCATCAGTCGTATCAAGACAGTACGGGATTACTGACGTCAGATGCGAGGTGTCAACATAGTAGTCCCATTCGCCGAACAGCCACTCGCGCCCTTTCATCAACTCAGGCAAGCTGGCATGTTGCGGTGGGGCGCCTTCCTCCGATTCGATCGCGCGGATCATTCGCTCGACGATTTCAGCATGCACAGCGGAAACGAGGAGTGCAACGCACTGCTCACGATCTTTCTCAGCTCCGCTCATGCCGAAAGAGGTAATCGCACGGCAAATACCGTGTCGGCGCAGAATTAACTGAAGTCCTTTCGCTGGATGCACTCCGTTCTGAAACGCGATCGCGATCACATCGTCGATATCCTCCTCGCCCGGATCAGCCGAGTCGATCGCGACGGCCAGAGGCGCCAGTTCGCCGATTGCGCGCAGGTACCGATACGCGGCCGGGATGTTGCCCGCCTGCAGGTGGAGTTCGCCTGCTTCCCGGGCAGCTTCGATGATCGCTGCCTCATAAGCTGGACGCACGTCGTCTGGATATGAAGCCGACGGTTCAGTCTGAATCAGCGGAAGTCCAAGCTCCAGGCGCTTCGCCATTCCACGTGCTTCGAACAGCAGATCGTACAATCGCGCGCCATGGAACTCGCGAGCAATCATATCGAGCGCTTTTGCCGGCGAGCCCGATTTCAAGGCCGCATCCACCGACGCAAATAGATCCTGCATGTAATTTAATAAAGCACAGCCAGGTTCACCTGGTACGTACCGCTGCGTTCCCTGCCAGCGAGCACCGGCTTCTTCGCCTTGGTGCAGGACGATGACAGACTCACACCACTGTCACAGCCCGGTTTGGAGTTGTGGGCGCTCTGTGAGCAGCGGGGTCATCCGGAAACGGGCAGAATGTATTGAAGATGTATACTACACATGCCTTAGAAGAAGTTCAAACCGACACTTCAGATTTAGCTCGTACCAGGATTGCCAGCAGGTAAAACCTGGTCGAGACTCGAGAGAGGGAATCTCGATGCATGACCTGGTTGTGCGCAATGGGACATTGATTGACGGGACAGGAAATGCACCACGCCAGGTGGACGTCGCGATCAACGACGGATTGATTACGGCACTCGAACCAAAGGCTGGTTGCGCGCGCCGTGAAGTGAATGCCGAGGGTTTGCTGGTAACGCCGGGGTGGGTGGACATCCACACGCACTATGACGGTCAGGCAACCTGGGACCCGGCAATGACGCCCTCGTCGTGGCATGGTGTGACGACGACGATCTTCGGTAATTGCGGGGTAGGATTTGCGCCGGTTCGCCCCGGAAGTGAGACTTATCTCATTAACTTAATGGAAGGCGTCGAAGATATACCCGAGATCGTGCTCTCAGAAGGGCTCGACTTCCGTTGGGAAACATTCGGCGAGTACCTCGATGTTCTGGAGGAATCGCGCCGGGTGATGGATATTGGAGTCCAGGTACCCCACGCGCCGCTGCGCTTCTATGTCATGGGCGATCGCGGGGCGGATCACAAAGAACGCCCGACAGAAGACGAAATAACGCGGATGGGTCAGCTCCTCGAGGAAGCGCTGGCGGCCGGCGCATTCGGCTTCAGCACGTCGCGCACGACCAAGCACCGCGCCGCCGATGGCCGGCCCACGCCCAGTCTGAGCGCCGAGGAACCAGAACTCGCCGGTATCGCCTGCGCCATGAAACGCGCCGGAAGCGGTGTAATCCAGGTGAACTCGGACTTCGGCCCTGGAGAGTTCACACTGCTGCGCGCAGCCGCGGAACTTGCACAGCGGCCCTTGTCGCTGCTGCTGGTTCAGATGGCTGATCGCCCCCAATCGCTGGAGCGAGACGCTGGGGTCAGTTGGACAGGAGCGTGTGCCGATGGACTCGACGTTACGGCGCAGGTGGGATCGCGCCCGATCGGAATCCTTTTGGGCCTGCAAGCTTCGAGGCATCCCTTTCTCACCCACCCCCTGTGGCGGTCCATGGAGGCGCTCGATCACAACGTGCGAATCGCTCGTATTGTGAACGACGGCGAACTCCGGCGGCGGCTGGTCGAAGATCGCCCCGATGACGACTACACTCGCGATATGACGAGGATCCTCGAGCGCACCTTCGATCTCGGCGACCCACTGAACTATGAGCCAGACTTCGCGCACAGCATCGCCAACAGGGCTCGAGCAACCGGCCGCGACCCTTTCGATCTCGCTCTGGAATTGCTCCTGCAGAAAGGAGGCACGAATCTCCTGCTGCATACGTTCGAAAATTACTGCGGCGGCGATCTTAGTGTCGTGTACCAGATGCTCGTGAACAGCAACACGGTCTGCGGTATCGCCGATGGTGGCGCCCACGTCGGGCTATATCTGCGACTCCAGCTCGCCGACCAGCTTGCTCACCATATGGGCGCGCGATCGAACGCGTGGCCCGAAGCTGCCGCTCGAGTTCCTGGTCCACAAGCAAACCATGGCGACGGCGCGGAGTTATGGACTGCATGACCGCGGCGTGATTGCCCCGGGCTATCGCGCCGACTTAAATGTTATTGACTTTGCGAACCTGAGGGTAACGCCGCCTGTCGTCGTACACGATCTTCCGGCAGGAGGAAAACGGATCGTTCAGCGTGCCAGCGGTTACCGGCACACGTTCGTCCGTGGAATCGAAGTCGCCCGAGACGGCGAAGATACTGGCGCACGACCCGGACGGTTGCTTCGCGGATTCCAGCGCGGCCCATGCGGACGAAGTCTGAATCCAAAGCGATTGGGGACGGGTGACCTGCACGTGTAAGCAACGTGTGCTTGTAAATGCTTCGGTGTTGCTACACGCCCGTGAACCCGGCCAGTTCCTGCAAGTTCGCCCGAACGAGACCTGTTTCTTCACCAATCTGAAACTCACGCACAGACTGAAGCTGCGATAGCTCAGATCGACTCTCCCGCCACAACAAGTTCCAGTCATTAACCCTGTGACAAGCGGCTGCGGCCGCGGTATCGCCATCAGATGTAATTTTTGTCTACCATCGAGTTGACCCTCTCATGGGCATTGTTGCTTTCACCGGTTGGATCGCGGCCGTACCCGCGTGAGGGCCCGAATCATCTTCGCATGACTGAACTCGAGTGGATCGAGCACTTGCGCCGTCGCATACCTGTCGCTAAAGGAGAACTCCTGCTCGGTATCGGCGACGACTGTGCGATCTTTCGCCCGCGCGGCGCCCGCGAAGACATCCTGCTAACCACGGACCTGATGATTGAGGGTGTCCACTTTCGCAAAGGGGCATCTCCTGCGTTTCTCGGCCACAAGAGTCTCGCGCGCGGCTTGAGCGACATCGCCGCGATGGG
The DNA here is from genome assembly GCA_963794765.1 of Bryobacteraceae bacterium. Lineage (GTDB taxonomy): Bacteria > Acidobacteriota > Terriglobia > Bryobacterales > Bryobacteraceae > JAWXCM01. The sequence goes on along the minus strand of CAWCGC010000022.1, from coordinate 172,661 downwards.
TGGCGAACCGAAGCTCTGCCTGGTATCGCTGGCAATTCCAAAAACCTGGCAGCGCAACGTTGATGAATTCTATCGAGGGCTGTTATGGCTGGCACGCCAGAGCAACACGCAGCTGGCCGGGGGTGATACGTCGCGAGCGGACCGGATCGCGATCGACATAATCGTATGCGGCGCGGTAAAAAGGGGAATGGCGTTACGCCGGGACGGAGCAGCGCCGGGGGAATCGATCTACGTTTCAGGCGCCCTGGGCCGTTCGGCCGCGCGCGGGTACCGATTGCGGCCAGTGCCGCGGCTGGAGCTGGGACGTTCTCTGCGCGGACGGGCCAGTGCCTGTATGGACTTGAGCGACGCCCTCTCAATCGATTTGTACCGGATGTGCGAAGCCTCTGGAGTGTCCGCCCGCCTAACGGACGTGCCGGTAGCCAGCGGCGCGACCCTCGAACAGGCTCTTCATGGTGGGGAAGACTACGAACTCCTCTATACCGGACCAGCTGGGCTTCCCGGTATCGTAATCGGCCGTGTCACCAGCCTTGATCCGGCCGCATTAATTACATTTCGTGATTGTCCGCTGCTGCCACGCGGCCACGACCACTTCGCGTGAGCAGATGAAGCCAGTTCAACCCAATAAGCTCATTGTTCCCAATCAGCGTTTATGGGCTTTCATCGGCGGATCGATAATTTTCGTCAGCATACTGTTAGATAACCATTGACAGACGAGAATGATTCTTATCTAATACTCAACATCGATGTCCGACCTGCGCACGCGAGCCCTCGAGGAATTCCGCAGCCGCTGCAGGGAACAAGGCCTTGCTTTTACCTTCCAGCGACAAGTCATCTACGAAGCCATTGTCGATTCCCGTGAACATCCCACCCCGGAGTTGATATACGAACGGGTCAGACAGCGGATTCCTTCGATTTCTCTGGGCACCGTTTACAAGAACGTAAAGACGTTCCTGGATTCCGGAGTCCTCCGGGAAGTTACGCTCCACCACGGTTCGCTGCGCCTCGAATCGAACATGACCCCGCATCATCACCTGGTTTGTTCGTCGTGTAAGGCGATCTTCGACATCGAAGAATCGGCGGTCGCGCCGGTTCAGTTACCGAAGACCGGGTTGCCTGCGGGCTTCTCAGTCAGTCAGTGTCGCGTCGAGTTTGTCGGCGTGTGCAGGACGTGCCAGATGGCCCGCCGAAAGAAGTCAAAAGCAAATAGTTGAAGGCGAGACACCGGCACTTTGTTACGATTTCCTGACCCATTCGAAAGGAGACAACCAATATGCAACCTCAATCCCCCGCAACAGGCGAAGCCAAATGCCCGTTTTTTGACAACACCCGCAAATACTCTTCATTCGCAGGCACCAGGAATGCGAACTGGTGGCCGAACCAGCTCAACCTCAAGATCCTGACACAGCACGCGCTCCAGTCCTGCCCTGTGGACAAGGAGTTCAGTTATGCGAAGGAATTCAAGACCCTCGATCTGGATGCCGTCATGAAGGACCTGCACGCTGTGATGACGGATTCACAGGAGTGGTGGCCCGCGGACTACGGTCATTATGGGCCGCTGTTCATCCGTATGGCGTGGCATAGTGCAGGCACCTACCGTATTGCCGATGGCCGGGGCGGTGCAGGTTCCGGAGCACAACGGTTTGCGCCTCTCAACAGCTGGCCCGACAACGTGAGTCTCGACAAAGCCCGCCGCTTGCTCTGGCCGGTTAAGCAAAAGTACGGCCGAAAGCTCTCCTGGGCCGACCTGATGATCCTCGCCGGCAACGTCGCTCTGGAATCGATGGGGTTTAGGACCTTCGGTTTCGCCGGTGGACGCGAGGACGGCTGGGAACCGGAAGATATTTACTGGGGGTCCGAGGAAACGTGGCTGGGCGACGAGCGCTACAGCGGTGACCGTGAGCTCGCCAATCCTTTCGGTGCCGTACAGATGGGCCTCATCTACGTGAATCCGGAAGGGCCCAACGGCAAACCGGATCCGCGCGCCGCGGCCCGCGACATCCGGGAGACCTTTGGCCGTATGGCGATGAATGACGAGGAGACGGTCGCCCTCATCGCCGGCGGACACACGTTCGGCAAAGCGCATGGTGCTGCTGAGGTGGCCAAATATGTCGGCTCCGACCCGGAAGGCGCCGATCCGGAAGATATGGGCTTCGGGTGGAAGAATACCTTTGGCACCGGGAGGGGTGGCGACACAATCACCAGCGGTCTGGAAGGCGCATGGACCACCGACCCTGTGAAGTGGGACAACAACTTCTTTCAGAACCTGTTCGGCTTTGAATGGGAACTAACGAAGAGTCCCGCCGGCGCGAACCAGTGGAAGCCCAAAAACGGATCCGGAGCAGGTACCGTACCGGATGCTCACGATCCTTCGAAGCGGCACCCGCCGATGATGTTCACCACCGACCTCGCACTTCGGACGGACCCGGCTTACGAGAAAATTTCCAGACGGTATTACGAGAACCCGCAGGAATTTGCGGACGCGTTCGCGAAGGCGTGGTTCAAACTGACGCATCGCGACATGGGCCCTCTCTCGCGATACCTCGGTCCTCTCGTTCCGCAAGGAACCGCTGCTGTGGCAGGACCCTGTTCCCCCTGTCGATCATGAGCTGATTGGTGAGAAGGAGATTGCTGACCTCAAGGCCAAAATCCTCGCCTCTGGACTGTCCATCGCCCAGCTGGTCATCACAGCATGGGCATCGGCGGCAACCTTCCGCGGCAGCGACAAGCGCGGCGGAGCCAACGGGGCACGCATTCGTCTCGCTCCGCAAAAGGACTGGGAAGTGAACGAGCCCGCCGAACTGGCCACCGTCCTGAAGACACTGGAAGGCATCCAGCAGGACTTCAACGCGCGTTCCGGTGCGAAGAAAGTCTCCTTGGCGGATCTCATCGTTCTGGGCGGCTGCGCAGCCATCGAGGCGGCCGCTAAGAAAGGCGGACACGACGTGAAGGTTCCCTTTTCACCAGGGCGCACGGACGCAACACAGGAGCAGACCGATGTGCAGTCATTCGCCGTCCTCGAACCGATCGCAGACGGGTTCCGCAACTATATCCGTACCGGAGATATGGGTACGGAGGCTGAGCTGCTGATAGACAAAGCGAACCTCCTGACCCTGACCGCTCACGAGCTGACGGTTCTGGTCGGCGGAATGCGCGTCCTTGGTGCAAACTACGGATCGGGTAAGCACGGCCGGTTCACCGACCGCCCCGGAGCCTTGACCAATGATTACTTCGTCAACCTGCTGGACATGAACATCAGATGGCAGAAGTGCGAAGAAACGAAGGGCATCCTGGAGGGACGCGACCGAGCGACGGACAAACTGAAGTGGACGGGCACCGTCGTGGATCTCATCTTCGGTTCCAACTCCCAGCTCCGCGCTCTTGCCGAGGCCTATGCAAGTGACGACTCGAAGGAATCGTTTGTGAAGGACTTCGCGAACGCGTGGAATAAGGTGATGAACCTCGATCGCTACGACCTGATGCGAGTCTGATTAGGAACAGACCTGTCAGGACGGTAAACCACCCGTTCCTGTTCTTTTTGGATTGAGGATCAGAGGTGGCGCGTTGCTCCCTCGCGGGGATCCGATCGCGCCCCTCTGATCCTGTTCGCGTTTGGATTGCCCAGTCAACGGTTCTAAGCCGACTTGAAACAAAGGCACTGACCAGTCGGACCGTCAAGCATGATTGTTCCGGGAGCGTAACCGGCAGTGCACGTCCGGCGAGATCGAGAGCCGTTTTCCGAGCCGCACATTATGAGGGAAAGGTCCCTCGTACGGCCCGTTTTCAGGTAAGGGCTCGGCTCACTTCGCTCTCCGATCGAACCGTGCTCGTGATACGCGTTGAGAGCGCTTTCCTGCGACCGGCGAGTTCGGGCTAACTCATCTCATCAGCCGACGCGCTCTCTCCAGGCGACAAGCCTCGCCCATATGACATTCTTCAAAATGGTCGGCGCCGGCGGTGGGGGTCTGTAACGCGCGGTAGTGGATTTCTGGCTAAGCCTTGATTTCCCCGAGTTGCTTCGTCGCGATCCCAACCGGGCGGTCCATCGGAATGCCGGCACAGGTGAGCAAGGTCGTGAGCAGATCTCCCTGATTTCCTTTGGTGTCGGGCAGAAAACGTCCCGTATGTGATCGAACCGCCGCCCTTGCCCGCAATGATGAAGGGAAGATTCTCGCGCGTATGCTTGTTCCCATCCTCCAGGCCGGACCCCCACATCATGATGCAGTTGTCGAGCAGCGTGCCGTCGCCTTCCCGCAGGCTGTGCATCTTCTTCACCATGTAGGCGAACTGCGCGATATTGAATGCCGTGATCGCGGCGACCTTGCGGACCTTTTCCGGCTCGTTGTTGTGATGAGTCTGGGAGTGATGCTGGTCGTTGAATCCAAGTTCCGGATAGGAAGCCCCGTTCGGCGTCGAGCCGATGTAGGTGCTGACACGAGTCGTGTCCGTCTGGAACGCCAGCACGTTGAGGTCGCACATCACCTGCATGTACTCGCTCCGCTTGTCGCCTTCCGGAATCTTGATCTCGATCGGCAGGCGAATCTGTCGTCGTGACGTTTGCTCGCGCTCAGGCCGGCCTTCTCCAGCGCTGCCTCTTTCTGGCGATACTCGATGGCGGCGATGCGTCGTTCCACCGAGCGGACGCTGTCCAGGTATTCATCCAGCTTCCGTTGGTCCGATGTGGGCAATGTTCGGCGCAGTTCCCTCGCGCCGCCGAGGACGATGTCCAGCATGCTTCGATCCAGAGCACTCATCCGGTGACGATGCCCGCCCTCCGGCACCCTCCTCCTGTTTGTTGAACAAGCGGTAGAGCACGTTCCGCGGATTGACCTCGGCAGGGACCGCCTGCGTCGGGGAACGAAAGCTGCAGTGCGAATAGTAGCCCTCGTTCAGCCCTTCCTGGTTTTCCTTCCACGTCTGAGGCATCGTGGCCAGTTCCAGCGACGGCAACGTCGTGAAGGCTCCCACGTGGTTCGCGGCAATCTGATCCGCGGAGATCGCGATGTTGATCTCATTCCGCTTGTCGGCGGCCGGCAACGTCGCCGTGAGCCAGGTGGACAGTTCGAGTGCATGGGGTGCCCCGTTGAACGGAGCGATCGGCACGCCGGAGATCCCCTTCATCAGCAGACACTGGTCGAGCACGGGACGCAGCGATTCCAGCGCCGGCGGCGGCGACGAGCAGAAAACTCTCCGCATCGGCGGGCCAGAACTGATCCATGATCACGCCGTGGGGCATGTACATGAATCCAAGACGCACCGGTGGTTTGTACGCCTTGCCCTTCGCGCTGTCGGCCCAGCCCATAGCCTCCAAAAGAGGCAGGCCGAGCGAGACGCCCAGTCCTTTCAGGCAGGTACGGCGGTCAATCCTTGCGCTTCTGGTCATTGGATCTCCTCTTTTCTCCCGACTCTGCCGATGTGTGAATGGATAACTGGTCACGACCCCGTTGATGAGCGTCTGCATGCGGTACCCGTCATCGGCGACGTCATGCATCAGGTTATCCACCACGATTTCGTCATAGCCTTCCAGCCGTCGGCACAACGCGTAGGCGAGTAGTTTCTCCACCAGGTTACGGGAAAAATCCTCGGTTCGTCCGGCAATGATGGCCTTCAGTTCTTTGGGGGTCGCAAATCGTTCGCCGCCCGGAAGTTCGCCGGCCGCATCGATCGGCCCGCCATTGCTGTCCCGGTCACGCCATCGGCCGCTGGCATCGAAGTTCTCCAGGCCGAACCCGATCGGATCGAGTATCTTGTGGCAGTTCGCGCAGACAGGATTCGTGCGGTGCAGCTCGGTACGCTGACGCATAGTAAGGGTTGCGATCGTCGTCGGGTCCTGTTTGTCCAGGGCCGGAACATCGGGAGGGGGGGGCGGCACATGGTCCCCGAGCAACTGCTCCAGCACCCACACGCCGCGTTTCACCGGGCTCGTGCGGTTGGGGAATGAGGTCGCCGCGAGAATGCCCGGCATTCCCAGAACGCCGCCGCGATTGCCATCGCTCAGTTGTACCCTCCGCATCTCCGGTCCCCTGACGGTCTTCTCCAGGCCGTAAAGCGCAGCCAGGGTTCCGTTGAGATAGGTGTAATCGCCATCGACGAAACGGATGACGCTCCGGTTTTCACGCACGATGCTTTCAAAAAACAGGCGGGCTTCATCGTACATGGCCTGGCGCATCGCATCGGTCATCTGCGGAAACATCGCAGGATCGAAAATCTGTGCTTCAACCCGCCCACGCCCAGCCACTGCGCGCCGAAACCGTCGAAAAGCGCGCGCGAGCGGCGATCCTTCAGCAAACGCAGTACCTGCGCATCCAGAACCGCGGGCTGGTGGAGCCTTCCCTTCTCCGCCAGTGCCATCAGCTCATCGTCAGGCATGGTGGCCCATAACAGATAAGACAATCGCGAAGCGAGTTGATAGTCATCCAGCGGAACGATCCCGCTTCCCGCCCCGGCTCCTCCGGCCGGAGTAATAAACAGAAACTGAGGAGAAACCAGGATCGCCTTGAGCATCAGGCGAAGCGCCTGCTGGTAGGCCAATTTGTTCTGCCTTCCCAGTTCGAAGATCTCAACCAGGACATCGAGCTCCGCCTCAGTCGGTGGCCGCCGGTAAGCCTTCCTGGCCAGAGAGCGGGCCACCTCTCGCGCCGCTTCTCGCGGGTCCGTCCCCGCCGCGGCAGATCGGCCGAACAGTCGCTTCTGGACTGCGGTCGGTGGAGCACCCTGCGGCGCCACAAGCCGGACCAATACCTTATCGGCGATCTTCAGATACTGCTCGAGTTGGAGAGGCGAAAGCGAATTCAGATACCCCTCGCCGCTGACTTCATCCGGCAGTTCGTCGGCAATCGACGGCTCCACGCCGAACAGATCGTGCAGCGTGTTGCCATATTCGGTCCTGGTCAGCCGCCGGATGACAAAAGGCCCCGGATCCTTTTGGCTGAGGTACTTCAGCTTCGCAAGCCAGGCGACGAACATCTGACGGTCCGCATCGTCCGGCTGGGGCGCGTCTTTGGGCGGCATGTCATGCGCCTTTACTCTGGCAGCCGCTTTCTTCCACTGTTCCGTGAAGGCAGCGTGACCGGGAGCCTTCAGCGCCGGGTCGAAATTGACTCCCGCCCGCGTAGGCCGCCTGTTCTGGTGGCAGGGCAGGCAATAGGTTCTGATAAAAGGCGTTACGCGGCTGCGAAAGTACTCTTCGGCATCGGCCTTCAGCGCTTCATGATCGGCGGCCATCGAACGGCAAGGCCAGACCAGGCACAGAACGAGGCAGAAGCCCACCGAGACTGGCGCCTTCGAAACACGACCGGCCGCAACCGAAGCGGCCATGCTTGAGAACATTCTGGGTGGAGTTTAACATGGGGCTCGAACTCCAAACTGAGCGTGCGGCAGGCCGGTGAGCGACACCCGCGCTGCAAACATCACGAGCGGAAGAGTGTTTCGTCGGGTCAACAAAGCTGGCTGTGTTTCGGCTACCGCCTTTCCTCTGTCGGGCTGACGCAATCCGGAAGATGACTTGCCGCTGGCAGGCTTGTCGTTCCTGACCCTAACTGTCGGAACGCCTTCACGAGTTCAACTTTCAGTTTGCCGACCAGACCGACGGAGAACAGTCATCAGCCTTGTTCGTCGTCGCGCCCGCTTATATCGCGCCTCTCCGGCCAAATGCCCATAGGATCATCAAGGGAAACTCTCGCCGCCACATCTCGTCGTCGTGGCCCGCGGGCCGCTCACTCATCACTACTTCGGCACGTGCATCGCGCAATGCGGCCGCCCACCGCGCTGCGTTCTCAAGGAAGAAGGGTTCTCGGGTGCCAGCCACCAGGTACGTGCGCGGCAATCGACTCGGCATTGCGTCAGGCGGTCGGTAGCCGCCGCCCGGCGAGGCTGAGAAAATCGCGCCATAGCGTTCCGAATGTCGAAGCCCCAGTGCAAGTGCGAGTTCTCCACCCGCCGAGACACCAAACACGGCCGTGCGCTCTGAGGGGAGGGATACGCCGAAACGCGATCGCGTCCAGGAGCCAACGTCCCCTACGAAAAATTTCTCGTGTGCTGCGAACCGTTCCGGATCGAACTTCGGCGAATACTCGTGGAGCCGTAGCGTCTCGTCGGCGCGCGGTGCACGCCAACGACCATGGTCGAGGGCACATCCGCTGCTTCAAGGAGCCTCCCCCACGGAGAGATCATCTGACCGTCACCGGCGAACACGATCGCCTCGGGGCGAACGGCCGGGACGTACGCCATCACCTGCCGTCCATCGTCGTAGTCGAAAGTTTCAGTGACAAATTCGCCGGCGATTGCCTCGGCGTCAGAGGGTTCTGGCCGGGTCTCGGAGAATTCATTCATTCGTCCAGCTTTGCAGGAACCCAGCTACGATCGTGAACTGGCCGTGTCACGCGCAACCCGCAAGGTGACTTGGCCCTTCGCGACCTCCCGGTCGTGATTTGCACAGGCATCCGTACCCGCATTCCGCACGCGGGATTCACATTCTTCCGCGGGAGAGCCTCGGGGCTCCCCGCGCAGGAGGGATGCAGCGGCAGCGATGCTCGACAAGAAAGCGCCGTACAAATGCGCCAGCACACCGGTTCCTTCGTTGCCGAAGCCGTAAAAGGAGCAGCCGCAGTTCCTAGCTCTTACTTGTCGTCTCGGTCGCCACAACAATGGCCGTAGTGCGGTTTGACCCGCGCCTCCGGTATGCGTGTGGAACGGAGCAGTCGAAGTAAACCGCATCGCCTTCCGCCAATTCGTGCCGGTCTTTTTCGACCAGCAATTCCAGGCTGCCAGAGAGCACGTAGAGAAGCTCGATGCCCGGATGCTGATGGAAACGAGGATCTGCTCCTTTCACAGCTTCAAACTCGGCGAAGTACGAATCGAGAACGCGGCCCACGACCGGGAAATCCAGACTTTCGAAGTGATACGCAACGTGATCGGCATCCTGCGATTCGGGAAATCGCAGCCGGTCTTTCTTCCGAACGATCTCCAGCACCGGTCGAGGCTCAGGATTGAAGAAATACTCGAGGCCGACGCTGAAGACCATCGCAATCCGCAGTAGCGTGGGCAGGGTTGGATGCATCAAGTCCCGCTCCAGCTTTGAAAGGAGCGCCGGTGAAAGCCCGCTATGCTTGCTCAGCTCAAGCAATCCCATGCTTTTCCGCAGCCGAAGACGCCGAAGCTTGCTGCCGATTGCATACTTCTTCAGGCCGGTAGTGATGGTGTCAGTTTCCATGTTCAGGGATCGTTTTCCTGGAATCAGTGTTTGGTGCAGCATTTGTTCCGCACAGGAAACACAGGTTCCTTCTGTTCTTCACAATAAAACAGATTTTCTTTAAGATCAAATTGTGGTTGGCGACATTCTGCCAGACACGAATTAAAGGAAGAAGTCTGAACAATGAAAAATCTTGACGTACTCGCAGCCGCCCTTGTTATCGTGGGCGCATTGAACTGGGGCCTCATCGGCCTCTTTGATCTGGACCTTGTCGCAACGCTGTTCGGAATGCGGTTTGGTGAAAAGTCGTTGCTTAGCTCGGTTGTATATGCACTCGTTGGGTTCGCAGGACTCTACCAGGCTCTCACCTGGAAATTGATTCAGCGCCGCTGGCACGCCAATACTGCCGCAGTACGCGCATAGCCCGGGCAGGAGAGTCTGCCACAAGAGAGGACCAGAAGGAGAATTCCATGAGATTGCATTCGAGAGTTTTGCTCGCGGGCGTTCTTGCGCTCGCCCTAAGTTCGGCCGCGACTGCCGCCGATATCGTAGACACCGCCATAGCGGGACACTTCAACACGCTGGTGGCCGCTGTGAAGGCCGCCGGCCTGGTAGACACGTTGAAAGGTCCCGGCCCGTTCACAGTGTTCGCCCCAACAGACGAAGCCTTCGCGAAGCTGCCGGCCGGCGCACTCGCCGATCTGCTGAAGCCGGAAAATAAAGGCAGGCTGCAGAGCGTACTCACTTACCACGTAGTCCCTGGTAAGGTGATGTCCGGTGAGGTCGTGAAGCTCAACTCCGCCACCACTGTGGAAGGGAGTACGATCAGGATCAAAGCAGATAGCGACGGTGTGATGGTGAACAATGCCCATGTCGTGAAGGCTGACATCGTTGCGAGCAATGGCGTCATTCATGTGATCGACAACGTCATTCTGCCGGAATAGGTGCGCGAATGCTTCTGCTGACCGGGGCGACCGGCTATGTGGGCGGCCGTTTGCTGCGGCGGCTCGAACAGGAAGGGTTGAGGGTCAAATGTTTATGCCGCGATCCGGAGGCGCTGCGCTGGCGCGTGGCTCCCGGCACCGAACTGGTGCGCGGGGATCTGCTTCAGCCGGCGTCCCTGGATTCGGCTTTCCTGAATGTGGACACAGCGTTCTATCTTGTCCACTCAATGAACGGTAGGGAGAGATTCGAAGCCGACGAAGCGGCTTGCGCCGCCAACTTCGCCACGGCGGCAAGCAAGGCCGGCGTGCGCCGCATCGTTTATCTGGGCGCGCTGGCATCCGGCGGCGTGCTCTCGCCTCATATGCGAACGCCGGTTGGAGACCGGCCAGATTCTGCGCTCCGCCGGGGTTCCGGTGCTCGAATTTCAGGCTTCGGTGATCATCGGTTCGGGAAGCGCCTCCTTCGAATTGATCCGGGCCCTTGTCGAGCGGCTCCCCGTCATGATCACTCCTCTGTGGGTCAACACTGCCGCACAACCCATCGGCATCGAGGATGTCATCGAGTACCTGATGGCGGGGATCCGCGTGCCGCTGCCCGAGAATGTCACCGTACAAATCGGCGGTAGCGATGTCACATCCTATGTTGGTCTGATGCGCGAATTCGCCCGCCAGCGTAAACTACGCCGCTGGTTCATCCGCGTTCCGTTCCTCAGCCTGTCGTTATCCAGCCGCTGGTTGACACTGATCACACCGGTGTATGCATCCATCGGCCGGCACCTTATCGAAAGCGTTCGCAATCCCAGCATCGTGCAAAGCTCCGCCGCGAGGGAACTCTTCGACCTGGAGCCGATGGGAATCGCCCGAGCCATCGAGCGAGCCCTTGCGAACGAGGACCGGCCGAGCGCGGAGAGCCGCTGGTGTGACGCGCGCGCCAATAGCGCCGGCCGGGCTGCCCCGTTCGACACAGATGGGATGTTCTGACGAACGAAAAGACGGTGCGAGTGCCCTTGCTGCCCGAACAGGCGTTCTTCCCGATCCGCCGGATCGGCGGCAACACCGGGTGGTATTACGGCAATCTGCTGTGGCGAATTCGCGGACTTGTCGATTTGCTTATGGGCGGCGTCGGCATGCGCCGCGGCCGGTCTGATCCCGACACGCCGCGCCCCGGAAGCACTTTGGATTTCTGGCGTGTCGAAGCCTATGAGCCTGGGAGGCGCCTGCGACTTTTCGCCGAGATGCGTGTACCCGGGCGCGCATGGCTCGAGTTTCGTGCCGAACCTGATGGCACTTCAACCGTTCTCCGGCAAACCGCACAGTTCGAACCGAGCGGTCTTGCCGGCCTTCTGTACTGGTATCTGCTCTGGCCGATTCACGAACTGATGTTCAGAGGAATGCTGCGTCGTCTTGCTGCAGCTGCCATTCATTCGAACGGCCAATGAGTGTATGCCAGCGGCATCGGGAGTTTTTGGGCTTTGCATCCCTTGTCTGACATTTTCGATTTCTCGCATGGCTCCGTGGTGGATGATGTCCGGAAATGTCACCCGGGGACGATAGAGATGAGGGAAGGCGCCACAATCGTTCTGCACTACGATCATGAACATTCCGCTTCGCTGATTGAACCGATCGTTACCGCCATCCTCTTCCCTCCAGACGGTCTTGACTAATCGGGAGTCACTTCCGTCGGGTGCACACTTGGGATCTCACTCACCCGGGATGCACATTGTTCGTCGGAGCCGCGATGCCGTTTGCGCCGCGGCGGCCCACGCGCAGGGGCGATCGAGGCAACCAGAGGGCTTCGAAAGCCTCCGGTTATCTATGCCGTGAGGCTGGATCTAACGTTCGAATTGTGCCCGAGCCTGGCCGCTTGCTCTAGTAAATAGTTCCGTTCGGGAAAACTCGTCGTCCGCGACGCGGCAGTGACATAACTGGCGATCGCGCCGCGTCTGTCGCCCGTCATCTCTTTTAAGTGCCCGCGAACGGCCTCCAGTCGATAGTGGCCGGTCAGCCGCTCGTCTGCATCCAGCTTCTGTAACAATTCGAGTCCAGTCGCGGGTCCATGCACCATTGCTGCTGCGACAGCATGATTCAGCCGGACCATAGGATTGTCGGACATACGTTGAAGGATGGTATACAGCGCAAGAATCTGCGGCCAGTCAGTGTCCTCGCTCCGAACCGCTTCGTCGTGAACTGCAGCGATGGCAGCCTGAATTTGGTACGGTCCAACCGAGCCCTTAGGTAATACCGCGCTGATCAACGCTACACCTTCATCGATTTGCCTGCGGTCCCAGAGCGTTCTGTCCTGCTTGTTCAGCGGAATCATCTCGCCCTGCGGCCCGCTGCGAGCAGCGCGACGCGCATCCGTCAACAACATGAGCGCCAGAAGTCCCGCAGCCTCCGAATCATCAGGTAGCAGAGCGCGCAGGAGCCGCGCGAGCCGGATTGCTTCGTTTGCGAGGTCGTTTCGCTGAACGGACTCGCCCGAGCTCGCTGTGTAGCCTTCGTTGAAAATAAGGTAAAGCACGTGCAGAACTGCGCCAAGTCTCTCGGCTCTGCTCGTCGGCAGCTGGCAGGCGAAACGGCAGTCCGGAATCCTTGATCGTCTGCTTGGCCCGGCTGATCCGCTGCGCCATTGTTGCTTCGGGAACAAGAAACGCATGGGCGATCTCACCTGTTGACAAGCCGCCCGACCGCCCGCAATGTCAGCGCGATGGCCGACGACCGGGTCAGTGCCGGATGACAACACATGTAGATCAGGTTGAGTGTGTCATCGGTGCTCACCTCGATTTCGATTTCCGGGGCCGGAATAACGTAACCCGATTCCATCGCGGCGATCGTTTCCCGCCGCCGCCGAGCTATTTCGCTGCGTATCTGGTCCGTCAACCTTCGGGAAGCTACCCGTACCAGCCATGCTCGCGGATTTTCAGGTAGCCCTTCGACGCGGCCATTGCTTGTCGGCCGCAAGAAGAGCCTCCTGAACGGCATCCTCTGCGGAAGCGAAATCCCGAAAACGCCGGACCAATGCTCCAAGCACCTGTGGCGCGAGTTCCCGCAACAGGTCCTCGAAGCGTGCCGACGGGATCACACAAATTCTTCCGGCGGCCCGCTCATGATCTGCCGCACTTCGATCGGCATATTGAGGGGCGCACCTCCCGGCCCTGGCGCCGCCGACGCGCGCGCCGCCACCTGATAGGCGCGTTCCGGACGTCTCCACGTCGATGATCCAGTAGCCGATAAGGAATTCCTTCGATTCCGGAAACACTCCGTCAGTGATCGGCGTGCCATCGTTGCCGGCCCGAACCAGTTTGGCCTGGTCGGGCCACGCCAGGCCCTCGGCGGACACCAACTCGCCTGCTTCCTTTAATTCCTTGTTGAAGGACATCATGAAATCGATATGCGCCTGGATGTCTTCCTTGGGCCACGTCATGATGCCTTTGGAGTTGCTCTCCGCGTCAGTCTTCATCCCCATCATCAGAATGAACTTCATTGTCTTGAGCTCCTTTGATTTTCGCACTCCGAGTGCGTGTTCGTGGAGTAGTCGGAGCCCATTAGCCACTCTCGACATCACCCGATAAAATTTTTCTCCGGCTCCTCGCAACAGCAGGAAAATCGTCCCCACCGCAGATGGACGACAAAGAGTGATTCCGCTCAACCACCGTATCGGAAATGTGAAGCCGGCCGTCGTTGTCTGGCTGACTAACGAATATTGATACGAAACTCGTAATCAGTCTGTGAAATGTGCGACCGAAGCGGACGCGCTGCATCTCAGGCAATGCACAACTAAGACCGATTCGTGGGCAGGAGAGCAAGAATGGCATTGAAACTGGATGGGAAGGTCGCGGTGATCACGGGGGGCAGCAGCGGGCTGGGGCTGGCGACAGCTCGACGCTTTGTCGACGAGGGTGCCTTCGTCTTCATCACAGGGCGACGGCAGAAAGAGCTGGACGAGGCGGTTCGCAGCATTGGTCGCAACATCAGTGCCGTGCAGGGTGACATGGCACTATTGGCCGACATACGACGGCTATATGCCGCCGTTCGAGAGCAAAAGGGCAAGCTCGATATCGTATTTGCGAATGCCGGCACCGGCGCTTTCGCTCCATTGGGGCAGATTACCGAAGAGCACTTTGATATGCAGTTCGACGTCAATGTAAAAGGCCTCCTGTTCACAGTCCAGGAAGCACTGCCGTTATTGCAGGACGGAGGGGCAGTGGTCCTGAACGCCTCTATCGTTTCCGTCACCGGCAGTGCCGCTATGAGCGTATACAGCGCCAGTAAGGCCGCCGTCAGATCTTTTGCGCGAACCTGGTCGGTTGATCTGAAAGACAGGCGCATTCGGGTTAACGCGATCAGCCCGGGGATCATACCGACACCTGGCTACAACACCAGTTTGGGAATGTCCTCGGAGCAGGTCGAGCAATACGTTGCGAGCGCCATACCATCCATTCCTCTCGGGCGCGTGGGCACTCCGGACGAAATCGCCAAGGCGGTCGCATTTCTCGCATCCGACGACAGCAGTTACATCACGGGAATCGAATTATTCGTGGACGGCGGGATGACTCAAGTGTAGTCGTGGCATCTGAGGCTCTGGCCGAAGGATCTGCTCTATAAGGTTTGGCACAAGATGGCGGGAGGACAATCCAGTGAACCTCAGTGTCGGGGTGGTGAAGCCGACGGGAATGCTCGCCGCATCAGATCCGAGTAACGGGCATCGGAGCGGACGCTGTCGAAGTACATTGACCTCAGTTCGCTAAGTCTTGTCGCGCGAACCTGATACGCCTTTTCCAACCATTCAAAAGTGGAATTTGCGTCGCCGATTCCGGCGTAAATTATAGCAAAATCTATCGGTGAGACATATCGCTGCTCGGACATCGCCGTAAGATCTCGCCAGAACATCGAGAGCCTTTGTGCGCTCGCCGGCGAGCCCATAAACGTGGCCAAGAAGCGCTCGAAACAAGGGCCCATCATTCATGCTAATCCCTCTCGAAAGGCAAGTGATGGCCTTCGAGAAATCACGCTTGCCGGCATACGACATCCCCTGCCACCAGAGCGCATTGATCAGGCTTGGCGGCAAATCGAGCGATTGCTGGCTGGTTCGGATCGCCTCATCATATCGTCGCGCTCTGAAGAACAGCATGGCCCGATTGTTCAGGGTGAAAGGCAGAAAGGGGGTCCAGTGCGATTGCCCGGTTTGACTCCGCGATGGCCAAGTCAAACTGGCCGATGCGGGTAAGGTGTTCGGCGTACCATAAGCGCGTCAAGAGATGGCTTGGGTTCAATTGCAGCGCGCGCCGATACTCGGCGTCCGCACCGGCCTATCCCATTCATCTCCTTCTTTGATACTGGCGAGGGCGTTATGGGCGGACGCGTTCGAAGGATCCAGTTCTAAAGCCTTCAGGGCAGCATTCTTTGCTTCCGCGAAGGTGGAAGCGGATGAACGAATACCAAAAATGCCCCCGTAACACAGAGCTTCGGCGAGACTGGCATACGGTTCTGCCTGTGAAGGATCCAACTCGATGGAACGCTGAAAGAATTCGATGCTCTTTGCGATTCCAGGAATTCCTTTCTGCAGGTAGGAAAGGCCTCTCAAATAAGCCTCATATGCCTCTGGATTTACGTGGCGGGTTTGAGTCAGACGAAGCTGCTCTCCGGGAGTGAGCTTGACCTGAATTTGTCCGGCAATAGCCCGCGCGACTTCGCCTTGCAGCGCCAGAATGTCGATCAGGTCGCGTTCGTATTGTTCAGACCAAAGGTGCCCATCGTCGCGAGCCCGGATCAACTGCGCTGTGATCCGGACGCGCTGACCGGACTGTACTACGGTGCCCTCTAGAATCGCGTCTACGTTCAACTCACGGGCAATCATCGGGAGTGTCTTTCGCGCTGCACCTTTGTACTGAATGATGGATGTACGTGAAATCACCCGGAGCGAGCCGATCCGGGCGATCTCACCTATCAGCACATCTGTCATGCCGTCCGAGAAGTATTCCTGGGCAGGATCGCCGGAGAGATTCTCCAGCGGCAATACAGCGATAGATTCGATCCGTGCCGAGCCGCGAATGCAGAACGTACAATCCGGCCGCCAAAAGAAGGACAGCCCCCGACACGCTGGCGGTTGCAAGCCAGCGCCGCCGCCTGCCGGAGGGGCTGGTATCGATTGCGCCAGTAGACTCGGATCGCGAAACGGGCAGTTCCCCCGGATCGGTCTCAACGGCAACTATAAACCGATATCCCCGCTGCGGCAGAGTCTCGATATATCTTGGCTCCTCGGCATCGTCACCCAGAGCTTCCCGGATTCGGTTGATGGCTTTGTTGATGCCCCGGTCGAAATCGACGACGATGTTATTCGGCCATAGGCGCTTCTGCAATTCTTCCCGCGTCACCACTTGGCCGGGGCGCTCGAGCATGGCCGCCAGAGCCTGAAACGGCTGCTCCTGCAACTTTATTCTGGTTTGTTTTTACGGAGCTCGCCGGATGCCAGATCGACCTCGAACTCCGCAAAACGGAGGAGAGTGTTCCGGTTCCAGACGCATTGGTCTCCAGTGCCCTGAATTATAGCAGCCGCTTACCAGAGACCGATTACCGTCCAAAACTGTTGATTCTGTTAGGGAAGACGTTGGGAACACAGAAGGAAGATGGACTCCATTGAGTGGGCCGGACGTTGGCGGTATTTTCGCTTGGGACCAAAAGGAGGTCCTCTTTCATGCAGCATTCACGTCTTCTCTTCTCGGTGCCTTTCTCGCCATCACAGTCCAGATCCAGGCACAGAGTCTTTCCGAGACGATTGTTACAAAGGACAAGGCGATTGGCGTTGTTAATCAGACCTTATCGGGTATGTGGCTTTCGAGTTGCGTCGCCCCGGCCCGACTGGCTTACAGGCTCCTATACCAACCTTCACTACCTTTTTCTCCGATGGCACGAGTCTGGCCTCCCCCTCGGACGGAACACAGACTGCCACCCACGGACTCTGGGTTCGTGTGGGAGACCGCAAATTTCTGGGCACCGGCTATTTCTTCGCTTTCGATGCGAATCGGGCGCTTACCACCATCACGAAGATTCGAATCAACTACCAGCTCAGTATCGACGGACAAACCTTAACGGGGACCACCGAAGCAGTGGTGTTAGAACCGACTGGCAAAATTTTGAACACTCTTCCGGGCGCGTCAATTCTCCATGATTCGGCTGAGCCCGGAGATACCTGGCGACTTTTACGAATTTCAGAAGCTACAGTGAAGCCCGGAGGCCAAAGCCCGACTATTCACGGCGGATTTGCTGGCATCGCCAGTAGTCCGCCTGAGAATCCGTCTTGACTGGCGCGACGGCGACTTCTCGGCCGGTATCCTGCTCAACTGACGAAGTGCCGACCATCAGGGAGCAAGCGCGTCAATCACTACTACGACTTGGTACCATCCTCTCTGATTCGAAAGCACGGGTAAGGAATGTCCACGGCATGAGGACAGCGATACAGGACAGTTGACGGCCCATCGCTCAACCGGCGACGCGACGGACAATCAGATGCCGGTCAATTTATGACGGACGCAGCCACGGCCTACGCTGTTCTCGCGACGGACGGGCGCTTTTGACTTTCGGTACCGCTCAGAACGAGACACGAGCGCCGATGCGCCACTGACGTCCGGCGTAGTTGCCCCACTGTCCCGTGTTGTTGGGGTCCAGCGTGCTGAAGTTGATATTCGGCGAGAACGTTCGAGTCGCGGCGTTGTACACAAATGCGCCAAAGCCGATACTGCGGCTGCTGTTCGGGTTGATGAACAGGTTGGGGTGATTCAACACGTTCAGAATGTCCACTCGAAGCTGGACCCTGAACCGTCCTTCCTTCCCGAACGGTAAATTTTTGTACATCGACGTATCGAACCCGAGGGTGCTCGGGCTGCGGGCGTCCGGGAGTGTTCGAGGTGCGTTACCCAGCCCCGGAGTCGTGGGAGAACCGGGGACAGTGAAGGCCGCGGAGTTCAGGTATGGTTGCGTGAACGGGCTGCTCTCCCAGCTTGGGTTGATCACCGGGACGCCTGGAACGCGGTCGGCTCGCAGCGCAAAGTAATCGAGCGAACTGCCGCCACCCGATGACTGGAACCACCCGGCGCTGCCGACGTATGCATTTGTCGGATAGCCGCTCTGCGCCATCAGGTAACCCGATAAATTCCACCCGCCCGCAATCAGCCGGTTCCATCTGCTCCGCTGTTTGCCAGCGGCTTCCCCGGGCCGAATGGCAACTCATAGCTGAACGCGGACGTGAACCGGTGAGGTGAGTCGAATACGGACACGCTTCGTTCGGCACTGCGACTCGGGCTCTGCATCGTGATCGTGCCGTAGATGTCGCTCGTACCGGACGCCTGGTAATTCGTGGCTCCGTCATCGATCGACTTCGAGAAGCTGTAAGCCATTTGCCACATAAAACCGGTGGCAAACCTCTTGTTCAGGCCGACGTTGAGCGCATGATAGATCGAGTTGGCCGACCGATCGTATCGGGTCAGAATCGCTGTGTTGAAGAACTGCGGGTACGGGCGCAGGCTCTGCAGCAGATTGCCGGCGATCAGCGACCCGTTCGAGTTCGTCAGCCCGAGCGGATTGTAGTTTGTGCTGGTCGTTGCGAAGTCCGCACCTGCGGCGACAAGCGGCAGCACGGACGAGATCGGTGCCGCGTTGAGCTGATAGGGCAGCGCAAAGAGATGCGTACCCTTCGCTCCGTTGTATCCGATTTCCAGCGCGAGCGAACGCTGCAACTGAAGCTGCAAGCCTCCGTACCACTTCTGCAGAGTCGGCACAGCACTGTTCTGCGGAATGTAGTTAAACGAGAACGCATTCGCGTTGTTCATATAGAAGATCGGGTCGAAGCCCAGGCGCTGTGCCGGGGCGAGCGGTGCGATCGGATTCGTAATCAGGTTCACGGGACCAGGATTCACTCCGCCTGTCCCCTGTGATGAGTTGATCGAATTCGCGTTGACGTTCGGATTAGGATCGATCTCGTCACCAACGCCCGTGAGAGGCGTCTTGATTAAGGCATACGACATACGCCAGACAATTCCGGGACGAACTGAGTACGTCAATCCGAGGCGAGGCTGCCACCCTTTCCAGTTGATGGGCCACAGGTATTTTGACCGGCCATTCTGTCCCGCGAAGACGAATGCTCCCTGTACGGGCACGCCGTTGACCGTTCCTGGGAAGGTCGGAATGAACGAGCCCTGCTGATTGTTCTGCTCCTGCCGAGGGGTCTCGACATCCCATCGCAGACCAAGGTTCAGAGTTAGCTTCGGACTCACCTTCCAGTCGTCCTGCGCGTAACCGGCGAAGTACTTCCACAGGTAATCCGCCGTACCGGCCTTGCTGTTGTACGTGTATGTGTTTACGGAACCGAGGATGAGTCCGCCGATCTGGTCAGTCGTTCCGTTGATCGAACCAGTGTTCGGTGAGATCGCGCCGGAAAAACTGTAAGCTCCGCCGTACAGACCGCCGTAGTCGACGCGGCCTAACATGATGCGCCGGTGTTCGCCGCCAAACTTCAGCGAGTGTGCGCGGAGGATATACGAAAAATCGTCTCCGAAGCCGTAATTCTCATCCAGCGAACGACCGTTGATACCGCCGGACGGGTTCAGACCGCGGCTCAGAATGGACGGAAAACCGGCCCCTGCGATTGCGGGCTGAAGCCCGAGTTCCGCGCCCCAGTCTTTCGACAGCGCTGCACTGTTCGGGCTGCGCAAACCATCGCCGCGAGAGTAGGTCATTCGAAACTCGTTCACTGCCCGATTCGAGAAGATGTGCGTTTCCGAACCGGCCACGTTCTTCGACTGGAAATCATCCTGTGCGATAGGATCACTGGGGTCCGACGGACCCGCCCAGTCGAAGCGCGTACCCGTCACCGGTGCGTTCGAGTAGCGGGCTGACATACGGTCCTTTTCACTGAAGATGTGATCGACCTTGATGCTCCATCGATTGTCGACGGTGTCGGTCCCGCGAGCGAAGATCGCATTATTGCCATCGGTCTCGGGCAGACCATCGGGTCTTAGCCAGTGGACGTACGGGGTATCGACGCCCGGAGTGAGCGGATACAGCGCCTTCAGAAGCTTCTGCGCAAGCGGATTCGCGGCAAGCTGAGCTGCAACCGAATTGCCGGGTATGATCGGCCGATCGGCGGTCGCCAGCAGCGGCCCGACTGGAAATCCCTGTGCGTTCAAGGTCTGGTGATACCGCAGGCTGTTGCTTCGAATGGGAGACGCGATCGCGGCATCAATGTTCTGCTGGCGCAGTGTCGGATCCAGAAGGTCATAGCTGTTGTTGAAGTTGCCTGCGAGTTCGTCTTTGGTTGGAAGCCGGGTGCGGCTGGCGCCGAAGAACAGCTTCAGTCGCTGTGGCTCGCCGGTAGCCCAAAAGAACGTGCGATTCCGGCCATTGTAGAGCTTCGGGATGATGACAGGTCCACCAATCGCGCCCGTGAAGGAGTTGTAGTGCTCGGTCGGAGGAAAGGACGAGCCGAGGATGCGGGTCTCAAGACCAGGATCGAGGTGCGACCACGTAAATTGCCCATGGAAGTCGTTGCCTCCGGATTTGCTGGCTTGGTTAATGATTGCGCTGCTGGTTCGACCGTATTGCGCGGGAATGCCGTTTGCCTGGATGGTGATCTCCTGAACACCATCGCGCGAGAACGTCATCGTTGCGCGGCCGGTACCGGCAGAGGTGATATCGGAGCCGTCAACGAGGATGGACCCGGCTCCCGGGATTCCTCCGCCAATGGAAAGTGCCGCTCCAGGAGCAATCGCCTGCGTAAAGATCCCGGGCAGCTCGCTCTGAACGCCACCGCTGTATTGCGGATCGCCCTGTGCTCCGGGCGTCAGAAGTACCGCCGAAAGCGTGCTGTTGTCGGTGAAAGGGATGTCCTGCAACATTTTGTTATTAACGTTCGTGGTGACGGCCGCCGAATTCGGGTTGATCATCGGTGCATCTGCAACCACGTTCACTGTGTCCGACACCTGACCGACCGTTAGGGCGAAGTTCTGCGTAGTAATTTGAGCCGTCTGCACCTCGATGCCGGTCACATTTTGCCGCTCGAAACCCTGAGCCGTTACTGACGCTTCGTAGCTGCCGGGAACAAGCGATGGGACCGTGTAGTTTCCGGTCTCCGTGGTCGTCGTATTGACGACCTCGTTACGCGCGACGCTCCTGACCTGCACTTTGGCGCCGACGATCGCGGCGCCGCTCGAGTCCTTGACGACACCGGTAATGGTTCCAGTAATGCTCTGCGCGACCAACGCAGGCAGAACGGCCGCGATGAGGGCGGCGACAGGGACGAATCGGTGTCTCATTTGACCTCCAGGGCACTCCTGCTCAGCGATCTCATGATGCGTGTTCACGGCAACGCCCCGAAGACCGTTTGCGATGCCTGATCATATGTCCGGTGCGGGGTCTCCGTGTACTCCGTAACAGTTTGTATCCGTGCTCTGAGATCCGGATCGCAGGACGGCATATTCGATAAATCCACTTTCTGGGCCGTATGCCAGAGCGAGTCCGTGTGCGGTTCGGCGAAGAAATGGCGCTCATATTTCGAGACCTGTGCCGGGAGCACGTGGACGCCAGGGGGCGGCTGTTCTGGCTCGCGCTGTGGATCTATCGCGAGACGCTGGTAGCAATCATTAGGGAGAACGCAATGCATGTGCCGCAACTTGGAAAAACAACGCTGCGCGTTGCATTGGGCGCACTGGCCGTGTGGATGGTGGCCGCTGGTGGCATCGCAGTTTGTTGAGGACTGGCACTGGGGCATGGGAGGATTCGTGTGAGTTTATTTCCTCTTATTCCTGACGGGAATGGCGATTGCGCTGATCGCCAGGAGAACGGGCGTGTGGTCGTACAAGGTGGCCATTGGCCTCGCGCTGGTGTCCGGTCTTGCCCTGGGGTGGTCGGCCATGGTCCAGACGGCGGACTCGGGACATCGGGAGCGCTTGTGGTATCTCAGCGTGCTCGTAGTGGGATGGATCGGGGCCTGTCTGGCACGGCTGAAGGTGCCCGGATTGGCTATGACATTGTTCGCGATGGCAGCGGTTCTGGCGCTGATCTCCGTGGTGCTGCCTTCCGCTGCGCCGTCCGACATGGCGCTAAGGATGGCCATCGGGCATGGTGCCTCGATAGCGTTGTTCACCGCGTCAGGTCTACTGTTCCGGCAAGCGAATTTTGCGGGTTTCCGATAAAGCCGGGGCCGATCACAGATCGTCCGCCGGATGGGACGTGCGCGAGGAATGGCTTGGTGTATCTGAACAGCGTCACGGAACCTTGCGTTGCTCCTCCATGAAGGGGCTGACTGAACTTGCTCCGGCCGATCAGTCCTGGGCGACTCACTATGTGGGATGTGGGGTCGCTCGTGGGTTGGAAGTCCGGGTGCCATGCTCCGAGTCTCCGGGTGTGTGGTCGGCAACTCTTCCCCAATCCGGATTGATGACGAGTAGCGCGCAATCCGGCCCGTGATCTGGACAGCTGCCGGATCACCTCGACAGAATAGCCGAGTATTTGGACAGGATTGAGGAGATCTTTTTGCTGCAAGAACGATCGATGCTGCATCCTGACAATTGCGAGGAGAACTACAAATGGCAAAGTATGCGCTTTATGCAGAGTTGAAAGCGAAACCCGGCAAAGAAGCGGAAGTCGAGGCATTTCTGAAGCAAGGTGGCGCGATGGCCCAGTCTGAAACCGGAACCGTCGACTGGTATGGCTTCAAGGAGGACAAACCCGGGGTATTCGGCATCTTCGACACCTTCGATGACGAAGCCGGCCGCGAAGCGCACCTCAATGGCGAGATTGCGAAAGCTCTCATGGCTAAGGCCGACGAATATTTCGCTGAAAAGCCGATCATCCACAAGATCACACTGATCGCGGAAAAGTAAAACCAGACCTGAGGACCGTGCAGCTCCTGTTATGCTCTCCGGAGCGAGTAGCCGGTCGAAAGAGCGCGAGTGCCGGATCGAGGTCATGTCCAAGTCGCCGACCAACTGGACGGAATCGGCTGGCCCGGGAAGTCCTTCCGTCGGCACCGCGTTGTAATCTGAGGAACCACCTTGCAAAACGGTGTTTCCCCGCAGGTCCGTGTCTGATTCTTCGGCAAGCGAGTCCAGGACGACCGAATATAAGCCGCTGAACTACCAGATTGCTGTTGCTGCCAGTACAACACCCCGGCCCGGGTCGAGCGCTTCATCGGCGGTTTTATCTCCGAGGTCTCGAGCGCCCAAGTAGCATCACCCTGTCAGTTGGTCGACAACGAATGCGGACTCACTGACAGGACCTCCGTCCTCAGCCCTGCCTTCGCGCACCACGCGCGAAGGGACGCAAAAGTCCAGAACCCGCGCGTCATTGTTCGGGAGTAGTCAGCCGCTCAGCGACACCGCGAGACAAGCGGTGCCGCCTTGACAAATTGGTTGGCCGTGGCTTCCTCGATCATCCATCGCGCCATTGCGTCATACGAGACTGGCTTCCAGGAGTTCAGAGCACCAGGCCAGTCCGCTGCGGCTACCGGAGCCTCGTGCTTACCGCGGGAGTTGAGTCCGGCACGCGCCAGTGTCCACCGAACCGCTGAAAAGGCCCCTTTCCCGAGGGCATCAACGACTGCTTGTTGCTCACGAGCACCGCGACCGATTCTGCCGGGCACACACGAGAAGAAGCGAATGGCTCGACTGGCGGGCATTCCCGGTAGAGAGACAAGCAGGGTGTTGATGATGATGATGCGGTCAACTCCGGCGGCTAACATGGCGGCTTCCACCGTCGGCAGCATTCTCCGACAGCATCGCCGACCGTTCGTTGCTCGTTGGCGTCACTCCCAGCGCCGTGAGCACAACGTCGGCACCCGAAAAAGCCTTCGAGAGGGCAGCCCGGTCCGCGAGAGACGTGACCACCGCCACTTTAGAACGCGAAGGTAGATTGACGATACGCTCAGGTCGTGAGCGGACGATTGCGGTGAAGGCAATTCCGTCGGCTCGACAAATCCGCAAAATACCTTGACCGAGACCACCGGCAGCACCGATGACGGCCACATGACGGGGTAGGGGGTGAAGCGGTTTGTCCGCCGATGGTTCCATGGTCCTTGAGACCTATTAACGAAGGTCTACGATCAATGAATGTTTATCTTAAGCCTATCGGGTGCGACGACGGAAGCAAACGGAATCTCAAAACCCCTGATAGCTTCCGCAAACCGATCAGCTACGCCGGCGCGGCTTGGTCCGTCGGACGCGCAGCCTTAGCTGCGGTGTGATCGCGCCGCGAGCTTCCGCTCGCGCCACAGCAGCCACGCCAGGACTACGCCGGCACAAACGTCGTACGACGCGCAAAACGCCGGCCACCACGCGGGCATGCCGGGATTCGTGATGACCCTGCCGTGGAAGGAGTCGAACACTCCGTGTCCGACGAGCCCGGCTGCCACGATCCATGGACTCAGCTTGAATCCGAGCACGGCAGCGGCGCCGAACACGCTCATACCGAGCAACTCGGCGACGAGAACATTCCCGCCGCCACCCATCACGGCAAACAGGACATAGTACGAGGCGACGACGATCAGCACGGTCGCGTAAAACGCACGATCACGATCAAATCCAACCAACCGCGCAAAGCCCGCCACCGCGAGCGACAGCAGGACTCCGATGCCGTATCCCATACGAATCTCCCTTTCGTCATGCCTGCCCGTGAACCAGCGGGGTTTTCGACGCGCCCCTGCGTTGCGGCAGACACGCATACGCGGAGTTGTAGCGACCTTCGTAGAATGCCACGATTCAGCGCGCCGCCGAGCCTTTCCGCCACAGCGAATGGGCTCGCTTGTGCGATCGCGACTTCTCAGTCCCGTCGCTGCAACCTTCCTGCAGGAACTCGCTGCTTGTTCGAGCGTAAAAGGCCCGCTAATCGCAATCCCAGTGTTACGGGACAACGTGCCTGGTACCGGAGCTCACCCAGGTTGCTAAGTATCAGGAACCGCCGTTCAGACAGTGTTTCACAAAGCGACACTGATGATATTGATGTGCCGCCGATCTGCTTCAAAATTCGCCCGCCAAGGGTAATAAATGTAGCCGTCGACGAGGCATACATTCCGGAATCGCTGTGCGCGCCGGTTAGCAAATCGGCCGGACTATTCTGTGCGCGCAACCAGGCGATCGCAATTGATGCAACTCACGAGGCAGGGCGTACCGCTTGATCCCCGCTGGCTGCATCCTTCCTGCACGAAACCAGGCGGCGGACCAGGATCTTACAAGCTCGGCAGTTCATACCCTCGCCGGCGCTCGCGCGTTAAGTACCGATTTGCTTCGGCATCGTCCGGAAACTCCTCCGTCATTGGATCCCACTGCAACCGCCGATTTAGCTGGCGCGTAATATTCGCGATGTGGCTGATGCTCACCGACCGATGCCCGATCTCCACGTCCGCTATCGGATCTTTTCGCGACCTGATGCTCTTCAGCCAGTCTTCAATGTGATAACGAGCCTGCCACAGCGCCACGTCATCCCGCCACTTCTGCACTTCCGCAGGCGGAGGCAGGTCCTTGACCAGCTGAACCGGATCGGTGCGGAAGTTATTACGAATGATGTCGATTCGCTTCCTGTCCCCATAGAACATTCCGCCCGCGTTGAGTTCGCCCATCGGCATCACCAGATACACAGTCACGCCGTTTTCATACCGGAATCCAATAGCCGACCTGGGCCCGTCAATCACAGGCCAAAACTCCACAGGTCCAGTCCGGTCGGTCCCGAGTGCACACTGGATTTGATCGATCCCGTGCGCTCCCCAGTTCGTCATTTGCCCGCCGGAGTAGTCACGCAGACTCATCCACGATTTATACACGAATGAGTTGTAGGGGCGGCTCGGCGTATAGCCAAGCCACGCGTCCCAGTTAAGACCCGCAGGAACCGGTTCTGCCGGCAATGGACTGTACTCGTTCGGAGGCGGATAGTTCACCCCCATTACCGTGTGCACTTTCCCGAGCCCGCCATTGTGAATGAACTGCACCGCCCGCTGATTCATCGCCATCGAGCGTTGCTGGCTTCCTACTTGCAGAACCCGCCCGTACTTCCGAACCGCTTTCACCAGATGCCGGCCCTCGGCAACGTACGTATGCAGAGGCTTCTCCGCATAAACATCCTTGCCGGCCTGACAAGCGTGGATCGCACACAACACACGAATATGATCCGGAGTCGATACGATCACGCCATCGATATCGTTCCTGTCCAGCAACTGGCGGTAGTCCTGGAAGATTCGCCACTTTGCGCTGCGCCTGGACTGGGCCTCCTCGCACCTTGAGAGAAAGCAGTCCGACACCGCCACGATCTCGGCGCCGTCGGGAACCTGATCGATCAGCAGGTTGCCGCGGTTGCCCACACCGATGACGCCGACTCGTACTCGATCGTTTGCGGGAAATGCCTTGCCGGCAGCAAGCACCGCAGTCCCGGCCCCCATAAAGAATCTGCGCTTCACTGCTGAGACCCTCCCTGCCGTACCTTCGGCTCCGTCCTGTGCGGCTGCGTCGTCTGATTCAGAAATACGAATAGACCGCTCTTGCCACCCGCTGCAAAGTCCATGTCGCCATCACCGTCCAGGTCCGCCACGGGTAGCTGCATGCCCGCACCCGCCCGGGTCGCATACTCGATCAGATGCCGGACCCAAATGACTTCGTTGTTCGGCTGCGGCCTGTACTCATACCAATACAGTCCAAGCGGTTCCCGTTCGCCCGGGTCCCTGCCGTTATGTGCCATATAGCGTTTCCCGGTCAGCAGATCCTTCCGCCCGTCGCCGTTGATGTCGGCGAGAGTCATCGCATGCGGCTGCGACCACGATTCATCAATCACGTGCTTCACCCACGTGCCCCCAGGCCGCTGTTCCATCCAGAAGATTCCGTAGTCGTGCGCCATCCCCGTAAGCAGGTCCGGCAGACCGTCCTCATTCAGATCGATCACGAAAATAAATGAGGTGCTCCCCAGTTTGAAATCTTCATGGAACCGCCATTCGCTCCGTCTTGGATCGGGAGGAGCCTCCAGCCAGCCGAGCGGCGTGACGATGTCGTTACGTCCGTCCTTGTTGACATCGCCGGCCCCGATCCCGTGACCGTACGCTCGAGGGCTGACGACATGCTTTTGAAGCTTTCCTCCTGCCCTCTCATACCAGACAGTCTCAGCACCTTCGGCCCCGAACTGTGGAAGAACTTCATCCTCCCTCCCGTCATTATTCAGATCCACAAGGAACGCGAACTCCGCACGCGGCGCTGGACTCTCGATCTCATGATCCTGCCATCCTGCCGCCGTCCGGCCTGGGTTGCGCGACCACCAGACGCGCTTCGCGAACCAGCCCGTACTGACGATGTCGGGCCGTCCGTCCTCATCGACATCGAGAGCGAGGTCGCTCAGCGACTCCAGAAACGGAATTACCTGAAATTCCTTCAGCTCTCGGACCGTATGTTTCTTCCACGAAGGATTCTCGTACCAGGATTCGCCGGAGAAAATGTCTGGCTTACCATCGCCATTGAAGTCCGCAATTGCGCAGGTCTCGCTGATCCCGCCGTCGATCATCGTGGCAGTAAACCGGATTTCCGGACTGCGCGGCGTTCCCGCAATTAGAGCCACCGCTCCCATCAGGACAACGATGCGCAAGACCGCTCCTGTCGCGCGCTGGTCGCGCGAAGAAACCGGATTCCATCCGAGGCGATCGACTCAGGCGTCGGCGCAAGGTCCCGCCAGATGGAAGCCGCAGCGGATAACGCGCCAAGCGAGAAACCAAAGCTCTCGATCGTGACCCACTCGTTGTAACCACAATCGGCAAGTACGGAAAACAAACCGTTCCAGTCAACATGCCCGGTGCCCGGAGTGCCACGGTCGTTCTCGGAAACGTGTACGTGCTTCAAAAACGGGACCGCGAACCGGCATGCCGCCGTGGGGTTCTTCTCCTCGATGTTCGCGTGGAAGGTATCGAAGAGGATGCCAACCCGCGGTTCACCGATCTCTCGGCAAAGCTCTGCTGCATCGGCCGTGGTGTTCAGAAAGTAGGTCTCGAAGCGGTTCAGCGGCTCGATGGCGATGGTTACATCATGCGCCTCGAGTTCACGACCGAGCGACTGATAGAACTCCACTGCGTTGTCCCATTCCGCCTGAGTTCGTCGGCGTCCGGGCAGGTATCCCACGGGCGAATACAAAGGACCTGCAATCACCCGAGCGCCAATCTCTGCCGCAGTCTCGATGTGGCCCAACATGTGGTCACGTGTCCGCTCGCGCACCTGCCTGTCATCACTGATTGCACTCAGTCCTTCAGGCAGCACGGAACAGATTGTGCAAGCCAGGCCGCTTTCGGCTAGGCCTTCCCGAACTGCCTTGTCACCAAGGTCGTCAGCGCCGATCAATGGCACTTCTACCCCGTCGAAACCCATCTCCCGAATGCGTTCGAGCAGAGGGAGACAGGAGACTTCAAACGAGCTCCGCCAGATAAAAGTGTTCACGCCGAATTTCACTTTGCTCTCCTTTGCGGCGACAATCACGAAGCGCAGACTGGCCGCTATCGATATGCGGCCCGTCTGAAGCGCCTCTCTTTCCTTCAAAAAGCTGCTGCGCAGCTAGAAGATATACTTCGCGCCAAACTGCACGATTCGGGACTGACCGGCTGACAGAATTCGGCCGGCAGTCGGATTCGTGATCGTATTCACAGGCTGTCCCAGATTCGTATGGTTCGTGAAGTTAAAGAACTCGCTGCGGAACTGAAGGCGGTGTCGCTCGGTGATGGAGAAATTTTTGAAGAACGACGCGTCCCAGTAGTACATCCCGGGACCGTAGATCAGATTTCTGCCGGCCGTTCCGACCGAACCCGGCGTTGGTGCTTTGAATGCAGCCGGATCGAAGTAGCGGGCGATCACCTGGTCACGCGGTCGTGACGTGTCCAGCCGTGGATTGCCCACCAGGTCCGGACGATCGTTTGCATTGCCGTCCAGGTTCGCATCCGTCCCGGCAAGCACGTCGAAGGGTGAGCCGCTCTGAACGCGCACCAGACCATTAGCCTGCCATCCGCTCAGCACATGTTTCCCGATTACACCAAGGCGGCTGACTGCCGGCAGGTCCCAGACATAGGACAGATTAAACGTGTGCCGGATATCCAGAGCGGAAGGCCCCCGATCGAGGCTTCGGTTTCTCGAATCTACGGCGGCGACAGCGAGATTCAGCTTGTCTTCTGAAAACTCGTCGATCGTCTTTGCGAACGTGTAGTTGGCCAGAACCGTAAAGCCATGCGAAAACCTCTTATTAAAAGTCGCCTGCATGGAATCGTAATGAGCGTTGGAAGCCGTCTCTGCATGGGAGATCTGGGCGAAGGTGCCGGGCAGGTATGGCCGGCGGGCGTTTACATTTGCCGCCGTCGATTGCCCAGGTATAAAAATGGGGGCGTTCGCGTCCGTCTGCATCATCAGTTTGCGCGACGTGTTGCCCACGTACGCCACCGTCACCGCCATGTCACGCAGCAGCTGCTGTTCAATCGTGAAGCTGTAATGCTGAACATACGGCGTCGCGATGTTCGGGTCCTGGTAACTCGCGCTCACAGGCAGCGAAAAAACCGGGTCCTGCGTATTCAATTTATAGGGGAATGGGCTCCCGCCCGGCACATTCGCGTAAGGATTGACAAGGTTCGGCGTTCCGAAAACGGTCACGTCCACCAGGAACGGCTGACCTTGCATATCCATAGCCATGTTCGTGAATCCGATGGCATAGAAGATGCCGTACCCCGCACGAATCGCGGTCCGTCCGTTGCCGAATGGATCGAACGCAATGCCGAATCGCGGTGCCCAGTTGTTGTAGTCGGTCTTCCAGACACCCCGCGGAACGCCCGGGTCGCCGGGGAAAAGCATGCCCAAAGGTGCTTTCGGAATCTTGGTCGAGCGTTGCCCATACTGGAATGTCTGGAACGCGTCCATCGTACTGACCCACGGCGTGTTCAACTCGTAACGAATCCCGAGGTTCAGCGTAACCCGCGGGGCAATGCGCCAGTCGTCCTGCACAAAGCTGTGCCAGTTCTTGCTGCTGAAGTCGCGGTTGTTTCCATTATTCTGCCGGAACGACTGCGCCTGCCCGAGCATGAAATCCGCCAGCGAATTTCCCGTGAATGCACCCGTAAAACGAATCTGGCCCGATCCCAGCCAGTTCGAATACTCCTCGTACCGGTTGTTCGCAAACCATGTTCCGGCCTTCACCGAGTGTCGGCCGCGAGTCCATGACAGCGTGTCGGACCAGGAAAAGGTCTGTTCCGGTCGTTCGGTCTCGTCATATGTGCCCATGTTCCAGCGGCCGTTGATGAACATCTGCGGTGGGCGCGGCGGCTGGGCACCGAGTGTCACGTTGCTCCCGAGGTCTGCCCAGCTTGTCCGAATCGGCCCCGAGTTGATCCTGTTCCGGATGGTGTACCCGAACCTTGCTTCGTTCAGAAGACTCGGGCTGATAGTCCAGTTTTCGTTCAGCACCCAGTTCTGTTGCGCGACGTTCTCCACAATCGGGCTGTAATCTGGGATCTGAGAAATGCCCGCAAACGGCTGCAGCGCATGCATCCGAATCATGAACCAGCTTCCGTTCAGCCTGTGTGCCTGATTGACTGCATAGTCGATCTTGGCAACACCCTGATTCGAATTGTTCCAGCTTGGCTCCAGTGACTGATATCTTCCGTCGGGCGTGTTGGGCAAAGGCACCATAGTCTGCAGCAGCTTCGAAGCGACCGGATCCAGACGCGTTGCCGGGATAATGCCGCCGGGGAACGGTTGTGCCGTGAGAGGATCTTTGGGTTGCTGGTTGGCCGGAGCGGCCGAGAAATCTCCCGCTCTCTCGGCAGCGGTCGGAGTCAGCGCACCGTTCTGGAACGCGCTGGACCGAGACCGGAGTCCCTGGTACGAGCCGAAGAAAAACAGCCGGTCGCGAAGGACTGGTCCGCCAAAGCTCCCGCCGAACTGGTTCTGATGGAGCGGCTGAACCGTGGGTACAAAGAAGTTGCGGGCGTTCAGGACGTTGTTGCGCAGGAACTCAAAGGCCGTGCCATGAAAGTGATTTGTGCCCGATTTGGTGACGACATTGATCACACCACCGGAGGAACGGCCAAACTCCGCGTTGAAATTGCTGGTGATCAACCGGAACTCCTCTACGGCATCGGGATTTGGTGCCTCGTTGCCGCTGTTTCGGAAGTGGCTGTTGTTCATGTTGCCGTCCAGGTAGAACGTACTCTGGCGGCTTCGGCTGCCATTAACATTGACGTAATTACCCGTATCGTCCGGCCCGGACGCCAGCCGGGCGCTTGATACCCCCGGAAGAGTTGTGACCAGCTGATACACGTTCCGGCCGTTCAGAGGCAGGTCGTTCACGCGCCGCTCGTCGATCAGTCCGCCGAGTTGCACCTCGCGGGTGTCCACCAGAGGCACCGAACTCGTGACCGTCACCTCCTGCGTTGTGGCACCGACTTCCAGCTTCATGTCCACGCGCGCATTCTGGTTTACGGTCAGCCGGATCGTCCGGGTGGTGCTCCGCTTAAAGCCTGCGACCTCAGATTCCACTCTGTACGCTCCAGCTGGGAGCACCGGAAAAACGTACGCGCCAGTCTCGTCTGTCCTCGAAGTCGTGATGGCACCGGTCTCTTCATTCACCGCGCGGA
Source organism: Bryobacteraceae bacterium (assembly GCA_963794765.1). Taxonomy (GTDB): domain Bacteria; phylum Acidobacteriota; class Terriglobia; order Bryobacterales; family Bryobacteraceae; genus JAWXCM01. Next base: position 140,911 of record CAWCGC010000022.1, on the reverse strand, counting down.
CCAGCGCCTGGGCCACGCTCGCTCCCGACGCATCGGTCAAAACACCGGAGATCGTTCCGGTCACGCCCTGAGCGGACGAGGGCCGTTCAGCCGAGAAGAATGTGATTACAGCAAGAAGGATGACGAACGCAAACCGGTGAAACCGGATCATACAGAGACCTTTCCTCTTACAACGGGCAACGTGACTTGTCCGGCACTTTGCAGCCTGACATGCGCGGGGGTCGCGGACAAGTAAATTACTCAACTTTCTCCGTTAACACACGTTTATTAACTTCGTGTTCTCAATCGTTTACCCCGTCGCTGGTTCTGGTATCATCGGTCAGGTAATCAGGGGTAAATGGCCGACCTGGACGCAGTAGCAGCAGCATCAGGCAGCATCGAAGCCGAACTGGGCGCGCGTATTCTGGGTAGCGAGACGTTGCGCCGGTCAGGCCGGCTCAAGGAATTGCTCGCCTGGCTGCTTGAGCGTTCCGCCGAAGCGCCGCACCTGCCGATCCGGGAGCACGACATCGGCACGGCTGTCTACGGCCGGCCCGCCGACTACGACACCGCTCACGACACGATCGTGCGAGTCCAGGTAGCTCAGCTTAGGAAGAAGCTGGAGCGGTATGCGGAGACAGAAGGTCTCCACGACGAACTGATCCTCACGATTCCGCGCGGCGGTTACCAGCCTGCGTGGCGTGCTCGCCCGGCAGAAAACGCACCCGCCACTCATTCGGCTCTCGATGATGTCCCGCCATCGCCGGTTCGGTCGTCGCAACATCTGTTGTGGGCTGCGGTCGTGGTGCTCGCGTTCATCGCGTTCGCCGCGGTCGCGTTCGCGATTCGAACTGAGATGCGGATGGACTCCACGGAAAATGGCGTCTCTCCGGCTGTGCGGACCTTCTGGTCACGCCTTCTGGTACCTGGAAAGACCACCAACATCGTTCTTTCCGATCCCGGAATTGTGATGCTCGCCGCCGCCAGCGGCCGTCCCGTGACCTTCCCGGAGTTGGGCGATCGTTTGTTTCTATCGCGTGTGGCAGCGCTGAACGGCGCTCCGGAGTTTCGTGACCTCGTCAGGGGTTTCACGTCGGCGCAACTCACGACTTTATCCGACGTCGAGATCGTACGACGAATCACCGCGCTTGGCCGCCTGGAGGATGGCCGTGCTGGCAGCGCCACACTGTCGGTTGTCATAGCTCGGGATTTCCGAATGCGTGAACTGAACCGCGACAACACGGTTCTGGTCGGATACGGACTATCAAATCCCTGGGTTCAGGTGTTCGAGCCATCGCTGAACTTCAGACTGGAGAAAGACCCGGAACACAACAACAGCATGGTGGTCAACCGGGAGCCGAATGTCGGGGAGCAATCCCGATACTACCTCGCGGATCCCGGCCGGGTGAATCCCGCTCAGGGGTATGCCATCATCGCCTTTGTCCGGAACCCAACACAGTCTGGGAACGTTTTGATTGTCTCCGGAGCAGACGTGCCGGGCACCGAAGCGGCAATCGGGTTCCTCATGGCAGACACTACATGGCGACCCTTCGTTCAGCGAATCTCACGATCGGCGGAGATACCCTTCTTTGAAGTCGTTTTGGCCTATCGGCGGTTGTCGAATGCGTCGGGCGACGTTTCCACGGTTGCTTGGCGCGTACACTGATCGCGCTCTTGGGTCGTTCGCGGAGTAGCGCCAAAACGCAACGTGTAATCCAACGGCAGCAATGGATCCACGCTGGTGTTCATGGTCGGCTGGATGGAAGCGGTCTTCGCCTGTATCCAAGACACGGGCGGAATCTCCAGCTTCCGTCTGGTTTCGGTATTCTGCAGCGCAATGCCATCGCGAAACTGCAGCATCCTGCCCAAGTACGGCGGGATCCTGTGCCTGTGAACGCGTGCACTTCACAATCTGAAGCCAGTGATGCTTGTTGCAGTGTGTAGTAGCTGCCGAGTGTGACCTCGCTCGCCTTGGTCGAGCGGCCAGTATTTTATGTCAACACGTAAGCGACTCGGGTAGCCGGCTGTCCCGCACCTACCGAAGCCGGCGCAGGCACAAAGACAGACCGCCGCACAACAGACCGGCAAGCCCGATTAGCGGAAGCGAACTCGCAGTCTTGGGCAGCGTCGTCGGCATTGGTTCTGCTGCTGCCGTCGCCTTGGGCGCTGCTGCTGCCATTGCCGCCGGCTCGGTGCTTCGAGCGCGTCGGGGTGCCTCTTCAGCAGAAGCGACCGACTTCGGTTCCGGTCTCGCCGCCGACCGCGGAGCCGACGCAACGGGAGTCACCTCGGCGGGCGCCGTCCCGGTGACGGCCACGTTCGAGGCCAGTTCAACTCTCGGAACTTCAACGATTTTTTCCGCCGAGACCGTCATTCCCTTCTTGAGGTCAAAAACGGTGGCCGGCTGGCCATGAACGTTGAACTTATAGTCTTTTCCGACCTTGTACTGCCGGTTCTCCCCGTTCGGAAGTGTCAGGATCACGTTTGGGCCTGCGACATACCACACTTTTCCTGTACCAACTGTTGTTGTTCGGTCTATGACTGACGTTTCCGTAGTTGCGACCGTCGCCCTCAGCTTAGTGCCGGACCTGAGTTCTCGAAGCGACAGTTCCTTGCCGTCAACAACGAACCTCCTGGATTCGGGAGGGGTAAACGTGCGCAGATCGCCAGAAGCCATTTTCACCACCAGAGTGGTCCCATCGACTGCGACCACGGTTCCGGAAAGTTGCTCTGTTTTTGTGGTTGATCCCGTCCTCACGCGCTGGGTGGAGGTCTGCGGCATCTGCTGCGCACCCAGAAAGCCGCTGAGTGTGATTGTCAGGAACGAACCCATGAGGGTTCTGCGAATAGTCATGGACATGTGTGTTTCTCCTTCCGTCTCGCGGTACATTTCTTGCCGATTAGCGAGCGACGTTCATCTCAGGTTCGGCATTCTTCCCTGACGAACTGCGTGGACAATCCACCTCTGCGGGGCATCGCCCCGCGAAGTAGAACGGATAACCAACGTCAGCGAATCCGCGTGGCGCTTTCCGAGAACGTTGACGTCCTCAGGCGTGACGGTTGTGAGTTGGTCGACTTTGTACGGGATAATGCCGCCGTGAGTTTCCAGCTGAATCTCATCTCCTTCAGCGCACGAAAAATCCATCCCGATGTCCGGCAATTCCGCGATTGCCGCTTTCGCCCGGCCTCCCCGTGCCACGAATCCAGCCGACGCTGCGGTTCAGCATTACATCTTCTGTTCCGTCCAGAACGGGCGCTCAATCTTGAGCCTTGCCACGTTGAGTACGGCGATCGCCGGCTTCAGCGAGTGCGACAAGCTCTCCGTATACGCACGCACCTTCCTTACGGACCACAGAGTGAAATCAAGTGGCTCTGGTAACGCGCCGGAACTAACTTTACGTGCCGTGGCGACAGCCTCTGACGTAGCACGTCGAATTCGCGCAACACCCGCCGTGCTGATATCCACCGGTCGAACGTGACGGCCGCGTACATCCCCGTTTAACAAGATCGCCGCCGCAGTAATCGTGACTTCAAAGATCCGGACCAGCCTGCCTCGCCTTTACATGACATTTGCCAAACAGGTGCGGATCGATGCCATCTGTACCGTCGCGCACTAGATGCGGATTCGGAAGGGGGGATCCAAAAGTTTTGGGTCAATCACAATTCTGGACTCACGGCAACGATGATTTCTGCGCGGAACCCAGAGACACGACACTCGCGGCGAATACCTCGGCAATAGATCCGTCGGAGGCCCGATCATCCAGCCTGGAGAGATATCCCTAACCCAAAAGAAATATGTTCCCAACCAGGCCACAACCAGGATGGAAGGCCAGGAATCGAGTAACGTCATTACAGTTTCAACAAATCCATCCAAAATTCAGGAAATTCAGAACAAATCGCACGCTCATAGCAACCGTTCACGCGCCGCGATCTTGAACAAAACAAACAAAAATACCCCCTCAAACCACCCGAAAAACTTGACACCCCATGTTCTAATCAGAACCGTCGGCCCAGGGGAGGGGCCTTTTTTTATGTCCAAACCGCGAACGGAAGCGCAAAAGCTGGCGTCCCGCCTCAACGGCCAGAAGTCCCGAGGCCCGAAGACCGACGAAGGCAAGGCCATCTCGGCCCGCAACGCCATCACCCACGGCCTCAACAGCGCCTCAGTCGTCCTCTGGTGCGAAAAGAAAGAAAAATACAACCAGTACCTCGAAGACCTCACCGCCGAGTGGGAGCCCGAGACCATTACCGAACTCGAACTCGTCACCGCGCTCGCCGACGCCCAGTGGCAGCTCAAACGCCTCACCGCCATCCGTACCGCCTCCATCGATCTCGAGATGGACCGCGCAATGGAGTCCTTTCGCCAGGACTTCCCTGCCTCCGACGAAACCACCCGTCTCGCGCTCGCATGGCAGGCCCTCGCCGTCGACAGCCGTTGCCTCGGCGAGCTCAATCGCCACGAAGCCCACCTCCGCCGAATCGTCAACAGCTCCATCTCAAAGCTCCTGGCCATCGGCGAGGCCCGCAGTCGGCAGCAGCAGCAGCCGGCACACGAGAACAACGAAAACGAACCCAGGCACCAGCAGTCCCAGCAGCACCAGCGACCCGCTCTGGAAATCGTAGCCGCCACCGTCGCACCAGCGGAAGACGACCCCGCGTCAGCCGAACCACACGCGCCCGAAGCGCAACAACACTGCAAGAACGAACCCGGGCACCACTCGCAAACGCATCAGAACGCACCGGAACTGCAGAACCGCGAGAACGAACCTGAGCAGCTCAACCGCGCCGTCATCATCGCGAGACTAATCCGCGAAGCAGACCTCGCTCGAAAACGCGCCGCTAACACAGGAGAGTCGCCATGCCGGCAGAACGATCTGGCTGCTTAACACTCTCCCGGGACTGGGCAGACGGCTGGTGCCGAAGCACGGCAGCAGCTGAGCGCCAAAGCAGAAACCCCAGGCTTGCGGACACCATACGTGTGCCTGCACTCCGAACAGCTGCAACCTGCCAGGCATGCGCACACACCAAAGCAACCGGGCAACCGCAATATCGGCAAGCGCAGGCCAGGCACGACGTCATCCAACCAGCGACCCCAGAACAAACACCAGCGCATCGCCAGCCCGCGGCGGCGAACCAACACGGAACCATCGCCCAGAGGTACCTGAGCAACTCGTTCATTCTCTCCGAGGTACGCAAAGCCCTGCGTCACCACCCTGAAGCCACCACCACCGTCCGCATCCATTTCGACGAGCTGGCAGACCGGCTTGAGGCCGAAAGCGCCGGACCGCAGGAGCGGGATCGCCGTGCCGCCTGACCTCAACCAAAAACAACGCACCCCAACGGTTCTCGACGAAGCAAGAGAGGCCGCCATGGGCTTCAACGCCGTCCGCTTCGCGCGCAAACTCGGCTTCAAACCCGACCCGCATCAGACCAAACTCCTGCTCTGCGACTCGACCTCCGTGATCCTCAACTGCTCGCGCCAGTGGGGCAAGTCCACCATCTGCGCGCTGAAGGCACTGCATACGCTCGTAACCGAAGAGGAAGCACTCGCCGTCGTCGTCAGCCCCAGCGACCGACAGAGCCGCGAGTTTGTCCGCAAGACCGAACAATTCGTCCGCAAGCTCGGATTCAAAGTTCGCGGCGATGGCGATAACGACGTCTCGCTCATGCTCCCCAACGGCTCGCGCCTCGTCGGACTGCCCGGCAAGGAGTCCACCATCCGCGGATTCTCCAGCGTCTCGATGCTCCTCATCGATGAAGCGGCGCAGGTGTCAGACGAGCTCTACAAAGCCATCCGTCCCATGCGCGTCGTCAGCAACGGAGGCATCTGGATGATGTCAACGCCTCACGGACGCCGCGGCTTCTTCTGGGAAACGTGGTCCTCCGGCGGACCCGAGTGGACCCGCATCAGCGTCCCCGCAACCGAGTGCCCTCGCATCGCGCCCGAGGTCCTCGCAAAAGAAAAGGCCGCCCTCGGCGACCGCCAGTTTCGCCAGGAATTCATGTGTGAGTTTGTCAGCGACAATCAGTCGCTCTTCGACGAAGACCTGTTGCGCAAACTTATCCGCGACGACATCCCTTCGTTCACCCAGCGGCTGAAAATGCAGAACCTGCACTTCAAACCGCCAACAGCAGACGACTTCAGATCGAGAAGCCCCCGATTCCGGGGAGGAGGTATTCAATGAGCAGCAGCACCACCGACACGGGTCTCGCCGACTACCCGTATTTCAACTACCCCGGCGACAACCGGATCCAGGGAATCCGTCTCAAAACGTACATCGGCCTCGACCTCGGCCAGAAGCAGGACTTCAGCACGGTCGCGATCGTCGAATCCCACGAGATCACATACGCGGCACGCAACTGCGTCACGTATGAACACCTCACTGAGGTCCAGACCGCCATCACCCATCTCGAACGCATGCCTCTTCGGACGCCATACCCTGAGATCGTCGACCGCGTCTGCGCCACACTCAGCGCCGCATCGGCCCACACCATGAACACCCCGAAGCTGATCGTCGATGGCACCGGTGTCGGCACGCCCGTCGTGGACCTCTTTCGCGCACGCGGAATCCGGCGCGACCTGATCCCGGTCACCATCACCAGCGGTTACAGCGAAACCCGCTCCGCCGCTGGCGTCGTCGGCGTCCCCAAACGCAACCTCATCACAGGCCTGCAAGTTGCCTTCGAATCCGAGGAACTGGCCCTGGCATCCGGAATCGGACCCGCCATCGAGATCCTTATCTCGGAGCTGATGGCCATGCGTTGCGAAATCACCGAAAATGGCCACGAGCGATTCGGAGTCTGGCGCAGCGGCATGCATGACGACCTCGTGCTCGCCACCGCACTCGCATGGTGGGGAGCAAATCGCCATAAGAACGAACCCGAGATGTTCGGGCGCCAGCGCCTGATCTAGGGCGTTTCAGGCCGACAGGTCAACCCTGCAGATCGGACCAGTTCAGTTTGATGGTACGGGCGGGGATGCTGTGTGATGTCGCGTATGCATTGCGTGCGGCAAGAATCTGGTTGAACCAGTCCTCCACCGGCAGCTTCAGTTCGCGATAAATCAGATAGGACATATCAGGAGTGCGGTCAGGCAAATGATCCTTCACATCATCCATACTGTGCAGGAACCGCCGGTTGTTAGCCTCGGGAACCCGAAGGTGCCAGCTTTTACCCCAGACTTCGTTGGTCTCGCGCAGCACCCGGTTCCGATTCTCCTTCCACCGCGCAATAGCATCCAGCGCGCGATCGAGTTGCGCGATCGCCACCGGAGCCCGGTTCTGCGATGCTTGTGCCACGGAAAAATGACGTGCAATTTCCGCCACACCATCGATAGCGTCCAGATTCTCGCGGCAGATATTCGCGACGGTGAGAAGAACCTCGAGAGAATGCCGGTTCCGGTCCGCGCGCCGGAGATTTTCTTCCAGAAGTCCCACGGCTTCATCGTTCAACGCCCTGTGCTGCGCCACCAGTTCCAGCAGTCGCTTGTTTTCAGCTATCCAGTCGGATGCAATCGTCAGATCGGCCGGCGAAGGAACGGGAGGCAGCGAGAATCGCTGATCTCGAACAGGCATTGGCGTGGGGTAAACCCCGTACGAATTCCCGACAATTGGTTTGCGATTGTTCGACGGCGCGCTCTCCCAGCTCTCGTTCCAGAACCGCGCCTGCTGGCTGAGCAGCTGATACGCCCGATCCATACGCACGACATCCGGACCGTAATACAGCGGATAGAACGCCGCCATCAGAGCCCGCGCATCCGCTTTCGGATTCCATGCCGCCGACGTGGCAACTGCATACCCAAGCCAGAATGTTTCGGTGTGCAGACCCATGTCACCCCACGCTGCAACCACGGCGCCCATCAGATCCGCGCTGTCCCGTGCCGGATCGTGGGCGATCTTCTCATAAGCATCGATTGCACGGCCCGCCGTGGCCCTGTCTTCATTGCCTCTCGGCGGCCGGAGGCGGTCCGTTGGCAGCATTGGGAAATATTCGGGAAAGAGCTTTTCCTCGCCTTCAACGGCAATATAAATGGTCTGTCGATGGCCGCTCTCGCGATACAGACGATCGATGTCCGGTCCGTTCACTTCACCGTTGACTACATGTTTGGGAAGAGACGCGATATCCTGTTTTCTCAGCGGGAACTCGCCCCAGAAGATCACGGTCCGTCCACGCTCGTGAAGATAATCCGCGGCACGCTGAATGAACTGCGCCAGCAAACGGCCGTTGCCGCCCAGCTTTGCAGCGGCGTCCTTCTCATTGCACTCCGGTGTGTCCGTCTTGCCGACATAGTAGGCTTCATCAGTGGACAGGTAGAAGTACTTCACGCCCCGATTCGCCGCAAGCAAATCGTCGAACATCGAAAACAGCAGCTTGTACGTGTCCGGATTGGCAATGCAAAATTCATAGTTGTTGTTCGCGGCGATCCGGAGCTTCTCATATTCCGGATGTTTCAGCAAAAAGGCGACGTGCGCCGGAGCATCGAGATACGGAATCAGCTGGACGTAGTAGCGCAGGCCGTAATTCGTAAGCTCCTGATATTGTTCCGGTGTCAGAGCCCACGGTTCAACAATCGCAGCCGCGCTGCGGTACTGAAAATGTCCTTCGAGCTTAAGAGCAAATCCATTGATCTTGTAGTAAGCCGCGTTCCGGATAGCTTGTTTCAGATAGTCGAGGTGGTCGAGATGATGCGCATCGTCCCAGTAGATCTGCCGGAGCTGCAGATCTGGCCAGTCCGTTATCCGACCCTCGGGCAACTGATATTCGGTGCCCTTCTTCTTGAGCAATTGCGCCAGAGTCTGTGCACCGTAGAACAGGCCGGCCGGTGCGTTCGCAGAAATTGAAATGAGAGTCGGAGTTATTGTCAGTGAGTAAGCTTGCCTGTTAACCTCGGCCTTGTCTCTGTCAAGCGCTTCGCCGATTTTGACAGATCCTGCTTTGACCGCGACCCGAACCGACCGCTGACTGGACCCGCTCTCCGCGAGCATCGTGCCGAGCGATTCCCGTACAGTCTCCACCGCGGGATCGCGGTTGTCCGTGCCGGAGAGTTCCAGCTTCCAGGACCCGCTTATCCGAACATCGCGGCTCCCTAACTCAACTGTCCGGGGCTCGGGGATTACGCTGTATCCCCGTGCTGCAAGCGATGATGCGCCGTTTGCGGGTATGATTGCTCCTAACGCAAGAAGAGCCGACGACACGAGAAAACGGGCGCGCGCGAAAAGCATTTGAAGTTACTCATTATAGGTCGACTTGTAAAGCCGTTGACAATTCCGATGTGTTCTGGTTACTTTATGTTCAAATCTAAAGTTTCTTCAGAGGGTGCGAATGGGAAGACGTTACTTCTGTTTGGTTATTGCCTGCCTGGCCGCTTTTATCTGCATTTCGGGCACACTGCGAGCGCAGGCTGGAAACGGGATTGTTAAAGGCACTCTGCAGGACGCCTCCGGTGCGGTCATCGCCGGGGCAAAACTCCAGCTAACAAACTCCGACACAAATGTCAGCAGATCCGCGGACACGTCCGCGGAAGGTCTGTATTACTTCGGCAGCGTTCCACCAGGACCATACCGACTGGAAGTGACACAGACCGGCTTTGAGAAGTGGAGCGGCACATTTACTGTCCAGGTAGCGCAAACCGTGGTAATCGATCCCACCCTGAAGGTCGGAAACCTCGAGAACGTCGTGCAGGTCAGCGATGTCGCTCCCGTAGTAACGACCGAGGGCATGAGTGTGGCGGACGTGAAGGATGCCATGCGCATTCGGCAGCTCCCTCTCAATGGCAGGCAGATCAGCAATCTGTTCGTTCTGACGCCGGGCGTCGAGGGTGCCGGCGCGAACGGAGCTCCGCGCGTAAATGGCCTGAAGGTAGGCGCCACGGAGATCACACAGGACGGTGTCACGGTAGTGGACCGCTTCAGCGGCGGAATTCAGAGAGTTCAGCCAGGTCTCGATACCATTCAGGAGTTTCGCATTGAAACCAACGGATCGAACGCAAAGTATCCACGCCCGGCCACGGTCACCCTGGTTACCCGAAGCGGCACCAACCAGCTCCACGGATCGTTGTTCGAGACGATGAGGAACAACGGCGGAGGTCTTCGCGCCCGTGCACGGCAAGATGGGAACACGGCCGCATCGCTGATCCGCAATGAATTCGGAGCGTCCGCAGGCGGGCCAGTGATACTCCCGAAGCTGTACGACGGCCGAAATAAAACGTTCTGGTTCTTCGCATGGGAGGCTCTCCGGCAGCGTGAGAAGGCGTTCAACCAGGACTGGGTTCCAACCGCCGCAATGTTCAACGGCGACTTCAGCCAGGTGGTTGATAACAACGGCGTCCACACACACATTTACGATCCGTTGACCACGGATGCAAACGGTGTGCGTCAGCAGTTTCCTGGCGACATCATCCCGGCAGATCGAATCAGCCCGTTCTTTAAAGAGATGCAGAAGATTACGCATCCGCCTTCGAACGCGACGAACCCCTTCCAGGGGCAGAATCTCGGTGCGTTCTATCCGCTAAGAACCAACACGGACAGCTACACTGCGAAGGGCGATCACCACTTCTCTGAGAACGACAACCTGAGTATCCGATTCACCCGCAGCCGCTACACGCGTCAGCAGACAGGCGGACGCTTTGGATCGCCGATCGACGGTCTGACAAACGGATACGGCAGCGGTCTGAATGACACGTTTGTTTACTCTGGCGTGCTGAACGAAACACATACCTTCACGCCTGCCTTCCTGAATGAGTTCCAGGTCTCGGTGAACCGCAACCCGAACCATCAGGGGACGCTCGCCGATTTCACTAACTGGTCCGCCCAGCTTGGCCTGCCGAATCCGTTCGGAACCAATGGATGGCCGACGATCTGTGCGGGCTCATTCAGCTCCTGTTGGGATTCCGACAACCCAAAAGATCAGAACCTCACTGCCTATCACGTCGAAGACAACATGACCTGGATTCGCGGGAAGCACTCAATGACGTTCGGAGGACGAATTCGCCGGGAGAACAACAACGTTAGAGAACTGCAGCAGGCGCAAGGTTCGCACGATTTCGCCGAAGCCTGGACAGCCCTGTACGATCCCTCCGGCGATCAGGCGGTACCGTTTACAGGCGTTGGACTGGCATCTATGGCCCTCGGCCTGCCTACATACCTCTCGAACCAGTACAACCGCGGTTATTTCTACTTTCAACAGTATGAGCTCGGCTTCTACTTCCATGACAGCTGGAAAGTCACTCCAAAGCTGACCGTCGAACTCGGGCTTCGCTGGGACAAGTGGACACCTTATAAAGAGAAATACAATCGTCTGGTGAACGTCGATCTGGCTCATTACGCAGATCGATTTGAGGTAATCACTCCCGATAACACGACAATGGAGAGCCTGCCGGGCGTTCCCCCAGGCGTCCTTAGCTCGTGGGCTGCTCGCGGTCTGACGTGGCGAACCGCAAGCCAGGCTGGCCTGCCCAGCAACCTGATTCCGGACGTAAACAATGATTTCGGTCCGCGCCTCGGTGCCGCCTACCGGCTCACCAATAAGACGATATTCCGCGGCGGTTACGGCGAATACTACTGGACCCTGCCTTTGTCGCAGATTCTGCAGACTTCCCGCACGAATCCACCACTGAACCTCCGGTTTACGAATCCGCTTGGGAACCTGGATGGAACCGAGACATACGGCGTGAGGACGGCTCCGCAACCGAACTACTACGTCGGTAAGGCGGCCGTGGATGTGAACGGGACTATCGTTATTCCCACGAGTGCGCAATCCATGCTGCCGTACGACTACAACAACTGGAACGATACGAAGGCGCAGGAGTGGAACTTCTCGATTGAGCGCGAACTCATGAAGGACACCGGACTTCGCCTCAGCTACATCGGCACCCGTGGATCGAACCTGGAGCAGCGCTACAGCCTCAACGGCAGATCAGCGGAGATCAATTATGAGCTTCAGACAGGCCAGGCGCCTCCAGCCAACCGTGACCTGATGCGCACCAATCCGAATTGGGCCTTCGGCAGCGGCGTGCTCGCAAAGAACGGATACTCGAATACCCACGCGTTGCAGGCCCAGGTGGAACGGCGATACTCGTCCGGGCTTGCCTTCCAGGTATTCTATGCCTTTACGCGGTCTCTCAGCACCACGGATGCAGGCGCCTCAACCTCCGGCAATGGGAGCATCAACGACACGGCCGGCAGCCCCATGGTGCCGGAGCGCGGTCAGTTACTTGGTGCACCCAATCTCTCTTACGATCAGCGGCTCCGTCTGGTCTACTACAATTCGACCGCGATTCCCCCGCATCGGATCACGTGGAACGGGATCTACGATCTGCCGTTCGGCCGCGGCAAGAAGTTTGCTGCCCACACCTCGCGATGGATGGATGCCCTGGTCGGCGGCTGGCAGCTTGCAACGATCGGAACCTTCCGCAGCGGAACATGGCTCAGCGTCACTCCGAATGAATATCTGTTCGGCGATCCAACGATTAGCCCGGACCAGCGACTGACCATGACCTACAACGGACGGAATCAATTGCTTTATTTCCGCGGTGATTTCGACCCGACACGTGCCACCAATGTGGATATGTCGAAGTTAACGGCCCTGGTGCCCGTCGATCGAAATGCCCGGGTGCTCAAGCCGCTCGGAGCGGCATTCGACAATCGCCTCCCTGTGACCCTCTCGAACGGAACTGTGCGCCTCACACCAATAACGGACACGGTAAACTGGAACGCCCGGGCGTTCTTCATGGGTCCAAGAAACTGGAATTCAGACGCCTCCGTGTTCAAGAACTTCCACTTCACCGAATCGGTCAACCTCCGATTCACGGCGGATTTCTTCAACATGTTCAACCATCCCAACAACAACAATCCGAACAACACAACGGGTATGGTGGACCTGAGCGCACAGGCAAACGATCCGCGAATCATTCAGTTCTCTCTGCGTCTTTCATTCTGATTGCAGATGACTGGACGAATCTCAGGCATTTCCGCAGTGGCCATCTTTATGGTTGCCGCTGCGGAAAGTCCGGTCTCCTCTGTTGCGTCCACAGTCCGTTCTGCGGTCGATACGCGCCACGCACTGCAGACGGTCAATCACGTGTATGACAGCGATCGCTGGTTCACCTTCCCTGCTTTTGAGAAGACCGCGGCATATTTGAAAACTCGCCTGCAGGAAGTTGGTCTCACCAACATCGAGATCGGTGGCGCGCACGCCGACGGTAAGACGCAGGCAGGGTTCTGGACCATGCCGCTCGCCTGGGACGTCAGGAGCGCTCGCCTGGAACTCCGGTCTCCCGGAAGCGAGGTCCTTTGCGACTACTCGAAGATCCCAACGTGCCTTGGTATGTGGAGCGGGCCGACTGCTCCTGGAGGTGTGGATGCGGAACTGGTCGAGTACAAGGGACACACTCCGGAGCAGCTGAAAGGCAAACTGGTCCTCACTGACAACAATTCGGCGAACCTGAAGTTCGAACTGGTGCGGGCTGGTGCTCTTGGCGCCGTGAACGCCTTCACAGAAAATCCTTTGCTTCAGGATGATCGCCAGTGGGTGAATGCGTGGGGCGATTACGGATGGGCCTTTACTAAGACCAGCACTCCTCTGCTTTCGTACTCGATCACTCCACGACAGGCGAAACAGCTGCGTGATCTGCTTGCGTCCGGCCAGAAGGTGACGCTGCATGCGGTTGCCGACACGCGCACTTACTCGGGTCAATACCCCTGGGTGACTGCCGTGCTTCCCGGCTCGGAACCAGGCGAAGAAGTTCTCACACTTGGCCATACATCCGAACAGGGAGCACAGGACAACGCCACTGGCGTGTCCGCGATGATTGAAGCAGTCACCACGCTGGAACGTCTGATCGAAAGTGGCAAACTTCCCCGCCCCCGTCGCAGTATTCGTATCTTGCTGATGCCGGAAGTCTACGGATCGCTTAGTTACATCTCCGCGAATCCGGAGCGCATGCGAAAGACAGTGACTGCGATGACCGTGGACACTCCGGCGGCTTCCTACGATCTGGCGGGCACTGAATACACGCTGTACATGAACCCCCATGTCGCGAAATCATGGACAGACGCGCTGATTGCGCGCGTCACCGAAACTTGTCTGCCGAAAGGCCGCCCTTGGCATATCTCGGAGCATATGACCGGCACCGATGCCTATCTCGGCGAGCCAACTGTAGGTGTCCCCGATGTCTGGCTTTACAGCGGCACCGGCGTGACCACGCATCACAACAGCGCGGATAAGCCGAACACTGTGGACGAGCGCTCAATGCGCGATCTGGTTTCGATCATCGCAACATATCTCTACGTCAACGCGTCTGCCGGCGAGCATGAAGTTCCGTGGCTTGCTTCCATCACAGTGGATCGAGCTTACGACGACATCCGAAACGCGGCGTCCAATGCTCTTGCCGGTTTAGCTGCAGGCAATGCAGCCGCAGGCAGTTTCGGGCTGGACCGGATTCGATACTTCAGCGATCGCGGCGAAGATGCGGTTCTTACCGTCCTTCGCCTGGCACCGGGTGGACGCGAAAAGCTGCAACCCGACCTGATGCGCATCCGCAAATTCCGAGACGAACAAATCACGCGTTTGCAGGATGCTGGTGCCCGACCTTCCCTTCGCAAGCCCGATCCCGCCGCCGCTTCAATGGTGGTAAGACGTTTAAGGCTCGGCACGATACCGATGGACGACTTACCGAAGGATCAGTGGAAGGGCTATCCCTCGGGAGCGTGGGACAAGATGGTGACCGTTGCTCTCTACTGGTGCGATGGCAAGCGGAGCGTCACCGAAGTCGCCCACCTGACCGAGATGGAAATGGGCCACCCAATCGATTTCGATTTCCCGGGCTACTTCCGCTTCCTGAAGGACCACGGCTATGTCGACCTCGTGGCTCACTAATGTGGTGCAGGATGTCCATCCTGCAGGGCGGCTGTTGGTCGCCCTTCTTTCGTTAGCAATCTCAAACGCCTCCGCAGCCGACCTCCGAGCACTTCCCGAGTTCTTCCGGCCCGATCCCTTCGGCAGTATCGTGGAAGGCGATGGTCGCGTCGCGCCGTGGTCCAACACCGTCCAACTCCGAGCCGCCCGCGCAGGCTACGTCTCTGCTCACCTCGTAGTGCAGGCAAGAGGTCCATACCAGCTCGCCATCCAATTCCCTTTCCCAGCGGAACTCTATCGCGAGTGGTATCACCGTAACTCAAAAGACCAACGCTACTACCCCGACGCGTTGATCCCCATAAAGTTCCCATATAAAGCGGAGATCCCTGACCGCGAGAACCGAGTTCCTGCCCAAACCGCGCAAGCCTTCTGGCTCGACATCTGGATCCCGAAAGACACTGCACCTGGCCTGTACAAAGGCAACGCAACCGTCACAGCAGGCACAGATACAAAAACCCTTCCCATCGAAGTCACCGTACTCCGGAGTCAAGTTCCTGAGGAAGACGTCATCACGATGGACAGCAATTCGTATGGGACATCCTGGATGTTCGACCAGTACCCGCGAACACTCCCTCACTCAGATGAAGACGCGCTGTTCCGCCTGATCCACGCCTATCACCGCATCTTCTATGAGCATCGGAGCACGTTCCATCAACTCGGTTACGGACACGCAGGAAAGGTGGGTCCAGAATTCGCGCCAGAGCTTGAGGGCTCCGGAGCAAACAAGAGAATCGCAAGCTGGGATCGTTTCGACCGCCACTATGGTCCGCTCTTCGACGGATCTGCATTCAAAGACACCCATCGAGGTCCACGGCCGATTCCCTTCGTCTACCTTCCAGTAAACCCTGAATGGCCCGCTTCCTACCTCTGGTGGGGTGAGCCAGGTTATGAGCAGGAATTCGTGAACGTCATGTCGGCGGTGGAACGCCATTTCCGCGAAAAGAATTGGACTTCCACCAGGTTCGAGCTTTTTTTCAACCAAAAGAAGCGGTACAAGGGCTTCGAATGGGACGGCGACGAGATCCGCTTCGTTGACGACAACAGCTATCTGGTGACGTATCGGCATCTGCTCGACAAATCACTCCCGCCATCCACGCCTGTAAAGTTCGTCGCGCGCGTGGACACCAGCTGGAGCATGGAGGACCAGTTTGAGCGCCTGAAGGGCATCATCAATTTCTGGGTGGCTGGAGAAGGAGTGTTCAGCTGGTATCCAGACGCAGCCAAAAAGCTCAGGGCGCGCGGGGATATCGTCTGGACCTACGGCGGAACGCCGGAAGTCAACGAGAGCAGCGCATCGATTGTGGTTAATCCGCTGAAATCCTGGATCTCCGGAGTGAACGGCTTCGTTCGCTGGCAAACCGTCGCTCCCGGGCCGGATCCCTGGTTCGCGCTCGGCGGCGGAGGAGAAACACTGGTTTATCCGGGAGACCGTTTCGGCATGGCGGAACCGCTCGCGAGCATCCGGCTGAAGCTGCAGCGAAATTGCGTGCAGGACCTGAACCTGCTCGAAGAGATGGCACGCCAGGGTTCCCGTGAGCAGATACAGTCGGAAGTTGTCCATCGCTTCAACGGAAGTTCGCTGTCCCAGTGGCGAAACACAGTCCCTGCCGCGCTCCTGAGCAAGCCGGTTCTCGACTGGAACAATCTCGATATCGAAGACGCTCTTCGGCCGTACGAAAGACAGTTCGCGAATGCCGAGGCCGCCGCCTGGCTCCGGGTCCGTGACTACGCACTCTCCGCAGGAGGTCGCAATTGAAAGCGGCACTGTTCCTCCTTGCGACCGCATCTTTTGCCGCGACCCGTGATCAGGCCGCTCTTTCACGCGATCTCGACGCGATCGCAAAGACGGCCTCGGTCATGGTGGACGGCGACGTGTGCCAGCGGATCGTAACCCCGCGAGCACGCGACTTCATGCTCAGTAATCCCTCGCGGGACAAATGGGCAGCGGCCGACAATTACGACGTAAATTCCGCCGCGTTTATCTCCACAAAGAAAACCCTGATCCGCCTCGCCCAACTTGCAGACTATCCCGTTGACGTCAATCTCTGGATGCCTCTGACACCTGACCAGTCAGTCGTCCACATCGTCATTCGCAATAAGTATGAGATGAGCCAGTTCTGGCCATGGGGAAAACTCTCGCAAACGGCACCCCCGGTCATGCTGGACGTGCTCAAGTACGGACGACGCGTTACGGTGGCGGAGAAGCCGGATTTCGTATCGGTGCTTGCGCCGGTCCGCAACAGTCTCGGCGAGATTGTTGGTCTGGTCGAGGTGGTCAGCCGACTCGAGCCGGACGCGCGGGAGAACGTGAAATAGATGCGCGCTCGTCGCCCTCCTGCTGCTGGCGGCCGCGCTGCACGCTTCGCAAACGTACGAGGATCGGACGTATCCCTCGAAGGTTTTCGGCGGACCCAGAAATTACCGCATCTTTCTGCCGCCTGACTACGGCACTTCCAAAGCATCCTACCCTGTCATCTACTACTTCCACGGGCATAGCGACCGATACACTCTGGAGGCCTACGACAAGGGTCTCGATACTGTTCCGAAGATCGCGGAGTTCGTTCGCACGCACCCTGTCATCGTTGTCGCCTCGGACGGGTACCTCGCACGGGACTATACCGGGTTCTACGGCGGATCACCCTACGACGTCCGCATAGATGGCGGCGACTTTGATTTCGGTGAGAACTTCCGTGAGCTGGTAGCCCACATCGATTCGACCTTCCGGACTATGACGACGCGGCGCTATCGGGCGACTTCCGGGTTGAGTATGGGCGGCTTCATGAGCCTGTGGCTCAGTGCCCGTTATCCGGACTTGATCGGCAGCGCGTCCTCTTTCAACCCCGGACCTGAGTTCTATGTCGGCGAAAAGGGCAGGCGTTCACTCTGGCGTCCAAAGGACCACGTTGCAAACCATGAGCACACCAGCGTTCGACTAATCAGAGCAAGCGGCGATTACATCAGCCAGTACCACGAAGAGACGCGCACTGCCTATGCCGCCTCGAATGTGGACTTCGAATACCGGCAAGACGAATATCACCGCCACTGGGCGACATCGATTGGCGAAACGTTCGAGTTTCATGCGCACGCGTTTGCGAACCCTGCCCTCGAAACGATCCCCGTCCAGTTCAACTACACGAGTCCGTACCGCAGCTTTGAGGCATGGGGCTATCGCGCAGAATCGAACGTTGCGTCAAAGGGCTTCATCCTGCTGGAGCATGTGCGGCAGGGCAGTTTGCGTGTACGAACCCGACGATGGGCTCCGGATGGTCCAGCGGCAGAGTGTTCTTCCATCGCGATAACCACTGCTCCTCTCTATCAGGCTGGAGCTGCGTATAGCGTCGTTGATTACTCACTTGCGACGGCCAAAACTGCGCGCACTGACACTAACGCCGATTCCGCGGGCAGGCTGCACGTGAACGTTGATTGCAGCGGTCATGAGATCTCCTTCATCGGACCTGGGACCGGTGCGCAGCCACCAGTGACGCTCCCCCTGACCTCGCGCGATCTCCTGCATGTAGCGGGCGACAAGAATGTCAGCCTGCCCCTGAAGATCTACAACCCTCGCGGAACCGCCATGCAGAATGTCCGCGCGGTGTTGACGAGCGACTATCCCACGGTCGCAGTTACTCGCCACAGCACGGAACTCAAAGAGATCGGTGCGGGTTCAGCTGTGGACATTAGCGATGCATTCGAACTCAAATTCGTCGCGGCGGCAGACGAATTCACTCGCGCGCGCCTGAAACTGGTGCTGACGTACGACGGTTATCAAACGGCGGCTCAGGACATTGATGTTCTCATCCAGCCCGACCAACTCGCAGCGCCGACTGAAGTCTCTGTTCTCGATGGCCGCACAAGGCTGTTTACTGTCTTCCGGCAAAAGGGCAATCAGGGGGAGGCACGGCGGTGACCCGAACAGTAACTGAAGGCGCCGGAAATGGCGACGGCGTGCTGGAGCCGGGAGAACGCGCAACCATCTGGCTGCAACTCAGCAGAGGTCTTGACGCCGCGGATCGGGGAAACTGGTGCCGCGCGAAAGTGTACTCGGATTCCCCATGGCTCACCGAGGTGGACGACATTCAGGAAGAAAAGCAACGTGAATGGACGGGCGCGCAGAACAGAACAAGCCTCATCGAACTCTCGAAGTCAACACCGGCCGATACCACCATCCCGGTAATCCTCGACTGCGAGTCGTACTCGTTTCACTTCACCCCCGATGTCCGATATGGAGCAGAACGTCTGTATCAGGCATTCCAGCTTCATAAGCACCATCTGTTCGCCTGGCAGCTGAAGGCCAGAGCTACTTCCGTTCAGAGGCACTAATGCAGTCACGTCTTTTCGCAGTTATTGTTGTCGTAGCCGGTGCTCTCCACGCGGGCGACATCGTTCTTCCCTCAAACACACTTGAGCGCACTGGGATTGTGCCGGTTACATATCGTACGAACAGACAGGTCAGCGGGCAAGGAATGCTGAAAATCCGCTGGACGGATTCACTGGGGCGCGTCGTCGAAGACCGTACAATTCCGGTTACCCTGACCGATGAATCGGAATTTACGTTCCCTCTCGATCTCCGCCGCGCCGTTGCGATGCACAACGAACTGAGTGTGCACTTCTCGCATCGACGGCAAAAACCTTAAAGGTCCCGACCGGCGCGAAGAAGACGCGAAGACAACATTCGTAGCGCGCCCGCCGGAGCCGAAGTGGAACGATTACGAGATCATCATGTGGCAGCAGTATCCCGCGAACCTGCAGCCCGGCTTGCAGAAGCTTGGAATCACGGGAGGACAGTTCAGCGGCCGCAGCGAGATTCCGCCTGAGTTCTTCGTCTCAAACAACATGCGCTGGTATGCCGAGAATATCGGCACCGATTTCTACTCCGAATATCACCGCTATCGGCCGGATCGCATCCAGAACTGGTCGTACCTCCAGGCAAAAGAGCTGTGGAAGAAAGACCCGACGAATAAAGAAGCGCTTAAACGTTCTCCGAGCTTATGGGATCCCGTGTGGCGGGCGCGCATCCATGATCGCCTCGTCGCATCCGCGAAGCGTTTCTCGCCTTACCGTCCCATCTTCTACAGTCTTGCCGATGAAAGCGGGATAGCGGACCTCGCCGCCTTCTCGGATTTCGACTTTTCAGACCAGTCTCTGGTTCCAATGCGTCGATGGCTTCAGAAGCGCTATGGCACACTGGACGCGCTTAACCACGAATGGGAAACCACTTTTCCTGCGTGGGATGCGGTGATTCCACCTACCACTCACGAGGCGATGGAACGTAAGGGCGACAATTTCGCGGCGTGGGCGGATTTCAAGGAATGGATGGACTTCTCGTTTGAAGATGCTCTTCGTATGGGGCGTGAAGCCATTGAGGAGGTGGACCCGCGAGCCTACGTCAGCATCGGCGGTGGACAACGTCCAGGCTGGGGCGGTTACGATTACGCGCGCATCACCAAAGCCCTCACCGCAATCGAGCCCTACGATATCGGGACAAACGTCGAGATCATTCGATCTCTGAATCCCGATATGCCGATGCTTTCGACAGGATTTGCGAAGGGTCCGTGGGAGCAGCAGCGTGTCTGGCGCGAGCTGTTTCATGGCCATCGCGGGCCTGATCATCTGGGACGAGAAGCGCGAATACGTCGGGCCTGATGGACAACCGGGAAATCGAGGCAACGAAGCCGGAAGCTACTATAACGAAATCCGGAATGGTATCGGAGCGCTGATCATCAACAGCAAGGCCGTCACTGAGCCCATAGCAATTCACTACTCGCAAGCGAGCATGCGTACCGACTGGATGTTGAAACGTCGGCCCGATGGCGATGCGTGGTTGAATCGTGGTGCGAAGACAGATCGTACAGACGACGACTTTCTTGCGCCTCCGCGAATCGTGGTGTGAGCTGATTGAAGACCAGGGCATGCAGGGCCGCTTCGTGTCCTACGACCAGCTCGAGAACGGTGAGCTTCTGAAAGGTGGATATCGCGTCTTTATTCTTCCCCAATCGAACTCTCTTTCGAAGGCTGAAGCGGATGCCATCCGCGAATTCATTGCGCAGGGCGGGACCGTTATCGCCGACGGCGAGCCGGGTGTCTTCAACGAGCACAGCCGGCGTCTGCCGGCATCGCCGCTCGCGGATCTGTTCGGTGGTGAGCATACGCAGCCCATAACAACGCGTACGTTCGGAAAGGGCAAGGCTGTGTTTATTAAGGCCGCTACCGTGTCCTATCTCACAGACCGGATTCAGAGCAAAGAAGCAGCAACTCACAAGCTGGTCGGTGATTTACTTCGCCAGGACGTTCGTCCCGAAATCGCTGTTACCGACACCAGCGGCAATGCTGTCGTCGGAGTGGAATCGCATGTCTACCGGAACGGTGGAGTCACGTTGATCACGCTGATGTCGAATCCCCTCCAGCGCGTGGATGAGCTGGGTCCTCCCGACTTTCGATCCAACCAGCGATTCGAGAATCCGGTGAGTGTGACAGTCACTCTCCCTGCGACTGCTTTCGTGTACAACGTTCGAACGGGAGAAGCGCTCGGCGAGAAGAAGACCATTCAGGTAACGGTCGGTCCTTACGAGCCGGTAATTCTAAGCACGGCGCCGGTACGTATGCCCCGGCTGCAAGTCTCCGCTCCTGCCCAGGTACACAGAGGCTCATCCGTAAGCATAGGAATCGCTAGTACAGGCACGCCGGCCGAAAAGCATGTCCTGCATATTGACGCAATCGATCCCGCCGGCAACCGCATGTTGCAGTACTCCGGCAATGTCGTGGCTCAGGACGGCCGCGCGAAGAAAGTAATTCCGGTAGCGCTAAACGACTCCACCGGACAATGGACCATCCGAATTCGAGACATGCTCAGTGGTCAGACCGATACTCGAACCCTGGTTGTGCGGTAAGAACTACGGCGTAAGTTGTTACCACCGCGGCGGCGCCATTTGGGCGTTTATCCGCTCCAGTTCGGCCCGGAGTTCTCGAACAACTTCAGGATGTTCGCTCGCTATGTTTCGGCCTTCGGATCTGTCCGCTTTCAGGTTGTAGAGTTCAAACGCAGCATCAGAAGCTTTCGGGCTGGCCTGCCGCACGAGCTTCCAGTCCCCTTTTCGCAGTGCTATCGCAGGGCTGTGCCGCCAGAAGAGAACATCGTGGACAGGCGCGTTGCTCGCCCCCGTCAAAAGCGGCAACAGATTCACGCCATCGAGAGCAGACCTCGGCTTTTCCGGCGTCGCTGCGCCGGCTGCCGCGAGCGCCGTAGGAAAGATGTCCAGCGAGATGACAGGCTGTTCCAGAACACGGCCAGACGGGATCGTTCCTTTCCACTGGGCCATGAACGGCTCCCGAATGCCTCCCTCCCAAAGCTCGCCTTTCCCGCCGCGCAGCGGTGCATTGCTCGAAGTCAGTTCGGCAGTAGGGCCGCCGTTATCACTTAAAAAGAAGATCAGAGTATCTTGTTCGAGTTGTGCCTCGCGAATTGTTTTCAGAATGGTGCCGACGGCATCATCCATTTTGGAAAGCATTGCGGCGAACACCTGACGGTGCTCATCGCCGATGTTATTGAACCGCCGCATGGCCTCTGTCGGGGCCTGCATGGGGCTGTGAATCGCATTAAACGCTGTGTACAGGAAAAACGGACGATCCCGGTGCCGGTTAATGAAACTGACTGACTCCCGGGCAATGGCGTCGGTCAGATAATCCTTTTCGACAATGCGCTCAGTGCCTTTGTAGACCGGATTAGCGTCGTCGTATGGCGGCTCGTTGGGACGCAGACGTGTCGTGACGCCGCGATACGGCGGCGGGACATAGAAGTGACCCTCGTGCAGAAACCCAAAGAATTCATCAAACCCGCGTTTCAGTGGATGATACTGTGGAGCGCTGCCGAGGTGCCACTTACCGAACGCACCTGTCGAATAGCCCCGTGCTTTCAGCGCGTCCGCCAAAGTGTGCTCCTCCAGCGGCAACCCAACTCTCGGATCGAGGTTCGATGCACCGACTACGTTGTGCTCGTGGCCGAAGCGGGTCTGGTAGCGTCCCGTAAGCAGGCCGGCCCTGGAGGGGGAACAGTAGGGTGCGCTCACGTAGCCTTGAGTAAAACGGACGCCGGCCGCAGCTATGGAGTCGATGTTGGGGGTCGGAATTTGCGGATTGCCCTGGCAGCCGAGCTCCCCATACCCAAGATCGTCCGCCAGGATGATGATGACATTGGGTGGTCGCTTCGAAGCTGCAGCAGACTGCTGACGTACCAAGTTTCAATGACGCGAGTGCGAGAAAGCTGCGTCGGGACAGATTCAATCAACAACTCCTTTAGGTTTGCAATGGCGACTCTATCGACCTGATGCTTCTAATCCGGCAGACCAAATACAAGGACATTCGAGCCCGACGCGATCGCAACCAGTTGCTTGTTATCGAACATGTAAGTCATCGGTGAAGCGCGTAGTGACTGACTCGTTTGAAAAGCCCACAGCGGTTTCCCAGTCCTCGAATCAGCCGCCATCAGTGCTCCGCTGTCCTCACCAAAGAACACCAGACCGGCTGCGGTAGCGAGCGTTCCTGACCGAGACTCACCCGAGCCGATTTGAGGAAATTCCCACACAATTTTTGCAGTTGAGATATCCAGAGCTCGCAGGATGCGCCGCGGCGGTTCTCCAGGCGCATTCCGCGAACTTCCGCCCATGAAGCTGCGGCCGGGTTCCCACGTCATGGTCCGCTTGTTGTAGATGCCGCAGCTTTCAATTGTCTGAAGATAAAACAGTCCGGATGACGCATCGTAAGCCGCCGACCACCAGTTCGTTGCACCCAGGACAGCTGGACAGATTTTGGTCCCCTTGTCAGTCGGTTCCTGGTTGTCATTTCTGACGGGCCGTCCATCAGGTCCAATCTCTTTCGCCCACGTCAGTGTTTTTACGAACGGCTTCCCAAGCAGAAGCTTTCCGTCGGTCCGGTCCAGAACATAGAAGAAGCCGTTGCGATTTGCCTGCAGCAGAAGTTTGCGGCGCGTCCCCTGCCATGGAGCATCAACCAGCAACAGCGGTTCCTGTGCGTCCCAGTCCCAAACGTCGTGCGGTGTGAACTGGTAATACCAGCGCAGCTTGCCTGTCTGAACATCGAGCGCGATGACGGAGTCGGAATACAGATTGTCGCCACTACGGTCGTCGCCGTTGTGGTCCGGGCCGGGATTACCGACCTGCCAGTAGACCAGCTTCAGCTCAGGGTCGTACGATCCGGTGAACCAGGTAGCGCCTCCCGGATGCGTCAGTGTATTGCCCTTCCAGGTCTCCGATCCCGGCTCGCCCTGCGCCGGAATGGTCCAGAATCGCCAGGCTTGTTTGCCAGTTTCGACATCATAGGCCGACAAGAAACCACGAACTCCGCTGTCTCCTCCGCCGATGCCTGCGATCACCAGACCACCGGCAACAATCGGTGCTGATGTTGCGAAGTAGTTCTGCTGATGATCCGCCATCACCGTGTCCCACACAAGTTCGCCGGTGCTTCGATTGAGCGCGATCAGTCGAGCGTCATCCATCACCATGAACACGCGCTCGCCCGAGATCGCCGCACCGCGGTTCACCTTTGCCCCGAGGCTTTTCGTCTTCGGGCGCTCGTATCGCCAGATTTGCCGGCCAGTTCCGGCATCCAGTGCATAACACTCGTTACCAGCGGTGACATACATGATGCCGTCCTTGACGACAGGCGTCATCTCCAGCGATGGGGTGTCCGGAAGTGAAAACATCCATCGCGGGATCAGCTTCGCGACACTGCCTTTATCGATCTGTTTGAGCGGACTGAATCGATTGCCGGCAGTTCCGCCGTCATAACCAGACCAGTCAGCCTGCGACGTGACTTCTCGGAACCGCTCACCGACTCGACGCAAAAGATGCAGTTGGTTATCGGGAGTACGCAACTGCATATCCTGATAACTCTGATTCACCGCCAGACCCGTGAGCTTTTTCCCGTCGGTAAGGCTTACGGTCACTTTCGCGGTGGCAAGCTCGCCCCGTCGAGGAGGTCGCATTGTTCTAAGGAACTGGATCAGATCACCGCGTTCCTGATCTGTCATTTTCACCGGAGGCATGCCGCGATTCGGCAAACCGTCGCGGATGGTTGTATCCAGATCGCTGTCGCTTCTACCTGCGAGACGCGTGACAATGCCGGGCGCGAACTCACCGCCGTTCCCGTCTTCGCCATGACACATCGCACATCGGCTGTCAAACAGCTGTTTGCCGGCGCGATTGGTCTGCGCCGGTGCGCAGATACTCCCCAAAACGAGCACGATCAGAAAAACCTGGCGCAATGTGCATTCACCTCGAAAATGGAATAAAAGCTCCGCGCCGAAATACGTTGTCGGCTCAACCAGAGCGGGGTGGAGCAGGCGTGATGAGACCAACGCCGAAGGAGAAGAATGAGAGTGGCCGGCGGACTAGCCCGAGCAGATAGCATTCGCGATACAGCAACAAATTCTATACCCATTGTGGAAACGTTTGCATTAAATCTTCAGCCTGAGTGAATTGCGAACATCGCTAAGGTATTACCGACAGTGGCCCCACATGAGGCTGCTCGGGCGTGTACTTCAGCAGAGCGCTCGAACGAGGTCAAGTTAGGGCTGAAGCCGTGTCGCCCTCAGTTTGCAGAGGTGAATAGCGGACGTCTGGATGGCTGATTTATTTGGCGATACCGCCCCACCAATTGTAGGATCTTCACTTCACACTGAACGCGAGAAGCGAAAGTCAGGAGAGAGAGAGCCCGTTATCTGAAATCGATCTGCCGCACACTTTTCGATTTCAATCGTGGTTGAGCAAACGTGGCCAGAAGCCTGCCGCGGCGTTCCCGCTGCCGACACAAGCAGCCGGACGGAAATGATGCGATGCTGTGCGCGGCGATCCGCGTTTGCGAGTTCCGCTTTGGAAGCAACCTGCTGCCTGATGACCACCGGGACTATCACGCTGAAATTCCTGCGGCTCCCATAACAGCCGGCATAGGTGATCCACAATACTCCGAGAACGCACGCGGGTGGCAACAACACAAGGAGGAAGGATATCCGATGAATATTGCAGGCGCGTGTAAGTCAACGCCGAGCTGACAATCAGGTTAGTATCCAGGGTGTGGCTGCTGAAACACGCAAGGGAGGCGAGGTCCTCCCCGCTGGAACGCGACGGATCAGGAAACGGTTTGAGACGCAGTCACCGCTCGGAGAGTTTACCGGCCGATGCCACCAGGACTCGGCGCTTCCAAAGCGATTAAGGTAACGGCACACACCACATGCTGACTACACGTCAACCGTACGATGAAAGCGTCTTTGGCCGGAACGCAAAGCGCACGATCCCGCGCCGCCGTGCAGAACACGAACACAAATGCGGCGGTTGGGGGTCGGGCTCCGCTTTGCACATGTTTCTCAGAAACTGGATGCTCGGCGTTGTCTGGCTTCCGCTGTTCGGCGCTTCAGTGCTGGCCGGTGCGAGCCGCATTGTCGTCGTTGGTGTTGATGGTCTGACTCCCTCCGCCATTAGTGAAGCGAATGCTCCGCACATTCACACGCTGATGAAAAAAGGGGCGTGGACAATGCATGCCCGCGCCGTCATTCCCACGAATAGCAGTCCGAATTGGGCATCGATGGTGATGGGAGCAGAGCCGGCGCAGCATGGGATCGTTTCGAATGACTGGCAGTTGGACAAGCACGAGATTACGCCTGCGTGCTCGGGCCCTGATGGCCGATTTCCGACCATCTTCCTGCTCCTCCGGCAGCAGAATCCGGACTCTCGGATTGGCATCTTCCACCACTGGGAAGGGTACGGGCGCCTGGTCGAGACCGGCATTCCGAGCCGCATGGAGCATCACATGACTGCGGAGAGTACGATCAAAGCTGCCCTTGCGTATTGGACTTCCAATAAGCCAACATTACTCTTCGTGCACCTGGATAACGTGGACGGTGCAGGCCATACTCATGGCTGGAAGTCCCCTGAATACATGCAAGCGGTTCGGAAAGCGGATGAGCTGATTGGCCGCGTTGCCAAAGCAATATCCGGTGACGGCACAACTCTTCTGATTACCGCTGACCATGGAGGCATCGGCATAAAGCACGGTGGAGTCACGATGAGTGAACTTGAGATACCGTGGATTCTTGTCGGCGATGGCGTCCGACAGAATTATGAGCTAAAGGTTCCCGTGGATACGTACGACACGGCCGCCACAATCGCCCGTATGCTTTCAATCAGGCCACACCCGTGCTGGATTGCGCGACCAGTAGTTGAAGCCCTGGTGCAATGATGCAGACGAACGACACTGTAGAAGAGATTTTTCAACATCTTCGCGGTCGCGGGCGTGATTCGACTTCGATTTCTGCGCCCCGACGCACAACGTGCGTACCGTGTTTCTGGGTATCCACTGGTTCCGGTGATGTATGTTTGGCGCAGCCTGTGTAATCGCGGTCTTTTTGGCGTACACGCCCTCGACTACCTGGCCGGGCTTTGCGATTGTGCTCAGCGGTGCGATTGTGTATCTGGTCGTCACGCGCAGGAGGTCAGCACGACTCTGAGCAGCACAACTATGATTCTTACTGCGCCGTATCAGGCAAGTGGCCGAGTGACGTGCGGGGCATCCTGCGTCGACTCCGGACTCGCGATGTGCCGCACGCTTTCAGCGATCGATTCGGAGTCGAACACGCGCTTCCAGTCAGGCTGGAACAGTACGGGCCTGGCTCGATCGATCGCCTTCAGTGCTCCGTCGGAAAACACTGCACCTTCCTTCTCCTGAAACACAATCGCGAGTTCCACGCGCATATGTCCCAGGAGAAAATCGCGTGCGGCCGCGGCGGGCACACCACGCCGAACGGCTTCGTCCGTAGCTTCACGAAGCATTGTCAGGCACGTGCCGAGGATTGTTTCTGATAACACGGGTTCCAGAATGGCCATCTGCTCTACGTTGCAGCGATGCGAATTCATTACCGGTTTGTAGATCGTCCGGGCAATCTGCTCTCCTTCGGCATACGCCTCCTCCGGGCCCTGCGCCAGACAGCAGACGATGTGCTGCTTCGCATGCTCGCCTCCAAAGAAGTCTCGCTGGGCACTTGGGTCGACTTCATCGCTGAAAATCGGCGGATGACAGGGATGCGTAATGAAATAGGTCAGGTCGCGGTTGTCAGGCAACTGCCCCGCATAAGCAGCAGCGACATCCAGCAGGATCACCATCGTGCCGGGCGCAAGCTTTGCGTGGATATCCTGCATCACCGAACCGATTCGGTTATCCGGTACCGCAAGGATTACGGCCTCCGCTTCTTTCAGCGCCTGCTCCAGGCTGACCGCCTGAATCCCGCGTCGTATGAGTTCAGCCTGCCCGCGTTCCCCGATCTCCACGTGGCTCACCTGGTACGGACTACCCGTCAGATTTGCTGACAGGCGAAGGCCCATTTTGCCTCCGGCACCCAGCAATGCAATTCGTTTCATGTTCATCATCCTTCAGATTGGATTCAGCCTGCCCGGCCGTCTTTGGCAAGAGAGAAGAAATCGTCTGCACCGCACTGGCCGCCCTTGAAAACCACTTCCAGAGCATTGCGCTCCGGCCTGCGGGACCATGCTCGACATAGCGGCGCACCCGGTGCAAGAGGCGCGACGTATGTCAGAGCATCGATCTGGAGCTGCTTGCCCGCATGGCTCGAAGTATCTCCTCCGGCCACGACAACGCGCTGAACACCGGAACGGTCAAGGACACCGCACAGTACTCTGCCCGTGTCCTCGGCGATTCGACGTCGAAAATCACCGCCGGTGCCGTTTGCCGAAATTGTGTCTCCCGGTCCCGCGGCACTATACAGCACAACGCTGCGATCTCGCGTCAGAGCATCCGATGCCGCGCGAATCGCAGCGCTCACCACTGTTTCACGATCGTCGCCATCAGCAAGTGCCCGCGCGTCCAGCCGAATCGATGTAAATCCATTCCGATCTGCGTCCGCGATCTGTCTTTCTGTGACTGGAGAGCAACTTCCGGATACAACCAACAGACGATCTGTTGCCGCTACGGAAGCCGGAGTCACAGGCGGAGCAATCACTCCCGCATTTCGCCACCACTCCGTCAGCGAGTACTCCACGCCGGACGATCCGACAATAAAAGATCGCCGACTCCGGCCGGTCCACAGCAAACGTCCGGCGTTGAGCAGGGATGCCTGGTCGAGCGTGTCAATGACTACGATCGGAGCACTCGATGCAGCGGCTTCAAAGCGTTCCGCGGCGTCCTCACTTCCCAGATCCAGAATGCTGAACGAGCGTACAGGCAAGCTGGTCTGCCTGGCGAGATGAAGCGTCAGGTCCGCCTCGTGCATCGGTGTTACCGGATGACGGCTCATCGTTGGATGCCGATCGATTCGCCAGGTAGTCGCGTCCGCCGTCGCGAACAGATTTCCAAAAACGACATAGCGTCGAAGCGACGGTGCTCCCACCAGAACAGGCACGCAGCGCGTATCGAACACACGTTTCCCGATCTCGATCGCCCGGCCGATATTCCCCACATCAGGCGCACTGTCGAAGGTCGAGCAAACCTTGTAATGACAAACGGGCGTGTTCAGGCCGCGCACCCATTTAAAGGTTGTCGGAAGATGCGCATCCATCCAGTCCGGCGTCTGGCTGCGGCTGCTTCCCGCTAAACCAAAACCCTCATACTCCGAAAATTGCGAGAAGAATTGGTCCTCCGGCTGACGAAGAAATAACACAGCTCGAAGACCGTTCGACGCCAGAGCTTCCAGAGTATCCGTAGAGCCGGTGAAGTCGTCTCCATACCAGGCAATCAGGCGATTCGATGAGCTCTGGTTCACGCGCCGAACATCTCCAGCGCTTGTTGCAGTTCGGGCACTCTTCTTGCCACCTCTGCCAGAGGCTCGCCCGACACCGCCGCTTCCCACGCCTGCCGCACGCTTCGAACACCGGCGGCGATGCCGCCCGGATGCGCCACAATCCCGCCGCCGCATGCATAAATCAGATCAGTCGAGCCAAGCGCATGGTATGTATCTGCCGCCTGCCGAGCCGACTGGCCCGACGAGAATACCGGCATAATCTCGAATCCCGGCCCGGGCTGCGGAAACATCGGTGTCAAACATTCACGAGCCGAGGCAATCACCGATTCATCACTCTCACAGAACTTATTGCGGAGCCCATTTACGTGCAGATGGTCGACCCCGGCCACACGCCAGAACTTCTGATACGCGAGATAGCTCATTCCCAGCACGGGTGAACGGTCAAACATGCCCCAGCCATTTCTATGGCCGTGAATCACCAGCTGCGAATGCTTGCGTAATCCAATGATGCCAGCAAGGCCAACACCGTTGACGCTGACCATCACGCACGTTCCACCGTACTCCAGCACCAGATCGTGTCTTCGACGCATCTCGTCCAAATCGCCGCTCACGTTGAAGGCATACATCGCCTTCTTTCCCGTTTTCCCGGCATGGCGATTGATCTCGCGCATAACCGCTTTCACGCGATCAGCAAACGGACAGTGCGGACCGTCGCATTGCAACTCATCATCCTTGATGAAGTCGATACCGCCTGCGACCAGGTCAGCGACCATGCTCGCCGTCTGATCCGGTGTAAGACCAACACTCGGTTTGATGATGGTTCCGATCAGAGGGAGTTGATCCACTCCTGCCAGCGCTCGTGTTCCGGGAACGGCAAACTGCGGTCCCGCATACGCCTCGCGAAAAGCGGTGGGAAGTTGCAGATCCAGCAGCTTCAGTCCGGAGAACTGGTTCAGCTCGAAGAGATTTCCCGCAACTGTAGCCATCAGATTGGGCAGCGAAGGCCCGAGATTCTCAAGCGGCCACGAAACCAGTATTTCGGCGCGATGGTAGACAGGCGTTCCGTTCGTATTCTTCGGGCGTCCGGATCCGGGTAGCGAGGCATCGGCAACTGACTCGAGCTCTGCAATGGATTCCACCCGCGCTGCATGCCTGTTGCGCAATTCTTCCGTCTCACCTGGAACCTTCACAAAGGTGCCTGAAGACTGTTCGCCAGCGAGCACGTCCGCTGCTTTTTCCAGTGGAAACGCAGTCTCGATGAAGTAACGAGCGTAGATACGATCCGAAGGTTCAGCCAGCATTTCGGGAATCAGGTCCTTTCCAGCGCAACGGCGCGTTCGCCCTGTACTGCCGCGAACAGCGGTCTCGTCGCATCAATTCGTGAGAACAGCAATGCACTCGTAAGAAGCATAGCGGCGATCACAAACAGAGGAGCATTGTAGTCCCCATAATGGTCAACTATGTAGCCAAACAGAATGGTGCATAGAAATCCGCCGAACTGCCCGGCGCTGTTCATCGCACCCGTCACTGACCCTGCATGCTGACCGCCAATATCGAGGCAAACCGCCCACGCCGAGGGTAGCATCAGATCCATAATCCCGAACCCAGCGGTCAGCAGCGCAATCGCACCGATTTTGCTTTCTGTTAATGCAGTTGCAATCAGCAGCAGCGCTGCAACGGACAGGCAAACTATTCCGACAATCGTCCTGCCACTCCGGACTCCCAGCCGCCGAACCGCCAGATCGCTGACGTACCCACCGGCAACATTCGCCGCAGCCCCCACAGCGAACGGCAGGGCGGAAAAGATCCCCATCTCGGCTTCCGTAAATCCGCGGCCGCGCACCAGCCAGGTATGCAGCCAGGAGAAGTAGAACCAGGATCCCCATGCATAGCAGCCATACATCGTCACGATGGTCCACAGCTGCCTGCTTCGCCACAATACGCTCCATGGCATATCGTCCTTCGCAGTTTCCGCTGTCCCGATTTCTGTCAGTTCCTGCGCCGTGATAGCTTGCTTCGCTGACGGGTCATCCCGAAACCACCACCACCAGACCGCAGCCCACGCGACTCCGACCGTGCCGAAGACCCAGAAGGACGTCCTCCATCCGAACGTCGTCTGAATCGGCACAACCAGCAAAGGAGCGATTGCACCTCCGGCCCGGCTCGCGCCCCAGATGAAGCCCTGTGCCCTCGCACGCTCGTGAATCGGGAACCAGCGTGAGACTACACCGGCCATGTTGGGATAAGCTCCAGCTTCGCCGGCTCCAAACAGAAACCGAATGATTACGAGCGGAACAAAGCCAGTTGCCAGGCCCGTCAGAGCAGTAAAGGCAGACCACCACAGAACAATGCGCACCAGAATGCGCCTCCGCCCGGAGCGGTCGCCCATCGCGCCCGTGGGTATCTCGAAGAGACCGTACGCAAGCACGAATACACCGAGTACCCAGCCCCACTCCTGAGGAGTAATGCCGAGCTCAGCCTGAATTCGAGGACCAGCAACCGCGATCGCGAGCCGATCCATGAAAGTGATCATCGAAAGCGCTACCAGCAGAGCGAGGACGCCGTAACGGTAACGCATCAGATTTGGTGTGCCGCCTTATCTCGGTTGTCAAGCGGGTAAACCAGGTTGACGTTGGCGGGAGGGATCAACCGGTGCTTAACTGACACGGGTGCAGGCAAGAACTTGTTCTGCAAGATCCCACGTGCCATCGGAATCAACTCATCCCCGTGGCTCTCTGGAAATGAGCCACAGAGCCGATCAGGCGCGTTCCCGGCCGGCGTAATTCATTTTGAGTCTCACGCGTACCGTACTGCCTAAATACACCGCACTGATGAGCTCTTCCGGCTTCATCGAATGCCCGCAGTGCACACAACGCAGCCGTATCATTCACAGCCCCAACGAGTGCTCGTTTCAGCTGTGAGCTGTGAAAAAACGGGCGAACCGCTCCCAGGATCTGATCGAAGTCGCCCCTCGCATCCAGATGGACGATGTTCGCCTTTGCCATGGAGGGTACTTCCGCCCGAACAGCTTCTGTAACTGCGATCGGAAGCTGCAGCGGCAGAAGCAGCCCCTCACGGATCAGCGCATCCGCATTTCGCAGCGCTTCCCTGGTAGTATCCGGGTTGGTCAGAGCAATCAGATGCACGTCATCCAGCGGCGAAGTCAGTGGTTTTCGAAACAATGCTCAGGGTGTTGCCTTCAAACTCAAGCTGACGGAACGTGAATGACATCTGGCCGTCAGATCCGGCTGACGGTGTGTCGACCGACCCAATCAGTCGCCCGCCAAAAAAACGTTCGGGAGAAACAAGTACTGCCGTAACCCGATCTCCCGGATGGCTCACCTTGCTGCCGACCGCGTTGCCAAGCTTAACAAGAAAGTCCGCCGGCTTATCGAGGGTGATCTGCGACCAGGCGGCCGGCAGACTTAGACCCAGGAAAATCAAGTGACGATACACCCACCTGTCAGGCAATGACGGCATCCTCGATCATCAGGGCTTCACGCGCATGGCGGACCGCCAGTTCGGGACTCGTGAGAATCGGCGCACCACCGGGCGGAAGCGATGGAAGAACACGAGCCATCGATGCCTGAGCAAGCACGACTACATCGACTTCGGCCTTGAGATCCGACAGCATGGTCACGACCATACGGTCGTGACGTTCCGTATCCCCGTTCAGCACCGCATCAAACGCGCCCTCCGCGATCCTGGGTACGAGCTGGACATCCCGTCCGGCGCGAACGGCTGTCTCGTTCAGCAAAGCCAGAGTCGGCTCGAGGGTCGTGCTAAGAGTCGCAGCGACACCAATCCTGCCTCCTGTCGAAACCGCGCTCTCCGCCATGGCTTCGTCAATACGAAAGATGGGAAAATCGAGCACTTGACGAGCAACCTCAACGGCCGGTCCGATCGACGAGCAGGTAACCATCACGGCATCCGCGCCCGCCTCATGGGCCGATGCCACCATGTTCACCAGTCGCCGAATCGTCGGCTTAGTCAGTTGTTCATCCCTGATCGTGTTCCTGATCAGTGACTCATCCGTCATATGAAAGATCTCCAGACCGGAGAGCATTGACTTTGCCAGCTCTGCGAACACAGGGATCAGCACATGACTTGTGTGAATAAAGGCGAATTTGCGAATCATTTAGTTTGTCTTTCGCGAGACTGTTCGGGAGGGTGCAGCTTGCGGGCGGCGCACCAGAACAGCCCAGTCTGCCTGAGGGTCTTTTGGCGCCTGACCAAGCGAGCGCCGACTTCCACCACTTACAGTGCGAACGCTGCCTTCCTGCAACTCGCCGCCGTGGCGCGGGTCGTACCACTTGATTTCAAAGTTGCCCGAGGCCTGAGATGGATCTAATTCCACCGAACCGCCATCGGGCAGGTACACGGCGTACACTTCCCCGGTGTTTGGATACTCGTATCCGAAGAAGAATGCGGTACCCGAGCCTCCTGCCATCAGGTTGCCCCAGATCGAGTTCTTTCGAATAACATCGTGCTCGTAAGCGTTTTTGTCGGGCACCACGCCGGTGCTTGTCGGATTGATCTCGATGAGGCCAACCAGCCACTTGTGTCCTGCTTTCGCCGACGCATCCACCCATCGAAGGGTCTCTGAATGTGTGTGCTCCGCATCATGCTGCATCGCGGTGCCGTCGAGGTTCGGGAAGCCAAGTAACCGGGCATAGCCCTTGTCTTCCGGAATAATCTCGCCCTTCCATCGCACATACTGAGTCGGATGCTGCCACGGATCTACCTTCTTGAACCAGTCGCAGATTTCCGTTATATCGGGCGTCTTGTAATAGCGCCAGCGGTCCATTTCTTCGGAAAGATCCCACAAGATTGCGTGATGGTGCGCGAATCGCGCGATCAGTTCGCGGTAATACAGCTTCCGCAGAGTTGTCATCTTCCCAGGGAGCTGCTCGTTCTCTTCCTCCTGCGTGATCACCATCAGCTGCATGCCGAGTTCGAAGTGATGCAGACCATCCACGAGTTTCACCGGAGCACCGGGATGATTGACTCTTCGTCAAAATCGTTGGTTGGTGCGATCCTCAGATGCCCTGTGACACCGTCCGGCTTCATCGGAGTACCTGCACCAGGATCCAGGCTGACGGCGACGTCAGGTCCGCTGTGAAAGGACACCGCATAATCCCAGTCGCCGACCTCATCCGGAACAAAGTGCACCCGCGATTTGATTCCGGATTTACCGCTCGTTTCGGCCGCATCCCCATCTGCCGCGAAGTACCCCGGCACCAGCAGACGCTTGTCACCCTTGGTGAACGTGACGTTCAGTCGGTAGTACAAAAATGGATTCGGCTCAGCAGATTCACTGGTCGCGGGTTCATCGAACGTAAGCGCAACGTCATGCCATTGTCTGAGCTCGCCCGTAACGGATTGGGCTGAGATGTGGCCGCAAGCCAGGATCGTGAGAATGAAGAGCGCGAAACGTGAATCCATACTGTACGCGGCCGGCTTCCTGATTACGTTATCGAACCCGTGCACGCCCGGAAAGAACGATCCCCAACGAGTGTATCGGATTCCGTAGCGCGAAAGGCGGCTGCCACAGTACCAGCGTCCGCCAGCAGGTATTGAGCACGACGCGCAAGCATCGCTATTCCGCGATGCGGAACAACCTCATGCCACTTCGCGAAAGCGTGCAGCGACTCAAGTACCGAGGTCAACGGCACAACGCGGGCAGCAGACCGAAGACGTCGTTGCCGCACGCGCATTTGTGTTCCACCATGTTCTGCGGACCGGCAATACGCGCCTGTACACAGCGGAGACCTTCATCGTCAGGGGAGAGCGCTGCTGCAACCTGCAGCTTCCGGACGGCCTCTCCGGTATTTCCGAGACGTGCGAGCACCAGACCATCAGCCACATAGGCTCGTGCCCATTCAGGCCAGCGCAGTTCAATGTTCCTGATGATCTTTTGGGCCTCAGGCATGCGGTCTGTTGCCGTCAGAATCACCGCCTGCATAAGGATCAGATCCGGATTGCCCGAGTTTAGCCTGGCAGCTGCCGCAATGACCCGCAGCGCATCATCCGATCGCTTCTGCTTCAGGAGAAAGGATGCAACCTGCTTCGCGACGTCCGCGCGTTCCGGGGACTGGCGCAGCCCTTCGCGCACATACTCGTGCGATTCCGCCGTTCGACCTGATGCCTCTGCGATCAGGGCGCTCATCAGAAAGTAGTCTCCATTGCGCTCGCTTTTAGGAACTTCCTTCATAGCCTCGGACGCCTTCTCTGGACCCTGTGCGAAGAACACAGCGATGGCGTACTCGAGCGTTGCACCAGGAACGTCGCGGCCCCGCTGGAGAAACTGCTGCGCTAAATCATAATGGCCTGCACGCACGAGTGCCGCTCCCGCGTCGTAGCAGATTTTGGCGTCTGGGTTTCGAATCAGCAGTTCGTGATAAGCCGCGAGCGCCGCATCGATTTCGCCCTCAACCAGCAAAAGTCCTGCAAGGTGCAATTGCAATTCGGAATCGCCGGGATGGCTGCTCGCCTCTTCCCGCAATCGTGCAATCTGCCGCATGGCGAGTTCGGCATGCGGCAAGGTGGCCAGCTCGAGCATCACCGGTTCACTCAGGGGACCGCGGTCTCTTTGCGGCCGAACTTTCCGGAACTGCTCGAGATGTCGCTCCGCTTCATCCGTTTTGTCCTGCATCATCAGGGCGCGTCCCAGGTGCAGTTGCGCATCGGGATCCTGTGGCACCGACTCAAGCGCTCGTCGAAACATCTGCTCAGCTTTCGATGCCTGGCTGAGCGCAAGGTAAGCAAGCCCAAGTTGATTCAAAGCCTTCGTATTTCGGGGCTGAAACCCGACTGCTGCCTCCAGATCGGGAACCGCATCAATTATCCGTCCGAGTCTGTAGAGAAGCCACCCCCGGGCGAAGTAGGCGGCAGCGAACTGCGGGTCCCGGCGCAGCGAGTTTGAAAGCTGTTCCAGGGCTGCATCGGGCTGGTCGGTCCATGTGAGCTGTGCCAGATCGTAATGGCCGACAGGATCGGTTGGATGTTTTTCCACGTACCGCTTCAGCTCTTTCAAACCTTCCTGGCGACGCGTGCGGGTCAGACCGCAGACGCGCCCCCGGTCGCGCCTGGCAGTATCGTCGTCAGGACGCAGCGCCAGGTACTCATCAAATGCCACGATGGAGTCACCGAAATATCCTGCATCCTCGGCCGCACGCGCCAAGGCCAGGAGAATATCCGGGCGCTTCAGTGCATGCTGCCTGGCCTGAGCCAATACAAACACAGCCTTGCTGGATTCGTTCCCCGCTGCATACGCAAGTCCCAGCTCCAGTAAGACGTCCGGATCGGCCGGCTTAAGTTTGAGTGCGACTTCGAGCGCACGCTGTGCCCGGTCGTAATGCTTTGCTCGTGCGGCTGCCTTTCCCAAATTGAACAACACGTCAAAGTTATTGGGTTGTACCGCAAGGACGCGATTAAACGCGGATTCCGCATTGTCGAAAAAGCCGATTCGCGCAGCCGTTATTCCTGTGGCAAACAGGACGCGCGGGTCACTCGACTGCCGTTCCAGCTCTTGCAGAATCCGCCCAGCCTCCTCATGCCGGCCTGCGTATTCCAGCGCCTCGGCACGAAGCAGTCGCAGCGGAACACTGTCCTCCTGTATGTGGGCCAGATACTCAAGAGCCTTTGCCCCTTCTCGCCGCTGGTTCGCAACACGTGCCAGCTGCAGGTTTGCGTTTGCGTGCTGGGGCTGGATTCGGGTCAACCGAAGGAACAGCGCTTCGGCTTTATCCGGCTGACTACATATCAGGTAATGATTCCCGGCATTGTTCAGCAGAGCGGAAGAAGGCGTGGGAGTCGCCAGCATCTTTGCATACAGCGGCTCGGCCTCTGAACATTTCTCTTCTGAATCAAGCTGTGCGGCCCGGCGCAGCGTATCATCCTGCGCCGATGCCGATAGAGCGACGACTGCCAGCAGGCTCGTCCAGCGAATCAGAACTCTACCCGAAGTCCGAGCTGGGTACGCCGACCGAATGTGTTCGTCAGGATGTCCGTCGACCGCCCGAACGTTGACGAGTACACACTCGTACTCGGGTCCGCCCAGGTCATGTTGTTCAGGACATTAAAAGAATCCATCCGCAGAGCGAATCGGAAACGTTCTGTGATATTGAACGACTTTACAAGCGACGCGTCGATATTGAACAGCCCGGGACCTGTCAGGCCCGAATACACCCAGGGGTTAGTTCTCGGAGTGTAGTTTGGAAGCGGCGAAAACGCCGCGGTATTGAACCAGAGGTTTGGCCCGGCGTTGTCAATATGCGGGTCTCCGTTGACAAGGGCCGGATCGAACGACAGGTAATGGCCGGAGCGCCAGGTCACGATCGGGCTCAGGTTCCAGCCGCCGATTAGCGCATTCACAATCCGCGGTGCACTGTTGGCAAACTGTCTCCCTTTCCCGAAAGGCATCTCCCACGTTCCCGCCATGGTCAGCCGGTGTCGCGAAACCGGAGAAGCGATCCAGCTGTACTGCTGGTTGTAAACGGAGATGTCATTGAAGAATCGCTCATCACGCTCGTAATGGTAGTTGTACCCGAAAAGAAACGAGTATCCCTGGGAGTATCTCTTCTGAACCTTGATCTGGAGTGACTGATAGTTCATATTCCCGCCAGGCTGCCCATCGATCACGTTCAGATCACCGTACTGCGGATAAGGTTTCATCAGCGACAGTACGCTGACGTTCTGCTGATATCGAAGCGGTCCAGGGAACTTATCCACCGTAAGGATGTTGTAAAACGGATTCGGAACCTGCTGATTCACGGCGTCCTTATAGGTGTAGGCGATGTTCGGATCCACCATGTTCAGATTCCGGACCGTATCGAAGATGAAGCTGCTCCGGTTGAGGTAGTACGTCACATCGACCACCACGCCTGTCGGCAGTTGTCTCTGCAGGGAAAAGTTAAATCGGTCGCTGTGCTGCCGCGGCCGGTCCAGATCGTAGTAAGTCGTGCTGTCGCCGAGCTGAGTGTAACGGCCGAGCGCTTTGCCGTATGCCGGCTGCACGGGGTAACTGGCCGGAAATGGATTTGAGAGCCGCATCTGCGGGATACCCTGGATCATCGGAGGTGCGCCAGTGTAGTTCGTAAACCCGGGCGTCGTCAGATTGTTGAAGTCTGTGGTCC
Organism: Bryobacteraceae bacterium; assembly: GCA_963794765.1. Classification (GTDB taxonomy): domain Bacteria; phylum Acidobacteriota; class Terriglobia; order Bryobacterales; family Bryobacteraceae; genus JAWXCM01. The sequence continues at coordinate 102,124 of CAWCGC010000022.1, read as the reverse complement.
CGGTCAGCCAGGGCGTCACATATCGGCCGTAACCGGTACGTATCGATGTCTTATCGTTAATCCGGTAAGCAATGCCGGCACGCGGCGACCAGGTTCCGCCGCCCGCATTCCACTGTCCACGATTGCTGCTGTCCGTGAATTGAAATGCGCCGTTATAGATCGTCGGCCCCTTGTAAAACTGCCTCACGACATCCGGGATTTGAGGCGCATTCGCCCCCTGAAACTCCGGAATCGGACTGGTCAGGTCCAGCGGTCGAACCGACCGGTCGTCCTCCTCACGCCACGACTGTTCGTATTCATAGCGCAGGCCCAGATTCAGCGTCAGGTTGCGAGTCACCTTCCAGTCATCGTTGACGAAGACGCTGTAGAATCGCGCCGACGGCGTCAGGAAGGTAATCGCAGGCATTGAAGTGGCACTGGAATCCCAGTCACTGGGATTTCCTTTTGTCGGCGCTACCGCCCCGATCAGGAAGGTTGCAAAGGGATCGCCGGAGAGCTTCGTGTTGGGGTTGACGTAGGTATCTGCCGTAGGCGTGGCATCAAATCCAAACCCGGGATTACTCAGAACAAGTCCCTGCGGCGAACGGTTGCCACGAGTCTCGAACCCTGCCTTCAGGTAATGCGGACCGCGCTGTTGCGAGATCTTTGCATCGAAGCTGTTTGCGGTCGGGGTTTGATTCCAGTAGCCGCCGCCCGGCCCCATATTGAAGTTTCGCGAACTGCCGTCAATTCCAGTGATCGACATCCGTGGAAGCTGCACCGGAACATTCGGATCCTGAAACACGGTCTGATAGAAATTGCTTCCAAATATTTTGTTCCAGCCATCTGTTGAAAACTGGGTCGGGTAATTCGATTGATCAACGAAGCTGTGATAATCGCCTCGGATACTCACCACCGTTGTCGGGCTGGCGGTCCAGGTCACATCGCCAGTGACCGATGTCGCGTTCCGGTTGCTTCCCCGGTCCGACACGAAATAGTCCGAGCCCGTTGGATTCGAGGCGGTCACCGGCGTCTTGAACAAACTGACACGTCCCGAAGCGCGAATCTTGTCGGTAACCGCGTAATCAACGCGATCCGAGAAGTTCTTATATGGAAAATGGATCGGCTGTGAGACCGTGTAGTTGTTTATGTGGTACGGGCCGATGCCCGCGGAATTTGGTTTCCACAGCTGCGCGGTGTAGCCAACCGCAACAGGATCCAGCCGTCCTGCGGGAATCTTGTTTCCTGGAAATGGCGTCCGTGTGACGGTCTTACCGTCAGGCGACGTTACCGTGCTCCAGGGATCATAAATAACCCGAAGACCTCCGTCAGCGTTCAGCGATTGAGAGAAGTCGCCCATCCTTTCGAGTTCCGTCGGTAGCGTTTGCGCCAGCGTCGATGGATCCGTCTGTTGCCAGCCTTCGTACGCCACGAAGTTGAACAGTTTATTCCTGAGGATTGGGTGGCCCAGCGTTCCGCCGTACATGTGATTCCGGCCCTGATTGACGGTCCGGTAGACACGGTTTTCCAGCGCATTCGCCCACGGATATTGTCCCTGGTAAAACGCCGTGCCGTGCCACTGGTTTGTTCCGGATTTCAGGGTCAGGCTGATGGCCGAGCCGGCGCTGTGTCCGTATTCCGCATCCAGTGCATTCTGCTGAACATTCACTTCCTGCACCATATCGGGTGAAGGCACGTAGGACGTCTTGTATCCGATACCTACGGGAGCACCGTCCACCTGCAGGTCAGCCGTATAGTTCTGGCCTCCGCCAACTCTTTGTGTATTCGGACCCCAGCTGTGATACGGCATATATTCCGTTTGGCTGTCGCTCTTCTCTACCGCCGGGTCGAGTTGCGCCAGAAGAAACGGTGTCCGGTAAAGCTGCGGGACAGAGTTTGTCATCCGCTGGTCGACCGTGGTCTCCAGCTTTGCGGTATTGAACTGAACGACGCTCGCCTCTGCCGACACAGTCACTGTCTCCTTGATATCACCGGGCCGCAGGTTTGCGTCGACTGTAACGTCACCGCGCTGCTGCAGAAGAACATTTTCCTGCGCAAAACTCGTAAATCCCGGCGCCTCAATGGAAATCTTATACATCCCAGGCTCTACGAGGTCGAAAAGGTAATGGCCTGTTTCGTTGGTCGTCAGCCTTCTGGCAATACCGGTTCCCGTATTCGTCAGCGTCACGCCCGCACCAGCCACGGCGGCGTGACTCGAATCGAAAACTGTTCCTTGTATGCGTCCGCGAAATTCCTGCGCACTGCAGATTGCAGACAGCACAATTCCGGCAAGCAGCAGTACAAATTTTCGGTGAATTGTCATCCTGACCTCCAGTGAACGGATGCGGATGTCGGGCGTCCGCATATGCTACCTTTACCCGCGAGTGCTCCGGATTATATCACTGGATTTATTAATCAGGTTCCTGAATGCGAAGAATTTGGTTGCTGATGATGTTTTTCAGAATCTGAACGGTGCCGCTGGGCCAGCGAACCTCGAGCGATGCGACGGAACGCTCGGTGCCAAGTCCGAAATGGACGCGCAGATCACTGGTCGAAAGGAATCCAACGCTTCCGGTCACGTGATTAAACAGAACGCGTCCTGAGGCGGTAGTTAGCCGAAATCCTGCGCCAATTGCGTCGCGGTTACTCCTTCGGCCAGTTGCGTGAATTGTAAGCCAGTGCGCGCCATTATCCGCGGAGTTGAGCAGAATCGACGGCTGCTGATTCAGTGCCGTGACGACAATATCCTGGAAACCATCATTGTTCAGATCAGCAAACGCAGCACCCCGGTAAAAGCCTTTGCGAGCAAACTCGGAACCTAATTCAGCCGAAACATCTGTAAACTCCCTGCCCTGTCGGTTCTCGAATAAGGTGATGTGCTGTGCGGCATCTGCAACCAGATTGTCCACGTCGCCGTTGGCGCTGAACAGGTCTTTCCATCCGTCGTTGTTGTAATCTACAAAACCGCCGCTCCATCCGGAAAAATGTGCGCTCAGCTGCAGTAATTTCGACGCAGGTGACGCGTAATCGAAGTATTTCCCGCGCTGATTGCGGAACAGCGCCCAGGTCTGTCCCATCAGAGCGTTGTAGAAGACGTCCGGACGCCCGTCATTGTCGTAATCGTTAGCATCCGCGCCCATACTCGAAACGGCTGCTCCGCCCTCGTTGTAAGCGACGCCGTATTGCAGTCCCATCTCCCGAAAGGTGCCATTGCCCTGATTCACAAACAGCAGGTTCCGTTCGGTGTCATTCGCGATGAAGACATCCTGCCAGCCGTCATCATTGAAATCCGCTATAGCGATGCCCATTCCCTTTCCAGGAACTGAGCCGATGCCGGATTTGTCGGTGACGTCTTCAAATTTGCCCCGGCCGAGATTGTGATACAGCCGCTGCGGAACACTGGCATAGGTACGCGGGCTGCAGTAAACCGGGGTATCGCCACGACGACAAACGCGGTCGGTCTCCGGCGTCCAGAGCGTGTAGTTCGCCAGCACCAGATCCAGCAGTCCGTCATTGTCGTAGTCGAACCAGGCGGCTTGAACGCTCAGAGTATCCGGCGGCTTGAGCCCGAGTCCGGATGCATCTGTAACATCGGTGAACGTGCCGTTCCCGTTGTTGTGATAGAGCGTGTTCCTGCCCGTGCTCGCGATGAAAATGTCCGGCCGGCCGTCGTTGTCGTAATCTCCTGTTGTCACTCCGTAGCTGTAGCCGCGCTGCTCACCGGAAACTCCGGCTTTCGCTGTCACATCTTCGAAGGTGCCATCACCCTTGTTTCGCAGCAAGACATCATAAAAGGACGAGTCAGTTCTTTTCAGCTCCGGCAGCTTCGCACCATTGCTGAAAAAGAGGTCCATCCAGCCGTCCCCGTCATAATCCAGAACGCCGATCCCGCCGCACATGGGCTGCTGAAAGTACTTCCTGTCCGAATGAAAATCGTTGCGGGATCTGTAAGTGAAACGGGATTGACCCGCAACGTTCCGGAAATGCGGTCGTGTGGCCGGAATCTCAGCTGACGTAGTCAGCAGAACGAACAGGGCAACGAGAACGACAAGTCTCCACATTGGTCACAAGCGCCGTTTCCAATCTAAACGAGTGACTGGCTCAACAGCCAGAGAATTCCGTTTTCAAACAGTCTGTTCTGCGTGGACGTGGTGAAGATCTTGTCCCCGTGCCCCATGTTCATGTAGAGCATCCTGTACTTCGGATTCGTCCAGACCACAGGCACATCCGGGTCCTCATCTGTGATTAGTCGTTTGATACCGAGCGAATAGTGCGCACGATCGAGGGTCAGCAGCACACGAACGTTCTTGTCGAGGCGTGGACTCGGACGCCATGAATACCACTCGTTGATCGGTGCAACGAACGACTTGGGGATACCTTGCTTCACCGGACTTTCGGTGTCATCAACGATCAGCCTGCAACAGTCTGGGGAGTTGGAGAAGCCGACATCGGCACAAAATGCCTTGATAGAGACGAACTCAGCCGGCGGAATCAGAGTTGAGCTGACGCGGTCTCGGTAACGCGTCATTGAACAGCTTCCCAGCTGGATTTCGCTACGTAGCCGCGGATTAACGTTCCGGGTCGTACTGCAACGCCTGCGTCAAGAATCGGTACGTATAGTTCACGTTCGCCGGGTGGACGCCCTTCGTACAGCTTACGCGCGACACTATCTTCCAACTCAGGGGTTACCAGGACAATCGTCGGCACTCGACTTGCCGTTGTGACCTGCCGTGAATATCGCACATTGGGGTAAGTCCGCAAATACCAGGGCAACGGCCACACATTTTCGGTCGAGTAAACACCAATCCACGTCTGTGGGTTCGGGGCGAAGTGCTGAACAGCCTCGGGAATCTTGACGACTTCCGGACTTGTTTCAGCGTACGCCCACAGCTTATCGTTTCGTAGACTCTGTTCGATCGATATCAGGACGAGCAATCCAAAAGCGAAACGTGCCAGCTGCCGGTGTCGTGAGATGCACCAGCGCATTCCAAGTCCCGCAATCAGACTAAGGGCCCAGACCATGCTCACGATGCACCACGGCGTCTTGTAAGGGATCACAGAATAAATCGTCAACAGAAGTCCGGAAAAGGCTGCCAGACGCCAGTTCTGTTTGATGCCGAAGAGGGCGAAGAGCAGAATCGGTGCAGTGCCCTTTACCAGCAGGGCAGCATAAAACGTCCACGGATGCCTGTGCCCTCCGGCTGCCGCAACCGATCGCATCCAGTAGGGCTGGACAGCTGCGACGACGTTTGACGGGCCGAGCAGGGCTATCGTAACGACGGTGAGTACTGCCGTGAAACGCAGGAAGTTCCTCAAACCCGGCCATGGAAACACGATGACCGCCGCGACGATTGCTATCACGGCGGTCTCCTTGGTCGCGATCGCGATGCCACCCAGCAACCCGGCGGACATCGATCGTTGATGAACCAGCGCTGCCACGAAGAGACCAGTGAACAAGACCAGCAGCGTCTCGGGGATATAGTCGCGACTGTAGAACACCATAGGGCTGGCTGTCGCGATCAGAAGCCCAGCCGTGACCGCGCCTGACTCGCCCAGGATGGAAAGGAAAAGAAACGGCGTGAGTGCGACCGCTACGCCCGCGCAGACCGGGACTAGCCGGAGCGTCCACTCATCGAGAGCGGCGTACGTCCACTGGCGACGCAGTGCGCCGGGGATCAGCGTCAGGTACTCCAGCACAGGACCGTGATAGTCGTGCGGATCGTAGGTGAAATGGTGCTGCTCGAGAAGAGTGCCGAACTTGTCGGCGAGGATCGCCTCGTCGGCGTGCATTGGGCGACGATCGAGTCCTGGCAGCCGTAAGGCAAGCGCAATGGCCGCTATGGCGACGGCCCAAACGGCAAGCCTGTTCACTTCACCTGTGGCTTGTAAATTCGGATTTCGCGGATCGGTGGATCGGTTTTGCCTGTCGAGATCAACTCGAGCGTGTGCTTGTCGTTGCTCAGCCCGGACGCAAGGATCGTCACGTACTCCCGGGAAGGATCCGAGACGCGAGGTGCTCGATACACGTCGGTGAACAGCGGAATGACGCTCCACTTCACTTCGAAGCCGGCCGGCGTCAGCTGATGTCGAAGGTTGTACGCGCGGTTCACGCCGTAGTCGCCAGGCTCAATCACGACCCGGCCGGATCTGGATACGAACCGTTCCTTGCTGCTGCCGACACCGTCCTCGCCCGTCCTCGATCCCGTGACAGAAAATCGCCACTGCGAGTCGTCGGCATTTGTCTCGAGCACTCGTAGACTCCAGTCTTCCACCAGCAGCGGCTTTTCGGCACTGACCCGATTGACAGCTGGCCAGTCCACCGCGTAGGTATCCGTCGGTCGCGTTATGTAATACAACTCCGGGAAAGTGGACGGGACACGCCCGTCAATCAGAACTTTGGCAGCGTCTTCGTGATACGCTCCACCTTTCGCCGCGACGACCTCGACGCGATTTCCTTCAAACGCAATACTCAGCTTGCCATTGTCGAATTTGGGTGACCGAATCGTGCGAACGGCATCATCGACACGCGCCAGAGCAGGGTCATAACGCAGGTACCGCTTCGTGATATCCGCCAGAAGCTCATTTCCGCGAGCGTTCAGATGAACGCCGTCGGCCAGCACCGCGGTTGCCTTCAGACTGTTCTTCCCCAAATACTCCATCCACGGCCGGCGGACATCGACGACCTCACAGTGGTACTTCTCACATAACGAAGGCAGCCACTCATAGCTGTGCTTCTCGTGGAACGCTTCCCTTTTGGCTTTCGCCTCGTTCTGCGGTTCGTCGGGCGTGGGAATCCATGTAGGATAGTCACTCTGCACCAGGATCTCCGCGGTCGTGTGCCGCCGGATGTCGGCAATGATCTGCTCGTATTTCTCCTCGCCGCCGAAGTCGTGAAAGATGATCAGGTCCGGGTAGAAATCGTAGACGTCGTGCGGCAGAGTTCGAATCAGGAACTCCGCGCTGTACCCGCCGATCGCGCGATTCTCGACCCTAAGGTCCGCGTAAGGAAAGCGTGTCCGAAGATCCTGCGTGACCAGCTGCGACCATTCCTGCTTCGTGATCGACTGTCCGTAAAAGAGAATGCGAACGGGGTTGCGATGCGCTGGTGTGCTGGTGGCCAGCAGGCGCATCGTTCGCTGTATATCGGCTGGGCTCGCCCATGCGAGGACCGCTACGGCAAACAACGCGCCTGCAACCCGAGACACCATTATGACGCAACTCGGGCCACAGCGGCAGCCGCCGCCGGCCGCTTGTGGAACACGCCATTTTTCATGATGGCCTGGATGCGCGAGCGATCCTGCAGAATCGTGATGTCTTCGAGAGGGTTGCCGTTCACGAGGATCAGATCTGCGAGATAGCCACTCCGCACAGACCCTAATGAATCCGGCTGACCCATGATCTCGCCGCCGCGTTTCGTCGCCGCGACGATCGCCTCCATCGGTGTGAATCCGATACGCTTCACGAAATACTCGAGGTCTTTGGCGTAAGTCCCGTGGGGAGTCCATGCAAAGCCGTAATCGCCGCCGGGCAGAACACGAATTCCACGCTTGTGCATCTTCTGCATGGTCGAAATTGCAGTTTCGAGTTCGCGCTCGTACCCCATGGAACGCGCCACTTCAGCCGTAATGCCCCAGGCAGAAGCGCCTTCACACGTTTGAATCAGCCATGCCAGCGCGGGTGCAACGAAGTGCTTGTCCTTCGCTGCCTCGAGCATATCCAGCGCTTCTTCGTCCGCAAAGCTTGCGTGATAGATGATCTGGATTCCGTACCGAACGCAGATCTTGACAGACTCGGAACTGCGAGCATGACCGCAGATTCGTCGACCCCGGCGACGCGCTTCAGAAACAGCCATGGCGATCTCATCGTCCGCCATGGGAGTCTCTTCGGCCCGAACGTTGGTGATCTCTTCACCGGAGAGATTCAGCTTCAGGAGATCGACACCTTCTTTGATGAGGCGGCGGACAGTGCGTCGCATTTCTTCGGGGCCGTTGATCACTTCCACAAACGTGTAGTTCGGAAGGTGCGACGGGTTCAGATCACCGAGCCCGCCAATAGTTGCGATCTCAGGTCCGTTGGCCAGATAGCGCGGCCCGGGAATCTGTCCTTTATTAATGGCGTTGCGAATAACGACGTCGAGCCTGGGCTTTGCGGCAGCTGCGCCGACGCACATGGTGTAGCCGCAGTCGAGATACGTTCTGGCGTTGTCCGCGGCCGCGAGCACGTGCTCTTCGACCGGCATCATCCCGATCGCGTCGAGGTTCGCCTGGTTGGTCCAGGAGAAGTGGGTGTGCGCGTCGCACAGCCCCGGCATCAGCGTGGTGCCATTGCCGTTGACGACTTCGGCATCGGGTGCCGGTTCGCCCTCCCCGGCCCTGGACACCCGTGCGATCCGATTATCCCGGACGAGCACTTCCCCTGCGTACGGCTCCGTACCGGTTCCGTCCAGAATCTGAACATTGGTGAACAGCGTCGTGGCCATTCGTCGTTACCTCCTGATCAGCGAAGTCCGAAATAGAAATTGAGCAAAGTCTGAGTTACTTCCGACGGGCGCTCGAGCGTTGTCCAGTGACCGCATCGGTCGAGAACCACCATCTGTGAACCTTGTATCCGGTTCGCCAGTGCGCGAACGGACGGTGCGGGCGATGTCGCATCTTCGCTGCCAGTTATTAAGATCGCCGGAATCCTGAGCGACTCTACTGGCGCAGGCTGCGCATCCGCCAGAGCCTCGCAACTGAGTGCGTAGCCTTCCGGGTCCTGCCGCATGACCAACTCGCGAACGAACGCTGCTGCTTCGGGACGGCTCGCTTTCGTAGCGGCCGAGGTGCCGCCCTGAACGATAGCGTCGGCAATACCGGCCATCCCTTCTGATCGTGCCTTTGCTGCTCGCGCGCGAATGTTGGCTCGTGCAGGTTCCGGAGGTGCGGCGAGAGGTCCCAGCAAAGCAAGACTCCGGACCGCTTCTGGCCGTTTAACAGCGACGTGCTGGCAGACGATGGTGCCCATCGAGTGTCCGACCAGGTGGGCTGAAGTTGCTTCGTTCTCGTCCATAACCTGCAGAACAGTATCGGCCAGACCATCGATTGTCAGCGGTCCGATGGCGCGCGAGCGCCCGGAGCCAGGAAGATCAGGCCGAATCACTCGAAAATAACGACTCAGGACCTCTGCCTGCGGGCCCCAGACGTTCGATGTTCCACCAAGCCCGTGAACCAGGACAATGGTCTCGCCGTTTCCGTGTATCTCGACTGCAATTGAATTCGCCATCAGTTTCGTGTGCACCAAAGAATTCGTCAGTTCCTGGCTGCCGAGCACCGGCTCTCGGATGTTCGCGTCCCGCAACAGGCGTGCCGCTGACTATCTAGTCATATCGGCAGGCACGGGGTCAACAGGTTCATCCAGGATCTCAGACAGAGCGTGCCTTTGCAGCCGTGTGCTCCTGCGAATCGTCTGTCTGACTTCGGAGCAGGTCGGCGATCGTGCTTGCGGCTCGCATCAGTTCGGCCGCAAGCGCGGAGGCATTGGCTTCGGAGATCTCCAGCGTCGTACCCATCAGGCTGATGGATATCGGCGGTTTTTTATCGCTGCTGTGCACTGGTGCCGCAATACAACGGATGCCGACAGTGTCCTCTTCGTCGTCGATTGCGTAGCCGCGCTGGCGCGTGGCGGCGAGTTCATCGGAGAAACGCCGGGGTGAAACGATCGTACGTTCGTTATGCGCAGGAAACGCACGCGCGTTCATCAGCTCGCTCAATCGTCCTTCCTCGAGGTAGGCAGCGATTGCTTTGCCGAGAGCGGTCGAGTGAACTTCAAGCCGCTGGCCGAGCGTTGTCATCAGGCGTGTGCCCGCGGGCGCCAGCTGAGCGATCAGCGTCACCTGGTCTCGCTCGAGGACGGCCATGTGGACGATCAGCCGGGTCTTTTGCAGCAACGCCCGGAGAACGGGTGTAGCGATCTCGCGAAGGCTGGATCCGGCAAGCGCCTTTCCCGAGAGTTCGAGTAGTTTTGATCCGCATTGATACCGGCCGCGCGCGGACCCGCGCTGAACGTACCCGGCGCGTTCCAGCGTGACCAGCAAACAATGGAGCGTACTTCGGGGATAGCCGAGGGTGCGTGTGAGTTGGGTCAGGTTCAGGCCGTTCTGGGACGAGGCGATTAGTTCCAGCACTTCCAGTGCCCGGGGAACCGATGGCAGGGACGGTGTCTTCAGGCTGTCCGGTGAACTACTCATGGCGACAACACGGTTTCGTCCATTGTATTGGACTTACGACCGGACCCTGGACTGGCCCGGTATGGCGCGGGTGAGCGCAGTGGCGATATGGTGTCGAGACAAGGGGAGAGTTCTGTGGACCAGGTTGTCACAACCCGACGCCGATTCCTGGGTGCCGCTGCAGCGGCACCGATGATCGTCCCTGCGCACGTTTTGGGCGGCAGCAGGGGTATCGCTCCGAGTGACCGCATCGTGATGGGTTTCATCGGAGTCGGCAGCATGGGCACGAATCATGTTCACGGGTTCCTGCAGATTCCCGAGGCCCGTATCGCCGCGATCTGCGACGTTCGTCAGGAGCATCGGGAGCGCGCCAAGGCCCTCGTCGACAAGCAATACAACGACAATAAGTGCGCGCTGCACCACGATTTTCGTGAGCTGCTGGCTCGACCCGACATCGATGCGGTTTTGATCGCCACGCCGGAAAACTGGCATCCGTTGATCGGCATTGAGGCTGCGCGACGCGGCAAGCACATGTACTATGAGAAGCCGCTGAGTACGACGCTCGCTGAAGGTCACGCCGTACGCGATGCCATCGAGCGCTACGGTGTGGTCTTTCAGTTCGGCACGCAGCAGCGGTCGAGCTACAACTACCGCTTCACGGCGGAGCTGGTTCGCAACGGGTACATCGGTGAGCTGAAGCAGATCCAGGTCGGGTCTGCCGGCGGCGGGTACAACCGAGAGCAACCCGAAGTGATCCGCGAACCGCCTCCTGGTTTTGATTACGATTTCTGGCTTGGACCCGCGCCATATGTTCCGTACAGCGATGTGCGCGTCTCCCGAGCGTGGATGTTCATCCGCGATTACGGCATCGGTTGTCTCGATGGCGCCTGGGGCATCCATGACGTTGACGCGGCGCAGTGGTTCAACGACTCCGACGGTACGACACCGATCGAAATCGACGGCCGCGCGCGCTACTACGACGACGTTCGCGACGTTCCGTATTCCTGGACGGTGGAACATAAGTACGCGAATGGCGTGACGCTGATCCACATGGACATGGTCACTGCGAAAGCTCGAACGCAACAGTTCAACTTTGGCAGTATGGCGACCGTTCTCATTGGCACAAAGGGCTGGATTTGGGTAAGCCGCGATGGTGTTCGCACGAATCCGGAGTCGCTGATGCAGACCGTCATTCGACCGAACGCGAAACGAGTCGAGTTCAGCAACGATCACCGCCGCAACTTTCTCAACGCGATTCGAACCCGGCGGACGCCCATCTCTCCGATTCACGCAGCGTTTCGCGATGAAGCCATCTGCCAGCAGGCAGACATCGCCATGCGTCTGCAACGCAAGCTGCGCTGGGATCCGAACGCGAATCAGTTCATAAACGACGAACAGGCCAACCGGATGCTCTCGCGCGCAATCCGCGGACCCTGGCAGTACACGGTGTAGTCATGCGAGTGCTTACGTCTGCAGTTATGCTTTGCTCCGCACTCTCTGCGCAGAGTGGTCCCGAGATTCTCGGATGGCAGTTGTCTGCGGATGCAACTTGCGGCAATTCGACCAGGGCTGCGGCTTGCCGTCTTCAGTCCGTTCCGTCGGGCGAGTCAGGATGGCGAACGGCGCTCAACGCCGCGGTGAAGTCCGGGGCCCGCGTGGTCGTTGTGCCTGCAACGGCGGTGGAGAGTCTTGCGGCTGCAGACAAAGCAGCTGCCGACGAGAACGTTACCGTTGCCGTGGTTGCCGGTAATCAGCCGGAGAATGCGCTGAAGGCGGTCTCGTCGTACAGCAGGCACATTGGGCTTTGGGCAGACCCGGCAGCATGGGATAAAGCCGGCACTCGACCGCTCGCAGCGATTTTTATGCTTCGTGATCGGCTGGCAGGTGGAACCCTGACACCCGGTGCGATTTCGGAAGAGTTTGTCAAAGAAGCGTACCGGCTCGACTTGAAGCCGCTGGTGTGGGTGATTCCAGCTGAGGACGCGAAGCTGAAAAACACGATAGACGCTCTGGTGTCTTATCACGCACAGTACGCAAGCCGGACGCAAGGCGTGCGCCGTTTAGCCGAGATCACGCCGGAGGAGAAGGCGAAGCTCGAGTCCGTAATCCCTGGTACAGCGCCGGCGAAGACGCAAAAACCGCGACGCTTACTTGTGTTCGATCTGAATGTCGGACGCTTCGGCCATCCTTCGATCCCATATGCGAATCTCGCGATGCAGCTGATGGGTAAGAAGACCGGCGCGTGGGAAGCAACCGTCAGCAGCGACCCGGCGATTCTGGATCCGGCAAGCTTGCGTCAGTTCGATGCAGTGTATCTGAACAACACGATCGGAGACATCTTCAGCACCGCTGCCGTGCGCGACGCGTTTGCTTCGTACATAGCTGCTGGCGGAGGCCTGATCGGGAATCACGCGACTACCGTAACCGCGACCGACTGGAAGGAGTTCGGCAATATTCTCGGCGGACGTGGAGCCTCGCACCGCATGACGGACGAGAAGGTCACAATCAGCGTTGAAGATGCAGGCAACCCGATCACTCAGGTCTTCGGCAAAGGTCCCTTCGAGTATGCCGATGAGATCTTCCGTTTCCAGCCGCCGTATTCGCGCGAGAACGTACGTGTACTGCTAAGCGTGGACCCGCTAAAGACGAACATGAATCAGGGCCGGTGCTACGGGCAGTGCTATCGCGACGACAACGACTATCCTGTGGCATGGATCAAGCCGTACGGCAAAGGGCGCGTGTTCTACACGACTCTGGGCCACAACGCTTACGTGTTTCAGGATCCTAAGATGCTGTCGTTCTTTCTCGCGGGTATCCAGTATGCACTCGGCGACCTGAAGGTAGACGACACACCGAAGCCGCGTCCAGCCGTGGATATCGATGGCGTCCTTCGTGAGTTGTCGAAGTGGGATCGAGGGCAGGATCAGGGTCCTGTACGCCGGCTCGAACGGGCGTTGGCTATGCCCGGGAAATTTGAGCCCGCCCTCATTGCGTTTCTTCGAACGAATGCTTCAGCAGCGGCGAAGGGCGAGGTTTGCCGGCACTTGGGAGAGATTGGAAGCACCGCCGCTGTTCCCGCCCTCGCGCAACTCCTGGATCGGGCTGAAACGGCTGAGATGGCGCGATATGCGCTCGAGCGAATCCCGGCACCCCAGGCGGTCGCCGCGCTGCGTGAAGCACTGCCAAGTGCGCCGAACGTGACGCTTCAGACGGCCATTATGTATTCGCTGGGCCGCCGAAAGGACGAGGGATCCGTAGGTACACTGTCGAATTTGCTGGATAGCTCGGATGCATCCGTCGCGACGGGGGCCGCCAATGCGCTTGGGCTGATCGGGACGCCTGCCGCGGAGCAGGCTTTGCGATCGGTGCCACTCAGCCGAGTCAGTGCCGATGCGCTGCTGAATCTCGCGGACCACGCTGATCCCGGGCGAGCTATTCCGATCTACAGAAAGCTTGCCGATGATAAAGCGCCTTCCGAAATTCGTACCGCTGCGATTCGTGCGCTGGCTCGCCGGTCGGGTGCGGAGAGTGTTCCCCTCCTGAAGAGCGCATGTGTGGATAAGTCGGCAGATGTATCAGCCACAGCGGTTGCGGAGTTGGCGCGGGTCGACCCGTCGGCGCTGATCGGTATCGTTGCGCAGCTGAATGCTTCGGGAAAGATCGAAGCACTGAGCCAGCTTGCATCGGCTCACAATCGGGACTCACTTCCTGGTTTGCGTGACGTGTTGCGTGACGCGTTGCGCGTCGACATACCGGAGCTTCGGATTGCGGCGCTGAACGGACTCTCCGAAATGGGCACAGAAGCCGACATTCCGTTGCTGGTCGATGCGGCAACACGGGCTGGGTCGGAAACCGAGACTACGGCGGCCCGACTCGCTCTCGCGCGGATTCGCGCCGAAGGAGCGGATGCTGCTCTGGTTGCGTTTTTGAAGGAAGCGAAGACGCCTGCTGCCCGGAGCGAAGTTATTCGCGCGATCGGGGAACGCGGTACCGTTCAGGCGACCGATGCTCTGATTTCGGCTGCTGGGGAAACAGACGCGAAAATTCGGCGCGAATCTATGCGCGCGCTGCAGAATGTCGCAACTGCCGACTACACCCCGACGTTGCTCTCATTGCTGACGAAGGCTGGTGATGACGAAAGACCAGACGCCGAGCGTGCTCTTTCGGCCGCTATCCGCCGGTCAGACAAGCCCAATCTAAAGCCGATCATAGAGGCCTTCCGGTCAGGAGGAAATCCGGACACCAAAGCTTCTCTGGTTGCGGTGCTGGCTTCGACAGGCAGCGACGAGGCGCTGCCCACGGTACGAGAAGCTTTACGGTCCAGCGATCCGGCGCTGCAGCGCGCAGCCATCACTGGACTGTCCGCATGGCGATCTCCCGAGCCTGCAGATGATCTCCTGCAGATTGCGAGGACCTCGCAAAATCAGGCGTTGCAAGTGCTCGGTCTTCGTGGTTACGTCAAACTGGTGCAGCTACCGGTCGGGAGAGCACCAGCGGAGACCGCAAAACTGTTGAGCGCGGCGATGCAGGCCGCTAAAAGAGCCGATGAGAAGAAGATTGTCCTGGCTGCCGTTCAACGGGTTCCGGCTCCTGAATCCCTCGCGATCGCCCGGACGGCTCTCAATGACCCGGCAATTGCCGCCGAAGCGAAAGTCGCAACCGCGGCGCTGGAGCGATCGCTCGCGGCACAGCGTCGAAGCGAATAGACTGGAAGTTCTGAAGAGGTCCATATGCGCAGACGTGAGTTCCTGAAAAGTGCTGCTGCTCCTCTCATCGTTCCAGCGTCCGCGCTGGGACTTAACGGAGCGACTCCGCCGAGCGACCGAATCACCATCGGTCACATCGGTGTCGGCGAGATGGGCACAGGGCACGTCCGCGGCTTTGTGCAGCATCCGGATGTGCAGACGATTGCCATCTGTGACGTACGGCGACAGCATCGCGAACGAGCGAAGCAGATCATCGATTCAAAGTACGGAAACAGCGACTGCGCCCTCTATAACGACTTCCGTGAGATCGTCGCGAGGCCTGACATTGACGCGATCGTAATGGCATGTCCCGACTTCTGGCACGCACTGGTTGGCCTCGAAGCGGTCCGGAATCGCAAGGACATGTATTACGAAAAGCCGCTCAGCATGAGTATCGCGGAGAGCCAGGCGATTCGCGACGCTGTGAAGCGGTACGGCGTCGTGTTTCAGTGGGGCACGCAACAGCGCTCCGATGCAGGCTACCGATTTGCGTGCGAGCTGGTCCGGAACGGCAGGCTCGGGAAACTGCAGAACGTCATGATTGGAACTGCCACGGGTTCGTTCTATCCGGACGTTCCGCCGGAGCCCGTGCCCGATGGCTTCGATTACGACATGTGGCTGGGACCGTCGCTCTGGGCTCCCTTCAACACACAGCGATGCACCCGGAACTGGACTTTGATTCGCGACTACTCGCTGGGTTGTCTTAGCGGAGCGTGGGGAATCCACGACGTTGACATCGCGCAGTGGGCGCTTGATGCCGATCACTCAGGACCCGTCGAGGTCACTGCGACGGGGGTATTCCCGGACAAGGGACTCTACGACACGGCAAAGGCGTTCGATGCAGTTCTGACTTATGCGAACGGCGTGAAGCTGCACATCATGGACATGCCGACCGCGCTAAAGAAGCGCGAACAGTTCCGGCTGCAGTGGATGTCGATGATGTTCGAGGGAACTGACGGCTGGATCGTGGTTAGCCGTAATGGTTCGCATGCGGAACCGAAGTCGCTGCTGCGCGAGATCATCGGACCGGATGAGATCCGGCTGACGAGGAGCACGGACCACCGCAGAAACTTTCTCGACGCAGTGAAAACACGCACGGTCCCGATCTCGAATATCGATGCCGCGTATCACTCCGACGTAGTTTGTCACCTTGCCGATATATCGATGCGTCTCGGCCGCACGCTGAAGTGGAATTCGGAAACCGATGAGTTCGCCAGCGATGAAAGTGCGAACCGGCTGCGCGCCCGAACGCTTCGGAGCCCGTGGCGAATTTGAAGGGAACAGGAATGCGTTACGTCGTTTCTTTATTTTTGATCGCGGGTGCGGTTGTTTCACTCGGCGAAAACATTCCGCTGCCGCAGCTCACGCCGGAACAGAAGTCTGAGATCGAAGCCGCGGTGCCAGCGAAGGCGATTGTGAAGCCGAAGAAGGCGCGCAGGATTCTTCTGACTCACATCACCAAACGCAACGGCAAGCCGGTGAACGGGCATGGCTCGATTGCGTGGGCAAACTACGGCCTGACGCTGATGGGTCAGAAGACCGGGGCGTTCGACATCACCATCGGCAACGATGAGTCTGCATTCACCCCGGAGAATCTGAAGCAGTACGACGCGATCATCTTCAACAACACGCTCGGAGTGTTATTTGATGACCCGGCACTGCGGCAATCGTTGCTCGATTTCGTTAAAAGCGGGAAAGGCTTCATCGGGTTCCACGCGGCTGCTGCGACTTTTGTGCAGTATCCCGTTTACGATCAGTTCCCCGAGTTCGGAGTGATGCTCGGCGGCTATGAAGACGGCGGTCACCCCTGGGAGCCGCGCGATACGACTTACGTTAAGATCGATGATCCGAAGAGTCCGCTCACCGCAATGTTCAAGGGTCCTTTCACAATCAACGATGAGACGTTCCAGTTTCGTGAGCCGAGCCTTCGGGACCGCCTGCACGTATTGCTTAGCATCGATGCAAGCAAGATGGAGATGGGCCCGCAGCATCGAATCCTGAAGCAGCGTCAGCAGGATCTGGACTTTCCGATTTCGTGGGTCAAATCTTACGGTAAGGGCCGCGTGTTCTACACCAGCATGGGGCACAATGCGAAGGCCTTTGCCGATCCGGCACTCATGCAGCACTTTCTTGCCGGGATTCAGTTCGCCACGGGTGACCTGAAGGCCGACATGACACCCAGCGACAAGACGCAAGTATCGAAACGATGAATCGCCGTATCTTCATAGGCGGACTCAGCGCCGCTGCCGGCGCCACGATACTTCGAGCCGATGTGCTTCCGAGCAATAAAGTCGCACTCGGAGTTATCGGCGTCGGCTGGCAGGGCTTCGCCACGATGAAGATCTTCATGAGTGATTCCCGGGTCGAAGTCGCAGGGATCTGCGATATCGATGCTGATCATCTCGCGGAAGCAAAGGCCGCGGCACCCGGAGCGCGCACCCATCACGAGTACGAAGAGTTGCTCGCGCGTCCTGACATCGATGCCGTCTATATGGCAGTGCCGGATCACTGGCACGGAACGGTCGCATCCGCTGCGGCGAAAGCCGGGAAAGATATCTACGGCGAGAAGCCGCTCGCTCACAACTGGGCGGAAGGCAAGATGATCGTGGATACCGTCGCAAGGTACGGTCGTATCTGGCAGACGGGCAGCTGGCAACGCTCCGTGGCAGACTTTCGGTTTGCCTGCGAACTGGTCCGGAACGGTCGCATCGGGAAGGTTCACACGGTCGAAATTGGCCTGCCCGCAGGTTTGACGGATTGGGATGGTCTCGGAAACAGAGTCAGGCCGGAGGCTCCGCCGAAGACGCTTGACTGGTCTCGATGGCTCGGGCCTGCGCCGCAGGTTCCGTATGCTCCGGCGAGAGTCCACAAGACCTGGCGCTGGAACTATGACACTGGCGGCGGGTCGTTAATGGACTGGGTTGGGCACCATGTCGACATTGCACACTGGGGACTCGGGCTCGACGACACTGGTCCGATCGAGATATCCGGACAGGGCGAAATTACAAACCATCCCGTTTGGGACACACCGCCACAGTGGCGTGTGACTGCGAAGTATCGGGGCGGTTTGGTTATGAAAATCGCGGGCGGATACGACGACATTCGTTCGGGCACCCGGTGGATCGGCGACGAAGGTTCAGTTTGGGTCGATCGCAGCGGCATCGAGACCACACCTCGCTCGTTGCTGTCGTCGCGGATACGGCCGGACGAAGTACGGCTGCCTGTTTCTTCCAGCCATCACCGGCAGTTCATTGATTGTGTTCTGACGCGGGGAGAGACGCTGACCCCTGCGCACGTTGCGCTGCGCTCGGCGACGCCGGGGTATCTGGGAACGATTGCAATGCGTACAGGCCGGACCATCCGTTGGGATCCGGATCGGCAGGAGATTCCAGGTGATCCGGCGGCGGCGCGCCTGTTGTCACGTCCGGGGAGAAGTCCATGGTTCGTTTGAGAATCCTTGTTTTGGCGGCGGCTGGATGCGTTGCGGCGTTGGCAGCGGCCGACGTCGATGCGTTGATCCGGCAGGTTTCGACGTATGACTGGGGGCAGGATCCTTCGGCGCTGCGACAGTTGGAAGCCGAGGCTTTCCATGCTGCGGGGACGCCGAACGCCGCTCCGTTGGAGAAGCGTCTTGTTGCGGCACTCAGTTCAGCGCAGACGCCGGCGGCGCGTGACGCTTACTGCCGCGACCTGTCGGTGCTGGGGACGTCGGTGTCGGTGCCGGCGCTTGCCCCGATGTTGCTGAAGGCAGATACCGCGGAGATGGCTCGCTATGCGCTGGAACGCATTCCGGGGCAGGCGGCAACGGATGCGCTTCGGAAAGCCTTGCCGCAGGCTCCCGCCTCTGCAAAGACCGGGATTGTGAACTCGCTTGGCCGTCGCCGCGACGCTGCGTCCGTTCCCGGCATCAGGCCTCTTCTGACCGCGTCGGACCCGCGGCTGGTGGAGGCGTCTGCTACGGCGCTCGCGCACATTGGGACACCCGACGCACGCCAGGCGCTGATGTCGGCCAACGTAAGTCCGGCTGTCGCGGATGCACTGTTGATGGTTGCGTCAAACGAGAAGGGTGCAGCTGCGGATCAGATCTTCAAAAAGCTGCAGGCATCTGACAATGAGGCCGTCAGGATGGCGCTGCTGCGTGGCATGGCTCGGGCGGATGGCTCGAAGGCCGTCCCTGCTTTGGAAGCGGCGCTGAAGTCGAATTCGCCGAGGCTGAGGGGTGTTGCGGTTCGCGAGCTTGCAGTGCTGGACCGATCTGCGTTAGCGCGTCAGACCGACGTCGCTCCGGTTGAGATTTTGACGGCGCTAGCCGACTCCGGTCAGGCGGATGTTGTGACCGTCCTGGAACACCACCTTACGTCAGAGGCCGCCGCTCCAGTTCGCATCGCTGCTCTGAACGGACTCGCGAAGGTAGGTACAGCCAAAGACATTCCGCTGGTTGCAGCGAAGGCGGCCGAAAGCACCGGGCCGGAGCAGGCCGCAGCACGGAGCGCACTGGCGAGCATTCGTGGGGCAGGAGCCGACGCCGCAGTACTGCACGCCATTCCTTCTGCTGCGCCCGGAGTCAAGGTCGAACTGATTCGTGCCGCAGGCGAACGTGGAATCCGGTCCGCGTCGGAGACGCTGCTGAAGACAGCTACCGATCCGGACAAGACGGTTCGGGCGGAAAGCATTCGGGCACTGCGCGAGACTGCAGGGCCGGAACAAGTGCCCGCACTGGTTGCGCTGTTGGTAAAGACCCAGGATGACAACGAGCGGAAAGAGTACGAACGGGCAGTTGCGTTTGCAATTCGGCGTTCGAAAGAAGCTCGGGTGACAGACGTCGTTCGGGCGTACGAATCTGACTTCGGAGAACGATGTGAAAACATCGCTGCTCGGTGTGATGTCGGCGGTAGGAAACAGCGATTCACTTCCGGTCGTCCGGCAAGCTTTGAAATCGAACGATGCGGATGTACAACGTGCAGCCATCAATGCGCTGGCGAGCTGGCCTTCGGTTGATCCTGCGGACGACCTGCTCACGATTGCACAGACTTCCACCAACCCGTCGCAGCAGGTGCTCGCCCTCCGCGGTTACGTCAAGCTGGTGCAAATACCATCGAACCGGCCGCCGGCTGAGACATCGAAGCTGCTGGTGCGTGCAATGGCGGCAGCGAAGCGGCCCGACGAAAAGAAGCTGATAATTGCGGCAGCCCAGCGCGTGATTACTCCGGAGTCGCTCGAGCTGGTAAAGAAATCCGTTGAGGATCCTGCGGTCGCAGCCGAAGCGAAGCAGGCGCAAACGGCTCTTGAGCGGGGTCTGACGTTCCGTAGAAACTAAATCTCAGATGCACAGAGTAATTGCCTTTCTCGCCGCAGCAGCGTTGTTGCCGGCCGCCAGTGATCTTGCGCCTTTGCCGCTCGAACTTCCGAAGCCGATGTTCGAAGGCACCCCACAAAATCTGCAGGTTCCCAACCTCGAGAAGCCGAGGAAGGGTCCGCGCCCGCCGTTTCTGGCGCCGGCGGGCACGGAGAATCTCGCCCGGGGCAAGCGCGTGTCGGGTTCTGGTGCCGATCCGGTTTCAGGTGAGCTTTCTTTTGTCACAGACGGAGAGAAGTCGGGCGCCGACGGGACCTCCGTCGAACTGCCGCAGGGCCCACAGTACATCACGATCGATCTGAAGAAGCGCAGCACGATCTACGCGGTTTTGCTCTGGCACTATCACAAGCAACCCCGGGTTTATAAAGGCGTTGTCGTCCAGACGGCCGACGATCCCGACTTCATTACGGGCGTCCATACGATCTTCAACAACGATGTCGACAATTCGGACGGGGTGGGGATCGGCAAGGATCAGAACTACATCGAAACGTCGGAAGGGAAGCTCATCGACGCCCGCGGCGTGGAGGGCCGATACGTGCGGCTATATTCCAGCGGAAATAACGTAAATGGTTCCAATCATTACGTTGAGGTCGAAGTCTGGGGAAAACCGCTGTCCTGAATCTACCCAATTTGTCCAGTAACCTGGACACCCGGACCGGCCCGGGTTGCGTGTCAGCTCGTGCTGAAATAGCCTACAGTCATCCGCGATTCTCGCTTTGAGGAGAAGTGTCCTATGCGTCAGGCCTTGTTGCCATTTTTCGGCAGAGTTGTCACTGCTTTGTTCCTCGCGTCCGCGTCGTTAAATGCTCAGACGATCACGGGAACGATCCTCGGGACCGTCACTGACCCGTCTGGTGCGGCCATTGCGAATGCAGACGTCACCCTCACCCAAACCGCCACATCGGCACAGCGAAAAACCAAAACGCTGTCCGATGGCAATTTCACGCTGTACGCGCTCGAACCCGGCGATTACAATCTCTCGATTTCAGCGCAAGGTTTCAAGAGTGTGGAGAAGACCGGACTGCAGCTGACCGCAGCCGAACGTCTGTCGGCTGGAACTCTCGTTCTTCAGTTGGGCCAGACTTCAGAGAGCGTTACGGTCAAAGCCGATATCGCTGTCGTACAGACTGAGAGTGGCGAGAAGTCGGGCGTGCTTACCACACAACAGATCGATAATCAGCCAATCAAGGGCAGGAATGTGGTCACCTTCCTGCAGTTGCTGCCGGGTGTTGTTGACACGAACGCGCCCGACGCTCCGGACAGGAACTTCGCGATTGGGCTTTCGGTCAATGGTAACCGTCGCAACGCAATCGGCACGACGATGGATGGCGTGCAGACGCAGGACAGCGGTGTGGGCTGGATCGCAACCGCCAACATCAGCATAGATGCGATCGCCGAAGTCAAGGTACTGCTGAACAATTACCAGGCGGAGTACGGACGTATGCGGGGCGCCGGCGTTCTGATGATCGGCAAATCCGGCACGCGCGATTTCCACGGCAGCTTTAATTACTTCAAGCGTCATGAACAGTTCAACGCCAACGATTTTTTCAATAATCGAAATGGTGTCGTGAAGCCCCGGTATCGGTACAACATGTACTCATACACCATTGGCGGACCGGCTTACATTCCGAAGCTGTTCAATACGGAAAAGAATAAGCTGTTCTTTTTCTGGTCGCAGGAGTTCTGGCCGCAAAAGACCGGTGTTCCGACCACTTTCGTGAATATGCCTTCAGCGCTGGAGCGCGCAGGCGATTTCTCGCAGACGGTGGACGTGAACAATCGCCCGATCGTGATTAAGGACCCGCTCACCGGATTGCCCTTCCCCGGCAACATCGTTCCGGCGAATCGCATCGATCCGAATGGGCAGGCCCTGCTGAAGTTCCTGCCTCTGCCGAACTTCTCGAATCGGCAGATCTCGGGCGGTCAGTACAACTACGTCAACCAGGTTGAACTCGACAAACCGCAGCGTTTGCAAACCATGAAAATCGATAACAATCTGACGTCGAGCGACCTCATCAGCGTGACCTGGTCGCGCCAGAGAGACACGCAGACGGGCACCATGGGCCTCGCAACGCCGAACTCGAACTGGCCGGCGGAGTACCGCACTTTCGAGACCGTCGGAAACATTGTTTCGGCGCGCTATCACCACATCTTCTCGCCCACGCTGGTGAATGAACTCGTGCTCGGCGATAACTGGCGCGTAGAGCACGAAGACATTCCTGCCGACGTGTTATCGCAGATTTCCCGGTCGACCGTTGGCTATAACGCTCCGGACATCTTCCCCGCCTCCAACCCCCTGGGGTTGATTCCGAACGCCACGTTTCTTGGTATTCCGAATCCGGCGAACATTACGCTCACCAACATCCCTGCTGCCGGAAATTACAAGACGTACAGCATCACCGACAACATTTCGAAGACGTTCCGTTCGCACAACGTGAAGGCAGGCATCTTCCTCAACCGTCAGAGTGTCATCAGCCCCGCTTCGACGAACCGCGGCACTTTGAACTTCTCCGTCGACACGAACAATCCGCTCGATACTGGCTACGCGTACGCGAATACGCTCCTGGGCGTGTTTGCTTCTGCTGCGCAACCGAACAGGGTCGTCCAGACTTCCACGATCTACAAAGCTTATGAGTGGTTCGTCCAGGACAGCTGGAAGGTGAACAGACGCTTCTCGCTCGAGATAGGCCTGCGATTTGTTAAGCCGATGACTCCGTACACAAACCATGTCGCTGGTGCGTTCAATCCAGCAGCCTGGACGGCTGCTGCTGCGCCTGTGCTTATCCGGCCGACGCTTGTCAACGGCGCGCGTCGGGGAATCGACCCGATCAGCGGAACCATTTATCCAGCGGTTGCGATCGGACAACTGGTTCCAGGTGTGGGCAATGTTGCTGACGGGGTGGTCTTGAACAACCAGCCCGGCGTCCCCCGCGGCCTGGTTCACGATCCAGGACTCCAGTACAATCCACGCTTCGGCTTTGCATGGGATGTCTTCGGCAATGGCAAAACCGCAGTTCGCGGCGGATTTGGTCTCTTCCAGAGCTCAGGCGCGAACGGCGAAGGAGCCCCTGGCAGCGAAACCGTTGTGCCACTGGTCCAGAACGTGACTGTGCCCTACAGCACTCTGAGTGCGCTCGGAACTTCCGGTGGTCTGCTTTCGCCCCCGAGCTTTACGTATCGTCAGGACCCCATGGGGATTGCGACCAACTACAACATGAGCTTCGGCATTCAGCAAAACCTTGGCTGGGGGTTCGTCCTCGACACCGGATATGTCGGCAATCTTGGCCGGCACCTGAACTGGGGCTTTGACATGGCTCCCGTTCCGCTTGGGGCAAACTTCAATCCCGCGAACATCGATACAAGCACGGCCAGCCGTTCACCTCTGCCCGCCAACTTCCTGCGGTCTAACTATCTGGGCTTCGCAGGTGTAACGTATCAGAACTGGGGCGCGACTTCGAACTATCACTCGTGGCAGACCACGGTCAACCGCCGCTTCTCGAAGGGCTTCCAGTTCGGAACTTCATACACCTGGTCCAAGTTCCTCGATGCCGTGGACTTCGACGGCAACACGGTCAATCCGTTTGTGCCCGCCCGGCACTACAACTACGGTCTTTCGACGTATGACCGCACTCACAATTTGCGGATGAACTTCCTGTACCAGACACCGAGAGTTTGGTACAGCAATCCGATCTCGAAATGGACTCTCAACGGCTGGGAGATTTCGGGCATCAACGCATTCATCAGCGGATCTCCGAGTGGCGTGGGCTTCACCACCACCAATAATGCCGACATCACGGGTACAACCTCGCAGGGTCCCCGCATCGATGTGATTGGAGATCCGGTGCTGCCCAAAGGCGACAGGACGTTCTCGAAGAACTTCCGCACGGATGTGTTCCGGTTGCCTGCCGTCGGCACCCTCGGCAACGCAGGACGCACAGTGCTGCGCGGCCCCGGAACCAACAATTGGGATCTTTCGATCTTCAAGAATTTCCCGATTCGCGAACCGTTCCGGCTGCAATTCCGCGCCGAAGCATACAACGTCTTTAACCACACGCAGTTTAGTTCGTTCGACACCACGGCGCGTTTCGACGCGAACGGGAACCAGGTGAATCCCACTCTGGGCCAGTTCAATGCATCCAGAACGCCTCGCCAGATTCAGCTGGCGGTTCGCTTTACATTCTGATTCAGACACACCAGGCGGGCGGAGTGCGGCTGCATGCACGCGCTCCTCACCCCGCTGGCAGTGGCTCGCGGACGCCATACATCAGCGACTGAGACGAGACCAAGGCTCCCGAGAACTCCCGTACCGAGCTCCGTGGGCGGCGGAAATCAGGGGCTGGGGCTGATGCGTACACATTTAAGTCCGATCCCGATGCGACGCTGAGCTTCGATCCGGAAGGTGTTCGGCTCAGTCCGGACAACACGTTTTACGTGTCTGACGAGTACGGTCGCTACATTTACGAGTTTGATCGCGATGGTTATCTCATCTGGCGCGTGACCGTTCCCTCAAAGTTTCAGATCGGCAAGCCTGCTGGCGACATGGACAGCGATGGTAATTCGCTCGAGATCTACCCGGATTACAACACATCCGGGCATCAGGCAAATCGTGGGAGGGAGGGTCTGGCGATCACGCCGGATGGAAGATACCTCGTTGGGATCCTGCAGAATGCTCTGATCCGGGATAACGGGCTAAGTACGGCAACCCCACCTGCACGAACAGGTGTGAACAATCGCATTCTCCGAATGAATCTGGAGCCGGCCTCGCACAGGAGTATGTCTACATAATGGATGAGGTAAACCAGGGACGTCGAGTTAACAATCTCCTCGCGCTTGATGACCACGAGTCCCCGTGCTGGAGCGAGACAACCACATTCGTGCCAACTCCTCCGGCTACGGCAGCTGAACCTGCCCCTGTGAAGATCAGCTATCAGCCACAGCGCTTACCAAAACGTTTCGTGTCAAAGAGCAAACTGGATAGAGCGAGCCGGCACCGGCGCTCCGCATCCGTGCCGGATCTGTTTTCGGACGTTGCTCAACAGCAGAGAACGCCGTCGTCCGCCCGGTTAAACCACTCGCGTCTCCTGTATAGCGTCGTGGACTACTTGGC
This sequence comes from Bryobacteraceae bacterium, assembly GCA_963794765.1. GTDB lineage: Bacteria > Acidobacteriota > Terriglobia > Bryobacterales > Bryobacteraceae > JAWXCM01. The sequence goes on along the minus strand of CAWCGC010000022.1, from coordinate 76,733 downwards.
CCGCGGAGCATCCCCATAAGGCTTGTAACTCGCATCCGCCCGCTTCGCGTCTTCGGCCGGAAGATCCTGCGCCGAATCCAGAAAGTCGCGAAGCCGGGCTGCCCATCCGTCGCAAGCTTCCTTCGCTGCTTCGAACTTCTGATCGCGGGAAAAATTAACGGAGCCGACGACGGCACCCTGGCCGAGATTCTGACGGTCGACCGCTGCGACGATTTGTTCTCCAGTGACGGAATCGACCATCTCCATCTCGACACCGACCTTTCCGATATCCACGCCGTGCTCCAAAGCGTCGTCACCCTTCTCTCCGGTTGGCTGGCTGGATGTGTCGACTCCGATCAGCGCAGTCCGTAGCCGAAGTACAAGCGGTCCGGGTTCGCGCGCCACGGGGAAGGCATCGGAGACCGCTCTCGTGATGGCATTGTGGAAATACTCGGCCAGAGCGGTCCTTCCTCGATCCGGGATCTTCGTCGTATCTGCGTTTGTTGCCGCATAGACTTCCACTGGATCGATGATCACGGCGTAGTATTTGTGAACGTTCTTCGCATCATCCTGCTTCACGTAGGTCAAAGTGTTTTCGAAGTTCGAACTCTGCTTCAGACCGTCATATTTGCTCAGGAACCCCGAGAACTGAGCATTGGGAGGCATCTTCTTCAACTCCGCCGATTCGGTCTTGTGGGTGCAACCCGTAACCGCTGTCAGAAGCAGGACAGCGGAGCAGCCCAGAATCCGCTGACCAGCGAGCTTTCTATTCTCAAACATGTGTTTCCCTTTCGCGAGCTTCATAGCTGACCACAAACCTCGTTCGAAGTCAGCTCGACTTCTTGTTCTGGGATGAATTGTCAACTCGGAGCATATTGAACACTTTGAACGCATTTCGCACGGAGTTGCACTGAATGGTCGCAATATCAGAGTCAGCCTTCGTCGCCACTGTGCCCAACAGGATGATCTGTCCGTTCTTTACGACGATCTTGATGTCAGAGCCGCTGCCCCAGAAGTATCGCGAAAGATTTCGCTGAAGGGCGACCCTGGCGGCTGCCCGAATCTGCATGTCGAAGCTTCCCAGCGGCAAAATTTCGATGTTGTTGACGACGGTCTCCACTCCCTTTATGTCCTTCACCACGTTATAGGCGTAATCGCGGTTTGTCTGCCGTACCGTCCACCCCGTCAGGATCACATCGGATCCGGACAAGTTGAAGGAGATGAAATCAAACTCAGTGACGTACGGCATCATGGCCAGTTCATGGCGGACCTTTTCCCATACCTTTGGGTCCGTTGCAGGACGATCCCGTTCAAGAAGCTTACGTTCGTCTGCTGCGGCAATCGCGTTTGGGTCGATCGGTTTGGCGTCGGTCAGCTTCATGGTTCCGGCTTTTGTCTTCACCGTTCCCGTGACCTCGGCGAACTGCCCAACCAGCGGTTGGATCATCTTTTCCTTATTCACAGACAGGACCATGTTGTTGCTCAGTCTCACCAAAACCGTTCCGGGCTTCTCCTTCGCCGTCTCGGTGCTGCAGCTTACGCGCGACTGTGTAATAGGCCCCACCATGAGCCGCGCACAGAGTTCGGTGTCCACATAGCTGCGAAAGGTGGAAACTTCATCTGCCGCCAGCGCGACGTGGCACAATATGGCCGGAAATACCACGAACGCCAGTTTCATCGCTTTCCTTTCCTTCACCGGCCAGAACTTCACCGCGAAGCATCTTTCACAATCTGCGGCCGGACTCACTGCGACGATGCCGAGCCATCGCAGTCTGATCCAAAAAATTAAACTGATGCAGTGGCTGATCGGCAAATCCGTCATGTTCCCGAAGGACGGCGGTGAAGATCGTAACTCGGCTGGCAGTGCAGTTCAAATCTCTACTTCCGGGAGGACGGGAACCGCTCAAGCGCCTTTCGCACGACCTTCCTGATATCCTTGTCCCGGTTCCGGAAATCCTCGATGTTTTTGCTGCAATAGGCGCGCCAAAGCAGCTTTGAGCTGCGGGCGTCCACGATATCCAGCACCAGCATTCCCTGCAGATAGTTTTCAACAGTTGTCGTTGTCCAGGCCGGAGGTGAGTACCACCCGTATCCGTATCCCCACCACGGATCCGGACTCGTCGTGGTGACGGTTCGTGATTCGGGTGTGGCCTGCAAGAGGAAGGTGACAAAGACGTCCGGCGAGAATTCGTCAGGCTGCAAACCCCGTTTGCTCAGCTGCGCGTTCCCCTCTTGCATAACCAGCTGGATCGCCGTGCCGTAGACCTCTTTCATTTCGGGATGTTTTTCCAAAACGGGATGCGTTCGCCACTGGTACAGCCTCACTCGAGAGAAATCCGCTCCGGGATCGACCTCGACCTTGATCTTCTGGCCCTCGAGTGGGACGACTGCACATCCTGCAAGAATCCAAACCAACACGGCGGAGCGACGCCCCGAGGTACACGAGTAGATCACAAACTCTGAAGATGCGGGAAAAAGATCACCGGCCCTATGAAATATTTCCACCAGGCCGGCGCGAGAAGGTTGACGTGATATTAAGGAAGATCTGGACGGGGCATCAGACCAGCTGCGGTTCACAGCCGTCACCGATTGTCATCCGCTGGACCGGGGGAGAGCACTTGAACATTCGTATTTCAGGCAGAGGTGAAGTGAGCCTTCAGGAACTGCAGGCAAGATTCTCGGCATATCTGAACGCCGGAGCTCCGGAGCCGATCGTCGAGGGAACATCCGAAGAAAAGAAAGCAGTCTTCAGGGAAGTTGCGATCAGGGGTGACTCTCAAATGAAGACGCTGATGGATTCATATCTGAAGCGGGAAGAGCCGGAGGCCGCTCGGTAAAGCGGTCTCCGGGCACAGCATCAGATCACGATATTTCCCGTCCAGTTCACTCCGTCGGGCGTGGAGCAAAGCAGGACCTGATTGCTGCTGTTGTTCGCAATGAACGACACATACAGGCGGTTGTTAAAGGCCGCCAGTGACGGAGCGTCCTTGCTTGATTCTCCGCCGTGCACCAACTCATTCCCGGTCCAGTTCGCTCCGTCTGCCGTCGAACAGACCAGAACCTGGTTGCTGTTGTTGTTCGCGATGAAAGCCACGTACAGGCGATTGTTGAAAACCGCGAGAGACGGTGCAGTCTTGCTCGACTCGCCGCCATGGACAAGCGAGTTGCCGGTCCAGGTCTGTCCATCCGCGGTCGAGCAGATCAGGACGTTGTTGCTGTTGTTGTTCGCGACAAAAGCTACATAGAGTCGGTTGTTGAATACGGCGAGTGAAGCTGCAGTCTTGCTCGACTCTCCTCCGTGCACAAGGGAATTCCCCGTCCAGGTCTGACCGTCCGCGGATGAGCAGATCAGGACGTTGTTGCTGTTGTTGTTGGCGACGAAAGCTACATAGACGCGATTCCTGAAAGCGGCCATCGAAGGCGCTGTCTTGCTCGATTCCCCGTGGACGGGAGTGTTGCCAGTCCATGTCTGCCCATCAGCCGACGAGCTGACGAGTACCTGGTTACTCGAATTGTTTGCGATGAATGAAATCCAGGCTCTGTTGTTGAAGACTGCCATCGACGGGGCCGTCTTGCTCAGCTCGCCATGAACGAGGGTGTTATCGGTCCAGACCTGCCCATCTCCGGAAGAGCAAACGAGGAGCTGATTCGTGCTGTTATTCGCGACGAAAGATGCCCAAAGCCGGTTAGCGAATGCGACGATTGACGGCGCGGCCTTGCTCGATTGTCGCGGAATCGGGTAAACCTGAGCGGCAAACTGCGCGTCCAGCTGGTCGATATCGGTACCGCCTGTCACGGCGATGCCGTCCTTCATAATGGACGCAGGCAGCCAGTAACACATGACCGACTGCGTGTCCGCCTGCGCTGTCGCAATCAGGGCAGAATCATCCAGAGGCGTCAGTACCTGAGCGATGACCTGATCGCGACTCCAGCCCTGGCTCGCCATAAAGTAGGAGATCGCTTTTTCACGATCGATGCGATTTACGATCTGGCTGCGAGTGTGCTCATGCGGAAATCCGAGTGTATGACCCGTTTCGTGGCGAACGACCCGATGGAACTCGGAATCCGCCGTAGCCATCGCAAACGAATCGAGGTTCATGGTGGGCTGGTTGGCGGGAATTGACAGGATATCGGTTCCGATGTACGACCAATAGCCATCCCCCGCATTGCGTGCAATCCGCACCTGGGGATTGGAGGACGATTCCACGAATCTCACATTCGCCACTTGACCCCAGGCATTCATATGACTTAACAATCGGGCTCGGAGATCGGCTGGTGGATTGTCCAGAAAACCGACGGTAAGTCGGACACCAGATGCCGGCCATCTCTTTCCGGTGAGTAACGCGAGATGCTCTGGAGGCAGCACCGCATTGCGGAGAGCCGAACTGAAGTTACTCACCGGGAGGGCGTTCGCGGGATTTGTTTCGATCGCCTTTTGTGCCGCTTGAGCCCAAAGCTCAGGCGGAAGTGTCTTTACAGTGCAGGTTTGCGGTGCGGCCTGAACCGGGGATGGTGAACTCATTGGGGATTTCCTTCCTGGGACATCGTTGTCTCGGACGTAACCTGAGGGACGTCTTAGAGGCGTACTGGCACTGCCAGGCTACACGCAGCTATGCGCAACCTGCAGAAGCCGGCGGACAGTGTAACTGTAAATCCCGCAAAGGGCCGAATAGTGACCCCTGAGGAACGTGAGCAACAGCCGGCCGATATCCGCTATTCGCGCTCGTCTCGTGTGCAACCAGTTCTTGCGGAACCAGCTCTTGCGCAACCCGGCTGAAACCCCCGGGCCACGGGACCGTCGTATATGCGGATCGATTCATGCGTGTCACAGTAAACCACGATAAAGGCCTGGAAGGTGCGAAGAAGATCGTTAACGACTCGGCGGATCAGCTGCTGGCAAGTGCTGCTTCAGGCCCGGTCAAGATTACGGACATGAACCGGCAGTGGAACGGCAATAACATGGATTTTGCGTTCGTCGGGCGAATGGGTTTCTTCAGCGCACCCATCAAAGGGCAGGTTTTTGTGACGGAGAAAGACGTCACCATTGACGTCGAGCTCCCCGGCTTGTTGAAGCAATTCATGCCCGAGGAGAAGGTTCGTGCGCAAGTGGAGGGCCGGATCCGAGGACTGTTGAACGGCTGACAGCTTCAACTTGCTCTGAAAGTGTCGCAACAGACTGCACGATTTTCGTCTTAATATAGGATGTTGAGACCCTCGTGTGGTCTGTTATGCGCCCTGTTACCGCATACGCTCGCACTGCCGTTGCGCTCACACTCGTGGCTGTCTTTGCCGCTTGTGTCAATGCTGCTGACACTCCCGTCCGAAATACCACACTGATCCTTCAGTTCGATCAGCCGCACTCGGAACGAACGCTGTCCGTGATTCGGACTGAACTCGGTACCGTCATGCAGAACGCCGGGTTCACCTTCGATCTCAAGCTCTTCAACGAACTCGGACCATGGGCCGAGTTTAGTGACCTGATGCTGATTAAGCTAAAGGGAAACTGCAGGCTCGACGGCGGTCCGGTTCAGAAGGCTTCCAGTTCCCTGCCCCTTGCGCTCGCGCATACCACCGACGGGAAGGTTCTTCCGTTTATCGAAGTGTTTTGCGATCAGGTGCGAGCAGTAGTCCGGCCCGCCCTTTGGGGCGATCAATTCCGGACCACACACGAACTGATGGGGAGAGCCCTCGGGCGCGTGATTGCACATGAGATCTTTCACGTCTTCACCGGGACCCGCCATTCCACACTGGGAATCGCTCGTCACACACTCAGCGGGTCTCAGCTCATCAGCGACGAATTGTTCTTCCAGCCGGAAGACGTCGAGCGAATGATCCAAAGCTCGTCCGCAAAGCACGGTCTGCGGAACGGAAGCTGATTACAATTCTCCCTGTATTTGTTTCGGCGCTAACCTCGGATAAACCTTGGTGGCTGTAGCATTTTTTCTGATCCAGCATCTTACCTGACGGCGAGGGCACTGCGGCGCTGATCGCTGTTCGATCGGCTTTGCTCGCTCGAGGCTGCCGTGTCGCAGGCCCCGTAAAGACGAGCGCTAAAGCATGAACTCGAATCGCTACTACTCTGTCAGGCTCGGCTTACCCGTATGGTGCGTCTTGTTGCTGGCCTCCCCATATTTCTTTTCGGCTCCGGCAATCGGCCAGATCCAGAATCAGGCCGATGACGGCCAGTGGATCATGCCGGCTAAGAACTACGCCAGCACACGGTACAGCACGCTGACCGAGATCAATACCGGAAATGTCAAAAGCCTGAAGCTTGCGTGGACTTTTTCAACCGGGCTGACGCGCGGACATGAAGCCGCTCCGCTCGTCGTGAACAACACGATGTACATCGTGACCCCATGGCCGAATATTCTGTACGCTCTCGATCTGACCAAGCCCGGCGGTCCCCTCAAGTGGAGCTATTCGCCCCAGCCGCAGGCAGCGGCGAAAGGCGTCGCCTGCTGCGATCACGTCAATCGCGGCGCAGCATACTCCAACGGCAAGATCTACTACAACACGCTCGACGTCCAGACGGTCTGTGTCGACGCCAACACCGGAAAGCAAGTCTGGAAGACCAAACTCGGTGACATCAATCTCGGCGAGTCGATCACTATGGCGCCCCTGGTCGTCAAGGGTACTGTTCTTGTCGGCAACAGTGGCGGCGAGTTTGGGGTTCGCGGCTGGCTTGCAGGTCTTGACGCCGCGACAGGGAAGCTCAAGTGGCGAGCACATCACACCGGTCCCGACAAGGACGTTCTGATCGGACCGAACTTCAAGCCCTATTACTCGCAGGATCAGGGCAAAGATCTCGGCGTGAAAACGTGGCCCGGCGAACTGTGGAAGATCGGAGGCGCAGCCGCGTGGAGCTGGATTTCGTACGATCCCGATCTTGACCTGATCTACTACGGCACATCGAATGCGTCACCGTGGAATCCGGACATCGGCCCGGAGAAAACAAGTGGGGCTCAACGCTATTCGCACGACGACCGGAAACAGGCGAGGCGATCTGGGCTTACCAACTCAACCCGCATGACGAACATGATTACGACGGGGTCAACGAAAACATCCTGCTTGACCTCAATATCGGGGGCAGGTTGCGCAAGGTTCTTGCGCATCCCGATCGCAATGGCCGGATGTACATCATGGACCGTGCGACTGGCGAAGTTATTTCCGCCGAGCCATTCGCGTACCTGAACACCAGTTTCGGAGTCGACAAGAAGACCGGCAAGACTGCAGGTGAACCAGGCAAAGAGCACAGGCTTCAAGACAACACGCGACATGTGTCCCGCGCCTCCCGGCGGCAAAGACTGGCAGCCTTCTGCCTTCTCTCCGAAAACGGGATGGTTGTACATCCCGCACAACAATCTCTGCTTCGAAATGCAGGGCACCCAGGCGAATTTCATCTCGGGCACGCCTTATCTCGGGGCAGAAGTTCGCATGTATGCAGGGCCTGGCGGCAACCGGGGTGAGTTCAGCGCGTACGATCCTGTTTCCAACAAGACCGTCTGGGCGGTGAAAGAGATCTTCCCGGCATGGAGCGGTGCGCTGGTGACCGCGGGCGATGTCGTCTTCTACGGCAACATGGAGGGCTGGTTCAAAGCCCTCGACGCCCGCAACGGAAACGTTCTGTGGCAGTTCAAGACGGGGTCGGGCATCATTGGTCAGCCAGTAACGTACAAAGGGCCGGATGGCATTCAGTACATAGCAGTTCTTTCAGGTGTGGGCGGTTGGTCGGGAGCCATCGTATCGGGCGGTTTGAATCCGCAGGACGGGACCGGCGCTCTGGGGTTTGTCAACGCCATGACAGATCTTCCGAAATTCACAACTCCAGGCGGAATGCTTTATGTCTTTTCGCTTCGGTAGTTGTATTCTCTTTGTTTTCGGCTTGACCGCTCTCGCGAGTGGTCCCGTATTGCGTGTCTGCTCGGACCCAAATAACCTTCCGTTTTCAAACCAACAGCAGCAGGGGTTCGAAAACCGCATCGCGGACCTGATTGCGCAGGATCTCGGGGAGAAGGTCGAATACACCTGGTGGTCGATGCGGCGTGGTTTCGTGCGCAATGCGCTGAATGAGCATGCATGCGATGTCGTGATGAGCATGCCGTCCGATTCCGACATGGTTCTGGCGACAACACCGTGGTACCGATCCACGTATGTTTTCGCATCTCGCAAAGATCGTGCTCTCCATGTTCAGTCGTTGGACGATAAGCGCTTTTCAACCTGGAAGATCGGAGTGCATCTGGTGGGCAAGGATCTTGCGCCTCCGGCTAATATGCTGGCCGCCCGCGGGATCGTGGGCAACTTCGTTCCGTTTCTGATGTACGGACCGGTTGACGAGCCGAACCCTCCCGCAAAGCTGATCAACGCCGTTGCCGACCAGCAAGTGGATGTCGCAATCGTGTGGGGTCCTGTCGCGGGTTACTTCTCCAAAAAGTTGCGTGTACCGCTGGAAGTCGTCCCCGTAAAGCCGGAACGATGGGGACAACTGCCATTCGCCTTCAACATCTCGGCAGGCGTTCGCAAGGGGGAAACGGCATTGCAGACACAGCTTAACCAGGCACTGGAACATCAGTGTGCAGCGATTCAGGCGGTACTTGCCGAATACGGTGTACCGCAACCGGCGGAGGGACAAATCGTATGCGCAAAATCGCGTTGATCGCGTTGTGTTTGGCCATAACCTCGTGTCAGCGGGAGAAACGCGATGTGCGTCCCGAACCCGCACGAGTTGCTGTTTACAGCGACGCTGCACCGACCAGCGAACTACAGCCAGGACCGCCGCTCCCTCAGAGGCTCGTATCGAATCCGTATCACGGCGCTGCCTATGACATCAGCGAAGGAAACCGGCTCTACAACTGGTACAACTGCTCTGGCTGCCACGCGAACGGCGCGGGCGGGATCGGTCCTCCGCTCATCAAGGACAAGGCGCAGTGGGTCTATGGCGATGAGCCGGCGCAGATTTTTAACACCATCGTCAAAGGCCGCCCAAACGGTATGCCAACCTGGGGCGGCAGAATCCCTGAGTATCAGATCTGGCAGCTTGTGGCGTACGTCGAGTCCATGAACGGCAAACAGCCGAAGTCCGCAGTGTCGCCGCGCCAGGACACCGTTGAGATGAATCCGAATACGATTCAGAACAAGGTACCCGGAGAGACCAGATGAAACGGATGCTCTCTGCTCTGGCACTGGCCGCAACCTGTGCCGGGCAGCAGCAATCCGCGCTCTCGCCGGCAGGAACCCAGTCGGACCGGATCGCAACGTTGTGGTGGGGATTCTTCTGGCTGTTGGCAGTCATCTTCGTGATCGTCATAGCGGTGGTGCTTCTCGCGCTCACACGTAAACATCGCGGCATCGAACAAGAGCCGCTGGAGACAACGCACAAGCCTTCAGAAGCAACCGAGAATCGCCTGAAGCGGATTGTCACGGCTGCGTCCGCAGCTACTGTGGTTATCCTGCTTGGACTCATCGTGATCAGCATCGCGACAGGCAAAGCGATCTCTTCCCTGGGTGATCGCAGGAATGGCATCGCGATTGAGGTTACAGGCAATCAGTGGTGGTGGTTCGTTCGGTACCTCAACGACGACGCCAGCAAGATCATCATCACAGCGAACGAAATCCACATCCCTGTCGGTCGTCCGGTAATGATTCGCGGTCTGTCAAACGACGTCATTCACAGTTTCTGGGTGCCGAACCTCCACGGCAAAAGAGACCTCATTCCGTCTCGAGTCAACGTGGAGTGGATCCAGGCCGATCATCCCGGACGCTTCCGCGGCCAATGTGCGGAATTCTGCGGAGCACAACATGCCCACATGGCCTTCTGGCTCGTCGCGGAATCCGAGCAGGACTTCGAGAAGTGGGCCGACGCACAGCGTCAGCCTGCCGTGCAGCCGAATGATCCCATGAAGTTGCGCGGCCAGCAGGTCTTTCTGAACAACCCCTGTGTCCTTTGCCATAACATCAGCGGAACTCCGGCGAACGGGCAAGTCGGCCCTGACCTGACGCATTTCGGCAGCCGTCTCAGCATCGCTGCCGGAACGCTCCCGAATACCAAAGGGAATCTCGGAGGGTGGATCGCTGATCCCCAAAACATCAAACCAGGAAATCACATGGCGACTGTCGCGCTGAAGTCGGATGAAGTGGAACCATTGCTCGACTATCTGGAGAGCCTGAAATGAGCATCGTTCGCGAAACACCGAGGTCGGTTGATGACGTTGAAGCGCTCGAGCGATCGTGGCGGCATCCGCTGGGCTTCCTGAGCTGGTTTTCGTATACCACCCATCAGGCCATCGGTCTTCGATACATCATCACTGCATTCATCTTCCTGTGTATCGGCGGTATCGAAGCGCTCTTAATGCGAACTCAGCTGGCAAGTGCGGACAACACTTTCCTGTCGGCAGAGAAATACAACCAGATCTTCACCCTGCACGGCACGACAATGATGTTTCTCTTCGCGATCCCGGTGATGGAGGGAATGGGTGTGTATCTCGTGCCGCTGATGCTCGGCACCCGGAACGTGGCATTTCCCCGCCTGAACGCATTCGGCTACTACATGTACCTGTTCGGCGGACTCACTCTGTACATCGGCGTACTAATGAACTCGATTCCGGATGCGGGCTGGTTTTCATATCCTCCGCTTTCCGGTCCGCAGTACTCAACCGGCAAGGGCGTTGACTTCTGGGCGCAGATGATCACGTTCACGGAGATCTCGGCGCTGTGCGTCGCGACGGAGCTGATCGCGACGCTTATGCGAATGCGGGCACCCGGCATGACGCTGAACCGGATGCCGATTTACTGCTGGAGCATGCTTATCCAGTCGTTCATGATCATATTTGCCATGCCGGCTGTGATGGTCTGCAGCACGGTAATGCTGCTGAACGACAGAACGATCGGCACGCATTTCGTCAACCCAGCCGAAGGCGGTGACCCTCTGCTGTATCAACACGTGTTCTGGTTCTTTGGGCACCCCGAGGTCTACATCTTCTTCATACCGGGTATTGGTCTTCTCTCGACGGTTTTAGAGGTGCACTCCCGGCGCGAGATTTTCGGATATCCGGCCATGGTGCTTGCTCAGGTCGCAAATGCGTTCATCGCGTTCGGACTATGGGTCCACCATATGTTCGCGACCGGACTGCCGCAGATCGGTGAGGCTTACTTCACCGCCTCCAGCATGATGATCGCGGTCACCAGCGGCATTCAGATTTTCTGCTGGCTCGCAACGCTTTGGACCGGACGAATACGACTAACCGCTGCCATGCACTTCGTCCTCGGGTTCATATTCATCTTCGTTCTTGGCGGACTCTCAGGCGTAATGCTCGCGTCGATTCCAATCGACATCCAGGTGCATGACACATTCTTTGTCGTCGCCCACTTCCACTATGTCCTGATTGGCGGTGCGGTCTTCCCACTCTTTGCCGCGTTCCATCACTGGTATCCCAAGATCACCGGTCGCCTGCTGAACGAGACACTCGCGAAAATCGCGTTCTGGTTCCTGTTTATCGGTTTCAATCTGACGTTCTTCCCGATGCACATCCTTGGGCTCCACGGCATGCCGCGCCGAATCTACACCTACAACGGCGAGATGGGATGGGACCCGTATAATCTGATCGCGACTCTCGGCGCTTACACGATAGCTGTTGGCGGCCTGATGTTCATCCTCAATTGCCTCAGCAGCCTTAAAGGGGATCGTGTCGCCGGCGACAACCCCTGGGATGCCGGAACTCTCGAATGGGCGACAAGCTCTCCGCCACCGAACTACAACTTCGTGCACCTCCCTGTGGTCGCTGGCCGGTATCCGCTCTGGGACCCTCCGGAGAAGCGAGCCGTCGCCACCGGACTTCGGGCGGATCGGAGAGAGGTAGTCGTCACCACCTTCATGGATGCCGACCCCGAATTCCGACTCGTACTGCCAGGATCAAGCATCTGGCCCTTCCTGACGGCGTTGGGCGGCAGCATCGGCTTATTCGGATCGATCTTCGCCTTCAAATACTACTACCTTGCCCTGATGCTGGCGTTCATCGGCCTTGTCGGCTGGTTCTGGCCTCGACGGCCCGTGGAGATTGAGCCATGACAGCAAGCCGCACCCTCGACCTTTCGCATTTGCCGCCGTATCAGGTGTCCAGCAAGTCACCGCTGTACCTGGGTCAAATACTGCTGGCCGCCATAGAGGCGAGCATGTTTTTCATCCTGCTCGTCATGTACTTTTACTTGCGGCTCAGTGTCGACGTGTGGCCGCCGCCGGGCACGCAGCTTCCTCATCTGACGTGGGCAACTGTATCAATGGTCCTGCTGATTATCAGCGCTTACGGATCATACGTTGCGAGCGAAGGCGCGAAACAAAACAAACCCTCGACCATGATTGGCGGTTTGTTGCTAAACGTCGTTCTGGCTTCGGCTGCCATGGCGTTTCGCTTCGCCGAGATGAACACTCTCAACTTCAGCTGGAAGGCGGACGTGCACGGCAGCATATTCTGGGCAATCTTCTACCTGCACAGCCTGGATGCGATCGCGGACATGATCATGACCGCAGTGTTGATTGTCATTGTTGCACTCGGGCTTGATGGTCCGAAGCAGCGCTTAGGTGTTCACGTCGACAGCATTCTCTGGTACTTCATCGTGCTGATCTGGATCCCGGCGTACATCATTATTTACTGGGGTCCGCGGTTCGCCGGAGGATCCTGATGAAACGTGACGTCGCACTCTGGACCGGCATTCTGACACCTCCCATCGTCTGGTCGATCTTCTTCCTTGTGAAGTGGTTTATATCGTACTGGATTTGCGCGTTCGGCTGGAAACCCGCGGCTTGGGCGATTTCGATCTTTCCGATGATCCCGACCGCGGCTGCCGGTTGGCTGGCGTGGTCGCAGTGGCGCGAACTCGGCAGCGAGACTCCTGGACAACTCGGCGGTGCTCTGGGCCGGTCACGAGCACTGGCGCTCTCCGGCATCGTGTTGAGCATCGGATTTCTCATCGTGCTCATCGCGCAAACGTTTCCGGAACTCATTCTTGTGGGGTGCGAGTGAAGGCGTTTCGTATCACAGCCCTGTTCGCCCTCGTCGTAGCAGTCGCATACGCACATGCAGGCGAGCCGCTGGAGCCGCACGATCTGTGGTCTGCATGGCGATTCGATCCGGGCGTCGTGATTCCCATTGGGATCTCTGCACTTCTCTACGCCCGCGGCGCCCGCGTCTCACGGGGCATAAAGCTGTGGCAGCAGATCTGTTTCTGGGCTGGCCTGCTGACCCTCGTCGGCGCGCTCATTTCGCCGCTACATCCACTCGGCGAGGTCCTGTTCTCAGCGCACATGACACAGCACGAAGTGCTCATGCTCATTGCCGCTCCACTGCTCGTGTTGTCCCGCCCTCTGGTCGCCTTCCTCTGGGCGCTTCCGTTCGAATGGCGCCGAACGGCGGGAAGATGGTCAAAAGCTGAAGGGGTTCAGCAAGCCTGGTTGTTCATTACCGCCCCGCTCGCAGCGTGGCTGATTCACGCCGTCGCTCTCTGGCTATGGCACGCTCCGACGCTCTTTCAGGCAACGCTCGACAATGAGTGGATCCACTCGGCACAGCACCTGTCGTTCTTCCTGTCAGCCCTGTTGTTCTGGTGGTCCCTCATTCAGGCCCGCAACACCAGCGCCTACGGATCCGGCGTTGTCTATATGTTCACCACCGCGATCCACACCAGCGCTCTCGGTGCGCTGCTGACATTTGCTCCGACTCTCTTTTATCCGGCGTATGCCCGAACTGCCGCGGCGTGGGGACTCTCGCCGCTTGAGGATCAGCAGATTGGTGGTCTCATCATGTGGGTTCCCGGCGGTCTCGTTTACATGATCGCCGGATTGTGGCTGTTTGCGGAATGGCTGCGTCACAGCGATTCGGTCGTCGCGCGGAGGCAATATGCAGATTAGGCGACTCATTCTCTGTGTGCCGCTGCTGATGCTGGCCGGTTGCGAAGGACAGCTGACACGAAACCCGGTCGCTGAAGGCGACCTGCACCGTGGCGCCGCTGCCATCTACCGGTACGGCTGCGGATCATGCCACACGATCGCAAAACTGAAGTACGCGCACGGCCTGGTTGGGCCGCCGCTGACCAACATGAATGCGCGGATGTTCGTGGCCGGAACACTGCCGAACACGCCCGGAGACATGATGCAATGGATTCGGTATCCGCAGAAGGTCAAACCCGGAACTGCGATGCCGAATCTTGATGTCACACCTCAGGACGCGGCCGATATTGCGGCTTATCTCTATGCCTATTGAAAGGGTCCTATGATCACACTTGCCGACGCGAAGAGAATGATCGAAGCTGGCGAACGCAAAGCAGAACAAATCGGTATGCCAATGAACATTGCGGTGGTCGACGCAGGCGGGAATCTCGTCGCGTTTGCGCGCATGGAACGCGCGTGGATTGGCTCCATCGACATTGCCATCAAGAAGGCCTGGACATCCCGCGCGTTCGACATTGAGACGAAAGCGCTGGCTGAGCTCAGCCAGTCGGGTGACCAGTTCTTCGGAATCCACGCCTCGAATAACGGCAAAGTAATGATCTTTGCCGGTGGAGTTCCGCTGAAGCGCGGCAACGAGGTTGTCGGCGCCGTCGGTGTCAGCGGCGGGATGGGCAAGCAGGATCAGGCTGTCGCGGAGGCTGCGGCCGAAGCGTTCTGATTCCCAGGGCGCATACCGTTCATGCACAATGAACGGTATGCGCCGACGCGATACTTTTCTCGCACCCCTCGCGGCCGCTTTCCCGGCGATGGCTGCTGACACCGCCGCGGGCGACCCGCAGTCTGTCCGTATCTTCGCGTCTGGCGACGGAATCTCAATGACGCCGGCCGAGTACAGCGCACTGCTCACAAAGCTCACCGCCGACGATCGCGTTGAGCCGGACAGCTACTCCCTCGGAGGCGTCGTCGAGAAGCTGGAAAAGCGGATGGCGCAGGTCCTCGGGAAAGAAGCCGCGGTCTGGCTTCCAACAGGTACCCTCGCCAATCAGCTTGCGATCCGGCTGTTGTGCGGCACACGGCATCGTGCGCTGGTTCAGGCAGAAAGCCATCTCTATCGCGACTGCGGCGACTGCATGCAGACTCTCAGCGGCATCAATCTGGTTCCGCTGGCTCCCGGACGCCCGACTTTTAAGGTCGACGAGGTCGAGGAAGCGGCTAACGATGCACAGCTCGGCCGCGTGCTGACGCCGGTCGGCGCAATCCAGATCGAAACTCCTGTACGCCGCCAGCTGGGGCAGCAGTTCGATTTCGAGCAAATGAAGAAGATCTCTGCCTGGGCAAGGGAACGAAAAATCGGGATGCATCTGGACGGTGCCAGGCTGTTCATCGCCAGCGCTTACGCCAAGCGACCCGTCCTGGAGTACACCGCACTGTTCGATACGGTGTACGTGTCCATGTGGAAGTATTTCAACGCCGCAAGTGGAGCGATCCTCGCCGGACCTGCTTCCCTGCTGGACGGCTTGTATCACACCAGACGCATGTTCGGCGGTAGCCTGCCTCACTCGTGGCCCCTCGCGGCAGTCGCGATGGACACGCTGGGTGGTTTTGAGGACCGCTTTCGAAAGGCCGTCGAAACCTCAGAGGTCGTCTTGAAGAGTCTTTCCGGGAACCCGAATTTCGAAATCCGCAGATTTCCGGGCGGCACCAACATCTTCCAGCTGAAGACGGTAAACGTCAACTCTCCTGTATATCAACTGCGGCTGGAAACGGCCGGGGTCACTGCCGCCCGGCCGGTAAACGAGTGGCTGACGCTCCAGGTGAATGAAACCTGGAACCGGCTCCCCGCTCCTGCAATATACGAGCGCTTCGTTGCGGCTCTTGGGTGACTAAATCCCCGTTTGAACCCAGCCGCGCTTCTCGTTGCTTTCAATCACTTTCTCGAGAAGCTTCATGCCGAGGAGACCGTCCTCAAACGTCGGGTATTCGATGGGCGTCGAGGGATCGGCGACGTGACGGTAGAAGCGGCGGAAGTTCATCTTGTGCGTGTCGTCGTAGCCTTCGCTGTGACCGCCAGGAAGATCGGCGTAAGCAGCCGCCGCCGGCAGCAGCATCGCCGGATCCTTGAGAATGATCTGATTCGGCGAATTGCGGTTGCCGATCCAGAGTTCGTCGGGACGCTCCTGATTCCACATAACGCCGCACTTGGTTCCAAAGATCTCCATCTGAAACCGGTTCTTGCAACCGGCATTCACCTGGCTCACCGTAAACGCTCCGCGCGCCCGGTCGCCCAGATGGAGCAGGACGGCACCAAAATCTTCGGTGTCAATCGGAACCTCGGTGTAATCATCCTGCTTCAGCTTCTTGCCCGTGAATGTCTCCACTTCCCCCTTGGGCCGCTTACGGGTCTTATGGACAATCTGAAGGTCGGCGCAGAGTTCCGTAATCTTTAAGCCAGTCAGATGCTGGACCAGGTCCATCCAGTGCGAGCCAATGTCTCCCATAACGCGCAGCGGACCGTTTTCGGCGCGGTTGATTCGCCAGTTGTAGTCCGTGTCGTACAGCAGCCAGTCCTGCGAATAAGTTCCCTGGACTACGAGAACTTCACCGAGCTCACCAGCTTCAATCATTCGGCGCATCTGCTGCACTACGGGGTAGTAACGCAGGTTGTGGTTGACGCAGTTAGCGACCTTCTTTGCCTTCGCAAGGTTCACCATGTCCTGCGCTTCTGCGGCGGAGAGGCTGAGCGGCTTCTCACAAAGGACCGCTTTCCCCGCTTCGATAGCCGCCTTAGACACCGGGTAGTGCAGTGAGTTGGGCGTGCAAACATGCACTGCCTCGATCTCGGGGTCGGCGATCAGTGCCTTGTAATCCCCGTACGTCTTCTCGACGCCAATCGACGCCCCGAAGCGGCGAGCTTCGTCGTCGCTGACACCGGCAACAGCAACGAGATCGACGACTCCAAGTCGCCGGATTGCTTCGGCATGGACTTTGCCCATGAAGCCGGCGCCGATCACCGCGGTTTTCACTCTGCGCATATTGAGTTTGCGTGCAGTTCCTTTCGGTTTGATTGAGGATTGCCAGACATAATGTATCATTCCGTCCCCGCAGCGCGGTCGAAACATAGTTGCCCATTTCTGTCTTGGTACACTCTTGAAATCAGCCAATGGTTGTACGGATCAGACTGAGATCCCGGAGGCGTGAAACGCAGCCGCCTGCCGACCGAAGCCGCCAGTCTGCGCTTGCGATCGCATCGCTCATGACACCGGTTGCGCTGATGGCGTGGGCGCTTGGCTTCTGGCGTCTCGCCGCTGACATGAAGTGGGCGGGCGAGTTCGCCATCTCCGAAGGATTGTTTTCACACTGGCAGGTCTGGTTTGCGCTCGGCGTAGGTGTACAGTTCGCTGCCTTTCTGCTGAGCAGGTACGCTTCTCCGACCACCGAAGACGGTGACGATACGGCGCTCTCCTGATTCAGCGCGCGCAAACCAACGGTTAACGTCGACGTCGAATGAGTTCGATTACGCCGCCGGATCTGAGACTCCGCCCCCGACGCGGAACCAGGTGGAGCCACCAGACGGTATCTCGGTCACAGTTTCTAAGCATCAGTTGGACGCGTAAGGCACGCACCGCTCCGCACAGCTGCACAAGGAACTCGCGGAAGCAGACCTGAGCACCCCCGTCACAAGCCTCTGCTACCTTGAATTCAGACGAGTCTAGCCGTATGTCCCTGCGTGAACGCTCTTATTTCAGGTCTTCTGGCATGTTTCCGCAAGGTGTTAAATGGCTGCTTATTGCCAATATCGGCATCTTTCTCATCCATTTCCTGATCGGTCATTCCTCGCTGGGCGACCCCTTCCAGATTTTCTTCCTGCGGCCTTACGATGTCGCAGCACGACTGATGGTCTGGCAGCTCGCCACTTACATGTTCTTCCACGACATCAACGGGTTTGGACACATTCTGTTCAACATGCTCGCGTTGTGGATGTTTGGCGCTGATCTCGAGAACCAGTGGGGGACGAAACGATTCCTGCAGTTCTATTTCCTCTGCGGCGTGGGTGCGGGTGTATGCGTTGTCATCGCTAACCTGCTGTTCGGCAACCCGTTCTCAAGAACGATCGGTGCCTCAGGCGCAATCTTCGGACTCTTGCTGGCTTTCGGCATGCTTTTCCCGGACCGGCAGGTCTTAATGAGCTTCCTGTTCCCGATAAAAGCGAAGTACTTCGTAATGATCCTTGGCGGGATTGAGTTGCTGAACTCGTACGCATCCATCGGCGGCCCCGTCAGCAATATCGCTCACTTGGGAGGCATGGCGATCGGATACTTCTATATCCGATCCCTGAAGTACCGCCGCTCAGCTGCTGCTTCCTGGGCGCCACCACGGCCGCGCACCACGTTCTGGGGAAACATCAAGGGCCAGTATCACGAGTGGAAGCTGCAGCGAGCCCGCCGCAAGTTTCAGGTCTATCTGAAAAAAAAGCAGGATCGTGACCCCTACGTTCACTAAGCTTTAGGCGGTGGTCCTGAGCAGCACAACTTGCGTCAGCTCGTCTGGACGAGGTCAGCAGAATGCTCAGCTCGTACACTTCCGCCATTCTGGCTTCTTTACTTCTGACTCCTGACTTCTTTACGTCGCTAACGACTATCAACGCGAAGCCTTGCCCGCTTTGAACGGCAATCCCGCGGGGGTAACAACCACTCCAGTGGTTAACTTCAGCGGCCTTTCATCGATCTCATAAGTTAGTTCCACAAACGACGCACTGTAGCCCTTTTCAGGCTCAGGCAGTTGAACGTCATAAACGCCCGTACTGACCGCACTCAGGTCTGAGGACTTCCACGCGGGGCCGATCTTAACCAGCCGGAAATCACGTCCCTCCGTGTTCGTGGCCTGCCACAGCTTTGCAGTCGTCGGCACGGCGTCAGTTGTGACTTTCAGAACACCTTCTTTTGAGACCTTCCAGCCGATCTTCGGCCGGGGTTTGTTATCCAGAAAGGCTGCGTACCACGCGAGCATCGTGTCCTGCACGTCGGATCCACGCATGGAGTGATCGGCGTTCGGAACGTACCTGAGGTTCTTCTCCCCTTTTAGGTCGTCGAAATAAAAGCGCCACGAATCCGGCTGCCAGTACTGATCTCCTGCGGCATTGATGATCATCTTCGGCATTGTGAGTCGGTCTCGATAGGAGTACGGGTCCTCGATCTCCATCAGTTGCTTGTAGCGAGGGGATTTCATCTGCGATTCGAGACCCATTTCGATGTAGTCATGAATCGCAGGCGACCAGAACCCAAATGCCTGATAATGATGGTCCATGGACCGCTGGACGTTGAGCACATCGATTACAAGGGGAATAATGCCAACAACGCGCTTATCGACCGCCGCGGTTGTCCACGTCGTCCAGCCTCGTTTCGATGCACCGGAAACGACGAACTGAGTGACGTTGAGCCCACCGGCATCTTTGGTCTTGCAGAACTCGGCGACCGTGTCCATTGCGCGAACAGCAGCTTTAGTCATCGGCAGACGAAGCGGCCAGTTGTCATCGCCACCGCGCAGGAACTTGTCCCAAGTGTAGGCAATGATACCGTCCTCAGTACGAGACGCAGATTCCCCTGCGAATGTGAGGGGCTCGTTCGGAATCATACGAAGTTCACTGACGACCGAGTGTGTCTGTTCCGCGATCCTCCGCAGAGCAGGATCCAGTTGGTCGGGTGCCGGCCGCCCGGTTGCGCCGCCGGTTATGAACAGGAACCCGGTCTCATGCCGGACGCTGGCCGGCCGGATGATCGTCAGCCAGTGTTTCCACACCGGCTTGTCGACCTCTGCGCTGCTTCGCCACGTCTGGGACGTCAGCTCGATGACAAAACCAGTCGTTTCTCCTTCTCTGACGGTTTTGCTCAGCTCATATTTGTAGGTCGGGTCGGACGCTTTGACGTAACGGTCAAGTGCCGTTTCCGTCGACGCTGCAATCAGAACGAAAGCTGTTACGACAAAGCTGGAGAGTCCGCGGATCACGCAAGCATTCTACACGCCCACACAGCTAACTGGGTGGCTGAGGATCCTTCTTCTTGTCCTTTTTCGTATCGGTAAGTTTCTCGACCCATTTCTCCGGCGGGTTGATCATCAGCGTCATGACACCGAGGAAGAGGAACAGGATCAGGACGATCGCAACTTCGAAGAGTCCCATCTGTTCCCATGGTACGGTGCCAGGGACTATAAACAACGCCGGAAGGTTACCAGTACTAGTCCGAAAGCACTTAGTTAGTGGAACCTAAGACTTTTTGTTAGAATTGGGTTGCCAGAGGGGCGTATCGCTCACCCGAGCGGCGACAAGGAGCCGAGATGGAAAAGCTCGCACAACAAAACATACAAGAAGCTTTTCTAAATAACGCACGTAAAGACAAGACTTTCTTGACCATCTACCTGATGAGCGGGGTGAAACTTTCAGGCAGAATCAAGAGCTTTGATAAGTACTCGGTGATCCTGGAAGCCGCAAACCAGGAACAACTTATTTTCAAGCACGCGATCTCGACGGTCGTGGTTTCAAGAGCCACACACGGTCCGGGTGGCACGGTGCGCCTGCGATTCCCGGGCCGCCTCAGGTTCCACCAGCGCCTGGACCACCTCCGATCGACGCCGGTCATCAGGAGTAAGTCGGGTGCCTGCGGTGAACCGCGAGCGAGCAATCCTCGTCGGGTTGGAACTCAAGGGGAGACCTGTGCGCCGATCCTCCGCTCCTGTGGTGGACGGCGACGACTTCGACACCTCCGAGTCTCTCGACGAGCTGTCAGTGTTGGCGGAGAGCGCAGGTGCGGCGGTAGTGGAACGCTTCACTCAGGCGCGTGAAGCTCCCGACGCAGCGACTCTGATCGGTTCGGGCAAGGTCGAGGAGCTCAGGAACCGGTCTGCGGCCCTCGAGGCGGAGGTCGTGATTTTTGATCGGGACCTGACGCCTACGCAGCTGCGGAATCTCGACCAGGCGTTGCCCGCACGTGTCATTGATCGGACGCAGCTGATCCTTGACATCTTTGCCAGCCGTGCGCAGAACCCGTGAAGGTCAGCTTCAGGTTGAGCTTGCGCAATTAAACTACATGCTTCCGCGGCTTACCGGACGCGGAACGCAGATGTCACGTCTCGGCGGTGGTATCGGCACCAGAGGTCCTGGTGAAACACAGCTGGAAATAGACGGCGGAGAATCTCGGGACGAATCAAAAAGCTTGAGGATGAACTGGAATCGGTGCGGGCTGGGCGCGCAGTGCAGCGCCGGCAGCGTCAGGCAGTTCCCCTCGCCACCATCAGCCTTGTCGGGTACACCAACGCGGGCAAGTCTACCTTGTTCAATCGCCTCACCGGATCGGGCGTGGTCGCCGATGCGCGAATGTTCGCCACGCTGGATCCGACGGTCCGCCAGTTCGTACTGCCCTCGAACCGCCGCGTACTGCTGAGCGACACGGTCGGGTTCATTCGCAATTTGCCAACGACGCTGGTAAAGGCCTTTCGGGCCACTCTTGAGGAAGTTGTCGATGCAGCTCTGCTGCTGCATGTCGTCGATGTCAGTGCGGAGCAGGCTCCTGCGTACGTCGAGCATGTTCTGGCGGTTCTTCGGGAAATTCGGGCCGAGGGTACACCGCAAATCCTTGTTCTGAACAAGCTCGATTTGCTTCCGCCGAATGAGGCCGACGCTGCAAAAGCTCGAGTGCTGGCGGCTGCGGGACTGACAGATGGCGGCAGGGAGCAGGCAGTCACGATCTCGGCGAGGACGGGCGAGGGCATTCCCGAGCTGATGTCGCGCATTGACGCTCTCCTGCCCGTGGATCCCGTTTCAGAGGTGCATCTGCGGATTCCACATACCGAGGGTGCGGCGCTGCACGTCGTTCACGAGGTACTGCCCGGGTAGTGAAGCGAACTGATGCGGGCGATCACGTGGACATCGTTGCTGAGGTGCCGGAGTCAACACTCAGGCAGCTCTTGAGGTTCCGCGCGGACGGTCCATGAATCTGCCCAACGCGCTTTCGCTGATTCGTATCTTCTTTGTGCCGCTTTTAGTAGCGGCCCTCGTTGAGCGCGAATACACAATAAGCGCATTCGGGACAGTGATCACCAATGAGTTCATTGCGCTTGCCATCTTTCTCGCAGCGGGCGCGACAGACCTTCTTGACGGATATATCGCTCGAAGAAGGCATCAGGTAACCACAGTCGGCACATTGCTGGATCCAATCGCCGACAAGCTGCTCATTTCCGCGGCACTGGTGTCGCTCGTTCAGGTACAGGCACTGCCAGGCTGGATGGCAATTGTCATCATCGGCCGTGAGTTCGCTGTTTCCGGATTACGCAGTATCGCCGCAGCGGAAGGCTACGTGATAAAGGCAAGTGATCTGGGGAAACTGAAGCTTGTCACGCAGGTGCTGGCTGTCAGTCTCCTGATGATCAGTATTCGTTCTCCCCAACTCCGTATTCCGGCTCTCGTGGCGATGTGGCTCGTCGTCTTCTTTAGTCTGCTCTCGGCTGTGCTTTACTTCAGGAAATTCTGGCAGCAGGTGGACGAGGCCGTAAAACTACGAAGGCGTACGGAGTTGCTTCGCCGCTGAGGGCATTTTCCGACGTTGTTTGCGCTGGGAGGCGTCCAGTGCGGAAAACGCCACCGCCATTGCTACCGCGATTAGCGGATCGGTGAGCTCGGGAGTTCGTCCCGGCAGCCACCTCTGGGCAAACTCGATAAGCGCAAGGAATATCGCCATGAACGTTCCTGCAGTGACCGTTCGGAGGCCGTTCGCGCGCAGCAGCCAGACACCGGATCCGTAGAGGGTTACTTTTCCGATCAGGATTCGCAGTGCGTCAAAACGGTCGGATATGAAGGTCGCTTCGAGAGGAGTCCAGCTGAATGCATTCGGGTGATTCTGAAAGTGGTATGGAGCGAGACCACTCAATATCAGGAAGATGATCGTAGCTCCGGCTGCAAACCGCAAGCGACGGGTACTGTCGTGTAACAACAGAAAGGTCGCGACCGCGGCTGCGGCTCCAAGCATATCCAGAATCCGCGGTTGTCGCCCGGCCAAAACGAACTCGAACGGAACCAGCAAGAGCGAGAACAATAGAACCGGAGTAGCGTGACGCCGGCTCAGCCGCGAGAGGAGAACGCCGAGCGTCAGGTAAAGGACGAACGCACGTCCCGCTTCGGTGAAGGTTCCTGGTTGAGTAACGAAGATTTGCAGCTTTCTTAAAACCGGCGTAGATTCCGATGCCGGGAAGCAATGGGAACAGCCGGTCGACGTACCAAATCATCAGCATCGCTGAGGCGGACCGCGACATCTCCAGGTGCTCGGCAGCCCAGCGAAACAGGCGAACCAATGGTCCGGTCGTGGGAAGCGCGATGGCCGCACCCAGAAGCGTCCCGGCGGTATTCGCGATAACGTCGAGCAGGCTCGGAAAGCGGGTTGCGTCATAGACCTGCGCAGTTTCAACACCGTATGACAAAACGAACCCGAGCAGGACAGGTAACACAAGTCGAACGACCAGGGGCAGATTCCGGAGAATCATCACCGAAAGCAAGCCGACCGGAACATAGAGAAAGACATTCAGGATGATGTCCTCGTAGCGCAGGGCACCCGATGGGTAGCTTTGCGAGTACCAGACCTGGAGAACAGGGCTGCCCAACAACGGTTCACGGTTGAACTTCCACGGGTAAAGAGAACCGTACAGAATCAGAAGGATCGTTGCGAGTAGCAGGCGGCGCAGAAGTTCGATGATAACGCGGGCAAGCGTTCAGACAATCTCTGGGACAACACCTCGGGCGGCCAGTTCGAGCAGGAGTTCTGTTACAGCAACTGTGTGCTCGATGTCGGAATGCACGACAAATACCCACTCCAGCTCTTCCCGAAACTCGCGCGTACTGATGGTCCAGGGCTGCAACTCCGGTGGTGTCGCACTACCGATGGAAATTAGTGACCAGTTTCTGACAAGCGCTCTGACGGTCTCTGGATTCGGCCGAGGTCCCCGGACCACAAAGTGGTTGTCTCCGCACACGATCAGACCTGGCATTGATCCCTGCTGCCCGTAGCGCTGAGTCGCAGCATCTAAACCGGGTTGAGCGGCTGCCACAGTTCGATTTTGTTGCCGTCGGGATCGTAGATCCAGGCGAAACGGCCGTAGCTTTCGTCCTGGCGCTTCGGGTCGATATGGACACCTTCTTTCGCCAGGCGGTCGAGCAGTGCGTCGAGGTCGTCGACGATGTAGTTCACCATGAACGAGGCTGGGCTGGGCTCGAAGTATTTGGTGTTGCCGGGGAAAATGCTCCAGATTGTCATCTGCTCATTTTCAGGATTGTCTTTTTCCCGCCACGGCAGCATGACACCGTGGCCGCCGTCCTCGAGGCCGAGATGTTTTGCGTACCACTCCTTCATCTGTTGCTGATTCGCGGACTTGAAGAAGATACCACCGATGCCGAGGATTCGGCCTTGTCTGGCTCATGGTTATTGTCCTTGTTTGTGATTGTACAGGGGCAATATCCGGTAAGAGGGCACCGCAGCGGGTCGACGTGACCTGCTGCCGTAGTACGCTCATGAATGCAAATAAAGCCACCGCACTTCGTCAATGACACGAATAGACGCGAGTAGTGGGCCTTAACGTATGCCGGATTACCCGGGTTTCACAACAACAGGCGCGTGTCGCCGCCGTTTCATACTTCTTGCGATGTCGATGCTGGCGAGTTGCCGACAGGAACTCAACGAGGCTGGCACTCAAATCACCCTGGCACTCTCGACTGAAGATGATGAACTCAGGTCCTGGTTGGAGAGCGCAGGGAAGAATTCTCTCCAGGAGAAGTTCGGCTTAGACCTGCGACTCGCGCACTTCGCCGACCAGACAGAAATTGTTTCGAAGCTGCTTCAGGACAAACGGTCCGGAAACCCTCGCGGATCGATTGACCTGCTGACAACCGGCGGCGAAAACTTTCGCACATCCAGGCAAGCTGGTGTCCTGTACGGCCCGTTCACACAAGCTGTACCGAACGTGGGCTTTTTCCCTGACAATGACCGCGCCCGCGATTTCGGCACGTCAACTGATGGCTACGAAGCGCCATGGCAACGCCGTCAGCTGGTCTTTGCTTACGACCAGAAACGCGTCAGCAACCCTCCAAAAAGTGGCATCGACCTGCTGAAGACCTGGTTGAACGCAAATGCCGGTCGCTTTACGTATCCCGCGCCGCCCGACGCGGTCGGCACGGCTTTCCTTACTCAGGTTTTGATCCACTTCGGCGGCAACGCCCTCTTGTCGCCGTTCGATGCGCTGGCATACGAACACGCTTCGAAACAGGCACTTTCCTGGCTCGACGAGATTCGTCCGCTCCTCTGGCGGCAGGGCCAAACTTACCCTGCAAAGGCGCGTGATCTCGATCAGCTGTTTCGGGACGGCATGGTCGATTTCACGATGAGCTGCACGCCATCCTTCGCGTCTCTTCGGATAAAGAAAGGCGAGTTTCCTTCAACAGTGCGTACCTTTGTTTTTGATTCAGGAACACTCGCGAACTTTCTGTATCTCGCGATTCCGTTCAATGCGCCTAACCCTCAGGGTGCCGTGCTCGTTGTCAACTATTTGCTGTCGCTCGATTCGCTGCTCGACCTCTCTCGGATGGTCGGCAGTCCACTTCCGGTCGACCGATCGCGATTGACAGTAACCGAGAAGGCCCGTGCGGACGCTCTGCGGGAGGGTCCGGCGACGCTCAGCGCGGCCGACCTCGACCAACACGCTGTGCCCGCTCCGGATGCTGAGTATGTGGTTCGTATAGTCCGCGACTGGCAAAAAGCTCACAAGGTCCCCACCCACAGCACTGGTGCCTGATGCATGATCGTTTACACAATAGGGCATTCCACGCGGCCAATTGACGACTTCCTCGCAATCCTTCAGGCGCATCAAATTGAAGCTTTGCAGGATGTCAGAACCGTACCCGGTTCCCGCCGAAACCCGCAGTTCGGTGCTGCTGCGCTTGCTGCGTCGCTGGAAAGTGCAAAGATCGTGTACGTTCCGCGCAAAGACCTGGGCGGACTTCGACGCCCTCGCCGGGATTCACCGAACACAGGCTGGCGAAATGACTCCTTTCGCGGGTACGCCGATTACATGCAGACTGAAGCTTTCGCTCAAGCACTGGAACTGCTGATGAAAGAGGCGGACGGACAGCGAACGGTCATCATGTGTGCTGAAGCGGTCCCGTGGCGCTGCCACAGGTCTCTCATCGCCGATGCTCTTACAATCCGCGGTGTGCAGGTCCAGCACATAATGAGCCAGTCTCGCGCCCAGCCGCACACGCTGACCTCCTTCGCGCTTGTTAAAGGAGATCAACTCACTTACCCCGCACAACCAGATCAGCTTACTCTTGATGAATCGCCATAACCGGCGCCGCGGAGTGATCATGAGAGTATCCAGCGAAAGCACCCACACTGACTACTGCGCCTGGGTTGGGCGACAGCGTGGCTCCGGACTTCAAGTGACCGCCCAGACCGATTTTAGCCACTCCATCAGATCGCGATCGAGCTCCTCCCGACAGTCATCGAGGCCGTGCTTACAGCCGGGGTACAACTTCAGAGTCTTTGGCTCGCCTGCCTGGCTGAAAATGGAAGCAGAACAGTACCACGGCAGAACTTCATCGTCCTGTCCGTGTGCGACAAACAGTGGTTTCGGACTCAACTCTCCCACCTCCTCTACGCCACAGTTTTGCGAGCTTAAGGCCGCCACAGCGATCACATCAGTGCTTCGTACACCCGCGGATATGACGACTGCACCGCCGAAAGAATGACCCACCAGGATTACGCGGGGGTGTCCGACGGACTTGACGTATTCCACTCCCAGAAGAACGTCGGGAACGCAGGCAAGAAGATCGGCAGGTTTTCTGTAATCGAGTTGAAATGAAGCCGCCGAGCCTTGCGCGGCAATACGTGATCCAAGCCGTTCATACAGTCCGCCTGCTGGGCCGCCAAGTCCTCCGCCACTACCAAACACCCACAAAACTGCGTATTCGCTAGGTGCACCATGATACCTGGCGCGAATCTGGCCCGCACTAGTCCTAAGCATCAAGTCGTTCTGGTTGACATGCTGCACTGACTGCAGTTCAAGCGAGTTGGCGCTCAATTTCCGGGGCATGCCATGAGGATGCCTCGCGAGGCTGCACTGATACACTGCTCACGATGAAGACGAGGAAAAGCTTCACCGTCGCCGCCGTGTCTCTGGCGCTGATCACTGTCACCGCGGCGGATGCACCGAAACCGACGGACGAATCGAGGCGGTTGCCGAAAGTGAATCTGGTGAAGTCAGAAGTCATCCCCACCAGGTTAATGGGCAAGTCTTTCATGCCCGGAGGTACGGTCGGCCACTACAGGAAGGCAAAGACTGAGTACGATGTGTTCCTGGCGAAGCTCGCCTCACCGACTGCCGCGGCTTCGGCCCTCGTGGATTGGCGCAAAACTATGACAGCTCCGAAATTCGTGGCGTCTTTCGGGGGCTATTTCGGAGATGATTCCGGCAAACCGACCTTCGTGTTTACCAAAGGTGCCTGGGTCGCGGGGACCAGAGGTTTACCGCAGGATCAGGCCGACTTGCAGGCACGCGTGCTGGCCGGCCAGATTCAGTAAACGCTTAGCGGATCATACTCGCGACTTCCTCGATCGCTGCAAAGCACTCGCGGAGCCACGTCCTTGCATACCGGCGCTCCGTATAGCTGAAGCCGGTATTCTGGCTTTCCGCAAAGGCCCCGAACTGCAGGCTGTTGCGGTCGATGTTCTGGTATACATGCTGATCCAGTTCGGGCAGCACGATTTCGCGAGCACCGTTCTGCAGCATTTCCTGCCGGACGTTCGACTGATCGTAAACCTCGAACTGTTCTGCGACACCGGTATTGCGAACGATGACGTAACTCGGGCCTTTCCCCAGAGCCTCGTAGCATTCCTTCAGGTGTCCAACACTGTCCACCGCGCCGCCGAGCACATAGATGAGTGTCAGGCCGAGACGACCCGCCTCAGCTTCCTCGAGCGCTCCGCCGCGATAAAGCCAGCTCTTCAGATCGGCGCCGGTTCGGGCGCCGAGGTCGACGAGCGCGAGCTTTCGCCCTCCCTGGCCATCCATCAGGTAATCGAGCACGGGAGCGACGCTGACGGCTGTCGCGATGTCTACAGGCTGCGTTTCATCCGGATGAAAGCGAAGCATTGGTCCGGTGGGACCCTCCGCGTCGAAGGCGCGAAAGTGCGCATCACGCGCCGCAAGGTACTCGGCAATCACTCGGGCAACGGTGGTCTTTCCCACCCCTCCCTTTTCGCCGTGGACGATGTCCAGGCGTGGCTTACCTGCCGCAGGATTCGGATTCGGTTGGGTCATTGGATTCGGTTTAGAGTTCCTCGATCTTAGCGAAGGGGTGCCGCTGCTCCTTGCCTGGAGATTTGCGGATCAACGGGTCAAACTGCTCCCGAGCTGCGCGAGCGCGCGCATTCCGACGGGCTTGTGGACTGAGCAGCTCCAGCACACGCATGGAGGAAAAAACCCATGACGGGACTGGCACCGAACCGGACAACCAGGTGTCAATACTACTGCGCATCACACCGAGGCTGTCGGCCGCTTCATCCCTGCTCAGACCGGCCTTCTCCATCTGCTTGCGAAGGGTCTCAGTACGCCTGTTTTCGCTGTGCTCCGCCGGGAATGACCAGTGTACATCGGACGGCACGGACGACTGCTGAACGGCGGAACTTGCGAAATCGGAAAAGGGGTGCTTTCGCCGTCCATTGCTTGCCGGAGGAACCACCAGAGCCGGTCGGTTCAACCCAGCCTCGGTGCATGCAACTGCTGCTGACGTTACCGCGAACGGATGTGGCTTCCTGATCCTCGGCTCTGCCCTGGGGGTAACAGGCACGGGTCCGGGCCGGGGCGCCGGTACATCAGGCGGCTTCGATTCAACAGCCTCGGCGACAGCGACCGGTTCGGCAATCACCTCGGGTGGAGGACCAGACTCTTCTTCGAAAGAGTCGCCGCTTACCCAGGCAGGTACATCTTCGGTCGGCGCGGGAGCTGGCGTTTCGGCAACTACCGGCTGAGTTTTCGCCGCATCCCGCTTCGTAGCTGCGGAACCTGCTCGCTTTTTGCGACCCGAGGCGACCTCTGCGCTGACGCTGTCCGATTCGGCCAAAATGAGCTCCTCCTGAACGTCCTCCGCCGCGGTCTCGGCGGGCTCTTCGCCGAGTTCACCAAATAGCATGCCGTGGGGCGGAGGATCTTCCGCTGGTTTCTTGCGTTTCATATCGTCTTCTGCTTCGGCCGGAACAGGGTCAGTGCACCCGGTTGCATCCTGCGCCACACGCGCCGCGAGTTCCCGGTTCGTCTGGAGCAGCGCATCGACACGCACCTGGAGCGCGTCGAGCATCTCCGTGATATTCAAAGATTCCGGACCTCTCCCGTCATTTTCCCTTAGCTCCCGCCGCGGCTGCGCGAAGGGCCTCAATTCGGGGTGCACGGCTGACGGGCGAATCGAGTGAGAAGGACCGGACGTCGCCAAGTGTGCGACAGACCGCAGCTTCTGTCTCCGCAACAGCTGCCCCGAGCGTAGAGTCAGCTTTCCTGAAGGTCGACCAGACGATTGCGTTCGAGCCGGGGTCGAACTCCCATAACCCGATCAGCCTCCCTCGATCCAGAATGGCGTGCGACGGCAGGTCGGCGAGCCCTCCCAACGGCTTAGCACCGCCTTTGTCGACTACAACCGGATGATCCACGTCCTCGGGACTAAGCAGACCAGACACATCGCGCCGCAGCAGGCTGATACCGTCGAGTGAACTCACCAATGCGTACTGCGGGTGCTTCGGTACTTTCAGCGAATGCAGCGTCTCCAGATCATCAGCAAACATCAACCCCGCTGCATCAACCGAGGTTAGCCCGAGTTCCGCAACGGCTGCTTTCGCCGCTTTGACACCCAAGCCTGAAAACCACTGAAATTCGGCAATACTCGCGGGCCCGATCCACCGGAAATACTTTCTGGCGAGTTCGACGTTCACTTCTTCCGGGGACAACTGCTTGCCTCCGAGCGGACCAGGACTCCAGCGAAGGTACCGATAACGCTGCGAATCCAGCCGTCCGGTTACCGGCACTCGCCGGATCTCGCCCTCTACCTGCAGTCGCTCCAGTGCGATCGGCAGAGTGGTCGTAAGACCTTTCTTCTTCCCCTCCGGACCGAACGACCGGACCGCGTCTCCGACCGCACCGCGGATACCCTCCGGATCGAGCGGTCCGGCGGAAAGGGCATCCAGTACCCGAGTGCACAGTTTGTCGATCTCGGCGTCGGTGGCGCCGAGTTTTCGGGCGACGGCCATCTCCGATCCTGTAAACGCCTGTGCCGCCCTGAGGGCGAGCGCGAAATCACTCAACGGCACTACATAGGTGCATCCGCGAGCGCTCGGCAACTCACAGATTTCGTTTGCGGCCAGAGCAGCATTGACGGAGTCCGGCGAATTCCGTCCGCGCGCCCACAACGTCAGATACGGAGCGGCGCCGCCGACTGACCGAGCCCAGCCTGTCTGCTCGAGGATTGCGGCTTCCGTCTGACCGTGCAAAGAACTGTCAAGCCCCTGACGAAAAAACCGCCAGTATCGAAGGTGCTCCGGTGAGCCAAACGTCATAAAGTTTCAGAAAACATCATATCCGGCGAGCTTCGTAACGCAAGGGTAAAACTTTGTAAACGCCGTATCCCGCCCCCCGGCTCCTACATCTGAGCAAGTGGTTAGAGGAAATATGAAGACCGCTCTTAAAAACATCGCGTTGACGCTGACTGCGGCTGTAATGCTCGCGCCGCTGGCGCACGCTACGATTAGCGCAACTCAGTCAAAAAAGGGCCTCGTCGGGCTCGAAAAAGATGTCCGTCACGAACTGGTGATGCTGCCTTACTTCGGCGTGTTTGACAACCTCGAGTTTCAGGTCAACCCGGATGGCGAAGTTGTCCTGACGGGCCAGGTTACCCGGCCGACTCTGCGCAGCGACGCCGAGAACGTCGTGAAGCGCATTGAAGGTGTCAATCACGTCACCAACAAAATCGAAGTTCTTCCGTTGTCGCCCTTCGACGATCGAATCCGACTCGCCGTGTACCGAACCGTCTTTGGTTTCGGCAACATGGGCCGGTATACGTGGGGTCCCGTACCGCCCGTCCACATCATTGTGAAGAACGGCGACGTGACTCTGGTCGGATACGTGGCTAATGAAGGCGACCGCAACATTGCGAACATCCGTGCGAACAGCGTTCCCGGAGTCTTCGCCGTCCACAACGATCTGAAGGTCGACCAGAAGAGCTAACCGAGATCTTGGTTCCTTCTCAGTCAAGAGAAGTTCTTCCCAAGGCGATGAACCCTCCCAAAGAGAGTTCATCGCCCTTTTTGTTTCTGAAGCAGTGTGTGGGACCGTATTTGTTATGCCGACGATCCGTGTGCTTCTGGTTGAGGACGAAGAGAAGCTTCGTCGTGTACTGAGCCTGCAGCTCCAGGGCAGCGGCTACGAGGTGGTGCAGACTACTTCCGCCGAGGAAGCGCTGAAACTCTCGGAACGCGCCGACATCATCGTGACCGACCTCAAATTGCCCGGGATGGACGGTCTTTCTCTGCTGCAGGCACTGCGACGGCAGAACGAACACACGCCCGTAATCGTCATGACGGCCTTCGGTTCCGTCGAGACGGCAGTCGACGCCATGAAGGCCGGAGCCGCCGACTTTCTCACCAAGCCTTTCTCACTGGACCACATGCTGACCGTGGTCAACAAAGCGCTTGAACTTCGGTCACTCCGTGCAGAAAATCGTGAGCTGAAACACCAGCTCGGGGCGAGGTACGACTTCGACAACGTTGTGGGCCGCAGTCCCGCCATGCAGGAGATCTTCGCTACGATCTCCAGGGTGGCGCCGAGCCGCGGTACGGTGCTGCTTGCCGGCGAAAGCGGCGTCGGCAAGGACCTGATTGCACGAGCGATCCACTACCACTCTCCCCGGCGTGACAAGCCTTTCGTCAAGATCAACTGCACGGCCCTACCCGAGAACCTGATGGAAAGCGAGTTGTTCGGGTACGAGAAAGGAGCGTTCACGGGCGCTACGGCCAGTAAGCCCGGAAAGTTCGAACAGGCAGACACCGGCACGGCCATGCTCGATGAGATCGGCGATGTTCCGCCTGCCATTCAGGTCAAGCTGCTCCGGGTGCTGCAGGAGCGGGAACTGGAACGACTCGGAAGCAATAAAACGCGTCACATCGATGTACGAGTGATCGCGGCGACCAACGTCGATTTGCGACAGGCTCTCGAGAACGGGACGTTTCGCGAGGACCTGTATTACCGTCTGAACGTACTTCCGATCAATATTCCTCCTCTGCGCGAGCGGAAAGAAGACATCCCATATCTCGCCGACCACTTTGTCCGCAAACTCTCCGCCGAGGTCCGCCGCGACTGCCGCATCACCCAATCGGGACTCGGCCGACTGCTGGAGTGGTACTGGCCGGGCAACGTCCGGGAACTCGAAAACGTGATCGAGCGCAGTATCGTGCTTGCATCCGGTGACGATTTAAATTACCCCGATATCCGAATCGATACAACGAGGCAAAAAGCGGAACAGCAAGCCGTCTCGGGATTTCTGCCCGAGGGCATGAACCTGGACGAATACGAACAATCGCTGATTCGCGAAGCACTCCGCCGAGCGAACGGTAACAAGAGCCAGGCGGCCCGTCTGCTCGGGATCACGCGGAACGCATTTCGCTATCGTCTGTCCCAAATGGGCATTGCAGATGATGTTCCGCAGCCGGAGGCTTCTTCGGTCAGAACTCAGTCAATGCGATAAATAAACATCGATCCCCCGGCGACAGCGACCGGGGTCCGTTGCCGAAATTCGGCGTAGTAATCGCGGTAATTCGAAGTGAACAACTGTCCCGGAAGCAGGTTCGCACTGATTACGTACCAGCCCGGTTCGGGATGCAGCCGTTCGGTTTTGGCTTTACCATCCCATGGCGGCGCTATCAATCGTACATTCACGCCCTGAAGATAGCGGGACGGGTTGTCGTAACCGAAATAAGACAAATAGATATCCCGGATGCCGTGACGACGAACGTACTCCGCCGCTGCGCCGAGCGATTGTCCCCAGTCGATATTACTGTCGGCGAGATACTTCACAGCGTTGGGGGGATCGCCGGCCCACGGGTTGAAATACGCGATGCCGTACGGGTAAACACGCAAGCTGAGCACGGCGACACACGCAATGCTCGCGGCCATGAGAATGCGCCCGTTTCGGCTTCGCATCATATACTCAATCGCGACACCCGCGATAAGAAAGAAGAATGCCCAGGCGGGCAGCACGAGCCTGACGCCGAAATGCAGGGATGACAGCGACGCCAGCCCAAAGTACACGAATCCAGGCACGAGCCAAAACATATCCTCCACGTGCATGCGACGCCGGACGAGGAGCACAACACCGGCGGAGAACAGCAGGAGCGTCGGCGCGGCCAGCTTCAGAATCGTCGCCAGCAGGAAATACGCCCTGTTTCCGTCAGGGTAGATTTGGCCCAGCATAAAAACCGACATCGGGTCACTGTTCGACTTCAGCAGCGACACAACACCCGTCCACGCGCCTTCGGGAACGGGCACTACGCGAAAGACGTGAGCGGCCGCGACAAACCAGCCAGGAATACCGCGATCCGCTGCGAGGCTAGCCAGCTCCGCCGCAGATGTCCAGTGCAGTTCGA
This sequence comes from Bryobacteraceae bacterium, assembly GCA_963794765.1. GTDB lineage: Bacteria > Acidobacteriota > Terriglobia > Bryobacterales > Bryobacteraceae > JAWXCM01. The sequence continues at coordinate 43,109 of CAWCGC010000022.1, read as the reverse complement.
ATTGCCATGCAGCTACCGCGACCAGCCACAGCGAAGCAATGCCCAGGAGAGGCCACAACGCTGCGTCCCTCATGCGTCGAAGGGACGCAGCACGGGCCGCAAGAATGACCGGCACGAAGGCAATCACAATCAGGAGCGACAGTTTACTGAGCAGCGCCAATGCCGCAGCGGCCCCCACCAACACGGCGGTGACATGGGTCGGCCTGCGCCAAAATTTCCATGCCGAGTACCAAAAACAGAGATGCGTGGCGGTCGCAGCCAGATCGTTCTTGAAGATTCCCGAATGCCCCAATGCAGTCGGACAGAACACCCACATTGCGGCAACACATAAACCAACTGCCGGGGAAAACAGCAGAGAGGACCAACGGAACAAGAGCGCTGCGACCGCCAGCGGGAAAATCACCAGCGGCAGCCGAGCTGCGAAGAGGACCGATCGAAGCCGATCCGCGGGAATCAGAGAAAAGATCGCTCCCGCCTCGACCCACTCCTGACGCCGGTCACCCGGTTTCCCCAGATCGGGCGGGACTCGCAGGTCCAAGTGAGACAAGACAGAGCCACCGACGATTTTGATCATCGGCGGCATGTCGCGAGGATACAGGCGGTCGCGCGCATGCCAGTAGAGCCAGGATGAGACGATGTGGCTGGGCTCATCGACCGTCGGCCCAAGTTTCCAGGCTTCCCAGGCCGATGCGCAAAAGAGCAGAAGCAGCAGACCCGCCAGAGCGGTCCGGTACATCAGACGACTAATTCGAGGTTAATTCGTTTGCTCTGCGGCTCGATGGAAGCGATTTTGAACTGCCGGACCTGACCGCTCCGAACTACAGCTTCGTCCTGCTTAAAGTCCGGACCTGACTTCCAGCGCTGCTTCAGCATCTCTGTCATGGCAGAGAGGTCAACACGAGGGCCGCCGCCCGCCGAACCCTTGCCGGCGTCCTGACCGCCCTCGGCACCGGGCACCTTTGCGACGCCGAAAACGCCATCGCCCAGTTCCGCCTTTAAACGGTCGCCCTTAACTTCGATTACGCGCGCCGTGACCGTCTCGCCCACCTGATGCTCGTTCGCCCAGAGGTCAAAGCTGGTGGGCTCGAGTTGTTTCATGCCGAGCCGAATGCGCCGACGCTCGCGGTCGAACTCGAGCACCTGGGCCTTCACGACCTGACCCGACTTCAATAACTCTTTTGGATGCTCGATGCGCTTCTCACGGGTGATATCGCCGACGTGGATCATGCCCTCGATACCGTCGCCGAGGTCGACGAACGCGCCGAAGTTCGCCAGATTTGTGATGGGCGCCTCGACGACCGATCCGACGGGATACTTCGTTTGCGCATCCTCCCACGGATCACCGAGAGCCTGCTTCAGGCCAAGAGAAATCCGCTTTTCCGCCGGGATTGACGCCGAGCACGACGACTTCGACCTGATCACCGACCTTAACGGCGTCGCTCGGCTTGCGCACCTTCTTCGACCACGACATCTCAGAGACGTGAACGAGCCCGTCAACACCGGGCGCCAGGTTGACAAAAGCACCGAAGTCGGCCAGTCGGGCGATAGTACCTTTCACGCGGTCACCGACGCTGAACCGTTCGGACGCAAGCGTCCAGGGGTCCGGCTGAAGCTGCTTCATGCCGAGCGAGATTTTGCGGGTTTCGGGATTGACCTTAAGGACCTTGACTTCGACCTGATCGCCAGCTTTCAGCACGTCGGACGGCTTATTGACTCGCGTCCAGGACATGTCGGCAACATGCAGCAGTCCGTCGACACCGCCCAGATCGATGAATGCACCAAAATCCATCAGCGTCTTGACTGTGCCGTTCAGGACCTGTCCTTCGCTGATTGCCTGAAACGCCTTCTCGCGACGTTCCTTTTCTTCTCCTTCGAGCACTACCCGGCGGTCAACGACGACGTCTTCCTTTTCGGTGTCGAGCTTTGTGATTTTGCAGCGAATCTCCTGGCCGACCAGTTTCTCCATCTCGGCTATGTCGCGTGCGCCGCTTCGGGAAGCCGGCATAAATGCGCGAGCACCGATGTCCACACGCAGACCGCCTTTAACGACCTCCTGCACGACGCCGCCGACGATCCGGCCTTCTGCAAAAGCTTCCTGTAATCCGCTCCAGTCTTTTGGCCGCTCGACCTTAATGGTGGAAAGGGTATAGTTGCCCTGCTCGTCTCGACCGGTGATATTAACCAGCATCTTGTCGCCGGTCTGGACCGTCACATTACCCTGATCGTCACGCAACGATGCGACAGGAACCACACCCTCAGTCTTCCGGCCTATATCGACGAACACGAGGTCATCGCGGACCGCTACCACGGTTCCTTCGATTGGCTGACCGTGTGCGTCGGAGTGTTCCGCGTGCTCCTGCTCAAATTGCGTCAGGATATCGCCGAAGCTGGTTTCTTCTGTTGTGGTTGCCTGATCCTCGAAAGCAGGATCAACTGAATTCGGTTGCATGATAAAAGATTTGCCGGGAGCTTGATTTAATTCTCCCACAGCGCGACAACCGGCCCGACTGCGAGAAACCCGGACTGATACGCCTGATGCCATTCCGGAATGACACCTGGCGTGGCGAACTTTGGCTTCGGAGCCCGGAAATGCAGGTTTCCGGACAGACACACTGCCCCTGACGTGTTCTTCGGATTTACAGTCATTTTCGGTTCGAGGATCACGCAGGTACAAAGCTCGGGCGCCGATTCCGGATACCGTTACGACCGCTGAGGGCAAGGATTTGTTCACCGGCGGATAGGAGAAAGCCCGGGAGGAGATATCCCGGAAGCGGATATTTCGGTCAGCGGATGAATTGCCGGGCCTGGGGAGGTGCGGGACTTCTTTGCCGGCTCGCCTTACAACAACAATCTTACGATCACCGACAGTGTTCCGGTCACGCGCCGGCACTGAAGCGTTGTCCTGAGTTACGGGTTCGTTCCGTTGTTCGAAACCGAGGAATGCTTTGGACTGCCGGGGTGTGTTGCCGGTTGTCAGGACGGTCGCTCCGGTTTCGGCTGCGTCGCCGGTGACTACACCAGGCTCGATTGCCTCGGGTTCGTTTTGTGCTTTCCGGTGAGGGACGGCGACATGGAAAGGTCGAGCAATTTCGTCGTAAGTGCCCGCAGTCGCTGCCATTGCGAGTGGAATGGCGGGGTTTGGGGCGACCTCTGGTTCGGGTTTGTTTCGCTCTTTTACTGACAGCACCATTCGCCGACGGCCAACACGTCCGGTCGATAGTGTTGTCGAAGTGAAAGTGGTCGCGCCTGCGATGCCGATGCCGTCGAAGCTGGTTACCGTCCCGCTGGTCCACATTGAGACGGCGTCCGGAAAAGAATCGTGATCGGGGTTCGTGCTCCACGATGAGGCGTTCGAACCCGAGCGGTCTTCCCCGCCCCCTCCTTCCGGGCCGTTCTTCGATTCGCGATATTTGCGTAACTCGGACATAAGCCCTCGAAATGTTCGCGAGCTTTGTGCTTTATACCGGCGAATTAACTCGATAGAGCGCTGCAAACCCGGTATGTGTTCGATTGCCGCGGCGACGCGTTCGTCTTCGGTGGCGCCGTCCAGCTCGACTTCGGCATCGAAGTCGGGCGAGTCCTCGATCATGGCGCGGTTGAACAGCCGTGATTCGATGACATAGCCGCGACGAGTCTGAAAGCGTACCAGCGCAATCTCGTGTACGATTTCGCGTTCGAAGCGATCTGTCGGGGAGAGCTCCTGCATGCACATTGCGAAGATGGCCGCGAAGACCTGCTGGTCTTCGTTGTAGAAGAGGGCGTCGCTGTATGGTGCGCGCGGGTCGGCGGCGGGATTGGGAACCGGCTTGTCTTTTGCCGTCAGGCCGTGTTTCCGTGCGTTGCGAGACGAACGCAGCTTTCCTTTTTCCGTCTTTGGTCCTCGGGAGCGGGCTCCGTTGAGGCGCGAAGCTTCGGCTCTGGTGAGCCGGCGTGGAGGGTCCTGCGGTGTTGTCATGTCGGTGGTCAGAGTGGGGTCGTCTGACATGGTTCGTTTTTCCTCCTCGTCGTCTCTGCAGCGTTGTCGGTGCCGTTGCTGAGAAAGCGGTCTCTCCAGTGCTGCGCCCGGAGTCCGTTGTGCCCCCGGTTACTGCCGCGCGGGTTCACTGGTTCCAGCGATGTCCGCAGCCAGCTTTGTGCCACTCTCAACGAACGAGAGGCTACCATAGCGGTCCAAATATTCTGGCCGTATTCTTACGGTCGCTATGGCAATTTGATGTGTTTTGTTTAAGATAAAAACTTCGATAAAAGATTTACGCGCGATTTTCGCCAAGCCAGAGTGAGCAATGAGCGGCCGGACGCGTTCGGAAATCTTATCGATTTATTTCGTTTCTTTTCAACAGGTGTATGTGTCAGGGTAAGGATTTCCGTACTGTAGCGTGGTAGATTCCTCAGGGTGATTGCGAGTGATGAGTTTCGGGTCAGCTCGCGTGAGGTGATGCGCCGCGGCCGAGTTCCAGCGCACCGTCTGAGAGCGCGCCGACGTGCGGCTCTCCCGCAGACCTCTGGCGGTATTTCCGACGCAAGCCAGGAGTGCGTCGACGCGCTGACGTTTGCTCGGGAGAGGCTGGGGTTCGAACCGGATGAGGTGCAGACGCGGCTTCTGAGCGAGGGTATGCACCGGGTGATCCTGAACTGTACGCGGCAGTGGGGTAAGTCCACGATGATGGCGATTGCTTCGCTTTATCGTGCGTGGTCGCGGCCTAGTTCTTTGGTCGTGGTGCTGAGTCCGAGCCAGCGCCAGTCGAATGAGTTTCTGCTCAAGGTGCGAGAGTTTGCGTCACGGATCGGAGAGAAGTGCCGTGGCGATGGTGTGAACCGGTTTTCCCTCCGGTTCGGGAACGGTTCACGGATGATTGCTGTGCCGGATAACCCGATCAAGATTCGCGGATTCTCGGCTGTGTCACTGCTGGTTTTCGATGAAGCGGCGATGGTGCCTGATGAGCTGTATTCGACGGTGCGGCCGATGCTGGCGACCTGCTCGGGCGATATCTGGCTGATGAGTACGCCGAATGGAAAGACCGGGTTCTTCTGGAAGGAGTGGAGCGAGGGCGGCGACCAGTGGACTCGGATCTCGGTTACGGCTGAGGAGTGCCCCCGAATTTCTCGCGAGTTTCTGGAGGAGGAGCGGCGGTCGAAGAGCTCGCTCGAGTTTCGGCGGGAATACTGCTGTGAGTTTGTGCAGCCGGAAAATGCTGTGTTTCGGGAGGAGGACATTCTGGCGTGTATTACCGATGATGAGCCTCTGTTTAACGATCTCTTGTGGCCTCCTGGAAGGTGAGCGGGGCGGGGTGGTGGCTTACTGCAGAGTCCTGGTACTTGCGCTTCTGCGCCGTTCCCTCCGGCTAAGCCCGTGTCTAAAGTCAAAAACATCTTTACCTGAAAATGTTTTGACTTTAAGATTGGTCTATGGCGATGGGCACGCGGAAGAGCAGGGAGCGGCAGGAGCCGTTGTGGTACGGAACTGAGTTGCCCGCGGCTCCCGGACATCCTTTTTATAACCGGCTGAATGAAGTTCTGGACAAGGCCGGCTTTGACCGCTTCTGCGAGGAGAGTTGCGCCGGCTTTTATCACGCCAAACTGGGACGTCCGTCGCTGGCGCCGGGACTGTACTTTCGCATCATGATGATCGGGTTCTTCGAAGGACTCGATAGCGAGCGCGGCATTGCGTGGCGTCTGGCCGATTCGCTCACGCTGCGGCAGTTTCTCTCCATTGGACTGGACGAGAACACGCCGGACCATGTGACGATTTCGCGGACCCGGCGGCTGATCGATGGAGAGACCCATCAACGGATCTTCACCTGGGTGCTGGAGCGGCTGGCGCAGAGCGGACTGATCAAAGGCAAGACCATCGGCGTGGATTCGACCACGCTGGAAGCGAATGCGGCAATGAAGTCGATCGTGAGGCGCGACACGGGCGAGAGCTACAACGAATATCTGAAGCGGTTGGCCGAAGCCGAAGGGGTGAATGCCAAAGACGCGGCGGCGTTGCGGCGCATGGACCGCAAGCGCAAGAAGAAGACTTCCAACGAAGACTGGGAGAGCCCGAGCGATGGCGATGCGGAGATCACGAAGCTGAAAGATGGACGCACGGCGCTGGCATACAAAGCGGAGAATGCGGTGGATATGGAGACCGGAGCGATCGTCGCGGTCACCACGCATGGTGGCGCCGCCGCCGACACGGCAACGGTGGAAGAGACGGTGATTGAAGCCGGTGTGGCGGTGGCGGAACTGGTTACGGCCGAACCACCGGAAGGCAAATATCAAGTGCATCCCGGTGGAGTCGAGGAAGTAGTGGCGGACAAGGGATATCACAGCAACGAGGTTGCGGTTGGATTGAGCGAACTGGGAGTGCGGACGTATATCGCGGAACCGGATCGGGGAAGGCGCAACTGGGAAGGCAAGCAGGCCGAAAAGGAAGCGGTGTATGGGAACCGGCGGCGCATCCGGGGAGAGCGAGGCAAGCGGATGCAGCGGCAGCGGGGGGAGAAGATCGAACGGAACTTCGCGCATCAGTTCGATACCGGCGGCATGGACCGGCTTTACGTGCGGGGCATCGAGAATGTCCATAAGAAACTGCTGGTCCAGGCGGCGGCATGCAATCTCGCCCTGTTGATGCGGTCAATCTATGGAGCGGGCAAGCCCAGAGCAGCCCATGATCAATCCGTCGAAGCTATTTTTGCGATTCTGGCGCTCATAAGGGTCCTGGAAAGCGCCTGGGAAGCATGGTGGGCGAACTCCGACGAACTGCCGCGTCAGGCGCATCGGCTCGCGCATAGGGTAGACATTCTACCTATAGGCTCGAAAATCGCCACTTTAGACACGGGCTGCTAAGCAGGTCATTGTTGGTCGTGGCTCAAAAAAGGTTCACACATTGAGAGCTTCCTCCATCAAGATGGATGCGGCCGTCCGACAGGCATGTCGTCGCGTGCAGGCGATTTCCTGCCCGTCTGGATTCGCGAACACTGGTGGGTTTGTCAGTACTAATCCTGGTGGGCTATCGCATCCTCTTGCTCGTGCGTGAGTTGCTGCCGACCTGCACGCCAATATCAGAGTACGGCGTTTTCCGTGAACCTGGCGCCATTCTGCCTAATGGCTGCTGAATCGCGGCCGCGAATCTCCCGGAGGAGCGGGCGAAGGCAATGATTGCGATGCGACAAGAATCCTCGAAAATGGGCTCAGGACCGTCACTGACCCTTCAGAACCGCAGCCTTCGCCGCGTCGAGCCGATCCCGTTGAGCATTAAGCAAACGGTATAAGACGATTAATTGTAGATATTGCTAACGTAGGTGACGGTTTCGCGCCCAATCCGCTCCGATGCGACGCGCTCGACGTTGCCGAACCAAACGTTGCGATGAAGGCCCCTCTCCGCCGTTTCGCGCCGGAGCTGTCACAGGCGTCCTGGCCCAGCATTGTATGCCGCAAACATCATTAAGCCCTTGTTCAGATTGTCCATTGGTTCGTCGTTGAAGTACTGGTCCATCATGAACCGCATGTACTTCACGCCCGCATGGATGTTTGGCTCGATCTGCTGGATGTCGTTCAGCTGCTTCCCGGTCGCGGCATGACCTGCATCACGCCGGTCGCGGCGGCCGGGCTCCTTGACGGTGTGGTCCAGCCTCGATTCCTGGTGCCCCTGCGCGGCCATAACAGTGGCTTCGAATGGGAATTGAAACTATAAAAAATAGAATCTGCAACAGGCCCAGTCCATCAGAGGTACGGGGTCGTGATCCTCCGGTCAGCGACACTCCCAATCGTTGTGTCTTCAAAGCCGGTCCTATCGGTCGAGGATTCACGACACGTAATTCGACGGAACGTGCCGATGTCTTGCAAGGATGGCTGGGGACAAGAGAAGTTGTACTGGAAGTCACTATCCCAATTCACGGCCACCGTGGCCAATACCGAGTACCACGTCACCACGGCTTGGCAGAACAACGGAGTGTCGGGAAATTCAGAAGCCTCCGACGTCCAAAACGCCGCCGCTTTGATGGGCGTTTGCGTGTTCCCCACCCGTGCCTGAGATCGAAGTCTTGTGGCTTCCAGGCATGGAAGATGAACTTCCGCAGTCGAAAAAATGCGTGCATTGTGAGCTAACTCAGTGAAGGCCATTGCGGACAAACGAACCATCCTGGTTGTTGACGATACGCCCGGCAATATAGACGTTGCGAACAATACTCTCAAAGACACGTACATCATCAAAATCGCGACGAGCGGCGCCAGGGCACTGGTTCTTGCGAAAGTAGTCCCCCAACCTGACCTGATACTTCTGGACGTGATGATGCCGGAGATGGATGGGTATGAAGTGTGCATCCGCTTGAAGTCTGATCCCGCCACATCCGACATTCCCATCATTTTTCTCACCGGAAAGATCGATGCAGAGGATGAGACGAGAGGCCTCGAACTCGGCGCGATTGACTACATTCACAAACCGTTCTCACCGCTTGTAGTTCAGGCGCGCGTTCGGACACACCTTGCGTTGCGCGAGACCCGCGAGCAGTTGACGGAAGAAAAACGCAAAGTGGATCGAATTCTCGACAACATTCTTCCGGCGGCGGCAGTCGCGGAGATCAAGCTGAGCGGTGGTGTAATCCCGCGGCGATTCGAAAATGTCGCTGTATTGTTTTCAGACCTGGTAGGGTTCACGAAGTACTGCGACCAGCAGGCGCCGGAAGAGGTGGTCAGGGAACTGGGAAATCTATTTGTTACGTTCGAAAGCTGCGCGCGCCGGCATGGTTTGGAAAAAATCAAAACTATGGGAGACGCATTTCTCGCGACAGCGGGGTTACTGGAACCCGTCGATGATGCTCTGCAGGCGGCGGTAAACTGTGCACTGGCTATTTCCGAAGAAGCTGCTCGCAGCGGCCGTGGATGGCAAGTGAGATCAGGCATTCATATTGGACCTGTAATGGCAGGGATCGTCGGAGAGGAGCGATATCAGTTTGATGTGTGGGGGGACACGGTGAATGTCGCCTCCCGGTTGACAGGTGCCGCTTCTCCCGGCGGAGTTGGTCTTACAGAGCAAATGTCGGCTTCCCTCCGGGATTTTGCAATCTCACCACGTGGAGCAGTTGAGCTGAAAGGCAAAGGCAGCGTCCGGATCGTTGAAGTAACCGCGAACCTCACGAATGCTGCTCGAGTCTGAAAATCAAGTCGGCCGCTGTCGAGGACCTGAAGACCTCGTTGACGGACAAGCAGCGGGACTACGTCAACAAGATCCACAAGGCGGGGACATCGCTGCTGGGCGTAATCAATAACATTCTCGACTTTTCCAAGATTGAAGCCGGGCGGCTGGACATCGAGGCAGTGGACTTCCGTCTCGACGACGTGATCGCCTCCGTCACCTCCATTACCGCTCAGAAGGCCCAGGACAAAGGCCTGGAGTTTCTCGCCGAGATTGCAGATTCGGTTCCGCAGAATCTGACTGGAGATCCTTTGCGCCTGGCCAGGTGATCGCGAACCTGATCAATAATGCGGTCAAGTTTACCGAGCGCGGCGATGTTCATCTGAAAGCAGAACTGCTGGAACAGGTCGGCGAAAGGGCCAAGCTCCGATTCTCCGTGAAGAATACCGGCATCGGCATGACGGCAGAGCAAGCTGCACGATTATTCCAGCCTTTCAGCCAGGCAGACGCTTCCACGACACGCAAACATGGCGGAACGGGACTCGGCCTGACGATTTGCCAGAGGTTGGTGGAACTTATGGGTGGCGAGATCTATCGCAGACACCCTCGTTTTCTGAAAGCCTTGCGCGTTGGCCGTGACACTGTAAGAGCCGGGTGGCACAGGCGGAAGAACAAAATATCCTTCCGCATTGGTGACCGTCAGGTTGGAGACGCCCGTGCTGGTGTTTCTAAGCGTTACGCTTGCTTTCGGAAGCACCGCATCGCTGATGTCCGAGACTCGGCCCGACAGGATCGGGTTTTGAGCAAAGAAATGAGACCCGAAAGCCGAAAAATAGAACCATCGCCAAAACCATTGCGCAAACCGTCTTGTGAACCCATAGAACGCATCAACGCCAGCGTTTCTTAGCGCTCATCGTCAGCCTCATCACAGGACAGCATTGAGACACAATTGCAGCCGTAGAAGGCTTAAACAGTTTCAAGCTCTGTCAAATGCCTGCGCTGCCGAAGTGGCGCGGACACTTGTTGACCGGATGGTCTACCCGGGTCCTTGGGTTCATCATGATCATGATTGGCGTACTCGCGGCGAACCTTATTAAGACCTTCCTTTCGTCACGGCATAAGCGCGCGTAACCCCTACCTTCGAGTAACCAGGCACCCAAATTTGTGTGGGCTATCTATCTTTCGTTCAGGCTGTCCCATCGTTCATTCCACCCGGACGCCGCTGTGACTATCGGAAACCCTTACCGAGTTCCAGATGCCTCCGGACTTGGTAAAGATGGCGGTGCCGCTATGGTCAGTCCGCGACTCGAAACTGCCGCTGGGACGAGAAATCGCTTGCTTGCAATAATAGAGTCTCGCTTGCAAAGACTGGGAAGGAAGGCAAGAATGTGAATCTGAGTTTTCCCAGGCTCGCTGCCTTACCGCTTCTGGCTCTCGTTGTGTTGTCGCCCGCCGCCGGTCAGCGCTCTGCCACGGGGTCTGGCGCGGATAACGATATTCGCGCGGCGCTCAACATCCCCGGCAGTCTCCAGTCGAGATTCCGGTTCGAGCATCTCACCAGCGCGGACGGCCTGTCTGGCGATTCCGTTTTTTCCATCCTGCAGGATCACCGCGGCCTCATGTGGTTTGGCACACAGGGAGGCCTGAACCGGTACGATGGCTACCGGGTCACTCAATACCGTCACGACCCCCGGGATCCAAATTCTCTGGGGGATGACTTTGTGCTGGGGCTGTTTGAGGACAGCAAAGGTGGGATCTGGTCCGGCAGGCTCATGATTAGCCGCTTCGATCCGGATACGGAGACATTTACCCGCTACAGTTTTCCTTCTGAAGTGTGGCCCTCGATCTCTGCAATCGTTGAGGACTCCCAGGGCTTTGTCTGGGTGCCCTGCAGCGGTGGGCAACTCTATCGCTTCGATCTGGCCACCAAGACACTGCGTGGTTTTGACCTCGCCCCCAACAGCGACAGGGCAGGAACCACAGTCGCTCGTTCCGATGCTGCCGGCATCCTCTGGCTCGGCACCGGTCACGGTCTGCTTCGATTTGATCCCGCAACAGGAAACAGCATCCGATATGCACGCGGTTCTCCCTCTTCAAAGGGGTCGGACACTATCGTCGGAATCGAATTCGACAAATCGGGAAAACTTTGGCTATTGACGGCCGACGGTGCGCTAAGCCTTTTCGATCCCATAACCAGAACGTTCGTTGGCGGGTGGACTCTCCGGGCGCCGATTTCCAACGGGGCTCACGCTTTTGGAGTTGATCCGAGCGGCATCGTTTGGCTGGGGGGCACGGATGGACTCAAACTCTTCGATCCCAGCGACGCAACACTCCGGGCCGTTCGTAACAACCCGGCCGACGGCTCCAGTCTTAGCGGGAACGAGGTCTGGTCCATTGCGCGGGACCGCGAAGGTAACATGTGGTTCGGGGTCAAAGGTGGGGGCGTGAATCGGCTCTCGGTACGAAGCACGCGGTTCGGCGCCTGGCGTCACGACCCCGCGGACCCGGACAGCCTGGGTGACAGCAACGTGCGCGCGATTGCCGGGGACAACGCCGGGAACATTTGGCTAGGAACATATACCCGGGGCCTGGACCGCTTTGAAGCCAAGTCCGGGAAATTCATTCACTATCGCCACGATCCACGGGATCCTCGAAGCCTTGACTCTGATGCCGTCTACTCGATCTACATCGACAAGTTAGGGACGCTATGGACAGGTGGCAACAGTTCCATTGACCGACTTGACCGGAAGAGTGGAACCTTTAAGCATTTCCTGCGCGACGGCTTACAGCATGAAGCACCACGGGTCCGGGGACCGATCTACTACCTGCACGAAGATCGCGCCGGGCGCTTCTGGTTCGGCGGGTCGTTGCCGCCAGCGTTACTCGACAAAAACACGGGCGCAACTACCCTCATCGGCGAGTTCGGCGGGGTCTCCATGTTCGAGGACAGGAACGCAAATTTGTGGTGGAGCTCTGGTCGAAGTTTTGCTTCGAATTCCAGCCTGGAGAAGATGGAACCTGGCGGGAAACGTCGCACGGTCGTGATATCGCCATCATTCGGCGGGCGTGGGCCGGAGCCCGTTCAGGTCAATTCCTTTTCCGAGGATTCCGAGGGAATCTTGTGGCTGGGCACCGAAACGGGCCTGGTGCGCCTGGATCCCAGGACGGAAAGATACAGCACATACACAAATCGCGAGGGATTGCCGGACAATGTCATCCAGTGCATTCTTCCCGATCAATCCGGTAACCTCTGGATCAGCACCGGTAAGGGCCTGGCGGTGCTTAATCCCCGGGAAAACAGTTTCTACAACTACCACCAGAGTGACGGTCTGCAGGGCGAACAGTTCAACCGGAAATCCTGTTACCAGGACGGCGAGGGCCGTATGTATTTCGGGGGACTGCACGGCTTTAACGCCTTCGATCCCCGAGAAATTCTGGCCAGTCGTCCGAGCCCGCCCGCTCTGGTGGTGACTGAGTTTCAAATAGACGGAAAGACAGTCCCGGTTCGCCCGGGTTCGCTCCTTTCCAGGCCGATCTGGGATATGGACACAGTCAATCTGTCCTACAAGCAAAACGGTATCTCGTTCGAGTTTGCCGGTCTGAGTTATAGGGACCCGCACCGCACCGTTTACCGTTTCCGCCTGGACGGTTTGGAGAAAGAATGGACCGAGGTGGACAGCCGCCACCGCTATGCGCGCTACACCGACCTGCGTCCGCGAGACTACACATTTCATGCGCAAGCGTCAAGCTATCGTGGCGTTTGGAGCGAGCCGGGCACAACGCTACGTATCCGTATCCTACCGCCCTGGTGGGCAACATCGTGGTTCAGGAGCCTGGCAGGTCTGGCGTTTGCAGGATTGCTTTTCATCGCTTACAAGGCGCGGATCAACGGGCTGAAGCGGCGTGAGGGGCTGCTCAAAGTAATGGTGAGGCAGCGAACCGCGGAACTCCATGCGTCTGAGCGAGAGCTCAAAATCGCGAAGGAGAGAGCCGAAGAAGCGACGCAAATGAAGTCGATGTTTCTGGCCAACATGAGCCACGAAATACGGACTCCCATGAATGCGGTCATCGGCATGGCATACCTGGCCCTGAAGACCTCGCTGAGCGGACAAGCAGCGGGACTACGTCAACAAGATCCACAAGGCGGGGACATCGCTGCTGGGCGTGATCAATGACATCCTCGACTTTTCGAAGATTGAAGCCGGGCGGCTGGACATCGAGGCAGTGGACTTCCGTCTCGATGACGTGATCGCCTCCGTCACCTCCATCACGGCTCAGAAGGCCCAGGACAAAGGCCTGGAGTTTCTCGCCGAGATTGCAGATTCGGTTCCGCAGAATCTGACTGGAGATCCTTTGCGCCTGGGCCAGGTGATCGCGAACCTGATCAATAATGCGGTCAAGTTTACCGAGCGCGGCGATGTTCATCTGAAAGCAGAACTGCTGGAACAGGTCGGCGAAAGGGCCAAGCTCCGATTCTCCGTGAAGGATACCGGCATCGGCATGACGGCAGAGCAAGCTTCGCGATTATTCCAGCCTTTCAGCCAGGCCGACGCTTCCACGACACGCAAACACGGCGGAACGGGACTCGGCCTGACGATTTGCCGGAGGTTGGTGGAACTTATGGGTGGCGAGATCTGGCTTGAAAGCGAACAAGGAGCCGGAAGCACGTTTCTGTTTACCGTGTCAGTGGGTATTGCCTCCGGTCCCGCGCGGAAAAGGGTGGTTCCTGACGAGCTTCGCGCCGTCTCGGCTCTGGTTGTGGATGATAATGCCGCGGCACGGGACATTCTGGTGCACGCGCTCGAGGGCTTGTGCGCTCGGGTTGATGCGGTGAGCACGGGTGAGGAAGCAATAGCGGCGGTAAAACAACACGATTCGGGCCGTCCGTACGACGTCATTTTCATGGATTGGCAGATGCCTGGCATGGACGGCATTCAGGCAGCGCGTCTTATCAAAGAGGATCCGCAACTGAAGAGCCGCCCGGCCGTTGTGCTCGTCACCGCCTTCGGGCGCGAGGAGGTACAGGAACAAGCGGAACGCATCCAGATGGACGGATTCCTGCTGAAGCCGGTAACAACGTCAATGCTGTTCGATACTCTGCTTAACCTTTTCGCCGGAGCCGGTCAAGACAGAACGGCAATCGCTCCGGGTGTCGACCGGAATGCGGACCGGCTGAGGGGCCTGAGAGTTCTTCTGGCTGAAGACAACGAAATCAACCAGCAGATCGCCGTGGAGTTGCTGGAGGGAGTGGGTGCGACAGTTGACGTCGCCGGCGACGGCGCGGAGGCCGTTCGCAAGTTGGCGGACCAGCCCACGCCTCCGTATGACGTGGTGCTGATGGATCTTCAAATGCCTGAAATGGATGGATACCAGGCGACGAATAAAATCCGGTCGGACCTGCGATTGGCAAGCTTGCCGATCATTGCCATGACGGCACACGCGACGATCGAGGAGCGGCAGAAGTGTCTGGCCGCGGGAATGAACGGTCACGTGTCCAAGCCGATTGATCCCTCATCGCTCTTCGACACGTTGGAGCGCTTCGTTGTCCCAACGGCGAAAGGTTCCCGCTTTGCCACGGTCGGAACCGGCCCGCGCCGCCGTAGCCGAAGCTGACAACTTGCCGGAGGTGCCAGGCCTCAACATTAGTGAGGGTCTGATGCGGTTGGCCGGTAACACAAAGCTGTATCGAAAACTCCTGCGCCAATTTTTCAACACGGAGGCCGGTGCCGCCCACCGTATCGCCTCCGCCCTCGCAGAGAATGATCACCGTTTGGCCGAGCGACTGGCGCACTCTGTCAAGGGCGTGGCAGGAAATATTGGCGCAACCGCCGTTCAGAATGCGGCCGCCAGGCTGGAGACAGCCATCGCAGGTTCAGCTCCCGCGCCTGAGATCGAAGTGTTGCGCGCCGCGCTCGAGGAGTGCCTCAGCAGCCTCATCCAGGGGTTAGAGACGGTGCTCGAAGCGGCGGATGGCGGACGGACTCAGGCAGGCGATCCGGCGCAGGTGAAGCAGGCTGTCGAACAATTGTCGCGCTACCTGGCCGATTCCAATGCCGCCGCGATCGACTATTTCGAGACGGCTGCGCCTCACTTGCGGATCTTCTTCGATGAGCACAAGTTCGAACATTTTGCCGGCTTGGTCCAGAGCTATGCGTTCTCCGAAGCGTATGAGGAACTGATGGCGGCCGGGCAGAGGAGATGAACTCAAGAAAGGTCACCTGGTGAGTTTTGCACGCGGAAGCCGTCAAGGAACCACGGATGATTGCTGTTCCGGACAACCCGATCAAGATTCGCGGGTTCTCGGCTGTGTCACTGCTGATTTTCGATGAAGCGGCGATGGTGCCTGATGAAGCTGTATTCGACGGTGCGGCCGATGCTGGCGACCTGCTCGGGCGATATCTGGCTGATGAGTACGCCGAATGGAAAGACCGGGTTCTTCTGGAAGGAGTGGAGCGAGGGCGGCGACCAGTGGACTCGGATCTCGGTTACGGCTGAGGAGTGCCCCCGAATTTCTCGCGAGTTTCTGGAGGAGGAGCGGCGGTCGAAGAGCTCGCTCGAGTTTCGGCGGGAATACTGCTGTGAGTTTGTGCAGCCGGAAAACGCTGTGTTTCGGGAGGAGGACATTCTGGCGTGTATCACCGATGACGAGCCTCTGTTTAAAGATCTGTTGTGGCCTCCTGGCCGGTGAGGGGCATGGGATGTGGCTTGCCGCGGCAGTGTCTTTTGGAAAAACACTCCTTCCGCCGCTCTCTCCGCCTAAGCACGTAATAGTTGGTTGTGTGACTCAGAACGTTCACGCATTTCGAACGTCTACGCGCAGGATGTATGCCCCGACGCAGGCATGTCACATGTAGGCGATTCCCTGTCCTTGTGGCTCCCGAACACTGGGGCGTTTGTCGTTCCCTATGTGTGTCGAAGTGCGTAATGCCCTTGCTGCGCGCTGCTGCCGTTCAGGCGACAACTCACAACTCACTTGCCCCGGCAGTCGTGAGACACTATGTGGTCGCCTTTTCGAGTTGGTCCGGGGACGTCGTCGCCTCTTTCCGGACCAGAACGCAACATCGATCAGCAGAGGAGAGCTTCTCTCTTCAGAGCTAACAGCTCGCCTGGCTTGTCCCGGTTTCCAGGGTCATGCACGTTGCGAACGGTGGTTCTGTATAGCCGACACTGCGCGTGAAGTAAACTTCTGCTGGAGCTGAGGATCTCGAATGGAGGCGGCCAACGCAGCGACACATTCCCTTGCCTTGCTCAGTGCACGCTCGGCCTCATCTGAATCCCCACACAACTAACGCGGCCTGCCCCGCTGTCACCAGAACCTTCCATTCGACGAGTGTGCACGGATACTCGCTGAGTATCCCGAGTGCAGTGCGGCATTCGACCGCGGCGTTGGCAGGGTTGTCTTCCAGCAGGTCAATTTCAGCGAGCACATTATGCGCCCACGCAATGTGCTTCCTTGCGACGACGGTCTCGGCTTTAGCAACACCAAGCGCGGCAGAGGCTCTCGCCTTGCCCAGGTCCCGTCTTGTCAACCAGTAGTTGGCCTTCTCAAGCTCGAGCCGGATACTGAAGCGCCACCTCAGCCACTCGCCCGATTGCGCACTCAGAATTCGTTCTCCCTCGGACAGGTGAGACCGAGCAGCATCCAGGTCACCGAGTGCGGTGAAGGCATTAGCGAGATTGATATGGGAGTTTGCTTCCACCTCCGGTATCCGTGCGTGTTGTGCCTCTACCACTCCATGCCGGTTGTAATGGAGGGCAGTTTCGGGGTCCAGGATTTCGGAGTAGATCCAGCCTATGGTGTTCGGCATCCGGGCGAACCAGAAGCGCTCTCCGTTGATTTCGCCCATCTGCATGCCTGCCCGAAGGGCTTCAAGAGCGTCGGAGATACGCCCGTCATTGGCCAGCGCCATGCTTCTCATCCAGGTCATCCGAAGCACATCGGCACAGGAGTTTGCAAGACGCATCCGGTCACCCAAAGCTTCGGCGAACAGCCTCTCCGCTCGAGCGTACTCGGATTGAAGATCGTATAGAAAGCCCACGGTACCGGTCACAAACGCCGCTTGCGAAACCGCGCCCTGCTGAATCAGAGCGGGGCGAGCGCGTTCCAGGTGGGCGCGGGCTATGGCAAGATCGCCCGCTAACAGACGTTCGTAACCGAGAATCCCCTCCGCCATTGCGCCTGAGGTACCGGTGGCGTTTGCGATGGCGAGCGCCTGCTGGGCCTGCCCGCGCATCTCCGCAGTGCGTTTCAACATCCCCTAGCAAAAGCAGCGCCGCAGAGCGCATCGGTTTGCGCTTCGGCCTTCCCCAATCGCGCCGCCGCATCTGCAGCGAGTTTGTAATTGGTAATCGACTGTTCGAATTCCGAAAGCGCCTGCCGAGCGCTGGCGAGTTGCATCGCCGCTTCAAGCAGTCGCTCATCGCGCGCCGTTCCGCTCAACTGCTCGGCCATCGATACCGCGCGCTGGGACAGTTCAGAGGCCTCTCGATGGGCAGAAAGCCCAGCGGCTCTGGCGCCAGCAGCGCAGAACCATTTCGATGCCTGTTCCCATTCCCGGGCAGTTTGAAATAGTTGGCCTGCCTGGGCTGCAATCTCGTCTGAGCTTTGACCCCAATGCCGCAGGAGTACCGTGGCAGTATCGCGGCTCAACGCTACGCGGCGCGTTGGACGGATGCCTGCGTATAAATACTCCTGATAGAGAGCATGTGCAAATGTATAGCGCAGACTCAACGTTGAGTCACGAAATTCATGCTGATCAACGAACCGAATTATCCGATGTCGCTCTTCAAGCAACTGGAGTGAGTCTTCTGTCTCGCCGACGTCAACGCCCAGAACAGCGGCAACGATAGCGGAATCAAACTCGAGTCCCTGAACGCTGGCGCACTCCAGCAGTTTTCGATGCGTCTCGCTGAGTCTGCCCGTTTTCCGCGCGACCATGCCGCGGACCGAATCGGGCAGTGCGCTGGCAATCTCGGCGAGGGGCCGCGCCAGCCGCCAGCAGCCGCCATCATGGCGGATTAGATTTGCAGCACGCAGATCTCGTAAGAGATCGACCAGAAAAAGGGGTGAGCCTTCGGTTCGCTGAACGACGGCCGCAACGAAATCCTCACCGAATTCGTTGTCCGGAAACTCCACATTGATGTACTTCTGGATGTCCTCCCGTTCCAGGCTGCCGAGCTCCATTTCGATGCACAAGCGTCGTGTTTGCAACTCGAGCCTGGCTTGACCAAAGGGATGGTTCGCGAGCAGCATGTCCGAGGCTCGGTATGTTGCAATCACCAGCAGCGGAAGCGAATGCGAGTGCGACATCACATAAGACAGCAGATCGATCGTGGACACATCGGCCCAATGCACATCGTCGATGAACAGGATTACGGGCCGCTCTGGCTCAGCGCTTCCAGCAGCAATACGAACTCGCGTTTTTTCCTCTCCTGCGAGGCTGACGCGGTATCGGCGGCGACAGCGGCGGGTGGAAGAGATCGAGATCTGAAGTCAGTGGTCTGCACATACCAGGCGGGAGCGGCTTCGATAAGAATCTTCCTTACAGCGTCACCGCATGGGCCACGGGTCAGGGATTCCAATCCCTCCAAAATAGGCAGGTAGGCCTCGGCGCCTGCGAGGCACTCCGAACATCGGCCTCTCGCAACGTGGCAGTCAACTGAGGGAATCGGTTCGGCGAGGAAGGCTTCCACCAGCGTCGTTTTGCCGATGCCCGGTTCCCCGGCAATACAAAGCATTTGGGGGCCGCTTTCTTTAGCGGCCTTCAAAACGGCACTGAGTCTGGCAAGCTCGCGTCGCCTGCCGACTGTAATGCCCTGTGGCGTCGAAGGCGACAGAAGGTCAACGCCGCTTTCTGCCGGCGTCGACAAAGCTCCGGGCAGTTCCTCTTCAACAGGCACCAGGAATCGATACCCGCGCCGAGGGATGGTTTCGAGGAAACGCGGACTATCTGCGCGATCGCGGAGCGCCTCGCGAAGCTTGCGAACGGCCTGGTTCAAGTTGTCTTCAAATCAAGAAACCGGCTATTTCCCCAGATGTGCTCCTGGATTTCTTCGCGGGTCACCAGCTCAGATGTCGGCTTGCCGAGTAAGTAGATCAGCAGCTGAAGCGGCTTCTCCTGGAGTCTTACGGCCCGGCCACGGCGACGCAGTTCCCCTGCTTTTAGATCGAGATCAAAGCCACCGAAACGGATAACACGCGCTAGCATAGTGTAAGCGGGCATTCGCAATCTCCAGCATCAAAGGAGCATACAGCATACCTTTTCCGGGCGTCAACTCTGGAAGTGGTCGTGTTTTCAGGCGATTGACGGTTCAGAAGTTGATTCGAATCTGTTCATGGTGCCTCGGCAGCGCTCCGGTTCATAGTGGAAGCTCGAGAGCAAGTCAGCCAATGGCTCCAAAAGTCGCAGCGACGCTGAATGACGGCAGTTATGGACCGGGAAGACGTCGCGATGCACACCGTCGTGGTTTGACTCTGCTTCGACGCTCAGAGAGGAAACTCAGTATGACTCGTCGAATTTTGCCCTTATTCTTGTTCACATTGTGCGCCGCCAGAGGGACCTTCGCGAACGAGGTCACGGACTGGAACAAAGCGATGCTTTCGGCAACACTTACGTCGCCGGTCACGCCAGCGCCGGTTGCCGCTCGGATTGCGGCCATCGTACAGACTGCCGTGTTCGATGCTGTGAACGGCATTGACCGAGTGTACACGCCGATCCACGTCGAGGCAGTGGCCCCTCGCGGTGCGTCAGAGCGAGCCGCCGCGGTTCAGGCTGCTTATGCCACACTCACAGCGCTGTATCCAGACCAGAAAGCAAAGTTCGATCAGCAGCGGAGCGCTTCTCTCGCGCTTATAACAGACTCGCAGGACGCCGTTGAGCAGGGTATCAGCTGGGGCCAGTCGGTCGCTGACCAGATTCTCGCCTGGAGGAGTCAGGACGGCTTCTCCAACACGATGGCTGCCTATAACGGCAGCACCGAGCCTGGGAAATGGCGTCCCACGCCGCCGGCAAACGCCGTAGGACTCGTTCCTCAACTAGGCCAGACTACGCCTTTCGTTCTGACATCGCCGTCGCAGTTCCGCCCGAAAGGTCCGCAGGCATTGAACAGCGACCAGTACACTGCAGACTATAACGAGACGAAAATGATGGGATCGGCAAGCGGATCCGCGAGGACAGCAGACCAGTCGCTGCTCGCGAATTTCTGGGCGGGTGGAAATCCTCCCGACTACTGGGACCCCATCACAACGTCGCTGACACAACAGCGCCAACTCTCAAATCTGCAAACAGCACGCGTGCTGGCAGTTGTTAATGCGGCGATGGCGGATGCGATTATTAGCTGCTGGGATGCCAAGTACACGTTCAGTTCATGGCGTCCTGTTACTGCAATTCGCCTGGGAGATTCTGACGGAAACGACGCGACCGCGCCTGATCCTTCGTGGACTCCGTTCGTTACGACTCCTCCTTTTCCGGAATACCCATCTGCACATTCCTGCGCGAGTGGGGCTGCCGCCCGCGTCCTCTCTCTCCAATTCGGGGAACAGTCGCAGTTCGATGTGACCACACTCACCGCAACGAACGTGAGTCGCAGGTTTTACAGCTTCACAGCAGCGCTTGACGAAATGAAGACTGCCCGAATCGCGGGTGGCATTCACTTCAGAACTGCGTGCACTGACGGCCAGGCACTCGGGACATCGGTCGCCGACTATGTTCTGAATCATGCAGCCTTGCCAACCGGCAATCGTGGTCGGCGATCGCTTGAGTAGCATTCCCGGCACAGAGCGTCGGCGCGCAGAAACACGAGCACACGAGCCGTCGTCCAAAGCGCATGCGGTTTCGGCGATGCCTTCGCCCGGCACCATCGCGTTAGCGCCGGAAGAGAGCATCACCGTGCGCCGTTGCAACTAGTGCAGGATCGCCCTCGGATCGCGGTCCTGCACTGTTTCGATGAGCCTGAGCGCAAAACGTGAACCGGCACGTGCTGTTGTATTCTCACGACAACCGATCAGGCCTGCTATCTCCAGAAAGATCGCGATTGCCCAACCAGTCCGGAGGCGTGGAAAACAATGTCCAGCACCTGGGTAAACAACCGCTGAACAATGCTGGGCGGGAGTGTCCGGCAATGCGTCACAGAAAACATCCTTCGCCCAGCTGCAAGGAGAACCGGATTACAATTGCTCGATTACGACTGGGGACCCGTAATGTCGTTGTCAGGCGATGGAAGTCACGAGATGTTGATTGAGTTGATGAGCCGTTCGGTTATGACAGGCTGGACGTGATGGACATTGAAAACACCATCAATGAGGTGGCTAGTCTTCTCAAGCAGATCGATGCCGTAGCCGGCCGTTTCAACGGATTCCGGCGCGTGGCCACTTGGGAACCGTGCTGCGGGGAGGCTTGCGGGAATGCCCGGTTACGATTCGCACACCCGATCTGCTGATCTCGGACTAATGGGCTCTCGAGATCAACTCGCTCGGCGGTTGGGTAACAACGGAAAGCTTGCTGACTGGTCTGTCAACCTACAGTCGACCCACTCTGGCAGAGCTGCGACTTGCTCGCGAGTGAGTACCACGTGAGGCTCGGTGGAAGAATCGTGGCTCGTCGCAGCGCTTTGATTCCTCCCGTCCACCAGCAAGTCATCGTCGCCGCGCGGTAAATTCCTGACCGACAGGGCGGGTGGAGCGGAAATCTCCCGGTTACTCCCGACAAGTCGGCGCAGGGCCAAGTCACCTTCCGGGTTGCGCGTGATTCGTCCGGAGCGCGATACCAGACTGGCAAGCGAAGGGAAGAGGCAAGCTCCCCAGCCACCATTGGCTATTGGCCAAGCCCTCAGTTCGTCAATAACTTCTTCAATGTTGGCGCAATTGCCTCGCCCCAGCGTTCATACCCGGCTTCGGTCGGATGCAGGTAGTCATTCATAATCGCGGGGGCAATGCTCCCATCTGCCTCCAGGAACACCTTGCCGATATCCATGAAGGTGATGTTGCGCGTGCCATGCAGCTTCGCGAGTTCCAAGTTTACCCCCTCGATCTTGTCACGCCCCGCGTCCGCTTTGGCGCCGCGCGGAAAAATGCCGATCAGCAGTATCTTCGACTGCGGCAGCCGCACATGCAGTTCCTCGCAAATTGCCGTCACCCCCGCCGCTATCTCTTCCGTGGTGTTGATATTCATGTTGTTGGTTCCGATCATCACCATCACCACCCGCGGACGAATGCCGTCGACTTCGCCATGACGCAAACGCCACAAGACATTCTCGGTGCGATCCCAACCGTAACCGATATTAGTGACCTTGAATGCACCGAAGTACTTCTGGTAGCTCACCGGACCACGCGCCCGAGCGTCCGAAGGTTCGCCACCCCAGAAGTGCGTAATGGAGTCGCCCAACAGCAGAATGTCCGGCTTCACTTGCTCATTTCGCGCCACAATCGCACGGTGGCGGGTGGCCCAGTCATAGTTTTTCCAATCGCGATTCTGCGTCACCTCCACCACCGTCGAAGGCTGCGGACGCCCAGCGATCAAAAGCACCGAGCTTGTGTCCTCGTGAGAGGCGGAGAACACGCGCGCCCGCAGAACACGGCCAACCGGAACGTCGACCGGGCCAAAGTAGACCCCAGCCGACTTGTCCGGGTCGCGATCCTCAAACGTGTACCGAATCACCGCGTCCGGCGTCGAGCTCTCTAACACCACCCGCGAGTCCGGCAGATAACGGAAGGTCGGCGGCGCGACTTCCGCTAAAAGAGCAACGCTGCAGAACAGCCAGATCATGCGCATCCCGTTACGCTATCAAAGTGCGCAGAGTACTGCGCAGCTTCGCCGCCTTCCCGCAGATGTTGATTCCCGACAGCGAACGCGCCTGTGTGCCTGTTCTGTGCCGACCTTGCGGTTCGCAGGCACCAGCTACTCGCCTGTAGGGACAGCTATGCCGAGTTGCTGGATCGCCGGGGCGACGCCACTTGGTTCCTGACAGTGGGCCGACTGCTGGAGGCGGGGCCGCACAATTCAGCCAGGGTCGTCCGCGACCCGGAAGTTGACCCGGATTAAGAACGGGAAAGTCGCGCAGGCACCGTCAACTTCCGGGCTACCGCGTCATCGAGCAGCTATCCGGACGGGCAAATCGACGACCTGACTGCACAGGCCGGCAATGTACTCGCGGATGTCTTCGGGACCGAGTTGGTCTGTCGAACGGTGGAAATATTGCGCCAACTACACGCCGATGTCGTCAGAGCATGGCTGCGAGCGCCTGTCGCATGATCAGCCGATCGTCTTTTCCCGACCGTGAACTATTGGATTGACTTCGCGCGGCACGTCCTGGCAGAACGCGGAGCAATGTGCCCAGGGGAGCGCCGTGGCGGACTCTCTGGCGCAGGCGGCAGCTCGTTTGCGAAAGGTGAAGCGCAACAGGAGCGCGGCGCGGTCAGCGCAACCGCACCCAAACTGGTATGATGTGACGTTTCGCCGCACGCCGGGAGGCTCTGAGTGCTTAAAACCACGTGGAAGACCGAGTATAAAGGACATGTCATCGAGTTGGAGAATCGGCGAAGTCTGGAGCGGCTGATTGTCGATGGAAAGGAAATCGCCAGGGAGCCAGGCGCCACTTGGGAACCGCGCAGCTTTCAGGCGACCATTCCCGACGGGAACCGGTCTATGAAGGTGGACGCCAACACTCGTTTTTCAAAAAGTCCGCGGGGACTCCGATTCACCGTATCGGTGGATGGCAAGGAGATTTATAGCGAGGTGAAATGGCCGGCCCGGTGGTATCTCCCGTTCGCGGCTGTGGGCCTGATTCTGGCGATCGTGGTCCTTCGGCTGGTAGGTTATTGAGTCTATCCCACTCCCTGGCCGCGGACGTCTTATCGCGAACATCGTCGAACATGCTCAATAATGCGACAGAATCATCGCGGGCCTGTGGTCGCGCCGGAGTGATTCCGCCGTTTCTCTGGTTCCGCGCGCGACCAAAGCCCCACGATCCGGCGTTCCTGATCAGGCAACGCTGTCGCTCGTTCCGCTCAATCTTGACGGGTACGCCGACGCCGCAACACCCCGTTCAGCGGCTGGTCTCGATCGATGTCAAATCCGGCGTCGAGAAGCAACTCGCCACGCTAGATCCGCCGCCGGACCCCATCCTGGCCGGATCTACACGCTCGAAGGCTTCGACGAATCCACATTTTGGTTCGACCGACTGATGCGGCGATTCCAGCGCGCCGGAACGGCAGTGATTCGGATGGTCGGCAACTCGCCACTTGAGCCGGATAACTCCTGGGAAGTCGCGTAGGCGTCGCCAATGTTCTTTGAACAATCACAGTGCGCGCATCTCGGATCGGCAGCAGCCGACTTGGAACGAGAAGTCAACACCCGTAGCACAGCACGGTTTTGAGAACTTCGAGTAGCGAAGCTTTCCGTGTCTGAGGAGTCATAGTGGGCGCGCGACTAAGCTAACTACATGGGTCCCGCTCAGCGCAACATCGAAAAAATCGTCAAGATGGAGGAAGATTTTCTCGCACAGCGAAGTCCAGCGGCGCGTCTCGTTGACTTGTCAGTGGATGCAGTCGGCACCATGGCATCATTCCTGATCCATATCGGGGCGTTTTCCGGATGGATCCTTGTGAACTCTGGAGCGGTCCCGGTTATGCGGCCATGGGATCCGTTCCCGTTTATCCTGCTCACCATGTTTGTGTCCATGGAGGGTGTCGTCCTCGCGTTATTCGTCTTAATGAAGCAAAACCGGATGAGTCGTCGGGCAGATGAGCGCGATCACCTGAACCTGCAGATCGATTTGCTCGCTGAGAAAGAGATCACTACAATGCTGCAGCTGCAGCGGCGCCTCATGTCACACCTTGGCATCTCAGTCGAACACGAAGCAGAACTGAAGCAATTGGCGGAAGAGACCGCGGTTGAGAATCTCGCCAGTGAACTGAAACAAAGGCTCCCTGAGGAGTAGAGCACGTCGATGCGGACAGGCGTTGCGCAAAGAGGCGACTTCGTTGATCGTCCCCGCAACTCGGCATCGTATATGTGACACCCACCTTGCTCCTCGATCGGGCTCTCGCGTTCGTAGCGGTCGTTCTAAGGTGGGGTCAAGCTGCTATAGCTCTCCTGCATGAAGTCCAATCAGGAGCTTGCTAAACACCTCTACTCGCTGGAACAGTCGCTTCTCGATCCGGCGGTGCGGCAATCGTCGGCAGTATACGATTTGCTGGCTGACGGCTTCGGCGAATTTGGTAGTTCCGAAGAGACGTTCGACGAAACTCAGGTCATCGTAGCGCTGCAACAGTCCTCCCCCAATGACCATCACAGCTATCGACAGGCAGGCAACACGACTGGCGAGCGAAGTTGTTCTCGTCACCTAAGTTGCCTGTCGCGACGGGGCACCGTCAGTTCATTCCCCTGGCAGCTCAATATGGCAGCTCCGCGGCGGGAAGTGGCAGATTGTCCTGCATCAGGGCACTCCGACAGGAGTCAATTGGAAAACGAGGTAGAAACGAGTCTGGAAACCCGTCGGGCACTCTGCGCCTGGATTCTGTCGGTTCTGATAATCAAGCAGATGGATTCGGAACGATAAGTGGCGCAGGGATCGTTGATCCTGTTCGCATCAGCGGTATGGGCCTTATGGGTCAAGTTTGTTTGTCGAGCTGGCGCTCTGAATGAAAGCACTGGCGCTCTAACCTCTGCACAGGCAACCGAGGGCCACCGCCGGTTTCCAAGCGTTCCTCACTTAAGCTGCGTCCGCCACTCGCGCCGGTAGTGACTCATGCTGCCAACGCGGCGGCGCGAGAGGGTCGCGCAGAAGTTCACCGATGGGTCCGCGGCTAAGCTAGATTCTATGGGCCCCGCGCAGGGCAAGATCGAAAAGATCGTCAAGATGGAAGAGGAATTTCTCGAGAACCGAAGTGCAGCGGCGCGTGTGTTGACGTGTCCGTGGATGCTGTCGGCACCATGTCATCGTTCCTGATCCATATCGGGGCGTTTGCGGGATGGATTCTGGTGAACTCTGGAGCGGTCCCGCTTATGCGGCCATGGGACCCCTTTCCCTTCATCCTGCTCACGATGTTCGTATCGATGGAGGGAGTGGTCCTGGCTTTATTCGTGCTCATGAAGCAAAATCGGATGAGTCGTCGTGCTGATGAACGCGATCACCTGAACCTCCAGATCGATCTTCTTGCTGAAAAAGAGATCACCACAATGCTGCAGTTGCAGCAACGCCTCATGTCGCACCTTGGCATGTCCGTGGGACAGGATCCGGAACTTCAGCAACTGGCCGAAGAGACAGCCGTTGAGAACCTCGCGAGCGGACTAAAGGAAAAGCTGCCGGAAGAGCAGGAGCACGTCGATGCTCCACAACCGATTGCGTCATTACCTTTCCGCGAGATTAGGACCCACAAGTCGCGTAAGGCCAAGTCAACTTCCGGATCGCCCGTAACCCAGCAGACGCGATCCGGCTGTAGTAAAGCCAACCGGGAAGCGGGTTTGGTCAACGTCCTGCGCAACTACACAAGGGTTGCCGCTGCTGGGCAGCCACACAGACGGTCGGTCTCCGGTAACCGGACTCGAGTGCCCGCGATGTTCCCAAGCATCTGGCGACCACTCAGCTACTACTGTGGGTTGCGTCGACAACCGTTTTCGCCTGGGCGGAGGCGCGCCAGCTGTTGTGGACGTGTCGCTTTCTAACGCTTAGGGACGCAATCATAAGCGAGCATAGCCGATTGACACACGGTCACCGTCAGGCGTACGCTTGTTTCCCAGTCAGGAGCGCTGTTATGACGTCCCCGTCCATTTACGTTCTGGTCCCTCTGATTGCGTCAGTTCTGGATGGCGTAGCGCTGGCGCAGCATCCCCCAGCCAGTCTCGAAAGGCTCCGGGATCGCAGTCGCGGCACCAAAATCGTGGAACGATGCAGGTCTATCTGACTGGGCGACGCCCCTCGCTGTTGTGAACCTCCGGCCGGGTAATTTCACCGAGGCGGAGTTAGACAAGGTGCCGGTCTATGAGCTCTACCGTTCATATCCCGCGTACTACCCGGGTCGCGAGCCCGCCGACTACTGGCAATGGCTGCAAAGCCGGAAACCCGAGTTGCTCATCAACCCAACGGCGTTGCGCACGGAGCACGACTGGAGGAAAGCAGGGCAGCAGGTTTTTCGCGAGATCTATTTTCCGCCGCCTGAGCCTCAGGACAAGCTAATTGAGGTTGTGCGATCGCGTGAGGCGCTCGAACGCGCACGAGTCTACCCCAACCCGGACGGTACTATACCGCCGCGATGGGTCGTGACGCCCTCAGGCATTCGCATTGCACCGGCAAATTGTCAGGCATGCCATTCTCGTGTTCTTGCTGACGGAACTAGAACTGACGGCATCCCCATGGTGAACGACCCTGGTGCTGTTCTTGCTCGTCTCCGAAACGGCCTCGCCACTTCCCCCGAAAGCGACGCGGAGACGGCTCGCCTGCGGGAAGAGCATCTTAGACAGTTTGGACTGCCATGGCTGAAGGACGACATACACCAACGTTTCGCGACTATGAGCCTGGAGGACTTCCAGAACCTGGAGGCGTCGCTCGTAGACGCGTTCGAAAGGGATGATGGCAGCCCGTTTTTTCCCGTAAAGATTCCCGATCTCATCGGCCTCAAAGATCGCAAGTACATCGATCACACAGCGACGCACCGCCACCGTGGAGTTGAGGATCTGATGCGCTATGCAGCACTCATTAGCTGTTGCTTTTCCGGGGGCATTGGACCGGAGCGCAAATTTGCGGTCGCGGAGGCGCTACCGGGTTATCGCTATTCGGACGAGCTTTTGTACGCCCTCGCATCGTATATCTATTCACTCGAGCCACCCCGGAACCCGAATCCCAGGAACCAAATCGCCGTCCGAGGCAAGGGCATCTTCGCGCGTGAAGGCTGCGCTAATTGCCATACGCCGCCTCTCTATACGAACAATAAGCTGACGTTGGCATACGGCTTCAAACCGCCCGCGGACCATCCGAACCGTGCGGACGTTATCGCATTGTCGGTCGGAACCGACCCCGGTACGGCCCTGCGTACGCGTAAGGGCACAGGCTTTTACAAGGTGCCTTCGCTCAAGGGCGTTTGGTATCGGAGCCGGTACGGCCACGACGGGTCTGTCGCTTCTTTGGAGGAGTGGTTCAATCCCGCTCGATTGAAATCGGATTATGTGCCGAACGGCTGGAAAGGCTACGCCGTTGAGCACCGCGCTGTTCCCGGTCATGAGTTCGGGCTTGGACTGCCGCAGGATGCACGTGATGCCCTCGTTGCTTTCCTGAAGACTTTGTGAGCATCCGCATTTTCCAGTTGCGGACGCGTTTGGACAGGAAGACGGCGTTACGGAACGTAGCCAGTGCTTCGGCGCGCTTTCTAAAGCCCGCCAGTAACGGAGTAGCGTTTACGGATTGCTCCCGAAGGGTCGGCAATCCTTCAATTGACGAGTGGCCCGTTTTCCGCCCGGAATCGAGGACGACTCGACGGGGCACTTCGACGACATAACCACGTCACGCTCGGCGGTTTCTGTGTTAGGTAGACGCCGATTGGCGGTGGGACGTTGTGCCGCTGGACCGCAACTGGTCCGCAGTTTCGCGCCGAGTAGTTTGACGCGGCAGCAGCTCTGCGCTCGAAATCGGGTAGCAAGGAAGACGTTCAACCAAAAAGATGCTGCGATATACCGTGCGAGCGGACAAGACGAACACCGAACAGCAGCTGGTCGCAGTCGAGACGTCGATGGTGTGGCGCTCCGGACCGAAGTTGTTGTAGTGCTGGTTTTCGGGCGGCGGGTTGAAGTGGCTTACAGCATCAATCTTCGGTTCGGCGGTTTTCGTATGTTCAGTTTAACCACCAGGGTCTCGCCGAGTTTTAGCATCCGTGCTCACAGCTATCGAACCTCAATGCTGGTCTGCATTCGATACAAGATGGCCGTCCCTTACCAGATAACGGAAATCAACGTGAACAGTCGCATCCGGGAAGAAGAACCAGCGGACGAAACTGCCGTGAATGTCTCCGCCTAGTTCCTCGTTGTTACCGAGGGACAGGCGAACCACGCCTGCACCGTATCCGTAGTACGGAATTACACCGTCTTTCAATTCGCTCAGTTTCGGGTTGAAGCCAAGACCAAACTCGCGGAAATGGTACGCGGACTCGCCTCCGGCTGTTAGAGCCTGCTGGACTGCTTCCTGACCTTCCCGGGCGCGGATGCGAGTGATTCGTCCATTATCAAGCTGGAGCACGACTCCCCTGGCCACCGTCGTCCCAAATCTCGCCTCCGGAAGGACGATCTGACCGAATACGCTCTCCTCGATCGGAGCGACACGCAATACACCTGCCGGTAACTCTATCTCGCGGTCGACGCGAACACGCGCCGCGCGAACGCGCGTGCCTGAGGCGTCGCCGTTTTGCTTGTTGAACGGACGCACGCCGGTTCGAAAGAACAGGTCCGTGCCCGCCGGCGTCGTGACGCGCACCGAACCGAGCCGCAGGATTCCGATGGTGTGATTCTGGGCAGCGTCGAGAGAGCGATAGTCGATGTCCAAAGCGCTTTCGTACTGCCGATCGAGCTCGGGTACATGTTTGCCTTGCGAGCCGTCTGCATGCCTCGTCCCCTCGGACCAATGGAAATGCAACTCCCGCCTCGACTCGCCTCTCTGCAGCCATCGAACCAGCACCGCCGACTCAGGTGGAGTGAGTTGCCGCCCGGAGTCGCTGATCGGCAGTTCGATCAAGACGTCAACACGGTCAACGACGTCGGCCGTAAGAATCGTCTCGACGGAGAGTGGATCCAGAACCGAAGCACCCGCAGAACGGAGTTGTTGCTGCAATGGAACGACAAGTCCTGTTAAGTATGTTGGATCGGCTCGCATGAGAACGCGCTCACCTCGATCAATTTTCAGAGCGGCGACGATGCGTTTCGCCAACTGCCCGTAATTGATGGGAGCCGACGCTGAAGTCTGTGCGGACGCAGCGCTGGTAACGGCCCAAAGTGCAATCCAGACAAGGCACGGAATGACAGAAGCTCTCGGAGACACAGTCGACCGACAAGTTACCACGTCGGGCATTCGAGATTTCGAGTACGCGACCGACTGGCTCGATGTTTGACTCCTGGGACAGTTCTCCCCGGGTTCGCGGGATAGACTGTTCTGGTGACCTGGAAAAGTGCTGCACTCGTAATCTCACTCCTGACCGGAGCGCTGGTTACCGGGCTCGCGCAACGCGATCCCACAGCAGCTGCGAACCGAGCTTTTCTCGTCGAACCTTACGTTCAGCTCGGAGACAATGCTGCACTCTCGGACCCCGAGAACCTCTCCCTGATGTGGCATACCGCAGATACCGACGCAAACTGGAGTGTACGTGTGCGTCTCCGAAACACCGACGACTGGAAGGAGTTCCCTGCGAAAGGCCATCGGGTCGCCGTGCAAACAATCGAGCCGCATCGTGTCTATGAAGCCCGCTTGCCCGAACTTACTCCCGGCGCAAAGTTCGACTACCAGGTCCTGAAGGAGGGCAACCGCGTCTTTGGAGCCACTGCACGTGCTCGCCGCCGCGCCGAGGAACCGCAGCGTTTCGCGGTCTTCGGTGATTGTGGCGCCGACACTCCCGCTCAGCGGGCCATCGCCTACCAGGTCTTCCTCGCCGAACCAGACTTCATCTTCATACCCGGTGATATCGTCTACACTGCAGGACGAATCTCGGAGTACCGGACAAAGTTCTATCCCATCTACAATGCCAACGATGCGGGACTTGAGACCGGAGCACCTTTGCTGCGGACAACTCTGTTCGTCGCTGCTCCGGGAAACCACGATACAGCGACTCGGAACCTCGGCAAAATACCGGATCTGCTCGCGTATTTCTACTACTGGTCGCAACCATTGAACGGACCGCTTACCACGGCAGGCGCTCCAAACTCGCCTGTCATCGAGGGTCCGGACGAAGACCGATCCGCCTTTATCGCTTCTGCTGGAACGACCTATCCCCGGATGGCCAACTTCTCGTTTGACTACGGGAACGCGCACTGGACAGTATTGGATTCCAATCGTTACGTCAACTGGTCAGACAAGACCTTACGTGAGTGGGTTGCGAAGGATCTCTCGAATGCGAGCGGTGCGAAGTGGCGATTCGTCGCATTTCATCATCCTGGGTTCAACTCATCGGTAGCGCATTTCCACGATCAGTGGATGCGCGTGCTTTCGGATGTGTTCGAGGCGGGCAAGGTCGATATTGTTTTTGCCGGTCACGTGCATAATTATCAGCGTTCGTACCCGCTGCGATTTAAGGCAACCTCTGCAGTAGCCCAAAACGGAGACGTTTCTGGTTCGTGGCAGCTCGATAAGAGCTTCGACGGCAAAGACAAGACCAGGCCAGACGGCGTGATCTATATCGTTACGGGTGCCGGAGGTGCTCGTGTCTATAATCCCGAGCAGGAAGTGGACCGTCCAACGTGGCAGGATTTTACGACGACGTTCTTCTCGAAGCATAATTCGTTCACGCTCGTGGACGCTCAGGCCGCGAAGCTGACTCTGCGACAGATAGCAGACGACGGGAAGGAACTGGACCGGATCGTAATCAGCAGGTAAGTCTTGTGACAAGGTCGAGACTGCTGAAATACCACAAGCACGTCTTTGCACTCGAAATCAGTTCTGCGATGTTCGCTCTGGTTGTCCACAATTAGCACGGACATGAGTACCGGATCGTCGACCACGTGCGCTTACACTACACATGCGGCGTTTACCGTTCCTAATCACTCTCATCGATGGAAGTCACACAAATTGCGCCACTTTTGCGGGCCGATTCGAGAATCGACGCCCAACCTGGCTCAGGGGCGTCTCGGCAGTGCCACGCGGCACTCGTCGCCGGCTTCATGATCGTCGAGGGAATTGATACCGTTCTCGCGCTCATCCGGAGTAATCCGCAGAAGCTGACCAACCTGGTCATCGAGGCTGGGACGTGGCGTGCGTTCGATGCCTTCGACCAACTGCTCGCCCTCGACGTTCCGCCGGATCGCCTACGCGTTCATCTCAGTCATACCTTGGCCTCGGCGAAATACTCGTTGTATCGTTATCACCCGGCGGAGATTGAAAGTTGCCGACGGCCTCCGGCGTGGCTCCCTCTGCGACAAAATCCACGAGTATCGAGATAAGTTGGATCAATCGTGTTTATGAACCCTGAGGCCGTCAGCGATCATCTGAGTGGAACGCAACATTCACGAGCGCATCGACTCACGTTAGCTCGGTGGGATATCGGAGACACCTGCACACACACAATGATGACCTGGTCCTGACGTCCGCGGAACAGCTCCGGTCGGTTCTCTCGCGTCCGCTCTACCGTCGCACACCTGATCAGATGGCAATGCGACACTGGCCACCCGATTCCATTCGGACGAAGAAATTGATTCCGCTACCCACTGGAATGCATATATGTCTATGCATGCTCGACGCAAAGCCAGGTAAAATTCGGTGAACTCAACTATTTCTGTTTATGGTCTGTCGTTCCTGCTCCTCAACTCGTCCCTGTGTTTCGGACAAAGTCCGACGCCCTCGGACACGTTTCCAGCAGATATGCCTGCAGTAATGAAGCTGCTACCCAGACCGGAGCTGCAACCATGGAGCCCAATCACGGGGCAGCAGAGATGGCAACAATACATGGAGACGACTTTCTCCCCCATCGCGGGCCTGGGGGCTATAACCGGAGCGGCCATCTCACAAGGCATAAACTCTCCCGAGGAATGGGGACAGGGATGGGGTGCGTACGGCATTCGCGTGGCGAGCTCGTACGGCAGCACCCTGGTCGGAAACACCATCCAGTTCGGTACGGCGGCCCTGTTTCATGAGGACAATCGGTATTTCCCGTCGACTTCGGAAGGAGTCTTCGGCAGGCTGGCACACGTGCTTATCTCGCCCTATATGGCGCGAAATATGGAAGGGCACCAACGGTTTTCCGCCTCCAGTCTAATGGGGAGCGCCGGATATTCCGGTATTCAGCTCGCCTGGTCGCCTTCGAGCTGGCAGGGCTGGAACAACGTCGGAATTAATTACCTCATCTGGTATGGCCAGGCTGCCGGGATCAACCTCGCGAAGGAGATTTCGACCAGCCTGGTACGGCGTCACCGCAACAGACAGTTGATGTCCGCACCGAATCCGGCGATGCCAAACAGATAAGCATCCTTGCGCCGCCGCGTTCGCCGCATTTGCAGGTCTTTGCAGCATGGCATCTGAAATGCACTTGCTCGACCGAGGATATGGGATTGTTTACTATCCTGAAAGACATCGCGAAAGCAAAGGTCGCGCGCAAACTGATGCGCGGAGGCCTCGGACGCGCTTTTCTCATTACATACGTCGCTAAGAAGGGATACGATCTCTACCGCTCCCGCCAGCGCCGCCGCCTCGGATATACCTGAGATTTCAGCCCTACGCCATCGCGCCGGTCAACTCTGGTGCCTCAGCAGTTCGGGAGACGTAGTCTGGAGCCGACCCGCTGCGGTGACGAGCCCTAAAGCAGCCGATACCTACCGAAAGGCTTCAACCAACGGAGCTTTACCAGTCCGTTGGCTGGTAGTCCTTCAAAAACTTTCCCCATACGTGCTGCCCCGTATTGATGCCGCTGATGATGGGATCGGCGATTCGAGCAGCGCCGTCAATGATGTCGAGTGGCGGATGGAATCGCTGTTCCACCGTCTTTCGCTCGGCTATCTGTACGGGATCTTCATCCGTGATCCATCCCGTGTCCACGCTGTTCATATGTATGCCGTCGTTGAAATAGTCAGTAGCCGAAGTGCGGGTCATCATGTTCAGCGCGGCCTTTGCCATGTTGGTGTGAGGGTGGCGGCTTGTCTTCCTGTGTCCGTAAAACTGACCTTCCATCGCGGACACGTTGACCACATGCTTGTCCCGCTCCGGCGTTCGCAACATCAGAGATTTCAGCCGGGCATTGATTATGAACGGCGCGATCGCATTGATTAGCTGAACTTCCAGCAATTCCACGGACGATACTTCCGCCATCAACAATCGCCAGGAGTTTCGTTCTCTCAGATCGACTTGCTGCAAATCCGGGTCGAGGCGGCCTTCGGGAAACAAATGCTTTTGCCGGACCAAGTCCTCCACCAGAAGAGGAACCTGAGATAGCTGAGCGGATGGAGCCATCGAACCGAATCGAGGCAGGAGGGCGCCGGCAGGTTCCCCACAGACTCTCAGCAGATGGCGCGCCTCTGCAGGCATGAGATCAAGCGGCCCAGTCTCACCCTCCATCATGTGCGCGTAAAACTCGGGTGGACGGCGAACTGTCTGGCAGGCGTTATTGATTATGAAATCGAGCCTCGAATGCGTGTAAAGCAGGTGGTCGCAGAATGCCTCTACGCTGGCAGGATTGCGCATGTCCAGGCCAAAGATTTCGAGGCGGTGCCCCCACTCGCTGAAGTCCGGTTCCCGTGTATAGCGTCTGGATGAATCGCGAGGGAAGCGCGTGGTGACAATTACATGTGCGCCCGCACGAAGCAGCTTTAGACCTGCCTGGTAGCCAATCTTTACGCGTCCACCCGTCAACAACGCGACACGGCCGCGGAGGTCGGCCAATTCCGTGCGCTTTTTGAAATTGAACTCCGCGCACAGCGGACACATTTGGTCGTAGAAATGGTGAACCGTCGTAAACTTCTGCTTGCAGATATAGCAATGCCGCGGGTCGATTTCGGCTGCGCTGGCGCGGTCGGGCTCCGCCTGGATCTCAGGGGCAAACTCGACGGGGGTTGTGAACTCAGGTTTTCGGCGAAGCGTTCGAATCCCAGTCTGGTTAAGCGCCGCCTCTGCGCGTTCGGCTCGCGCCGCTGCCTGTTCGCGAGCGACGGCCTGTGCCTTTCGCCGCCGCGCAACTGGATCCGGCAGATACACCTGTGCGATAGCCCTGTGGAAACGCTCTCGTTCTTCGGCAGGTACGCTCTTGAGAACTTCGCGGTCTGACGCCATCGACTCCAACAGCCTGGTTGTGGAACGCAGCCTTTCCAGGAAGGTCTGATCGTCGGCTTCGGAATGCGTTGAAGAGCAATTGTTATTAGAGTGGTGCAACAAAAATGTCCTGGATTGCGGGCGTAAACGTGAATAGTGCAACCTGCTTCTTATTATCGCTGCCATTCGAAGGAAGACTCCGAGACGGGACGCTCGCGGGCTGTTGAAGTATAGAAAGCGATCCATAGGGACGATGGTCGCGATTTCGTCGAAGTGCCGGGACGGGATCTGTCCTGAGAAGTCGCGCAGCATGAGCCGAATGGGGCGCGCTGTGCCCCTAATTCCATCCGATCGTTCACCGCATTCCGGAGCCGCTGCTTCCAGCCAATGTACCGCTCCGTGGTCTGAACGTTTTCGTGGCCGAGAAGGTACTGGATCGTCTCGACTTCACCACCCGCTCATGGCACAGTCGTGCGCAGCTGCGTTGGAGATACCGCTACCATCGCGTAATCGTCGCTTGCCTTCTCCGTGCCTGCACATCAGAACATATCGAGATGATGGCCGTCGGTCAGAGCCAGTGCGGTTGCGGACCACCGTCACTTTGCCGAGCTATCGTAAGCGTACGCGCTGTCCGGCTCAAGCTCGAGGCGCGCCGATGCTTTCTGGCTCGTCCCACCGCCAGTCCTGCTCCAGTGCACAGGCCAGAAGCATGTGTGTCTCGGCCAAGCTCAGGGCGAGCGATCGTAAATATTCGACCACACTTCTTCTGCGTCCCGCGTATCAGGCGCACTGGGATGCGAACACGCTCCCGCGAACGTACTGCTGCGTCCTGGAGCACAGCATCGACGTTCATTTCTTTTGCAATTTGGTGCTGAACGGCCAGGATCGGATCAGTCCTGAGAAGTCGCTCAGGGTTCGATTTCGGCTGTGAGCGACCATCAGCAAATCCGACCGTCACGCAAGGTGAGAGCGTCGTCGCGCGGTATTCGATTCGACCGACTGCAGAGATTGCCGATCGTGCAGCTGCCAGACTACGTCAAATGCCGGGACGGGCCATGCGCCATAGGGCGAGCGTGCAGGCTTTCGCGATCACGACCAGTTGGTGCATCAGCGCCGCAGGCGCCGCGGCCGAAAACGTTGTCGATCATCACCAACACTTGATCAGTCCTCGGGCCCTGGCTGTTTTTTCAGCACCCAAGGCGATCACCGCGGCCGACCTGATCTCCGAGATTGAACGCGGCAGGCATTCGGCGTGCCGTGGTTCTTTCCGATGCTTATGGGTTTTCCAACACATTTAAGAGCCCCGGAGCCGACGAATACGCCCGCGTTCGCGCGGAGAACGATTGGGTTAGCGAGCAGGTCGGAAAGTATCCCGACCGTCTAACGCGTTTCTGCGCCGTCAACCCGCTTCGCGCCTACGCGGTAGAGGAGGTGGAGCGCTGCGCGAAGGATCCGAACGTGCGGACGGGTCTCAACCTCCACTTCGGCAACTCCGATGTCAACCTCGACGTTGAGGAGCACGTCAAACTTACACGGGATGTGTTCGCAGCCGGTAACGCGCATGGAATGGCGATTGTCGTTCATTCTCACGCGAACGTCGATCACCAGCGAGCGTATGGAGAGAAGCAGGCGCGGGCGTTCCTTGATCACCTCCTGCCCGCAGCCCCGGACGTGACCGTGCAAATCGCTCACCTGGCCGAAGCCGGCGGCTACGACTTAGGAATCGACGAGGCGCTTGGCGTATATGCGAACGCGATAAAAGCCGGAGATCCACGGGTGCGCATCTCTACTTCGACGCCTCCGGGATTCCAATCACCGGGATGTGGGAACAACGCGCCACGCTGCTGACTCAGCGAATGCGGCAATTGTCCAACCGAGTTCCTCGAACGGTGGCGCAAACTTCCGCTTACCGCCGAAGAATTCAAACAGATCGAAAGCAACATCGCACCATACGTGGCTTCCCGCCAATAGCTTCGTTTTAATAGCCGAGGGCGCGAACCGTCCGGCCCGGATCAGTCCCCACAAGTCTTAGGCAGTAACGGAAGCGATCCGGCGACGCACACTCGATAAAGGTGGATAAGGCCAGAACGCCGGAGCGCTTTCGTTGCTGCGACTTGAAGGAAGCCTTTACGTCAGGTCCACCTTATGGGGCTTCAATCTGGGAGGCAGCCAGGACGCGCGTAAGCGCGGCGTGCCGAAGCGGCAGATTTCGGAAAAGAAATAGCTTGCGCAAACGTGAGGGCAGTGATTGTGAAGGCAGGTCCCGAACGACGGTGACACGTTTGGCTTTGCTGAGACCACAGCGTTGAGTGCATTCCGGGCGCTGGCCGTGCAACGGTCGCGGGAGATAAAGGATATGACACCCGAGACTTCGTGGCTACATTGCGCGAGATGAACGTAACGCCGCATGTGGCGCAGAACGAAAAGCGGCCCGGCGGCAGTGCGATCGACGGTAGAACTACGCATCACGCCGGGTACAAGGTCAGTCAGAGGAAACGAAAACGAATCGAAGAAGTCTTCGGCTGGCTGAAGACTGTGGGCATGCTGCGCAAGACCAGACACCGCGGGCTGCACAAAGTGCGCTGGGTATTCACCTTCGCAGCCACTGCCTATAACCTTGTACGCATGCGAAACCTGATCCATCCGCTAGTTCAGGCCGCATAAGCCTCGGGGAGAAGTGTGCCTCGCGCCCGAAAAAGAACGTGATGCGCGAGTGGTCCGCGCGCGTTCCATACCTCTCGAGCACAGAACAGACAGGGAACGCGTAGCGATGCGCTGACAAGAACAGACTATCCGGACCAACAGCTCCTACAGGTGCTTAAGCGAGAAGCTCCGAGCCGCG
Organism: Bryobacteraceae bacterium; assembly: GCA_963794765.1. GTDB lineage: Bacteria > Acidobacteriota > Terriglobia > Bryobacterales > Bryobacteraceae > JAWXCM01. The sequence continues at coordinate 5,229 of CAWCGC010000022.1, read as the reverse complement.
TGTAAATGAACTGCTGACTTTCGTTGACCCTCGGCAGATAGGGTAGCCTTGAATGCAAGATGAGCTACCGATTTTCTGCAATGCTGCATATTCCCGGTGACGTTCGCGATGCTATTGCCTTCTATGGGCGTGCGTTCGGTGCTACGACGGGTTGGAGCACGCCTCTGGCCGTGGATATGGTGGCACAGCTCCTGGTACATGGCGCGGAGTTCTGGGTGCATCCGGCTGCCGAAGAGATCGGCAATCCCTCGCCGGCACAGCTCAATGGAACGGCGGTACGGCTGATGCTGATCGTAGACCACCCGGATGCCGTGTTCGATCAGGCCGTGGCTGCTGGCGCGGTGGTTCGCTCGCCTATGCAGGACCGGGATTACGGCTGGCGTGATGGCTCAGTCCTGGACCCGTTCGGGCATCGGTGGGAGATCGGTAAGCCGCTTTAACGCACACCGATGAGCACGACGAAGGTCTTTCCTGGGCTATTTTGCGGGGAACGGCTGGGCAAGCGCCCAAAGAACAAGGTGCGAACGACGTTTCTAGTCCTGCTAAGTTGGGATCACAAAAGCAACCACCGCGGCCACGTGCCAGCCCTACAGTTTCTTACATCTGCGCGTAACGTTTGGCCGCTACGAGATCTCTCCGAAGTTCCTCTGCCGTGCGGCGCGGCCCGTAGCCCGGGGTATCACGCTGAATCCGCCAGCTCTCTTTCAACGGCCCGGCGTCGACTGTGTCGAAGCCGAACTGATTTAGGAGATGCGCGACGGCGACCTTCGCGTCGGCGTCATCACCGGCGATTACCAGCGCGCGGCGATTCCTGCTACCCAGCGGCTGGCCGTGGGTCGTCAGTTCGGCTGCGTAGATATGATTAAAGGCCTTGACTACCTTCGAGGTGGGCAGATGGGCCTGCAGGAGTTCAGAGGTCGTCGTCGATTCGTCATCAAGCTCCGGGATGCGGCCGTCGCGTTGTGGGTAGTAGTTGTTCGTGTCGATGACGATCTTGCCTGCGAGCGGCTCGACCGGAACTGTGCGGTAGTTCTTCAACGGCACTGAGACTACAACGATGTCACCGGATTGCGCGGCTTCCATCGCAGTGCCCGCACGCGCTGACGGTCCGAGCTCTGCTATGAGACCCGACAGCGTTTCGGGACCACGCGAATTGCTGATCACGACGTTGTAGCCGCTTCGAACGGCAAGACGCGCAACCTGGCTTCCGATATTCCCAGCGCCAATAATCCCTATGGTCGTCATGACGGCATCTCCTCTCGTTTTCGAAACTGCCGAACGCAGCCTTCCCCGGAGATCCGCTGACGTTCCGGACAGCATCGTCGGCCATTCATGCAATATTAGCTGTCCCGGATCAGGACTGAGAGGTCGCGCAGGGTTCGCCAACTTCCGGGTTGTGCGTCGTCCGCCACGATCGGCAATATGCCGCACGCATACTGCGACTCGCAGTATCCAGGGCCCGCGCCTGATGGAATCCATGCGACCAGACTGCCTGCGTAATGTTGTCATTGTGAACGTTCGAATCCTTAACGCCCTGATGGAAGGAACCCTGCCTGGTATTCAGTGGCTCGATCAAGAGACAGATCGCGCTGAAAAGCAGGGTCGAGGTCCTCACGAGTGCGCTCCAGTGTAAGGTTTATTGAGACATCATCATGGTCGATTTCCTGACCGGCGCGAATGGATTGCGCGGTGATGACAGGTCCGCAACGCGTATCTTGCGCAGGCACAGGCAACGTGTGGACCGTTCCATGCCGACCAATTCGCGCAGCATTACTGACGAGCGTTTGCTTGCGGATAAGTTCGATTTTGTCGAAACGCAGAGGGAAGTACTTCGGTCGCGCTCGTAACTACTGGATCAGGTCGGTTAACCGCATTCGTCTCTCCGGGTGCGGAATGACTCAAAATGGTGTCGGAGGCGCTTTGTGCGGCAACTCATTCCTGTTTTGCTTATGCTTGCGCTTAGGGCGCCTTCTGCAGAGGTACTCCGACTCGATATCGACAGCGTTGTTCACCCGGTCACGGTAGAAATAGTTGCCGACGCTGTTGATCAGGCGCGAACGCGGAGTTCGGCCGTGCTCCTCGTTCGTCTAAATACCCCGGGCGGCCTTCTGACGGCCAGTCGTGAAGTGGTTGAGCGACTGATCGCGTCTCCCGTTCCCGTGGTCACCTGGGTCGCGCCAGCGGGAGCGCGCGCCGCGTCCGCTGGTTTCTTTCTTTTGCTCGCAGGCGATGTGGCAGCTATGGCACCCGGCACGCATACCGGCGCCGCCTCGCCCGTGGTGCTCGGAAGAGAGTTGGATCCGATCATGCGTCGCAAAGTCGAGAGCGATGCCGGAGCATGGCTGCGATCGATCGCGTCCCGCCGCGGCCGCAACGCCGCAGTTGCGGAAAAAGCCGTCAGTGAAGCGAAATCCTTTACCGAACGGGAGGCACTGGATTCCAATCTCATTAACTTGATCGCCAAAGACGAGACGGAACTCCTAAGCCGCCTGAACGGTACCGTCATCACCCGCTTTGATGGAACAAAGCAGACACTCACGATCAGCAATGCAAAGGTAGTGATCTACCAACTCAGCCTGCGTCAGAAGATGCTCAAGGCGGTCAGCGATCCCAACGTAGCGCTGGTTGTCCTGATTCTCGGAGCCATCGGCCTGTATATCGAATTCTCTACGCCCGGTCTAATAGTTCCGGGCGTTGCGGGAGCGATTCTCCTGCTGCTGGGTCTTACTGCTCTTGCCCTGCTTCCGCTCAACTGGCTTGGCGTTTCGCTTATCGTACTCGCGCTCGCGCTGTTTGTACTCGAGGCGAAGTTTACGTCGTTCGGCATCCTTGGAGCGGGTGGCGCAGCAGCGATGATCCTCGGGACGGTCTTCCTCGTTGAGGGACCGCCGGAGTTCCGTGTCAGTCTCGCGACCGCAATTGGAATCGCGCTACCATTTGCAGCCATCACTGTATTCCTGACGACGCTCGTTATCCGTACTCACGGAAACAAGACAAAAACCGGCGTAAGTGCGCTCGTGGGCGAGACCGGCATTGCTCGGTCTACACTCAATCCTGAGGGAACGATATTCGTCCACGGCGAATATTGGGACGCGGTCAGTTCAGTCAACGTCGCCGAGGGAACACGGGTTCGAGTGTTATCGGCGGAAGGTATGCGCGTCAAAGTGGAACCAATGCGTAACACCTGAACAGGGAGGGAGCCTAATGTTCTCACCAATAACGATTGCCTTACTCATTCTCGCGCTGTACCTGATCGCTTCGATCAAGGTCCTGGCCGAATACGAGCGAGGTGTGATCTTTCGACTCGGACGCGCGTTACCTGATGCGAAAGGTCCCGGGCTAATCCTGGTATTTGCGCCAGTCGACCGTCTTGTCAGGATGTCACTTCGGGTGGAAACTCTGGATGTTCCGACACAGGACATCGTCACGCGTGACAATGTGACCGCGAAAGTCAACGCAGTATTGTTCTTCCGCGTTTTAGAGCCCCGAAAGGCCGTTCTGGAGGTAGCAAATTATCTCTACGCGACATCGCAACTGGCGCAGACAACACTCCGGAGTGTACTCGGCGAAGTAGAACTCGACGACCTGCTGAGTGAGCGCGAAAAGCTCAACATGAGACTGCAGTCCGTGCTGGATCTCGACACGGATCCATGGGGAATTAAAGTGACGAAGGTCGAGGTGAAAGCGGTGGATCTTCCGGACCAGATGATCCGAGCTATCGCACGACAGGCGGAAGCTGAACGCGAGCGCCGTGCCAAAGTGATTCATGCTGAAGGCGAGTACATGGCGGCGGAGCGGCTTGCGATGGCTGCCGAAGTGATCCAGAAGCAACCGGCAGCTTTGCAATTGCGGTATCTGCAAACTCTGGTTGAGATTGGCGCCGAAAAAAACACTACTGTGGTATTCCCTCTTCCGCTGGATATTCTTTCGAGCCTGAAGAGTGCGTTAGACCACTTCGTTAATCCTGACGATCGCCATGGGACAGCTGTCTAAAAGAGATCCTGGTGTCCCTGCCACAAGATCTCTTTAGATCATGATCTTCCGCGATCATCTGACCTCCGTCCGCGAAAGCCAGAATATAAGATCGTGTTTCACCCGACGTACAACGGAATTCTGGCATGGATGATCAGGCCGCGAAACGATTGAATGGAGATGAGGCGACCGCTGCTCTATCGGATTCCAGGAGGACCAGCACTCCAAGTGAAAGCGAACGTCGGCTGCATCCGCTCCTTCCCGGTTTGCGTGTCATCCGGGAGCCAATCCCGTAACCTAATGCTTGCCTGGAGCCGGTGCTATCTCCGTTCAGGCACGACGGGGTGCGGCCGTGTGCGTGCGTCGGCGGGACGCGCGGCTGCAGGCCGGCTGCTTCAGCTCCTGGGGACGCGCAACGCTAAACTGCGGGCGCGGCGGAATTTTGTTCGGGTGCTGTCAGGGAGCGCCGACTCCCATCTGTGGCCAGTTGTATTGACGAGAGATTGCGGACAACAGCTCCTGAATGAGCGGGGTGCCGGTATCGGAGTTGGTCAAAACGACCACGCCTCGTCCGGCTTTGGTGAATGCAACCATGAAGCAACTGTATCCGGCATTTCCCCCGCTGTGGCGATAGCGCCCGGTTTCACCCGATCCGGAAATGCGAAAGCCGAGGCCGCCGCCCCCGGGAACTCGGGTCAGCATCTCAGTGGCCGTTTTCGCGTTTAGCAACCCACCTGGTTCAGTGCGCCGAGATCGTCCAACCGCGATAAGAAACCGAGCCAAGTCGGAAGCCGTGGTCCACAGACCTGCGGCGGACTGTTCCGGGTAAACGTGAAAGCCTCCGTGGACCATCGTGCCGTCGTCCCGATATCCCATGGCAATGTCGGCGATTTGGCTCGACGGTAATGGCTGTGCGAACGTACTGCTGGTCATACCGCCGGTTTAAGAACGAGGTCGTGCATCAACAAATCGAAACGGCGGCCTGTCACCTCCTGCATCGTTGGCTGCAGGAGCACAAATCCCCCGCCCCCGAGTAGAATTTGCGTGTTCCCCCGGCCGAGCCTGGGTCTTCACGGAGGAGAATTGGCGGGCCGCAGACCGTCGAAGAATTTGAACGAGAGATGGCAGGACGCGCCGAGGAGCATCACCAGGGAATCCGTGGACGCCAGATCCGGACATGTGATGAATATGGCGTAATGTGATGGGCGGGTCACCAGGTTCCAGATGGAAAAAAAGTTCCGCGCCGTCTGAAGCGAG
>CAWCGC010000021.1:0-29915 GCA_963794765.1 Bryobacteraceae bacterium | reverse complement strand
CCCGCTGTGGACCGATTTTGTACCCGGCCCGAATCCCGGCGTGCTCGACTGGTATACCGTCCTGTGTTCGCTCGTGACGCTTGCAGTCATATGTCTTCATGGCGCGCTGTGGGTGGCGATGAAGACGACCGGCAAACTGAATCAGCGCATGCGCACGATCTCGTTACTCCTGTGGCCCGCTGTCGTCGCCGGGACCCTCATCAGTCTGATAGCGACGATCCGCCTGCGCCCGGCGGTTCTGGACAACTACCGCATTAATGTAGCCGGATGGATCATTCCCGCCGCAGTCGTGGTGGGGCTCGCGGGCATCCTCTGGTTCACCCGCACGCAGCGCGAACGGAATGCGTTCCTCGCATCCTGCCTCTACATCGTTGCGATGCTCTGCGGCGCTGCCTTCGCGCTGTACCCGGTGCTGCTGCCTTCGTCAAATGATGCGGCGGAGAGTCTGACAATCTGGAACACGGCCGCAGGCCCGAGTTCCTTGTCAATTGGCCTCTGGTGGTGGAGCGCAGGGATGGCGCTCGCAGTCGCCTACGTCGTGCTGGTCTACACCATGTTCCGCGGCAAAGTGGATGCCCGGCCGTAAGCCTGGGCGAGTGCTATGATACCGGACCTGTGTTGGCACCCTCTCGTACCTGCGATCGCCGAACGCTGCTGTGTGCGATGTTAGGCACAGCAATGCCAGTTCAATCGGCAACACGACTCGAAACACTCAGCGACTGGTTTCGCGCTGACAGCAAGACCCGCGAGTCCGGAGTAAACGCTTGTCTCGAGCGCATCAAATCCGAAGACCCTTCGATACATGCGTGGGTCCAGGTCCTCCCGGAGAAACCCACCGGTGAAGGCAAGCTGTCCGGCATTCCTTTTGCAGCAAAAGACGTCATTGAGACGCGCGGCCTTGCGACCGAATATGGCTCGCCTCTCTACAAGGGCCGAGTTGGTACCGCCGACGCACAAATCATTCAGGACTTGCGTCGTCGGGGAGCGATCCTGCTCGGCAAGACTCATACCGCCGCCTTCGCAATGAGGGACCCCGCGCCCACACGCAATCCGCGCAATCTGAACCATACGCCCGGCGGAAGCTCCAGCGGCTCAGCAGCCGCAGTAGCCGCCGGGATGGTGCCATTCGCGCTGGGGACCCAAACTGCCGGCTCGGTACTGCGACCTGCATCCTATTGTGGTGTCACTGGCTTCAAACCGACATTCGGCGTTGTACCACTCAAAGGCGTGCTGCAGTACTCAAAGAGCGTAGACACACTCGGTTTCTTCACTCCCGCAGTGAGCGATGTCCTTCTCCTCTGGGACGCACTCGGCCACGACACCGGCCGAGACGAAGACATCACATTCGGTGTTCCCGATCCGATGCCGAAGGTCGAACCCGCGATGGCGGAAGCGTTCGGGAAAGCTGTGTCGTCGCTCACCAGAGCGGGTATTTCGTCCCGGCCGGTGGACATTTCCGGGATGCTCGAACAGCTCTTTGACGCACACCACATCGTTTCTACATACGAGGGTGCCCGCTTTCATGAGCAGCGCTGGAAAGAATACGGAGACCGGCTCGGGTATGCAGCAAAGCTCGTCCAGGAGGGGCTGGCGATCTCAACCGCCGACTACGACAACGCCAGGCTCTTCATTTCCAAAGCCGGTGCGCGCATGAAGGAAAACTTCAGGGCGACTCCGGTAATCTTGGTTCCAGCAGCAACAGGTCCCGCGCCCGAGGGCCTGTCCTACACCGGCGACGCAAAAATGAACGCTCCCTGGACTGCGCTTGGAACGCCCGCCATTTCGATTCCGATGCCAGTCGGGGACGCACTGCCCCTTGGTTTACAGCTCGTCGCCGCTCCCGGCGAAGACGCCAGAGTGCTTCGGTCGGCCGTCCGAGCCGATCGTATTCTCACGCAGAAGAGCTAATCGCCGATTCTGATACACTACGGCGCATCACCGCTATGGACAGCAGTCGACGTAAGTTTCTGGCTGGAACGGGCGCGCTGGCAACAGGTGCATCTATGCAGGGACAGCAACACGACCACGAGCATCAGACCGTTCCCAATGACCCCACTCTCCGCGTGAAAGCACTGGAATCACTGCTGACGGAGAAAGGTCTTGTGGATCCGGCTGCTCTCGATACCATCATCGACACCTACGAACATCGTGTGGGGCCGCACACCGGCGCTCGCGTGATTGCCAGAGCGTGGGCAGATCCGGAATACAAAAAGCGATTACTCGCCGATGCGCCCTCTGCAATCGCTGAAATCTCCGGCATTCAGCCACACCAGGGCGAGCACACGATGGTTGTCGAAAATAGTCCTGATGTCCATAACCTGATCGTCTGCACCTTGTGCTCATGCTATCCGTTCACCGTTCTCGGCTTGCCGCCTGTTTGGTACAAATCCACGGCTTACCGGTCGCGCGCCGTCATCGATCCTCGAGGAGTACTGCGCGAATTCGGCCTCGAAATTCCGCAGGAAACGGAAGTGCGCGTCTGGGACAGTACTGCGGAGCTCCGTTACGTCGTGATGCCCGAACGTCCCGCGGGTACCGAGAGTATGAAAGAGGATGAGCTCGCGACCCTGGTGACACGCGACGCAATGGTCGGTGTCGCGAAAGCGTCTGCACCGGAGAAACGAGGCGCAGCATGAACGGCGCACACGATCTCGGAGGAATGCAGGGCCTCGGTCCGATTCGATACGAGAAAAACGAACCGGTTTTTCATGCGCCGTGGGAATCACGCGTATACGCGATGACTCGCGCCATGCGAGCGTCCCGCAAGTGGAACGCTGATGCGTGGCGTCACGACATCGAGTTGCTGCCGCCAGCCGAGTATTTTCGACTTAGCTATTACGAAAAGTGGCTCGCTGCTCTGGAAAAGGAGGTCGTTCAGTACGGCTTTGTCACAAGCGAAGAACTCCAGAGCGGCAAAGCACTTCCTGGATCGGCGAAATCGAAGCCGGCACTGACCGTGGAGATGGCTCGTCAGATCACACGATCGATGCCATCCGCTGTCGAGCCGGCAATCCGGCCCCTGTTTCACGTCGGCGATCGAGTGCGGACAAGAAACATCAACCCCGTCGGGCACACCCGGCTGCCGAGGTATGCGCGCAGCAAGCAGGGCGTAATTTTCAAAGATCACGGCGTGTACGTTTTCCCGGACACGAACTCGAAGTACGAAGGCGAGCACCGTCAACACGTCTATTCCGTACGCTTCACCGCCCGCGAACTGTGGGGCGAGCAAGCCTCTCCGCGCGACACCGTTCATCTGGACTTGTGGGACAACTACCTCGAGCATGCCTGAGCAAAAGGATATGTACACCGACAGAGCGCTTCCAGGAATTCCGCGGGACGAAGGCGGTCCCGTGTTCGCGGAGCCATGGCAGGCACAAGCGTTCGCGCTCGCGATCAGGCTTTCCGAACAGGGTTATTTCACGTGGAAGGAATGGGCAAGCGCTCTTGCCGCCGAGCTGAAACGAGCCGAGGAACGCGGTCAGCCGGACGACGGCAGTCATTATTACGAGCACTGGCTGGCGGCACTCGAATCGCTCGTGGCGGGTAAGGGACTGGCCGACCCGGCAGCGCTGGCAGAACGCAAAGAGGCGTGGGCCGATGCGTACCGGCACACTCCACACGGCAAGCCCGTCGTCCTGCGGACCAAACCAGCGCAGGAATAGACTCCCCTGATGCAGGATGCTTCGTTCACGGAAACACCCCGCCGAAACATCACACGCGCCGATGGGGTGAGCAAAGAGATTCGGGTTCAGGATGGCCACTTGTTTGTCTGCCAGGGCTGTTGTTGCGGACGAACGGACAAGGGCTTCCCTGCTCTTCCGATCGATGACTTTAAAAAGCAATGGAAATCGCGTGGAATTCGGCGACGATTTCACCTGACAATCTCAGGCTGCCTTGGACCCTGTCCGCTGGCCAATGTAGTGCTGCTTCTGTTTCGCGGCCGGTCGTTGTGGCTGCATTCGATCAACCACACGGAAGATGTCTCGTCAATCTACAGTTATGTAGAGGCGATGCTTCAGGCGAACGAGTATCTCGATCCGCCGCCCGAGCTCCGGGGACGAACGTTCGAGCGCTACCTGGATGGAAAAGGAGAATGCATGCAGTCAGCAGGGATCATCAATTCCGGAGTCGTTGCAAGCGGAAAATGTTGCTGCAAGATGGCCGGCTGTCGGTGTGATGCTGCTTGGTATCACGATCGTATATCTCGTCGGGTTCCTCAGCGTTCCTGAAGTGCACAACGCCACTCATGACACCCGTCATGCCACCGGGTTTCCCTGTCACTGAGAGGCGAACAGGCTTGCGACGACTCTTACTGATCGCGTTTGTCTCCGGGACGCTGGCGGGCTTAGTGTGGTTTGCAATTCAGCTGATCTTCGTCGTACCGTTGATCGAGCGAGCCGAAGAGTACGAAGCGAAGCCTCATCATGAGGCAACTGCGCCAGCGCACGAGAGTCACGATGATGAGTCGAAATGGCATCCCGCGCGCGGTTGGCAGCAGAACGCGTTTACTGCGGCCGCAACAGTCCTGACGGGCATCGGTCTGTCGTTCGTGCTCTTCGGAGCCGTAGCGGCAGCGAGACAGCAGCTCACTGCAATGCGAGGAGCGTTGTGGGGACTGGCCGGATTCGTTTGCTTCACCGTAGCTCCTGCTCTCGGTTTACCGCCGCAACCGCCCGGTATGCCTCACGCAGATCTCACCGATCGGCAGATTTGGTGGATCACGACGGTCGTGTTGACTGCCGCCGGCCTCTACCTGATCACAGGCGCTGCCTCTCGCGTTACGTTATCCCGACTGGGAGGTGTCGTTCTGATCGCAGCCCCGCACCTGATGGGTGCGCCTGCGGCAACGGGAGCGAGCACGGTCCCGAAAGAACTGGTGACGGAGTTCGTTGCGGCTTCTATCGCCGGGGCAGGCCTGTTCTGGGTTGTGCTCGGGTTTATCGGCGGCTATCTTGTGCAACGTTTTGGTGGAGAATTGCATCAGCGCAGCGGGTCGCTTAGCTGATCCGGCTATATAGTAGTTTTCATGCTTCCACGCCGAACGGTCTTGCAGGCGCCATTGTTGCTGGCGGCCGCGAGTGCTGAAGCAGAAACGCGCAAAATGACGCTAAGCATGCATCAAACTACTTCCGCCCGCGCGGGCTATCGCAAGTCTCTCGAAGGCTGGGCGAAGGCGGGCATTCGGGACGTTGAGCCAACCGCCACCTTGCTCGATGACTACCTCAAAACGGAAACTCTGGCCGCCGCGAAGCGCGTATTGACCGATAACGGCCTGAGAATCGTTTCCGGCGCCGTCGTCGTCACCGGCCTTTGGGAGCCTAACCCGAATTTCGGGACAAACCTCGATGCCTTCAGGAAGCGCTGTGAGCAATTTGCTGAGCTCGGTGCGCCACTGGTTTATTCACCATGTGTCACTGCGGCCAAATTCACGCTCGACGATTACCGCAAGTCTCTGGATAACATCCGCCAGTGTGCCGAAGTCGCTCAGCAATTCCATCTGAAAGTCGCAGCCGAGTTCGTACGTACTTCCACCTTCCTCGCTTCCCTCCCAACGGCACTTCGACTGCAGCGCGAGGCGGCACACCCAAACTTCGGAATCCTCTTCGACTGTTATCACTTCTGGTCTGGCCCCGGCAAGCTGGAGGACCTCGACTTGATCAGGCCAGGCGAGATCATTCACGCACACTTGAATGACACTCAGGATCTCCCGCGCGAACTGCTGGACATGCACTCGCGTGTCATTCCCGGCGATGGTGTCGCGCCGCTTGCGAAAATCCTGAAAAAGCTGACAGAGAAGGGCTATAGTGGACCGATCTCTGTGGAGTTATTCCTCCCGAAATTTCAGGACGCGGATCCTTACACAATGGCAAAAGAAATCAGGCAGAAATCGGAGCGCCTGTTCAGAGAGTTCGAAGGATAGCGGCGGAGTCCGGCAACTTAGCGTCACGCAGGAGTATCTCCAGCCTGTTGTTGCAGCTTATTCAGTTCAGCCTTGAGCTTCGCAATAACCTTCTGATAAGCAGGGTCCGAATAGCGGTTCACCATCTCTCGCTTATCCTTCTTCAGGTCGTAAAATTCCCATTCGGGCGTCGTCGATGGTTCAAACGATCCCGTCATCCCGAGAGGCTTGCCGTAGTAGTAGATCAGCTTGTAATCGGCGGTGCGGATTCCGTAGTGAGCCGGTACGTGATGGTCGGGATCGTTGTGCATCCAGTATCGGTAATACATCCCGGTTCTCCAGTCCTTCGGATGCTTTCCTTCGAGAATTCCCCGGAAGGACCGGCCCTGCATGGATGACGGTGTGGAAGCACCTGCATAGTCCAGGAACATCGGCGCAAAGTCTATGTTCAGAACGATGTCGTTCGAAACGGAATTCGACTTGATCGTACCGGGGTACCGGACGAGGAACGGCATGCGCAGCGATTCTTCGTACATCAGTCGCTTGTCGAAAAATCCGTGGTCGCCGAGGAAGAAGCCCTGGTCTGACGTATAGATCACGATCGTATCCGATGCAATTCCGTCCTGATCAAGGTAATCAAGCACCCGTCCGACATTGTCATCGACACTCTGGACACATCGAAGGTAATCCTTGATGTAATACTGATACGCCCACTTCCGAAGCTCATCGCCGCTGAGGCCGGCCGGCTTGTCCACCTTGAGGTCTCTCTTCGTGTTGTTCTCACCGACTTTCATCTGTACATTCGCGACACTCCGGGCCTTGCCGTCGTAGTGATCGAACAGATTGTCGGGCTCTGGAATGCTTTGCCCATCGAACAGGTGGGCGTATTTCGGCGCAGGATCCCACGGACGATGCGGCGCCTTGTGGTGACACATAAGGAAGAACGGCTTGCTCTTGTCCCGCTTCTTCAGCCACTCGAGACTGAAGTCCGCAATGAGATCGGTGCAGTACCCTTTGTGCGGCTTCTTGCCGTCTTCGGTGATGAACTCGGGATCGTAATAAACACCTTGCCCCGGCAGGATGTTCCAGTAGTCGAATCCTGTCGGATTGTTCTTCAGGTGCCACTTGCCGACCATCGCTGTCTGGTAACCAGACTTCTGCAACTGCTTGGCGACGTTATCGCGGCTTCCATCCAAAGCATCGTTCAGAGTATAGACACCATTCTTGTGGCTGTACTGCCCTGTCAGGATCGCCGCCCGACTTGGCGTACAGATCGAGTTAGTGCAGAAGCAGTTGTTCAGCTTCAGGCCCCCTGAAGCGATGCGGTCGATATTCGGTGTCCGATTGATCCGGCTGCCGTAGGCCGAGATGGCGTGTGCGGCATGATCGTCGGACATGATGTACAGGATGTTCGGCTGACGGCGCGGGCCGGCGGCATACAACGCTGCCGAACCCAGAGTTGCCGTAAGAAAGCGTCGCCGCGAAATCGTTAATGTCTTCGGTAACTGTGCCATTCAAGTGCTGCCCGATCAGCTTAAGCCCTGATTGTAGATCGCTCGGTCGATCCGGCCGACCAGGATCCGACAGGACGATAAGCTGGAACACGAAACTATGTCTCGAACTTTGAAACTTGCGGTAGCCGGACTCGGCCGAATGGGCTCGGTACATGCCCGAAATGTTCTCGAGCTTGCCGCGGACGGCTCCCCATGTCATCTGGCGGCAGTTGCCGACGCCAACCCGGATCGCATCCAGTCGTTTCGAAGGGAGACCGGTTGGGATGGACCGTCGTTTACCTCCGTTACGGAACTCGCCGAGTCCGATCTGTGCCAGGCGACTTTTGTGGTGACGCCGACATCGCAGCACAGAGAGCACGCCAGTGCCCTGATTCAGGCTGGCCACCGCGTCCTCGTTGAGAAGCCGCTAACCGGCACCCTCGCAGGCGACCGGGACTTTGTTGCCGAACTGGACGCCACGTATCCCAATGCGCTGATGCTGGCCTTTCAGCGGCGGTTCGATGCTCCGCTGCAGTATGCACGGCAGCTGGTTCAGAGTGGAACGATAGGCCGCGTTATCAAGGTTTACTCCTCACTCGAGGATTCGGGACCGGCGCCAAACGGGTATCAGAGCGACGGCATCTTGCCTGATATGTCAATTCACAATGTGGATGAGGTGCTCTGGCTTCTCGGCCGCCTTCCGCAGGCAGCGCTCGCTGTCGGGTCGCGGGTCTTCAGTCACAAACTAACGACCTGTCAGGAAGACTTCGACGACGCCGTCCTCCACATGTGGTTCGACGATGACGTCACGGCGCAGATCCAGGTCAGCCGCAACCACGTCTCCGGATACCGCGTGGAATCGGCGATCTTCGGCGAAAAAGGTCAAATCCAGGTGGGACACTTCCTGCAAAAGTCGGACGAGGTCATCGTCGAGGCGTTTGGTCCTCGATTCAGTTCCGAGCCGCTCGCGAGACAAACCTTCCCGACAGAGATGGACCGGCCCGAACGGCCCGAGTTTGTGTCCCGCTTCGGGGCAGCATACAAAGCAGAGTTGCGCGCCTTCGTCGAGCATTGTCTTGAAGGCACTCCTTTTCCCACCACCCACTGGGATGGCTACCGGGCACAGCAGGTGATCGACGCAGGAATGAAAAAGATGCTGACCAAAGCAGATGCAACTCTGCTCCGTGCCTCAGGTGCCGGCGCCTGATCGCACCAGCCGCAGTCGACTCGATTGTTGTAGAGCTGGCCATCCTAACGGGGCGGAGGACGTTTCCGCTGTCCGCGTTCCGATTTGCTGAAGCCACTCTCCGAAACGCTCGCCCTCGGCCACACGTGAGAAAATCAGTTCGCAAAGCTTCGCGCGAATTTCTCGCGAAAATCGCAGTGATTGCGAGTAACCCGACAGCTCAGATGAAAAGACGCGCTCTGCTTCTCCTTAACGCCTGGTTGCTGATAGCTCCGCCGGTCGCGTTCGCGGCAGCGGACGTCCGACCGCTGTTCGTTGTCCTTGTGGTCGACGGGCTGCGCCCCGATTCGATAACCGCCGAAGTCACACCGAATCTCAACCGTCTGAAGACCAGCGGCGTCTGGTATGCCCACGCCCATTCGGTGTTCCCGACAGTCACCCGCGTCAATACGGCCACCATCGCGACCGGCACGCTCCCGCGGCAACACGGCATCGTCAGCAACGCCCTGTACTTGCCATCAGTCTCGAATTCCGTGGTCAGCAATGGGGACTATGAAAACCTGCTGACGCTCGGTAAGCAGAACGGCGGCCGCATCGTCCCGTCGAAAACGCTCGCCGAATACTTGCAGGCAGCAGGAATCAGCTACATCGCTCTCAGTTCCGGGTCCACCGGAAATGCTGTCCTTCTGAACCCAACAGCACCATACGGAAACGGTTCACTCGTCAACCCGGGTTTTGAGAAGGGCACGCGGGTCGCGTTCCCGGATACGTTGAACACTGCTCTCCTCAGCCGTTTTGGAAGACCAAAGCCAGATGAGGCAGACGCGTCGATGCTCTGGGTCGAACGAGTCCTCCGCGAGTATGTGCTGCAGGAACTTCACCCGGGCGTAATCATCGACTGGATGGGCCGCACCGACAGCGCCCAGCACCGGTCCGGAGTTGGCTCCGGTGAAGCCACGGCGGCGTTGCGACTGGTTGATCAACAAATCGGATTGCTGCTCACGCGCCTCAACGAGTTGAAGCTGGCAGACAAGTGCAACATCATCGTGACCAGCGATCACGGCTTCGATTACGAACCGGCAGCCGATATTCTCGCTCCGGCAGTGCGTCAGTCCGGCGTTGCTGCCGCCGACATTGTAGTGGACGCGGAAGGAGGCACAAGCCTCTTATACGTAAAGGATCACGATCCGGAGAAGATGTCCCGACTTGCCGCAAGCCTTCAGGCAAATCAGGACGTCAATGCCATCTTCGTGCCGGCGAAGCGCTCGGCAGCCGGAGTACCGCAGTGTGCGCCAGCAGCCGTGAAGGGTTTTGTTCGCGGGACATTTGCTCTGGAACTCGCGGGCCAGTGCCCGACCTCAGGCGGACCGGACATCATTGTCACGTATCGATGGGAACAAGCACCCAACCCGTTCAACGTTCCCGGTACACAGATCGTCGATGGTGGACCCGACGCAGCCAGTAAGGCCGCACACAACGGTCATGGCGGCCTGAATCCCTACGTGACACATTCGACCCTGTTGGCGACGGGCCCGAGCTTTGCTGCCGGAAAAACGATTGAGGTGCCCGCGGGCAATCAGGACATAGCTCCCACACTGCTCGCTGTCCTAACTCTGCCGGTTCCCTCGACGCTTGACGGTCGCGTACTGTCCGAAGCCATGAAAGAGTCACAAGGCGCATCGAAGCCAAAGTTTTCCACGCGCCAGATACGAGTATCCAGCGGAGCTTATTGCGCGCAGCTGGACATCTCGTCTGCAGGCAGGCACGCATACCTGAACCAGGCAGTCCGCTGCCCGGCAACCCACTAAGCAGTAGGCAGTCGACTCTGTTGGCTCCATCTGCCATGTAAGCAAATGTAAAGCCTGCGACATTACCTTACCGTTAGCATCCAACAGACAGGTAAAGATATGCGATTGAGTCAAGTTCAAACCGGACTCGTCGCGCTCCTTGGGCTCGCACTTCCCGCCCTGGGGGCGATCGCGGCACATCCGGGAACAATCAACTACGTCGAAGGATCAGTTTCCATCAACGGCGAAACAGTAGCGCCGTCCTCGATTGGCTCGGCCGACCTGACGGCAGGCGCGGTCCTGAAGACAGATAACGGCAAAGCGGAAGTCCTGCTTACACCCGGCGTGTTCCTCAGAGTCGGAAACCACTCAGCAGTTCGGATGGTATCCACCGGCTTGACCGACACGCGCGTGGCTGTGGATCGCGGCGTCGCACTACTCGAAGCGACGGAGGTCCATAAGGAGAACGACATTCAGGTTGCCTCCACCGGCCTGAATACGACCGTTGAGAAGAAGGGTTTGTATCGCTTCGATGCGGACCATTCCGCCGTCTCGGTGTTCGACGGCAAAGCGAAAGTCTCTGAGGGTGACTCCGCTGTCGAAGTTGGAAAGGGCAAGCGAGTCATCGCCAGCAGCACTGGTCTGCTTGCGAAACCCGAAAAATTCGATCGTGACGAAGCCCGCAACACCGATGAGCTCTATCAGTGGAGCAATCTCCGATCCATGTTACCTGTCTGAAGCAAGCGCCGCGACGGCACAACGTATTGTCGTCGAACCTGGCGGGTGGCTCGGGTCGGGCTGGTATTGGAATCCGTGGTTGAGTTCTTACGCGTGGCTTCCTGGAGGCAACGCTTTCTACAGCCCGTTTGGTTATGGCTTCTACTCGCCGTGGAGCTTCCGGTCGCCGGTTTACGTCGTACCGCGATATCGTGCGTATCCTCATGGGGGATTTCATGGCGGAGTTCGAGGCGTACGTCCAGGTTTCGGCCACTACGGCGCCGGAGCATCACGGTTTGGCGGCGGCATCGGTCACGCAGGCGGACACCACCGCTAATCACAAGAACGCATTGGTTTCAGGCAGCCGAGAGCTGTAAATAGCTCAACGGCTGCCTCCCCCGTAAGTCCCTCCGCATTTTCGAGTAGTTGGCCGCCTTCCAGTAAGCTGTACCTCCACATCAAACAAACTGCTTAAAAACGGCCAGATGCTCACAAAAAATTCGCATAAGTAAGTGGTCTCGGTGTATCCTGTCTGCGCCCAGGCATCTGAACATCGTGACGAAGGAGGGCTTCTGATGAAAATCCGTGAACTTCTTGCACTTTCCAGCCTCTTGATTCTCCTTTGTGGGTCGGTTGCACTTGCTGATGTCATCGTCGCCCCCAACAGTCAGGCCACCGCGGAGGGCAACGACAGCAATTTCGGTCCGTTCTTCGACACTTCGGTCCGCTATCAGCAGGTCTACTCAGCCTCGCAATTTCCGTCCACGGGGCCGCTGAGCATCACACAAATTGCGTTCCGACCCGATGCTTCGGTTACCAATCCTTCTCTCTTCATTCGCTTCGACAGCGTCCGCATCGATCTCTCGACAACCAGCAGAACGCCGGGTACTTTGAGTACGGTATTTGCGAACAACGTCGGCGCGAACAACACGACGGTCTTCGACAGCTTTTTATTTGTCAACACGCCCGTTACCGGACCGGCGGCAGGACCCAAAAATTTCATCGTCACATTCACTCTCAGCCCGTTCACGTACGACCCGAGTTTGGGAAACCTCCTGCTCGATGTGAGAGCGTTCGAGTCGGGTGGGGGTATCTCGGCACCTTTCGATGCCCAGTCGAGTAGTCCGTTCACAGCCCACGTGGACGCTTCTGGTGTCGGATCAACGTCCGGGAGCATCATTGCCACTGGACTAGTCACTCAGTTCCAGTTCACACCGGTCCAGGCCACATCAACGCCCGAACCGTCCGCCCTGCTGCTGACTTCCGCAGGAGTACTGCTGCTCGCGAGCCTGGCTCGGTGGCGCTCTCGCCGAACAGGGTTATCGAACTGACGAGATGCCGTTGAAAAACCGCGCAAAGACGATGCCCCCTTGAGTGCACAGATCACCAGGATGAAGCGTCACGATAAATAATGCGCGTAGTCGTTGCAGACGCTTCTAACTCCTGAGCCATGCTGGCGCGAATCCGGCTGTGCATAATTGTGCTGGCGTGCCTCTCGGACCGCAGCACAATCTTGTTCGGAGCACCCTCACCGGCTAAGCTGCGGTACTCACTAGCTCCGGAAGTACAGGGCGACCATCTGGTCCTTCACGTCAGGCTCACGATGGACCGGCTCGATCTGGGCGACGCAGAACTGGTTCTGCCTTCTGTCTGGGGCGGTGCGCAAAAGCTCACTCAGGCTGTCACCCGTCTCCATGCCGACTCAAACGACATCCGAATTGTCGATCGGCCTGATCCCTCCGAAAAGACTCTCGTGGGCAACACGCGCCGGCGAGTCAGCTTCTCCTATGATCTCGTCCGGGATTGGAGTGGACCTCTGCGGGAAGCAGTCCGCCACCGCCCACATCTCGAACCTGCATATCTGGCCATCAACACCAACAACGCACTGATTCATCCGAGGATCGAACAGTCGGCACCAGTTGAGTGCGTATTCGAATGGAAGTTACCTCCCGGCTGGACCATCGCGACCAGTTTCGGCCTCGAAACAGCACGACAGAAGTTTCGCGGTCCCTGGAGCAAGGTTCAGGAGGCGATGTTCGTCGCCGGAGATTTCCGCCTCGAGAAATCCAGCTTTGGCAAGGGCATGCTGGTAACTGCAATTCGCGGCACCTTCAGTCTTCCGGATTCGGAGCTTCGCTCGCGGATCGTGGCAACGATCCGCCTCGAACGGGCGTTCTGGAAGGATGATCGATTTCCGTACTACCTCGTCGCGGTTCTTCCTTTCAATGAGAGCCAGGGCAATTCCGGCGGCGACGGCTTTACCAATGCATTCAGCCTGCATCTCTCGCCTCAGGGCGGCCTTTCCCAGGGCGTGCTTTCGCTCCTCGCACACGAGGTATTCCATGAATGGAATCCCTACCGAATCGGGCAGATGAGCCAGCCCGCCGAAGGAATCTATTGGTTCACCGAGGGCTTCACGACATACTACCAGGACCTCCTGTTGTGGCGTGCCAGGCAGATCTCGTTCGAGCAATATCTGGAATCGTTGAACCGAGTGCTCCGCGACTACTTCCTGTCGCCCGAAAAGAATCTCTCGCTGAACGACCTGATCGAACGCGCGCAGAAGCAGCAGGTCAAAGGGCGGCTCTCGTACTGGCGCGGAGCGGTGATTGCATTCTGGCTCGACTCAAAGATCCGCGAGCGAACGCAGGGGAAAGCCTCGCTCGACACCCTGATGTTCGATCTGTTCCAGCAGGCCCGGCAGCGCGGAGAGGATCGCCTTCCCGAACTAACGGCCGATCGAGTCTTCCGGCAAGCGGCGCGGTATCTGCCGCCCGAGGATGTGGATCAATTGCGATCCTATGTGGAACAAGGCACCACGGTCGAGCCGCCAGACACTCCATGGGGGCCTTGTGTACAGCGCCAGTTGCTGGAAGTGCCGCGCTTTGAGTTAGGGATGGACCGCACAGCGCTGCTCGAACAGCACACAATAGCCGGTTTGCAGCCGAATAGCGAAGCACAGCGAGCGGGGTTGGAAGAGGGGGATCGCGTCGCAGGCATGTCAATCTACTGGGACGATGTCTCTAAGCCGGTAAAGTTGAACATTCTGCGAGGCGGTAGCCGTACTACGATCACGTACTTCCCGCGTGGGCAAACGATGGGAGTCATACCAAAGTACGTCCTCGTGCAAGACCGTTACCACTCCGACCAGCACGGCTGTCAGCTTCCGGAACCTCACTGAGCGGAAAGAGCCGCTACAGGCCCATCGGATTTAGACTACAATGCAGTACATATGTCGTCTCTCGGCGAGTTCGAGCATATGG
The DNA here is from genome assembly GCA_963794765.1 of Bryobacteraceae bacterium. Lineage (GTDB taxonomy): Bacteria > Acidobacteriota > Terriglobia > Bryobacterales > Bryobacteraceae > JAWXCM01. The sequence continues at coordinate 15,570 of CAWCGC010000021.1, read as the reverse complement.
TGTTACTCGCCATCATGCGCCTCGATCAACATGCGTATGGCGTCAGCATCCGGTCGGAGATTTCTTCCTGCACGGGCCGGCAGATCGCTCCCGGAGCGCTTTACACCACACTGGATCGTCTTGAGCGTAAGGGGCTCGTCACCTCGCGCACAGGTGACCCGACACCCGAACGCGGCGGTCGGGCGAAGCGGTACTACGCAGTCACAGCGGAAGGACGCTCGCTCGCCAGAGAAGTACAGTCCGCACTCCGCAGGCTTGAAGCCGGGCTGAACCTTCTCGGAGAAAGTTGTGGATAGAACAGCCGCGGCGGAACGCGTACTGTCAATCGTGACTACGCCAGAGTACGCTCACACCATAGTCGGTGATCTTGTCGAATGCAACGAACACCTGCTGTGGCACATACCTCTCCTGTTCCTGCGCCTTGGATCAGCCAGGCTTGTGGCCTTTGTTTCCGACCTGAGTACACCAACCCTGACAGGCTTGGCTCTGCTGCAGTTAGCGCAGGCTCTGGCCGGCACAGCGGCTAATGAAACGAGAGAATACGGCTCACTGGAGCCGGATTCGTCCGCCTGGATCATGATCTATCTGCTCTTCTGCAGACTCGCCTTCCCGTTCGTTGTGGGTCGAATCCTTGCATCGTCAGGTCGGGCTCGTGAAGTCGCCTTCGTCGCAATATGTACTGCAGTTATCTTTGTCGCAGTCGCAGGCTCTTCCACAGTCATGGGAATAGCTCCTGCGCTCGCACTGTTTGGAGGAGGACGGTTTGGAGGAGGCGCCTGTGCACGTTCAGCCAAAGAACTCTGAAAAGGCATTTCCGATTCCGGCTTGGTTGCTCGTAACGGCACTTGGCTGCAGCTTCGCGATGACGTACGCAATATTCATGTGGGTCTCAACCGAGACAACGATGGGCGTTATACAACGCGCCTTCTATTTTCACGTTCCGGCGGCAATAGCGGCGTTTGTGGCCGTGTTCGTCGGCGGGGTAGCGAGCATTCTGTACCTGTACACGCAGAAAGCTGCTTACGATGATTTGGCGGCTGCGGCCAACTACGCTGTCATCGCCTTCTCATCGATAAACATCGTTGTTGGTTCCATCTGGGGCAGACGAGTCTGGGGTATTTGGTGGACATGGGACGCTCGCCTGACCTCGTCGCTGCTGCTCGTCATCATTTACTTCGGGTACATCATCGCCCGCCAGGCCATTCCGGTTGAGCGTAGAGCTGGCATCTCCGCAGTGCTTTGCCTGTTCGGAATGGCTGACGTTCCCTTGATCTATATGTCCAACAGGATCTTTCGGACGCAGCACCCTTCGCCCGTTTTCGCAGGCGGAGAAAACTCCGGAATCGCGCCGGACATGGTTGCCACTTTTGTTGTCGCGAGTATCGCAATGCTGCTGTTTCTCTGGTGCGTAGTTCTCGCCAAACGCTCGCTTGAATCGCTGCACCGACAACTGGACACTCTTGTAAGGACCGCGTATGTTGTCGCGGAGCGGAGGCAACTCAGTGGACGATAACCTCAAATGGCTTGGAATCGCATTCGGCGCAGGCTGGCTGATCTTGTTTGCGTACCTTCATTCGATCGGCCGACAGGCACAACACCTGAAAACGAAAGTGGTCGAACTGGAACGGCTGTTCGGAGAAAAGGAATAGCATACGCCGTTCAACAGTCGATCGGACAATCCGAGACGCACGTGGCGCGCATGGGTAGACCTTTGCTGCTCATGATTGCTGCTACAGCTTGACATTCATGTAAACGCCATCTACAAGCAGAGCGGCTAATGAAGTGGTCAGAGGACGCGACGCTTGCTGGAACGCATCTGCCACCCGGAGAAAAGTCATCAGCGCTTAGTATCTCAGCGCCGGCCTCAGGCTGGCATGCCCCACAGGGAATGGGAAGATAAAACTGGATGAACCGGCGCCAGAGGTCGTGGATCGTACTGGCGGCCGGGGCCGCGGTGGCGGTCATTGGAATCCTGCTTGGACTCGGGCAGTACATCTCGGTTTACGCGCGCGGCAAGTTGATCGAGGCGCTTCGGGAGCATTACCAAAGCAACGTCCAGGTGGGCGCGATTCACGTATCTCTCCTCCCGCCTTTCAAGGGCACTCTCGAAGAACTTGAGTTCCGCCATCACGGACGTACGGACGTGCCGCCTCTGATCACCATCCGACGCGCTTCCGCGAGCATGGGAATCTTCGGTCTGCTCCGGTCGCCCAAACACGTAGCTGAAGTCAGGCTCGAGGGACTCCAGATTCAGATACCGCCGCGCGGCGAAAGACGGCCCGAGGAGGACCGCGCCGGCCGCCCGGATCGGCAGCCGCGCAGCCCGCTGTTGATCGACAGCATTGTGGCCGATGGTGCCATCCTTCGCGTCTTACCGCGAACATCCGGCAAGCAGCCCCTGGAGTTTGATATCCAGCGCCTGCATCTGCGCTCCGTGGGGATCGACCGTCCGATGGATTTCGAGGCCGAACTGCGCAATGCTAAACCGCCTGGCACCATTCGTAGCCACGGCCAGTTCGGACCGTGGGCCGCGGGCGAACCAGGCGATACTCCGGTGTCCGGCGACTACACATTTCAGAACGCCGATCTCTCCGTCTTCCGCGGCATTTCAGGAATTCTGTCGTCGCAAGGCAGCTATCGCGGCAAACTGGAACGTATTGAGGTGCAGGGTACCACCGATACTCCCGACTTCATGGTTCGTGTGAGCGGTCACCCGGTACACCTGAAGACCGAATTCTCCGCGACGGTGGATGGCACTGATGGGGACACTTACCTGCATCCGGTCACCGCGCATTTTCTGCGCTCGACTGTGGTGGCGAACGGCAGCATCGCCGGCACGCTGGGAGTGAAAGGCAAGACCGTCGCTCTCGATGCTGAGGTGGAACACGGACGCGTAGAGGACATGCTGCGGCTCGCCGTTAAGTCCGAGCGGCCTGCACTCACAGGAAACATCAGCTTTCATTCCAAAATCGTGATTCCCCCGGGCGATTTGGACATAGCGGAGAAGCTACAGCTGAACGGTACATTTGGTCTCACTGCAAGCCGGTTTACCAACACGGGCACGCAGAAAAAGATTGACACCCTGAGCAGGCGCGCGCAGGGCGATACCGGCGAAGTCGAAGGTGAAAGTGTGGCGTCCAACTTCGCGGGAGCATTCGTAATGCGCGAGGGCACAATCCACTTTTCGCGCCTGCAGTTCACGGTACCCGGAGCCGCAATCTCGCTTGGTGGCAGTTACAATCTCCGCAGCAGCGACATCGACCTCCGCGGTCAGGCGCAAATGGACGCCAAAGTCTCCGAGATGACTACCGGCGTCAAGTCATTTTTCTTAAAGTTGGTCGATCCTCTGTTCGAAAAGCAGCACAGCCGCGCGGGAGCGGTCATCCCGATTCACATCCATGGCACCCGCGACCAGCCCTCGGTTGGCCTCGATGTTGGAAAGATCTTAAAGTAACCCGGGACCACATCGCCGCCGCTGGACCGGCAGCCCGCCTGCGTGCCGTGCAAATTCTCTCCGCGCGTAAGCGCTGCGGACCAGCCCCCAGCCGCTTACGATTGGTGAAAGTGACGCGGAAACATGCTTCTCTCTCGATTAGCATCATAGGCATTCTGCTGCTGGTCCCCGAACTCCTCTGGCTGAGTCTCTCCAGAACGCGGGTGACTGAGCACGACGCGGTCGTAGCGCTTGAACCCCTTCTCCGAACCCACTTGGACGACATAACGCATTGGCCCGCGACGTTCACTCTCGTGATGCCAGGCACCCCGCAATGGAACAGAATACGGAGCGTATGGGGCGAACCGGATTTTGTCCTCACGATGGTTGACAAACTCGGACGTAATCTCCTTTGCTGGCAAACAGGTCCACTCCGAGCAGAACTTTTCGACGCGAAGCGCAACACCGTGCCGTTGCGCCCCGGTGCAGGACCGTACGGCTATTCGACGACCTGCGAATCGAGCAGCGTACGATTCAAAGCCCCTGCTGGAAGTTCGCTGACGCTGAGCGTCGAGAACACCGGAATCCAGACATTACCGACGGCAGACATGATCGTTGTCGCTGATTGTTACAACACCAAAGATAAACTCGTCGGTCTGATGTTGGACGGAGAGGTGAACTCTCTGCTGAAGTGGACCTGCGCTCTCGGCGCTGTCCTTATCCTCTTTGGGGCGGTCCTATACGCCAAGAGCCGCGACCGGCAGAAATGAGTCGTTGTATACCGACTTATCAGATGTATTGGGGTATTCCACCCCGAAGAGTCGCTACGCTCCAAGTCTCTGTGCCAAATCAATGAAACTGTTGGCGGAAAGATCAAACTCGCTCGTTTCGACCAGTTCCGAACCCGGGTGACCGGGACCATGCTCCAGCGGACGATGCACGAACGCGGTCCGTAAACCGACGCCTGCCGCGGCTTTCAGATCCTCTGGATGCGCCGCCACCATCATGATCTCCTGCGGCGCCACCCCGAGAAGGTCGGCAGCCATCCGGTACACCGCCGGATCTGGCTTGTAGCGCTTCGCCAATTCAGCGGAAAGAATGCAGTCCCAGGGCAGCTTCGCGCATTTCGCCATGTTCGTGAGTAGCGAGACGTCGCCGTTCGACAGCGTAGCAATGATGTATTTCTCCTTCAGACGCGTGAGCCCGTCCACTGAGTCGGGCCAGGGGGAGAGCCGGTGCCACGCACGGTTGAAATGCTCCTTCTCCGACTCGCTGAGTCCGACAATTCCGTAGTCTGCCAGCAGCCCGTCCAGAATCATTCGGTGGAGAGTGTCGAGCCGGGTCCAGGGCAGCTCGCCTTTGCGAACCCGATCCATTGCGGGCCCGTACCCCGCGCGCCACGCATCCGCGAACTTCTCCCAATCCGCTTTGACCCCCTTCTCACGCCCGAGTTGTTGCCCTTCGCGAATGATGCTCGAGCGCCAGTCGACCACGGTACCGAAGACATCAAAAACAAGCGCCTTGACGTCAGGCAGCATCGTTGCTCCATACGAGAATGCAACGGGCATCGTCCAGAGCTGTGCAGCGGGTCATTTGGAGTCAGCATAAACGATTTCGTTCGGCCTTGAGAGCACCGGCCCGTATAATCACTGGGACCATCCCTGCGCGTGGTTGACTCTGCGCCAGCTGATCTCGCCGACCGTCGTCCAATTGCAGTTACTTGGCCAGGAACCAGGACAGCTCATTACGGCTGTCATTGGGCAGGGAACCGAAGTGCCCGAATTGAGAGATTAGTCCGAGCCCCGTTCCCGTATTGGTATTGACGTCGGTGACGCCGACGACCATTACCGTATCGCCAGGTTGCAGGTCGGAGAACTGGATCGTGGCCAATCGTGACTCATCCAGCCTCGGAGTGCCTCCCGCATTCGTGAGTTCCCTTGTCGTCCGGTAAGTCATCGAAGATGGGATCGAGATATCCAGGGTCCGGCCGGTCCCAAATTCCTGAATAGTTACGCTGGAGTTACCCACGGCCAGCAAGGTTCCGGTAATTCCGCGCATTCCACCCTTCAGTACCAGCGTTGCCTGCAAAGACGGATCGCCGGGAGCACTCTTTCCGCGGACGTATACGGTATCTCCCGGCTGGAGATCTTTTAAGGCGATAGCGGTAGCGTCGCTGATTCGCAGTGCTGTCATCGGATACGCTCGATATTCGACGTCTGGCGGCAGACTGATCTGTGTCGGGGCAGGTGGGTTCTGCGCAATCAGAGGCGTGACGGTCATCTTGCGCCCCTCCGCATCTATCGATAGAATTTGTCCGAACACCGAGCTGGCTTGCCATTGAAGGGCGACATCGCGCTGTGCTCGCTGAGCATCCGTCCGCGTGACAACACTCACCTTGTCAAAGGCTTTAGCTTCTGCGTTGCCTTCGATACAAACCAGGTCTCCCTTCTGAATGTCCTTGAGTCCGATGCGGCCCGGGGTAGAGCCGCCAACTGCCAGCTTGTGGATCGCGGCCTTTGCGGGCAGGTCAATGGTAGCGATCAAACCAGTCTTATCCTTCACCATAAGCGCACGACGTGTTAAGTCAACGTCGAAAACAACACCCACGGCCGCACAGCCACTTGGCGTACCCGGCAGAACTTGTGCGTACAACGACCACACCGCGGTCACGGCAATGAAGAGAAACCATTGCATAGTCGTCAACGATAGAGAGCGTTCAGTTGCATCCGGGTTCAAATTTTGTAAATCGGCAGTTCCGCCCGATGTGTCCTTTTATACCGGAAACTGCAGCTCTGGTTCGTTGGACCGCTCGGCGGGAATGACAGGGCGAGTTGGTTTATCCGGAACACCGCTCTCCACAGCGGCTGCTGGTAGCCTGGAGGAGTGCGCCGGGCTCAAATGCCGTGGCAGCAGATCGGGCCGCAGATGAAGCTAACGGCGTATTTGGTCCAACCGGCCACGTCGGGGCGGACGACGTTGAGGAGGCACGGTTTGAGTAATCCGTCTAGGCAGTGCGCGCGAGTTCGACCTCGCTGCGTTTGGGCAGTGTCATAGCTTAGACTCAAACGACGTGCTTAACCGGGGCTATGCCTACGCAACGATTATCAGCAGCAAATATCATGGACAAACCCTGCTCACCCACCTTGCAGGCCTTTACCCCCACTCGACTCCACAAGCTTGGCAGGAAAAACTGAACCGCGGCGAAGTCACCCTCAATGACAACATCGCCACCGGAAGCGAATTGCTCTCTGGAGGCCAAACTCTTGTCTGGAACCGCCCACCTTGGATCGAACCGGACTGCCCTCAGCACTTCGACGTCCTGTTTGAAGATCCTTATCTGTTGGCCGTCAACAAACCCAGTGGGCTCCCCACCCTTCCGGGTGGCGGCTTCATGGAAAACACCCTCCTGCGTCTGGTGCAAAAGCGAACCCCCAACGCAAACCCTGTCCATCGGTTGGGCCGAGCCACAACCGGCATCGTCCTGTTCGCCAGGACACCGCAGGCGGCATCCAGTCTATTCGCAAACTGGAACACACCCAAAGTTCAAAAAACTTACCGGGCGCTGGCCCAAAATATTGCAGAGCGCGACACGTACGAAATCCGCACGCCGATCGGCCTCGTACCGCACCCACTCATCGGTTCCGTGTGGGCCGCCAACCCAGGCGGCAAACCGTCAAAGTCATTGGCAACGGTAATCTCACGCCACAGCAGCTCCACAACTTTCGAGGTAAGCCTGCATTCAGGCCGCCCTCATCAGATCAGAATTCATCTGGCATCCATCGGCCATCCCCTCGTAGGCGAGCCTCTGTACGGCTCAACCGGCCAGCCTCTCGAAAATCTCCCCGGCCTCCCCGGCGATGGAGGATATTTCCTGCACGCCCAATATCTGAAATTCCACCACCCCATCACCGGAAAACAAATTAGTCTGGACGCACCTTTGCCGTCCGAATTCCCATTGCCCGCGTAGGCTCACGGCGGAACTGGACTTCAAGGGCACACACTATCTGTTAGTGCCGTTCTTCGTTTCTGACCTGGCAAGTTGTCCTGAGTGCGTGCCTCCCGTTCCTTGTCCACCTGCACTGAACCTCGGCCTCGAAGACTCTGGCACGTCGGCAAGCGTTTCGATGCATAAAATGGACCTGATTGGTAACGGCAGGCCGACTCTCCCCACAGCTATCGCATAACGTCTGGTTGCCGCACTGCAGTACGCGAGAGCGCCAGCCCCGCGCAGGCCCGCTCCGTCACTGCTCCAGTACTGCCACCGCCCGTTCGAGCACCTCGTCTTTCCCGGCGGCGACCCCGGCCTGTGTGCGAGCGACGGGGATTGTGGGCAGGATCCCGATGCCGTGGTGTTGCGTGCCGTCATGCTTCAGCACCTTCATCCCGGTGAAAATGATCCGGTACTTGCCCGGCAGTGTCAGAGTGTTGATGTTGCCGTTCGTGCCGGCCGTTGGGGAGCCGAGAATCTCGCCCAGCCTGAAGTGCTCGATGATGCCCATCGTGGTTTCCGCATAACTGATCGCACCGCCATCAGTGAGGAAAACCTTCCGCGCGGTAAGATATGGAGCTTTCGGCTCGATGGGCCAGCCACTCTGCACGAAGTTGTGCTCGCCGGGGCGAGTGCTGTTCGCAATGTGCCACTGCGCGCTCTTCAGCGGCTTGTCCGTGACGTGCGCAAGCCACGCAGGCGTGACCTTCGGGTAGCCTCGCAAATCAAACACAATGCCCTGCGCCTTTTCCAGTTTCGGCAGCGCCGCAGTAAAATCCTGGTCGCTCGAACGGGTAAGGTCGACATACCAGATTCCCGGTTTTAGCTCCGTGATGAGGTTCGCGGGACGTGAGTCGGTCGGTGCCTTAAACATCGAGCTGTATTTGAACGTGACAGTCCGCGCGGTGAGACCTGCTTCGCCAAACCGTCGAACTTCGGCCCTCCCTTCCTTGTCCCTGACCCCAAGCGTGAACTGGCCCATCGACTTCGCCCGGATCCACTGCGGCGTTGCACCAGAAATGTACTGCTCCAGATCGGCAACTGCTGCAGCGGCGGGATGGCCGTTAATGCTTACGATTTCGTCGCCGGGCTGCGGCGCATCCGCACCCGAGGTGGAATCGGGCACATTGGTAACGATCACCTTGCCCTCGATGGAGTCAACGTGGAAGGGTGCGGACATCTGCGCGGGCTTCCCGGCCCCCGTGTAGAACGCGTTCCCATGACCATCGTGAAGCTGCGCTACGGTCCACTGCAGCGTCTTCTCGAAGGCGAACTCGTCGGCATCAATGGCTGCTCGCCGAAGCGCCGAGGGCAGGACGGCGTTCCAGTCAGTCTTCACCACATCAAAGTAGGGATAAAAATTGCCGAGGACGTTCCAGGCGATGATGATGTCCGCCAGGCGCGTCGTGCGGCTCGCGGCAGTGTACTCGAGGCCCGGGCCAGGTCGCGCCTGCAAATCAGATGTTTCCGCACGAGGGAGAGTGGCGCCGGTCTCGTCCGTGAAGAGGCGTATCGGAACCGACGCGCTTATTTGCGATCGGGCGAATTTGGTCTCGATGATCTCGAGCTTCGTATCCGGTACGGCGGGGGATCTCTCGCGGATGCTCGAATAGACGGAGGGCGAAGTGAGCCCGATCCCGTGGTGCTTCCAGTTGATTACCTGCTTCGCAGCCGGTGCGGGTTTCAGGGCATCGGAGGCCGAAGGCGGTTTAGCACCGCTGGCCCAAATCCGGACGGTGGGGGCGACCGGGCCGAAGGCGGAGCGCAGTGCCTGCGCAAGTTTCTCTGGGGTGTCTGCGGTTTCGACCGCGGGCAGCGCTTCCAGCGCGAGGTGATCCATGTTGGCCGCCGCGACTTCGTCGCTCGGGTGGTAGTAGCGGATCACGCCGTAAAGTTCGGCGAAGGTGGTGAGATTTCGCACACCGAGTTCGCTGATGGGGCGAGCTGGTTCGATGGGTCCGGGTTTAGGAGGGTTACCCACGATATCGAAGGTCACTTCGTCGAACCAAACCGGACCGTCGAAGGCCATGGCGCCGAGCGCGATCCCTACAGCGTCCGAAGCGACAGTTCCGCTAATCTCGACGGCTCGCCACTCGGTTTGACCTGCTACGGGCCGGTCCCCCATGTTGTCGAAGAAGCCCATCTTCTTATCGGGCAGATCCACGCGAAGCCACATCTGCGCTCGCCCGCTGCCCTGCGTGCGAATCCAGCCGCGCATGCGGACGAGCTTGCCTCGGTATGGGGCGGCGTCGAAGTACTGCATGAGGTTTGACCGCTCGCCAGAACCGAGAGGCATGTAGCCACAGCCGGGTCCGCTGTGGCAATTGGAGTCCGAATACTTCGGTTGCGTCCAGCCAGCGTTCTTCGGTGTGTACCACCCGGCGATGGTCTCGGAATTCTTGTCGAACTCATCGATGCCAGGATTGCGAAATGAGGCGGCGCTGACGGCGGTCATCAGCACTGTGGCAACAAGGACCAGCCGGATGTACATTAGCGACATACCTCGATTTATCATATTCGCGCGAGTGGCGGATCGACGCGTTTTCCAGTGCAGCGTTTCTTCTTCTGAACATGTCGGCCAGACGAAAGCGCCCATACACGACCGCGAGCGTTTGCGACGGCATGGCAGACTATACAGAAATGATCCGCGAGGCAACACCTGGCGACCTGAATTCGGTCAGGCAGCTGCTGCAAGCAAACGAGCTTCGATCAGAAGGTGTTTTGGAAGATGGCACTCGATACTGGCTGGCGTGCAACGACACAGGATGCGTCGGCGCGATCGGACTTGAGCTTGGCGCGCGGAGTGCACTGCTGCGTTCTGCTGTTGTTTCCCCGAGCGAGCGCAGAAAAGGCCTGGGCCGGGCGTTAACCGAAACGGCATGGAACTGGGCATGCGAAAACGGCTATCAGGCCGTGTATTGCTTCAGTACGGACGCGGGAAGCTACTGGACAGCGCGGGGTTTTGATCCGTGTGCCGTTGATGAAGTCGTAAATGAACTGCCGCATGCACCCCAAGTCAGACTGTTCCGGGCACTGGGTTGGTTGCCGACCGAAATCGCCTTCCGTAAAGTCTGCCAGAAACCTGCACGCTGGAATCGCACGAGTATAGTTTCAGGCTCGTCCAGCGAGCCGGTTGGATATGGTTAGCACCGGTGCGTCGGATCCCAGTTGAGTTGAACGCCGTCTTTACACAACAACGCGCTTACATTATGCCGTGACCGCCCATGCGCGGCAGTCGGCGACTGAAATCAGTGCGTGATGTCCGACTGCCTCTGGACGCGCGTCTAATCGGCGGATCAGCACTTCGATGTAGAAGAAGTCGCGGTGTCCAAGCTGGTCCCAATCGAAGAAGTTCCTGAACTCGAACTCGTACCCGCCTTCATCGAACGACAAACCCGCTCGTCTCCAAACGTGGCAGGGTTCGCCGGGCAGGTTCTCGTCAATCAGGCACTCAACATCCGCCGAGCGGATTTCAATCGACAGGGGTGCAGTCTTTCCGGGGAAGTTCACGTCCTTAACGCGTGAGGAGTTCCCGAGTGGCAGGAGGACCATGCCCTCGTAGAGCCGAGCGACAGTCTCGTCGAACGCCGCCGTGTAGTCGGCAGCAACAAAGCAGGTCTCGTCCTCAAGGTCGTTCGGCCAGAATGCTGCGTTCCAGATCATACGCGCGATGTCGCGATACTCGAGGAGCAACTTCGTGCAATCTGTTCTCATTCGAACCGAAACGATAGCGTAGCAGCCTTCACATCGTCACGTAGCGGCGCCATTTCCGACAAGGTCCCGATGTTTCGGGTTCTCGTAAACTGAACGCGAACCACCGGGGGACGAGAAAAGGTCCAGTGCGTCCAACATCCTGGTTGCGAGGGGTATCTGGACGTCATCAAACGATTCCGCAGCAAAACCACAGCAGAGTTGCCAGTACCATCGCGAACATCGTCATTGAGTATGAGGCACACGGGTGGCTCGTGTGTCTCACGCGAGCGGAACGCGCTGAGCTCGCTTTCCGAAGCGCAGGGGCGTCGGCATGCACTGAGCCACAGCCTAGGCCGACGCCAGACGCCATCGGAGGTGGTGCTGCGAATGCTGATCCTGAAGCATGCGCGCAACTGGAGCTATCAGGTGTTGGTTCGCGAAGTGCGAGCCAATCTCGTCTACCGAAGTTTCTGTCGGATCGGCCTTGAGAAGGTTCCTGACGACAAGACGATGGTCCGGCTCGGGCAGGTAGTTGGTCCGGAGGTCATTGCCGAGTTGCATGCGCGCATCGTTGAACTGGCGAAGTTCAAACGGGTGACTCAGGGGAAGAAAATGCCGATCGACACAACAGTGGTCGAGACGGACATTCACTATCCCACCGACAGCAGCTTGTCGGGAGATGGTACGCGTGTTCTGAGCCGCCTGATGAAGAAGGCAAAAGCAGGTAAGCGTGGAGGACTGCAAACGAAGGTTCGGGACCTAATTCGCAGCATTCGCAGGCGTGTAATTGAGATTGCTCTGTCAGCGCAACAGAAAGGTCCGCAAGGCGATGAACGGAAGAAGGCGGCGTTATCTGCGCCTGCTGGCACTGACTCGAAAGGTCGCGGGCGATGCCAACCGGGTCCGGCACGAACTGAAGCGTAGTCGGGGTCGGATGAAAAAGGTCGCTGGGCAGTCGCACGAAATGCTCAGCCGCGTCCGTCAGGTGATTGAGCAAACTGTTGCCCGAGTACTGCGATGTCAGACACATCATCCAGGCAAACTCGACAGCGTCTTCGAGCCAGACACCGAGATCATTCGGAAAGGGAAGGCGAACAAGCCTACCGAGTTCGGCACGATGGTCGAAGTGCAGGAAGCTGACGGGCAAATCGTTGTCGATGTATGTGTACACGACAAGCGGCCGGCTGACAGCGATTTTCTGGTATCAGCGGTTGAGAAGTTCAGGGATCAGTTTGGACATGTTCCCTCCTTGGTCGCTGCTCATTCAGCTTTCTACTCAGGCGCGAATGAAAAGGCGCGCGCCGACCTCCGGCGACCGCAACAACTACATCGGATCCATTTGCTTCAGGTTCCTGGAAAGATACTGGTGACCAGTTGCTGAAAGCGATGGTCGCTCCGAAGGTTGGCGAAACGTGGATCCACCCTGATCCAGACCAACCAGTGTGACCGCTCCTCCACTGCCTTGCGTAGCCAGGTGAGTGCCCGGTCGTTGTCGCTCAGCCCGGAATAAATCAGCGCGTAGGCGTATGAAGTCACAAATCTGTTTCGAGAGATGTCGTCCAATCTGCGCAGATCGTCCCGCGCCTGCGTCGGTTGGCCGCACACACCGGCTATGTGGCCGTGAGCCGCGATCACAGGCTGCCAGTCGCGCAGTGATGAGGACGACGCGGTCTCCAGCTCCCGAAGCGCGCCGGCGCAGTTGGCCTCGGAGCTTAATACCCTACCCATCCAGAAATGCGCAAGCGGAAAGTTCGGGTCCACCCTGAGAATGTTCTGCAACTCGCGCCGGGCATCTTCGTTCTTGCCGCTGTAGTGAAGCTGGAAAGCCAGATCGGTTCGGATGGGCAAAGAAGCAGGATCGAGGCGTCGCGCGTGCTCGAAGGCGGTTTCTGCCGCTGCGAATCGCTTCGACGCCGTGAAGAGCACTCCCTGCCAGTCGTACGCCGTCGCGTAATTGGGATTTCCCGCGATCGCCGCCTCGAGATTGCGGGCGGCCTTCTTCAGGTCCCAATCGAAATACATGTTCAGATAACCTTCCGACGCGAGGACTTCCGGCGCCTGGGGATCGAGTTGACTGGCGCGCTCCAGCGCGGCACGCGCATGCGCGAATCCGCTTGCAGGCGCCATGTAGCAGCTATAGACCATCGCGGCGTAACAGTCGGCAAGCGCAGCATAGGCAGGAGCATAGCTGGGCGCACGGGCGATCGACTGATCCAGATACTCGATCGCCTGCTTAAGGCTGACCTCAGTCCGCTGGTTCCAATAGAACCGGCCACGAAGATAAAGGTCTGCGGCCTCCCCCTCGATTCGCTCGCGGTGAGCGGGTGCTGTGGCCGGCGCAAGCCGACTGCGCATTGCACGAGCAACCGAGGCCGCAACATCCGTCTGGAGTGGCAACGCCGCGTCGCTCGGCCCGTCGAACGTATCCGCCCATAGCTGTAACCCGTCACGGGCGCGAAGCAGCCGCGCCGAGATTCGCACGTGGGTTGCGTCGTGCTCCATCGTGCCCGTGACGATATATCCGACCCCGAGCTCGGAAGCGACTCTTTGCGGAGCTGTTTGCGTCGCACGATAACGCCAGATCGAAGACCCGGCGATAACACCGAAGCCGGTGGGAGCCACCCGGCCGAGCTGCGTGATGACCTCCTCCGTCAGACCCCTGCTGAAATACACCTGTGCGGGGTCGCCGTTCAGGTCCTCGAACGGCAGCACGGCGATCAGCGCGGGATCTCGCGGCGTCCGAAAGACGAGCCAGCAGGCTGCAAACAAAGCCAGACAAATGGCAAGCGAGACGAGTCTGTGGAACCCTGAGGTGCTGGGCCTTGGCGGGACCCGCGGAGGCTCCGCTACGGACGGTTCGGGCAAAACTGCGCGGTCTTTGACGCTCACCTCGGGGAGAAATCGGTATCCACGTCCAATGACCGTCTGAATGAATCGCGGCTCGTCGGCGCTGTCCCGCAGCGCCAGGCGTACCTTGCGAATCGCGGTATTGAGGCTTTGGTCCAGATCCTGAAAGCCGCCGTTGCCCCAGAGGGTGGATGTGATGACCTCCCGCGACACGAGCTCGGGGCGGCGCTCGATCAGCAGAACCAGCAGGTCGAACGGGATCTTCTCCAGCCGAACCAGCCTTCCAGCACGTGTCAACTCGTAAACTTCGGGGCTCAAACGGAACTGATCGAACTCATAATCCCGGACAGGCACAGATCTCGTCAGACCTCTAACCGGCCGATTATACAGCGCTTACGCCTTCAGACAATCTTCAGATCGCCTCCATTGCGGTTATACGCGCTGCAGGCGAATCTGATCGGGTCCAGCCGCGCCCCCGCTGAAGGGGGTGCGGCGGCAAGTCACCGTATGAGGAGAGACCCGCATGAAAGTGCAATCTAAATTTGGACGAATGACGGCGTGGCTGAGCTGCACGGTATGGTTGTTGCTGCCACCGGGGCTTCGAGCCGATAACGGACGGCCCTCCAGCCCTTTGATCGGATATGAAGTGGTCGGTCAGGTGCTTAACCCGTCCGCCTCCCAGTCGTTTCAGTATGGCTACCTGAACCTCGTGCCCGGCATCGACCGGATCACTACATCGAACGGAGTCGCAATCTCCGAGGCGACCGCGCTGCTCACATTCTTTAACGAAACGGCCACAGAGCGGGTGATTAATAACGGGCCGATTCGCATTGTGGACAGGACCGGGACAGGAGCGATTTATTTCGGTTCGGGAAATGCAGCATTTGAAACTCCCGATACTTTCCGGAATGGCGCGCCGGTCCAAAGCTACCGTTTACGACATCAGGTCGTGATCGACACCTCGACTGGCTATTTTACAGCCACGTTCGAAATCACGATCACATCCGTCCGGACCTTTCAGATCGATGGAGAGTCGCACCGCCTCGGCAACCGGGGAGGTGTATATCGGCTCAACATCTACGGAAAGCTCGCGTCACCAACCCCGTCCGCGTACATTGCCGGCTTAGCGGATGGTGGCGGCGGCGACGTGATGGGGAACGATTGATTCCGTGTGCCGGGGGTCGGAAGTGCGGCTATCGGCCCTCGGCAGGATCAGGCATTCGGGTACATACTGACAGCCAGTTTGCATCGCGCATTTGCATTGGCGCCTCTCGATCCCGCCGGTGCCAGCATCATTGCCTGCGTGCGACGGGACCCGAATCACATCCAATCTCACGGTCACGATCGCCGGTCGGAATTCATTTCATGCAGCCCAACTTTGCGTTGCCGCTCAATAGAGCTTCGCGAGGTCGTACCTGGAGGGAAGTTGTACGCCGATCGAAGGCCATCGTACGCGACCAGTTCTCCTGTGAATGAGGCAACTCGACAATATGCGAGCGCGGAACAGGCTCGCCGACCAGGTTTCGTTGTTACACCCGGTCTGTCGCATTTAGTACATTGAGCCGCTGGAGATTGTTAGCATCAGCGCGTCGGATCTCAGTTGGATTGA
>CAWCGC010000020.1:0-151043 GCA_963794765.1 Bryobacteraceae bacterium | reverse complement strand
CAGAATCGATGCAGACAACCGCCTGCTGTGGCGGATGAACCGTAGTCGACTCGATGCGGAGCAGGTCCGGGATTCCGTCCTCGCTGTCGCCGGGAAGCTCGATCTCACGATGGGCGGTCCTTCCGTGAAGCAGTTCTACTTCAAAGATGACCATTCGCCTGTATACGACTATTCGCGCTTCGACCCGGACGCACCCGCATCATATCGGCGGAGTATCTACCGGTTCATCGTGAGAAGCGTTCCCGATCCGTTGATGGATCGGCTCGACTGTCCCGATGCCTCGGTGCTGACTCCGAAGCGGTCGACGACGTTGACGGCAATTCAGGCCCTCGCGATGATGAATAATCCGTTCGTGCTGCGAATGGCAGAGCACTTTGCAGAGCGTGCGGGGACACCCGAGACCGCGATTCGACTTGCACTTGGGCGAGATGCAAACGCCGTAGAACTTCGGGACTACAGGGCGTACGCCGGTAAATACGGCCTCGTTAACTTGTGCCGTTTGCTATTTAACACTAACGAATTCCTTTTCGTGGACTGAACATGGATCGCAGATCGTTTCTTTGGAACTGGGGCGGCGGGCTTGGCGGCATTGCACTCGCTCATTTGCTGGGGCGCGACGCTTTGGGCGCCGAACGGGGAAAGCCTGAACTGAACGGAGGCTTGCACCATCGCGCGCGTGCGAAGCGGGTGATTCAGCTCTTTATGTCTGGAGCCGCGAGCCAGTGCGACACATTCGACTACAAGCCGCTTCTGATTCGCAAGGCAGGCGAAAAGTGGGATCCGGGCGAGAAGGTTGAACTATTTCAGAGCAACCCCGGTGTTGTTATGCCGAGTCCCTGGGGGTGGAAGCAGTATGGGAAGTCCGGTAAATGGGTCAGCGACCTGCTCCCGCATATTGCTACCTGCGTCGATGACATGACATTTGTCGCGTCGCTAATGTCCAAATCGAACGTGCACGGGCCGGCGACATTCATGCAGAACACCGGCTTTATTCTGCCCGGCTTCCCGAGCGCGGGCAGCTGGATTTCATATGCTCTCGGGAGCAGCAGCGATGATTTGCCGGAATTTGTTGTTCTCCCGGATCCGAGAGGGATGCCGCCGAATGGTCCAGCAAACTGGTCGTCGGGTTTTCTCCCTGCGGCGCATCAGGCGACTACGATTCGTGCCGGTACACCCACTCCAATCTACGATCTGGAGCCGGCGGCTACCAAGTACATCACCAAAGAAAGCGAGCGTGCGGGACTCGAACTTCTGAAGCGAGTGAACGAGGAGCATCTGGCCGAAAGGCAGGGCGACTCGCGTCTCGAAGCTCGGATCGCATCGTATGAAATGGCCGCGAAGCTTCAATTAAGTGCTCCCGAGGTGCTCGACGTTTCCGGCGAGTCCAGGGCGACTCGTGAGTTGTATGGTATCGATTCGAAGGTGACGGCTGACCTGGGATTGCGCTGTCTGACAGCCCGGCGACTACTCGAGCGGGGTGTCCGCTTCGTGCAGGTCTGGAGTGGTGCTGATAACGGATTTCCCCGCCGTAACTGGGATAGTCATGAAGACCTGGCCAAGGACCATGGTGAGTTGGGAGCCGCACTTGATAAGCCGGTAGCGGGGCTGCTCAAAGATTTGAAGGCGCGCGGACTGCTGGAGGATACCGTCGTTTACTGGACTACCGAGTTCGGCAGAATGCCGTGCTCTCAGGGAAGTAAAGGACGCGATCACAACCCCTTCGGCTTCACATCGTGGTTTGCGGGCGGCGGGTTCCATGGCGGCGTGACGTACGGTTCGACCGATGAGTGGTCTTATAAAGCAGCCGAAGATCCCGTGTACTGTTACGACATTCACGCAACACTGCTGCACCTGCTTGGCATCGACCATCGACGACTGACGTACCGCCACAATGGCATCGACCGGCGGCTGACAGACGTTCATGGCAATGTCATCGACAAGCTCCTTGCCTGACTATTTCGGACGCCGTGCGCGTTGAGGAAAAGGTAAATCATGATCGAACTCGCCACAGCGGCAGATATTCCTCTTCTGCTCAGCCTAATGACTGAGTTCTACTTCGAGGCGGGGTACAACCTGGAGCCCGGACGGGCAGAGAAGGCGTTCGATGATTTAATTGGCGATGAGCGGCTCGGTCTGGTCTGGCTGATCCGGTCGGAAGCTCAGACCGTCGGTCACGTCGTCGTGACCTTCCGTTACGGCATGGAGTATGGCGGGTTGCTGGGGTGTGTTGACGATCTATTCGTGCAGACGGCGTGGCGAAACAGAGGCATTGCCAGCGCTGCTCTGCTCGCCGTGCGCGACCACTGCCTTTCCCTTGGAGTGCGTGCGATGACGGTCGAGGTCGGGCGGGAAAACGGCTCGGCTCAGGTCGTCTATCGACGCGTTGGGTTCATCGAGCCCCCGGATCGGGTCCTGCTTGCGCTTGGGTTAGCTGAACCGACGCACATTGTCGCTTAGCGGAGCATTTCCGCTCGTCCGGCCACCAGCCATCCGGACGACCGAGTCGATGCAGTTGCAGTCCTGATCTTCTGTTCGCCGGCGCTCGCAACGGCTACGAGAGCAGCGGCGATTTGTTGTTCTTCAGTCAGACGGTCCACGGTCTTTCTTCGATTGAACCACTCGTCGATGAAACCGGTGTGCAGATTTCCGGCGCGGAACTCCGAGTCACCCAGGATTTGAGCGAAGAAGGGAATGTTTGTTGTCACCCCCCCTATACAACATTCGCTGATTGCGCGCCGCATTCTTTCGATCGCGGCATCGCGAGTTTCCGCCCAGACGACGAGTTTGGCAAGAAGCGGATCGTAGTCGATGGGGACCGTCCAGCCCTGATATGCGCCTGCATCGAGTCGAATGCCAGGGCCCGCTGGCATTTCCCATCGGGTGATACGGCCCGGGGACGGGAAGAAGTTTTGCTCGGGATCTTCAGCATAGAGGCGGCATTCGATGGCCGACCCACGCCATCCGACGTTGCCCTGTGAGATGGTAAGCGGTTCTCCTGCTGCGATGCGAAGCTGGCAGTGCACCAGGTCAAGTCCGGTCACCAGCTCGGTGACCGGATGTTCCACCTGAAGTCTCGTGTTCATCTCGAGAAAGTAGAACTCGCCTTTGTCGCCTACAAGAAACTCTACTGTGCCGGCATTCTCGTAGCCGATGGCCTTCGCCGCGTCCACGGCCGCCCTGCCCATACAAGTCCTGAGGTCCGGAAGCCGCGAGAGCATCGGAGACGGCGATTCTTCGATTACCTTTTGGTGTCGCCGCTGGATGGAGCACTCGCGCTCGCCGAGGTGGATGAGGTTGCCATGCTTGTCCCCAAGCACCTGGATCTCAATGTGACGAGCACGTTCCAGAAGTTTTTCGATGTACACTGAGCCACTTCGGAAGGCTCGCTCGGCTTCACTGGAGGCCGACCGCAGTGCGGCGTCCAGCTCGACTTCGCTGTTGACACGCCGCATGCCTTTCCCGCCGCCACCAGCGTCGGCTTTGATCAGCACGGGATATCCGACAGACGCAGCGAAGTGATGCGCCTCAGCGACATTGCTCAGGCCTTTGCTCGTCCCCGGCAGAACCGGTACACCCGCCTGTCTCACCAGATCGCGGGCACGAATCTTCGAACCCATCTGACGAATGGAATTGGGGGAGGGGCCAATGAATACCAAGCCGGCATCTGCACACGCTTGTGCGAACTCTGCGTTTTCGGAAAGGAAGCCGTAGCCCGGGTGAATCGCATCCGCACCGTGGTGACGTGCTGCTGCCAGAACTCGATCAGTGCAGAGATAACTCTGCGATGATGGTGCTGCTCCGATGTGGGCGGCCTCATCGGCCAGCCGAACGTGGAGGGACGCACGATCTGCGTCGGAGTAGACGCCGACGGTTGCAATACCGAGCTCGCGACAAGCCCGGATTACGCGAACTGCGATCTCACCGCGATTCGCAATCAGAACTTTGCGAAAAAGCACGAGCCGATTGTAACTTTATTGTGTCAGCGGGACCTGAACGTTGTCACCGGACCCGGGTTCAAGCTTCACGTCAGTGCCACGGCCCTGCATGGTCTGGCTGAATTCAGGACTGAACCAGTAGCCGTCCTCAATCTCGGAAAAGGCATACAGCGTGTACTTGCCGGGAGCGACGTTTCGAAATGTAAAGGTGCCGCTATCGCTCGTGATCGTGTTCTTGAAGAACCATGGCCGATCGCGCCGCGACGCTTCGGGTACGAGCACAACGGTGATCCCTGATGCGACGGGTTGTTTGTCGCCGTTAAGGACCGTTCCTGCCAAGTCGGGTGCTTTGGTCCCGAGCACGACCTCAATACCAGCAGCACCGGCGTTGATCTGCGCACCGGCGGAGATCTCCTGCCCTCCGGCCAGCACAGCTTTGACGTACGTGCCGTCGGGAAGGGAAGACGGGTAGATACGATACCGACCTGGCGTGAGCCCCTCGGCAGTCCAGGTTCCATCCGCCTGGATTGGGCCAACCATTTGAACGCCCTGATCCAACGGCTCAACGACTATGCGGGAATTGCCTGTAAGCGGAACGGGATCACCGTCAAATCGAACCAGTCCGCTGACGTTGAATGAAGACTGCAGTTGCAGCACCACATTTTCCAGATCCCGGTTTCCAACCGTGATCATTTGCCGCGCGGTACTGCGCTGCTGATTGCGACCGCCACGGTTGACCATCAGGTTATAAGCTCCTGGTGACAGGCCGCCTATTTCGAAGCCGCCTTCCTGGCTCCGCACCACGCCCATTGCGCGGACTCCGAACTCGCCTCCGTCAGCCGGCATTGCCAGGACGCTCGCGAAGTTTGCGGGTTGGCCCGCCTCATCGAGAACCTTTCCCCGGACACGATAAGTCGGTGTCTTGCGAAGCCGGAAGTCGGCGCCTCGCATTTCCTGGCCTGCCGCGAGCGCGATCGGAGTCGCCTGACCGATGTCCCCCACCCCCGGATAGTGCTGGGGCGTGTATGTCATATCCGGGGTACCGTCGGTTGATGTTCGGGCACCATCCAACCGGGGCGTGCTGCGGTTCGCGGTGACCATGAGAAAGTACCGGCCGGGCATCAGAGCTGGAATCCGATACTCGCCGCGGTCGTCGGTATTATCGGCACTCATGGGCAGGTATTGGAGTTTGCCATTAGTCCACCGCTGACGGATTACCTGAACGGAGGCGTGCATGTACGGATCGCCGTCTTCGTCGGTGACACGACCTGCGATCACCGCCTGGGGTGTCATTCGGATGTTGATTCCGGTCACGTCATTGCCAGCACGCACCGGTATCGGCGTTGCTGAAGCTCGCGCCGAACTTATGTTTGTGGCCCGGTAGTCCGCCCGGACATATCCGGCTTTCTGAGCGGAGGCTACGTATGAACCCGGTGGAACGTTGTCGAAGACGAACACTCCCTCGCCATCTGTTGTGCGAGACAACGTGCCAGCGGGGCGATCCGTTGCGCCACCCCGGCCCCCTCCTCCAGCTGGACGAAGCGTCACGTCGGCTTTGCGCAGAGGCTCGCCGGCGGATGACACGACGTTGCCGCGCACGGTACCGCCTTTTTGAGACTGATCGGTGGGCTGTGTATCAACAGCGTTCGAGGTTTGCGACCGTATCGCAGCAGCCTGTCTCTGTGCGGGCGCGAGCGCAGTGAGCGCGATCAGATAAAACGCAAGTAGAAGAAAACGATACTTCATTTCTTGTTCAATCGGCAGCTAAGGCCGGATCGGCCCAGGATAGTTCGAGCCGAGAATTTCAGGGTCGTCCTTCGCGAGATTACGAACGAGTTCGAGATGGAGATAGTCCACCATTGAAGGTGTGTTTGCAAAAAACTGATTCTGGAACTCGTCGCGAGCCTGTTCGATCTCATTACGGAACATCGCGTATAGATTCCGGTTCCTTCGGCCTTCGTGAACTCGACGGATTTCGTTCAGCACAAGTTGCGCTACCTGATTGCGGGCGAAACGTTGGGCTTTAAGGTGCGTCTCCTGCTCGGCACGGGTGAGATCTTCCCATCCCGGCTTCGGCGGCGGAGGCTCAATCACAACCGGTGCGGGCGGTTCGAAGAAGTGCGGCGCTGCGAGGGCTGCAAGAAGCTCGAGCTTTGCGACGTCGACCTCACTCCCGGAAGACGCCGACGCGGCCAGCACACCTACTGGCTGGTTCGCGGTAACCAGCGGGATCACGTACACGCGACCGTCAGGTCCCGAGCCGTCCAACTGCTCGAGAAGAGGCCTCGAGATCTCGGCCTCAATGGCTGAGGACACCACTGTGTCCTTAGCTTCCAGGGCATGTGCAATGGCGGGTGCCGCCTTCAAGTCAAATTCTGACGGGAGCAGGAAAGCTACGCTGAGTCCGGGAGCCGACGCGGCATTGATGAGAGTGCGCCGAATCTCTTCCCGCGACTCCGCCGCGCGCATCCTCTGCGCGAGGCTGTTGAGATTGTCGATCGTTTCGCGCCGCACATTGGCACACGCAGGGTCGAGGCGCTCCCTGACGATCTGTTCGGCGCGCTCCTGCACTACCGATTCAAAACGTTCGCGCAATCGCGTCTCAATCTCACCGAAGCGCTCCTGATAGATCGTCTCGAGCGACTCGCGCCAACCGGATTCCAACTGCTCACGTATACGGTCGAGGTAAAGTTGCCAGGCGGCCTGGACCTGCTCCCGCGCCAGCGCCTGTGCATCGGCTACGGCATAGCTAAGTTCGACTGACATCTCCTGGGGTGATTGTTCGGTTGTTTGATCCATAGGACTGCAACTGGGCGAGCGACTCAGAATGATGCAAACTGCGTGCACGTCCAGTATCTCGCATGCCGGGCAGCCCGGCCAGGGGTTGCCATGTGTCACGCCTCCGTCCGAGTGACGGTCCAAAGACTGTGAGTCGCAGGCGGCATCTCTTACGGCTCCGCCCAGTTCCGAGGAGATTTCCCAACGCGGGCACCGGGTGGCCGACGCCCGGGCAGACCCGTCAGCGGAGCACTTTGCTGCTGACGGGTGGCCTGTCGTTTCGGTTCTGATGTGGCGACTTGCTACTTCTTCGCGGTGCCCTGCTTCGCGACGGCGTCCATGGCTGCCGCGATTTCGGCGGGGTCGCCGAGGTAGTAGTGCCTGATTGGCTTCAGCTGCTCGTCGAACTCATAAACCAGCGGAACTCCCGTCGGAATATTGAGCTCCATAATCTCTGCCTCGCTCATGTTGTCGAGGTACTTCACGAGCGCTCGCAGACTATTTCCGTGAGCGGCGATGATGATGCGCCTGCCTGCTCTGATATCCGGAACGATCACGTCGTTCCAATAGGGCAGAACCCGTGCGACCGTGTCCCTCAGGCATTCCGTTAAAGGCAACTCGTTCGCCGCCACGTCGTGGTACCGGGGATCTTTTGCGGGGAAGCGCTCGTCATCCGGCGTGAGCGCGGGAGGCGGCGTGTCGTATGACCTCCTCCAGATCTTCACCTGCTGATCGCCGAACTTTGCTGCCGTCTCGGCCTTATTCAAGCCCTGCAGTGCGCCGTAGTGGCGCTCATTGAGCCGCCAGCTGTGGTGCACCGGAATCCACATCAGGTCGAGTCCGTCGAGGATTGTCCACAGAGTTCGGATGGCGCGCTTGAGAGTCGAAGTGTAAGCGACGTCGAACGTGTAGCCGTCCTGCTTCAGAACCTCAGCCGCCTTTCCGGGCTTCGGCGCGGCCTTTCTCGGAGAGATCGACATCGGTCCAGCCAGTGAAGCGATTCTCTGCGTTCCAGACGCTCTCGCCGTGACGGACCATTACTAGTTTTGCAAAAGCCATGTCCGTCCCCTGTTACCTTTTGAACGCCTTGCGACCCGCAAACTTCGCCGATGCTCCGAGTTCTTCTTCGATGCGCAGCAGCTGGTTGTACTTGGCGATGCGATCGGTGCGGCTGGCCGAGCCGGTCTTGATCTGGCCCGCGTTGGTCGCGACCGCGAGATCGGCGATGAACGCGTCCTCGGTTTCACCCGAACGATGCGAAACCATCGCGGTGTAGCCCGCGCTTGCCGCCAGTCGCATCGCTTCCAGCGTCTCGGTCAGCGAGCCGATCTGGTTCACCTTGACCAGAATCGAATTCGCGACGCCGCGTCTCGATACCCTCTGCAGCCGCTCGCGTGTTGGTGACGAACAAATCGTCGCCGACCAGCTGGATCTTCTTGCCGAGCGCATCGGTCAGCATCTTCCAGCCTTCCCAGTCGTCTTCGGCCATGCCGTCTTCGATCGAGACGATCGGATACTGTCGCACCCAGTTCGCCCAGAACTCCACCATCTGTTCCGACGTCCGCTCGCTCTTGTCCGACTTCTTGAAGACGTACTTCTTCTTGTCTTTGTCGTAGAACTCGCTGGCCGCCGGGTCGAGCGCGATGCCGATCTGCTCGCCCGGCTTATAGCCGGCCTTTGTGATCGCCTCCATCACGACTTCGAGCGCTTCTTCGTTCGACTTCAGGCTGGGCGCAAACCCGCCTTCGTCGCCCACCGCCGTCGAATAGCCGCGCTTCTTCAGCACGCCTTTCAACGTGTGAAACATCTCGGCGCCCATGCGCAGCGCTTCGCGAAAACTTGATCCGCGCCGTAGGGCACGATCATGAATTCCTGCGGATCCACGCGATTGTCGGCGTGCGCGCCGCCGTTCATGATGTTCATCATCGGCACCGGCAGCAGGACAGCCTGCACGCCGCCGAGATAGCGATAGAGCGGCGTCTGCTGCGAGTTTGCCGCCGCGCGTGCAATCGCCATCGAGACCGCCAGAATCGCGTTCGCGCCGAGCTTGCCCTTGTTCGGCGTGCCGTCGAGCGCGATCATCTTGCGGTCGATCTCACCCTGTTCGGCGGCATCCATGCCCGGAAGCGAGGGGCCGATTTCGTTTGTGATATTCGAGCGGCGTTCTGCGTGCCTTTGCCGAGATAGCGCTTCTTGTCGCCATCGCGCAGTTCGACGGCTTCGTGCTCGCCCGTCGATGCGCCGGAGGGAACCGCCGCGCGTCCGATACTGCCATCGGCCAGATGAACATCTGCTTCGACAGTCGGGTTGCCGCGCGAGTCAAGTATCTCTCTGCCGATTACCTTAACTATTTCCATGTGCCTTCATTTTCCCATGCCGTTCGCGCGTCACACGATACAAATCAATTAACTCGATTGCGGCATGTAGCGTCTCACGCCGGATTTGCGTCTCCCGACAGGTGAATCGGATGAATGCGCCATTCCTCAGAACCTGTCCGTCCTGCGGTACCGCGAATCGAATTCCCGCACGCCACCTTGCCGACCAGGGACGCTGCGGTTCGTGCAAAACGCCGCTCGCGCCCACTGCAGAACCGATCGAAATAGAAAACGAAGCTCAGTTCGACGAAATCACGCGGGATTCAAACGTGCCCGTGCTGACGGATTTCTGGGCTGAATGGTGCGGTCCCTGCCGCATGGCGGCTCCGGAGGTCAAAGCGCTCGCATCCGAGGTGGCCGGTCGGGCGCTTGTCCTTAAAGTCGATACCGAGAGTCTCCCGAACCTCGCCGCCCGCTACGGTGTCAGAAGCATCCCGAACTTTATCCTCACCCGTGGTGGTCGGGTGCTGAAGCAGCAGGCCGGGCTCGCCCCTCGCGCTGAGATGCGCCGCTGGATTGAATCCAGTTAGGCGCGGTGTTCCGGCTGGTTTGGTAGCATTCGATTGTGCTGGTGAGAGTGCTATTTTTCGGGCAGTTACGGGATATTACCGGGATCAGAGAAGATCGAATCGATCTGCCCGAAACAGCCGTTCTGGACGACGTCTTCGAGACGTACGCAAACCGGGCACCTCGCCTGCGCGAGCTCCGTCCGAGTATTGTTTTTGCAAAAAACCAGCAGTTTTCGCCAGGGTCTGACCGCGTGGCGGAAGGCGATGAAATCGCGTTCCTGCCTCCGGTCAGTGGCGGTTCAACCCGGAATTATTACGCCCTGACAAGGGAACCTATTGAGACGCAGACGCTGCGAAAGCTTGTTTTGGACGGTGCGGACGGAGCCATCGTCGATTTCGTCGGCGTGGTCCGGAATAACACGAAGGGCAGGCCCACACGTTACCTCGATTACGAATGCTATGAACCCATGGCACTTCGTGTAATGACGGAAATCGGCGAGTCGATTGCCGCGTCGCATGCTATAGGGCGGATCGCGATGGTCCACCGGCTTGGGCGAATGGAGATCGGCGAAGCCAGCGTTGCGATCGTGGTCGCGGCGCCGCACCGAAAGCCAGCTTTCGAGGCCGCACTGGAAGGTATCAACCGTCTGAAGAAACTGGTTCCGATTTGGAAAAAAGAACACTTCGAAGACGGGGAGGTCTGGGTGGAAGGCGAGTGGGACGACTCTGTTCTCACGCGCTGACAGTCCTGATCGCGGCCTCCATTGCGCCGCTTCCAGCGCAGGAAGACCCTACATTCCGGGTGGACGTAAAGCTTGTCCGGATCATCGCGACCGTCAAGAATCCGAACGGCAGCCCGGCAGGCGATCTCAGGAAAGAAGACCTTATCATCCTCGATAACGGTGCTCCGCAGCAAATTACGCTGTTCGAGAAGCACACGGCCCAACCCCTTTCAGTTGCGATCCTGCTCGACATCAGCGGGTCAACGGCCAAAGAGATGAAGTATCAGAACGCGGCTGTTTCCCGATTCGTCAACGCGCTTTTCCGCGAAGGAAATCCCGATGACCGGGCGAAGCTTTGGGCGTTCAACTGGCAGGTCAGTGAAGAGACCCGATGGACGCGAAACACCGGGACGCTTATTGACAAGCTGAAGCACCTGAAGGCCGAAGCCGGAACCGCTCTTTATGACGCCATCTATTTCGCCTCCGGCGACATCAGCGAGCGTGCAGGAAGGCATGTCATCGTTATCGTCAGCGACGGAGGAAATACCGTAAGCGCGAAAGACTTTCATGCAGCGCTCGAATCTGCACACTCGGCTGACGCAGTAATCTATCCCGTGCTGACGATGCCCATAACGAATGCCGCGGGGCGGAATATCGGCGGCGAGAACGCACTGACAACGCTGGCGCTGACAACTGGCGGTAAGGTGTTTGCTCCCGGGCTAAACAACCTTGATGAGGCGTTTTCAGATATTCTGCATGACTTGAGAACGCAGTACCTCGTCGGGTACTACCCGAAAAACGTACCCCTCAGTAAGAATCGCTTTCATAAGCTGGACGTTCAGACGAAGAATCCGGAATTGCGGGTGATCGCACGCACTGGTTATTATGGGGATGCCGAGCCGTCCTCATCCTCACCTCGAAACGAAAATGGCATCCTCCAAAACGAAGGCTCCGGAACAGACGTTCGAAGAGGTAAAGTACCTCCGCAGACTGGTGGACAGCAGGGCACGCGTCCGCGCACGGTTGCTCGATAACGAGGAGATCGAGGGCGTCGTGGAGTTCTACGACGAGTCGTTCCTTCGGTTCACGCGAGACGGCGCACCCAACTTGTTCGTCTACAAGCACGACGTCAAGTATCTTTGGGAGGTCGAGTAATCTGCCCAGCCAGTTTGCAGACACTGCGCAGACCATCGCTCGCGAGGCGGGCGCGGTCATTCGAGATTTCGCTGCAAAGCACATCGGATTTGAGCTTAAGGGTGAATGTGATCTCGTCACCGAAGCCGACCGTACGTCCGAACGACTGATTGTCGAGCGCCTGAGAGCCGCGTTCCCCGAGCACGATATCGTTGCCGAGGAGGGCGGCGGACACCAGACCGGCGCTGAGTACCGCTGGTACGTTGACCCGCTTGATGGCACGACTAATTTCGCCCATGGTTTTCCGTTCTATAACGTGACGATGGCGCTGGAACGCCAGGGGGAACTCATCGCCGGAGTGATCTTCGACCCGACACGCGATGAAATGTTCTCTGCTGAAAGAGGCGGCGGTGCGTTTCTGAACGGAAAATCGATTCGTGTCTCGAAAACAAACACGCTGGAGGCCGCGCTTGTTTCGACGGGGTTCCCAAGCCGCCGACGGCATCTGAACGTGAATGTTCACTTCTATTACCAGCTGGCCATGCTGACGCACGGCGTACGTCGAGCCGGCGCCGCAGCGATCGACTTCGCCTACGTTGCGTGTGGCAGGGTAGAGGCGTTTTGGGAGATCGGCCTTAACCCGTGGGACATGGCGGCTGGCGTCCTCATGGTTGAAGAAGCAGGCGGACGCACTTCAGATATGTACGGTAACAAGCTCTCTTTGCAGGGACGCCACGTTATGGCTGACAACGGTCTGGTTCACGATGAATTGGTCGCGCTGTTTCAGCGCATCACAGAGAACGACGTTCAATATCCGATGGTGAAGATGAGCGGCGACTTCTGAGAAGGCCGATTCGCCGGCGTTAAAAATCGACCCGTAGCGCAAGCTGGCCCTGCCGGGGCGTGTTGGCCTGACTCGTAACGCGCCCGAAGTTCCCAGCCGAAACGTTCCCGACGGGCGCACCGAAGACGGTTCGATTGAAGGCGTTGAAGAACTCAGCGCGGAATGTCAGGTTCACATTCTCCATCAGCCGAGTGCGCTTGATCAATCCAAACGATTCATTCAGGTAACCCGGCGCCCGAAGATCGCCGTACTCTCGCGCTGCGGTCCCGAGCCGTAAACCTGTCGGCGCCGAGAACGCCGCAGGATTGATCCACAGTCCCGCAAGCGGATCAGATGGACTTAGAGCCTTCGGCACGCCGACGTTCACGTCAGGGCGAAGCACGCCGTTGAAGATCGGCAATGTGTTATTCGCGCTAAGCACGATCGGACGACCTGACTGGTACTGGTGAATACCAGTCACTTCCCATCCGCCAACGATCCGGCTAACGGCTTTGGAACCCCCGTTCAGGAAATGCTTGCCGGGACCGAATGGGAGCTCATAGGTGTAGCTGAGCGCGACCACGTGAGGAACGTCGTTCGTACTGAGTGACTTCTCGAGCCGCCTGTTGTAGTAGGTCTGACCGCTCGGCCCTCCGCCTGCCGCGACATCGCCATCTGACAGCGTCTTCGACCAGGTATAAGCCGCGAGAACACTTAATCCCCTTGCAAAACGCCGTTCGAGCTTGGTTTGAAGTGCGTTGTACGTCGAGTTGCCGTTGGGATTGGAGTTATTTGCGATATTCAGATACTGCGGGTACGGACGAAGGGCCTGCGCCACGGTTCCCTGGAAACCAGGGTAGGGCGCGGCGATTCCTGCCGCAACTGCTGCGGGCGCAGTAATGTTCTGAGTGAGCAGCGAACCAAGCGAGAGATACTTCGGATCAACTTCATTGATGTTGATCAAGCCTGTTCCAAGTCGGGTTCCTTTGACTCCGACATAAGAAGCTTCAGCAAGCAGCCCGTTGATGATTTCGTGCTGCACACTGAACTGGAAGTTCTGAAAATAAGGCGGACGAGCGTCATTGCGGCCGATCATGTTGACGTTGCTGCCGTTCTGAACGGTGGGATTTATGAACGGCGGCCGCGGCCAGTTACTCGGGAAGCCGCTGTCCCAGTTGAATGCGGATGTTACACCTGCGTCCGGGGTTGTGTACGACGGCGCGGCGTTAAAGCCATAGATGAAATTCTGCGATCCGCGAAGTCCCTGTGTGGCATTCCCCGGACCATAAAAGATGGCGTACCCGCCGCGAAGAACGGTCTTCGCCGTCAACTGGTACGCAAATCCGAAACGCGGTCCGAAATTCTTCCAGTACGATTCGGCGAAGCTGGTTCGGCTGGAATCACGGCCCGGACCGGTGCCAATAAACGCAACCGCGCCGGGGAGTCCACCGGCACCCGGATTGGGAATGGTCGGATCGAAGCTTGAGAAGTTGTTGTTGTGCTCGCGCCGCGGAGCGTAATATTCCCATCTGAGCCCAAGATTCACCGTCAGCTTGCGGGTAACCTTCCAGTCGTCCTGGAAGAAGATACCCCAATATTGATATCTGTTTCCGGGGACAACGAAGAGACCGTTGTAATCCGAAGTGTCGACCTGACCGAGCAGGAAACTCGCGAAAGAGTTGCCGCTCGTTGACCGTCCCGCAGCCGTCGGCAGGGCTGTCTCGTTCGAATTGAAAACGAAACGCCCCTGCTGGTTCGCGGTATCGGCGCCATTCGTCTGCATCCAGCGAGCGTCTCCACCAAACTTGAAGCTGTGGTTGCCATGAACCCAGGTCAGTGTGTCAGCGAACTGAAGAGTGTTGTTCACCTGGCGACCTGTATTCTTGATCTCGTCATCCCAGTTGGTCAGACCGTCGCCGAACTGTATTCTCGGGAGAACGTCCCCTGGGGGATTCACCCCGGTAAGTCCAATCTGCTGCAGATATCCGAAGCCTGAAGTGGTGCGGGACCAGATCTGCGGCTCGCGCGTATAACCCACTCGAAAGTTGTTGAGCACGGTCGGGCCGAACACATAATCGTCGTTAAAGCGATACCAGCGTGACGGCCTGATCTCAGCCAGCGCGGGGCTGAGGGCTCCGGGCAGTCGTTCCGCCGCAGTTGAGGTCTGTTCGTTCCAGAATATAAAGAAGTTGACGCGATGGTTGTCCGTGATCTGGTGGTCGAGTTTGCCGGTGTACACGTCGCGATCGAATGCCATAGCGCCCACCACCTGAAAGTTGTTGAGTTGTCCCGAGTTCGTGGCGGCAGGGACAAACTTCAGCAGGTTGCGCGAGACTGCACTGAATCTGTTCTGCGGAATCACATTTCCCGGGAAGGGATCGCGGGTAAATCCACCGGCTCCATCCGGACGCGTGGTAGCGGGGTCATAAATGATGACCGGCTGACCATTGCGTGTGACCTTCGAGAAGTCGCCGCCGAACCATGTCGGCGGTTGGGAATGCTGACCAGCTCGTTCGTGGCGCCTGCGCGATAACGAAATCCGTCGTAAACGAAATGGAAGAAGGTTTTGTTGTGGCCGTTGTAGATTTTTGGCAGCACGACGGGTCCCCCGAACGCCACGCCAAATTCGTTCTGCCTGTTGACCGGTGTAGTCCGGGAAATAAATCCGCGAGCGTCAAAAACGTCGTTCCGGAAATATTCCCAGAGTGAACCATGCACCTGGTTGGCCCCGGATCGCGTAGTATAAATCTCGAAACCCGCTCCAGTTCGGCCATATTCTGCGGAAAAATTGCTGCTCAGGAGTTTGAATTCGCTGATAGATTCCACCGGCGGATAAGTAAACATCAGGCCGCCGCTTTCCGGACTTGTCGCGGTCGCGCCGTCAACCAGAATCTCCTTCGACCGATTTTGTGATCCGTTAATCTGCGTATCGTTCGTATTTCCGGTCACGCCCGGCGCGAGGAAGACGAACGAGCCCGGATGCCGCATATTGCCGGAGACCTGAAGCGGCAGGTCGACGATACGCTCGCGATTGACAACTGTTCCGAGGTCTGACGTAGAGCTTTCGATCAGCGGCGCTGCGCCGGTCACCTCAATTTGTTGTTCCACCTGTCCGACTTCGAGCGCAACGTTGAGTGTCAGCGTCTGAGCTACGTCGAGCCGCGCGTCGCGACGCACATTCCGCCGAAATCCAGCTGCCTCAACTGTGATTTCATAAGTCCCAACGGGCAGTGACGGAACCACATAATTACCTGTCGCACTCGTTTTCGTAACGCTTTTGATCCCAGTTTCCTGATTGGTGATGGTGACGTTGGCGTCACTTATTGCGGCGTCAGTGGCATCCACTACGCGACCGGTGATCGAACCTCTGTCTGTTTGCGCGTGAAGCAGCAACGGTACCAGCGCACACACAGCCACAACTAACCTGCAGGACCTGAACATTTCTTTGGGATTATCGTAACATTTCGGGAGAGAGCCTACTGTCGCTTTTCACAGCGAGCCTCCCGAAATTCAGGCGGTTTCGGAGTACAGGACAGGCTTGTCAGGAGCGGTCAGACCAGGCGTTTTTCGCGCAACTAAGTTTACTTTCAAGTCTTTCGGATGCTACGCTTTAGGCAATAATGCGTACTGTCGATCTGATCACTCGCAAACGCGACGGTGAAGAGCTCCGCCCCGAGGAAATTCAATATCTGGTCGATGGCTACACCAGTGGCCAGATCCCCGACTACCAGATGTCGGCCTTTCTCATGGCCGTGTTTTTCAGCAGCATGACCGAGGCGGAAGCCGACGTTCTCACCGAAATCATGATGCAGTCCGGCGAGCAGATCGATCTTTCCGACATTCCGGGCGTCAAGGTTGACAAGCATTCGACCGGTGGCGTGGGCGACAAGACCAGCCTGATTGCTGCTCCGATCGCGGCCGCCGCGGGCGTAATTGTGCCCATGATCTCAGGGCGCGGTCTGGGTCACACCGGCGGAACCCTGGACAAACTCGAATCTATTCCAGGCTTTCGTACAAACCTGGATGTGCAGGAGTTCAAGGCAATGCTTGGCGCAGCACAAGCTCGCCTTCATCGGTCAGACTGACTCGCATTGCACCAGCCGACGGTAAGCTGTATTCACTACGCGATGCAAGCGCCACCGTCGAGTCGATTCCGCTGATCGCTTCCTCGATCATGTCGAAGAAGCTGGCCGCCGGGCTCGACGCCCTTGTGCTCGATGTCAAGGTGGGACGCGGCGCGTTCATGAAGCGGCAGGTGGATGCGCGCAAACTGGCGCAACTTATGGTCGGCATCGGACGGCGCAAGGACAAGCGAGTCGTCGCGCTGATCACGGACATGGATCAGCCCCTCGGATTCGCGATTGGCAACGCGCTTGAAGTCATGGAAGTCGCCCAGACGTTGCAGAATATGGGTCCTGACGATCTCCGCGAGATATCGCTTGAGCTTGCGGCACGCATGATTTATCTCGGCAAGATCGCACCGTCTCTTGAACAGGCTCGACGCACGGCGGAAGAGCTTCTCATTAGCGGCGAAGGCTACCGCAAGTTCAAGGAAGTCATCAAGGCCCAGGGCGGCGAACCCAGGGTTCTCGACCAGTTCGAACTGCTTCCGAACGCGACGGACGTTCGCGAGGTCGCCTGTCCAAGAACGGGATACATCAGCAGCATCGATGCTGGTCTGATCGGGCGCGCCTCAACAATGATCGGTGCCGGACGTGACACGAAGGAAGACACGGTCGACCATGCCGTCGGAATTATCCTCGAGGGTAAGATCGGACAGCGCATCGAAGCAGGGTCGGTGCTGTGCCGCTTTTACATCACCAGCCAGACGGACCCGGAACGCCTGGAAGAAGCAGCTGAACTAGTTGAAGATGCGTTCCGCATCTCGCAGAATGCGCCGGAAGGCCGGAACGTAATCCTCGAGACCGTTTCGATATAGATGGAGCGATTTACCGGGCTGCTGGGAATCTTCGTCATCCTTGGCGTTGCATTCCTGGTTTCCACGTCTCGGAAATCGATTCAGCGTCGTGTATTAGTTTGGGGCCTCACCCTTCAGTTCGGCTTCGCTTTCCTCGTTCTGAAGACCAACGTTGGCTCGATCTTTGAGGTTGCGAGCGTTGCGGTTAACGCACTGCTGGATTACGCGGAGAAGGGAAGCGAGTTCCTCTTTGGTCCTCTTGGCATCAAGGCTGGACCTTACGGCGTCATCTTCGCGTTTCAGGTTCTGCCGATCGTCATCTTTATTGCCAGCGTCTTCGCCGTTCTGTATCAGATTGGAGTAATGCAGATCGTTGTTCGGGCGATGGCGTCCGTGATGCAGCGCGTCATGGGCGCGAGCGGTGCAGAGTCCACCAGCGTCGCTGCCAGCATCTTCATGGGCCAGACGGAGGCTCCGCTCACAATCCGTCCCTTCCTCGCCGGTCTGACCACGTCTGAGTTGTTCACCATCATGACGAGTGGAATGGCGCACGTGTCCGGTGCAGTAATGGCGGCGTACGTCAAAATCGCCGGTGTAGATATCAAGCACCTGCTCACGGCCGTAATCATGACAGCGCCTGCGACGATCATGCTCGCCAAAATCATGAACCCCGAAACGGAAACTCCGGCAACTGCCGGTGGCATCCACGTCGAAGTCGAAAAGCCAGGTGTGAACATCATCGACGCCGCGGCTCGCGGGGCTGGTGATGGTTTGCAACTCGCTCTTAATATCGGCGGCATGCTGATCGCATTTATTGCTCTGATTGCGCTCGCGAACGGTTTTCTCGGGTGGATTCACGGTTTGCCTGGAATGGGCTGGCTGCCTCCGTCGATGCAGGGGTTGCTTGGATTCCTCTTCGCGCCTGTTGCGTGGCTTCTTGGGGTTGCCTGGAACGACTGCGCGACGGTGGGCGATCTCCTTGGGACCCGTCTTGTACTGAATGAGTTTGTGGCATTCCTCGAACTCGGTCCCATGAAGACACACATGGAGCCGCGCTCGTTCGTGATCGCGACGTATGCTTTGTGCGGCTTTGCGAACCTGTCGTCGGTCGCCATTCAGATCGGCGGTATCGGGGCGCTTGCGCCGACGCGAAAATCCGACCTCGCGCGTCTGGGTCTGCGTGCAGTAGCAGCCGGAACGATGGCGAATTTTATGTCAGCATGCATTGCCGGCATGCTGCTTTAGTCCAGTCCGACTTCTCCAGACGCGAACGTATCGCTTTGCGTACCAGGTCGCAGCGCTTGCCGCCATCCAGGCGAGTGTAGCGGCAAGAAGTACGACGACGGGACTATATCGAGGCAGGATTTGCCAGCAGAGCAAAGCGAAAACGGCAAGTCCGACACTGCCCATCACTGCACCTTCCGACTCGACGGCGGCGGCGACTGTCCCCCGGCGCTGTCCACGCAAGCCTTTCGCCTGTTTCTTCTCCCGTTCATGGGTCGCAATCAAAGTGGCTGCGGCAGGGAAAATCGCAGGGAACGCGAGGAACAGGCCACCAACGACTGGACCCCACGTGCTCGAGACGGCACCCGCGGTGGCTGTAATGAGACCGCCGACTACGAATCGAATGCCGTATTCGTACCACTTTGTTCGCCTGAGCGCTGACACGTCTGTTCTGATTACCATAGGCAAGCTATCGCAGCAGGAAGAACCAGGCGCCAAACGAGGCAGCGAACCAAACAACAATGGAGGCGAGTGCTGCGCTGAGCGGAGGAGTCTGTTCGCGCGCCAGTGACAAGCAAACGACCGCGCTGTAGAGAGCAAGCGCCACTGCACCGGCGAGCATCGATCTGCATTCGATTGCAGCGTATTCTCTTCCGTTACGCGCGATCGTTAATCCAAGCGTAGCGAGCGCAACGGATGGCGCAGCTGCGAACAATCCCGCAAAGCTCCTGGGTTTGAACACATCCCCGAGAACCGCGAAGGCCGCAACCATCGTGCCGCCAATTAGGAATCGCGTAACCAGCTCTGACACTTCCAGCTTTACGCCTCACAGGCGCGAAGTTCGTGCTCTCCGCGTCCGTGGGTTGGACGCGAATTCAGGCGAACCGTAACGGATTTGTCACTCTGTATTCACATATTCGAAATACCGGTTAACGCGAAACGGCCGGGAGTGGAATCCCACTCACGGCCGCTTAAGTCCAGCCGGAAATGCGATCAGAAATGGAGCTTCATGCTTACCTGCATAATCCGCGGATCGGCTGCGCCGAGAATGCGTCCAAAATTAGCAGAGTTCAGCGCCGTCGTGGGGTTGTTGTAGTTCACGTGATTTATCGCGTTGAACGCCTCCCAGCGAGCCTCGAGCCGCCATCGCTCCGTTAACATGAACGACCGGCTCAGCGCCGCATCGAAGTTCACGCGGCCGGGACCATGAACTACATCCCTGCCCAAGTTGCCAAAAGTGCCGTTGGCATTCTGTTGGAACGCGGCACTATTCAGGAAAAACCGTGGATCGGTGGCGTTCGCGTACAGCGAACCACCGACATAGTTCGGCCGGTCAAGTCCGATGCTGGTGAGCGAGTTATCGCGGCCCGAGGTTACGTTGATCGCGATTCCGCTGGCGATGCTCACGATGGGAGCCAGCTGCCAGCCGCTGAGTATACGGCCGACGAAGCCATGATTAGCCGATCGGACTCCGAGCAACGAGCGAAGTGTTCGAGAGATGACGAACATCAAAGTTGCAATCACCTCGGTTACCCGCCCGGTTGTTCGGGTCCTGATAGTAGTTTCCGGCGAGCTCGCCACCGAAGTCGCCATCACTGATGCAATGCGACCAGGTATAGTTGAACAGCAGTGTGAAGTTGCTCGCAAACCGATGCTGAATCGAGAACAGCATTCCATTGTAGTGTGAGTTCGCACCCTGGTCGGACTGCACGATGCTCGAGTAAGCCGCGCCCGATGTTGGATTCTGCAGGTAGAGCAGCCGCCGCTGGTTGGTGTTCCCAGTCGTAGCACCCGGACCGTAAACTGCTGGATTCATATCTTCACCAACCCAG
Organism: Bryobacteraceae bacterium; assembly: GCA_963794765.1. Taxonomy (GTDB): domain Bacteria; phylum Acidobacteriota; class Terriglobia; order Bryobacterales; family Bryobacteraceae; genus JAWXCM01. The sequence continues at coordinate 130,793 of CAWCGC010000020.1, read as the reverse complement.
ACGTGCGTGGTCTTGTTTCCCATGTAGGTCAGAGATGCCAGCCAGTTCGAAGCAATCTGGCGCTGATAGCTGACGTTCCACTGCGCTGTATACGTTGGTTTTGTATCCAGCGGCATATTCACGAACACGCTGGCGGGAGCGAAGTTGAAGGTGCTCGGAGGCGGATAAGAGACCGGAAAGGGAGAACCACCGGGATATTTAGCATACGGATCCGCGAAGCTGGGCGGAGTCGGAATGTCTATCTGGTTCCCATATGGGGCGTTCGTCGTGAGACGTTCTGCATAGAACAACTCAGCCGTGTCCCTGAGAATGCCGCCAGATACGCGGATGGTCTGTTTGCCATCGCCGCTCGGATCCCACACAATACCCACGCGCGGCGAAAACAGATTCAGTTTGTTGTTGAAGTAGGCCTTGGGAATACCCTGATCGCCATAGAACGAGAGTCCGGCAGGTGCATTCGTGAAGACCTTGCTTCGGGTTCCCGCATCGAAACCCGCCCTGGAGAAGGAGCTACCGTATCCGAAGTAGTCGTATGCGGCGAAAATCGGCTCCCATCGGATCCCGGCATTGATCGTCAGATGCGACGTCACACGGTAGCTGTCTTGCGCGTAGAGTCCGAGCACAGGTGCACGTGTCGCCATCTGCAGAACGCCAGACTGCTGGAAATCGCTCGGCAGTCCGAGCATGAAGTTCGCAAGGTTATCGCCGGTGTCCCCGGTAAACGAGCCGAACGACCACAGGCCGTTCTGCATCCAGCCATTGATGAAGTTGAACTGATCGCGAAGGAAATCGACTCCAAAGGACATCTGATGTTTTCCACGGATAATGTCGACGTCATCCGCGAAGTGCCACGAGTTGGTATTGAAATGCCCTGCTGCGCAGGTGCCGCATCCGACACTCCAGTAATTCGTAACCCCGACCTGGAGGAAGTTGGGCAGTGGCGCCAAGACCTTCAGCCCGATATCGTGAGGCGTGATATAGTTGCTCGCGACACGTCGCGATTGTCCCGTCGGCGCGTGAAACTGGCGTGGAACGAGTTGAGCGTTGCTCCGCTGAAGGTAAGCGTATCGGCAAGCGTAATGGCCTGCACGCGCTCCCAGTTCCCCGCGGCCGTCGTCGTAAGAGCGTTCTTGCCGTCAAATACTGGCGGGTTCTGGTACTGCGCCAGAAAGTATCGTGTCGTAGAGGTTGTGCTTGCTGCTCTGGACCCAATCGACTCGGCCGATGACCTGATCTTCATCTCCGGTGGACGGAATACCGTACGTGACCTTGCCGCAGGGATCGTTCGAGATCGGAACATAACTCTGAACCAGCTTCACCGCTTCCGGGCTGAAGCGAGAGACGGGAATCTGATTGTTCACGAAGGGCTGCCCCGTTACAGGGTCCTTCAGCTGACGAGCACCTCCTGAAACGCAGTTCGAAGAGGTGATCGCGCTGAAATCTCCATTGAGCACAGCCTGCGTCGGGACGAAGGAGATGGTTTGCGGCGGATCGCTGCGCTGTCGTGTGCCCTGATAACCCATGAAGAAGAACACCTTGTCACGAATGATCTTCCCGCCGAAGGTTCCGCCGAACTGATTTCGTTTCAGCGTGTCATGCGAGGATGCGAAGGTGTTCCGGGCATTCAGGTCGCCGTTGCGCAGAAACTCGAACAAGTTGCCGTGCCACGTGTTCGAACCCGATTTAGTTACTGCATTCACCACTGCACCGGGATGCAAACCGAAGCGAGCCGGAAGCGCGCTGGTCTGAACGCTGAACTCCTGAAGTGCATCCGGGAACGGAACCGGCAAATTCACGTTCGTCATCGAGTCATTGTGATCACCGCCGTCAAGCAGGTAATTGACGCCGTTCGCCTGGCCTCCAGCGACTGAAATCGTGGTCGAACTGAAATAGTTCTTGCTCCCGACCATTCCTCCGCCGGGCGCCGTTAGCGCAGCCCCGGAGAGCAGAATGAGCTGAGTCGGTTGTCGACCATTCAAAGGCAGTTCCTCGATGCGCTGCTGATCTATAACCTGAGAAACGCTCGTGTCACGGGTCTCGACCATCGTTGCATTCGCAGTTACTTCAACGTGTTCAGAAAGCGACCCTAACTGCATCGTGACGTTGACCTGAACGTTGCTTCCGACCTGGAGCAGGATACCGCTTTGACTATACGCCTTAAACCCGCTGGAACTGACTTCGATCCGATATGGCCCGACTGGCAAGCTTGGAAAGACGTATCGGCCGTCGTTGTCAGTGGTAGTGGTCCGTGCCTGGTTGCGTTCTGTTTCGGTGATTGTGACACCGGCGCCGGCGATGGCTGCCCCGGTCTCGTCCGAAACTGTCCCTGAGACTTCTGCAACTGCAACGGTCTGCGAATGAACCGGCAGGGTAAATACGAACAGGGTTGCCGATGCAAGCAGGATCAATGCGATCGGCGAGGAATTCAACCTCGTGGAAATCATTCCGAGACTCCTGGGTCCGACAGTTGACACCAAATCGGATAACGAGGTTTATAACACCTTCAAAGTAGTTTGTAAACGCTGCACTGCGAAGTTGTTTGTAAAATTCAGTCGAGTACTCGTTCCCCACGTCAGGCCAGGATTTCATCGCGTTCCGAAGACATGACGAGTAGTACACAGCCCTCATCCGATACCAGAACTCCGTGTTCAGTACCCGCGTACGCACAAGCGTAGTCACCGGCACGAATCGAAATGGAACCGATGCGGCAGCTGCCTTCGACAACCCAACTCTGCTCGAGACCTCTGTGTCGGTGGGCGGGATATCTCGCCCCGGGCTCTACCCGCACGAGCGAAGTTGCTGCACCCGTCTCCTTATCGAGGAAGAGCTTCATGTATGAAATTCCATCCCACGGCGTCGGTCTCCATTTGGCGGAACCGCTGCGAACAACGAGGAACCCGGGTGGGAGCTCATCACGTGTGTTCGCTTGCGCCTCTGAGCGAATGCGACTCATCAGTCGTTCTTTCAGCTCGGGAGACGGTGTCTCAAGCTGAAGATCAGACGACCACATTCCAAGCGCCTCAGCGTACGCCGTGAACTCCTGGTTGCAAACACCGCAGCCGGCTTCGAGATGGCGGGTGAGACGTGCTGCTTCCTCACCTTCAAGCAGTCCGAGAACAAACAGCGACAGCTCTTCCCGGAGCGCATCTGTGAGTTCGTGGTGCATCGCGTCGGGCTTCATAGTGCCCCCGCTTCGGTCAGTCCTGAAAAGGCTTCCCGCAGTCTGCCCATTCCGGTGCGCATCCGTGTCTTCACTGTACCGAGTGGTATTCCAGTTCTCGAAGCCAGCTCCGACTGTGTATATCCGCCGTAAAAAGCGAGTTCGAGCAGTTCCCGCTCCATTGCAGGCAAAACCGCGAGCGCCTCACGAACGCGCCGTCTTCGCTCGGTGGTGATCGTAAACTGCTCCGGAGTAAGGGCACGTGCTGGCGTGTCGGACAATTGCGGAATCGCACCGTCCAATTCCTGTTCGCACCTTCGTCGCTTCGCACGAAGGCGGTCAATAGCGCGAGTCCTTGTGATCATAAGCAGCCATGCAGTCACTGAGCCGCGCTCGGCTCGGAAGGTTGCGGCACCCCGCCAAACCTGCGAGTAAACGTCCAGGGTCGCTTCTTCGGCGTCCGCCCGATCGCCCAGAAGTCGGAGAGCAACGCTATAGACCAGCGTGCTTGTGTGCTCATACAGGTCGGCCAGCGCCTGCTCATTTCCCTCGCCGATCTTGTACACGGACGCTCGTATGAGGTCTTCGTTTGAGCGAACCGCGGAATCACTCATGAGTTTTCCGTTGTCCTGACCATCTTCACGAGTCAGCCATGTCCGATCAACTCGCGAAGCGCCGGACGCGGCTGACAGGCAGTTTTGAAGATTAATTATATCCGTCACGTCCGATTTCCTGACCTGCCGACCAGGCCCACTGATGCTTACGAACAGATCTCGCGAGCGGATTGCAGTAGGCGTTTCGCTCCAGAACCGTTCGGTAGATGTGATATGGTCACCAGAAACCTGCATTGAGACGATTTGTGGTTAACGTATGGGGGGAGACTTTGTTAAACGCACGTAGTCTTTGCTTGCTCGCGCTCGGTGTTGCGTTGAGCTGGAATTCTGTCGCTCAGATGACGGTCACGGGCACGGTCACCGGATCAGTCACGGATCCATCGGGACAGGTTATTGTCGGCAGCCGTGTAACGCTCACCAGTCCGAAAACTGGCGAGTCAAGGTCGACGACAACGAATGACACCGGCGAGTTCAGCTTCATCGCCGTTCCGCCCGACACCTACGCGATAAAGGCGGAGAGTCAGGGCTTCAAGGGATACGAGCAGACCGGCCTCGTTGTATCTGCGAATGAGCGGGTGGCGGTTGGCGATCTTCAACTGCAAGTCGGATCGGTTTCCGAGACGGTTAGCGTCACTGCGAGTGCGTCACAGGTTCAGACCGACAGCGCCGAACATTCTGCGGTTCTGAGACGAATCAACTTGATAACCTGACAACTCGTGGCCGGGATGTCGTTTCGCTTCTCCGAACAATTCCAGGGGTCACATATCAGGCGGACCAGGACTCCGTCGGAGGGAGCTACGGTACTGGCACATCAACCATCGGCGGCGCTTCCAGCAACACAAATGTCCTGGCCGTTGACAATGTTGTCAGCAACGATCAGGGTACGCCCAACGTGTTCTCGAGTGTGACGACGCTGGATGCCATTGGCGAGGTTAAAGTCATTCTCAACAGCTACCAGGCGGAGTATGCCGGGAACGGCGGAGCGATTATGGAGGTCGTTACTCGTTCCGGCGGCCGCGACTTTCACGGGACCGGTTACTACTTCCTCAGAAATGAAGCCCTGAATGCAAACGATTTCTTCAATAACCGCAACAACGTCAGAAGGCCTCGCTATCGCTACAACACGTTCGGCGGTTCAATCGGCGGGCCGATTTACATTCCGGGCAAGTGGAACACTGACAGCACAAAGCTGTTCGGGTTCTATAACGTCGAACAATGGCAAATCTCGATTCCCGGGGCTCTCAACACGTTACACCGTGCCGACTGCGCTCGAGCGGCAGGGAGACTTCTCACAGACACTTGATGTCAACGGCAAGCTAATCCCAATTATCGACCCCACAACCGGTGTGCAATTTCCCGGAAATGTGATTCCACCGTCGCGTCTGAATCCGAACGGTCTCGCCTTGCTCAAGGCTCTTCCCGTGCCGAATTTTACCAATCGTGCGATAACAGGCGGCAATTATAACTATCAAATTCAGGAGATTCAGAAGGATCCGAAGCGAAGTCACCTGTTCAAAATTGACTATGTGCCGACGGATAAGGACAGGTTTTACGTTCGCGGTAAGACATGGCTGGCGCCGCAGCAGGGTTATGCGGTCGCATCGGGAGCACACCTGTCGGCTTCTTCGGGCAGTGCTATTGCTTCACCGAAAACGGCCTTGCCCTGGTTGGCACACATATTTTCAACACCAACGTCGTGATGGAATACAACGCGGGCGTTCGCCACAATCGTGAAGCGTGGCATCCGTATCCAGATGACAAGGAGCTGTCCAAGGTGCTTCGGTCTTCAATCGGCTACAACCTTGGACAGTGATATCCGAATGCGAACGTCAACGGATTCGTTCCGCGATATTCATTTGGCGGAGTGCCGAATCCACCTAACGTTTCTTATGACAGCCGCTTCCTCACCGGTGGCACCGATTTTACCTTCAACGTCAACGACAACATCACCATCAACCGCGGAAAACACACCTTCAAGTTTGGAGGGTCTGTTTATCGTATTCGTGAATACCCAATCAGCGCTACGGTGCGAACATGCGGCAGATGCTGGTTGAGTGGTTTGCGCAGGATACGTGGAAGATCCGCCGAAACTTCACTCTTGATTACGGTGTCCGCTGGACGTGGGCGAGCGAGATGTATCGTCACTACCCCGGACAGCAGTCTGTCTTCGTGCGAAGCCCGTATGACCCGAAGCAGGCGCCTTTGTTCTATACGCCCGCAACGCAGAACGGTACCCGCTTTACCCAGAACCCACTGACCGGAGAGCTTCTTCCGGCGGCGTATGTCGGCTTTTTCGTGCCCGGAACTGGCAATACCGCGAATGGTTCAGCCACGTCGGGTGATAAGAACGTGCCGGAGGAATTTGTGAATCAGCCTCCTGTTTTGTGGGGACCACGCCTTGGGTTTGCATGGGACGTCTTTGGGAATGGCAAAACCGCCGTCCGCGCGGGCAGCTCGATTCTTTACAATCCTCGCGTGAGCAAGTGGGGCAATATGGTAAACAATCCGCCGGCCATTTACACCCCGATCCTGTACTACGGCGACATGAGTAGCTTTCTGCAGGCGTCCGGGCAGTTCTCTTCCAGCAACACACAAGGTTTCAACGTTAACAACAAGGTCTCGAATAACTACAACCTGACGTTCGGTGTGCAGCAGGATCTCGGTCACTCAATTCTGGTTGACGTCTCCTATCTGGGAGTGCTTGGTCAGCATATACCGCAAACCCTTTCGATCAACACAGTCCCATACGGGACCCACTTCCTGCCCGAATACTCCGGTCTGACGGATAACTTCTTCCGTCCATTCCCGGGGTACAACAACATCTCCTGGATCGACAACGCGTACAACTCGAACTATCACGCGCTGCTGCTATCGATCATCGGCGGTTCTCTCACGGATTCCAGTTCGGACGGTCTTACACCCTGTCGAAGTTCCTTGACTACTCAGGTATCCCGATCTATCAGCCACTGCGCCAGTGGAGTTACGGATTCAACGCCGCTGACCAGACACACAACGTCACTCTGAACTTTATCTACGATCTGCCGAAACCATCGAAGCTGATTCAGAATGCAGCCGTGCGGTGGGCGTTCGATGACTGGCAACTGAGCGGCATCAGTCAATGGGTCAGTGGCACGCCGGCCGCAATCAGTTTCACCACAGTTCAGGGGACCGATCTGACGGGTGGCGGCGACGGTCAGCGAGTCAATGTCGTCGGGGATCCGAACGTAAACGGATCAACTTTCAACGCGTGGTTCAACCCGGCGGCCTTTGCTGTGCCTGGCATGGGTGATCCCGGAAACGCGGCGAAGAACAGCGTCCGAAACCCGGGCGTAAACAACATCGACCTGGCGCTCGTAAAGCGGTTCCCGGTCAGGAGCGAGAAGCGCTACTTCCAGCTTCGGTGGGAGGCTTATAACGCCTTCAATCACACGCAGTACTCGGGCATCAACACGGCAGCGCGCTACGATCTCGCAACGGGACAACAAGTCAACGCGCTCTTTGGCCAGGTGAGTTCCACTCGAGCGCCGCGAGTGATGCAGGGTTCACTGCGCTTTTCGTTTTAAGGGCCGCCGCTTATCCGCGGTGAGTCTCGTATCATCTCCAGTGGTGAGGTGTCGGTAAACCGGCCCGCCACGCCGATAACAATGTGCCGGAACATTAAATCTGCCGGCCTTGTAGTCCGTGATTTAGAAACACTGGCAAGATGTTTTCGTGCCCAATGGGAGAGAGACACGCCCTGCCAATAAAGCCAGACATCGCCCATGGACCACTGTTCCTCACTTGGTTTGTCATTGTTGGCCGCCTCTGTGGGGCGCGATAGCAGACGGCCCAGTTGACGCCTCGCTTACCGTGTGACAAAACCGAAGCGGAGATGTGTATCAGGACCGAAGCTCTGCGACCTTTGCGACTCCGGAATGAATTCGAGGACCGGGCTCCTGACGTTCGATGATTTCGGCTTCATGCTCCAGCATCTGATGCCAGCGATCTTCCGTCTTTGTCCTCCCGGATACCTTCTGCGCAAGCTTCAGGAAAACTTTGTAGTGGCCCAGCTCTGAGCTGAAGAGTGCCCGGTAGAACGACGCGAGTTCTTCGTCCTGGGCAGTGTGCGCGAGCACGGAAAAACGCTCGCAGGAACGAGCTTCGATAAGGGCGGAGACCAGTAGCCGGTCGAGTGTCTCGGTAGACTCACCTTTGCGAACAAGGATTCGCAATTCGTTGGCGTACGGGTTCTTGTGCATCCTCGACAATCGTCCGCCTCGCCTGACCAACAGTCGCGTGACCTGCGCCAGATGTGCGGTTTCGTCGCGAGCGACGCCTGTCATGGTCTCGACCCAGCCCGGAACCCAGTCGGTGGGCCAGCGGGTCATCATGTCCATTGCATTGTTTGCGGCCTTCTTCTCGAGGAAAGCATGATCGACCAGCAGCGCGATCGGATCGGTGAGGACAGCCGCACCCCATTCAGGCGGAGTGCGGCTCAGCAGCGGGAAGTCAGACGAGAGCGGTTGCAGCCTTGGCCCAACCTTTTCGGCTTTTTGCAATGGATTCCAGATCGTTGATATACGTACTGGCCTGCGTCAGGATGTGGTGCAGGTCGTTACCGACGCTGATGAACGTGAAGCCCTTATCGAGAAACTCGCCGACGCGAGCGGTCCCGAACAGGAACACACCCAGGATGACATTGTTCTTCCGCGCCTCACTAACGAGCTTGTCAGTTGCCGCACCAAGTTCGGGCGAAGTATACATATGAGGGAACTCATATTTCTCATACAAGCCCATGCTCATGCACAGATCATTTTGACCAAGGAAGAGCAGGTCGACCCCGGGAACAGATGCAATCTCTTCCATGTTCTCGATGCACGCAGCCGTCTCAACCTGTAGTGCAACGACAATGTTCTTGTTTGCATTGCCAACATAGCCAAGTAAGCCGGCTTTGTTGGTCGAGCGCTGCGGAAAGTAAACCGAGCGTGTACCTTCAGTCGGATACCTGGCGCAACTTACCGCCTGACGAGCTTCTTCTGCACTGTTGATGTACGGCACGAGTACGCCGTCCGCGCCCAGGTCCAGCGCCTGTTGTATTCCGGCACGATCATGATAGCCGGCTACACGAACCATCGACCGGGCGCCACCGTTCTGGATGGCGCAGAGCATTGCGGAAAGCTTCTCGTAACCCATCGGTCCGTGCTGTGTATCGATCAGCAGCCAGTCATATCCGCTATGGGCCAGCTGTTCAGCGACCGTAGGACTGTGAGAGTTAACGAACAGCCCCATTTTGGGCTGACCGTCACGCAAGGCTTGCTTGAATTCTGCTCCTGAGGACATAGACGACATTCTATGTCAGGGGCATGGATCGAACTCGTTTTCCGGTGGATGCGAAAATAGCATTCCCAATTGCCGGCGCAATACCGATGATCGGGCACTCACCTGCACCGGCGGCCGGCAAGTCCCGCCTGTCGATCAGGACAGTCTCTATCACAGGAATGTCCATGAATCTTGGAACACGGTACTGCGACAGTCGAGGATTCAGAATCTGGCCGTTTCCAAACTTGACTCGTTCGAACAAGGCTCCACCGAGTCCCTGGATGACAGCGCCTTCGACCTGGTTCCGAAGCAAGTCCGGATTCACAATCGAACCGCACTCGAAGGCAACGACGACGCGTTCGACTTTGAGATTTTTCAGCTCGGGATCGGTCGAGATTTGTGCGGCAGTCGCCACGTAGCCACCTTTATCAAAGCCGCACGCGATCCCTGAGTTCTGACGCGACCAGCCGAACTTCTCAGCTGCAGCCTGTAGAACCGTACGCAATCTGGCGTCTTTCAGGTTTTGCAGTCGAAACGCGATGGGATCTTTTCCGACGGTGTGTGCGATTTCGTCCATGAAGCTCTCGCGTGCAAAATGGTTTGCGGTTGCAGCAAGCCCTCGGTACGATCCCTGCCGCAGCGGCGAGTCGCTACGGTGGAACTGCTCGCGTTTCTGCGGAACCTCATAGAGGGTTTGCAGTGCCGAGTTTCCGGAGTTGTAGTTATGAAATTCCCAGTGGGTGAGCTTGCCGTCGGGTGTAAAACCGCTCTCGACATCGATAACTCCGGCCGGTCGGAAATACGCCCACGTGAACTCTTCTTCACGAGTCCAGATCAGCTTGACGGGCTTTCCCGCTGCTTTCGCAAGCCTGGCGGCTTCCACTGCACACTCGCCGGTGTGCTTCCCGCCGTAGGCCGATCCAGTATCGGGCACGATGACTCGGACAGAGGTCTCGGGCAAGTTGAAGGTTGAGGCGAGTTCCGACCGCACACCGAACGGAACCTGCGTGCCCGTCCAGACGGTCAGAGTCCCGTCGGCATTCCACTGCGCCACCGCCGCTCTCGGTTCCAATGGGCAGTGCGCGATATAGGCAACGTGGTAGGTCGCCTTCAGCTTTCGTTCGGCATCCGCCGTGATCGACGATTCGCGACTGCCGCCAGTGTCGCGGAGCAGAGAATAAACATTTTGGTCTGTAGCCGTCGCAGGTTTAACGGCGGACGAGGGGTCTCGGGGAACTTTGCCTGCGGTCATCCCCGTAACATTCACGTCTGATGTGTATTTATGACGCCCAGTGACGATGTCTCGGCCACTGAACTTCGGAACGGCTGTACCGAGAATCTTCCACTGATCAGGCGGCGTCAACGGTGCCTCATCGGTGACCATTGCCGTTTTAAACAGCTGCTCACCCTGGACGATATCGCCATAGTTCAGGGATTTGCCGGAAGTGCTGACGACGCCGTTGAATATAGAGACTTGCTTAACGTCAGCGCCAAGCTTTCGCGCAGCTACGGCAGCGAGGATCTCGCGTGCCGACGCCGCGACATGCCGGACCTGGGGAAGCATGTCGGGCATGGAGCGGCTGCCGAACGTCCCCATGTCGTATGGCACGACGCTGGTATCGCCCATCTGGAGCGTAATGCTGGCCACCGGAACCCGCAGCTCTTCGGCGATGCCCTGAATCAGGGCGGTCCGAGTGTTCTGGCCAACCTCGACCTTACCGGTAAAGGCCGTGATCGAGCCGTTTTCCCCGATATGCAGCCATGCCGCAAGGTCTTTGGGACGCTCTGCGCCGCTTCGGCGTCGCTGCCCGTGCAGCAGGCCAACAACTACGAGGCCGAGACCAAGGGTCTTAAAAAAGGTTCGGCGGTCGAGGGCTTCATATTTGCCTTCGAGCTCGTAACGCTCGGGTTCGATTTGAAAATCAGCGGGAAGCAAGTCGCACCGCCTGTACGATTCGCGGGTACGTTCCGCAACGGCAGATGTTCCCGTTCATTCCTCGTTTGATGTCGGTTTCGCTCGGCTTTGCGTGTTTCGCGAGCAGACTGACGGCTGACATGATCATGCCAGGCGTACAATAGCCGCACTGGAAGGCGCCGTTATCGAGGAAGGCTTGTTGCACAGGATGCAGCTTGCCATTTTCTTCCAGGCCTTCGATTGTGATGATCTTTTTTCCGGCCGCGGATTTCGCCGGAAGCACACACGAGCGGGTTGCGACTCCATCGATCAGCACAGTGCAGGCTCCGCATTGGCCTTCACCGCAGCCGTACTTGGCTCCGGTCAGATTGAGATCGTCACGCAGCACCCACAGGAACATTTTGTCGGGTGGTGCATCGACGGAGACCTCTTTGCCGTTGATGTTGAGGTTCACGGCTTTACCTGGTCTGCAGGCTTCTTCTCCGGTGCGTCGGCCTTCTTATCGTCCTTCTTCGCATCCATCATCGGGAACCGGAACCGTCGAGCGACTGGTTTTGTGCTGGCGACTTCTGTGTAAACCTTCAGGATGCGTTCCTTCTGGCCGGGGTCGGCCGAGAGAACGTGGTGCTTCGCCTGCCCTCCGGGCGCAAACCTGACTGATCCGTCGTCGCTGACGGAGAGGGTCCCCGGATCGGAGACTTTAAAGTAGCCTTCCTGCGGCCGGACGCCGTAGAGGACTGCGGCCATGTCAGTTGTCGGGGCGTCGTAGGGCATCGGCTTGTATGCTTTGTAAGCATCCACGACCGGATGTTTCGGGTTATAGGCGAAATCCTTCTCAATGCTTGCGGCCGGGTACTGCAGGTCTTTGCTGCAGTCGCCCGGCACGAACACGATTGGGCTGGGCCATTCCGCAATCACCTTTTTCAGCGCGGGCACATCCGCAGCGAGGTGATCGGAGATGACGAGATACTTGACCTTGTGCTGGATCCAGTCTTTCACGCCTCCCAGCTTGAGGGCGTCGGCCAGATTCGTTGCCGGTCCAGCGAGAATGACCATGCAATTGCCGTCGTGCTGCGCGGTCAGGGCGTTACGAATTACAGCGCTGACAATCGCGGTATCGTTAAGCTTCTTGATCGTGTTCGGGTACTGGTCGGCGACCTTGAGGATCGGAGTTTCCTCGGCGCCCGGGCCTTTCTCGGCCATGCCGACCGGCATCACGCGGGTGAACCCACCCGCAGCATAGAACTTCGCGAGTGCGTCACAGAATGCCGCGGATTTGATGTTTGGTTTGGTTGTGGTGACCAGTACGTTGCGGCACTCGTTCTTCGCGTCGAAGCCGTACAGAAGCGCAAGCGCCAGAACCGAGTCGATACGGTTGCCGATATCGGAGTCGAAAACAACTCCGATCGGCGGTTTTGCGGAACTACTTCCAAACTGCATGATTATGCCAGATCCAATCCCTCGAGCCTGCCTGTTGCATCGCCGAAGTGTTCGGTCGGAACACCCATTACGTCCATCATAGTGAGGAACATGTTCGACATCGGCGTCTCTTTTCGATACACGATGCGGCGGCCCGGCTTTAAGGCGCCGCCAGCCTTCCCGACGACCATGGTGGGCAAATCTTCGTGGCTGTGCCGATTACCATCGGAGAGTCCGGCCCCGTATACGATCATCGAGTTATCCAGCAGACTGCCGTCCCCCTCCTTGATGGATTTCAGTTTCTCAATCCAGGCGGCGACCTGCTTGACGTGATAGCTGTTGATTTGCGTGACTTTTTCGATCGTGGCGGTATCACCGCGATGATGGGTAAGCGGATGATGACCGTCGGGAATCCCAATCTCGCGGTAAGAGCGCGACGTGCCTTCGCGCGTTACCAGGAATGTCACCACACGGGTAAGGTCGGCCTGAAACGCGACCGTGATCATATCGGTCATGAGCTTGAAATGCTCAGCGAAATCCGGGGGAACGCCGTATGGCTTGTCCATTCCCGGATCGATCTGCCGATTGTCGCTCTCGGCCTTTTGCAGCTGGAGTTCGATCTGGCGAACCGAGGTCAAATATTCATCCAGCTTGCGTTTATCCGTGGGGCCTAGTGTGGTCTCGAGCTTCTTCGTGTCGTCCGCGACAAAATCGAGGATGCTCTTGCGGTACTTGTCCCGTCGTGCGCGCGCTTCCGGAGTCAGTCGCTCGCCATTGCCGAAGAGCCGCTCAAACAGAATTCGCGGGTTGAGTACCGGCGGCAGCGGCTGAGTCTCGCTGCGCCATGCGAGATTGTTGGTGTAAGCACAGGAGTAGCCCGAATCGCAGTCACCGGCCTGACGAGCGTCATCCATTCCGAGTTCGAGGGAAGGGAAGCGAGTCTGTGAACCGATCTTGTTCGCGACGATCTGGTCCATTGATACGCCGCACTTGATATCGACGAATGATTTTCGGGGCTGCACGCCGGTGAGGTAAGCGCCACAGCAACGACCGTGGTCGCCCGCGCCGTCGAGCAGTGCACGCCCGCCGTTGTGCGTCAAATTGCCGAGGAGCAGGATATCGTCCCTGAAAGGCTCCATTGGCTTCAGGATTCGGGGCAGCTCCTGCAGCTTTCCTTCGTACTCCGGATTCCAGTTGTGCATGTCGATGCCGTTCGGCACATACGCGAAAGCCATACGAACCGGTGCCTTCGCTGCCGCTCCCATAGCGAGCGCAGGAACCATGGCGTCAAGGAAAGGCAATGCGACAGCGGTTCCCATTCCCCTCAGGAAGGTGCGACGGGCAAGTGCTTTACGTGTGATCATCGACTGGTTGTTTCCTTCCGTACCGCCTCGCCTCTCCGCGACTGGAAGGGAAGGCTGTGTGCAACCTCGTAAATAAGATTTTGGAACTTGTAGTCTTGCGATGCAAGATTCTTTGTGATGCTCTCGACGGAACGGCGGTCGTAACGCTCGAGGCCGCGCCCCAAGGCGTAGATCAGCATCTTCTCTGTCAGGCAGCGCGTAAACTCGGGCGCGTCAGCCTTCAGCAGCGTCCGCATCTCGGCCGGTGATGTGAACGACTTTCCGTTCGGGAAAGTACCGGCGGCATCGATATTAAACTTTCCGTCCTTTGCCCGCCAGCGGCCGATCGCATCATAATTCTCGAGCCCGAAGCCAAGCGTATCCATCCGCTGGTGACACGAGGCACACATCGCGTTCGAGCGATGCTTTTCCATTTGTTGTCGCAGTGACCCTGCATTCCCGACCTGGCTCTCATCAAGGGGCGGAACGTCTGGTGGAGGCGCCGGCGGCGGCGCTCCAAGAATGTTCTGCAGAACGTATTTTCCACGAATGACAGGCGATGTTCTTGTGGGATAGCTGGATACCGTCAGGACACTGGCGTGGCTAAGAACACCGCCGCGCTGATCTGTCGTCAGGTCGACGCGACGGAAATCTTCACCTTGCACTCCAGAGATGCCGTAGTGTTTTGCAAGCCGTTCGTTCAGGAACGTGAAGTTCGCGTCGAGGAACTCAGGGATCGGGCGATTCTCTCGCAGCATGGCTTCGAAGAACATCCGCGTTTCGGTTTTCATCGCATCGCGGAGTTCGGGTCCCCATTCGGGGAATTTGCCGGGGTCGGGTTTGACACTGTCGAGGTTGCGGGTTTCAAGCCACTGCCCGGCAAAGTTAGCGGCGAGTGCTGCAGAGCGATCGTCATCCAGCAAACGCCTGATCTGCGCGTCGAGAACTACGGGCTCGTGCAGTTTGTGGGTTTCCGCCAACCCGAGCAACTGGTCATCCGGCATCGAGGACCACAGGAAATAGCTCAATCGCGAAGCAAGTTCAACGTCAGAAATCCGGTGAACTTTTGTTGGGTCGAGCGGGTCAGGATCTCGCTCAATCCGGAACAGGAAGTTCGGCGAAACCAACATCGCCTCGAGTGCAAGCTGAAGCCCCTGCTCGACGCTGCCGCCGTCTGCCTGACCCATCTTCACGAACTTCATCAGGCCGGCGACTTCGGGGCGAGTGACGGGCCGGCGCCAGGCGCGGTGCGCCAGATCGGTGACAATCCTGTCAACACATGGCTGACCACCAGTCTTGATATCGCAGATCAGGATCTTCTTTCGGCTCGGTTTTTCCCCGTTGTACGGGAATGGGCCGATGAACTTGATCATGTTGAAGTACTTGTTCTTCTTGTCGCTGAAGGCTTCTTTGTCCGTGAGGTTCTTGACGAAATCGTCGTTAATGAAACCGGTTCGGAAGACGTGATCGCCTTCGGGCAGGTACACGCGGAATGTCTCTTCCGAATAGGGATTGAAGTAGTTCAAGCCCGACGGCCTGGTCTCAGCCATCTGTTTATGGAGGAGCTTGCCATCCACCCAGAAGTCGAGTTCGACGGGTTTGGCATCTTTCGCACGTTCGCCGGGGAGACCGATGATGATTTGGTACTCGGCATCGAAGTCGACGCGGTGACTTGCCTCGACCGTGCTGCGGTCAACCCGCCGCAAATTCTTGTGCTTTAGCTCGTACGAGACCTCGACAGGTTTGGGCAGTGGATCGGCTCCAAGCGCACGCGCTGAAATTCGTTCCGCCGCGCTGAGGTACTTCTCCATCAGAACCGGAGATATCGTAAGCACGTCGCCGATGTTGTCGAACCCGTGACCGGAGTCGTCGGTCGGGAAATCGTCGCTGGCCCGGAAGTCTACACCGAGCAGGTCGCGGATGGTGTTGGAATACTCCACTCGGTTCAGCCGGTGGGCAGTCACGCGTCCGGGATCGGGAGGAATGGCACGGTCGAGCCGCTCGAACTCTGCGTTGACAATCCCGATGATTGCGTTAACCGTCTCGATGGACGGTTTCGGCATACCCTTGGGCGGCATCTCACCCGTCCGGATCTTCTGGAGAATGCGCTCCCACTGATCCCTCTGGGTAGCAATCGACCCGAAGTTGCTGAAAGCATGAATGTTCAGACTACCCGACGCCATCCGGTCGTTGTGGCAGGGCGCGCAGGACTTTGCAAAGAGCGGCTTGACCGTTGATTCGAACGACGCCTGATTAGCCCCACTGGCAGGAGGTGGTTGCGCCTTGGCTGCGGCCGCGGCTGCAGGTGCCGATGTTTTGGGCGAACTGAGCCCAAGGAGCAACCCTGCGCTGGCGGACAGGGCGATCGCGACGAGATACTTTGGGCGCATTTGCCTCGCAATAGATACGAAATCTAAGTAATTGATGTTACACCAGATTGGACCACTTGTTCTTCACGGCTATCCTCGGCTGCAATCCCGTACATTCCGGCTGCTTTTGGCTGGTTCACAATCATCCGAGTTCGAGTGCTTTCAGCATGAAACTTCACTGCTCGAGATAACAAAAAGCCCAGCGGGCCAAAGCCAGGGAAGGCGCTTTTCCGATATGCTTGCTGATCGGAGCATCGATGTTATTCGCACGCAGAGAATTTTTCGGCATCAGTGCCGCCGCCTCAATCGCTCCGCGCAACATCAGCGCGATCCGGATGCGTCGGGTTGGCCGCGTGGAGACAGCGTTTCGGTCACCGGGCCCGCACCCCAACGGTCTACAGGCGACAGCTGAGGGTTTGTGGATTATGGATCAGGGTGACAACAAGGCGTACCTGGTGAACTACAGCGACGGTAAAGTGCTGCGTGCGCTGAACACTGACGCCGACCGGGCGAGTGGAATCACGTTCGACGGTCAAGCGCTTTGGATCGGCTCCACTTACAACCGCGAGATTATCTGCTGTGATGCGAGATCCGGTAGTACTCTATCGCGGCACTTTACGCCCGGTGCAGGAGTGATCTACAAAACGACCTGGGATCCGGCGCAGCGCACGAGTCCCCTTGCCAAAAAGGACACAGCTCCTCCGCCGGCGGCGCGCGTGTCGTCAACCATACCCCAGACTCTGGGAACGGGCGCACATGGACAAGAGTGGCGCGAAGGAAAGCTCTGGATGGCCGTCCCACCGTCACGAATGATTTATCGCGTTGATCCCAAGTCGTGGATCGTAGAACGCCAGTTCCCGACGGCGGGGAATCGCCCTCACGGAATCGGATGGGAGGGTCGATTTCTCTGGTGCACGGACTCGAATCTGAATGCGTTCTTCAAGCATGACCCGGAAACGGGCGAGATTGCGGAACGAATTCAACTCGCCGATTCCGACCCGCTGCCGCACGGCATGACCATCCGCGATGACGTGCTCTGGTACTGTGATGATGTCGGCTTGGTTTGCAAGCTGAGACTTTGACCGCCATCGGCTGCCTCACCTCCGACCCGCTGACAGTTCGTTCCGGAGCACAGATTCTTGCTGAAAGACAGCAACACGTGGTTCTGAAACTGATCTGCGACCGTGCTGGTATGGATACCTTGATCGACCTCGAAGTTGTTGGCGATGCCATACATGTCCAGCAGGTCGCGGAGCTTGCCACCGCCGGCGCGGAGTCCATCCTGGTGACCAACATTGATTGCAATCCCGCGATGTCTCTTTAATCGCTGATGTACTGGTCCACGAAGGCCAGCGGAGCGTTAACCGCCCAGCGCGCGTTCACATCCCGCGGCACCACTTCATCTTGGGAGGGCAGATCGAAATAAAGAGGCGGGTTCTTTGGATTCGGCGACCACGCTGACGGGAGCGCAAGCTGGGCACGAAGGGCGAGCGGCTGAGTCGCTGGGAGTCTTTACCGCTTCCAACGCTTTCTCGTTTCGCCGTGTTCGTGGTGCCGCACCGCGCGCCGTGAGGCAGCACGGACTCATGATGTGCAAGCTTCCGAAGTGTGCACCGTCTTCGAATCAGGCAGCACAACGATCACGTCCCGGGCGCCCTGAGCGAACGCGCCTTCAATTGTCTGTGGTACGTGGATTTCTTTCGTCCATTGCTCGGCGCCGATCGAGTATCCGCGCAGCGCATAGACGACGGGATATCGGCGGGTTTTCTCGGGCCGAATAGCCCTGCGCAAGGAAATAATGCCGTCCCGTGGGCGGCACATTTGCTTTCATCTGCGCCGCCGCGGGCACCAGCAACTGCAAAAGAAGGATTGGCAGGAAACCGTATAGATTAATTGGCGTTTCTTTTGACGCGGCTTCCACAGAGGGTTAGTATCTGGGGTCTCACCAGAGTTGCACGGTGACTCGTTGACACAGAACCGGCATTTGTGGAGAATCTTAATCCGGTTGGAGGTGTGATTGACGAACCGATTGATACAGCCAGGGTGCATTGCGATTGCCGCTTTGCTGTTAGTGAACGTAGCTGGCGTCGCGCAACAGAGACCGCCTTCATACGGCCCGCAGTTCTTGTGGGGTGCAGCCATTTCTGCTCATCAGGCCGAGGGCATCCCCGGCGGAGGCCAGTTATCCGATTGGTACGTGTTCGAATATACTCCTGGAAACATTCTTCACGGCGAAACCGCGGATATCGCCACGGATCAATGGCAACGCTACTCCGAGGATCTGCGGTATGCGTCGTCCTTAGGGCTTAACACATTCCGGACATCCATAGCCTGGGAGAAAGTTGAGCCTCTGCAGAACGTGTTCAATTCAGCTGTGATTCAGCACTATCGCATGGAGCTTCAGAGCATGCGTTCTATGGGCCTGCGACCAATGATCACGTTGCTTCACGGAACAACACCTATTTGGTTTGCACAGCGTGGAGGATGGCTCGCCAATGACTCTCCGAACAGTTTGCGACTTATGCAGCGTACGTCGTAACGCAACTTGGCGATCTGTGTGATCTCTGGATCACCATCAACGAACCCATGGTCCTCGTTGGCGATGGATACCTGCTGGGTACCGCACCGCCGCAGATGCGGTCTCCGGCGGGGGCCATCTCAGCGGCGTTCAACCTGGCGCGCGCACATCGGCTCGCGACAGCGAAGTTGCACAAAATTCAGCCAGTCAGAACGCCGAACAAACCCGGTACGCCGCTGCGAGGCGTCGGCCTGGTCAACGGGCTCGACATTTATGATCCATTTAACCCGGCCGATCTTCAGGACGCCATCGTGACCGAACTTGTCCGTGACTTCGCTAATTGGGCACTCCCGCAGTCGGCTGTGTACGGCGCTTTCGACATGGCCGAGACTCTTTCGAAGTTAAGTGGCTCTGCCGTTCACGCGCCTGCAGCACTGGTGGATCCTCCCTCGCGTGGCAGTCCCGTTGTCGACTAGTTTGGAGTAAATTACTACACGAGAATGCTGGTGAATTCCAGTTTCGGAGGTCTGCCTTTCTTCGTTTCGCCGTCAGGTCCTGTCGGTGACAACGGAAATTCACTCTATCCGGCAGGAACGGAGCGTATATTGAGGGACACAGCTGCTCGCTTTCCAGGAATTCCGATTGTCATTACCGAGAACGGCGTCGCCAATGCATGGGACCGGTATCGGCCGCAGTTCATTCGCGATACATTGCGTTTTCTCGATCTGGCCCGTTTCGGTCACGATGGACTGCCGCCGATTGACGTTCGCGGCTATTAGCACTGGAGCGTTACCGACAATTTCGAATGGCAATCAGGATTTTCAGTCCGCTTTGGTCTGATCGCGATCGATTATCTGAATAATTTGAAGCGCATCCCTCGCGGCAGCGCTGCGGTATATGCAGGCGAGGTCGTGGCCCGAAGTGATCATGAGCCGTCGTGACGTTGCGGGTCGCGCAATCGGCTCCTGATCAGAGCGCGAAGGATTGACTCTGTATCGGAGGACATGTCAGTGCGAGTCTTAGACTTGCAAGCGAGTGATGGTTGCTCCTGGCAGGGAGTCATCGAGTTCTCAAACATGAGAGTCGTCCAACGCTGGGACGTTGTTTGACGATGGACTCGCGTCAGGATGGCGCCAGAGCCGTGATAAACCATTTCCGATCTATCCGACCGCTCCCGCGCAAAGTCTCGGTGGTAACGAACATGGAAAGGACTCAATGCGGCATGAGCGATGAGTGATTCGGTTTCTCCGTCCGTCTCTCTTACGCGAACCATTCAGCGGTTAACTGTCACGCAGGGCCAGCTACTGAGCAATCCGTTGACTAAACCAAATGCCGTCGCGGCGACGGTCCTTTGTGTCTTCGCTAAAAATGGTCGCAGGACAAATTTCAGTTTCAGGATAGATTCGAGTTTCAAGTTTCGACGAATTATGGTAGATTTCGCGAAAAGGGGTTGTATGTACAATCGAAAGAGTTCGGATGTTCTACACCTTATTGCGCTTTTCGCATCATTGACTGTAACTGGATACGGCCAGCAGACGAGCTCTACTCTCGTCGGTAGTGTCCTTGACCAGACAGGTGGGACGGTACCCAACGCCACTGTAACGGCTACAGAGACAAAGACCGGCGTGGCCCGGAGTACAGTCACGACTGCGGATGGGGTCTATAACCTCCCATATCTCACACCGGGTACGTACAAAATTGAGATCAGCGCCGCGGGCTTCAAAAAAGTCGTCCGAGACAGCGTCGACCTGAACGTCTCGTCGACTGTACGCGTAGATGTGCAACTTGAGCCCGGCGCAGTAAACGAAGTTGTAAATGTGACAGCCGAAGCGCCGCCACTCCAGACGGACCGAGCGGAGGTAGCCCGCAATTTCAACGACGCAGAACGTCACAGAATTGCCACTCGCGAACCGAAGCTTCCAGGCTTTGGCGGGATTGGTCGCAGGCGTCACGCCACCGACGGTAGACTTCACGCAGTCAGAGGATCCCCAGGGCACGACGTTTTTCCGGGCTAATGGCCAGGGCAACTCTGCGAACAATACTCTGGTGGACGGTGTAGATAATACGAATCCCACGCTTGGACTGACCGTGTACATTCCTCCTGCGGAGGTGGTGCAGGAAGTCCACGTCTCAACGAGTAATTACAACGCCGAATTTGGACGCGCCGGCGGTGCGGTCGTTAACGTGGCAACTCGAGGCGGCACCAACGAACTGCACGGTGCGTTATACGAGTTCCATCGCAGTACCGATTTCCGTGCGCGCGATTTCTTCAATATCGAGGGACGTCCGAAGCCCACCTATATCCGCAACCAATTCGGGGCAGCTGTCGGCGGACCAATAATCAAGAACAAGACCTTCTTTTACGGCGCTTATCAGGGTCTCTATCTTCGGCAATCCGCTACGACCGTCACCTCGGTACCTGATCCGGCCTGGCTGCGCGGTAATTTCAGTGCCGTTCCCGGGCTGACGCTTTATGATCCGTTCAGCGGTAATGCCGCGACTGGGACCGGCCGTACTCCATTCGCGAATAACGTAATTCCTGACAACAGGATTAGTCCGATAACGTCAAAGCTGCTGCAGTACATTCCGGGACCCAATACCTCCGGATTCACCAACAACTACAACACGAACGTCCCGTTTCTATATGACGGAAACACGTACGATGGCCGCGTGGATCATAACTTCACAGATTCCACGAAGCTCTTCGTCAAAGCAAATTACAGTCGTTACAACGTCACTCAGAAGGCCGCGCTTGGCGATGTAATCGGCGAGGGCACACTGGCTCAGGATTACACTGTCACGGCTCTTGCGAACTTCGTTCATGGCTTCAGTCCTTCACTGCTGACGGAAGGCCGCATCGGATATAACCGCTATCGCACAAACGTGAACGGTCTCGACATGACCACGATCACTAATCAGAGTCTGGGGATTGCGAATCCCAATCCCGATCCGATATCGAGCGTTGGTATGACTCGTATCCAGGTCAATGGAATGGCAGGTATTGGAACTCCGGTTTTTTATCCGCTGATTAACACGGACAACCTGTTCACATACGTCAACACCTGGAGCAAGACGTTGAATCGCCATACGCTCAAATGGGGCGCCGAGATTCACCGAAATCGTATGGACCGGTTTCAGCCTCAGGGCCTGAACCTTGGGCCGCGAGGGCTGTCCCAGTTCAACCCTGGAACAACCTCAGTTCCTGGAGCGGATCTTGGTCCGTTTGGTTCCTTTGCTAATGCTTTTGCGTCGTTTCTGCTGGGTGCTCCTGACCAGACGAGCAGAACGTATATGCCCATCACGCCCACGAACCGGCAAACTCAGTGGTTTTTCTTCTTCCAGGATACCTGGCAGGTTACTCGAAAACTTACCCTCGATTTGGGCGTCCGGTACGAACTCTACACTACGGTCAAGCCGCGATACGCGGGCGGCGCATCCAACTACGACCCGTCCACGAACACGCTGCTGGTTTGTGGCGTCGGCGACGTGTCGCTCGGCTGCAATGTCAAGCCGGATCGCAATAACTGGGCTCCGCGGATCGGAATTGCCTACCGCCTGGACGACAAATCGGTCATTAGGACGGGATTCGGAATCAGTTACTGGACAGGGCGTTTCGGATTCACTGGCGGAACAACGTCAACTCAGTTCCCCGTGATTTACAACATCCAGCAGGGTGCGACGGGAGATTTCATCGTGGATGGTGCGTTCAACACGTTGCCGGTCGTGAACTTTGTGAACATCCCGTCGAATGGGAAGATAAATCCGGCTCCGAATCAGGCGTTCTTCGTGGTCCCGCCTTACAATCCGACACCAATGGTCCCGAGCTATAACTTCACATATCAGCGCGAGATCGGTTGGGGAACGACCTTCGATGTAGGATACGTCGGCAATATAGGTCGCCGACTGCCGTTCAATCAAACGTACAACGCCGCGCTTCCCGGCACCGGCATTCAGGGCAAACCGCTGGTAGCGGCATTCAATCACACGGCCGATGTTAGTGTTCGTGGTTACGGCGTAAACAGCAACTACAACTCGCTTCAGGCGAACGCTACCAAGCGGTATTCAGCCGGTCTGACGTTCACTCTCGCATACACGTGGAGCCGTTCGCTGGATGTCGGCAGCGACCAGGCGAGTTTCACCATAAACAATGATTTTCGGCGAAACTACGGTCCTTCGAATTACGACCGCACGCATATGGTGACGCTCAGTCACATTTACGAGCTGCCATTCGGTAAGGGCAAGCCCTTCGTACATAGCGGCCCTGCTGCCTACATCGTGGGTAATTGGCAGGTGAACGGAATTTACCGCTTTGCCACAGGGACGCCATTAAGTATCACGACAGACGCGACTCCTTGTAATTGTCCCGGCAACGGGAATTATGCGAACGTCGTCGGGCAAACGACGACCCTGGGCGGAGTTGGGCCAGGCCAGAAATGGTTCGATGTGGGCGCCTTCGCCGTACCGGCCCCGAATACCTTTGGCAACGCCGGCCGTAACATCGTTCGTGGTCCTCATTTGTCGAACTATGATTTCTCGCTTTTTCGGATTTTCCCAATCCGGGAACGAGCAAAGCTGGAATTTCGCGGCGAGTTCTACAATTTGACGAACACGCCTCATTTCTCGAACCCCAACGGAAGCCTGACATCTGGAAACTTTGGCGAGATTAGCAGTACGCTGGGCGGTTATGGAAATCGCGAGATTCAAGTTGCATTGCGCCTGAGTTTCTAGGCATTGCCATAATTGCCGACACGTGACGGCATCGAAGGAACCGGACTTCATTGAACGAAGTCCCGTGTTGCCGTTATCCTGAATTGAGGCGGGCGCGTAGCTCAGGTGGATAGAGCATCTGCCTTCTAAGCAGAGGGTCGCAGGTTCGAGTCCTGCCGCGCCTACCAGTAGAATTATTATCTCGCTCCACGACGAAAGTTGTGGCAGCAGTGCCCCGAGCTTGCTTCAAGCACAGAGATTAAAAATTTCAAACCATAGTTCCTGAAGTCTCGAAACCTACAGTTGCCGCCGTAAGAGCTCAGCTGAGCGTCATGCTGAGTTGATCGGACGTCACGTTCAGCCCCGGTTCGCGACCAGGATGACACCAAACCTGTACTGGCTCCGCATGAGCTTGCATTGCAACATCCGTACTGTTTCGCGCAGTAAGCCGTGCCAATCGCAGTTCAGCAGCGAGCGAAGTTATGACCCGAAGGTCGTGCCTCGCCAGCAACCATGCTATGCGCGCGCCCTGTTCGCAGCATGTAAGTCAACTGCAAGAATTCAACTAATTTTCGCGCAAGCTGTCGAGCGGCGCGGATGAGGCACCTCGAAGTGCAGGCACGATGACCGCGCAAAGCCCGGTTGTTATAAGAAGAATCGGCGCGACAAGGAAGACGACCGGATCCCACGGGCTGACGCCATAAATCACTGACGCGATGCCTCGCGCGAGCACGGCGGCAGTCGGGAGGCCGATCAACATGCCCGCCGCTATCAGGGCCGCCCCGTGTCGGACGAAGAGGCCGAGAACTTTCGCTCGATCTGCTCCAAGAGCCATGCGGATTCCAATCTCGCGGAAGCGGCTCCTCACAACGAAGGCCATAACGCTGTAGATACCTACGCAGGCGAGGACGAGCGCGATGATCGCAAACACGGCAGTTACCGCCATAGTTATCCGGGATTGCCAGAAGATCTCATCGAGTATTCGATCCACCGAACG
The DNA here is from genome assembly GCA_963794765.1 of Bryobacteraceae bacterium. Lineage (GTDB taxonomy): Bacteria > Acidobacteriota > Terriglobia > Bryobacterales > Bryobacteraceae > JAWXCM01. The sequence goes on along the minus strand of CAWCGC010000020.1, from coordinate 106,453 downwards.
AATCCTCGCGACAGAGACTTCCTTATCAATTCCAGCAACGGCGCTTCGAACGGAAGCGGCCAGCGCCGCAGGATTCGTGGACGTTCGGATCACAAAAGTCATTGACGCGCTTGCCGGCCCACTCGAATTGCGGGCGGAAACGGCTTGAAGGTACGGCAAGTACAACTCCGGTTCCGGGTCAGACGTGAACTCGTTCTGCCGCACATTGCGAGTCACGCCCACGACAGACAACCATTCAGCGTGGCCTTTTCGAGGATCATCGAGCGTCAGCCTTTGACCGAGGACGTCATTATCGGAAGGCCACAGCTTCCGGGCCAGTTTCTGGTTGATGATTGCGACCCGCGGCGAGTCCGACCGGTCGGAATCAGTAAATTCCCTTCCGCGCTCGAGCGCGATCTGCATAGTCCGCAGATACCCAGACCCCGCAACTCGGAAGACCGCACCAACCTCCTGACCAGGTGCTGGTAGCGGTGCACCTTCGGCGGCAACTCGCGTCCCCCACGTATCTCCACCGACCGGCAGGTGGTTTACCATTGCTCCGCTCGTCACACCCGGAAGTTGCCGCAGCGAATCAAGAATTAGAGCATAGAACGCATCGCGCCTTTCTCCGACGTAATCGGATCTGCCCGCGACAGAGACGCTCATCGTCAGAAGGTTGTTCGAGTTGAAGCCAGGATCAATCGCCCGCAGCTGAAGGTAGCTTCGAATCATGACTCCAGCGCCAGCGAGCAGAACCATACACAACGCAACTTCGACAATCACGAGACCACTTCGGAGCCGCACACCACTCGTCCCTTCGGACGAGCCGCGCGCTGTATCGCGCAGGTTTGAGACAACATCGGAACGCCCTGCCTGCACGGCAGGTGCAAACCCGAAAAACACGCTCGTCAAAATAGCGAGCGCGGCGGTAAACAACAGCGTCATGCTGTCTATTTCGAGCGAACCTAAGCGGGCAAGGTCTGCGCCCGCGTGGCTCAGCCCTTTGCTGACGAAGCGCAATGCAAACAGCGCAAGGCTTATCCCCACGGCCGCTCCTGCGAAGCCGAGTGTCAGGCTCTCCCCAAGCAGTTGGCGTGCGACCCGCATTGCACTTGCTCCCAGCGCAACGCGGACACCGATCTCCTTTCGTCGGGCGACTGCTCGCGCGAGCGTAAGCCCAGCTACATTCGTGCCAGCGATGAGCATCAGCATACCCACGGCACCAAATAGCAACAACACGGGTCGCCGTGCCGTCCCGCTGGCTTTTTCTGTCAGGCGGTCGACAGAAACGGTCAGGCCGGCGTTGCTGTCGGGAAACTCCGAGGCGAGGCGGGCGGCGATGGTTTTCATTTCCGATTGAGCTTGCGGTAAGGAAGCGCTCGGGGCCAATTTGCCGAACACACGAAGCATTCTGGCGTCGCGGTTTTGTGGCGCCGACGTTAGATCGAGCGGCACCCACATTTCTGCTGAAGTCGCCCAGAACGGAGGAAATTGAAAGGTTGGCGGCATCACGCCGGAAACAATATAACTTTCCTGGCTGAGCCGTATCTTGCGCCCAACGATTCCTGGATCGGCGTTGAACCTCCGCCGCCAGAGCGCGTCACTCAGGACGACGACCTTTTCCCGCCCGGTCACGCCGGATGTGAATGTTTCGCCGAGGGCAGCACCGGCCCCGAGTAATCGGAACATGCCGGGAGTCATCTGCAACCCGGTGATTCGTTCGGCGGCCGCATCGTCGCCGGAGATAGTCGCCTCCCAAACCGACGCCGCCTCAAGAGACTCGAAGCTCACGGCCGAACGGCGCCAGTCACTGAAATCAGCTGGGGAGACCGGGCGATCGCCGGGATGAAGGACGGTGACGATTTGTGCTGGTTCGCGGTACGGAAGGGGCTTCAGCAGGACAGATTGCACGAGAGTAAAAACGATAGTACAGGCCGCAATTCCGAGAGCCAGCGTTGCGATTGAGATCCAGGAAAACCACGGCCTCCGCAGTAGAGAGAGCATGCTGTTTCCATATACGAGCACGCAACAAACAGGTTAGGGGAGAAATGACAGATAAAATACCTCTATGTCATCTTCCACTGACGAGTTCTACCGGATATCTAAACTGCCACCCTACGTTTTCGCCGTTGTCAACGAGATGAAGGCAAAACTGCGGGCAGCACAGCAGGATGTCGTGGACCTCGGCATGGGAAATCCGGACGGTCCGACTCCGCGCCCGATCGTGAACAAACTGGTGGAAGCCGTCCGGAACCCGAGAAACCATCGCTACTCTCTTTCCAAAGGAATTCCGCGTCTGCGCGACGAGATCGTCGCCCGCTACAAGCGGAAGTACGATGTGGATCTCGATCCAGGCACTGAAGCGATTGCCACCATCGGCGCGAAAGACGCATTGGCTCACCTGCTGTTCGCTGTGATTGGTCCTGGCGATTCCGTGGTGTCGCCAAATCCGGCGTATCCGATTCACCAGTACGGAGTAGTGATGGCCGAAGGGCATGCGTGCATGCTGCCGATGCCGAACCCGGCTACCTTTCTGAACGGCCTTGAGGATCTCTACAGGCGATCAGCACGAAAACCACGGTTAATACTAATCTCATTTCCGCACAACCCGACCACGCAGACCGTTGATCTCGCGTTTTTTCAGGAGATTGTCAGTCTTGCCCGCCATCACGGGTCGATGGTTGTCCACGACTTTGCGTATGCGGATATTTGCTTCGACGGCTACAAGGCACCGAGCATCCTGCAAGTTCCAGGGGCAAAGGAAGTGGCTGTTGAGATTTTCTCCATGTCGAAGAGCTATAACATGGCGGGATGGCGTGTGGGGTTCTGTCTTGGCAACAAGAAGATGATCGCCGCGCTCGCCCGCATCAAGAGTTATCTGGATTATGGCGTCTTTCAACCGATTCAGATCGCCAGCATCATCGCGCTGCGCGAATGTGAAGATGACACCGAGAAGATCTGCGCGCTATATCAGAAGCGTCGCGATCTGCTCGTCAATGGGTTGGAAAAGGCTGGCTGGCCCGTTGAGAAGACCACGCGGTTCCATGTTCGTCTGGGCACCGATTCCCGAACAGTACCGTGCGCTCGGCTCACTCGAGTTCTCGAAGCTACTGCTCGAGAAGGCTCTCGTCGCTGTCTCCCCTGGAATTGGGTTCGGACCACTCGGCGAAGGATTCGTGCGTTTCGCACTTATCGAAAATGACCATCGGACACGTCAGGCTCTTAGATCAATTAAGGCGTTTCTCGGACGCAAACTGAACAGTACTGTAGACATGAACAATCTCCAGTCAGAAACCGTCGTTATCAAATAGTGATTCGGGTCTGGTTGATTTGCTTTAGTTTCGCGCTCGCCGCGGCTCAGCGGCAACCGCTGGTGCTGTTCTGGCCGCAGGCTGGGATCGTACCACCCGGAACGAATAACTTTCCTCCGCGGGATCCAGGCGCCACTGCCGGTCCCCAGGTTAACCCGGCCGGCGTGCTGGGCGCTCCGTCCGTAGCGGTTCCCGTCGCACCTGCTGGTGCACCGGCAGCTCCACCACCTCCGCCAGCTCCCGGGATTCGAGTGCTGGGTCCTGGGGGAATTCCGCTGCCTGGCGTTCCGAATGGTGTTCCGCAGCAGCCCGGAGGCGCACCTCCCGCTTCGCCTGGTCGCCCCGGAACCGGCCCCCCGAGCGGCGGCATCATTGGTACCGGGCCGCGACCGGGCGAGGGTATCGCGCCGCGACCGAGCGAGGCGATTGCACCACGAGCCGGCGAGGTAAGCACCTCGAGGAACAACGACAGCACTGATACTAGTGCCCTGCTCGTTTCACCCGCGTGTGCTGTGGTAGTTACCCCAGGAGATATAAATATACCTGCGGCGGGCGGTACGTTCGAGGTTCAAGGTGTGATCCGGCCGTCCGGTTGTAAACCAGCATTGACCAGCAGCGGAGAGTGGATCACACCTGCGCGAAACAGTGCAGCGCCGGTGTTTCGCTTCAGCGTTGAGCCGAATCAGCGTAGCGATTCACGTCTCGGCATCTTCGTGGTTGGTGATCAGAGGGTGCTGCTCCGACAAGAGGGAGCTCCTGGTCTGCAGTTCGCAGTAGCTCCCGGAAGCTTCAGCTTTCGTTTCGACGGCGAACGAATCTCATCCGCACGGACTCTGACGATATTGAGCGACGACCAGAATCTGACCTATACCGTTATCAGTGCCCAGCCATGGCTGAAAGTGACGCCCCAAAAAGGCTCCAACAGCGCACGGAAGTTTAAGATCAGCGTGGATCCCGAGCGGCTTCGGAGACGGACGTAACGAGGGCGTGCTTTTTGTCAGCGCCTCCGGGGCGCCACAGTCGGCTCTTCGTATTCCCGTATCAGTCGAAGTTCCGCGCTTGCAGTAAGCTGAACTCATTCTCCGTCCTTGAGGGGCGGGGGCGTTTTTGGAATTCGCCAGAGGTACAGGTACCTGCTTTCAACCTCGATTCGCTTCTCGGGCTCCCAACTGCCCATGTCGAAGGAGTGCGAGACTATGCGAGTACCGGGTTTAAGATCTCGGAAGAGTTTGGGGCGCAGCTTGAGGTTGATACTTGGAAGGAGGTACAGCGTAACCACCGTCGCGTCGTGGATGTCGGCCTCGAAGAGATCCTCATTGCGAAAGGTCACAAGGTTCGCGACATTTTCTTTTTTCGCATTGGCTTGCGCTTCTTCGATCCGAGCCGGGTTGATGTCAATTCCGGTTCCGCGAACGCCGAACATTTTTGCCGCGGTGATTGGAATTCGGCCATCGCCCGAGCCCAAATCATAGAGCACATCGCCAGATTTCACTTCACCCAGTTTGAGCATGCCTTCGACTACGGGCTGCGGCGTGGGTACAAACGGAACGTCCGGGTTTCGTTTCGGCGCTGTTCCTGCCTGATTTGCCAGCGAAACAGCGCTTGAGCACGAAACGAGGAAGGAAGCTAAGAAAGACCGTCTCGGTACCATCGTTTGAAGTCCTCGGTTGTTCAGCGTACCGCAGCCCGGCCCGGTATTGCTTCTCAGGGTTTTCCCTTGTGCTCGCTGTTTATGCTTCGCTTCGGTTCGTGGACATTCGTACCCGAGTACGTACCTCGCGGAGTTGGATCTTCAGTTTCTCCGCCGCCCGGCTGACTCGGGTCCAAGCCAGTTTCGCTCTGGGATGGCCCGCGCTGCTCTGTAGGTCTGCCGCCGGCCTGACCATATTTATCAGCATTCTCGACCACGTAATCTTCGTCCCAGCCGCGGGAACTCGTGGCCGTCGGAGTCGCACCGGCAGGTGGTTGGTAGTCATCAGCGCCGCGCTGCGGGTCCTGCGCGCTCTCAGGCTGATCGACTGGCTTGCGCGACGCCGCCCAACCGGCATCTCCGAACGACCCTCGGGAAAACTCTTCCCCGCGCTCGCGGCCGCCACCGTAGCCTGCCGGGTTATCCGACGGCTTTGCGTCCCAATAACCGTCGTGTTTGGTTTGTTCTCCGGAATCTGCTTCAGTGGCGGTGTCATCGGGCAGTCTTCTTTTATCGTCACGACCTTCAGCCATAAACTCTCCTGATGAGCCGATGACCTCACCGGCTCCTCAGTTTCTTCCGTCACCGTGAATCTCATGCGAGGTGCTGATTCCTTAGATCAGGTACCGGTCAGTCTGGCACAGTGAGGGATCGTCTTCGGCTCGCGACGTAAAATAGCGTCTGATTTCAGTTTCGAAGGACGGCTTCTTACCAACCCACCGGTATATACCCTGCCAGTCACGGGCAATGTCGGTGTAAGGATCATAGCGGTGCTTGATAAGAATGTTGGATCGCGTGCCGTAGCCCCGTGTCGCATAAGAGCCATGGAAGCCATGGGTAGCGAAGCAGTCGATATATCCTATATTGCCTCGGATGGCCTCGAAGGCACGATCCTGCCAGGTGTGAATGCTCTCCACGTACGCCGAGGCACAGTTGCGCATTTCCGTGTGTTCATCTTTCTCACCGATGAGACCAAAGGCCATGTGCCAATCGCCAGATCCGAGAATGCAGGTGTCAAGCATGCCCCCTACGGCGGAGAAGCCTTCACGCGTGAACGCCCATCCGCCACCCGGCGCGCCCGAGTATGGCGGTGCGGCTCTCTTGCTGATCTTCTGAAGGTATCCGTCAGTCGGGCCGGTATGCCGGTCTCTTGCTCGGAAAGCGCCCGTTCGATTCACGTAGTTATAGGCGAAGCCAGACCGCAGGCTAAGGGGCCTGTGGTCGGCGGACATTGCTCCGTAGTTGGAGAACAACTGCACCCAGGGATGGTGTTGCAGTTTGTGAATTGCTTCAAGTGCCCAGTCGTGCCGGGTAGGGTGCATGTCTGCGTCCCAGTAACCTCCATATGTCCAGCCGGAAGGAAAGCTCTGGACAATGCGATTTAGTACATTCTCCTTGTGCCACATCTCCGAACTACTTCGGAGCTGAACTGCATTCGGGTCGTCCGGAGCGGTGACTTCGAACGGTCTGTCGCCATACGCAAGTTCGCCAATGTGCAGCACGACATTCGGGCTCGCCAGCATGCGGCGTCGAAAGTCTTCGAAGAGTCGCCTCCGTGTGGCCCATCGAAATGGATTTATATAGCAGCAGGCGATGTGGATGGTTTCCTGTTCGGACCATTGTGCCCACGGTGCATGTACGTTTGGATGGTTTGGAAGAGTATTCATTCTGGCCTCGGTCGGTATTGTCATCAGGCTGACCCGCAAGTTGGTTACAACAGTTTTCCGGCAACGATTGCAGTGTTCGTTGTGATTGCAACCGAATGTTCAGTCAATAAAAGCCGCGTCGATTTGTGTCAAAACCACAGACCGGCAGGCGGGATGAAGATCGGCGTTTCGTCGGACATTTCCTTTTCCTTTTCTTGTTGAAAGCCCGCGAAAACAAAACGGCCGGTGGCAGTGCTTTTCCGAGCACTACAACCGGCGGTTTTGTGTCCGTTGACTCAGAGCGCGGTGTTTATCTCGCGCTGCGCTCTGTCTCGCGCATCATTTGATTTCGTATTGCCGCGGTGGTTAGAACCAGAGACCGGCAGGCGGAATGAAGATAGGCGTTTCGTCGGACATTTCCTTTTCCTTTTCTTGTTGAAAGCCCGCGAAAACAAAACGGCCGGTGGCAGTGCTTTTCCGAGCACTACAACCGGCGGTTTTGTGTCCGTTGACTCAGAGCGCGGTGTTTATCTCGCGCTGCGCTCTGTCTCGCGCATCATTTGATTTCGTATTGCCGCGGTGGTTAGAACCAGAGACCGGCAGGCGGAATGAAGATAGGCGTTTCGTCGGACATTTCCTTTTCCTTTTCTTGTTGAAAGCCCGCGAAAACAAAACGGCCGGTCGCAGTGCTTTTCCGAGCACTACAACCGGCGGTTTTGTGTCCGTTGACTCAGAGCGCGGTGTTTATCTCGCGCTGCGCTCTGTCTCGCGCATCATTTGGTTTCGTATTGCCGCGGTGGTTAGAACCAGAGACCGGCAGGCGGAATGAAGATTGGCGTTTCGTCCGACATTCGTTTGGCTCCCCGCAGAAAGTCGGAAAACAAAACGGCCGGTTGCTGTGCCGAGGCACTAACAACCGGCCGTATTTTTTCGTCGACTCAGAGCTTTATTTGTTTCGCGCTTGGCTCCGTTCTGCGCGTGATTCAACTCTAGCCCGCGCCCGTACCGATTTCCTGGTATTCCGAAAGATAAGTCGCTGAAAATGAAAGGGATAAAACTAGAAAAAAGATTTACGGGCATTTTCGGGCGGTTTATATTCGCTCGACGTTCGCCACTGGCCTGCGCTGGATCGAAAAGCATTTAAGCGGGAAGTAAAGCGCGTTGTGTATCGAACCGCTGAATTGCACTTGGCAGTAATCTGAAACGCAAGGCAACTCCACGCTGAAGCGAGCAACCTCAGTCTGGGGCAAACGCTGGGGCAACAGGAGGGATTCCGACCCTATAGCGGGCTGGTGCGCGTCAACAGTGCGGTCCCCTGCTCGCTACGGAAGAGGGTGCTCCGGACAACAAGGATTACGAAATGGTCTCCGTTGAAGTGCGGGTTGTGACTTGGTTGTTGGCCTCGTCTAACACCGTAGACGAGGAGCAGATTAATCGCGGCACGATCAGGGCAATACCGGCTACAGCAAGCGTATGCAACTAAAGATTCGCTGAACGAAGAGGTATCTGTGTCCAGCACGCGTGTAAGTCAGCTCGACGGGGAGCAGGGCATCCGCCGACCGATCCAGAAGCGGCAATGCAACTCATCGACTGGTTCGAGTGATCAGCTCCCGAACAGCAGCGCGTGACGTACATGGGTGGGGCTCCGGCGCGCTGGCGAACTCTTACGGGTAGATTCTCATACCGATCCGAAATGGCACAAGTGTATGCCGCGATGGACGTGATTCAGCAGTGGACGGTCGGGCGGTACAGAACGCTGGATGCAGTTGACCAGTGGAAGGACGAAGTGCTGGTAAGCGACCTGAAACTCACGGCTTCGCGGCACCAGATCTACATGCCTGTTGTGTTTCCTGGATTTTCCTGGCACAACCTGAAGAAAGGCGCGAAAAAGAACCAGATTCCACGGCTTCGAGGCGAGTTGCTCTGGGGACAGGCTTACACGCCAAAACAGCCGGCGCGCGGTTTCTGAAGATTGCGATGTTCGATGAAGCGGATGAGGGGACGGCGATCATGAAGCTGCCGCTCACCGCCGCGACGCTCCCGACCAGGGTTATTGGCTGACGCTGGATGCAGATGGCGCTGAGTTGCCCTCCGACTGGCTGGAGAAATTAAAGAAATCTTTCACGGAGAAATCAAGCCCCCGTGCGAGTCGCCCTGCGAATCCGCGACCGCGGTGCTTTCCGGTGAGTGCGCCCGCGGAGACAAAATTCCCTTTCAGCAGCAGGCGTTCCGGTCCGATAAACAGCGTGGGGCGAGTTTCAGAACAAGACTTTCAGAGCCAGTTGCACTTGACGCTCACCTGATGAGGCGGAGATAAGACCGAAGGAAGTGGAGCCGAGTGCTGTTCCAGGTGCGAAGAAGTACGGAGTGTTTGTAAGGTTGAACGCCTCCGCCCGAAAGCGAACAGAAACTCTCTCGGTAGCGGCAAACTGCTTCTGCAACGCGAGATCGTAATTGCGCCGGCCCGGGCTGCGAACGTCGGGAAGCGTTCGGGATATATTGCCGAATGTGAAGGGGGCCGGAATTGTGAACTGGGATGTGTCGAAGTATCGATTCAGTCGCGACTGCACGGTTCCGTCGAGCTCAGCAGATATTCCCGTGCTGTTCGGACGTAGAACGCCGGAGTAGGTTCCGCTGTTACCCGTTGATGAGAGCGAAAGCGGGTAGCCTGTGTTGAAGAGTGCAGTTCCGCTGGCCGTCCATCCACCGATCATCGTGTTCATAAGCGCGCTGGCTCCTGCGAAGAGTGCCTTACCGCGACCGAAAGGAAGATCGATGCTGTGCGTGATTACGAGCTGACGGGAGATGTCGGCTTCGGAGACAGCGCGCTCCGCTGCGAGATCGTAGATGTTCTGCACCGGCGGCACGAACGCGTTCACTCCGAAAATTCTTCCTGAAGCATTGTCGATCGTCTTCGAACCTGTATAGGAAACGAGAAAGCTAACGCCGTGCGAGAAGCGTTTCTCTACCCTCACTACCAGTGCGTGGTAAATGGACGAGCCACGATTCATTGCGACCGCGGGGCTGCTGGTGCTTACACTCCCGTACTGTGGAAAGGGACGGAGCAGCTGGCCAAGCGCCACGGTACTTGACGCGAGAATGCCGGCGCTGGTGAGTCCATAGAACGGGTTCGGTACGAGACGCGTCAGATCCGTTCCCATGTTCTGGTAAACCGGATTCAATTGATTGAAGTCTATACCGATGGGCAGGTGTACGCCACGATTCCCCGCGTAGCCGACCTCCACGAGCAGATTTGCCGGCAGTTGGCGCTGAACGTTGAGGTTCCACTGCTGGTTGTAGTTGTTGCTGATGTTCTGCCGGTCCATGATGAGAATGCTCTGTCCTAACTGGGTCTGCGCGGCGGTCGTGTTTGCAGTTTGAAAAACGCCGTTTGGGTACGGATTCACCATGGCGTTGAGCGGCGTGACTCCGTCGAGGCTCGCAACCCACGATGACGAGAGGGTTGCTCCGGCGGACCCGAAATTGCCTGCTGAGGTCGTGCCGAAACGAGGCGAATAGAAGATGCCGTAGCCCGATCGAATGACAGTTTGCGGATTTACGGTCCATGCCAGGCCGATTCGTGGACCAAAGGCCTTGTAATACGAGTTGAATTGACCGCGAGGCTGCCCGTTCTGTCCAGGATTCGTGAGAACTCCCTTGAGCGCCGGGACGCCCGGCACCGTCACCGGATAAGCGGCATTGAAGTCGAACGTCGAGAATCGGTTGTAGCGCTCTGCGCGAGGCTGTTCGTAATCCCACCGCAATCCCACGTTGATTGTCAGCCGGGAGAACTTGATTTCATCGTTCGCGTAGAGGGCAACGTAGCCATTGCGAATCGCCAGAGCAGGTGTTTGATTGAATGTGCCGGAACCATACCCGGTCAGGAACGACGCGAAAGCGTTGCCGGAGGTCAGAGAGGAAACGAGCGGATTGGGACCCTGCGTGAAGTTGGGTGAGAAACTGTAAGAGCCCGCATCCGCTCCGCCCTGATAAGGCGTTTGATCGTAAAGTCGAAAATCGCCGCCAAATACGAACGTGTGCCTGCCACGAATCATCGTGGTATCTCCGACAGCTGTGTAGATCGTATTGCCGCGCCGAATGGCATCTCCGGCGGGATCTCCCCAGGACGTGTAGTTGGTGAAGCTAACAGCCGGAAACACCTGCTGCGTCGCTGCAGCTACGACGTTTCCAGGAAAGCCGAGGTCGCCGAGGCTGATTCCGCCGTTGATGGGAGTCCGTCCTTCATACCGGCGCGTTGCTCCCACTCTGACGTTCAGAAGCGTTGTTGGACTGAAGACGAAAGTATCGTTCAGCACCCCGTTGACGACCCGGTTCAGGTCGATCCCGAGTACGTTGTCCGCGACCGTTCCGAATGGTCCGGAGTTGCCCGAATCTCCGGTGTTGCGCGTCAATCGACCGAACAGGTTGTGCCGTTCCGAGAATTGATGATCGACGCGAACGGACCACTGGTCACTATCGATGAAAGCGTTCTGAGACCAGACGTAGTTGTTGATGCGGGCGAGACCCGTGCCGGGCTGGTTTGGTAACGGAACAAAGGCCATCATCTTCAGGGCGATTGGATTAATACGTTGTGGTGGAATTGCGTTGTTTGGGAAGGGGTCGCGAACGTATCCGGCGCCGCCGGGTGCCGCACGCGTCGTCAGAGGATCGTAGACGATCACCGGTTGCCCTGACTGGTTCAGTGTTTGTGAGAAATCTCCCTGACGCTCAAGCGCGGTAGGTAGTGTTGCCAGTTGTCCTCCAAGTGCGCTTTGCTGGCGATGTCCCTGATATTCTGCGAAGACGAAAGTCTTGTTCCTGATGAGGGGGCCTCCTGCTGAGGCACCAAAGAGGTTAAAGTGCGAAGGACCGAGCTTCTGGCCGCGCGAATTTGCAAAGAAGTTGTTGGCCGCGAGATGATTATTTCGGAAGAATTCGTACAGAGAGCCGTGCCATTGGTTCGAACCGCTGCGTGTGACGACGTTCAGCACCCCGCCGCCGCTGCGTCCAAACTGCGGACCGTAGCTGTTCGTCATGATTTTCACTTCCTGCGTTCCGTCCGGGGTCGGCGATAGCGCAAAATTGTTGTTTTCCGGCAGCATGATGCTGACTCCATCGAGCATAAAGTCGTTGGTCCGGTAACGACCACCATTGATGGAGATGTCGGACTGCACGAACAGTGGTGCTGAATTGTCCCCCGTTGATGCAACTCCGCCAAGCGCACGAGGATTTACTGTCACTCCCGGGCTAAGCAGCGAGAGGTCGAAAACGTTCCGCCCTTTGATGGGCAGGCCCTCGACGGTCCTCGTGCTGAGCAACTGACCGAGCGACGGCGATTCGGAATCAACGACCGGCGCTTCGCCGACCACGGAAACGGACGTACTTGCATCGCCAACGTCGAGCGTGAAGTCGAGTCGAACACGACTGTCGACAGCCAACTCAACGCTTTCACGAACCGAGGTCTTGAATCCCGCGAAAGAAATGCGTACTTCATAAGCTCCGGGTCTGAGATAGGGAGCTTCGTAATAACCAAGCTGGTTCGTTGTTGTGCGAGTCTCCTGGTCAGTGGCTATATAGCGGACGCGCACCTCCGCGCCTGAGATCGCTGACCCCGAGGGATCTTTGACGACTCCCAGCAAAGTGCCGGTGATGTTCTGCGCCGAAAGACCTGCGGGTAATGTAAGGAGGGCTGCGGCGAAACAGAAGGCAAGTGAGTTGCGCAAATTCCAGGACACTGGTGGTTCACTCCGAAGGTTGCTTTCGCAATGACAAAACTGATACATCAGTAATGAGCAGAAGTTACCACCGTTTCCATGCGAAGTCAACGGGTTCGACCGTGAGCCGAAGGCGAGGCGCGAAATTTTCCGATGAGAAACTGATGGTCACGACGGTTCGGAGGAACTCAGGTGCGGCGCTCTGTTTCGCGAATGAACCTAAATCTGAACGAGGCCGCATACCAGCGGGTCCGGGACCATATTCTGGACGGCACCTTCAGTCTCGGTACGCCGCTCAGCCGGCGAAAGCTCAGCGACCTGCTGAACATGTCTCTCGTTCCGGTTGCACAGGCGCTGCAGCGGCTTGAGCTGGAGGGTCTGGTCGAGAGTTTGCCTCGGGTTGGGACGCGAGTAAAGATTCCAGGACCAGACGAAGTCCGCGGTCATTATGTGGTCCGAGAGGCGCTGGAAGCTCAGGTCGCGCGAATGTTCGTCAGGACGGCGACACGAGCGCAGAAAAAACTCGCTCATTCCGAATCTTTGCAACTGGACCGGGATTTCGCCGTTTATTTCGGGGCTGCGGAAGAGCAGCGTTCACATGAAGTCCACCACTCGCATGTACAGTTCCATCACGACCTGGCGGAGGTTTCCGGTTGCCTTGCCCTTGTTCACCAGCTGGAGAAAAGCCAGGTATTGCAGCTGAACCTGCGCTACACGCTGGTGATGCCCAGCGCTCTTCCTCGTGACTGGCACAAACAGCTGGTTGACAAGCTTTGCTCAGGCTCGGAAGAAGATGCCGACCGAGCGATGCGCAGGCACGTAAGTTACCGGATGGAGGAAGTGATCGCGACCTATGAGCGATTGCTGGCCTCGGGCGACAAGCCGAACGTCAGTTACCGGGGACCCCAGCGGCGACGGCTTTCAGCGGATGTTCGAGAGAACGCTGCGACCTCATAATTGACATATCAGTTTGAGTCGCTTACGATGTACTTCGATGCGCATGACCCGTGTGGCAGTTGGGCTGTGGAGCGCTGGGTTGCTTTGCCATGGTCTTTTTGTGGGAGCTGGTCTGAAGGCTGCCGACTGGCGAAACATCGTCAATGGCAGCATCATGCTCGGCCACGGATACTCGGACCAGCCGTATGTTGTCAAGACCGACAATGGAGCTTGGTTGGCGGTAACGACGACGGGCGCCGGAGTGGAAGGCGCCGGAGGCCAGCACGTTGTTTCGCAGCGGAGCACTGACTCTGGAAAGACGTGGTCAGCGGCTGTGGACGTGGAGCCTGCGGACGGGCCTGAAGCATCCTACGCCGTCCTGCTGAAGGCATCCAATGGGCGCGTGTACGTGTTCTACGACCACAACACTGACAATGTTCGTCAGGTGATTGCGGACAAGCCGGCCTATCCTGACGGTTATTGCCGCAGGGTGGACAGCCTTGGTCATTTTGTTTTCAAGTACAGCGACGATGGAGGGCGCAGTTGGTCGGCCAAACGGTACGACGTGCCGATGCGGACATTTGAAATTGATCGCCAGAATCCTTATCAGGGCAAGCTGAAATTTTTCTGGAATGTCGGCAAAGCATTCACCTCGAAAGGATCTGCGTTTGTTCCGATTCACAAGGTGGGCGGTTTTGGCGAGGGATTCTTTACTTCTTCCGAGGGAGCACTGCTGAAGAGCGATAACATCCTGACGGAACGAGATCCTGAAAAAATTCGCTGGCAGACATTGCCCGATGGAGATATCGGGATTCGAGCCCCCGCCGGCGGAGGACCTATCGCAGAGGAGCAAAGCTTCAGCGTTCTAAGCGATGGGTCGTTTTTCGTGGTGTTTCGTACGATCGACGGATACTCGGCCTTTAGTTACAGCAGAGATGGCGGCCATACCTGGGAGCCATCACAATACATGCGGTATGACGATGGCCGTCTGATGAAGCATCCCCGTGCGGCCAACTTTGCATGGCGTTGTGAAAACGGTAAGTTCGTCTACTGGTTCCACAATCATGGCGGCGTTTTTATCGCAAATAGCCCGAAGCGACGCACGATCGCGTATGAGGAACGGAATCCGGCCTGGCTTTCGATGGGAGTGGAAGCTGCCAGCCCGAAGGGAAAGATAATTCGCTGGTCTCAGCCGGAAATCGTGCTGTACGATGACGATCCGATGATCAGGATGAGTTATCCGGATCTGGTCGAAGACGGCGGCCGATACTTCCTGACCGAGACGCAGAAGAACTTGGCACGTGTGCACGAGATGGATGCGAGTCTGCTGCAAGGTGCGTGGGCGGTGCTGGAGAAGAAGGATCTCTCGCCCGTACGGGATGCCGTTCTGCTGGAGTGGTCAGCGGCAAACGGCAATGCGAAGTCTGTCCCCGCCCCTGAGTTGCCGGTCTTCGTACGTCGTTCCACGAGTGCGGACTATCGCACCGAGTTCACGCGTACGGGTTTTTCTGTTGACCTGATTCTCGAGTCCGATAAGATCAGACCCGATCAGGCGCTGGTTGACACTCGAACAAGAGACGGCCGGGGTATGGCGCTGGTGGCGAGAAAGAATGGTGTCCTTGAAATCCTCATGAACGACGGTCGGACGGAGAGCCGATGGAGTTCCGATCCGGATTCAATTCATGCCGGGCAGGTCTCTCACATCACAGTCACGGTGGATGCAGGACCCAAAGTGGTCACGTTTGTCGCAAATGGCAAGCTCTGTGACGGTGGTGACTTTCGGCAGTTCGGCTGGGGGCGTTTCAGCCCTTATCTTCGGTCCGCGAACGGTTCAGACCAGTTGCGAATCGGCGATGGCATTACCGCAATCAAAATCTACGGCAGAGCACTTCGGACTGCCGAGGCGATCCGAAACCAGCTGACTGCTTCGCGCTGAGCGGCGGGATGGTACATACCCTACGTGCTGAAGCTGCTGGTGTTTGACAACAACGCACCGCTGTATCTTGACTTTCTTCGAGAAGCGTTGCAAACAGAGTGGGACATAAAAGCGGGTCCGGACTGCACCGACTGGCTTAAGCACGAGATCGGGGAAGCTGATGCGGCGATTGGGCTTCAGCTTCACACCCAGCTCCTTCCTTATGCCCGCCGCCTGAAAATACTCCTTTTCCCGGGAGCCGGGACGTTTCACCAGGATCCCAATGAACTACCCGCGGGATGCCTGCATGCGAACGTTTATGAGCACGAGATCCCGATTGCTGAATATGTATTCTTTGCGATGCTGGCACTGAAAACCGGGTTGCTGGACTCGGCGGCGGCATTTCGGCGCGGCGAGTGGGTTGGAAGCGGGCGTCTTACAGGTGAGCCACATGCTGAGCTGTACGGTGGAACGCTCGGTCTGATCGGGTTTGGACACATCGGCGTAGAGGTGGCTCGCCGTGCTCCAGCGTTTGGATTGGGAGTTCAGGCGGTGCGGAAGCATTCGGAATGGACTATCTCGGATATGCAGCCGGTGCGATTCCTCTCGGGGCCGGACGGCGTGGACACTCTGCTTAAGACCAGCGATGTCGTGGTGGTCGCCTGTCCATTGACCCACGAAACGCGCGGCATGTTGAACCGAAGAAGACTGCGTCTCCTGAAGACAGACGCCGTTCTGATCAACGTAGCGCGCGCAGAAATTATTGAGGAGGAGGCGTTGTACGACGCGCTCCGTGAGCGGTGGTTTGCATGCAGCAGCACTGGACGTCTGGTATCGCTATCCCGAAAGCGGAAGGCGATTACGAGACGGGATCGAGATTTCCGTTTTACACTCTGCCAAACGTTTTGGCGACCCCGCATGCATCCGCCTGGACGCGGGAGATGCTGCACCGTCGTGCACGACAGATGGCGGCGAATCTGGACCGGTTTGCACGCGGCGAACCCTCCAGCGTGTCATCCTTCGAGGGACGTGGAAGAATCCAGCCCCTTTGCCGTGATACCGCTGTTTCGCTTTGATCGAATGCATGTATTGTCCTTATGCTGCGAGACTCCATGTTTCTGAGTCGCCATCCATCGTAGTTGCGGAACAGCGGAGTTCGACCTTTAGGGCACGTGATACTCCCGATCCGCAGAGGCCTCTGACAACACATTCGTCGCTGGCACACGTCTCTAATACAATGCGGTAAAGGACACCTTTCGTCAGCTCCGCACAACTTCAGGTGGAAAGCAGCTTGTGAAAACTCTAACGATATGCAGCGCCGTGGTTCTGGCCATCGGCTCTATGGTTGCGCAGACACCGGCAGTTCAGGCGCCAAACGCCGGTCGGCCGAACGCCCCTGCGGGTAACACGCCTCGCGTCGGCGGCTTTATTCCGGGACAGCAGCGCCCGGCCGGCGATGCTGCGCAGGTGGAGCGTGGCGGAAAGGTGTACAGCGTTGCCTGCCGTGCGCTGCCACGGTGCCGATTTGCGCGGCGGCGACATTGGCGGACCGAACTTGCTGCGATCGCAGATAGCGCTGCGTGATCGGGACGGCGAAGCAATTGTGCCCGTGATCCAGGGCAGCCTGCAATCCGGCGGCATGCCTGCGATACCGATGAGTCCGGAAGATGCAAAGGCGGTTGCTGCCTACGTGCGCAGTGTTCTGGCAACGATTGGCAGGCAGGGCACGCCGCCGTCTGTCGGGCAGGCGCCCACGACGATTGTCGTCGGAGATGCTGTCGAGGCCAGGTGTTCTTCGAGTCGAAGTGCACATCCTGCCACTCGGCGACCGGAGATCTGCGCGGCATCGCGACGAAGTATCCCGACGCGAAGATTCTGCAGAATGCATGGGTTTCCGGCGGCGGCCGGCCTGGACGCGGAGGTCCTGCACCGGCTGCATCAGAGAGACGTGCCGTGACGGCGACTGTCACCCGCCTTCGGGGCATCCAGTGGAAGGCAAGGTGGTGCGGATCGACGATTTCCTGATCACGCTGGAAATGGCAGACGGAAGCACGCGAACATTCGCGCGCGATGGCGATGTACCGAAAGTGGAGGTTCGGGATCCGATGCGGGCTCATCGCGATCTGCTGCGCATTTACACGGATCAAGATATGCACGACGTGACCGCCTATCTGGTGACTTTGAAATGATCTCTCTGGCGAAACGTATGAAATTGCACCTTTGCTGGTCGCTGCCGGCGCGCTGTTGCGAGCACAAGGCGGCGGCGTCGCTCCGGCCGAACTTCTGAAGCCGCTGAAAGATTCGTGGCCGACGTACAACGGCGACTATTCCGGCAGGCGGTACAGCGCGCTTAACGCAGGTGAACAAGAACAACGTCAAAGGACTGACGCTCGCGTGGATGTTGCGTCTGACTGCGGGCCCGGGAATCCCGCGACGGGCACGCGCTTCGGTCGAGGTGGTCCTGCTCAGCGAGTTCCGCTTATTGTCGGCGGTGAAGGCACGGGCGACCTCGGCGGTTGGCGGCGGCACGATCAAGGCCTCCGTGCTGGAAGTGGACGGCACGTTGTACCTCACGATGCCCGATAACGCGTGGGCGGTAGATGCGCGCGACGGGCGCGAACTCTGGCATTACTTCTGGAAGACGCAAGGCGGCACGCACATCGGCAATCGCGGGCTGGGCATGTGGAACAACTATCTGTACATGGAGACGCCGGACAATTACCTGGTGTCGCTCGAAGCGAAGACGGGCAAGGAGCGCTGGCACAAGCCGATCGCCGATCTCGCGCAGGGCTACTTCTCGACGCCCGCGCCGATCGTGGTCGGCAATCATGTCCTGGTGGGCACGGGCAACGATATCGATGCGCCCGGATTCCTGCAGTCCTTCGATCCGGAGACGGGCGAACTGCAATGGAAGCTCTACACCGTGCCGATGAAGAAGGGCGACCCTGGGCTCGACACGTGGGCGAGTCTGGACGCAGCGCGTCACGGCGGCGCGCAGACGTGGATTCCGGGCGCGTACGATCCGGAGACGAAGCTCTACATTTTCGGCACGGGCAATCCGACGCCGGCATATACGACAGGCAAGCGCGGCGAAGGCGACAATCTGTTCACCTGCGCGCTGGTCGCGGTCAATGTGGATACGGGCAAGATGGCGTGGTATTACCAGACATCGCCGCACGACATGCATGACTACGATTCGGCGCAGACGCCCGATTCTGGTGGACGGCATGATCAATGGCAAGCCGCGGAAGCTGGTGCTGACGGCGGCCCGCAACGGATACTTCTTCACGCTCGATCGCGTGACGGGCGAACATCTGGTGACATCGAAGTATGGCCTGCTGACGAACTGGGCGAAGGGCCTGAACAAGTTCGGCGCACCGGAGCACGATCTCGCAAAAGATGCGACCGTCGGAGGCTCGCTGGTGTCGCCGACATCCGACGGAACGGTGAACTGGGAGCCGCCCGCGTTCTCGCCGGATACCGGGTTTTTCTACGTTCCGGAAGGGAATGGCTACTCGATCTTCTATCTGACGGAACTGGATCCTCGCGGCTCGATGGGTCTGGGCGGCAAGGAAGAAGTGAGTGTCGGGACCGGCGGCAGTTATCTCTGACCGCGATTGACTACAGGACGGGGAAGGTGGTCTGGCGGCATGCGTTACTACGGCAACGGTGGCGGCGGTGGACTGCTGACGACGACGGGCGGGCTGTTATTCGCCGGCGATGGCGCTGGGAATTTTGTCGCTCATGATGCAGCTACGGGAAAGCCGCTGTGGCACACGCGGATTGGAAACATCACGAACGCGCCGCAGACTTTCATGCTGGATGGCCAGCAGTACGTCACCGTCGCGACCGGCGATACGCTTTGGGCATTCATGATGTACTGAGGCTCCGCATCGAGCAGCCGACGATAGAATGGCGAAACCGTCCCCGTAGCCGGTAATGGTCCCACTCGCGTGCCGATCAGCGTACGCGATGAGTCCGCAGAGTTCGGGCAGACTACCCAGACTTCGGAACCTGTTCGGGATCGCTCTTCCTCTCCGCTATCGTGTTAGCAAGAGAGTCGGACGAGTCGGCTTTGCAGTGCACCTGAGATACTCGAACGGTTCGAGCGCGTCTTCGGCACAGCGATCTACTTCGGGACGAATAGATTCGCCAGAGACGACGGCTGGGCTGGTGGCGAACTGCCGTTGCCGCCAGATCGCCAGCCGGATTGCCGATTCCACTTCACTCCACCGCAATAGAACGCAACAGCAGATCCACCAGAGCCTCTGCGTATTTTGGACCGGGCGCTTCGTTCTTAGCCAGAAGGCGGAAATATAGCGGCCCATAAAGCGCGTCCAGCACCAAATCGGGATCTACTTCGCCGCGCATCTGCCCGCGTGCCTTGTGCCGATTGAGTACCTGCTTCGCTTCGGAGCGACGAACATCTGACCACAGAGTTCGAAAGGCATGTGCCACGTCAGCATCGGTTCGGGCCGCTATGATGAACTCGCTCAACATGCGTCCCCCACGGCCACTTAACACGCGCGCGAACTGCCGCACCTGCGTTTTGATGTCGTCGCGAAAAGAGCCCGTCTCCGGGAACGGCAGTTCGGGAGCGAAGCTTTCTCGAAACGCCTCGATCACCACGGCCGCCTTGTTGGGCCACCAGCGATACACCGTTGCTTTTCCGACCCGTGCGCGCTCGGCAATGGCGTCAATCGTTACTTCCGCAAAGCTCGTTTCAGCTAGTAGTTTCAGCGCCGCTTGGAGGATTCTCTGCCTCGCCGCTTCATCCCGCGGACGTCCGCGGCCCCGGCGTTCATCGTCGGCCACGCGTACGGGTCCGTTTGCCGGAGGTTGCTTAGTTGCCATATCGTGAGACGATTTAAGTATAATAATTTCGAGACTAGGCCGTCTTCTATTTCAGTCGCGCTGAAAGTTGCGGCGCCGAACCCATGTGGATTGTTCGCATTGCTCTTGACCGCCCGTACACGTTTATCGTGCTCGCGCTGATTATCCTGATTCTCAGCCCCGTAGTTATTCTGCGCACTCCCACGGACATTTTTCCGAACATCGATATTCCGGTGATCGCGGCTGCCTGGAATTACAGCGGCCTCGGCGCGGAAGAACTCGAAAGGCGTCTTACCTCGATTTACGAGCGCATCCTCACCACCGCGGTCAACGATATCGAACACATCGAATCGAACACTGTGAATGGTCGCGCGATCATCAAGATTTTTTTCCAGCCCAGCGCTGACATCAACGCCGCGATGGCTCAGGTGAACGCAGCTTCCAATGCCGTCCTGAGGCAGCTTCCTCAGGGTGTCACTCCGCCCTTCCTGCTCAGCTACAACGCGTCAAGCGTGCCGATTCTTCAGATCGGGCTTGGCGGCAAAAACCTTTCTGAGCAGCAGCTCAATGATTTCGCCCTGAACTTCATCCGCACCAGACTGGTTACGATACCAGGGGCCGCAGTTCCCTATCCGTATGGGGGAAAACAGCGTCAGGTGATGATCGACCTACATCCTGACAGCCTGCAATCTAAGGGGCTGTCGCCAGAGGATGTGGTAGACGCCATCAATGCTCAAAACCTGATCCTTCCCTCCGGCACGGCAAAAATCGGCCAGTTCGAATACGAGGTCGGACTTAACGGCAGCCCGGAAACGGTAGGAGAAATCAACCAGTTTCCGATAAAGGTGATCAACGGATCGCCGGTTTACGTTCGCGATGTCGGTTACGTGCGTGACGGGTTTGCCCCGCAGACGAATATCGTTCGCCAGGATGGGACGCGTGGAGTGCTGATCAGCGTTCTGAAGAATGGCAATGCATCCACGCTGGACGTTGTCTCCGGAGTCCGTGGCCTGCTGCCGCGCATAGCTTCGACGCTGCCGCCCGAACTCCGCATGCAGCCTGTCGGAGATCAGAGCATATTCGTCCGCGCTGCGATCAGCGGCGTTATCCGGGAGGCGATCATCGCCGCATGTCTCACCGGCATCATGATCCTGATCTTTCTGGGAAGCTGGCGCAGCACGGTGATCATCGCCATCTCCATTCCTCTTTCGATTCTCACTTCTATGTGCGTACTCAGCGCACTGCACCAGACCATCAACATCATGACCCTCGGGGGCCTTGCTCTGGCGGTCGGAATACTGGTCGACGATGCCACCGTCACGATCGAGAATATCGAGCGGTTTCTGGAGCAGGGAGCAGATCTGCGGACCGCGATCATGGAAGGCGCGGCACAGATCGCCGTGCCCGCGTTAGTCTCGACGCTCTGCATCTGCATCGTCTTTATCCCCATGTTCTTTCTCAGCGGGGTCGCGCGATACCTCTTTATTCCACTCGCCGAAGCGGTTGTGTTCGCGATGCTCGCCTCTTACGTGCTGTCTCGAACGCTGGTTCCCACCCTTGCGATGTACATGCTGAAGGTGCACACTCACGGCGATCCTCGCAGCCGAAATCCGTTCGTGATTATAGGTCGCGCATTTGACCGTGGCTTCACGGCGCTGCGCGACGCGTACTCTCGAATGCTCGCTGGAATTGTTCGTCGGCGGATTTTATTTGTACCTGCCTTTCTGCTCGTCTGCCTTGCCTCGTTTCTCCTGTTTCCATGGCTGGGCGAAGACTTCTTTCCCAGCGCCGACGTGGGACAGTTCAAACTTCATCTGCGGGCGAAAACCGGAACGCGAATCGAAGAAACAGCCCGCCTCTGCGATCTGGTCGAAGCCTCCATCCGCAGCCATATTCAACATGACAACCTCGCGAGCGTGCTCGATATCGTTGGCCTTCCTTTCAGCAGCATCAACACGATTTACGGCAATTCAGCTCCGATCGGCAGCGGGGATGCCGATATTTTCGTTTCACTGAAGCCCGGCCAGCGTTCCACGCCCGAATACGTCCGCGAGCTCCGCACTTCTCTGCCGCGTGAATTTCCAGGGACAGAGTTCTATTTTCTTCCGTCCGATATCGTGACGCAGATCCTCAATTTTGGCCTGCCAGCCCCGATCGACGTTGAGCTGGTAGGCCGGGACACCGACTCAAATCGAATACTTGCGGATCGCATGCTCAACCAGTTGCGACGAGTGCCGGGCATCGCCGATCTCCGCATTCAGCAGCGTTTCGACCAACCCCGTCTGGAACTGGAGGCCGACCGCACCAAGGCGATCCAAAGCGGCTTTACTCAGCGCGACATCGCCAGCAGCCTGCTGGTTACCCTTAACGGCAGTTTTCAGACGCAACCTACGTACTGGCTGAATCCCGCGACAGGTGTGACCTATAGCCTGGTGACGCAAACGCCTCAGTACGACGTGCAGTCTGTGCAGGACATTCGCAACATCCCGTTACATGCGCAGCCGGACGGCACGCCGGAAATTCTGGGCGATTTAGCTTCCGTTCACCGAAGCAGTGGACTCGCGAATGTCGATCATTACGACATCCAGCGCGTGGTTAACATCTACGGATCGGCGGATGGCCGTGATCTCGGTGCTGTAGCTGCCGATGTGCGCAGGATCATGGATGATAACCGCAAGTTTCTGAAGCGCGGCTCCGAGATGGTTCTGCGTGGACAGGTGGAAACAATGCGAACGTCCTTCAGCGCTTTGTACGCCGGGCTCGCCTTCGCCGTTGTACTGGTTTACCTGCTTATCGTCGTGAACTTTCAGTCATGGCTCGACCCGTTCATCATCATTAGCGCGCTTCCGGGAGCGCTGGCGGGTATCGTACTCTTTCTGTTCGTCACTCGAACTACGCTCAGCGTGCCCGCACTGATGGGTGCCATCATGTGTATGGGTGTCGCCACCGCCAACAGCATTCTGGTAGTCGCATTCGCCAAAGACCGCCTGCTGGAGCACTCAGATCCTGTGGAAGCCGCGATCGAGGCGGGCACAACGCGCTTTCGTCCGGTGTTGATGACGGCGCTGGCCATGATCATCGGAATGATTCCGATGGCCCTGGGTATGGGAGAAGGGGGCGAGCAGAATGCGCCTCTCGGGCGGGCCGTTATCGGCGGCCTGATCGTGGCCACCATTGCTACGCTGACCTTCGTTCCCGCCGTGTTCGGGATTCTGCACCGTCGCCGCGCAGCACATTAATCGATCATGCAGACCAGCATCGATTCATCACCAGCGCACCACGAAGAGTCACCCAAGGGGAAGACCCGAGGCAGGCGATTCGTCCGTCGTCTGACGCTCATCATGTTTCTCGCCGCCATCACCGGCGGGCTCGCGTTCGTTATTCACGCCGGAATCGAATCGCGTCAGCGCTCTGCGGCTGAGCTCCGAACGGCAACATTGGATGCGGCCGTTCCTACCGCATCCGTTGTTCGGCCTGTGTTCGAAACGACGCCTGAAGAGATCGTGCTTCCTGGCAATGTGCAGGCGTTCATTTCGACTCCCATCTACGCCCGCACCAATGGTTATCTGCGGCGCTGGTATTTCGATATCGGATCGCACGTCCGCGCAGGAGAGCTGCTGGCGGATATCGAAACACCGGAAATCGATCAGCAGCTCGATCAGTCTCGTGCCGATCTTGCCACTTCCCAGGCAAATTACAAGCTGGCGCAATCCACCGCCGCCCGTTATCAGAATCTGCTCAAATCCGATTCCGTGTCGAGGCAGGATACAGACGAAAAGATCGGCGATATGGAGGCCAGAAAGGCTGTGGTGGACTCGGCCGCCGCGAACGTACGCCGGCTTGAGGAAACAGCGCGCTTCCAGAAAGTCTATGCACCGTTCGACGGCGTTATCACCGCTCGCAACGTCGATACCGGAGCGCTCATCAACTCCGGCGCGAACGCTCCCGGCAAGGAGCTTTTCGATTTATCGGCGACCGACCGTCTTCGCGTTTTCGTGAACCTTCCACAGACATACCTCCGCTCTGCGGTCTCTGGCGCAGCCGCATACCTGACTGCTGCTGAGCTTCCTGGCCGCCAGTTTGCCGGACGTATAGTCCGAAATTCTGAAGCCATCGATCCAGCTTCCCGCACCCTGCTCACCGAAGTCGATGTGGACAATCGCAGCGGCGCGCTTCTGCCGGGCCAGTATGTCTCCGTGCATCTGGCATCCGGAGGTAAGCACCGCGCGGTGATCATTCCCGTCAATACGCTTATGTTCCGTTCGGAGGGCCTGCGCGTGGCCGTCGTGCGCGACGGTAAGGCTGTTCTCACTCCCATTACTATCGGGCGTGACTTCGGCAATTCAGTCGAAGTGCTCACAGGTGTCACCACAAGGGACCAGGTCATCGAGAATCCGTCCGATTCACTCACTTCCGGAACGCGGGTTCGTGTCGCTGGCACACGCGATGCCGGCGCACCCTCCGAAGGAGGCACGCGAAAGTGACACGGATCTGGCTGCTTCCTGTTGTCAGTACGCTGGTTCTGCTCTCCGCTTGTTCCGTTGGGCCCCACTACACCAAACCGCAGATCCATACTCCGCCGGCCTACCGCGAGGATCCGCCCGATCAATTCAAAGAGGCAGGGCTTTGGAAAACTGCTCAGCCCTCCGACGCGTTCGAAAAGGGTGAATGGTGGCGGGTTTTCAAGGATGCCGAACTCGACGAACTTCAATCGCGTATTGATGTGTCCAACCTGACACTCAGGGCGGCCGAAGCGCGCTTCCGTGAGTCGCGTGCCATGGTTGCGGCCGCGCGATCCAGCCGTTATCCCACCGCAGACGTTGGAATGGCATTGACGCGCAACCAACTGTCCACGAATCGCGCGCTGATCTCACCCCAGACGGCATCGTACGGCGATTTGCTGCTGCGCACAGACATATCGTATGAGGCCGATGTGTGGGGTCGAGTTCGTCGGTCCATCGACGCCGCCCGTGCCGAGGCACAGGCGACCGCAGCCGATCTTGAAACGCTTCGCCTGAGCATCCACGCGGAAGTCGCGACCGATTACTTCGAAATCCGATCGCTCGACGCCGAGAAGCGACTGCTCCAGGATACGCTTGTTTCCTACGAAAAGGCCGTCGACCTTACCCGAAACCGCTTCGAGGGCGGCCTGGATTCCGGAGCCGAACTGGCGCAGGCTCGTACACAACTCGAAACCACGCGCGCACAGGATATCGAACTCGGGGTGCAGCGGGCGGCGTTCGAACATGCGATCGCTGTGCTTACCGGCCGAGCGCCGGCGGAGTTCTCGCTTTCTGAACGTCCTTTGAATACAACCCCGCCTGCGATTCCCGTCGGCTTGCCGTCGCAGTTGATTGAGCGTCGTCCTGATGTCGCAGCCTCCGAACGCCGCGTTGCCGAGGCTAACGAACAAGTCGGCATCGCACGCGCAGCGTTCTTCCCCACCTTTATGCTTACCGTAGCCGGAGGCTTTGAGGGGGGATCGCCAATCAACTGGCTGGCGTGGCCAAGCCGTTTGTGGGCTATCGGGCCCAGCGCAATTCAAACAGCATTTGACGCCGGGCACCGACGTGCCATCGCGGAATCCGCCGGAGAAAACTACACAGCTCTGGTGGCGGGGTATCGTCAGAACACACTGGATGCATTCCGTCAGGTTGAGGACAGTCTGTCTACGTTGCGCGTGCTGGAGCAGGAAGCCAGTGCTCAGCGCGCCGCTGTCGAACAAGCGCAACGTTCCCTCGAACTGGCGATGAATCGCTACAAGGGCGGTCTCGTCACGTATCTGGAAGTCGTCAGTGCGCAAAGCATCGCGCTGCAAAACGAGCGCACAGCGGTTGATCTTCTCCGCCGTCGAATGCTTTCGAGTGTGCTACTGATCAAAGCTCTCGGCGGGGGCTGGAATGTCAGTAAGCTGCCGCAAGCCTGAGTCCCTCAACAAACGTTGTGGAACCCAGCCGGGCGGTAAATTAAGACAATATGTCCACCTTTGATCGTCGCGAGTTCGTCACGACGGCCGGACTCTCGGGCCTTGCTCTCGCTCCGCAGGTCAGCGCAGCACCGCTCACTGAGAAGCAGAAACTCGCCCGCATTGCCTCCAACACCTGGCCGATTCGGTACATCTTCAAGAGCCGCGCCAACTCGGGCGGACGCAGCGGCGGTGTCTCCGCTGAGATGAAGAAGAAGTACGGGGAGATCACAATGCTGGACTTCCCGGAGTTCACAAAAGACACGTTCCCGGGTGTCACCACCATGGACCTCTTTTCCGGTCTCTTCGGTGATGTGACGGATGACGGCATGTATACCGAGGTGTCCGTGCCGGTCGGTGACCAGACGCGAACGGTCCGCGAGTTCGATCCATCGACAGCGGCGGGTAAACGCTGGCTGGACAAGATGGCGAACAAGATGGTGACCACAGGCACCCGATGCCAGCACATCTCCAATAACGCTCCTCGCGACCTCTGCGGAACACGATGCTGAAAAGCGTAAAGCTGGCGTCGCAGTCGCCAAAAGCTGGTTAAACGCGCGGCAAAACTCTGGGTGCGAAGTCAATGCGGGTGAACAGCGGCGGACCAAGAATTCTGCCGCCACCGACACAGGGAAGCGACGGATACCCGAAGAGCGACGACATCGCAAATATCTCGACAACTGCATCGAATCCCTCAAGGAACTGGCGGACTACGGTGGCAAGGTGGGCGTGAAGGTCACCCTCGAAAATCACTGGGGCCTCACAGCGAACCCCACCAACATCCTCATTATGATCAATACAGTGAACAGTCCGTGGTGCGAGGCGACACCCGATTTCTGCAACTGGGAACACGAGTACTTGCTCTTCAACGGCCTGAAAATCCTGGCACCCTACTCACACAGCAACGTCCACGCGAAGTACTGGAGTCGCTGGGGCGACAAGAACGATGTGAGGCGTTCTGTCCGGGTCATGATGGAAGCAAAATTCGATGGCGTCTTTGCACTCGAGTATGAGGAAGGTCCCTGGGACGGCGTTGAAGGCGCTAAGTATCTCTACAAGGAAGTGCTGGCCGCACTCTAAGCACAATTACCGGCCAGTTTCATCGGTATTCTTGTGAATTACACCTGAATGCTCCAGACGCGGTATCGTGTAAATTCACATGCTCCGTCGTGCCGTTGTTCGATTTGCCATTCTCTCCTGCATTGCGTTCTCGTTACCTGCCCAGGAGCGTATCGGTTCCGTTCAGGTTCACGTCTCCACCGACCGGTCGGACTGGCGCTATGACCCGGGCCAGCCAGTGCGGTTTCGAATCATTGCCATTCAGGACGGTCACCCTCTAACCGGGATCAGCGTGCATTACCGAATCGGTCCTGAGATGATGCCGCCCAAGATCGATCAGACGGCGATGCTGACGCCCGACGGCCTTACCGTGGATGGCGGCACCATGAAGGAGGCTGGCTTCCTTCGGTGCATTGCCGTCGTAGAGCAGAACGGAAAGACATATCGCGGTCTCGCGACGGCGGCATTTCATCCCGAAGAGATCAGGCCCACTCAGCAGGACGCGTCCGACTTCGATCAGTTCTGGGCCGAAGGCAAAGCCGCTCTCGCCAGGCTGCCGCTCGATGCGAGAGTAACGTTGTTGCCCGGCTACGGCAATGCGCTTGTCGATTGCTATCACGTGAATCTCCAGAACGTCGGTATGGGTGCGGCAGCTTCGCGATTCTATGGTGTTCTGTGCGAGCCGAAAGCGCCAGGGAAGTATCCGGCGCTCCTTAGCGTGCCCGGTGCGGGAGTTCGCCCCTATCGCGGTCTTCCCGAAATGGCAGCGCGCGGCATCATTACATTGCAAGTGGGTATACATGGCATTCCGGTCACCATGGAGCAGTCTGTGTATGACTCACTTGCTGCCGGAGCCCTGGCCAACTACAACACGATCGGACTCGACAACCGCGACCGCTACTATTACCGCCGCGTATATCTCGGCTGCGTGCGCGCCAACGACTTTCTTACCAGCCACCCGAAATTCGACGGCGTGAATCTGGTGGTGACGGGCGGTAGCCAGGGCGGGGCATTGTCTATCGTTACTGCAGCGCTGGATCCGCGTGTGCGAGGTCTGGCCGCATACTATCCGGCGCTTTCCGATGTCACCGGATATCTGCACAATCGCGCCGGAGGATGGCCTCACATGTTCCGTGCGAACGAAGGTCCGCTGTCTCACCGCTCTCCTGAAAAGATTGAGACGTCCAGGTACTACGACGTTGTGAATTTTGCGCGCCGAATCAAAGTGCCAGGCTTTTACACCTGGGGGTTCAATGACGAGACGTGTCCACCCACCTCCATGTACTCGGCGTACAACGTGATTACGGCTCCGAAGAAACTCATGCTGGCACTTGAAACCGGCCACAATAATATTCCCGAGCAGGTCGCCCGGGTTGACGCGTGGCTGGAATCATTCCTGAAGCAAACCACTGCAACTAACCACACCGGAAATTAGCGCAGCACCGTCGCACCGCGTTCGCAAACTACCGTGACTCCATCGGGCGGCTCCGGCGTAACGCAGAATCCGAAGGTATAGCTCGGTCACCCGACCGTCGCAATTCCCCATTGCGAAATCGCGGCGCGGTCTGACGACGAGGAGAGTTTATTGCACGCGAGCAGTGCCGCTGCGCCGGCGAATACCCGCCAGTTTTTCCGAGAGAGCTTTCACGCGCGACGGATCGTTCCTGGCGAGATTTTCTTTCTCACCTATGTCAGCGGCGAGATTGTAAAGCTGGGGTTCGGGACTGTTACCGGTCTCTGTGTCTGTGTTGGCTGTTATCGCCGGACCATTCGCGGGTTCGATGTACTTCCACTGTCCGTCACGAAGTGACAGTCCGCCTGAATGCTCGACGAGAAACTGGCGTCCGTGCTGCGAACTCCCCAGCAGGGCAGGGAGGACATCTTCACTGTCGGGTGCTGCGCCTGCGGGCAGACGGACTCCGGTAAGAGTGGCCAGTGATCGCAGAAGATCGATTTGCGAGACCAGCGCATCTGAAACGCCGGGTTTCACTCGCGCGGGCCAGTGAACCACGAACGGAACGCGAGTTCCACCCTCGAACTTCGAGCCCTTGCCGCCGCGAAGAATGCCGTTGGGACGATGGTCTCCAAGTTTTGCGACGGCGCCATCCTGATACCCGTCATCCACCACCCCGCCGTTGTCGCTCGAGAAAACGATGAGGGTGTTCTGCAGGAGGCCCTGCTTTTGCAGCGCATCGACGATTTTGCCAACGCAATAGTCCAGTTCGGCAATGGCATTGCCTCGCGGTCCCATATCGGTCGCATTCCCGAAGCGTGCATTTGGCACACGCGGAACGTGGATGTCATGGGTTGCGAAATAAAGGAAGAATGGCTGTTTTCCATTCCGGTTGATGAAACTGGTTGCGCGGTTTGCAAGGGTGTCGGCCATCGTCTCGTCGTTCCAAAGTGCCGATTTACCGCCCTTCATATATCCGATCCGGCTGATTCCATTCACGATCGTCATGTCATGACCGTGGCTTGGTTTCATCTTCAGCAAGTCCGGTCTCGCGGCTCCGGTGGGAGCGTCGTCGAGCGGTCCCTTATAACTGACTTCGATAGGATCTTTCGGATCGAGACCTGCGACTCGCCGATTCTCGATGTATACGCACGGGACGCGGTCGCCTGTCGCGGGTATGATGAAGCACTCGTCGAAGCCGATGTCCAGCGGACCAGGCCGGATTTCACCATTCCAGTCGATTTTTCCATTGCCGAGACCAAGGTGCCACTTGCCAATCACGCCGGTGTGATAACCGCTTTCCTTCAGCATGGAGGCCAGCGTCACTCGGCCCGGCTGAATAAGCGCCGGTGCATCTCCGGGCAGGACACGTGCCTCAGGAACGCGAAAGGAATATTCTCCCGTTAGCAGCGAGTAGCGGGACGGTGTGCACGTCGCGGCTGTCGTATGGGCGTCTGTAAAGCGCACGCCCCCACGAGCCAGCTTGTCGATAGTCGGAGTTCGCACTCGTTTTGCACCGTAGCAGCCGACATCACCGTAGCCGAGATCATCCGCGTAGAGCAGAACGATATTCGTCGGACGGACTTCCTGACCGCGGGCGATTAACGTTGCTGCACAAGGCATTACCGCCGAACTCGTGTAACGGAGAAAGTCTCTGCGTTTCATCGATCGTTCCATTAATCTCTTCAATCTCCTCTTATCGAATCTCAGAACATGTATTTGAGCGCTAGTTGCACAACTCGCGGAGTGCCAGCTGTCAGAATCTTCCCGAAGTTCAGGTTCGACAGATTGGAGTTCGGATTGCCCAGACTTGCGTGATTGAAGGCGTTGAAGAACTCGGCCCGAAATTGTATGCGATGGCCTTCCACGACGGAGAAGTTTTTGAGCGCACCCATATCGAAGTTACTGCGGAAAGGCCCGTACATGGTGTTTCGACCCACGTTCCCGAAAGTTCCCGCCGCATTCTGCGCAAATGCGGCGATATTGAAATATTGCTGGATGATGTCGTTTTTTGGACGGTCGCCAGACAGATGCCAATCGCCGGCCACGTTCGGCCGATCGTTGTTGACCGCCGTACCTGAATTATCCCGACCTGATGTGATTGTGAACGGGCTTCCGCTGTTCAGCGTGACGATTCCGTTGATCTCCCAGCCTCCTGCCACAAACCGAGCCGCCGTTGGTAGCGAGGCAAGAGCTGGGAACTGGTAGATGAACGATCCGACAAACCTGTGAGGGATGTCCAGATTGGAGACAGCCTTCTCGGCGTTCCGGTTGAACGGGTTCTGTGGAACCGCTCCGTCGCCCGAACCAGTGTCGATAAACTTGCTCCATGTGTAGTTTGCCAAAACTGTAAGCCCGTGCGACAGACGGCGGTTCGCCGTCAGCTGCATCGAGTGATAGGTCGAATTGCCCGTCGCCGAGTAATCGGTGATGTTGGTGTAAGTGGGTGCGTAAATTCGGCGGGCGTCCACCGTTCGGCCGGGAGCACCGAAGACAGCTGGGTTCAGCTCGTTCTGCACAAACAGGTGATTGCCTTTCGAGCCAACATAGGCACCAGTCAGGACCCAGCCCCTGAGTTCCTGTTGCAGAGTGAAATTCCATTGCTGCGAGATGCCGTTCCGCATATCCGGATTCCACTGCGTCACGTTCAGCGGCAGCAGGAACTTGTAAGCGGCGGCCTCCTGCGCGTTTGATGGTGCGGTAAAAGGAAACGGGTTGCCCGTATCGGCGTACGGATGCTCAAGGCCGCCTGATGGGTTCTGGACCTGCAGCTTAACGGAGAATGGCTGGTTGTTCGAGATCTGGTTGTTGGCCTGCTGCCGGATTTGTGAGTAGAAGATTCCATAGCCGCCCCGAATGCTGCTCTTCCCTTTTCCGGTAGGATCGAAGGCAAAGCCGAAGCGAGGCCCCCAATTGTTCCAGCGGACTGGGTAGGTTGCATCCGGCACGCCTCGATCCCCCGGGAACACATAGCCGAGCGGCGCATTCGGAAAGATCGTCGATTGCTGCCCGAATCGAACCTGTGCGAACCGGTCATCCGGATCGGTAAACGGGTTAAACGGGTCCCATCGCAGGCCGAGATTTAGTGTGAGTCGGCGCGACACCTTCCAGTCGTCCTGAATAAACGCCGAGTATTCGTTTGTCCGCGGACGGTTTTGATCGGGTGCGATCTGAGTGAAGCTGGTTGGCAAACCCAGCAGAAGGTCGGCAGCGGACACACCTGTAAACGTCGCCTGAAAGACGAGGGCGGGATCAGTCTGAAAATTCTCCTGCAAGTTGAGGCGATTTATGCGTATATCGCCGCCGATACGGAGAAAATGTTCGCCCGTTGTCCAGCTCAGATTTTCCGAAAACTGGAGACTTTTCCTGTAGTGGTGAAGCGGGTAACGAGCCTGCGGCTGGAAATAGCCCGCAACATTGGTATCGAAACCGACGACGGGATCCGCCGGATATGCGCGTACGAAACCGGCACCAAAGTCCTGCCATCCTTTATTGCCGGGGACCACCGGCACCTGATCCCGGTCAATCTTGTTGAAGCCGAAAGTAAACGTGTTGACGACCATCGCCGAGATCAGATACGTGTCCGTCGCGGCGACACTCCAGTTACGGTATTTGATTAAGGCGAGAAATCCTGGCAGAGTCACGTTGTTTGCCGATTGAAAATTGTCGTCGCGGTTCCACAGCAGGCGACCCGAAATCCGATTCTTCTCACTGAGAGTGTGATCGATTCTCCCGACCACCTGATCGTCATCGATCTTCTGCTGGCTTGCAAACGAATACTGGTTAACCCCGCGGTTCGGCAGAGGTACGAACGCATCAAGGAACTTTTGTGCAGGCTGGCTCAGACGGCTCTCCGGGATAATGTTGTTGGGGAATGTTCCTCCGAGCGGATCACGCAGCGGTGTGCGCAGGCCGGAGTTCGACCAGTCCCCGCGACGCTCGGCCGCGGTAAGGACGGTGGGGTTCAGCACGCCTGGGGTGCTGCGTTCCGTTGTGCGCTGGTATGAGGCGAAGAAGAACGTCTTGTCCCTGCGGATCGGCCCACCGAAAGTCCCCCCGAACTGATTGCGTTTGAACGGGGGTACTGTGTTGGCAAAAAAGTTCCTCGCGTTCAGCTTATCGTTTCGGAGGAACTCGAACGCGGTGCCGTGAAACTGATTCGTGCCAGAGCGGGTAATGGCATTCATGATCGCGCCTGCATTGCGTCCACGGTCGGCCGAATATGAGCTTGTCTGAAGACTGAACTCTTCCAGTGCATCAGGATTCGGAAAAACGGCAGGAGTATTGAAGTAGGGGTCGTGGTTATCCGCACCGTCAAGGGTGTAGTTGTTGGTGTTCGGCCGTGAACCGTTGATCGAGACGGAATCATTTTGTTCCTGGCCCGCTGTTACGACGCCTCCCGACCCTGCAACCAGATATTGCAGTTGCAGGGGATTTCGGCCATTCAGGGGCAGTTGCACGATGCGTGCGGAATCGATCACTTCTTTGAGCGCGCCAGACCGCGTTTCCACCTGACTTGCTTCC
Source organism: Bryobacteraceae bacterium (assembly GCA_963794765.1). Classification (GTDB taxonomy): domain Bacteria; phylum Acidobacteriota; class Terriglobia; order Bryobacterales; family Bryobacteraceae; genus JAWXCM01. The sequence continues at coordinate 73,428 of CAWCGC010000020.1, read as the reverse complement.
GCCTCCACCGTGACTGATTCGTTCACCGCACCGATGGACATGGTCAAGTTCACCTGACGGTTCTCGTCAACCTGGACCTGGATGTTGTCCTGAACAAAGGTCTTGAAGCCGGGAGCCTCGGCCGTGACCGACCACGTGCCGATAGGCAGCCTCGTCAGTACGTAATCGCCTGCTGCGCCTGTGGTCGTCTGCCGTGACGCGCCTGTCTCTTTGTTCAGGGCTGTTACCGAAACCCGTGGTATCGCAGCACCGGCTGGATCGGTGATAGTACCAAAGATAGTTACCGTCCCCTGACCAAAGACCGGCAGAGATGCAATCAGAATAATCGTCAGGTACATCAGCTTACGTCGGAACACGTGGTTCATGATTTGTTCGCCAGTCTGCAGGAATGCGCGAGTGCTGGATGACGAAGATTCTATATCGTTGTGCCGTGGGCGCTCATGTGTTCACCACTGAAGCCCGCAAACTCTTTGGAAGTCTTCAAAGTACCATTCAACGCTCGCCGCCGAACACAGAAACTCAATCGCTCTTGAAAGAACGGAGAGAAGGGAATCGGCTAACAGAGCACCTCTGAGATCGGAGTTGTCCTGCTGTCCGGGACGTTGCAGAGCGGGCTACGAGCGGTTGCAGCAGCCAAGGGCGCTCGCCGGGTCCTTACGGCCTAATCTTGTCACTCGTCAGCGCTCGTCGACTCGAGCGCCATGGCGCGGACAAGTGGAATCTTTCAAGTGCCGACATCTAATTCGGCGCACACGCATGGCAAGCGTGCCGAAGCCGGCGTCCGGCCTGAGGTGGTTTTACGAAGCAAGCTACAGCGATCAGTGGAGCACAAGCGGATCTGTGAGACGAAAAGCTGTTCGGAAATCGGCAGCGCTTTACAGGAAGCGGGTTCGTACCTGGCCCCTCCATAACCTGAAGTTCGGTAAAATTACGTACATCGGTGGCCACGCGCGCATTCTAAAGACGGCGCTTAGAGTCAAATGGTAGAGGACCTCAGCAATGAACAAAAATCCCGCGAAACAGATACCCGAAGGTGCAACCCGCCGCGAACTGATTCGCGTCGCTAACGCGCTTGCTTGGCCTGCGATGCTCAGCGGCGCGGCACCGATGCCTACGATTGGTCCGCTCAAAGCGGGACGAGACATTTACCAGTCGATCGGTGTGGAACCCGTCATTAACTGCCGGGGTACCTTCACCATCATCGGCGCGTCCGTCGAGTTGCCGGAGGTCCGAGCGGCAATGGAGGCCGCAGCACAACATTACGTCCAGCTGGATGAACTTGCCGATGCCGTCGGCCGTCGACTTGCCGAGCTGACGGGAGCCGAGTGGGGCATGGTTTCCTCGGGCTGCGCAGCTGGACTGAAGCACGTCACAGCCGCATGCGTCGCAGGAGGTAATCCCGAAAAGCTCATTCGCATTCCTGACCTTAGCGGGCTTGATAAAACCGAGGTCATCATCCCTCGAAGCTCACGCAGCGTGTATGACCATGCTGTCCGAAATATAGGCGTGAAGCTTGTCGTCATCGATAGCGCGGAAGAACTCGCGAACGCAATCAATCCGCGCACAGCGATGATCTACCTCATGGCTGGTGGTCCTTCCACATCAGGCCCGCTTGCACTCGAAGCCGTGGCGAAAATGGCGAAGCCGGCCGGCGTGCCGATCCTCGTCGATGCGGCTGCCGAGGTGCTCACCATTCCCAACGTCCATTTACAGCGTGGAGCAACGGTTGTTGCCTACAGCGGCGGGAAGGCGATTCGAGGGCCGCAGTGTGCCGGACTGTTGCTGGGGCGCAAGGATATTCTGATGTCGGCGTGGCAGGCCAGTGCTCCGCACCATGGACCAGGTCGCGACAACAAGGTCGGCCGGGAAGAAACACTCGGCATGCTTGCGGCGGTGGAGTCCTGGGTTAAACGCGATCATGACGCCGAGTGGAAGACCTGGCTGTCATACCTCGACAAAATTGCCAAACGCCTTTCGACTGTTGAGGGCGTCAAAACAGCTGTCCGAGAGCCGGCCGGCTTGTCAAATAAGAGTCCTTCATTGCTGATTAGCTGGGATCCGGCGAAGCTTCATATCACCGATGATGAAGTCGCAGAGGATCTGGCGAGAAACAAGCCGCGCATTGCCGTCGGGGCTGGCGGCGGTGGTGGCCGCGGGAGAGCCGATGCCGAATCAGCCGGTGCCACAATTTCAATAACGGCCTGGATGATGCAGCCGGGCGATGATCAAGTTGTCGCTGATCGCATTGCGGCCATACTGGCGCAAAAGCGCAGCCCTAAACCTGCGCCAGGTTCACCCGCAGGCAATCTGACTGGCCATTGGGACGTTAACGTCGAGTTCTTCAGCAGCAAGAGCCGCCACGCTCTGTTCCTCGAGCAGGACGGGAATCGCCTGGTTGGTTCGCACAAGTCCGACTTCTCAGTCCGCGACCTCGTCGGGACCATCGAAGGTGATGACGTGAGGCTACGTAGCACGGGTTCTGAACGTGGAACGGGCGACTCGGTCAACTTCACCTTCGCCGGTAAACTCTCGGGCGACACCCTCTCAGGTGCTGTTTACATGGGCGAGTACCTGAACGCAAAGTTCACAGCGCAGAAGCACGCGTACGCGCCAGGTCGCGGCACTATCATCGTCCCTACCGGGCCTCCACTCGCGAACTAGCCGCCGGAGCCAGCGACCCGAGCGCTCGCAAGTGTGCGAGGCGAGAGCAGAATCTCTCCGCTCAACCGAAACACTTCGCTTTTGGCGCCCTACTGGTCCAGACATGAGCAAGAACCGAACGCCTCCTTGGTAAGCCGGAGCGGAGCTCATTGAGCCCGTCTGGCATTGGTCTGTTTGACAATAGGTGCGGTACAACGTGAGAGCATGTGTGGTGGAGCAGAGATGCTGCTAAAGATTGTTCAGGCTGGCGATCCGGCTCTTCGAATGAGAGCGCGAGATGTCAGAAACGACGAAATCCGCAGTCCTGAGACACAGCGGCTTATCGAGCTGATGCGCGAAACCATGCGAGATGCTCCGGGCGTCGGGCTGGCAGCGCCGCAGGTGGGCGTTAATCTCAGAATCGCGGTCATCGAAGACAAGCAGGAGTATCTCCGCGACCTTGCGGAAGACGAGATCGCGCTTCGGGAGCGTGTCCCGGTTCCGTTTCACGTCGTTGTCAACCCGACGATCGAAGTCGCCGATGATCTTGTGGAATTCGCGGAGGGCTGCTTAAGTGTGACCGGATTTACGGCGGTGGTTGGACGCGCTCGCTCCGTTTGCGTGAATTGCCTGAATCACGCAGGTGAGCCTAAGGAGATCCGGGCTAATGGATGGTACGCGAGAATTCTTCAACATGAGATTGATCACCTGAACGGAGTTCTCTATGTCGATCGAATGTACCCTCAGACCTTTATGACCCTGGAGAATTTCAAGCGCAACTGGAAGGATGTCTCCCCTCACGAAATCAGGCGCCGCCTCGGTGAAGCGTCGCAACAAATCGAGTGACGTACGAATAGGTCTTCCCCGCGAAAACTTGCTCAAAATGTTGTAGCCTCGGAACATTCAATGGATCGACGAACATTTCTCGCCACTCCTGCTTCGAGCGTGTTAGCGATGACGCAGGCCACGTTACCGCCGAAAAGGATCGCAGCCATCATTACTGAATATCGGCCGTTGTCGCACGCTGATGTGATCGTCGGCAAGTATCTCGAGGGATACAATCAGGACGACCGTCCTCCGTATCCGCGATCGAAAATCGTTTCGATGTTTACCGAGCAGATACCGAAGGAGGATATCAGCCGTGACCGCGCCAGGAAGTACAAAGTACCCATTTTTCGTACTGTCGTCGACGCTCTGACCATGGGTGGCGACAAACTGGCAGTAGACGGCGTTCTTCTGATCGGCGAACACGGGGATTACCCCACAAACGACAAAGAGCAGAAGCTTTACCCCCGGTATGAGATGTTCCTCAAGATCACCGATGTCTTCAGGCAGTCCGGGCGATCGGTTCCGGTGTTCAACGACAAGCACCTCTCGTGGAACTTTCGGCAGGCAAAGCGGATGGTGGATATCTCGCGGGAATTGCGGTTTCCGATGCTCGCCGGTTCTTCCGCCCCGGTCGCCTGGCGCATACCTGCTGTCGATACTCCGTTCGGCGTGAAGCAGAACTATGCCGTAGCGATTTCGTACAGCGGTCTCGATATCTATGGCTTTCACGTCCTTGAAGCTTTGCAGGCAATGGTCGATCGTCGTAAAGGTGGTGAGACGGGCGTTCGCTCGGTCCAGTGCCTCCAAAATCAGGATTGCTGGAAATTTATCGACGAGAATGGCTGGGTTAAGACGTTATTCGAAACGGCGCTGGCGCGCAGCAATACTCGGAAGAGTGGCGCTCCACGCGACCTGGTGAAGGACCCGGCGGTATTCATCATCGACTACAACGACGGACTCAAAGCGGCAGCATTCCTGATGACGGGCATGGTCGAAGACTTTACGGTCGCCATAGATCTTGAAGGCCAGTCAGCTCCCATGTCGACGCTGATGAACCTGCAGAACAGCCGGCCCCATCATCACTTCGGATGCCTTGTGAAGAACATCGAGAAAATGTTTGAAACTGGCAAACCTCCTTATCCTGTCGAACGCACCCTCATGTCAGGTGGAATCCTCGATTTTGCACTCGAGTCGCGATTTCAGGGCTATAAGAAGTTGGACACGCCGCAGCTGGCGCAAGTTCGTTACCAAACGCCCGGAGCATCGCACTTTTGCACCACGGGTTGGGGACCGGACGGCAAACGGCTGGATTGAGGACTCTCCATGAACCTGCCCAGAGTTACCTAAGCTTGTAAGAGGCGAACCTCATCTCGTTGCACGTGCGTCTCCGCTGCCGGTACGCGGAGCATGGCATGGCGAAAACTGAGCAACGATGCACTCGCGGCGTGATCTTCTTCGGGGCTGCACGGACGCTTGCCGTCTGTTCGGTCGCCGCCGTACCGCATCCCCGCTACCCGTCAAAGTTCCGTCCGGCGCACTTCGCCAGCCTTGGCCGGACAAAGGGTCGATCTCTGTCGTGCAGTTCGACCCTTCGTCGCGGCTTGGCCAATTGGATTCCGAACAGTGTACGTAAAACTTCACGACCTATATCAGAACGTCAACTTCATCCCAAGCTGCAGATTACGCGGCGTGTTCGATTGTCCGGTGATAATACCGAAGTTTGCTCCGTTGACCGTCGTTCCTGGTGCGCCGAATACCGGAGTGTTGGTGAGGTTAAACGCTTCAGCCCGCACGGCAACGCGGAATCGCTCGGTGAGCTGAAAGTTTTTGAACAATGAAAAATCCAGGTTCTTCGTTTTGTCCAGGCGAACGCCGGTGTATGTTCGTGACATGTTGCCGGAGGTGAAGTTTGCGGGTTGTGCAAACGCAGCAGTGTTGAACCACTGGTATATGCTCTTGCCGCTCGAAAGCACCGGGTTACCGACGACGTCCGGATGCTGTCCACCCCCGAAGGTGTAGCTGTTGTTCGTAGCGGTTGCGAAAACCAGGGGCTGTCCGGAAGAGAGTGTCAAAATTCCGTTGGCCTGCCATCCGCCCAGGAAAGCATCGACGAACCGATTCCAGCTACCGCCGAACATCTTACCTTTCCCAAACGGCAATTCCCCGACGGCACTCAGAGTGAACCGGTGCGGCGCATCGTAAGTGCTCGGTGAATGCTCGCAGCTAACACAGTAGTAACTGCGCACGCTTGACGCCGCAGCCCAGGTGCCGTTTGCAACGTCGCTCATGAGTTTCGACCACGTATAAGCGCCGATGATGCTAAAACCCCGCGAGAAGCGCTTATTGTACGAGACCTGCAACGCCTGATATTCGGAGTTGCCGATAGCGGTTCCGTCCGCGGCTACGGTCTGCCATTCCGGGAATGGGAGCAACAACTGGCCGTACTGAACCTGCGGCTGCGCCAGCGGACCCGACGGGATGATTCCGTAGAACGGATTGTCAACGAGCTTCAGGAGCTGGTTGCCCAGGCTCGAATAGCCTGGAGGAAGCATGTTCATACCCGCCGAACCGCCGCCACCAGACCACGGGAGGTGAGTGCCTTTGTTGCCGACGTATGCCACCTGCAGCATCATGTCAGTCGCGAGGCTGCGCTGGATCGAGAAATTCCATTGCTGGTTGTAGAGGGTTTTGAGCGTCGAAGGCTGCGCGCTGGACAGACTCAGACCGACTGCCGACAAGCAAACCCTGCGAACTGCCCGGCGGATACACATAACCGGTCGGGAATGGATTGCTGAAGAGCGTGTTGGGGTGGATGCGATCGACTGTATTCACCCACGGCGTGGCGGTCTGGAAAGCTGCACTGGTGAACTCGCGTGTTGCACCTGCGAAGGGCACCCCATAAAGCAAGCCGTAGCTGGTTCGGATCACTGTCTTGTCATTCAGCGAGTAAGCAATGCCGATGCGCGGGCTGGGTTTGAATTCAGATCCCGCGAATCGCGTTCCGGCCAAGGCTGTCAGGTCCGTTCCCCGCAAACACGTATCCGCCGTATAGATTCCAGCCCTTCTGTCCGGTAAACGGATTCGTGACCTGGCTCGAGATCGGATTCAGCACACTCGGGTCGATCGCGGCCATTCGGTTATAGCGCTCGTTCGTGGCGGTCTCTTGCTCGAAGCGAATGCCGATGTTCATCGTCAGCTTGCGCGTCCACTTGATGTCATCCTGCACGAACTCTCCGAAGTAGTGATTGGCGTTCGCTGGCCTGGCATAATAGCCCGCGCTGCCGCTTGTGCCCGTTCCAAGGAGCATGGATGCGACGCCATCGCCGGCGGCAGAGGATACGGCAAGCGGGTCCGGACCCTGCGTCATGTCGTTCGCGAAATTCATCAGCAGTGGATTTGTCTGGAAGAAAGCAAGGAAGTAATCCCGATGCTCGCCCCCAAAGCTAAGCGAGTGCTTGCCGATGACGCGCAGTATGCTGCCTGAAAAGTTATAGTTCGTCTGATTGCTGGAGTAGTACGGGCCGTTGTTATTGCCGAGGTTCGAGTAGCCCTGAGCGGTAATTCCGGGGAACTCGTCCACATCGCCTTCCCGCATATACTGCTCGAGGCTCGCGGGCAAACCTAGCGTAGTCAGTTTGAATCCGAGACCGTTGCTGGGCCGGAAAGCCTCAAACCGGTTGACTCCCGCTCGCAGGTCCAGCACTGTCCCGGCTCCGAGCGTCTGGGTGTACCCCAACGCGAGGTTATGCGAGTGTACGGTCATCGGCCCGAAGCCCGTGTCCGCGAGATTGTTGTAGTAATTGGGTGAACCGGCTACGTTGAACAGCTTTGTGTATCGGATGAAGCCGCGCCGGTTCGTATTGAAATTGTGATCCAGCTTGAAGGTGATCTGCTCCAGCGGATTTGCACTCACAGCAGTCGCCGCCAGGTTGTTCAGCGGCAGGAAAATCGAGGTGCCGGCTACGGGTGTGCCCGGCAGATTTGGCAGGGGCCAATAGGTCGCAGAATTCACTCCCACCGGATCCATGAGGCTCTTCGGGATGATGTTGCCCGGGAAAGGAGACCGTGTAAACTGGCCCGGGCGGTTCGGATCCGGAACAGCGCTGAACGGATTGTAGATAGTCTTCAATACCCCCGCCTGCGTGTATACCTGCGAAAAGTCTCCCCCGCGCTCCGCGGCTGTCGGAACGCTGAAAAGGCTGAACGCCCCGGCATTGTTGATGTTCCGCTCGTAGACTCCAAAAACAAACGTTTTGTTCTTTATGATCGGGCCGCCAAGGGAGCCGCCGAACTGGTGCATATGCAGAGGCGCGATCTTCGCTCCTGACCGGTTGGAGAAGAAGTTGTTGGCGTTCAGGGCGTTGTTGCGGACAAACTCGAAAGCGCTGCCATGCAGGCTATTTGTCCCCGACTTCGTGACCATCGTCGTGATGCCGCCGCCGCTCCTGCCGTATACGGCTGAGTAGCCGTTGGTCTGCACGCGCATCTCGTCGACCCCGTCCACTGACGGGAGCATCGTAAGACCCATGATGCCCGGAATGTCGCTCTGGTTCAGGATGGATACGCCGTCCAGCTGAAAGTCCGAAGTCGATTCCAGACCGCCGTTGAACGAGTATCGGATGGAACTCGTAAAGAAGTTGCTTTGATAATTGTTAGGAGTAGAGGGTTGCACCCCAGGCTCGAGGGCCATCAGGGTCAGAACGTTTCGATTGACCAGCGGTAAATCGACAATCGACTTGTTATTGACAACGCCGCCGAGAGTCGCATTCGACGGGTCCACCATCTGCGCTTCGGCCTGCACCTCGACCGTCTGCGTTGTGGCACCCAGCCGCATCGAAACGTTCAGGACTGCTTCCTGTTTGGCCGTCAGAGGAAATGCGGTCAACTGGTACGTCTGGAATCCCGCCGCTTCAGCGGTGAGCGTGTATGTGCTCGGAGTCAGGTTATTGATGCTGTAGACCCCATCCTGATTGCCCGTGGTGGTGAACGAAACTCCTCGCGCGGCTATCAGTTACGGTGACTTTGACGCTTGGCACAACCGCCCCGGACTGATCCGTCACGATGCCCGATACTGAGGCCTGAAACGATTGAGAGAACAACGTTGCTGGTAATAATGCAAACAGCGAAACAACCAGAAAGCCTGATCTTGAGTTACGGCTCATCGCTTCCAACTCCTTTGGTTAGTCAGAGGCGAATTAGCATTCCGTGCCCCCAAGCAGATGTCTGAGTGCCCATCACTATATCGGGTGTTGATGGCCCCGTCAATCTCCGCGAACAAAACAGAATCGTAGAACTGCTGTAAGCTTGAGCGAATATGGACAGCGTAAATCGGCGTACAGCGTTCAGGACCATTGCAGGCAGCGGGTGCCGTGGCTCTGACAGATTTACAGCCGCTTGAAGGCGTTCCTGCGAAAACCGTCGCGGCAAAGGCGCCGGCCGCTGGTTCAGTCTCAGCTTCCTATTCGAAAGGAATTGTCGAGACGACGTCCGGTAAAGTCCGCGGATATGTCAGCCGGGGTGTTCTTGTTTTTCGTGGCATTCCGTACGGTGCGCCAACCGGCGGCGCGAACCGCTTCATGCCACCGCAGAAACCGAAACCCTGGGCTGGTGTTCGCAGTTCACTCACGTACGGCCCTGCTTGTCCCACCGGAATAAATATTTCAGAAAATGGCGATAACACCACTCGCGGAGATGAGGACAATTTTCTCCTCTACCGGACGGGAGGCTGGCAGAGAGGTGAAGACTGCCTGCGACTTGAATGTCTGGACTCCGTCCTCAACCGGGCGCAACCGTCCGGTCATGGTCTTCATGCACGGGGGCGGTTACACCGGAGGCAGCGGCAACGATCTGCTGTCGTATGACGGAGAAAACCTGGCTCGCAACCATGATGTCGTCGTCATTACGCATAATCACCGGTTGAATATCTTCGGTTTTCTGAACCTTGCTGAATACGGCGATCGTTACGCAAGTTCGGCTAATGTGGGGATGCTCGACAATGTTGCCGTCCTCGAGTGGGTCCGCGACAACATCTCAAATTTCGGCGGCGACCCGAATAAAGTCATGATCTTCGGACAGTCCGGCGGCGGAGGCAAGGTATCGCATCTCATGGTTATGCCCGGTGCCGCGGGGTTGTTTCATCGCGTCGGTGTCGAGAGCGGGTCCACGCTGAAATCGGGATCATCGGAGAACTCAGCCAGAATCGCCGCGGCAGTGCTGCAGGAGTTGAATCTCAGCAAAGATCAGGTGGAAAAAATACACGCCGTGCCGGCATCTGCTTTGGCCGTCGCGCAGTCAGCGGCTCTGCGCCGCCTGGGCGGGCAGTCGGCCGGGCTGCGGGGGTGGAGTCCGATCGTTGACGGGAAGATCATTCCCGCCCATCCATTCGATCCGGAGGCCCCGGCAATCTCCGCGAAAGTCCCGATGCTGATCGGTACATGCCTGAATGAAATGGTGAACGGAGTGGATAACCCCGAGGTCGAGCGGTTTACAGAAAGCGATCTGCAAAAGCGCGTGGCCGATCAGTATCAGGGTAAGGCTCCCGAGATCATCGCAGCCTACCGGCGCGAGCATCCGGATGAAACTCCGTTCGGGTTATGGGCAGCAATCGCGGCAGGACAGATGCGGCAGAATGCGATCACGCAGGCTGAGCGAAAGGCCGTTCAGGGCGGAGCCCCTGCTTACCAATATGTGTATGCATGGCGTACTCCGGTTCTCGACGGCAGGCCGGGGACCTTCCACAGCAGTGAGATTGCATTCGTCTTCGATAATGCGGACCTTTGTACACGCTACTCAGGGGGCGGTTCCGACGCGTTGTCACTTTCCGGCAGAATGGGGGGTACGTGGGCCGCATTCGCGCGCGACGGCAAGCCGAGTCACAGCCGCATGCCCGAATGGCCAGCCTTTACTCCTGACAAACGGGCGACCATGATTCTCGACAACCAGTGCACGATCCGCTATAACTTCGAGGCGGAAGGTTTGCGGCTGCTGAATCGCGGCTGACGGGTCAACACCTGACGCTCCTCGCGCATTGTGTCCTGTCTGACACCGACCGTAAAATAAATTACCATAGTAGATATAGTCCAAGGCTTCTGCCGCGGACAGGACGGCTGTCGATCGCATACTCCAGTCCGGTGCGGATAAAGATGCCGGTTAAACGTAGGTCGCGTATGTCCGCCCCGTTAATTCCGAGATTTGAATGAAGAGAATGGTCCTGCTTTGCTGCGTGCTGCTCGTGGTGTTCGCTCCTTCAATGAAGTCGGAGCCAACGAGCCGCGACGCGATTGTGAAGCAGTACTGCCTCCAGTGTCACAACTCCAAACTGAAATCAGGATCCTTGACGCTGGAAGGCATTCCAGCGGACGAGCCGGCCGGCCACCCTGACGTGTGGGAAAGAGTAGTTCGAAAGCTGGAAGCTGGGGAAATGCCGCCACCGAAGATGCCGCGGCCGAATGCCACGATCGTTCGCGATTTCACGTCGGGACTGCTTTCAGACCTGGATACCGCGGCGCGGCGCGCACCCTACGCCGGCAAGCCTCTGATTCGGCGGCTGAACCGCACAGAATATTCGAACGCCGTTCGGGATCTGCTGGCCATCGAACTTCCGCTTGCCGCCGAACTCCCGGAAGACGGCGTAGCGGCCGGTTTCGACAACATCGCCGACGCGCTCTCGATGTCACCATTACTGCTGGAGCGCTACCTTAAAGTTGCTCGAAAGGTGAGCGAACTCGCTGTAGGAACCAGAGATTCATCACCAGTCATCGAGATCTACCCGGCAACCGACACGCAAGCGGTCTGGCAGGGCGAAGGAATGCCATTCGGCACGCGCGGAGGCATTCGGGTCGATCACTACTTCTCACATGACGGTGAGTACCAGCTTCGGGCGTTTCTCGAAAAGCAGAGGCTCACACCGACCGAGGGAGTGCGTTTCTTTCGAACTACCGTCAAGCTGAAGGCTGGGACACACACAGTAATTGTGACCTTTCCCGAGGAGTTGGCCGAGCGCGAAGGTCCGGTTTCGGACGTCTCCGGTCCCGGCGGCGCGGCCCTCGGTGGTCCACTGGATTTGCTGGGTACGGCGATCCGTCCGACAATCGAGTTTCGCGTGGATGGCCGTCGCGTCAAGCTGTTTGAGATTGCCGGGATGACGTCCGGCGAAGCAGCGTTTGACGGACAACCAGGTCCTCCGGCGTTGGGAAGGATCGAAGTCGCCGGCCCGTACAATGCGACCGGAGTCAGCGAGACACCCAGCCGAAAGCGCATCTTCGTATGCCGGCCTGCGCGAACGGCAGAGGAAACTCCGTGCGCAACCCGTATTGTTTCCGCAATTGTCACTCGGGCGTTTCGGCGCGACGTCACAGAAACGGATTTGAAGCCATTTCTTTCTACGTACGCGAGGACTCGCCAGAAGAACACGTTTGAAGAATCGATTGCGGCGGCTCTCCGGGATGTGCTGCTGGCACCTGACTTTCTCTTTCGCCTCGAGTTTGACCCGCCCGGTGCTGCGCCCGGCAGCGTGCATCCCGTCTCGAATTTTGAGCTGGCATCTCGACTCTCCTTCTTTCTCTGGAGCACCATCCCCGACGATGCGCTGTTGACTGCAGCCCGGAACGGAACGTTGCGTCCGCAGCTCGATCAGGAGATTCGACGCATGCTCGAGGATCCGCGTGCCCTCGCGCTGGCAGACAACTTTGCCGAACAGTGGCTCGGCTTGAGGAGTCTGAAGGAGGTCCAGCCCGATCCTCAGACCTATCCTGAATTCAACTCGGCATTGGGTCATGCATTCCGAACCGAGACGCGCTTGTTCATTCGTAGTCTCATTCAGGAAAACCGGAGCATTCTCGATTTGCTTGGGGCCGACTACACTTATCTCGATGAAACGCTGGCGAGGCATTACGGTGTGCCCGGCGTTACGGGTCCGGGCTTCCGGCGTGTGACCCTTCCGCCAGGCAGCAACCGCGGCGGACTACTCACACAGGGCAGCATTCTGATGCTCACTTCCCATCCCACGGCAACCTCGCCGGTGTTGCGCGGCAAGTGGATCTTAAGCAACCTTCTCAACTCGGCTCCTCCTCCTCCGCCGGCCAACGTGCCGCCGCTTGACGAGAGCCCGGCGGATGGGCGCAAGCTGACGACGCGGGAAAAAGTGGAACGTCACCGGAAGGATCCGGCGTGCGCATCCTGCCACGTGCGTATGGACCCGCTGGGATTCTCGCTTGAAAACTTCGATGGGATCGGCCGCTGGAGAGTTCACGACGAGGGCGGCAAGGTCGACCCTTCCGCATCGCTCCCGAGCGGCGAAACCTTCTCCGGCCCGGAGGGTCTGAAACATCTCCTGCTCGAGCATTCCGATCTTTTCGTCCGAAGCACCGCGGAGCGGCTAATGACGTATGCGCTCGGCCGTGAGCTGGACGCGCGGGACCAACCGGCAATCCGTGACATCATACGAAGCACCGAAGCAGATCGGTACCGTTTCGCCGATTTGATCGCCGCCGTCGTCAGGAGCGTGCCGTTTCAAATGAGGCAAACGAAGGAGCAGTAGTCGATGCTGGTCACACAAAAGTTTCTATCCAGACGCACCGTTTTGCGAGGCGTTGGCACGGCTTTCGCTCTCCCGCTGCTCGATGCCATGATCCCGGCGCTGCGCGCGGACCGACTCACGGCGGCAGCACCGGTGCGGCGTCTGGGTTTCATCGTCTACCCCCTGGGAGTAGATGAGGAGCGGTGGAAGCCAAAGGGAGATGGCGCCGCATATGAGTTGAGTGAGGCTCTGGCGCCGCTTGCGCCGCACCGGAACAAGTTTGTCGTAATCAGCGGTGTCTCCTCAGATCCGGACCGGACCAAGGCTGGCTTTCATGACCGGGCACTTGCATCCTTCATGACCGGCGTTGAGCCGACAAAGGGGAAGGTAAAGGTCGGCATCTCCGTCGATCAGGTCGCGGCGAATGTACTGGGCAGGGAAACGCAGTTTGCCTCTCTGGAGCTGGCGGCCGAAAGTACGGCTGTCAATAATCTTCCCGGACCTGTGTTCAAGAGCGAAACAGTCCCGCTTCCGTTTGAGCACAACCCCAGGCTTCTGTTTGAACGCTTGTTTGGGGATGGGGCCCGAATTGACCCGGTGGCATCAGCGGAGCGGCAGGCCGCTGACCGAAGTGCTCTGGATTCCGTTATGGAACGGATCGCAGAGCTGAAGCAGCGGCTCGGCGCGGATGATCGTCGGAAACTCGACGAGTATCTCGAGTCGATTCGCGACGTGGAGCGCCGGATCGATGTTGCCATGCGGAAGCAACCCGATGCACTGCCGCAAACGAGCCGGCCCGCAGGTGTGCCGGATTCGTGGTCTGACCACGTCAAGTTGATGTTCGACCTGCAGACTCTTGCAATTCGGGCAGACCTGACACGGGTATGGACGTTCCTGTACGGGCGCGAAGCCACCTCGATGACTTTTCCGCACCTGAACATCTCGATGGGCCACCACGAGATCTCGCATCACAACTTCGAGAAGCAGAAGCTCGATGCGCTCGCGAAGATCAACGTGGACCAGTCACATCTCTTCGCTTATTTTCTGAAGAAACTCGACGGCATTCGCGAAGCCGACTCTACACTACTTGACCGCTCTCTGATTCTCTACGGAAGCAACCTGAGCGTTCCCACATCCCACAGCCAGCGCGATCTGCCGATTATCGTCGCCGGTGGTGCGGCCGGGCGTATCGCGGGCGGACGTTATCTCCAGTTTGCTGGCGATACAACCCCACTGACGAACTTATATCTGACAATGTTGGATAAGGTCGGCGTACCCACGGAAAAGCTCGGCGATAGCACCGGAAAGCTCAATCGCCTCGAGGTTTGAGCTTATGTCCAGGTTTAGGGCGCACGTATTCTTCTCCGTCGTCGCCGTGCTGCTTTCAGCGTTGTCAGTCTCTGCCGCGACTTTGGGGCAAACACTCCTGGATGCGGCCCGCAGTGACGACAGCTCTGCTGTTACACGACTGATCCGCGCCGGTGCGGACGTGAATGCTCGCGAGCAGGACGGCGCTACCGCACTATCCTGGGCCGCTATGCGGAGCAACATCGTCGTTGCGGAGATGCTGCTAAACTCCGGGGCAAATCCGAATCTGATGAATGAGCTCGGAGTCGGTCCGCTTGCGCTTGCGATTGAAAACGGGTCTGCAGCGATGTCCGGTCTCCTGTTGAAAGCCGGAGCGGATCCGAACGCCGCACGTGAAGACGGTGCCACGCCACTGATGAACGCGGCCCGCCTTGGCCGCCTGGATCTGGTGACGGTGCTGCTCGATCACGGCGCAAAAGGCGACGCGCGAACAAAAAAGTTCGGCCAGACCGCCTTGATGTGGGCCGCCGGGCATCCCGAGATCGTACGTGTGTTGCTCGAGCGAGGCGCGGACGCTCATGCAGTGACAGCAAGCTGGAACGTCACGTATACAATCTTTGCGCCCACCACTGTGACCCTCGGAAAGACAGGCATTCCGTGGAACACGGACGGCGAATACACAACCAGGAAAGGCGGCCAGAATGCCTTGTTTTTCGCCGTTCAGAAGCACGATGCAGAATCTGCGCGACTGCTGCTGAAGGCCGGGGTGGACGTCAATCAGCCGGCCGCCGACGGGACAACGCCGCTGCTGGCAGCGTTGTACCACTGGGATCAGCCCAGCACAGTTTTTATTCCCGGTAAGGGAGCCCCGGCGCAGGCTGGCACATCACAGGCTTTGCACGCCGATCTTACAATTGCCCGCCTCCTTCTTGAACACGGCGCGACTGCACAGGCAGTGGATGGCGCCGGCTATACCCCGCTCCATGGGGCAGCGCTCGCCGTGGCGAATGCCGCGATTGGCGCCGAGTTTCGAAAGGGCGGCGGGTACCGAGGCAACGCTGCTCTGCTCAGTCTGGGACCCGACAAAAACCGCGCACCTGCGAACAGCCTTGAAGAGGCACTCGCAATCGTCCGATTGCTGCTGGATCGGGGCGCCAATCCAAACCAGCAGACCATCTATCCAACGCCCGGCCCCGCAGGAGACGTTCGGATCAACCCCGCGCCACCAGGCTCATCCGCTTTTCACATCGCCGCAGCTTCGACAAATCTTTCGGTAGTGAAGATGCTGGCGGACAAGGGTGGCAATCCGAACCTGTTAAGGAAAGATGGTCATACTCCGTTTTCCGTGGCGGTGATGGCGGGGAACCTGGATGTCGTGAAAGAAATGGTCGCTCGCGGAGCAGATCTGAAGCTTCGGTACAACCCGGCCCACAAGATTCCTGATCCGGTGAAGGCGATTAGCCTCACGCGCCAGGCACAAACTATCATGCACATTGCGGCACTGGGCGGCTGGTTGCCAATTATGGAATACCTGCACTCGCAAGGTGTTCCGCTGGACCTGAAAAACTCGATGGGCGAGACACCGCTCGAACTGGCCGACTCACAGGAGCGGTATCAGGAGGCCATTCAGCGCGAGGCTGCGGACGGGGACCCGGAAAAACTTCGGGCGGTTGTCCGGAAGACCGCAACAACGGATGGCATACGCAAGCTTTTCGCAAACGTACCTGACGTACAGAAAGAGCCGAAACCATGAACGATCCCAGGAAGTCCCTGGTTGCTGACGATTCAGCGAGCCGTCGGGCGTTTATCGCGACCGCTGGGGCAGCCGCAATCTCAACCATGGCCAATGCCGCGACGGGCGCTTTTCCCATTATCGACACACATACCCACCTTTACGATCCGACCCGCCCGCAGGGCGCACCCTTCCCAAAAACTCCGAATCCACCTCCCTTTCTGCCGCGTGACTATCGCGAGGCCGCAACGCCGCTTGGCATTACGGGAGCCATCGTCGTCGAAGCAAGCCCGTGGGTGGAAGACAATCTGTGGGTGTTGATGACGATCGCAAAGGAGCCGATGTTCGTCGGCCTGATTGGCTGTCTGGACCCGACGAAACCCGACTTCCGCGAGTATCTGGACAGGTATCACCGGAACAAGCTTTTCCTAGGCATTCGTTACGGCAATGTCTGGGAAGGCCACGACATGGTCGCAGCAATCGACAACCCGACTTTCATCGACAACATGAAAGCATTCGCTCAGACCGGCCTGACGTTTGAAGTAGCCAACCCTCGATTCGACCTGACGGAGGTAACAGTCCGGCTCACGGACAAGGTCCCGGATCTGCGCATCGTTCTTGGTCATCTGCAGGCACTGCCTCTGCCGACTGCGCCGGAGGTGATGAAGAGTTACTCGGGCAACCTGAGGGAACTCAGGAAACGAAAAGTGTACGCCAAGATCTCAGGCCTTGCGAGAAAGGCCGGACAGGCAGCTGCTCCAGCAACTGCGCAGCCGGACTTCGAACCCGCCGTGTATCGGCCAATGCTGGACTTCATCCACGACATCTTCGGCGAAGATTATATCGTGTACGCCGGGCGAAATCGTGCCGCGCTCGAGATCATGCGCGAGTACTTCACTGGCAAAGGACAGTTAGCGGCGGAAAAGTTCTTCTGGAGGAACTCGGTTCCTGCCTACAAGTGGGAGAGACGCGATTCGCGCCAGCCGCAATCGTCCTGACTTCGGCCCATCGCCCTTCGCAGGCTGCGGCGATAAACATCACTCTTTAACTTGTGAGAGGGGTTCCCGCGCGAGCCTCTGACGCAGGAAGTCAGCTACGCGGGCAAACGGATCGAACCCAAATGCCTCGCCGATAGGTCGCCGGAGATTGGAATTCGCGTTGATATCGTAGAAAACGTATCGGCCGTCGGTAGCTTCAAGATACTCGATGCCACCAACGTCGAGCCCTCCTGCACTCACGATCCGTTTGCCCGCCGCGACTGCCTCAGCCGGAACATCGAAATAGGGAAGAAACTCGACCGGACGCACCGGCGGCTTCGCAGCAATTTCTGGCAGAATGCAGTGTGAAGCACCATCGCCACCGGCAGGGTTGCAGACCTCCGACGGGCACAGATTGAATGCGCCATGCGATACAACGCGCATCGCGTATAGCAGTTCACCTCCCAGAAACTCCATTCGCACAATTCCCGCATCCGGGTCCGTCTCGAAATACTCCTGCAGCAGCAGCAAGTTATCTGGTAGCCATAGTTCAGGCCTCTCCCGCAACAGGCCTCGCAGCTCTTCTGCGCAGTGCAGCAGGTACATTCGAGCGCCGCTTCCACCCTGCTCAGGTTTCAACAGTGCCGGCCAACGCTCCTTGGGCCAGAGTCGAATGGCGGTATCGACATCGTTGAACACCATTGTCCGGGGATGCGCGATGCCGAGTTTTTCGAGCAGTGCCGCCTGAGATGACTTGCTTAGCTCCAGCAGAAATGCCTGCGAACCGTTCAGTATCGTCGCGCCCCGAGTTTCCAGCGATCGCATGAGTGCCAGAGCCAGCGAAACTGCGCGGGTGTTGCCTCGAACATAAGCACTCGGACTCGCCTGATTGAAATATAAGCAGGCATCCGGGACAGCATCAGGATCGAACGCTGCGGCCTTCAGGTCCAGAGTGCGATATCGAACTCCGTGGTCTGCGAGTGCACCAAACAGAGGCTTCTGCCACTCCGGGTGTTCGAACAGGACCACCAGTTCGCCAGGGCTCATTTCCTCAACGATCTCACGAGCAGCGTTTGATCGTCGACTCGCTTTGCGGCGATCGCCATGACTGCTGGCCCTTCGCTGGCAACCGCCTTCGAAGTAACAGCTAAGGTGCTGGGCGATTGACGATGTGAGACGATTGCAGGCTCACCATCCGTCTCGTGACGAATTTGCCGTAATCGCTGCCCGTCCCGCTCTGCCATTTGAGCAAACCATTGATCGTCGGGACGGAACTGCTCCGATTCCGAACCCTGTACCGTTTCGGCACATGCAAATGTTCCAGTCAGAAACAAAATCGTCATTAGGAGCTTCATATCACGGATAACTGCACCCCGAATGCCAACTCGTGCCACACATCTGCTCAGCAGCGCTGAACGTTTCACTGGACTCCACATCAAACCATGTGGAGTCTAAGCTCTTACCGAAAACACGCATGCTAAATTGAGATCTGGGCGGGCCCGTAGCTCAGTTGGTAGAGCACCGCACTTTTAATGCGATGGTCGCGCGTTCGACTCGCGCCGGGCTCACCATCACTCGGCTACCTGCCTATGCTGCTGCAGCCGTACCTTTTCTTCGAGGGCCGTTGCGAGGAAGCGATCTCCTTCTACCAGAAAGCTGTAGGTGCGAAAGCTGGCGTAATTAACCGCTTCAGCGACAGTCCTGACCCGAGGACAGCACGACCTGAGATGGCGGACAGGATTATGCACGCCGAAATCAGAATCGGTGACAATGTCCTGCTGGTCTCAGACGGAATGTCCTCGACCGGTAAGCCGCGGTTCCAGGGATTCTCCCTTTCGCTGCAAGTCTCAGATGCAGAGGAAGCGGAGAGAGTGTTCCTCGCACTCTCAGATGGAGCGAACATCCAAACTCCGTTAACGGAGACTTTCTTTGCAACTCGGTTCGCCATGCTTACAGACCGATTTGGTCTTGCCTGGATGATCATCGCGCGTAAGTAGCAGGACAATAGACGGTTTCACCGAAGACCACAGGAAACAGTCGGAAAACGTCCTCGTCTAAGAGGCGAATCCTATTTCGGGATCAACCGGCCTATATGTACCATCACGTAAAAGAACTCATGTATACCGTAAATGTCGGTGTACCAGACCCCCGCTTCGGCAACATGCTGCTGGAGCAATTCGGTGGCGCAAACGGCGAACTCGCCGCGGCGATGCAGTATTCCATTCAGGGCTTGAACTGCGATGATCCGGAGCGGAAAGACCTGCTAATGGACATCGGAACAGAAGAGCTGAGTCATCTTGAGGTTGTTGGCACTTTGGCACGGATGCACCTCAAGCCCACTCGGTCTGACAGGAACGCCGCTCATGCCGATCCCCTGATCGCAATCGCCGGGGGCGGCGGTGTGAGCCTTTCCAACTCACAGGGAAATCCATGGACAGCCGATTACCTGAAAATCACTGGGGAACTCGACGTCGACCTGCGCAGCAATATTGCTGCTGAGGCCAGGGCCAAGATCGTTTACGAACGTCTCATCAACTTCACGGACGATCCGGGCACAATCGACGCACTTCAGTTCCTGATGACACGCGAGATCACCCACATGAAGGCTTTCATGCTGGCTCTCGAGAGTATGGGCAAGCCCACGCTGTCCATTGGCCGGATACCGCCAAGTCCGGGACTTGTCAACCAGTACTTCAACGATTCCACCGGTATGGGCGATCGTGGCGAGCCCGATACCCGTGGCCCCTGGAACAGCGGTGGCGATTGGGAGATCGTCGACGCGCCGGCGTTCCAGCAGCTCCAGTCTGAGCTTGTGGGCAGCAGAACCCCAACGGAATCTAACGGACATAGTGGGTCCTCGAAAAGTCACGCAACCCCGCGAAAGTCCGCAAACTCCCGGGAAGAGTCCGTTAAGACCGCCGCCAGGAAGAGCACACCGAAGAAAGGTCCAGGAGGAAAGAAGTAATGCCTGTTATTCGAGAACTACTTATTGAAGAACTGCAGGACCTGCTCCACGCCGAAACACAACTCGTCGGAGCACTCCCCAAAATGGCTCAGGCGGCGAAGCATCCCAAGCTGCGCGAAGCGTTCGAAAAACACCTGGCTCAAACGCAAATCCACGTAGAACGCCTGCAGAAGGTCTTCGAACTACTCGGTGAAAAAGCCAGCGCAAAGCCCTGCAAAGCGATGATGGGGTTGATCGAAGAAGGGCAGGAGACCATTAAAGAAGGCTCCGGAAAGGACGAACTCGCTGCCGATCTGGCACTGATCACAGCCGCCCAGAAGGTCGAGCACTACGAGATATCAGGGTACGGCACAGTGCGCGCCCTCGCCCGTCAGATTGGCGAACGTGACGTCGAGAAGCTTCTCACCCACACTCTAGGTGATGAGGAGAGCACCGACTTCCTGCTTACCGACATTGCTAAGCCGCTGATTCAGGAAGCCACAGCAGGTGACTTGGTCGGCGCTGGCAGATAGCTTTCGGCTCCGTGAGGATCAGCTTCGGCGGTAGGCCGCCGAAGCTGATCGATTGACCCGAGACTGATCGAGTGACAATGCTCGCCAACCGAGTGGAGATGCCCACTCATTTAACGGTGTTCGCCCGCCCCTTCCACTCAGCCTTCGACCCTCGGAATCACGAAAAAACAACCATTTCAAGCGTGTTACCTTGTTGGGGTAGTGTCGTCACCCCTGAACTTTCATCTCGAACAGTATGAGGGGCCCCTCGATCTTCTGCTTGACCTGATCCGTAAAAACCAGATCAATATTTCGGATATTCCGATTGCGCAAATCACCGCGCAGTATCTGAAGTATATGGAAGAGGCGGCATCACTGGATATTGAGCTCGGCTCGGAATTTGTTTATATGGCAGCCACGCTGGTCCATATCAAATCAAAGATTCTGCTGCCGAAAGATCCCGAGCTGGACGCTGGCGAGTGTGACGACGATCCTCGGAAAGAACTCGTTGAACGCCTCCTCGAACACGAGCAGTACAAAGAAGCAGCCGAGATGCTGCAGCAGAAACGACTGCTGGAGGAAGCAATCTGGTCCAACCCGCAGATTCGACAGTTCCTGACGGAAGAGGAGGCTGTTAATCCCGGCCTCGACGTTTCGCTGTTCGATCTTGTCAAGACGTTCCAGATCGTCCTCGAGCGAGCGAAATCTCGCCCGACCTACGCGATCGAAAAGGAAGAAGTGACGGTACCCGACATGATTCGCTTCGTGCGCGACATGCTTAAGGGGACGCCGAAAGGGTCGTCGCTTTCCGTTATTGGATTGTTTGAGCAGCAGGGCAGCCGGCGTGCGATGCTCTGCCTGTTTCTCGCCTTACTCGAGCTGGTGAAGCGCCAGGCGGTTCAGCTTCAGCAGGCCGAAGCGTTCGGAGACATCCGGATCCAGGCGAACGACAACATCGACGAGGCTCTGGGAACAGATGCACAACTCGCCGTTGCCGTTGACCAGGAATACAACTGACAATGCAGGAAGACAGGGACCTGGCAGCACTGCGGAGGGAGGTTCCGGCAGAAGCCGTTGTTACGGAAAACCCGGACGCTCCATTTGCTGCCCACGGCGATGACACGGAAACACCTGATGCCGCTCACGCGACCGAGACTCGCGACGAAGCGGCCGAAGGCGAGCTCGATCGCCGGCAAGAACAGCAACTCGTTAACGAAGCAGCCGTAACGGAAGACCCGGACGCACCCGTTGGACTGGAAGCGTCCATGAGGGCGGTGAGTGCTGAAGCCCTGGATCGAGGCAACGAACAGGAACGTCTTGAGAGCACCGACGACACGGAAATACGCGATGCCGCCCAGGCGACCGAGACTCGTGACGAAGCGGCCGAAGGTGAGCTCGATCCCGCGCAACAAGAGCAACTCGTCAACGAAGCCGCCGTAACGGAAGACCCGGATGCACCTGTCGGCTTGGAGCCGGCCGGGAGCGCGGTGGGTGCTGAAACCGCCGAGGAAGGTAACGAACAGGTCCGTCTGGAACAGACCGCTCACGAGTCTTCGGGATCCACCGAAACTACGGACACGGCAGCAGTTGCCGACAACACACCACCAGAACAGCAAGGATCGAAGGAAGAGGTCTCCGCCGAACAGCTGCTCATATTGGACGAACAACCGAAGTCCGACCAGACTGACGCCGAGCGGCTCGCCGTCCTTGAGGCGATCGTGTACGTGACAGACGAGCCCTTATCTCTTCAGCAGATAGCGAAAGCATTGGGGCAGCCTGAGAGCGTGGTAACACCGCTCCTCGACAAGCTCGTCGAGGAGTACAACCAGCCCTGGCACGGGTTGACCGTCAAGGAAGTGGCCGGCGGTTACAAGATGGCAACCAAGGCGGAGCATCACGAAGCCGTTCGCACCATCGTCAAAAATCTGAACCCGCCTCTCAAGCTTTCCCTCGCAGCGCTTGAGACGCTTGCCGTTATTGCTTACAAACAGCCGATTACCGCGCCCGAGATCATGGAGATCCGCGGCGTACAGGGCGCAGGTGTTCTCAAGACGCTGATCGATCGAAAGCTGATCACGACGGCAGGTCGTAAGAACGTAGTCGGGAAACCGATCCTCTACAAGACGACGCGCGAGTTTCTGGTCCAGTTCGGGCTCCGTGACCTCAACGAACTCCCAACTCTTAAGGAGTTCGAAGACCTCAGGCGTATGGCGTTTAGCGATCAGGATCCGGAACCCGAAACCACGGCTTCGGAAGCGGCCACCATGGACGACACGGCCGTAGGGCAGCCAGTCGAATGAGTGAAGAGCGCCTACAAAAGATTCTTTCGCAGGCAGGCGTCACCAGCCGCCGAAAAGCCGAGCAAATGATCGTCGAGGGCCGTGTGACGGTGAATGGCAAAATGATCACCGAACTCGGCTCAAAAGCGGACCTGGAACGGGATCACATTAAAGTCGATGGAAAGCTGCTGCGGCAGCCGTCTCGTCTCATTTACATTGCATTCAATAAACCTCGCGAAGTCGTGACAACGATGTCTGATCCGCAGGGCCGCACTACTGTGATGGATCTCCTGAAAGGGGTGCGGGAAAGAGTTTATCCCGTCGGCCGACTGGATTACCACAGTGAAGGGCTTCTGCTCCTCACGAACGATGGCGAGTTCGCAAACCGCATAACCGCCGCAAAGACCCACATCGAAAAGTGGTACGTCGTCAAATCCAACGGCCCGCTGACGGATGAGCAGATGCAGGAGTTTCGCGAAGGCATACATCTGTTTGGGCGGAGAACGGCGCCTGCAAAAATCAAGCTGATCAAAGAAGGCACTGCACCCTGGTACGAGGTGCGGCTGATCGAAGGACGACAGAATCAAATCCGCATGATGTTCAAACACTTCGGACGCCTTGTGGAAAAATTGCGGCGTGTCCGGATCGGATTTCTCGAACTCGACGTCAAACCTGGCGAGTCGCGGCATCTGACGTCGCGGGAAGTCGAACGCTTCCGTCGCGTCCTGAAGATGGAGGTCGAAACCAGTGACGCCGACTGACATTCTCCGCAACTGGAAAACAATCGCCGTGGTCGGATTGTCTCCCAAGAAGTTTCGGCCCAGCTATGGTGTGTCAGAGTACATGAAGTCGCAGGGGTACCGAATTATACCTGTGAACCCCGGGCACACGGAGATCCTTGGCGAGAGGTGTTATCGTCGGCTCGAAGACATTCCTGAACCCGTCGAGATTGTGAACATTTTCCGCCGCTCGGAAGAGGTCGCGCCAGTCGTAGACTCGGCAATACAAATCGGAGCGAAAGCGGTGTGGATGCAGGAAGGTATCGAAGACGAAGGATCCGCTCAGAAGGCACGCTCAGCCGGACTGGAAGTCGTCATGGATCGCTGCATTTTGAAAGAACATCGACGCTTGCGCTAAGCATCCGTCTTTACCTGCGCGTGGTTGAGGCTGGCAACAAGTCCTACACCGCCGATCAAATTCCCAAGGAGTACCGGGACAAAGTAACCGGCAGGGAACCACAGCGGACTCCTCGCACCGGCCATTATCAGGAAAAAAGCCTCCACGGAACCCGCGACGATGTGAGTAAATCCTGGTAAAGCGATGAAATAGGTAAGAATGATTAGAATCGCGACTTCGCCCGAGTCGGTCGCGGCTCGCAGCCACACTACCAGCGCAATCAGAAATCCTGCCGGAATGCCTCGCACCAGCGCTGTCCCAAAGTCAGCGCTGGTAGCTTCCCGAGCTGTCTCGAACAGCCCTTTCTGCAGATCCGTACTTAGAGCTGGCGAACACGCAAAAAACCACCCCGCCAGAAACGCACCGGCAGTGTTCGCCAGCAGCACTACCGCCCACAACCGGAGTACCTGCGAGAACGTTTCGCGGTCGCGATTATGGAGCAGCGGAATTATCGGCGTCAGCGTATTTTCGGTAAACAGCTGTTGTTTACCGACGATCACGATCAGGAAGCCAAGGGAATAACCAAGCTTGGAAATCAGAGGACGCCATGACTCATCGGGAAGGTGGCTGCGGATGACGCCTTCCCCTAACAGCGAAAACCCCATCGCAATTCCGGCAGCGAAGCCTGACCATGCAAGAGCGGTGGTCGTTCGGGCGAGTTCTTCTTCGCCATCCCGCCGGACCGCCTCGAGCACGATTTTCGCGCTCACAGACGTTCGTTCTTCCGCTTCCTGATGCTCCTGCTGCTCAAGTTCCATCTCAGGCATGGACGCAAAACAACGGTTTATGATATCGCCGGACAGCCTGTGCGTCTTACCAGTTGGAGGACGGATGAAAGCTCTTGTGATCGCACTGGCGCTGACCGGCATGGCCTTCGCGCAAGGCAACAATCAGACCCGCACGCGGACGACGGAACCGCACGTCGGGGACAACGTACACGACCCGGATATTGACTTCTACGACTCCATCTCAGACTACTTCCGGCAGAGTCCCCGAGCGGTCGAAGCCATCGCGCAAAAAGGAATCCCGGCTCATGGAAATACCCGCGGTACTGACCATCGCGCGGAAATCGTCCATGTCGCCGAACCAGGTTATCGCCGCTCGAAAGCAGGGGAAAAGCTTTGAGGATATCGCGAAGCAGGCCAACGTGAATCTGCCCGGGGACGGCGACTTTGTTACCAAAGCGAATATCCGATTTCTTTCCGAGTATCACGGACACAACGACGCGGAGGTTCGGGGACTTCACGATAAGGGAGCCAGTTTCATCGAGATTAACCAGCAATACCGCCGAGTGGGGATCAAGCCGCGGACCGAGAAGCCGGCAGCATCCAGCCGCTGATCCTGCGCGAAAGGAAACGTGAGGAGGTTCGAAGTCGTCGTGTATACCATGCGAACCTTTTCGCTGTTTGCTGTCGCAGTGGTGTTGACGTGCGTTCCGGCGTTTTCCGCTGACAAGTACACGGGTCCTCGTCCGCCCAAGGCGGACGTCCCCTACCTTCTTCATGCGGACAATCTGATCGAAACGGAAGTCGGCCAAGCCGGCCAGGAAACGCAAAAGAACCAGACTGTAGCCGTCATTAACGGCGCAAACTCACCTGTCCGAACTCCACTGTCCGAGCCGATTTTCATTATGCGGACGGACAAACTCCAGGCCGACCGTATGGAATGTTACAAGCTCGAAGTCAAAAACGGTAAACGCGAAGTGACCATCGGGCAGAAAAAGGGGAAGGGTATGTCGCGCCCGGTGTATCTGGCCGTTACACGCCTCGACGACCGACTGTACAAGATCGAAGTAGACGAACCTCTCGAGAATGGTGAGTATTCTCTAACTCCGCAGGGATCGGATCAGACCTTCAGCTTCGCGATTTATTAACCCTGCTACAATTCCGGGGTAATGTTCAAGGGCTTGGAGCACACGGCTATCGCCTCGCCTGATCCGAAGGCGCTCGCTGACTGGTACGTCGAGAACCTCGAGTTTCGGATCAACTTCGAATATTCCGGCAACTACTTTGTCAGAGCCCAGAACGGCTCTTTGCTGGAGATTATCCCGTCTGAGGGGGAGCGTCCATCCAACCAGATGAAGGATCCCGGCATTCGGCATCTGGCCATTGATGTCGACAACTTCGACGAGGGCCATCAGCTCCTGAAGGCGAAGGGCGTCAATTTCATCGCTGGCCCATTCGAGAATCAGGGAAACCGTCTCGTATTCTTTACCGATCTCGACGGCAATATCCTTCACCTGATCAGCAGACCCAAACCCCTGCCGTGAGCGATAGTGTCGGCGCGCATGAAGTACCTGCTGCTGCGCCTCCCCCGTCCTTTTTCCGCCGAACATTCGCGGCATTTACATACCGCGACTTCCGCCGGCTTTGGGTAGGGGCCTGTGTCTCGAGCATCGGCACCTGGATGCAGACCGTCGCGCAGAGCTGGCTCGTCCTCGAGCTGACGAACTCCCCCAGGATGCTGGGGCTCGATTCCTTTCTCGGCCAAATCCCGATCTTCCTTTTCTCCCTGATTGGCGGAGTCGTCGCCGACCGAATGGATCGCAGGACTCTGCTGGTGGGCTCCCAGCTCATGCAGATGTCGTGCGCATTCCTCCTTGCGACCCTGTTCGCGCTGGGGAAGGTCCACGTCTGGCACATTCTTTCGCTGTCATTTGTTGTGGGCCTCGCTCAGGCTTTTGGCGGACCCGGCCTACTTAGCCCTCGTGCCGACTCTGGTTCCGTCCACACAACTTCAGAACGCAGTCGCGCTCAACTCGATTCAGTTCAACCTTGCACGCGTGATCGGCCCGATGCTTGGCGGCCTTGCACTCAAGAATTACGGTGCCGCGTGGTGCTTCGGGCTGAACGGTATCTCATACATAGCGCCCATCATTGCTCTCCTGTTCCTTCCGATCCGCCAGGTCACCAAAGCCGGGGTGAGCATGGTCAGCTCTCTGAAAGAAGGTCTGAGCTTCGTCGGCAGACGTGAGGGGTTGCCGGCGCTGATTGTGATCGCGTTCTGTATGACGGCGTTCGGTGTTCCGCTGCTGGTGTACATCCCCGTCGTGGTTCGCGATGTCTTCCATGGCGGTCCTGAAATGTTCACGTCGATGCTCGTCGTCTCGGGTGTCGGCGCTATTGTTGGAGCAATCATCGTCGCGGCGTTCGGCAGCGTTCCTGACAAAGGTCGGATCGCACTGCTCGCACTCGCAATGCTGGGAATCCTCATTGCTGGGTTCGGCCTCTCGCGTTCCCTGTCCTTCAGCTTCATCCTCATGTTCTTCGGCGGTCTGGCACTAATGGCAACGTTCGCCATGATCAGCTCGCTTGTACAGTTAATCGTGGGTGATGAGATGCGAGGGCGGGTCATGAGTGTATATAACGTTGCCTTTCGCGGCGGCATGCCGTTCGGTGCCCTGATCTCCGGACAACTAATCACGATGTCGAATGTAGGAATCGTTCTCGCTGGAAACGGCATCATTCTGTTTCTGATTGCAATGTGGTTCCTGGTCGTTCAGCGTCGCGTGGCAAAGTTGTAAATGAAATATGAGAACCAGCCGAATAACTCTGGTCTTGATCACGGCCGTTGTTGCGATTGCCTCGGCCGCTCTCGAAACAGCACGCGACACGCAGGATCGTGCCGCACTGGAACGAGCCGTCGCTGACGCTTCGGCAGCAGCAGCAAAGAACGGCAACGACGCCGAAACGAACTACCGCCTGGCAGTGGCTCAGTCGTATCTCGCCGAGGTCGCGCTGGAACTGAAGGACAAAGCTACCGCGGCGAAGGCTGCCGAAGCCGGGATCGAAGCCGCTCGCAAAGCAGTTTCTCTGAACGGCAAGTCGCCTGAGTATCATCGCCTGCTCGGCACACTCTGCGGTCAGATCATTCCTGCGAGCACGTTGCTCGGCTTTAAGTACGGCCATTGTGCGCTGGACGAAATCAACAAAGCGCTCGAACTCGATCCAAAGTTCGCACTGGCGTATGTCAGCCGCGGGGTAGGGAACTACTACCTGCCCGAGCAACTCGGTGGCGGCCCCCAAAAGTCGATCATCGACTTTCAGAAAGCATTGAGCTTAAATCCGAAGCTCGCAGAAGCCCACCTGTGGACCGGTCTCGCATTCAGAAAGCTGCATCGCGACGCGGAAGCCCGGGACGAGTTTGAAAAAGCACTCGCCCTTAACCCGAAGCGCGTCTGGATAAAGCAGCAGTTGGATAAGACACCCGCTAAATGACATCGACGCGGCTGTGGTCGGGCGTAGTCATCGCGCTTCTGACCGCCGTGAGCTTCTGGTGGTTTCCTGGCCACACAATTCTGCAGTCGGACACGCAGATCTACATCCCGATTCTTAAGCATCTGGAGAACCCGGCCGTATTGGTGAACGACGCTATGGCCGTTCGCCCTCACGTTGGTTTCACGATCTACGACGAGGTGGCGCTGTTCGTCCATCGCGCGACCGGCATCACGTTTCAGGCAATTCTGCAAACCCAGCAACTCATCTGCCGAGCTCTCGCCGTTACCGGTCTTTGTCTGATTGCGCGCGCTGCGGGACTGAACCCGGCCCTGAGCCTGACGGTTGCTGCGCTGGTTTCACTGGGAGCCACGGTCAACGGACCACAAGTGCTCACCGTAGAATACGAGCCCGTGCCACGAGGCTTCGCGCTTAGCCTCGCCGTGTTCTCGATCGGCCTGCTCGTGACAGACAGGTTTCGGTGGGCCGCCCTTACGAGCGCTCTAGCCTTCGCGTACCATCCGCCAACTGCGGCGCCTGTATTCACGATAGTTGCCGTCCTGGCCGGCCGCCGTGAACTGCCGGTGCTCGCCATCGGTCCACTGCTCGTTGCCGCGTCCGCCTTGACACAGTCTCCGGTGTCCGAGCACGTATCTGTCTTCAGCCGTATTGATCCGGATTTAGAAGCGATCCAGCGAATGCGAGCTTCGTACAACTGGGTCGACACATGGATCGGGCGCTATGCGTTGCACTACGCCGTTTTGTTTGCAGCAGCGCTCACAGGAACGTACCGGATCAAACACGCGAAGCTGCGATTCATCCTCATCGCACTTCCGCTGATTGGTGTACTCAGCATCGCTGTGTCGTGGCTGGTAATCGACTACGCGAAACTACTCATTGGAGCCGAGTACCAACCCGCCCGCTACGTCTTGTACATCCCGTTTTGCGCAGCACTGTCCTGTGGCATAGCAGGACTGCTTGCCGCCAAACAGCAGCGCTGGCTCGAAGCAGCCGGATTCCTGCTCATACCCTGCATCATTCCGCTCGAGACCAATCTGCTGGAAACCACAGCGATGCACATTCTGTTGTGTGTGCTCGTCGCACTGGGGGTGTCTCTGGTCCGACCGGACGCATTTCGTCTCGCACCGGCTTTACTGGCGTTCGCTCTCTACCCGACCGTCGGCAAGATCGTAAACTACCCGCATATGCGCAAGCCCGACCTGGACGAGCTGTCGACGTGGGCGAGCGGCAACACACCGCAAGATGCCGTCTTCCAGTTCGCTGACATCCGGCGCGGCGCGGATCCAGGAGTCTTCCGTGTCAGGGCCGAACGCGCTATCTTCGCCGACTGGAAAGCTGGAGGTCAGGCCAACTTTCTTCCCGATTTTGCCCGCGTCTGGGCCGATCGCTGGAAGCGGGTTGAGCGTCCTCAGCCTGTATCTGTGTATCGCGACCTCAACATCGATTACGTGGTTTTCTCCGCGCCGAAGGTGCCAAAAGGCTCAGCTCCCGTCTGGTCCAATCGAAGCTGGGCCGTCGTCAGCACCAACGCAGTCTCAGGACGCGATCGAATAAACTGAAACTTCCCTCCATGGCCGAGCAAGTATACGACGTCTGCATTGTGGGTAGTGGCCCCGGAGGCGGCATCGCCTCATATGTCCTGACCAAAGCGGGACTAAAGGTCGCGTTGGTGGAAGCAGGGCGGCGTTTCCGGCCCGGAATCGACTACGGAGCGCATGTCGATCCCTATGTCACGCTCGAAAAGCGCCTGGCGGGTGGATTCAGAAGTCCGATTCCCAGCATTTCCGGAGACTATTCGGAAACCGATCACTTTACAGCCGTCGGAGATAATCCGCGTCACGGGCAGCTTCGCGCACTCGGCGGCCGTTCGCTCTGCTGGGCCGGACACAGCCTCCGTTTCGGCCCGCTGGATTACAAGCGATGGCCAATTTCTTACGACGAAGTTGCGCCATATTACAGCCGAGCCGAACGCTTCATGCAGGTCTACGGCGAAAGAGACGGGCTCTCGAATATGCCGGATGGCGAGTTCGAGAAGCCTGTAGCGCTGCGTTGTGGCGAGCAGATGCTCAGGCGAGGAGTCTATGCCCTGAAAGCAAAGGGCCGCGAGATGGACTTCGTAGGAATCCGTAAGGCGATTCCGACAGAGAAGGTTAAGCGTGGCCGCTCCGTCTGCCATTATTGTGGCCATTGCATGCAGGGCTGTGAGATCGATTCAAAATACACCTCAGCAAACACACCGATTCCTCGTGCACTGAAGACTGGAAAACTGACGCTCTTCCTGCAGACAATGATGACGAGGATCGTGACCGATAGTTCGAAGGAGAAGATCACCGGCATAGAATTCGTCGACGCGCAGGGTCAGCCTGGGCAGCTTCGCTGCAAAACGCTGGTCTTATCGTGCTCCGCAGTCGAAACCGCCCGACAGTTACTGGTTAACGGACTCGCAAACTCGAGCGGCATGGTTGGCCAAAATCTGACGAGTCATTTCGGCGTAACGGTCCTCGGACTCTTCCCCCAGCTGCGCACACGCGATATCTCGAACGACGATGGTACGGACTACTATCACGGCTTGCTCACGAACATGTACTGGGACAAGCCGAACCCAAACTTCGACGGCACATACCAGGTTCAGTGCGGGTCCGGCGTTCATCCGACTCGCCTGGCGATCCGACATGCGCCCGGGATCGGCAGCGCTCTTAAGGACGCAATCAGGGAGCGAAACACAATTCATGCAGGCATGAATATGCAGGGCGCTCTGCTCATATCGCAACGCAAGTACGTCGACCTCGATACCAGCAAGGAGGACCGATTCGGGCTGCCGCTTCCCCGCATCCACCTCCACTACGAAGACAGCGACCTCGCGATGGCGCGGGACATGGTCGCAGTCTCGGAAGAAATAATCCGTGCAGCCGGAGGCTCAGTGTTTTCGACACCGGGCGAGATTACACCCGCGAAACTCGTGATTGATTCGAACCACTGGGTTGGTACCTGCCGCATGGGCAACGATCCGAAAACGTCAGTGGTCAACAGCATCGGTCAAACTCACGATATTCCGAACCTTTTCGTTGGCGATGCTTCCGTCTTCGCCGCGTATCCCGAAAAGAATCCAACGCTCACCAACGTAGCTCTCACCTGGCGGATGGCTGACGCGCTCGCGGCAAAGGCGAAGAAAGGGGAGCTCTGAATATGTCAATCGATCGCCGGGAACTCTTCACGATCGTTGGAGCGGGCGTCGCGACAGGCTCTACAGCGTTCGCACAGCACGAACACAGAACGCCCGCAACTCCGCTTGGTGCGTATGATCCCCGCGCACTCTCAGCGGCGCAATACCAGACGCTCGGCCGCATCGTCGAAATTCTCCTGCCCGAGGACGACCATTCCGTAAGCGCCAGAGAAGCAGGCGTTCCGATGTACATCGACACCACACTTAAGTATGGAGACGAACGTCTGAAGAATGCGTGGCTGTCCGGCCTCGAGGCCATCGACCGGCTTGCACAAACAGATTACGACGGCAGTGTGTTCCTGAAACTTACGACCGAACAAGCGGTAGAGTTATTGAGCAACCTCGCGAGTTCGGAAGACCACCCCGAAACCGCCGCCGAGCGCTTCTTCCCGCTTCTGAAACAGCAGTCGATATCGGCGTACTACCTTTCGCAGTCGGGCCGCGCGAGTCTGGGGTACAAGGGCGACACCGCCATCCGTGATTTTCCCGGCTGTACACACCCCGACCACAAAAGCTGATGCATCTCTCGTTACGACCTGATCGCGAAGGCATCTGGCCTGCCCTCGTCGGTCTGCTTGCTGTCGTTGCATTTCTCATAGCGCTGCCGCCCGACTGGCTTCCCGGACCGGGGTGGGTAATCCCCGTCCTCGTCTGTGCCCTTGCCATCACATCGGCAACCACCCACGGACTTCGACGGCTCACGCTGACACGCAACCTCAACTACGCTGCGCTGATTCTGATTACCGCCGCGTTGCTTTTCGCGCTCAGCGGACTTATCGCGACGCTGCCTTCGCACAAAGAGCCCGCAGTCAAATTGCTTCGTTCGGCCGGAGCACTTTGGATGAGCAACGTACTCGTGTTTGCACTCTGGTACTGGAAACTCGACGCCGGCGGACCGTACGCTCGTGCAAGCCGCGAGCGTCATGAGTCTGGAGCCTTCCTTTTTCCGCAGATGAGCATGGAAAGTCAGCAGAACTGGACGCCTTACTTCATCGACTACGTATTTCTGGCATTCAATACCAGCACCGCCTTCTCACCGACCGATGTAGCGCCCCTGAGCCGGTGGGCCAAAGTCCTTATGATGATCCAGAGCATGATTTCTTTGACGACTTTAGCGGTCCTCGCCGGCAGGGCCATCAACATCCTGTGAGCAATCCACGTTTCGATTTCAACGGTAAGCGCGTCCTCGTGACGGGAGGCACCAGCGGCATCGGATCCGCCATAGCTACCGCGTTCGCAGATGCCGGAGCGCAGGTGACAGCAGCCGGTCTGCCAGAGTTCGACGTGACCGATCCGAACAGCATCGCAAAGCTTATGGCGCGACTGAACGAACTCGACATTCTGGTCAACGCTGCAGGCGTAATCCGGCGCGACGAGGAATTCCAGCCGGACGTCTTCGCGCAGGTCCTTGACATCAACCTGACCGGAGCCATGCGGATGTGTACTGCCGCCAGACCGCATCTGTCCAGGTCACGCGGCGCAATCGTCAACATCGCGTCCATGCTGACCTTCTTCGGGGGCGCCCGAGTCCCTGCATACAGCGCCAGCAAGGGCGGGATCGCGCAACTCACGCGATCCTTAGCCCTCGCGTGGGCCAGCGAAGGTATTCGCGTTAACGCGATCGCCCCCGGCTGGATCGCAACTCCCCTGACGCAATCGCTCCAGGATGATCCCGCCAGGTCCGCACAACTCCTCGGCAGAACCGCCCTCGCACGCTGGGGCAAGCCCGAAGAAGTCGCGGGTCCGGTTCTGTTCGTCTGTTCCGAAGCGGCATCTTTTATTACCGGAGCGGTCCTCACCGTCGACGGCGGGTACTCCGCAGCATAAAATCGAGTACAGAATGCAGCAGACAACTCATCCGCTGTCACCGGATCAAATCGTTACGCAGGCGATCCCGGAAGACGAAAAAGTGTGGGTGCCGCAAGCTCCGAATGTCTGGTTCCGGCCGCTCATGCTCAATACCCTCAATGGACAGTGGTGCAACCTGCTTCGGGTGCGAAAGGCCGGGGTGCTGAGCCGGCATCGCCATCCGGCGCCCGTTCATGGATATGTCATCAAAGGATCCTGGCGTTACCTCGAACATAACTGGGTCGCCAGAGCCGGCGACTACGTCTTCGAACCGCCAGGCGAAACGCATACTTTGGTCGTCGACGAAGATGTGGAAGAGATGATCACATTTTTCAACATCTCCGGTTGCATGTATTACGTCAACGAGCGAAACGAACATACCGGCTTCGAAGACGTCTTTATAAAGATCGACATGTGCCGAAAGCACTACATTCAGGTCGGTCTCGGAGAGAGTTATGTGGACCAGTTTGTTCGCTAGTCTGCTGTTGTTTGCCGCGCCGCCTGCGCCGAAAGTTTTTGGACCCTCACAGCCTCAGGAAGTCTACCGGGTGCTTCTCGACCGTGACGCCCTCCTGCTCGAGTCCATAACGGACATAATCAAACAGAAGGGCATCACTGACGGTCAGGTCCTGATCACAGCCGGGTCCGTGCAGGATTGCACCTATCACTACGTCACATCTGCAGCGGCGAAACCGAAAGACGAATACAAGTCCGTCAAGGGAGCATTCGAAATTCTTAGCTCCGGTGGCATCATCGCGAATGGTGAGCCGCACATTCACATCACCCTGTCGGCGCCCGACAAAGGGGCATTCGGCGGCCATCTCGAAAAGGGATGCCGCATACTCTACCTCGGTGAAGTGACGCTCATCAGGTACACAGGACCATCACTCACAAGGAGACCTAACGAGAACGGCGTATCGCTGCTCGAAGCCAAATGAAAGAACTAAGAAGCCGGCACTGGTTTAACGACCCCTCAGATCCCGGCGAAACCGCAGTCTACCTGGAACGATTCAATAATTACGGCATCACACGACAGGAGCTTCAGTCCGGCAAACCCATCATCGGGATCGCACAAACCGGCAACGATCTCGTCCCCTGCAATCGGCATC
Organism: Bryobacteraceae bacterium; assembly: GCA_963794765.1. Taxonomy (GTDB): domain Bacteria; phylum Acidobacteriota; class Terriglobia; order Bryobacterales; family Bryobacteraceae; genus JAWXCM01. The sequence continues at coordinate 39,100 of CAWCGC010000020.1, read as the reverse complement.
ACATTCAGCTCGCCGAACGCGTCAAGGCCGGTATCCGTGATGCCGGCGGCATCCCGTTCGAGTTTCCGGTCCATCCTCTCCAGGAGACCTGCAAACGTCCCACGGCCGCGCTGGATCGAAATCTCGCGTACCTCGGCCTCGTGGAAGTCCTCGCAGGGTATCCTCTCGACGGCGTTGTTTTAACAACAGGTTGTGACAAGACGACTCCGGCATCCTTGATGGCCGCCGCGACCGTCAACTTACCCGCTATCGTGCTTTCTGGCGGGCCGATGCTCGACAGCTACTACGACGGCAAACTCGCCGGCTCAGGCATGACGATGTGGGAAGCGCGCCGACTTCTCGCAGCGGGCAAGATCGATGCCGAGGGCTTGTATCACATGGTCTGCGATACCGTCCCAAGCGTGGGTCACTGCAACACCATGGGTACGGCGCTAACGATGAACTCCATGGCGGAAGCTCTTGGGATGTCACTCCCGGGTTGCGCTGCGATTCCGGCGGCCTATGCCGAACGAGCAAAGATGGCCTATGCGACGGGTCTTCGAATCGTCGACATGGTCCGCGAGGATCTGACGCCATCCCGGATACTTACGCGAGAGGCATTCGAAAACGCGATCGTTGTCAACTCCGCCATCGGCGGATCTACAAACTGCGTTCCTCACCTCCTTGCGATTGCCGCCCACATCGGTGTTCCGCTTTCGATCGATGACTTTGAAACTATCGGCCATCGCATCTCCCTGCTCGCCAACATTCAGCCGGCTGGAGAATATCTTGGAGAAGGCTATCACCGCGCTGGCGGAGTGCCGGCCATCATCGGTGAGCTGATGCGAGCGAAGAAAATTCGCGAGCAGGCGGTCACCGTCACCGGACAGACCGTTGGCACAATTTGCCGCGACCGGCGAAGCCTGGACTACAACATAATTCGAAGCTACGAAGATCCGCTGATGGAAGAAGCGGGCTTGATTGTTGTGACGGGTAATCTCTTCGACTCCGCGATAGTGAAGACCTGCGTCATCAGCCAGGATTTCCGTCGACGATATCTCAGTACTCCCGGCTCGGAGGGTTGCTTCACCTCCAGAGTGATCGTTTTCGAAGGCCCCGAAGACTATCGAGCCCGCATCAACGACCCCGGCCTGCAGATCGATGCCAGCTGCATGCTCGTGATCCGTGGCTGTGGGCCGGTGGCTTACCCTGGATCCGCCGAAGTCGTCAACATGACCCCGCCAGGCCACGTCGTCCAGCAGGGCATCAAAATGCTTCCTTGCATGGGTGATGGTCGCCAAAGCGGCACTTCGGACAGCCCGTCAATCCTGCACGCCTCCCCCGAATCTGCAGCCGGCGGAAACCTCGCGATTCTGCAGACCGGAGACAAAGTTCGAGTCGATTTGAACCAACGTCGCGTTGACGTGCTGATCTCCGACGACGAGATCGAGACTCGTCATCGGGCTGTGCCGAAACCCGAGTTGCAGAGTAACTCCCCGTGGCAGGAGCTCTATCGCACCTACGTCGGCCAGCTCGAAACCGGCGCTACGTTTGAGTTTGCGACGAAGTACCACGACATCAGGAAAGTCGTTCCGCGCCATTCGCATTGACAATGAACCAGCGCGGTCCGAAAGACACGCGCTGGCTCACCGGCCCGCCGATGGCACCTGTCACCTGGCACACCGCTCTGGAGATCGTCGTGCGTAGATTCGATCAGGACCGATCTCCCCAATAAAGTCGTATTCAGAGGTCACGATGGCTGCCAGTTCCGGAAAGGTCTCGTGCCCGTAAAGCGCTCGATTATTGTATTCGAAGGCCCCACGACCCACCGCGTCGACAAATACGGCAGGTTTCGACGCGCGGAAATCAGACACGTATAATTCCCGGAAAAATTCGCGGTGAACCGGCGAGGAGATCTGAAATATCGAGTCGCCGAATCGCGTACCTTGAACAAGGCCGCTCATAACGTACAGTTCTGATTGCCAGCCCCAGACAACCAGACTCTCGTGCTTGGTTGCGTGTTGGCGGATAGCCTGCACCACTTTGGAGTCCTCCGGCGAGAATTTCCGACTCCGAAATAAATCTGAATTCGCGCCAAAAACACCTTTAACGGGAGTCACGGCCGGCCGAGCCACGACGAGCACTGCCGGCATGAGAATCACCGCCAGCACAAACAGTCCGAGCCAACTCCTGTCCATGCGTATCATGGTCTTGCTCTCGGCTGGGGTTCCAGTAAAGATCAGTCTGACTGTCAATGCGGTGCACATGCTGATTGGAATCAGGATCCAGAGCAGGTAGTGGACATAATGATTGCCGGGTTTCGCAATGGAGTAGATAGCGGCGAGAGTAAGAGCGCAGGTAAACGCATAAAGTGCGCAGTCGCGTAAAGGCCAGCGCTTAACGACAGACAATCTGGAATAGCCGACCCAGGCCGCGAGGACTAACAGGAGCGCAACAGACTTCATCGGATGCGGAAACAGAAAAACACCCGGCAAAATGATTGCACATAAGAAGATCCGGAACCGCAAAAGATTTGCATTGCGACGCTTCCATTGGGTCAGTGTTGCGTCCGAGGCAGCGATCAAACCAAAAGCGAGGAGACCGAGTGAGAACCACATCAGCTCTGGCATGATGAACGGACCAGCGATCGCCCATTGCATCTTCGTCGTCAAATCTTGGGGAATACGCTCTGCATACGCAAGATTCTGATCTATATACGACCGATAAAACTGTGTGACAACGCCGGATTTGTAGAACATCAATAACAGCAATCCGGGAACTGCTGCCACTCCAAGGCCAATCGACGCCACAGTTGACCACCGCGGTATGCCATGTAGCCGCTTCGCCCACGCGATAGCAAGTCCTGCAAGAAAAAGAACGAATGCCGTCGGAATCGCCTGCAGCTTCGCACAACACATCGCTCCACTCGCAAGCCCGATACCGAAAAGGCACGACCGAACCCATCGAGTTCGATTCAGGAGAACAGAAGCGAGTAAGACAATACTCCCGGCAGTCAGAAAGAGCGAAACTCTCTCACTCGAGTAATGTAGAAAATCAAGATGTCCAAACAGCAGAACACACGCGAACAATGGAAAAATGGCAAGCCGGCCAAGATCGCGGCCTAACAGGAAGGTGTATGCAAAATACAGGCAGACGATCGTAGCAGCAAGCAACAGCCAGCCGACTATCCGGGCTGAGATGTAACTCACCGTGCCGCCCATAAGAACAGGCAGCGTCAGCGGGTATATGTTCACGGGTCCGCTCGTACCAGTATCTACGGACCGGTAAAATACTGGATCAACTAGTAATTTGTCGGCAGCTGCGACAAAGAACGCCTCGTCAGGGTTGAGAAAATCTTTATCGAAAGAAGGCAGGAGCGCACAAAACAGCGCTGTCGGAATGAGAAAAAGGATCAGCGCGTGCGACCATAACCCGTCTCTGGTCCCTTCGGATGTGCCGTACCAAAGCGGCCTCACAATCGGCAGTACCAGGACACAGACAAACACAACAAAAAGCGCCTGCCAGATCCGGTCAATCCGTCCCGTGTGAGGGAAACTGGCGTTCATTGCCGTGTTCACAGCGTCGGACCAGCGGAACACGGCAGCTTCGATCAGCCCCATGTCAAGCTCCAGGGAGGCCGTTTGAAACCAGTCGCACACACTCCGAAGGATGCTCAACCGAAGTCCGAATCACGCTGCAAATTGCATGGATCTCCGGCTCCGAAATCGCTGTGCCGGTTGGCAGGACCAGTATGCGCTTAACAAGTTCTTCGGTACGCGGCAGCAGTAATGACGCATTCGGGAAGAGCGACCGGTATGGTTCCATACGATGGCATCCCGGGTAGAAGTATTTGCGTGCTAGCACGTTCTCAGCGTGGAGGATCGCAAGTAAGTTGTCGCGGCTAATACCCGTCTCGCTCTCATCTGCTTCCAGTGCCACGTACTGATAGTTTGTTCGATCAGAATCGGACCATCGCTGGAGTCGTATCCCTGGAAGGCCTCGCAGTCCTTCGTCATAGAGCTCGTAGTTTCGCTTGTTCACGGCGATGAAGTCGGCCAGGCTCTCGAGTCCCGTGAGGCCCATCGCTGCCGACACTTCGTTCATCTTGCCGTTTGTGCCGATATGTACGACGTTGTCGAATCCAGCGAATCCAAAATTGATCATCAGTCGGATCTTGCTCGCCAGTTCGTCGTCGTTCGTCGCTACTGCTCCACCTTCGAATGTGTTCAGAAATTTTGTCGCGTGAAAACTGAAGACCTCGGCGGCTCCGAAATTGCCGATCATCGTGTTTCCGAGCGAACATCCGAACGCATGGGATGCGTCGTAGAGTAGCTTCAGTTTGTGTTGGTTCGCAATCGCCGCAAGTGCATCATGGTCGCAAGGCTTTCCCCAGAGGTGGACGCCGATAATGGCGGACGTACGAGGCGTAATCAGTCGCTCTATCTGGTTCGGGTCGAGATTATGCGAGCCGCTCCCGACGTCGCAGAAGACCGGAGTAATCTCCTGCCATTGAAGGGCATGAGCGGTCGCGACAAAGGTAAACGAGGGAACGATGACTTCCCCGGTCAGTCCGAGGGCGCGAATCACAACCTCGAGCGCGATTGTCGCATTGCATGTCGGGATACAGTTGCGAACGCCAACATACTCGGCCAGCCGCTCGCCAAACTCCTGGACCTGCGGGCCGTTATTCGATAACCACCGGCTCTTGAAAACAGACTCAAGGCGCTTGAGGAGGCGCTTCTCACAGCCGATGTTGGGCCGCCCGACGTGAATCGCAGACGCAAATAGCGGATCGCGTCCGGCGATGGCCAGTTCGTCGGGACTGCATCTGGTCAGCATCTGTGATGTCGCCTGGGAAGACATTTTCCTCGTTACTGCCACTTACAAGTACGGCTCATCCGGTCGCCGCGAACGAATTGTCCGTGCCGGAACGCCATACGCCACGACTTCACCCGGAACATCGGAAACAACGACCGCACCTGCACCGACCACCGTATGTCGACCGACCGCGACGCGGTGCGAGACAACGGCTCCTATCCCGATCGCACTCATCTCCTCGATGTGGACGTAACCACCGAGATGGACTCCGGGAGCGACACTCGAGAACGCATCCAGGCGACAGTCATGGTCCACCGTTGCGCCAGTGTTCACTATGCAACCTGCACCGATGTTCGAGTTCGGCCCGACGACAGCGCCGGCTGCCACGAAGGCCCCGGCACCAAGTCTGGCGCTTCTGGCAACACACGAAGCAGGATGCACGACGCCGATTAACTCGACGTCTGGCATGCACGCCGATACCCTGAGCGATAACTCGCGACGGCGCCAGTTGTCTCCCACTGCAATGGTGCACGCAGAATAGGAATACGTCTGCGCCAAATCGGCAATCTGATCGACCGGACCGAGCACGGGGTAATCATGCCGGCACGTGCCCGGAGGGAGAAAGTCGTCGAGAAGTCCCGCAATCTGAACCGTTGAGCTTCGCAACATTGCGTCAATGACAACGCCAGCATGCCCCGATGAGCCCACCACAACGACCTTAAGCATAGGAGCGAGCTTTTCAGCGCCTGCTGACGCGTCCCGCCGCAGTTGCAGTGTCGTGACGTGGACTCGCGAAGGGAAGCTTGTGGTATTCAACCATGAAAAGCGGGCGCTCCCGAACCTGGTCGAGCGTTCGCCACAGATATTCACCGAGTATTCCGAGCATCAGCATCTCGATACCGTGCAACATGAGCATGGAAATCATGACGGAACTCCAGCCGACCGCACTGGTACCAAAAAAGATTCTCTGCACAATCAGCGTCGCTGAGAGAATAATCCCCCCGATAAACAACAACAGACCCAATACCGTAATGAACCGGATTGGGACAAACGAGAACGCAGCAAATGCATCGGCGAAATATTTCAACTTCTTTAGGAATGTCCAGCCGGAAGTGCCGATTCGCCGTCGTCTGCGCTGATAGGGGATAGAATCAACGGAAGCACTGAACGACAGGATCTGGCCCTGAAGGAAGCTGTTCCGTTCACGGATTTCGACCAGCCTGTCCGCAACTCGTCGATCTACAAGGAAGAAATCGAAGCCAGTTTCAGGAAGACTTGCGAGTCCGTAACGCTTAATTAGCTTGTAGAATATTCGCGAAGTAACCCGGTCTCGCCAGTTGTCCTCTCGCGACTCCCTGGTGCCGATTACGGTTTGAATGCCAGTTGCCCACTTCCGGAACATTAGCGGAATCAGTTCCGGAGGGTCTTGCAGGTCGCTCGAAATCACGACAACACAGTCGCCGGAACAATATTCCATGCCGGCAATAATCGCGGGAACCTGGCCGAAATTTCGTGTCAGGTTCACGATCCCTGCTACGTCAGGGTGCCTTGTATGAATCCGCTCAAGCGCGACCAGTGAATTGTCCGGCGATCCGTCGTTTACCAGAATGATTTCGTAGGAAAACTCTGTCCGGCAATCATCGAGTACGTTCTTCAGAGTTGCGAAGTTGTCCTCGATAGACAGTTCGTCGCGAAAGACCGGAACGACAACTGACAGCGTCGGCATGTGCTTTCGGACCTTTAATTCGGGCTTCACAGCGCTACAACGGCTCGCATCCTGAATTGTGGCCTCGGCTCAAAGGCTTACTGCTAAAGCTGTAGGACCGATACAAAATTAGCACGAACATTGGAAAAGTGTTGAGCGTTACAGTACTAGCACCGTTCTCGTTTTTCTGATAACAGGCTTCACAGATTCAGACTCGCAAACTCATGCGCCACGGGCGTCTAACATGCGGAAGGAGCTTTGCATGGCAGATCAAAAAGAGTCTTCATCCGGGAACGCACAGCAGCGCAATATGGCTGGCAATCGCGAGTCCGGATCATCGCAGCAACCGGGAATTGCCAGGTCACAGCAGGGTGGAGGTGGCGTTGCTCGCTCCAGCCCTGCGGGCATTTCCTACATTCCCTCGCCTGCCGAGTTTTTCGCGAATCCTTTTGCAGCGATGCGGCGGATGCACGAAGACATGGATCGCATCTTCGCTCAGGCACTTGGTGGCACGGGCGGTGGGCTGATGAGTGGCGGTGAAACTGGCGCCGGGAGCGCTGGTAGTCTGGCAACCTGGTCGCCCGCTATCGAAGTAAAGCAGAAGGGCAACAATCTTACGGTCTGCGCCGAACTTCCGGGCCTCAAACCCGACGAAGTTCACGTCGAAGTTAACGAAGATGCGCTCATTATCGAGGGCGAGCGTCGAAACGAGATGTCGAGCGACGAGGGAGGAGTTCATCGCACCGAGCGCCGTTATGGCCGTTTCCATCGTGCGATACCGTTACCCGAGGGCGCGAACACCGAAGATGCACGCGCCGAGTTTCGCGACGGAATGCTGGAGGTAACCGTACCTCTGCCGCAGCAACAGACGCGACGTCGGCAAATCCCGATAACGGGAGGAGCGGACTCGACGGCTTCCGCCGGCACTGGAGCGACGAAGCAGGCTACGGGAACACAGGCGACCCCGGGCACTACACAGCAGTAGTTCCCATTCCTGAGGAACGGGCATGAGTGTTCGCCCTCCTCAGACCCGCATTTTGTCGCCGGAATTTCGGCGTTCCCGCGCCGCAAGAAAATATTTTTCCGACTTAAGCTGTTCAGAATAAAAGACCGGCTGAGCGGACACTCGCGCTTCCATGGGCCGATTCCATACACCCTGCTTGTAAACTCCCAAACGTATGGAACGACTCATTCGTCGCCTCGCCGAAGCGTCCGATACCACGCCGGCCAGAGCAGCAGACCAACTCGACCAGATCGTTTCGAAGATAGTCAGGAATCTTCGCGACGGCAAGACCGCCCGTATCCCAGGGCTGGGAGACTTCGCCCCGGGACCGAGGCCGGAATTTCACGATACCCGAAACAACAAGAATCCGAATGGCGCACCAAAGGGGAAGGCAGATGTCCGAAATGGCGGAACTGCTCGCGGACGTCGTTAGGCAATGTGTGCAGGAGGGTCACCGAGTCAGACTCGATGGACTGGGAACCTTCTCTGCCACGGACCAGCACGTCGGATTACAGTTCATCGCTGAGAGCGCTCCTCGTGTTTTCATCGCTTATGTAATCGAGGATCTGGAGTACGCGCAACGCCTTTACACGGACCTCGAAACTGCCGGGTTCAACCCCTGGCTCGATAAACGCAAGTTGATGCCGGGTCAGAACTGGCGGCTTGCAATTGAGCGTGCCATCAAAAGGTCGGACTTCTTCATACCCTGCTTTTCGAAAACATCGGTTCGCAAGCGCGGACAGTTTCCACAGGAGCTGCGTGCCGCATTGCAGACCGGAAAACGGTTGCCGCTTGACGATAGCTTCATTTACCCGGTGCGGCTCGAAGAATGCGAGGTCCCGGCCAGAATTTCGTCCGTTTATCAATACATTGATTTATTCGCAGATTGGGAAGGCGGCGTGAAGAAGCTTGCGGACGCAATATGGAGCGAATTCGGGCAGCGTCTTAGCCGGTATTAGGCGGATTTGGACAGTATCATTTCCCGGAAGCGGCCGTCGTCTTTTGCCCGAGTTTCTTGCGAATATCGCCAGCGTGTTTCCCGTCCGGCTGCAGCTTGAGATATTGCTCCCATGCTGCCCGGGCGGCCTTGTCATCACCAAGTTTGGTCTGTGCCTCGCCGAGTCTCAGAAAGCCGTCCGCCGAGTTTGGGTCCCAGCGCGTGGCCTCTTCAAAACGCCGAGCCGCCGCTTTCCACGAACCCTTCTTCATGTAAAACTCGCCAATCTTCATTTCCTTGGCGGCCTGCAGCGGATTGAGAACGTACACCCTTTGTTCCGAAGGGCTGAGATCTTCTTCGGGGGGCTCTTGGGGTTGAGCATCGGCGGCCGGGGGCGGGGATGCAGGGCGTCGTTTAGGAGCCTGCGACTGCGACATCGCCATTAAAGCGGTAGTCAGCACAATCAGCGTCAATCGTTGTAACACCATAATGCCCCTTCATCGCTAGGCGGCCAGATCGAACTCACCGGCCGCAAGCCGCCGGACAATATCGAGGTCGCCTTCCAGAAAGTCATACTCGGGCAGCCGCTCCGGACGTTCCCACGCAATCCGCTCAAACGCGAGCGCCTGAGGATCTCCAAGGAACTCAGTGACTTTGTGAAACATTAGCAGAATCGTCGCCCGTTTCGGATAAGCCCAGGAGTAGCGCACCACTTCGGGGCCGATACGGGCCTGGACACCCAGCTCTTCCTCCAATTCGCGCGCGAGCGCGTCGGTAGTGCTCTCGCCACGTTCGATTTTGCCGCCCGGAAACTCCCATTTCAAACCATGAGAGTCGGCCTTCTTTCGCTGACCGATCAGGATTTCCCCGTTTCTGACGATCAGAGCGGCGGCAACCTTAATCACCGGTCTGCGCGGCGGTTTTGGGTTAAGGTCGGCCAATCGCACACATTGTACGACGCAAGTCTGACGCGAAGCGTTCTGGTACGCTGATGACGGCAGTCGTGTATTCGCCTCAGCTTCTCTCGCACTTTCAAAACCCGCAGAATGCCGGCGAGTTGCCCCCTCCAGCTCGGCTCGTCGAGGTTTCTAACCCGGCATGTGGAGATACGTTACGGCTGAGTGTACGGTGGGATACAGACGGGCGGGCCGTCGAGTCCAGGTTCAAAGTGCGTGGGTGTACGGCGTCTGTAGCTGCCGGTTCGGCCCTGACACTTCTGGTAATCGGTAAGACGCGGGCGCAGCTCGACGCACTCCGGTCCGCTGACATCGAAGCAGAGCTGGGAGGTCTGCCCCGGAATCGAAGCACGCGGCGGCCTTGTGTGTCGATGCGATTCGTGCGGTATTAGCGATGAAATGAACCTAAGCTGCCGTCGTCCTACAAGTGGTATGTCTATCGCTCGTTCGCTTAGCATCGTTTCGGCGGTCATGTTCTTCGCCGCACTTGGACTCGCCGATAACTCTTCCCGTGCTCGGGCGGCTGACTCCGGCGCGAATCTCAAACCATTTCTTGGGAAGTGGCAGCTGGATAAGAAAAAAACGACCGCCAAAGGCGGTCCTGAAGACTTGCAGTGTGAGCTGAAGGAGAAAGACGGCGGGCTGCTCATAAAGTCGAAGTATCAGGAACCAAAAAATGCGACCTACCCGCTGCTCTGGGTTGGAGTCATGACTTACGAGCTTCCGCTGAGCGTTGATGGATCCGACAAAGTAAATCACATAGGTCCGTATCAGCAGGTTGCAAAAACCACTATCGACGGGAATAAGATGACGACTGACTGGACCACGCATTTCGTCAATGGAGAGAACACTGCGCAGGCTGCCGTCCAGGGACAGTGGGTTCGGACTGTCTCGGACGACGGCAAAGAGATGACGTTGCATGTTGTCTCGAAATCATCCGATGGAAAGAACCTGGACGAGACGCTCTACTTCCACCGGAAGTAATTAGTAGGATTCGATCGTTGCGGGATCCAGGGCCGGGCGAGGTTTCAACAGACCTCGCCCGGAATATGCGTCGTGGTGCTGCCACAGCCACGAAGAGAAGTCGCTTAGCGTCTTCCATTGTTCTGCGTTTGTTTTCCATGAATCCAGCGACTTGAGTTCTCGGGCGACCCTTGCAGCCACGGCTTCAGTCGTAAGACCCCGATTCTCGGATTCTGCAAACTCGAGCTCGTAATCTGACGGTTCCAGCGCAAACACCTTATCGAAAATAGCCCGCGATCTGGGCATGTGAAACGCCGAGGTAACTATCAGCAATCTCCGCCAGCCGGCGACGTCGGTGTGCAACAGCCGCGTAAACGCAGCATTGCCGATAGTCTCCAGAGAGAGGGCCTCCAGCCGAATGCGCTCGGGTTCGATCCCGCGCTCGATCAGATAACGGGCCCCGGCGACAGCCTCGGTAACCGGGAATCCTCGCCCGTCAAGTGGGGGCGGGCGGTGAACGGTAGCCTGACTTAGGCAAATCAACGCTTCTGTACCGGTCTGCCGCTCCAGCGCCAGTTCAAAACGGGCGATGGACCACGGAGGCAGGCCTCCCCCCGCCCGAAGTCCGCCTCCGAGTATCACGATTGCGTCAAAAGGAGCGGTCGCCAAGCTTGTACCTCGTGAATGGAGATCGGACACCTTTGACATTGATATTGAGCAGGTAAGGCCGACGGGCGCCGAAGGCCCGGGTCACTGCGGGTCCGATTTGGTCGAGCGTGGTAATATTCTCTCCGTCGCCGCCGAAGCCTTGCATCACGATGTCGTACCGTGTCGGCCGAAGTTCGCAGCCGGCTGTGTCCGCCGGCCCCTGAAGTTCGCGTTCCAGTCCCCAGCCGGCGTCGTTTCCCACGACGATGACAATCGGCAGATTGTGGCGGACTGCCGTGTCGAGTTCTGCAATGTAGAAGCCGAGCGAACCGTCGCCGGTGATCATCGCGACTTGAGCGTCCGGATTGGCCAGTTGCAGCCCCATCGCATTGGGGAGCGCTGCTCCGATGGTTCCTAAAGGTCCTAAACGAACCCAGCCGCCGGGGTGAAGCGCGGGAAGCATGGCTCGGCCCCAGTGGACGAAATCGCCTCCATCCCAGGCCAGAAGCGTCTCCGGCGGTAAGCCTTTAAGTAGTTGAGCGTAAACAGCCGGTGGCGATAATGGGTTCGTTTCGCACTTGGCCTGTTCTTCAAGCCAGCCGTTCCATTGGGTTCGTTTCGCAACGTGCGCCATCGTACGATCGAGCCATTGGTCGTCGCCGCGAACCGCGTCGAGCATCGCTGCAAGTGCGGCCTTCACATCGGCGCAAATAGACAAATTGGGTTCGTTTCGTAATTCAGGCGGATAGTTGTCGACCTGAATAATTTGGGTTCGTTTTGCAAAAGCTGAGCCCAGGCCAAACCGGAAATCGATTCGTTTCCCCAGCAGGAGAAGGACATCGGATTCGGCGAGTGCATTCCGCGCGGCGCCGTTCAGCGCCGGATCGGCGTACCCGAAACAGAACGGTGCAGTGTCGGGAACGATCCCTCGCGCCAGCGAGATCGTATACACCGGAATTTGGGTTCGTTCAGCAAACGTTGCCAGCTCCGGTCCAGCATCGGCCCAGTATGCGCCTCCTCCGGCAATGATCATCGGGCGCTCGGCCCCTCGTAACAGGGAGATCGCTCGTTCGATCTGGCGAGGGCAGGGAAGAATGGGCGAAGATACGGTCGGAGGAGCACTAGGTTCAACCTCGGTCTTCCCGGTCAGGACATCGACGGGAATTGTGAGGTGTGCAACGCCTTGCCGAGGACTCATCGACTCTTTCCAGGCTTGCGAAAGCAGAAGTGGAATCTGTTCGGTTCGTGTTGCCTCTGCGGCCCACTTAACCAGCGGACGTGCTGACCCAACCTGGTCGACATCCTGAAAGGCGCCGCGATACGCCTGGCTAAGTGGCCTTGAACCACTGACCGCGATAACGGGACTGCCAATCAGGTTGGCGGTCGCCATTCCGGTTAGTGCGTTGGTATGCCCCGGTCCGCCGGTCACGAGTGCGAGTGCCGGTCGCCTTGTTGCACGCGCATAGGCATCTGCCGCATGAACGACGCCGGATTCATGGCGCATATCGAAAATCCGGAAGCCTTTGTGCTTTGCGGAAAGGAGGACATCATTCAGGTGATCGCCAACGAGCGTGAAAATGTCGCGAATGCCGAGGTTCGTGAGAGAATCGCTGAACAGCTCAGCGCCAGTGCGCATAAGTTCTGTTGTCGCATGACGCAACACCGCTTCTGAGATCGGGTTTTATCATGTTGGTTCCACTTCCAGGAGATCCACGTGGGTAGTTCCTTCCGCTCGCCCGCTTCTCGTCGCGGCGCGGCTGCTGCTTCAGCTGGCAACATCCGTAACGTGGATCGGTATTTCGAACTAAAATCCGAGATCCACAAAAAGCTGGTTGGCGCGCTCAACATGGAACGAGTCAACGCGATCCCGCGCGACCGTCTCCGAGTTGAAATCGGGCGAGTAGTGGAACGCCTGCTCGATGACGAACGGGTCCCGATGACGACCGCGGAGCAGAACCGGATCATCGAGGAGGTTCTCGATGAGGTGCTGGGTCTCGGTCCACTGGAACCACTCCTCAAAGAACCCAGCGTCTCGGATATCCTGGTAAATCGGTACGACCGGGTCTACATTGAACGCGGCGGAAAACTGCAGCTCACTCAGGTTCGGTTTAAAGACAACGCGCACCTGCTGCACATTATCGAGAAAATCGTGTCGCAGGTTGGGCGGCGAATCGATGAGGCAATGCCGATCGTAGACGCGCGTTTGCCGGACGGTTCTCGTGTCAACGCGATCATCCCGCCGCTCGCGCTCGACGGCCCTTCACTGAGCATCCGTCGATTTGGCCGTCATGTAATCACGGCGGACGAGATGGTGAATTACAGAACCGTAATGCCAGGGATGCTGAAATTTCTGGCGGCTTGTGTGCAATCGAAGGCAACGATTCTGATATCAGGTGGAACCGGTTCTGGCAAGACGACAACGCTGAATGCCCTGTCTCGGTATATTCCGGGAGACGAACGCATCATCACAATCGAGGACACCGCTGAACTGCAGTTGCAACAACGACACGTGGTCAAGTTCGAAACGCGGCCGCCGAATCTGAACAAGGAAGGTGGTATCAACCAGCGGATTCTGGTGAGAACCGCTCTTCGGATGCGCCCGGACCGGATCATCGTCGGCGAGTGTCGTGGTGCGGAAGCTCTCGACATGCTTCAGGCGATGAACACTGGTGTTGAGGGATCATTGACCACGGTTCACGCGAACACCCCCAGAGACGCCTTTTCGCGACTCGAGTCCATGATCCTGATGGCTGATCTCGAGATTCCGACGCGTGTCATCGTCCAGCAACTGGCGAATGCGATCCGGCTGGTGGTTCAAGTCTCGCGCCTGCAGGACGGCACTCGGAAGTTGCTCTACATCTCAGAAGTTCTCGGGACTGAAGGCGAGCACGTGATCGTGAATGACATCTTTCGATTCGATCGCGTAGGGGTCAGCCAGGATGGAAAGGTGCAGGGTAGATTTGTTTGCGTAAACAAACAGCCCAAAATCCTCGAGCGCTTTAAGACCTATGGAATTGACCTCGACCCTGCGGTTTTCGACGAGACCCTGGACGTCAACCAGTAACCCCGCGCTCGCAAAGTTGCCCTCTTGCCTGACCACAAATTCTGATATAGTCTTTCCCATCTCCCAGGAGGTAGTGGGGTGGCTATGTTTACTCGCTCCGGGCTGACGCAAGCCCTGATTCTCCTGATTGCGGCAGTAAATGCCTTCGGACAATCCTTCTACGGTTCAGTTGTGGGAACCGTAACCGATGCTACGGGAAGCGCTGTTCCGCAGGCCGCTGTCACAATAATCAATCTTGGCACCGCAGACCGCCGAACTGCCGAGACAGACGACAACGGAACCTATCAATTTCTAAACCTGGTCCCGGGAAATTACCGCGTTGAAGTCACGAGACCCGGTTTTCGCCGCTTTGCCCGGGAACCGGTGAATGTTGAAGTCCAGGGCGCCGTCCGCATCGATGTCGCGATGCAGCTCGGCGATGTGACACAGACAGTCGAAGTTACCGCCCAGACGCCCTTGCTGCAAACAGAAAACGCGTCGCTCGGCCAGGTCGTCGAATCGCGAAAAGTTCTGGAGATGCCCCTGAATGGACGGAACGTTTTCGGCCTTGTAGCGCTGGTGCCTGGTGTTGTGCCGGGCGGCCAGTCGGGCACAACCCCGACGGGAGCGAATCCCTTCGCCTGGGGCAATTTCCAGATCGGCGGCGGACAGTCGAACCAGAGCGCAGCTTACATTGACGGTGCGCCGATAAACATGGTCTATGCGAACCTGACTTCGCTTGTTCCGACCCAGGATGCCATTCAGGAATTTCGAGTTCAGACTAACAACCTCGGACCCGAATTCGGACAGCTCGCCGGAGGCGCAATCAACCTGATTACTAAATCCGGAACGAATGCATTCCACGGAAGCGCCTATGAATACTTCCGTAATCGTGTGCTGAACGCGAATACGTTTTTCAACAACAAGGCCGGAGTGCAGCGCCCGGCGTTCTCGCAAAATCAATACGGTGCGAACCTGAGTGGGCCGATCTGGAAAGACAAGACGTTCTTCTTCTTCGGCTGGGAGGGCTTCCGGCTTCGGCAGGGAGTCTCGTATGTGTATAGCGTTCCAACTGATGCCATGCGGGTGGCGACTTCTCCAACGTGAGAAACGCAGCTGGTGCCGTCACTCCCATTTTTGATCCGCTGACAACGTGCGGGCGATTCAATAACGCACCGTGTGCGAGGGATGCGAGCGGCAACGAGATCATCACGCGCCAGCAGTTTCCGGGAAACGTCATCCCGCAGAACAGAATCGACCCCGCTGCCCGCGTACTTACGAATTTGTGGGGACACCCGAACGGTCCTGGCAATCAGTTCACAAATGTGAATAACTTTACTGCGAATGCCAGTGTCGGTGGAAACAACGATCAGTACAACGCCAGAGTCGACCACAACTTTTCCGAAAAGCACCACTTCTTCGGCAGATACACCTACTGGACCAACCTGAACCTGCCAATCGACCCTTACCAAACGAAAACGTGTGTCGACCGGTGCACGGAGACCTTTAACAACAATCAGGCGGTGCTCGCTGACACGTATTCGATTACTCCCACGCTTCTTACGGACATTCACCTGTCGTATACACGATTCAGTTACGACCGGAGTGCGCTTACGGCAGGCTATGACCTGACCCAGCTGGGATGGCCCGCATCGCTGAACAATCAGGTCATCTTCAGAGTCGTCCCGCTACCGAACGTTACCGGCTACAACGGCGTGTTCAGCACCAGCGGAACGGGCAGCACGATTATCGATCGGAACGATCTCTACTCACTGGCTCCAAATGCCACTAAGATCTGGGGCAGTCACACGATCAAATTCGGCGCAGAATTCCGGCGGAGCACGCATAACTATTACCAGCAGAATAATCCTTCAGGAACTTTCAACTTTGACTCGCTGATGACTTCAGCGAATCCATTTAGCCCTGCCGGGACCGGGAACGGCTTTGCGTCATTCCTCCTTGGCTATGGCACCGGCGGTGGTGTTACACAAAATGCGCTCGTCGCAGGTCAGATCCTGTATCGCGCTTATTATGTCGGAGATCAGTGGCTGGTCACGCCGAAGCTGACCGTAAACTACGGTCTGCGGTTTGAGCAAATGGGGCCATGGTCCGAACGGTACGACCGTCTATCCGTTCTTCTTCCCAGTGTTTCGAACGAAATCGGTAAGTCGCTGGGCATCGGTGTCACAGGCAAACTGGGCCTTGTAAATTCGCCGGACAGCCCGAGCCGTAACAACCAGAAACTCGGCAACCTCTTTTCTCCTCGACTCGGGATTGCGTACCGCCTGAATGAAAAGACAGTATTCCGCACCGGCTATGGGATCTTCTATCTGCCTAACAGCGTGCGCTGGAATCTGGCACCCAATAATGACCCACTGAATGCATACACAATTCCGTTCAACGGAACACTCGACGCCTCTTTGACTCCACAGGATGTTCTTCGAAATCCGTTTCCCAACGGCCTGGTTCCGCCTCCTGGCCGCAGCCCAAACGTACAGCAGCTTTTCATTGGGCAGGGAATTACATCGGCGATATACGACGATCCTTACTCCTACGCCCAGCAGTGGAATTTCGACGTGCAGCGCGAACTGCCTGGCGGAATGGCGCTGTCGGTCGCATATGCCGGATCTAAGGGGACACACCTGCCCGGGCCGAACCAGCAAATAGACCAGTTACCACCGGAATTTATGGCACTCGGTTCCAAGTTGCAGGATCAGGTGCCGAATCCATTCTTTGGAACGGCGACTGTCGGCCCGCTGGCCCAGCCGAAAGTCGCTTACGGGCAGCTTCTTCGTCCATTTCCGCAATATAACGGAGTATCCATGTCGTATCCGACGAATCGGAACTCCATATACCACTCCGCGCAGATCAATCTGCAGAAACGGTTCGGTCGTGGTGGCAGCATTGTCGGTGCGTATACATGGTCGAAACTGATCAGCGACACCGACACTATCACTGGCTGGCTGGAACCCGGCGGCGGCGCCGGCGGCGTTCAGGACAACTACAATCTCCGTGCTGAGCGCTCTCTCGCTCTGTATGACACTCCGCACCGTGCGGTAATCAGCTATATCGTGGACCTCCCGTTTGGCAAGGGTCAGCCAATTGGAAGGGATGTAACTGGAGTGCTGGATCGATTGGTATCGGGCTGGGGCATCAATGGCGTAACAACCTTTCAGTCCGGCAATCCTCTTCCTGTGAGTGTTGCCACGAACACGAGCAATTCATTCGGCGGCGGTCAAAGACCGAACAGAACGGGAATCAGCGCAGACGTCGATGGATCGGCTCAGTCGAGACTCAACCAGTGGTTCAATACGGCGGCGTTCTCATTGCCGGCAGCGTTTACTTTCGGCAATTCGGCGCGCACGATGCCGGATGTGCGTTCACACGGGATCAACAACTTCGACTTCACGTTGTTCAAGAACACCAAAATCACCGAACGAACGGGCCTTCAGTTCCGCGCCGAAGTCTTCAACTTGTTCAATCGCGTGAGATTTGCGTATCCGGGGACCAGCCTGGGCACTGCACAATTCGGTGTTGTGAGTGGCCAGTACAACGATCCGAGACTGGTGCAGTTCGCACTGCGACTTATATTCTGAGCAGAGAAGGGACAGTTCTGTGCAAAGGCGTGGGTAGCGCAACGGCGCACGGCTCATGAAGGCGCTGGCAATACTCACACTCGTTCTCGCTTCTCTCGATGTGATTCGTCCGAGTGGACTGAACTTCACGCACCGGAACTCCCCGACTTCACACAAGTACCTGCCTGAAACGATGGGAGGCGGCGTAGCGCTGTTCGACTATAACGGCGACGGCCTTCTGGACGTTTTTTTTGTAAATGGCGGCAAACTGGACGATCAGAAATTGCCCGGTGACTTCATGCGTTGGGATCCTGCATTCTGGAATCGGTTGTTTCGGCAGAACCCAGATGGAAGCTTTACCGACGTCACTCGCGCAGCTGGACTTTCGAAAACAGGAAACGTTTACGGAATGGGCGCCGCCGTTGGCGACTACGACAACGATGGCTACGCCGACCTCTACGTAACGAGCTTCGGGCGGAACACGCTTTATCACAACAACGGCGACGGCACGTTCAGCGATGTGACGGAGGTTGCTGGCGTTGCCGCCTCAGGATGGTCCGTTTCGGCTGGTTTCTTCGACTACGACAACGATGGCCGTCTCGACCTGTTCGTGGTGCGATATCTTGCATACGATCTGGAACACAGCATCCTGTGCGGAACGCCATTTCATACGTACTGTCGTCCCGAAAGGTACAGCGGAACGAGCAACGTGCTGTTCCATAACGACGGCAACGGGCGCTTTCGGGACGTCAGTGGTCCTTCGGGTATCGCTGCGAAAATCGGCAAAGGGATGGGCGTCGCATTCAACGACTATGACGGCGACGGGTTTCCGGATATCTTCGTCTCCAATGACCTGATGGAACAGTTTCTGTTTCACAACCAACGGGATGGCACATTTCAGGAGCGTGCGGTGGAAGCAGGCGTCGCGCTATCGGAGGACGGAAAACCCTTCTCCGGCATGGGCGCCGCGTTCGCCGATTACGACAATGATGGACGCCCTGACATCCTGGTGACTAACCTCGCGCAGGAGAAGTGGGCTCTGTACCGTAATGAGGGTGCTGGACAGTTCTCGTATGCCACAGCCGCCAGCGGGCTCGCTGCACTGGTCGCCAGAAGCTCCGGATGGGGTGTCGGCCTCGCCGACTTCGACAACGATGGATATAAAGACATCGTCGCGGCGCGAAGTCACGTTCTCGACAACGTCGAAACCGTTCAGCCGGGTTTGCGATACCTGGAAGCACCCGGTCTCTTTCACAACGCCGCAGGAAAGTTCGAGCCAGCAGCACTGGAGGGAGTGGAACCGATTGCCGGGCGGGGTGCCGCGCTCGGGGATGTGAACAACGACGGCGTGCTCGACTGCGTGGTTGGTGTTTTGGGCGGGCATCCAGTGGTCCTTCAAGGCCGAAAGTCTTCGAACCACTGGCTAACGCTGCAGCTTAAGGGCAGCCGCAGCAATCGTCAGGCGCTGGGTGCCCGAGTACATGCGGGTGAACAGTGGGCGTATGTGACGACCTCAGGAAGTTATCTTTCCGCAAGTGATGCGCGGGTTCACTTTGGCCTCGGTGGCCTGACCTCGGTAACTGTCGAAATCACCTGGCCCAGTGGCGTTCAACAGGTGCTGAGGAACGTATCTGTTGATCGCATGGTGCAGGTAAAGGAGCCCGAATGATACCGGTGATCCTTATCCTGCTTGCTCTCCAGGTTACGCCAGAGCTACGTCAGCATGTAGAGAGTGGACTGAAGGCGAAGGCTTCCGGTGATCTCGCCACTGCCGCGAATGAGTTTACGCGTGTAGTGGAACTGGCTCCGAACCTGCCTGCGGCTCACGTCAATTTGGGTGCGGTCTATTTCGAACAGAAGAATTATTCGGCAGCGATCCCGGAATTCCGAAAAGCTCTTCAGTTGCAGAAAGAACTGCCCGGCGTCCACGCGATGCTTGGTGCTGCTCTGCTCGCACAGGGATTTGCATCGTTGGCGATCCCGCACCTGGAGGCAGCAAAATCAGAGGACCTGCTGGGTGTCGCCTTACTCGAATCCGGCAAAACGAGAGATGCAATCGATCATCTGGAAGCCGCACTCGGGAGCCGACCGGACGATCCAGATCTGCTTTATTATCTGAGTGCGGCGTATGGGCAGCTTGCGAAGCTCTCGTTCGAAAAGCTGAAGGAAACGAGTCCTGATTCCGCTCGTGTTCAGCAGGCGATTGGGAATGGTCTCGTGGAAATGGGTAAGTCACCGGAAGCCGCCGAGCATTTGCGTGCCGCGTTAGCGAAGCGACCTGATCTTCACGATGTTCATCTCGCGCTTGGACAGCTATATCTGGACGCAGGTAATTATGAGAAGGCCGAGCAGGAATTCCGGACAGAAGCACAGCACGTGCCAGGTTCAGCCGTTGCAGCGTTCAAGCTCGGCTTAGTATTGTTGAGCCGAGGCCAGGCGAAGGACGCTGTCGCGGAGCTGAATCGATCCAACGCCCTGCAGCCCGGAATTCCTGAGACCCTGATGGAACTGGCGAAGGCGATGACCGCGACCGGGAATCTCCACGGTGCGGTCGCGTGTCTTGAAGAACTTCTTAAATCAGACAGCGACTCAAAGTCGTCCGAGGCTGCTCACTTTCAGCTCGCTCAAGCTTACCGGAGGCTCGGGAGAACTGAGGACGCCGAACGCGAAATGCGCCGGTTCCGGGAGTTGCGCGACAAATCCGCACCAACCAAAATGCCGGCGGCGCGATAACACGAGCACACGCAACTTGTCGCTTCCGTTCCCGGTAGCGAGAGTGTCATGAGAATTCCACCAGGATCTTGGTGAAACGTTGTGGGCTTTCACTCCAGTCGGCAAGTGCTTTGCCGGCACCTTCCAGATCTGTGGTCATTGAGATGATCTTCTCGACGGGGAACCTTTTCTGCTGCAACATCGCTATCACGGCAGGGAACTCATCGAGTGCGTTCCGCGAACCCAGAATGTCAAGTTCCTTCTGCACGAAGAGCTTCGTCTGATAACTCACCTCCTCTTTCGCGTACCCGACGTATACGACACGTCCGGTGAATGCGACCACATCAATGGCGAGACGGAACATCGCAGGGTTTCCGATCGCCTCGATGACAACATCGGGGCCGAGCCCGCCCGTAAGGTCTCGTGCTACCGCTGCCACCGAATCCCGCACCGAATGAATGACGTGAGTTGCACCCGCTTCCTGTGCAAGCGCCAACTTGGCATCGTCAAGGTCGACGGCGATGACCTCAGCTCCCGCAAACGCGGCAGCTGAAATTGCTCCCAGTCCTACCGTCCCGCATCCGAAAACCAGGACCGTATCAGAGTTGGTGATTCGGCCTCGGGCGGCGGCGTGGAAACCGACGGACAGCGGTTCCACAACGCTGAGTTCCCGCAGCGACAGTCCTTCCGCTCGATACAGCTTGCGCCAGGGGACGACGAAATATGACGTCATGGCACCATCACGCTGAACACCGAGCGTCTGGTTTGACTCACACGCGTTGACGCGGCCTCGGCGGCAAGAGGCGCACCGACCACAATTCGTGTAGGGAGAGACGGTCACATCCGCGCCTCTGCGGAGTTCCGAGGGAACCTGCGACCCAAGCTCCTCTATCGTCGCGGCGATCTCATGGCCCGGTATTCTCGGGTACGAGACCATCGGATTGTAACCACGGAACGTGTTCAGGTCGGATCCGCACATTCCCACGATGCGAGTGCGCAAGAGCACTTCTCCGGGACCCGGCTTCGGGACGGGGATATCGGCGACACTTGACTGATTCGGTGCAGTGATGAAGAATGCGCGCATAGTTGTCAGACAATCGTGGTCTTATCGTACCTGTTCCGGGCAGTTGTCCTTCGGCCAGCGCTGTGAGTGCAGATCTGCTCAACCAGCGTCGAAAACAGATCGAAGCGCCTCGGTTCGAGGTGGCACCGGGTAACGGCATCTCGCACCCGGCCAAAACTCGAAAGCCGGTCCTGCTCCGAGCCCCGCACGAACCGCTGCCTTCCTGATGGAAAGAACGCTGGTTCGATCGGTGTCGCGTCCGCCGCTCGACTCAAACGAGATCGAGTTTTGTGAGGTAAATCACTCCTATCCGCTCGAACGAGCCAGACGGGATCGGGGGGCTGGCGGTGCGGTGGTCAGCGGGTGTCCCGAGACTGGCGGCAGTGATATAGCGCCTGCAGGGCAGCAACGATCCTTCCGTTGTGGGCTTCTCCGGGCATCTTCGCCATGAGGTCCGACCCGGTCATCGAACTCATCGGCCGCCAGCTTATAGTCGTCGGCCGTGGTGGATACAGCACCCGCAAGTTGTTAAGGGGACGTGGGATGTGTCTGCGGATTCTACGATATAAAGCTGCGAGCAGAATCCGCCGATGAATTCGACGAACTGCGAAATATAGACCGAAGCCGGGCGGAGTACTAGGGTTTTGTAATCCGGTCGAATTCGGTTGCTATATTCAACAGTCACGTAACAACAGCTCACATGCTACTTACTCGAACTAACTTCGTGAGGGGAATCGCGTTCCTCTCAACCCTTTCCCTCGCGACGCTGTCATCTCAGACAATACACGCGAGTTCCGCTGTACCCCGTGCTGCACTCGCGGCATCTGCCGCAGTGACGGCTGCCGCGACGACTCCGAATTGCCAGCCTGGCTCAGGAGTCTTCACAGCTTGCTTTTACTACGGAACTTCGTTTAATACCTTCGCGCTGCAGCGGCAGGATCCACAGATCAACTTCGACTGGCAGTGGTGGGTACCGTACCCGAACGGACCTCTCGACCAATTCTCCGTCCGGTGGGAGGGCGACTTTAACTTCGCGACGGCAGGCAATTATCGTTTCAGTATGAGCGCTGACGATGGCGCACGTCTGTTTGTCGATGGACAACAGATCCTCGATCGCTGGACAACGAGTCAGGCTTACGCGACATACGACGTAAGCACGCAACTTACAGCGGGCACCCACAGAATCAAACTCGAGTATTACGAAAACTACGGGATGGCCAACGTGAAACTCACGTGGCAGGCCGACAGTGGGTATCGTGATTTCTACGTGAGCAGCACTGGAAACGACAGCAACGATGGGCGCACTACGACCACGGCGTGGCGTTCGATCAACAAAGTCAACATGACCAGCTTTCAGCCCGGCGATCGCATTCTGTTCGAAGGTGGACAAAGTTTCGATGGCATGATCCTCTTTGGCACTGACGACAAAGGCACCACAGCGAAGCCGATCATCGTTACCTCATACGGCAGTGCCCGCGCAACCATTCGCCCGGGAACGCTGGCTGGCCTGCTGGCACACAACACCGCCGGTCTCGAAGTCCGTAATATCAACTTCGTCGGCGGGCAAGGGAACGACAAGGATGGTGTGCAGTTCTATCTCGATCAGGCGGGAAATGTGAAGCTGTCGCATGTTGTGATCGACAACGTTGAAGCGAGCGGTTTCGGAGATGCAGGCGTGAGCGTCTACAGCTGGGCAGGGACCAGCGGGTATGACGACGTCCGGATTACGAACGTATCGGCGCACGATAACGTCATGGCAGGAATCCAGGTTGGCGGCTACCTGGACACTAATGTTGTCGGCTATGCGCATACAAACGTCTACATAGCTGACTGCCAGATTTATAACAACACTGGCGTCGCGAACCACTGGCGTGACACAGGCTTCGGCATATTCCTTGACAGCATAGACGGTGCCGTTATTGAACGGAATGCGGCCTGGAATAATGGCGCAAAAAGCACAACATCGGCCGGGCCTATGGGCATCATGGCGATGGAATCGAATAACATTTTAATGCAGTTCAATGAATCCCATCACAACCACACTGCCGGCGGAGATGGCGGCGGAATGGATCTCGATGGCGGGGTGACGAACAGCACGATGCAGTACAACTATACCCATGACAACGATGGTTCCGGCTTCAACATGGCCCAGTATGGGGAAGTCCGTAACGGTATCGTTTTCTCGAATAACACGGTCCGCTATAACATAAGCCAGAATGATGGCAGGACGAGCATCAGTGCCAGTGGAATCATCGTGTGGAATGCGACCGGGGCAATGCGCGATTGCCACATTTACAACAACACGGTCTATGGAACCAAAAATTCCACCGGACTCTATCGATCGATCAGTATTGTCGCTCCGACAACGAACTTCGATATCCGTAACAACGTGTTTATAACCTCAGGAGGGATGGGACAGGTGTGGATCGCCTCCGGGCAGACGAATATTCTGTTTCAGGGCAATGCATATTGGGGCAGTGGTTCACCGCTCGACTTCTCGTTCGGTAACGGGTACGCAAAAAATCTCGCTGATTTCCGCAAGCTGGCTGGCCAGGAGATGGCGGGTGGCGTTCCGACGGGCCTCGAAGTGGATCCCAAATTAACCGCGCCGGGCAAGGGATCGACGTTTAATAATGCGAGCCTGTTGAAAACGCTAAGCGCCTATACGCCGCTGGCGGGTTCACCGCTCATCGACAAAGGGCTGTACCTCCCGAGCTACAACGTCAACCCTGGTACCCGCGACTTCCTCGGAAACATTACTCCGCTGAGTGGTGCGTACGACATCGGCGCCGTGGAGTAGACCTTCGCACCCAACGTGCACTGAGAGGCCGTCCCGATACGCCGGATGGCCTTTTTCTTTTTTTGTTGCTGGACAGCACCCGCCGTCGCCCGTCGCCGCGAAAGCATTACGCATAAAGTCGGCATTTTGTAAAAACATTGTTCCGCCGCCGATTCCGACCTGTCTCATCGAATATGAAGGGGCTCACGGCGATGTCGCATGGCTATAATTCGGGTGGATGGAGGACCTCAGCGACGAGCAACTCGTCCAGCTTGCAGTCACCTCGAAGCTCGCCGAGTCCGACGCAGCGCTTAACGAACTCTTTACCAGGTACCAGAAGCGGGTTGCGCTGTGGTGCCTGCGCGTCAGTGGAGACCGTGACTGGGCCGCTGATCTTGCTCAGGAAGTTTTCCTGCGGGCATGGCGCAATCTCCAGAGTTTTCGCGGGGACTCAAAGTTTTCAACCTGGTTGTATACGATTGCCCGCAACCATTGCTTCAATGCGGTGCAGTCCCGGAAGCTTCGACCCGAGGAGCCTCTGGAAGAATTCACTGCCAGCGGCACGACTCCAGGCTTCGATGTACAGCTCGAATCGGAGCAGCAGCGCCGTCATCTGCAGGCGCTTGTCGCCGATACGCTCGACGAAACCGAGGCGCGCGTTATGACGCTGCATTACGGAGAAGAACTGACCCTCAGTGCAATAACGAGCCTCTTAAATTTGAGCAATGCGAGCGGCGCTAAGGCTTACGTCGTTAGTGCACGGCGTAAGCTTCAGGCGGCTCTTTCCCGCTGGAACGCCGGAGAAGTGCGGCGAGGAAGAGCGAAGCAATGAAGGAAGTGTTTCAGCGCGGAAGTGGCTGTCCCGACCTGGACGAGCTTCTGTCTGCCACCTTAACGCCATCGGTGAAAGAACATCTCACGCGCTGTCCAGCTTGCCAGACCGAGCTGGCACTATTCGCGTCATTCGAGGACGGGCAAGTCAGGCCGGATGAATCGTCCGACCTTGATCACGTGCTCCGTCGTGTTGCGAGTCCTGCGACCGCGCCTGCCGCAGACCGTCACAGGAACCAAACAATTTGGGATCACTTTCGTGCGTGGTGGTCGCAGACACGCAGTCCGGTCTGGGCAGGTGCTGCCGCAATCGCGGTCGCCGCGCTGGTCGTGGTCGTTTCGTTGCGAACGCAATTAGTCACAACAACTCCGTCAGGCTCTTTACCTGCGACCGAGAACAATACCTGGCGAGGTTCGGACCTGACCTTCCAGACGCCACTAGGTGACCTTGAGTCGTTGCCTTCGGAGATTCGCTGGACCTCAGTCTCAGGTGCAGCGGCCTACGGCGTGAGCCTGAAAGAAATCGACGGAACGCGCGTTTTTTACAAGAAAATCACGAGACCGATGTTGGCAATGGACTCTGACCTGGCTACCCTAATGAGGTCCGGAAAAGTTTATCTGCTGACAGTAGTTGCCCTGAGTTCCAACGACCGGACGTTAGGTGAGGCCGGACCAGCACGCGTTCGCGTGCTTCACAAACCGTCATCGCAGAAATAGTTTGGAGGTTACTTGAGAAGCACAGTCGTTTTGTGTCTGGCAGGAGTGGTCTGCGTGTTTGCCTCGGGCAAGCAGGATCCCGTGTCACCCAACGTCGCAGAGATCGCGATTTCGAATGAGATTGTTCCGCCTGGGGGGACCGTCCAGCTTAAGTACACTCTGACGGAACCTCGGCCTGTTTCGTCCGGAGCGTTCTACTTCGAGACGGGATTGTTTCTGGTGGACGGAGTCGCCGTTTCCAGCAATGCACCCTCCTCTATGGGTCTTGGCTACTTAAAAGACGGAAAGCTTTACCTCTCGGTCATCAGCCCGGCCGGTGATCTCGGTCTGAACACAGACTATCCTCTGCTGGCCGTCACCATGGATGTGCCGGCGAACACAAATCCTGGTGTAATGTCCATCAAGCCGAGCGGAGGATTGTCGATCATTTCCCCGGACGGACCCATAGACACGATCGTGAAGCCGGGCCTGATTACGATTCGAAGCAGCGCCTCCATTCAAAACGTCATACCAGGCGGCGGTATCTGGCCTGCGGGTACGGTGGTGCACATCAAGGGTACGGGGTTCAGCTCCGCGACACGGCTGCGCACCAACGTGAAAACGAGCTCAGTGGAATACGTCAGCTCGCAGGAGATAGCCGTCACACTGAAAGAGAGGACCTCTCTCGACGGGCAGTTCTTCGAGATCCAGAACCCTGATAACACGAGTGACAGGTACTTCGCATACCTTCGCGGGACGCTCGTCAGAACGCCGTCTCGTACGCTGCTTCGTTCTGTCGAACCAGCGTTCTCTGTTCAGACACATGCTGTCGCGCAGATCGGGCCAGTTCCGGATTCAGGTTCGGATCAGTTCCTCGGTGTCGCGTTGCAAAATCAGAACCCGGGCCCGGTTTCCGTCAGTCTGGAACTGACGAAGTCAGATGGCAGCCGGGTTCTGAACACGGTCGTGCTGCCCTCCGGGACGCGGATCATGGACGATGTTGCCGGCCTGATGGACGGGGCGCTCGTAAGCACAGGGGATGTGCTTCGCATCTCATCAACCGCGGCTATTCAGATCCTCGGCATCTCCGGCGATGACGCACAGGGAACGGCGGCTCCAGTGGTACCGAACTTCAATTAGCGTTGTTTTCGAAGTGCTCCGATTACGACAAGTCCGAGTCCACCGGCGCCCAGCAGCCCTGCGAGGAGTAACGGCCAGGACACCACATAATCCAGGATCAGATCTGGATCGCCCGATAGTGTAAAAGCCGCCCAGTAACACGGGTGAGAGCGACCGGGCAAAGCCGCAACGGAGGATCGTGCTGACCGCAGCGCGGCTGCTGCCCTTTGCCCGTTTCCAAGCTCCGCGTAGAAAACTTTCATCAGTTCCGACGTGCTGGCGTCTTCGACCCGCCACAGTGAACTGACGACGGTTCGAACGCCTGCGCCAAGGAATGCCCGGCTAAAGTTGCGGGGCCCTTCACCTTCCTGGATCGCACCGGCGTCCGTTTCGCATGCCGATGCGGTCAATAGTTGGACGCCTCCCAGGTTCATCTTCTCGACTTCCGGCAGAAACAGGAAGTCGAATCGCTGTCTGGTCGCTGGGGCGGGCGCGAAGAGCAGCCACGAGCGCGCAGGATCCTCCAGAACAGCCTGGCCATGTGTCGCAAGGTGGACGACAGGCGCAGGACGAATCCACTTTTTCAGAGCATCGGCCCCGATGTGGATCTCAGCTCGGCCGCCAAGACTCTTTCCGGCCGAATTGACTTCGTCGTCTGCCCGGGGCAAAGGTGTCAAATCGCCGGCGACGGCGACTGTACTTCCGGCTGAGGCGGGTCTCGGGTCCGCGAACGCCAGCAGGCTGGAGAACCACGGAGGCCGCACGGCTCGACGGGTTCGTTGCGAGTTGATCAGGAAGCCTGCCGCAGGCAGATACGAAACCTCGACACCAGCGCCAAGCAGGGCTTCGAACGGCAACAAGCTGAGCTCCCGGTCGGCAACAATGATCCAGTGCCGGTGGCTCTCGACCTGGGCCGGTAATAGCTGCTGACGAATGCTCGCCGCGAGAGGCATCCAGCTGTCGTCTGCAGGTCGGGCTAAAGATGCTGCGAGTCTGGCGATGTCGGTCTTCAGTTCCGGTGACGTGTTCAGGCGCCTAAGTTCGTTCTGTGAAGACGTTATGCTGATCCATGCTCCCAAGCCGTCCTTTCCGAGCCAGTACTCGAGCAAAGTCTGCTCAGGGCGAAGGGCCTGCTGGACCTCCGTCAGGGATCGCACAGCGGTTCTGGCACTCGCTTCCTGCCGAACGCCTCGCGAACGCGACTGCTCAAACAAAGTAAAGAGCTCGGTTGTATTCGGACTCGCTGTCTCGATCAGCTGACGGATCAGCTCGTCATACACCAGACGCTTGTCGGTTAGAAAGCCGCGAGCCGATACAGCACTTCCGATCTCGGACCGAAGCGATTCGATCTGTGCGACGGCTTGCCTAAGCAGTCTTTGTGACTCCGTGTGATTACCAGTGTGCGTCTCGAAGCGAGCAAGACCAAACAGTGCCTTCCATTCCTCCTCTCCCGAGTGGAGCGACTCGGCAAGCTGAAGAGCCGTACGGAAGTCGGTCCGCGCACGCTCCCACTCGCCCATGTGAGCCAGGGTCTCACCCCTGTAAATCGTCGAATGTAATAGCAACGGACGATCCTGCGACTCAGTTGCCAGCGCCACAGACTTGTCAAACGTCTCCAATGCTTGGGGGAGAGCGTTGAGGTCGAGCACCTGGGCGATGCCGATGTTGTTCAGAACCGCGATCTCACCTGATCGCAGATGCGACCGCTGATACAACGCCTGCGCCGCGTGATACTGTTCCAGTGCCTTAACCGGATCGCCCAGTCGCCGGTACAGCGCACCCATATTGGCCAGTACCTGGGCCTGTTCGATGGGGCGCAGCGTCTCGCCACTGATCAGGCGCATTTGTCCATACGTGTCGAGAGCACGGTCATATAAGCCGAGCCGCTGATAGATTGTCGCCAGATTGGCGTTCGTCAGCTGCCGTCTTGCTGTGACCCACGGTTGTGCATCAGCCCGACTAACAATCTGCATTGCTTCCGAGTAACGGTCCAGCGCCGCGGAGTAGCGGCCCTGAAAGTAGAAGACGTTTCCGATATTGTTCAGGCGAGTTACCTCGTTCGCCTGATCTTTAATTCGGCGTGCGATCTCCAGCGCTATTTCCTGATCGCGAAGTGCTCCGGCGTAGTCACCCGAATACAGACGTGCGATGCCCGACGTCGTCATGGCTGCGGCAACGCTGGCATCATCTCGGAGCTTTCGGAATAATGAGGCCGAAGCCCCGCCGTTCCGAATGCTCTCTGCGTAATGTCCACCTGCAACATCGATACGCGCCAGGCCGAGCAGGGATGCGGCTTTTACAGCATCATCGAGCGTGCCGGCGCGAAGCAGACTTTCATAGCCCGACCTTGCCTCATTAAGCTTGCCCGATTCCTGGAGTGACTGCAGCCGAGCCAACTCGGCAGACGGCCGTGTTTCTCCGGCTGAAACGCCCAAACTGAAGCAGACCAGTGCCGCGACCGACCACAGCTTCGCAATAGGTCTCATCAAACGCAGTGCTCTGTTTCAGTATTGCGTGTCCTTCTGATCGGGAAAGAAAAAAACGCCCGCAGGTGCATCCCGCGGGCGCTCGTTCGATTAACTAAGACAGTTTGTCTTAACGGAAATTTGCAGTCAGTGTCGTGTCTGCTGCAATTGTCACCGTGCAGGAGAGCGAGAGACCGCTGCAGCCCCCTCCGGTCCAGCCCTTCCATGTGGCTCCAGCGCTCGGGGCAGCCGTGACCGTAACGACTGTACCTTCGAGGAAGCTTGAACCGCCCGGATTGCTGCTGGCCGAACCTGAACCGTTCGTCTTAAGAACCAGTTTGTATGTCGACTTGAACGTTGCCGTCACGGGAGCTTCAGAGTTCACGCTGAAGGTGCACGTCGTACTAATTCCATTGCAGGTTCCGCCCCAGCCGGCGAATACGCCTTTTGCTCCTTTGGCAGTTAGCGTGACGCTGGAACCCACCTTGACTGACATGGTGCAGGTGCCTGGGCAGCGAATCTGACTTGTGGAATCGGACACCTGTCCATCGCCGGCTACTGTCACCGTCACCGGGTAGAAGTCCGGAGCGTTGAGGTTAGCTGCGCCGTTTTCAGCTCCGATGAAGTCACCGACTTCAGAAGGCGCGGGGCTCGTGCAGGTGCCGTCAAGACAGATGGCCTGATTCGTTACCGGATCATACTGACCGGCGAACTTGTAGAGCTCAAACCGGCGAACTACTGCATGACTGCCGCCACCCACGGATCCCCTCTTCTGCCGCCGTCTTCCGCCCGGATCCTGAACATTCACCTGAAGAAGTTCCCACTCTGTTTCGATCTCGGACGGATCTTCCGGGACCACGGGATTGTCGGCAACCAGCTCGTCGAGGTTTACCTGGCGAACATTTTCGGTCTTGTAAGTCTTCATCCACTGCGCCACACCGAAGAGCTTTGCCGGTGGCGGCGGGACGGGCGGATCGACGTTGACCACTACAGCCGGGGCAGCGCCGGGAGCATTCGGGGGAACGACACTCCACGTCGGCGTGATCATCTGAACCAGCGAGTTTGCCGCGGGAATCAGCTGGCCGGGATTACCGGGATCGGCGAACAGCCAGCGGTACGTCTTTCGTGTCGCGTTGCCCAGAACGGAAATGCCAAAGTGCTCACAGCCTGCCGTTTCGTAGCCGATTGTTCCAATGATGCATTGATGTCCCGTCATCACAGTCGGTTTGACGGCGACCGGAGTGCCGGTAATCCAATTCCCGGTCCCGGGATCGTACGGTGACGCCCACCGAATCAGCATCCCGCTTCCTCCGGGAAGTGGCGTGACGGTGGGGGCACCGTAGCGGTTCGAGTTGTAGTAGCTATAGATTCCACTTGCACCCTCAAACTCGATCTCAAAGCCCCGAGCGACCTCGGTGTTGTCGTTGACAAGGTCGAAATTCGAGAGCGTCCCGTAGAGCGTAACCTGAGCCGAAGCGGAGCCGGACGTGGCGATCAGGGTGAAAAGGCCGGCTAACGCCGGCATCAGTAGTGATTTAAAGCGCATGTGCATGTCGTCTGCCTGAAGAGCTGAACTGACCGGAGCGGTTCCGCTCGGTCCCTCTTTCAAAAGCTGAGACAGGCCGCATCGTACTGCGGAACAGATTTATGCGATTTTCTTTTGCGGTGTTTAGGTAAGCCCGTACCCCGGATTAGCCGGACAGCCAATATTTTCGAAGAGACAAACACAGCGGTGATGGCCGGTGGGCGTTAGGGAGATGATTTGCGCTTCATTATCCGGGCACAAGCCGTGCTCCGGATAGCTGGTTATGAACGCGCCGTGAGAGTGCGTCATTACGTTCCACTGACTCAGCACGCACACCGAAGATCGCTGATGTTGAAACGAGAATGAGAAGCCGCCGCCCGACATCTGCTCGATTGACGTGTTAACGCCCTGGTCGATGCGAAATTCGACGGCGGCTTTGGTTCACCGCGTTGGATGCCGGGATGCGAGACCCGACGTCGAGTGCACTTGATTCGGCTAGCAAGGGAGGATTCTGCATGTGCAGGTTTTCGGTCCCTCGAAGGAAACGAGCGCGACACGCTGCAGTTACTACAGCTGCGTCAGGCTGTCCGCATTCAGCTCAATTAGCTAAGAAAGACGATCGCCGATGGGCTTCCGACGGGAGCGTAGTTGCCGGTGAAGGTCAGTTGCCCGGTAAGCCAGTTAATTCGGAACGACGTAACGTTGTCTGCCCGCTGGTTGGCGACCAGCATGAACAGGTTGAACGGGTCGATGGTGAAAGTTCTTGGATAATCTCCAAGAGTTGATGCCTCATCAACACGCGTCAGGTAACCACCGCCTCCCACAGAGAAAACAACGATCGTATCGTGGGTTCGGTTTGCTCCGTAAACAAATCGGCCATCCGACGAAATTCGGATTTCCGAGGTGAAGTCCGTTCCGGCGAACCCGGGCGGCAGCGTTGATAACTGCTGCAGTTTGGTGAGGGCGCCCGTACCCGGATCGAAGCGCCAGAAGATTACGGTGTTGCCTTCTTCCTGTATCGAGTAGAACCAAACCCCGTTCGGATGGAATACGAAGTGTCGAGCCCCATCGCCAGGCGGCACATTGACGAAGGGAGTTGATGCGGGGACGAGCGGAGTGGTTGTTCCTGCATTCAGAGACCAGACGTAAATGCGGTCCTGAGCCAGATCAGCTCCCAACACCCATCGATTCGAGGGATCCACATCCATCATGTGCGGGTGCGGAGCGTCGTGACCGCTGATCGCAAAACTCCCCGGAGGCGCACTGGAAGCCGTCGTCGGCCCGAGGTTACCGACGTCTGTGATCTGCTGTGTAGCTGGGCCGAGAGATCCATCTGACCTGATCGGGAACACCTCAAAAGTGCTGCCGGAGTATTCGGCGGCGAACAGATAACTGCCACGATTATCGACACCCACGTGAGCTGGCGCACCGATCGCAGGCTGGACGTTCAGCAGCGTCAGATCACCTGTGAACCGGTTGATTGCATAAGCGCTGACGGCTCCCGGAGGGCCGAATTCGTTTCCCGCATAGAGGTGCGTATGCGATGGATCAATCGCGAGCGTTGACGGACTGGACGTCGAGGGTGTGGTACCCGATGCCGGCAATGCAGGTGCTACCAGTCGTAAGATGTCCAGCCTTCCGGTAAACAGATCGAGAGCACCAAGATAGATGCCCATTCCGTTGCTTCCGAATGCAGATGGTTTACTGCTCGTGTATGTGCCGATGTAAACCCAAACCGTTCCGAACGGAGCTCCGGTCGGTTGTTGCTGTTGAGCAAATGCTACTGACGCGGCCGATGCAGCACCTAGTGCAGTTGCACTTTTGAAAAGGTTGCGGCGCGAAAATCGACTGAGAATCGCGGCGGTATTTTGGTTGTCGTTTGAATCCATCAGGTTTCTCCGATTCGGGGGTTAACTGCCCTCGGTTCCAACGTGGATGGTTATCCGATACGACATGAATATCGGATTATGGAGCTATCCAGAGCATTTTGTGGAACGTCCGGATTACCTGAACAGGGATTCTACATCAGTGTCAACTTAGATTCCACACATTTTTCAAGTAATCCCGGGAATCAAACTTGTCGTATTTCTTTTGTTACGTTGATGACACCGCTCTGCGTCCGCCGCATCGGTACGTTGTAACCCATGGTTACCGGAGTCGATGAGATATCTGACTGTCAGGTCAAGGCCTGTATCCGTGCTGCGTGATGGACTCACGGTGCAGACGATTCACTCTCCTGCTCCCGACCAGACGGTAATGCGGAGTTGCCGACGGACTTGGATGTGAGTTGGGTCAGGTTAGAACTGATTCGCTCTGATCCTGGAGAACGGTCCCGCAGGGTGATCGAAACTGGCGGAGAGGGGGGGATTCGAACCCCCGGTAGACTTTAAAGGCCTACGACGGTTTAGCAAACCGCTGCTTTCGACCACTCAGCCACCTCTCCTCGGGTTATGAAGGCCGACCTTCACCACAATATCACAGGCACTGTCCTGCTACTGAAGACTATTTACGACAGTTTTGCTGATCTTAGCAACGACGTGTACTTGCGGGTCGACGATCTCGGCAATGTCGTATTTTATTGCTGCTCCGAGCAGAACGCTGGCCTCATTTGGAGACAGCTTGTAGTCGCGCTCGAGCCATTTCATCAACTGTGTGGTCGCTTGCTGCAGGGCCTCCTGCAAAGACCCTTCTATCCCGGAGGCCATCAGATATTCGTCATCTTCGAAGCGGGGCGCCTGAGATGATTTGCCGCGAATTAGATCCACCGTGAACTCGACGTCCATTGAGGTCTCCAGCGCATCGCCGGTCAGTTCGCCGTCGCCCTCGAGTGCATGTCCGTCGCCAACGAACAGCAACGCGCCTTCCTGAAAGACGGGCAGATATACCGTCACGCCCTCGCGGACACCGCTGTAATCCATGTTGCCGCCCCACGATCCGAGCCAGCCTGTTCGAAAGGCTTGCTTCATTGGGGGTGCGACAGCGACGCAACCGAGCATCGGCCGGACCTTCAATTTCACATTCCGCAACCGCTCCGTGGCTTTCGTCAGCGTCGCGAAACCCCCTTCGAGATCGAGCGTCCAGTCACCTTTGAAGTCTTTGTCGAACTTGGCGTCACGAGCGTAGCCGGCGTCCAGTGCCGGCAGGACGACCGCACGACCGCTTGCGGCCGACGCCCGATTTAGCCGGATTCGCCGAAACCGGATCGCGACGGTATCTCCGGGGAACGCACCTTCGACATAGAACGGCCCGGTTTCCGGGTTGCCGCCCATCGATCTGCGAACGCCTTTCGCGTCTCTGCCGCCGGCATCCACCGTGGTAGTCCGGACTGTGTCGCCCGGAGCGATACGCAATACCGGCTCAATCGTGCCGGAGAACAGGCGATGAAATGATTGAGGTGTGAACTCATGTGTTTTCGGCGGCCGGTCCGACAGCTGAAGGCGCCGCACACGCCACCCGAGTTCTTCGTCTTCCAGCTTTGCGATTCCGGTTATTTCATCCCCGCTAACTCGACCCTCAAGAGTGCCGATTTCCTTTCCTTTGGAATCGACCGCAGTCAGTTTAATCTGGTCGCCAGTAATCGTGCCTTTGACAGTGTTGTCACGAAAAGTGCCTGTGAGTCCCTCGGACTCTGCCGTGAGGTGAAGCCGGCTCTGGTAGAAGTCTTCGCCAAGTCGCAACAGGTGCATGCTCCAGTCGCCGGCTACGCTTTGCGCGAGCAGGCCGACAGGCAGGCACAGACACAGCAATAGTGTTCGGGACATGCACTCTAATACGCGGAATGCTATCGAGGGTTAGCAGGAAAAGCGAGGAGAGTGGAGAAATGTGTGTGCCCGCCCGCCAGCACGGGCACACACATTGACCGAATCAGTACGAAAACACTACATCGACCCAGTAGTTCGATGCCAGATAAGTGTCTGTCGGAAACACACCGCCGGGACCATACCTGAACACTGAGTTAGGACCATCGACGCCCGACTTCAAGAGGTGCAGCGGGCCATTGTCAACACCACTGTTGACGAATGCGAGCTGCGTGTCAATGAACCCCACGCCAGTGTGATAGGACGCGATGTACGTCGTATTGGCGGCGATGCCGACAGGCGTCGCGAACGTCAGCGTCTGCCACCCGCTCGCACTCTCACCGGTGAATGTGCCTGTGGCAAGCAACTGGCCTTTGGAAGTCCACAGTGAACCAGTGTGGGTACTGGTGTCGCCAGTGCCTTTGTAGAAACGCACACCGGTTACGTTTCCACTGGTATCGGATCGGAATTTGATGCCGAGCTCAACGGGATCATCGCGATACAGATCAGAATTGGGCGCGGACGCACCAAAAATTGTCGCCAATCTGTGCCCGGCAGTCGAACTCGGTGCAAATGCAATGTCGACGAAATAACTTGACGATGAGTACGACTGATTCGGAAACGCACCGCCGGCACCATAGACGTACACGCCATTTGGTCCGTCAACGCCCGATTGCAACGCGTGCAGCACGCCATTGTCATAGCCCTGGCCCTGGAAGAAGGACCTGGCCAACATGAAACCACTGGATGTGTGATAAGACGCTATATACGTCGTGAACGGGCTTATGGTCACGGGAGAAGTGAAGTTCAGCTGCTGCCATCCACTGGCGCTTTCGTTCGCGAAAGTGCCTGTTGCAAGCAGTTTCCCATCGGAGGTCCAAAGGGATCCAGTATGCAACGCCGTATCGGCCACCGACTTCCAGAACCGAATCCCAAGGACGTCGCCACCTGCATCGGTCCGGAACTTGACGCCAAGCTCTACAGGATTAGTGTCCACGTAAAATGAGGCACCGAGAGAAAGTGGATTCGGGAAGATCGTGGAGAAGTTAGCGGGAATCGGAATCGGAGGGGAGGCGGAGGCGGAGCGGCGCAGCTACTAATTGCCCGGGCAACGTTTAACCTTCCTCCGGTGTTCACTGAATTAGCCAGACTCGCGACGGGATCGGCAGAGGAGAGAATCGTCGACCGAAGTGCCGATGTCCCCAGCGACGGACATGCCGAAAGAATCAGTGCTGCCGCACCGGAGACGTGCGGTGTTGCCATGGAAGTCCCGCTGTACCAGCCATAATTATTACCAGGCAGGGTGGACAAAATACTCACGCCAGGAGCCGCGATGTTGACGCTCGATTTGCCGAAATTCGAAAATGACGCGAGGCTGTCATTGTTGTCCGTTGCCGCAACGCTGATGAGATTGGCAGCCGTAAAGCTTGCCGGGTACGTCGGGCTCGCGTCGTTGTTGCTGGTCGAATTGCCGGCAGCGACGACGAAAAGCATATCGTAAGAGCCCGCCCGATTGATTTCGTCAAGCAACGCTTGTGAGTAACCGGAGCCGCCCCAGCTGTTCGAAAGAACGCGGAGGTTGACAGGCGTCGATGTATTTGCAAACGCTGTTTTGGTCTGGATAGCGAATTCAATTGCATTTATCGCGTCGGATAAGTATCCGTTTCCACTCGCGTCCATGAACTTGAGTCCCATGATTCGGGAAGTCCAGTTCACGCCGGATACGCCAACATTGTTGTTGCCTACCGCGCCTATCGTTCCTGACACATGCGTACCGTGATTATGGTCATCCATTGGGTCGCAGGATAGCCTGATCGCGTTGAAACCATGCGAACCCGCAGGACATGTGATAGTGTTTCCGCTTATGTTTACTGAGAACGCTGAAGGAGCGCTCCAGGCATTAGCGGCAAGGTCCTGATGGTTATAGTCGAATCCTGTGTCTACGACGGCCACTACGGTGGAGGCACTGCCCGTCGCGAGGCGCCATGCTGCGGGAGCAGCGATCTTCGGCATGCCCCAGAGCTGAGAATAAGACGGATCGTTTGGCGTCGTTGCCGTCTGATTCGTCTTGATGACATAGTTAGGTTCGGCATACAGCACGTCGCTGTTCCGTGACATCAGCTGCAGCAGCGCCTGCGTCGTCTGCCCGGCCGCAACAACACGATGAATACCTAATGTGGGAGCGAGGGATTGCAACAGTGCCGCGGGTGCGGCTGACCGAACCCGAAGCAATGTTGCAGGGTCGGTTGCCTTTAAACGGACGATAACTTCACCCTCAACTGCGGGGTGTCCATTCACTACAACTGTGGGCTTTTGCTGCGCAAAAGCTATTCCGCTCACTACTAAAGTCGACAAACAAAAATAAAAAGTAAGAGATCGCACCAGACCTGCCTTCTCAGAGCAGCGAACGAGTCGTGGCTCACTGCTTCTGCCAAAAGGAATAGAACTATTGGGTTAAGTGCAGTGTAAGCGAAGTCGCCCTGGCTGTCGATAGCAGCTGGCGGACTCTTTTGGGGGTTGCGTACCAGTTGAAAGATCCCTTCAAACGCCTTAAATAAGGCGGCCAGTGCTAATGTCTTATAAACAAAGAGAAATGCCCTGGAGAAAAAAACCGCGCAAACATCTTTGCGCTCGGATGTTGTTTACTGTTTGGCTTATGGGGGATTTACAGTATTTCGCGTCTGGGTGTGCAGACTGACGAAGCATTGTTCTCTGCGGGCATTTATCCGCCGTTCTGGGACCCATCAACGCGAGTCCGCGTTTTCGGTCACGAGTACTCAATTATGGTGATGACTTACGTCGGCACGCTTAAGTCGCGTCTGTGGTCGCCTGTTTTTCGTTTTTTAGGTGTATCCGCAGCAACGGTTCGAGTGCCTGCGGTACTTTTGGGGTCGTTTTCTGTCTGGCTGTTTTATCGGTTGCTTTCGCGAACGCTCGGACCAAAAGCGGCCGTAACCGGCTGCGGTCTGCTTGCGACCGATCCGCTTTACCTGCTTACAATTCGATGGGACTGGGGACCTGTGGTCCTGCAACACACGCTGCTGCTTGCGGGCCTGCTCGCCATAGTCACCTGGTTCCAGGAGAGAAAGCTCTGGTGGCTGGCTTTTGGCTTCTTCGCGTTCGGGCTTGCGATGTGGGATAAAGCGTTGTTTATCTGGTCGCTTGCCGGACTCGCGATCGCTGCTGCCGCCGTCTTTCCGAGGGAACTTTTACAAACAGTTCGGCCCCGCACGGCCGCAATTGCAATTGCCGCGTTTGGAGCCGGTGCATTTCCCCTGATCGTCTACAACGTCAGAAACAACGGAATTACGTTCCGTTCCAACGTGGAACACACGAATCAGGATCTGCTCTCCAAGCTTCCTCTGTTGCGCGATACCGTCGACGGTTCGAGTATGTTCGGAAGCCTGACACGACCGGAGTGGGAGGGTCCCGCCCGGCATCCCTTGAAGTGGTACGAAATCCCGGTCGTCGGCTTCGCAAGGCTCACGGGAGTTCAGCATCACACTGTGCAACTTCTTTGCGTCATTCTCAGCATTGCCTTGTTACCGCTGGTGTGGCGGACCCCGTCGCGCCGCGCCGTGCTTTTCAGCCTCATCTGTGTCACGATCACGTGGCTCCAGATGGCATCCGTGAAGAACGGCGGAACGGGCGTTCATCACACGATCTTGTTATGGCCTGCTCCGGCGTTAATTATCGCAGCCACGGCCGGAGCACTTACTAACCGGATGACATCGGGCTGGCTAGTAACTGCCGCACTTACTTCGGTTCTGATGATCTCGGGAATGCTGGTGTCCGCAAGTTACTACCATGACATGCTGCTGTATGGAGGTACCATGTCGTGGACCGACGCTTTCTACCCTGCAATCGCCTGGGTGAAAACTGTTTCTCCCGCCGAACTATGTATTGTCGAGTGGGGTTTTTTCGACAATTCACGTCTGTTCACGCAGGGCAGGCTTGAACTCAGCGCTGCAAACGATCCAACACTGAACGACGATGAGCGACGATTCTCAAAGGCTCAGATTACCAAACCAGGAACGCTCTTCATCACTCACACGAAGGGCAATGAATCCGAACCTGGCAGGACAGGGCATGTGCTCTCCTATGCGGCGGAACTGGGTTATGAGCAAACCAACCTGCGGACGTTCATGGACTCGAATGGACGACCGATGATTGAAGCCTTCTCGCTCACCCCACGACGACAGTAACTTGAACGCTCCGGGCCACGTCCGCAGAGGTGGAAGCATTCCACTCCAACACCCGCATTTGCAGGCTCGCTGAAGATTCCGCGAGCCTTCTTTTCTCGTCGGCCGGCCCTGACGAACGATTACGATAGAAATCGTGGCTATCTCACCAGAAGAGACTTTATCGCTCTTCGAACAGACTGGTGCCTACCTTCGCGGGCACTTCAGGCTGACCAGCGGACTGCACAGCCCTGAATATCTGCAGTGTGCACTGGTCCTGCAGCACCCCGCGCATGCAGAGCGGC